>NZ_JBWJPC010000009.1:0-104736 GCF_056393145.1 Stenotrophomonas sp. Steno-Z4 | reverse complement strand
GCCCTCCAGAATGCTTGTCGAGGCGGCGTTCGCATCCGGGTCGATACACTTGCGGCATGAACAGCACGCCCTCGGTCGACCCCCGCCGCGCTCAGCTACGCCGCCTCAAAGCCATTGCCCTGGCGATGCTGCTGGCCATGCTGGCCGGCTTCGTCATCAGCCATCTCAACGGTGAACGCGGTATCTGGGCGTGGGTGTCCGCGTTCTGCGAAGCCGCTGCGGTCGGCGCGCTGGCCGACTGGTTCGCAGTGGTGGCGCTGTTCCGCCACCCACTGGGCCTGCCGATCCCGCACACGGCGATCATCCCGCGCAGCAAGGAGCGCATTGCCGACAGCCTGGCGGTGTTCGTGCGCGACCAGTTCCTGGAACCGCAGGCACTGCTGGCCCGGCTGCAGGTATTCGACCCCGCCAGCCGGCTCGGCAGCTGGCTGGCTGATCCCGCACGGTCGCGGCTGCTGGCCGACATGGCGCGGGGCTGGGCCCTGCAGGCGCTGGATTTCCTGGACGAAACCGCCGTTCGCCGCAGCATCCAGGCGTTCGTGGTCGAGCAGCTGCGGCAGTGGAACGCGGCGGCCACTGCCGGCGAGCTGCTGGGCCTGCTCACCGCCGACAACCGCCACCAGCGGGTGCTGGACGAAGGGCTGACCCGGATCAGCCAGTGGATGGACAACGACGCCGTGCGGCAGCGCGCATCTGAACTGATCGTGCGCTACATCCAGCGCGAATGGCCGAAGCTCGCCAGCACGGTGAACTGGGTCAAACCCATTGATGAAATCGGCGACAGCCTGGCCGAGCGCATGGCGCACGCGGTGCTGGCCGAACTGCAGCAGATCCTGGCCGAGCCGGAACACCCGTTGCGCAAGGATTACGAGGCGTGGCTGGGCGACTACATCCAGCGCCTGCGCCACGACCCGGCACTGGCGGAAAAGGTCGACCAGCTCAAGCAGCAGGTGATCGACCACCCGGCGGTGCAGGAGTACGTCCAGGGCCTGTGGGCGCGCATCCATGCCAGCCTGCGCGCCGATCTGTCCAGCGAATCGTCTGCGCTGGCCGGCCACCTGCAGCGCAGCCTGGGCAAGATCGGCCAGGCGCTGCAGGAGGACCCATCACTGCGCGAGGCGCTCAACCAGCACCTCATGGATGGCGCCGAGCGCCTGACCAGCCGGCTGCGCGAAGGCGTGACCAGCCATATCGCGCAGACCGTGAAGGGCTGGGACGAGCGGCATCTGGTGGAGCAGCTGGAGCTGAGCGTGGGACGCGACCTGCAGTTCATCCGGTTCAACGGCACCTTGGTGGGTGGGTTGATAGGGCTGTTGCTGCATGCCCTGACCGTTTGGATGCGTTGGTAGCGCCTGCCCTGCGCAGCCACGCAGGGCGTGGCTCTACCTGTGTTTGTGGCAGGCCCGGTTGACAGATTGCCCGGGTGTTTTTGAGACGTGGTTCGCGTATTCTGCCGCGCATTCAGGGCTGGAGTGGCCCACGGGGGGAACCATGCGAAGGACGATCATGACGCTGGCGCTGTGCGCGCTGGCCTGCAATGCCCACGCCGGGCGCGTGTACAAGTGCGCGAACGGCGGCCAGACCATCTACCAGACGGTACCCTGCCCACCCGAGCAGGACACCGGCGTGACCCGCCCGATTGTCAAAGACCCCAACCTCACGTGGGAAGAGCGCACCCGTGCCCAGCGCGACCTGCACCAGGCCCGCCGCCGCATGCAGGCTGACGCTGGCCGTGGAGAGCCCCCGGTGCGCGGCACCGTGATCGACGGCGCGGCCAATCCGGAGCAATGCGAAGAACTGCGTTCCCGACGCGAGATCAGCGAGATGTTCGGACGCCCCGCACCGGAGCGGATCGACGCCGAAATCGCCAAGGCCTGCAGTTCGCGCTGAACATCTAGCGGCAGGAAATCCTGCCTAACCAGCAACTGCGCGCACGGCGTCGATCAACGACTGTATCCGCGCGGGGGCGGTAAAGATGCCCGGTGTCACGCGTACGCAGGCGCCGGACGCCAATCCCTCGCGGGCCACCACGAACACACCGGACTGTTGCAGCATGCGCTCGGCGGTGGCGGTGTTGGCCTCCAGGCTGACCTGCCCGCGCAGGCGGAAGGCGGCGATGGCGCTGGACAGACGCGGATCCGGTGACGCCAGCAGCTGGATCCGGGCGTCGTCGCGCAGCGCGTCCAGCCACTGGTTGCGCAGGCGCAGCAGGCGCGCGCGCTTGTTGGCCACGCCGATCCGCTGGTGCAGCGATACCGCGGCCGGCAAAGCCATGACCGCCGCGAAGTTGACCGTGCCGGTGTGGACGCGGCTGTCGATATCGCCGGTGTCGGCCTCGCCCATGCAGGGATCCAGGGCCTGAACGCGTCCGCGACGCACGTAGAGCGCACCCATGCCGACCGGTGCGCCGATCCACTTGTGCAGGTTGATGCCGACGAAATCCGCGCCCAGCGCATGCAGCGGCGTGTCGACCTGGCCGACGCCATGGGCCGCATCCAGCACCACGTCCGCGCCGGCCGCGCGGGCCAGTGCGCTGATCTCCGCCACCGGCAGCAGCATGCCGTTGCGATGGCCGACCTGGGTGAGCAGCAGCAGGCGGGTGCGCGGGTAGCGCGCCAGCGCCTGGCGGTAGGTGTCCACGATGCCGTCATGGTCGAACGGCTCCGGCAGCACGATGCGCTGTACGTCCACGCCCCTGCGTTCGCGCAGCCACTGCACGGCAGCGATCGCGCTTTCGTGGTCGGTGTCCGCATACAGCACGGTATCGCCCGGAGACAGGTGCCGATAGCCGGCAATCAGTACCTGCATCGCTTCCGTCGCGCCCCGGGTCAGCGCGATCTCATCCGGGCCCACGCCGAGCGCTTCGGCCAGCGTTGCACGCGCGTGTTCCAACAACGCCGGGAACTCCCGCCGCCCGAACCAGGCATTCTCACGGTTCACGCGTGCGGTGGCGCGCTGATACGACTGCAACACGGGCCGCGCCATCGCGCCCCAGTAGCCGTTGTCGAGCATGACCACCTCGTCGGTGAGGTCGTACAGCGCCGCTACCTGGGACCACCAGTCCTCATCGGCTGCCAGCCTGTCAGGGTCGCGCCCGGCGGGATCGGGCAAGGCGTCGAGAGCGTGCAGGTCTGCGTCGGTCATGCGGCCAGTATTGCAGCCGCCGCGCGAAGAACGGGTGGCGCAAAGCGCCTGTCAATCTTGCCGAAGCGAATGATAATGACTATCATTAGCGCACTGGGTGCTTGCTCGATGCCGTCCTGCGCGCCGCCGATGGTGGCGTTGCGGTGCGCGACAGAGGCAAGACCGTTCTCCAGGGATACCCCCGCCCTGTGCGGCGGCTTGGCCACGGATGGCCACCCTCCCCCTGTCACCGGCCCCGGCCGGTGACGTTCGTTGTTCAACCCGACATTGCAGGTTCCCGTGGACAGCACGCCTGATGCCAGCTGGTTCAACCGCTTCGGCGGTTTCTTCGACCGCCCCTGGCTGGGAGTGCTGTCGCGTTCGTTGGCCGCGATCTTCGGCGGCTACGCGCTGGCCGCCACCTGCGCGATGTTCTTCGCCGTGGCCCTGCCCATCGCCCGCGCGCAAGCGGTGCTGACCGGCATGCTGGTGGCGATCGTGCTGTGCGCCTGCGCCGCGCTGTGGGCATTCGCCACCCGGACCGCACTGCGCGCCTGGATCGGCATCGCCGCGCCCACCGCGTTGTTCTGGCTGGGCACCCTCGCACTGGGTGCACGTGCATGAAGAATGGATTCCGCCAGTCCATGGCCTGGCTGCACACCTGGACCGGGCTGCTGGTGGGCTGGCTGTTGCTGCTCATCTTCATGGCCGGCACTGCCAGCTACTACCGCGAAGAAATCAGCCGCTGGATGCGCCCGGAGCTGCCGCGCAGCAGCGTCTCCACCGAGGTCGCCGCCGAGCGCGCGGTGACCTTCCTGCAGCACAAGGCGCCGCAGGCCGAAAGCTGGAACGTGACCCTGCCCGATCCGCGCAACCCGGCCATGCGCATGTTCTGGCGCAACCCCGAATCGATGGTGAAGCCACCGGCCGAAGGTGAAAAGCGCCGCCGCGGCGGTGGCCGCTTCGGCGATGCCACGGTGGACCCGGCCAGCGGCGAGGAAGTGGCCGCGCGCGAAACCCGGGGCGGCGATTTCTTCTACCGCCTGCATTTCGACCTGCACTATATCCCGGTGCTGTGGGCGCGCTACCTGGTGGGTTTCTGCGCGATGTTCATGCTGGTGGCGATTATTACCGGGGTGATCACCCACAAGAAGATCTTCAAGGACTTCTTCACCTTCCGGCCGGAGAAGGGCCTGCGTTCGTGGCTGGACTTCCACAACGTCAGCGCGGTGATGGCCCTGCCCTACCATGCGATGATCACCTACACCGGCATAGTCACGCTGATGTTCATGTACCTGCCGCAGGGCGTAAGCGTGGCTTATCCCAAGGATGAGGACGCGTTCTTCAGCGAGGCCTTCGCGCGCCTGGCCGATCCGGCCGACGCCGCTGAAGGCAGCGCGGCGCCGCTGCCGATCCAGCAGCTGCTCGACAGCGCGCGTGCCGAATGGAAGGGCGCGCAGGTCAGCGGCTTCACGGTGTTCCACCCGGGCGCGGCCAATGCGGTGATCGACATCTACCAGCGCGATGGCAAGCGGCTGTCGATCGACACACCATCGCTGCGCTACCACGCGGTCAGCGGCGCGTTGATCGAGACCAGCCCGGTGCCCGGCGGCGCCACCCACACCCGTGGCGTGATGTACGGCCTGCACCTGGCCCGCTTCGCGGACTGGGGCCTGCGCGCCCTGTTCTTCCTGTCCGGCCTGGTGGGTTGCCTGATGGTGGCCAGCGGCGTAGTGCTGTGGGCGGTCAAGGAGCGCCCCAAGCACGCCAAGGCCGGCAGGATCGGCTTCGGCCTGCGGCTGGTGGATGCGCTCAACATCGGCGCCGTGGCCGGCCTGCCGATCGCGTTTGCCGCGTACTTCTGGGGTAACCGGTTGCTGCCGCTGGAAATGGCGGAACGCGCCGACGCAGAAGCCAGCGTGTTCTTCTATGCCTGGGGCGCCGCCCTGCTGGCGGCCTTCCTCTGGCCCAAGCGGTTGATGTGGGCCTGGCAGCTGTACCTGGGCGCGGCCTTGTTCGCCCTGATCCCGGTGATCAATGTGCTCACCACCGATGCACATCTGGGCGTAACGCTGCGAACCGGCGACTGGGCGGTGGCCGGGTTCGACCTGGTGATGCTCGCCTTCGGCGCGATGCTGGCGTACTGCGGCCTGCGCATGCAGCGTTGGCAGCCTGCGCTGAGCGCGGCCGAGAAGAAGCGGCGCCAGGCCGCAGCACTTGCCGCCACCGCGAATACCGCCGAGGCCAGCGCATGATGCTGCTGGCGCTCACATTGAACTTTTCTGCGTTCACCGCACTGTCGCTGGCGATGGAAAAGCACCAGCTCGACCTGCACGGCAAGGCGCACGCCGGCCCCGCGCGCATGCGGCTGTGGCGTTGGCTGGGTTGGGCATTGCTGGCGACCGCGTTCGGCATCTGCGTGGCCGACCACGGCTGGGCCGCCGGCCCGGTGCTGTGGCTGGGCGCGATGACGGTCAGCGGCCTGCTGATCGCCTTCGGCCTGTATCCCTGGCGACCGCGCTGGATCGCGCCGCTGGCCTGGGCGTTGCCGGTGCTGGGCCTGGGCGCCGCCGCGCTGTAGAGCCGACTGTCAGTCGGCTGCTCTTCCGGTGGCAACGGGAACTCAAGTGCAAACCGACTAACAGTCGGCTCTACATCACGCCCCGTAACGCCTCAACTCCCACGCGCGGTGGATGCGCGGGTTGCGCTCGAAATCGTCGCCGATGGTGTCGGCCGAGATCTCGCGGCACTCGGCGAATTCCTTGATCGCTTCCTCGTCCAGCTTGAAGCGGCGGAAGTTGTTCGAGAAGTACAGCACGCCTTCCGGGCTCAACCGCGCCACGGCCGCACGCAGCAGCCGCACATGCTCGCGCTGCACGTCGAAATCCTCGGCGCGGGCGGAGTTGGAGAAGGTCGGCGGATCGCAGAAGATCACATCGAACCGATGCCGCTCGGCTTCCAGCCAGGCCAGTGCATCGGCCTGGATCAGCTGGTGCTGGCTGCCGCCCTTGCCGTTCAGGGCCAGGTTGTCGGCGCACCACTGCAGGTAGGTACCGGACAGGTCCACGCTGGTGGTGGAGGCCGCACCGGCCACCGCTGCCTGCACGCTGGCGACGCCGGTGTAGCAGAACAGGTTGAGGAAGCGCTTGCCCTGCGCTTCCTTGGCCATGTGCCAGCGCAGCGGGCGGTGGTCCAGGAACAGGCCGGTGTCCAGGTAATCGAACAGGTTCACGCGCAGCAGCGCATCGTTTTCGCGCACGAACACGAATTCGCCGCGCTGTTCGAAGCGGCCATACTTGCTGCCGCCCTTGCCGCGCTCGCGCGACTTCAGCGCCACCTGCTCGGCCGGCACCTGGAATACCTCGCGCGCGGCCGAGAGCAGCTCGTTGCGGCGGCGGCGCACGTCCACGTCCGGGATGGTGGCCGGCGCGGCGTATTCCTGCACGTGCAGGAAGGTGCGGCCAGCGCCACCGTCTTCTTCGTACACGTCGATCGCGGCGGCGTACTCGGGCAGGTCGGCGTCATACACGCGGTAGCAGGTGACCTGCTCGCGCGCCTTCCAGGTCTTGAACCTGCGGATGTTCTTGCGCAGCCGGTTGGCCACCATCTGCGCGCCTTCGCTGAGCTCGCGCGGCTGGCCCGCGTTCTCGCGCTGCGGTACGGCGATGGGATCGCATACGATCAACGCGCACTCGATGGCGCCGTTGAACAGCTGGTACTTCTTGTTCGCGCGCAGCCCGGTGGCGAACGCAAGTTCGGCGCTGCCGCACAACAGGCTGGCCCGCCACTGCGGCACGGCGCGCTTGAGCGCGTCGCCCAGGCGGCGGTACAGCACCGCGTCGGCAGCCAGGCGTTCGTCATACGGCGGGTTGCACACCACACAGCCGGTTTCCTGCGGCGGAACCTGCACGTCGGCCACGTCGCGCACGCCGAACCAGATCGCCTCGGCGACACCGGCGGTCTCCGCGTTTTCCTTGGCCGCGCGGATCGCATGCGGGTCGATGTCGCTGCCGTGGATGACCTGCTTGAGCGCGGCGCGCCCGGCCTGCTCGCGGGTGCGCGCATCGGCCATCAGGGCGTTCCAGGCCTCGCGGTCGAAGCCCAGCCAGCGGCTCGGCGGAATGCTGCCATGCCGCTGCAGGCCCGGGGCCACGTCGGCAGCCATCAGCGCGCCTTCGATCAGCAACGTGCCGCTGCCGCACATCGGATCCAGCAGGCCGCCGCCCTCGGCATGGATCTTCGGCCAGTTGGCGCGCATCAGCACGGCGGCCGCCAGATTTTCCTTCAGCGGGGCCTCGTTCTGCGCCATGCGCCAGCCGCGCCGGTGCATCGGGCCGCCGCCGAGGTCGATCGAGATCGAGGCGCGGCCCTTGCGCAGCGACAGATTGATGCGCACGTCCGGGAACTCGGTGTTCACCGACGGTCGTTCCAGGCCCTGCGCGCGCAGGCTGTCTACCACGCCGTCCTTGACCCGCTGCGCGGCGAAGCGCGCGTGGGTGATTTCGGTCCCCGACACATGGGCGTCCACCGACAGGGTCAGCTCGGGGCTGATGTGCTGCTCCCACGGCATCGAGGAGACGCCCTGGTACAGCGATCCCTCGTCCGGGCAGTCGAACTCGGCCAGCGGCCACAGCACCCGGCTGGCCAGGCGCGACCACAACACGACCTTCAGTGCCTGCGGCAGCTCGCCCTCGGCATTGACGCCGGAAATGGTGGCAGTGGCCCTGGGCAGGCCCAGCGCCAGCAGTTCGTCGGCGAGCAGGTACTCCAGGCCCTTGGCGCAGGAAACAAAGAATTTCACGGGATCGGTATCGCAGGTCAGCAGGAAGGGGGTGCCCACGGGCACCGCGGGCGGCCCGGGCGCAGGCGCCGGACCGTCCATTGTACGTGACCGGGCCGCACGCGGCCGCGTAGCGCCGGGCTCTGCCTGGCTGGCCGAACCGCTACCGGAATGCAGCGGGTCAGAGCCCCGCTCTACCGGAGGGTGGCGAGCAGGGCCTCGAAGGCCTGCGCGGAGGCGTCCACGTGGTTGTTCAGGCGGTGGCCGTCGTCCACCAGCAGCAGACGGGCTGACCGGGCCTGGGCCCAGGCGATCACATCGGCGGCCGGGATCAGCTCATCGTGCCAGGCGTGGACCACGCTGGTGGGCACGCGGGCGGCATCCAGCGCCGGCATCGGCCCCATCCGGGTCGGCGGCACCATGAGGAACAGACCCCGGGTCGGGACCTGCAGCGAGGCGATGGCCGAGATGTAGGCGCCCAGCGAGGAACCCGCCAGCACGACCGGGCCTTGCGCGGCGGCGGCGCTGGCGCGCTCGACCAGGCGCTGCAGGCGGGCACGGACATCCCCCACACTGCTTACCTCACGCAGGGCATCCAGGTCGGTGTAATCGGGCCGTTCGTGGGTCCATCCCAGCCGCTCGGCCACTTCGGCCAGGGCGGTTACCTTGGTGGCGTCCGGGCCGCTTTCGAAGCCGTGGGAAAGAATGCAGTGGCCGCGGCTCATGCAGCCACCGCGTGGAAATCGATGTAAGCGCTCATGCCTGAATGCTAGCATCGGCGCATGCCCGACCGCGCCCCGCCCCGCATTGATTCGCAGCCGCTGCCCTACGTGGCGCAGCTGGGCGAGCGCGCGCCGGATGACATCGATCTGGTGGTGATCCACTGCACCGAACTGCCCGACCTGGCCATGGCGCGCAGCTACGGCGAGCGCGTGCTGTACGACAGCGGCAGCGGCAACAGCGGGCACTTCTACATCGACCGCGACGGCAGCATCGTCCAGTACGTCCCGGTCGAGCGCGTGGCTCACCACGTCAGCGGGTACAACCCGCGTTCGGTCGGCATCGAGCTGGTCAACACCGGCCGCTACCCGCACTGGCTGGATTCACGCCACCAGGCGATGGACGAACCCTATCCGGAGGCCCAGATCGCGGCCTTGATCGACCTGTTGCAGCATCTGTGCGACACCCTGCCCGCCCTGCACCACATCGCCGGGCACGAGGCGCTGGACACCCGGGAAGAAGTAGCCAGCGACGACCCGGACCGGCGCGTGCTGCGCAAGCGCGACCCGGGCCCGTTGTTCCCGTGGCCGCGGGTGCTGGCGGCGGTGACGCTGAGTCCGCTGGGGGGGTAGAGCGGACTGTCAGTCCGCTGCCGTTGGCGTGCAGCCTGCGGTCGACGCGAAGAGCAGCGGACTGACAGTCCGCTCTGCCTGCGCCATTCGTTGACGCCTTGGTGACGGCGACTACGCGCCGGTCGCGACCGGTCGGCTTGAATCGCTGACCCACCCGCTCCACGAATCGGCATAGACCCGCGCGCCGTGCAGCCCGGCCACTTCCATCGCCAACAGCAGATGGCAGGCGGTCACGCCCGACCCGCACATCAACACCACCTGCTGCGGATCATGCGTCCCGATCAGCGGCCGCAGCGCGGCCTGCAATTCGGCTGCGGGCCGCAGGCGGCCGTCGGCCACATTCAACGCGAACGGGCGGTTCACCGCCCCGGGCACATGCCCCGCCACTGGATCCAGCGGCTCCACCTCACCCCGGAACCGTTCACCGGCACGCGCATCCAGCAGCCAGCCCGGCGCATGCTTCAAGCGCGCGGCGATCTCGTCCACCGAGGCCACCTGGCGGGTATCGAAACGCCCCGGATAGGCCGGCAACGGCAGCACCTCGGGCACGTCCGTGGTCAACGGCAGACCGGCCGCCTGCCACGCCGCAAGGCCGCCATCGAGCACCGCCACCTGTGTGTGTCCGATCAAGCGCAGCAGCCACCACGCGCGCGCCGCCGCCATGCTGCCGTCGCCGCCGTCGTAGACCACGACCTGGGTATCCGGACCGATTCCCCACCGCCCCAGCGTGGCGGCGAACGCATCGCTGTCCGGCAACGGGTGGCGGCCGTGGCCGACCACGCTCATGTCCGCCAGGTCGCGGTTGACGTCTGCGCGCAGGGCGCCGGGCAGATGCCCGGCGGCGTAATCGCGCGCGCCGGACTGCGGATCAGCCAGCGAAAAACGCGCATCCAGCACGCGCGGCGCCGTACTGGCGGTGGCGCGCGCATCCAGCAGGCGCGTATCCCCCTGCGAAAGCGCGCTGGACAGCGTCGCCACATCGACAAGAGTGGTCCACGGGGTCGGGTTCGCGGTCATCATTCCAGTTGCTCCAGGCGGCGACGCAGGTTGTAGAGGATGGCGGCGGTGGCGCCCCAGATGCGCTGGCCCGGCCAGCCGTATTCCAGCACGTGGCGAATGCGGCCGCGGTGGTCGATCTCGACCTGGTGCAGGTTGGCCGGGTCCATCAGGTAATCGAACGGCACTTCGAACACTTCGGCCACTTCATCCGGCTGCGGCACCGCCACGAAGCCCGGGTCGATCACCGCCACCACCGGCATCACCCGGTACCCGGTAATGGTCACGAACGGATCCAGGTAGCCCAGCACCTGCACCTGGTCGTGCGGCAGCGCGATTTCTTCGTTGCTTTCGCGGATCGCGGCGGCCACCGCGTCGCGGTCGTCCGGCTCCTGGCGGCCGCCCGGGAAGCCGACCTGGCCGCCATGCTGGCGCAGCGTATCGGTGCGCCGGGTCAGCAGCACCTGCGCGCCGCTGGCACGCGGAATGATCCCGGCCAGCACCGCGGCTTCCACTGGCGGGCCGGGCGGCAGCAGGTCGGCCAGTTCACTGCGGTTCCAGCCATCGCCACCGGGGGGTGCATCGAGCGGGTGCAGCGCGCGCAACAGGCGCTCGTGGTCGGCCAGTGAGCCACCCAGCGACTGCCGCAGCTGCTCACGCAGCGGCAGCACCTGCCGCATCACATGTTCTTGTTCGTGTCGGGTCATCGTCGACCAGCGGGTGATTTCATCCACGTTGCGCAGGCAGCCGCCGCACAGGCCGGCGCGATCAAGCGCGCAGGTTCCGATGCAGGGGCTCGGCATGGCATGGGCGGGGGTTTCCGGAAAGTGCACCGGGCAACAGTAACGCGAATGGCGCGGTTCCAACACTGCGAGAGCAGACCAACGGTCGGCGCTGCGAGTGTGTTGAAAACAAAAAACGCGCCGATGTTGCCATCGACGCGTTTTGTTGTTTTCAGCCGTTCTTATTTGACGCTGACCAGCTTGATTTCAAACTGCACGGCGACGTTCGGCGGGAACGGGGTACGCGGGTCGGCACCGTAGGCCTGTTCCGGCGGCAGGGTGACTTCCCACTTCGAACCGGCCGGCATCTGCAGCAGTACTTCGCGCATGGCCTTCATTTCGACTTCGCTGACCTTGATCGACGGGATCTGCTGCGCCGGGCGGGCTTCGGTCGGACGGGTGCCGAACGGGTACGGGCCGGCCACTTCCAGCTGCACGGTGCTGGCCTGGGTCGGCTTGGCGCCCTTGCCGGCTTCGATCACGCGGTACTGCACGCCGCTCGGCAGCGCCTGCACGCCGGCCTTGGCCTTGTTGGCGGTCAGGAAGGCAGTGCTCTTGGTCTTGTTTTCGGCGGCAGCCTTTTCGTACTCGGCCTTGGCGGCAGCGGCACGACCCTGCTCACGCTTCTGGAAGGCTTCGACGGCCGGCTTCAGCTGGTCGGCGGTGATTGCCGGCTGCTTCTTGGCGTAGGCATCCTGCAGGCCCTTCACCACCGAATTGATGTCCAGCTGTTCGCCGCGACCGGTGAGCTCAGCCAGGTTGTTGCCGTAGTCGTAACCGAAGTAATAGCTCAGCTTGCCCTTTTCGGACGAAGTGTCCTGGGCGAAGGCATTGCCCGTCAGGGCCAGGGCCGCGACGGCGACCGCGATAGAACGCAACTTCATCAAACGTTTCTCCAGGGGTGGTAACTCAGGACGCATTGGGCCGCCCTGAGGCGACGGGTTAGGATAGCCGCCGCAACGTTGAACCGCCACTAACGACGAAGGCTATGACCTGCTTTCGTTTCCAGAGTTCAAAATCACTTTTTTTTAACGTTTTACCAGGAGTTTCTGCCGTGGCCGACGCGCCCCTGTCCGTTGCCGACGATGGTGCCACCCCAGCGCCCGGGGTCAACCGCCCCACGGTTCAGGGAGGTGACGCCGCCGGGCCGGCGCCGGCGCGCCTGCTGCAGCTGGTGCTGGCGGATGGCTTGGATGCCGCGCTGGACGCCGGCCTGATGGACTACGTGCCCGGCCCTGGCGACGACGCCCTGCTGCCCGGCCACCCGGACCTGCCCGCCCGCCTGCTGCAGGCCCAGCAGCAGCTGCAGCGCGCCTGGGCGGCGCGTGACCGTTACCGCCAGCGCGCGCAGCGGCTTGCGCGCCGCGCGGCCGAACGCGATGCGCGACGCGCGCCGCCGGCCCCCACTCCCGATCTGAAGCCCGCCCTGCCGCCTGCGGCTGCCGCGATTCTTGCGCGCGCCAAAGCCAGGGCTGCTGGAAAGCCTTCCTGATGACCCCTGTTGCAAAGGCCGCTCCGCGCAGTGCGCGCATGCCCAAGGCCGACGTCGTTGAAATGTTCACCCGCCTGCGCGAACTCAATCCGCATCCGAAGACCGAACTGGAGTACAGCTCACCGTTCGAACTGCTGGTCGCCGTGGCGCTTTCCGCGCAGGCCACCGATGTGGGCGTCAACAAGGCCACGCGCAAACTGTTCCCGGTGGCCAACACGCCGCAGGCGATCCTGGCGCTGGGCGAGGACGGACTGAAGAAGTACATCGCCACGATCGGCCTGTTCAACGCCAAGGCGAAGAATGTCATCGCCACTTGCCGCCTGTTGATCGACCAGCATGGCGGTGACGTGCCGCGTGACCGCGCCGCGCTGGAAGCCCTGCCCGGGGTCGGGCGCAAGACCGCCAACGTGGTGCTCAACACTGCGTTCGGCGAACCGGTGATGGCGGTGGATACGCACATCTTCCGGGTGGCCAACCGCACCGGGCTGGCCCCCGGCAAGGACGTTCGCGCAGTGGAAGACCTGCTGGTCAAGGTGATTCCGGCCGAGTTCCTGCTCGACGCCCACCACTGGCTGATCCTGCATGGCCGCTATGTGTGCAAGGCGCGCAGACCGGACTGCCCGCAGTGCGTGATCCGTGACCTGTGCCGCTTCAAGCAGAAAACCGCCGCCTGAGCGACGGCGGCGACTGCCATCTGGGCGCAACCGGGCAGTCATCTGATTCGGGCAGTTTGAGCAACCCCAGCAGCCGCCGTGCCCGGGCCTGGGGCTGCTTTGTCTGAAACTGTCATATTTACGCAATCTTCACTTATTAGCCTGCGCAGCATCTTCCCACCTGCCTGCAAGGCTCCTTTCCATGAAACTGCATCGCCAACTCCTCACTGCGGCCGTGGCTGCTGCGCTGTTCGTGCCGGCCGCCCACGCTGAAGTGGCCATCGACGTGATCGGCGGCTCGGAGATCACCTTCGAAGGCCTGGTCCAGGCCGACGGCAACTGGTTCGACAACGATGTGACCGATCTCAACGGTGGCGATGCCGCCAACGGCAAGGACAGCGAATTCGAACTGCGTCGCGCCGAGCTGGTGCTGAAGGGCAAGGGCCCGGGCAACGTGGAATGGGTGGTCGGCTACGACGCCAAGGCCGACAAGTTCCTGGACACCAACGTCAAGTACAAGCTGGCCGGCAACGCCAACCACTTCGTGCAGCTGGGCCAGTTCAAGCAGCCCAACAGCCTGGAAGAGCTGTCCAGCACCAAGAACAACGACTTCATCTCCAAGGCTGCGGTCACCAACACCTACGCCGTGGCCCGCCGCCTCGGTGGCGCCTACAGCTTCGGCGACAACAACTGGTCGGTCACCGCCAGCGCCTTCGGCCGTGAGCTGACCCGCAACCTGGCCCACGGCAGCGGCTATGGCGCACGTGGCACCTGGGCGCCAATCAACGACAAGGGACAGGTCCTGCACTTCGGCCTGAGCTATGTCGACTACGACACCGACGCGGACACCCTGCGCGTGCGCGCCCGTCCGAACGCCGACCTGGCCACCGCACGCCTGGTCGACAGCGGCAACATGACCGACACCGACCGGGTCAAGACCATCGGTGCCGAAGCCATGTACATCGGCGGCCCGTTCAAGGCCCAGGCCGAGTACTACACCAGCGAAGCCAAGCGCATGACGCGCGACAACTACACCAGCGACGGCTTCTATGTCAGCGGGCTGTGGAACATCACCGGCGAGACCTGGGGTTACAAGAGCGGCGTGCCGACCACCGGCCTGCCGGACGAACCGGGCCGTGGCATGTGGCAGCTGGGCGCGCGCTATGATTCGATGAACCTGGATGATGGCCATCTGAACGCCAACCCGGTTGCCGGTCGTCCGCCGATCGTGGACGGCGTGCTGGGCGGCAAGATGGATATCTGGACCGTCGGCGTGAACTACTACTGGCGCTCCAACACCAAGTTCGCCCTCAACTACGTGATGGTGGACAGCAAGAAGTACAGCTCGGCCACGCGCACCTTCGTCAACGACGACCCGAACATCCTGGAAGCGCGCCTGCAGTTCTTCTGGTAAGTCCTGATGTAATTGTGTGATGGAGGGGCGCAGCTTGGGCTGCGCCCCTTTTTCGTTCCGGTTCCATGCGTTACCGGACGTTGAGCCGTTCACTGCAGTCGTCTGGCGACCGACCCTACGCCGCACACCGCCATCGCACGTGAGCGCGTAGAGCCACGCCCTGCGTGGCTGGAACTGCCGACCAACGGTGTCACGGTTGCGTCATATGACAGTCGCTGCGCTGTCACGGAACCGTTATGCAATAGGCACCGGGCGGGAAACCCCGCACCACCATCCATCCCAGGAGCCACCCCGTGATCCACGCCTTCAAGTCGCGCGCCGCTGTTGCCGTCCTCGCCGCGTCCTCCGTGTTCGCCGCCAATGCCGCCGATGTGACCGGCGCGGGCGCATCGTTCATCTATCCGGTCATGTCCAAGTGGTCGGCCGACTACAGCACCGCGACTGGCAAGAAGGTCAACTACCAGTCCATCGGCTCGGGTGGTGGTATCGCCCAGATCAAGGCGGCCACGGTGGACTTCGGTTCGTCCGATGCCCCGTTGAAGCCGGAAGATCTGGCCGCGGCCGGCCTGGCCCAGTTCCCGTCGGTAATCGGCGGCGTGGTGCCGGTGATCAACGTGGCCGGCATCGCCCCGGGTGCGCTGAAGCTCGATGGCGTGACCCTGGCCAACATCTTCCTGGGCAAGGTCAAGACCTGGAACGACCCGGCCATCGCCGCCCTCAACCCGGGCGTGAAGCTGCCCGACGGCAAGATCACCGTCGTGCACCGCTCGGACGGTTCGGGCACCACCTTCAACTTCGTCAACTACCTCTCCAAGGTCAACCCGGAGTGGAAGTCCAAGGTCGGCGAAGGCACCTCGGTCCAGTGGCCGGTCGGCATCGGCGGCAAGGGCAATGAAGGCGTTGCCGCGTACGTGAAGCAGATCAAGGGTGGCATCGGCTACGTCGAACTGTCCTACGCGCTGCAGAACAAGATGTCTTACGCCGCGATGAAGAACGCGTCGGGCAAGGTCGTGCTGCCGAGCGACGAGTCGTTCGCCGCCGCTGCCGCCAGCGCCGACTGGGCCAACGCCAAGGACTTCTACCTGGTCATGACCAACGCCCCGGGCGCCGAAGCGTGGCCGATCACCGCCACCAACTTCATCCTGGTCCGCAAGCAACCCAAGAACGTCAACAGCGCCAAGGCGACCCAGGAGTTCTTCCGCTGGATCTACAAGAGCGGCGATGCCCAGGCCAAGCAGCTGGACTACGTGCCGCTGCCGGACGCCCTGGTCAAGCAGATCGAGACCTACTGGTCGCAGAACCTGAAATATTGATTTTAGGGGGTCACGGCCAAAGGTCGTGACCTACCAGGCAACGGTGTCGCCAGGCTCTCTCTCCCCCTGGCGGCACCACCGGCGCGGATCGAAAGGTCCGCGCTTTTTTTTTTAATCTGCCGCGAGCGTTGAGGGCCCCGCCGCGACCGGTAGGCCCCTGTGCAAATGTCCCCCGGCGTCGGCCTGCGGCCGGCCCCTCCTCCTTTAATTTGCCAGGGACCTACCGGCCGCGACGGGGCTCGGCTTGCGGTTGGCAGGGAAAAGCGGACACCACGGTGCAACGCCGGTGGATCGAGCGCCGGGGCGCCATGCCCTTGGAGGCGAATTAAAGGAGGAGGTGTCGGCCGCAGGCCGACGCCGGGGGACATTCGCCGGAAAGGGTGTGGCGCCCCGGCGCTCGATCCACCGGCACCCGCTGTAGCCCCCGCCAGCCCTTGCCCCACGGGCCTCGAGCGTGCCCCCGGTCACGACGTCATCAAGCTGTAACAAAAACATCATTTCATAGCAGCGTCAGCCGGCAAGACCGGCCCCCTATCCCGCTACGGAGTGACGCATGAAACTGCATACGGCCGGCTTCGCCGCCCTTTCCCTGGCCATCGCGCTGGGCCTGTCCGCCTGCAAGCCGGCCGCCGAAGGCCAGGCTAACGCCCCGGCAGAAGGCGCGCCCGCCGCTGCTCCGGCCGCCGGCGACAAGCTGACCGCCGAGATTTCCGGCGCCGGCGCCTCCTTCATCTTCCCGCTGGTCTCCAAGTGGTCGGCCGACTACAACGCCGCCACTGGCGCCAAGGTCAACTATCAGTCGATCGGTTCGGGTGGCGGTATCGCCCAGATCAAGGCCGGCACGGTCGACTTTGGTTCTTCCGACAAGCCGCTGTCCAGCGAAGAGCTCGCCCAGGCCGGCCTGGGCCAGTTCCCGTCCGCCATCGGCGGCGTTGTCCCGGTGGTGAACATCGACGGCCTGGAAGCCGGCAAGCTGCGCCTGAGCGGCCCGCTGCTGGCCGATATCTTCCTGGGCAAGGTCAAGACCTGGAACGACCCGGCCATCGTGGCCGCCAACCCGGGCGTGAAGCTGCCGGACGGCAAGATCACCCTGGTCCACCGTTCGGACGGCTCGGGCACCACCTTCAACTTCTCCAACTACCTGTCCAAGGTCAGCCCGGACTGGAAGAGCAAGGTCGGCGAAGGCACCTCGGTGCAGTGGCCGGACGGCGTGGGTGGCAAGGGCAATGAAGGCGTGGCCTCGTACGTGAAGCAGATCAAGGGCTCGATCGGCTACGTCGAACTGGCCTACGCGCTGCAGAACGGCATGCCGTATGCCTCGATGCAGAACGCCGCCGGCAACTGGGTGCAGCCGACCGCGGAAACCTTCGGTGCCGCCGCAGCCAGCGCCGACTGGGCCAGCGCCAAGGACTTCAACCTGGTCATCACCAACGCCCCGGGCGACCAGGCGTGGCCGATCACCGCCACCAATTTCATGCTGATGCACAAGCAGGCCAAGGATGCCAAGCGCAGCAAGGACACCCTGGCGTTCTTCAAGTGGGCCTTCGAGAACGGCCAGGCCCAGGCCAATGAACTGCACTACGTGCCGCTGCCGGCGGAACTGGTGAAGCAGATCGAAGGTTACTGGACCGCTGAATTCAAATGATGCAACCCAGGCCCGCGCGCTGCGCGGGCCTGCCCCCTACCTAACGGGCCCCAGCCTTACCCATGAATGCCATCGCCCAGCCTGTTCCCGCACCGTCCACCCGCGACCTGCGTGACGCCCGCAATGACAAACTGTTCCGGTGGGTGCTGATCGCCACCGTCGTCCTGGTCCTGGTCGCCCTGGCCTGCGCCGCGCTCTCGATGCTGTGGGGCGGCCGCCATGCCCTGCAGGAGCAGGGCCTGAGCTTCTTCTATTCTTCCGACTGGAATCCGGTGGAGAACAAGTTCGGTGCGCTGGCACCGATCTACGGCACGTTGGTCACCGCCCTGATCGCGATGCTGATCGCGGTGCCGGTGAGCTTCGGCATCGCCTTCTTCCTCACCGAAGTGGCCCCGCGCTGGATGCGCGGCCCGGTCGGTACCGCCATCGAACTGCTGGCCGGCATCCCCTCGATCATCTACGGCATGTGGGGCCTGTTCGTGCTGGTTCCGGTGATGACCGAGTACGTTACCCCGACCCTCAATGAAACCCTGGGCGAATGGCCGATCATCGGCCCGCTGTTCCAGGGCCCGCCGCTGGGCATCGGCGTGCTGACCGCCGGCTTCGTGCTGGCGATCATGGTCATTCCGTTCATCTCCTCGGTAATGCGCGAAGTGTTCCTGACCGTGCCGACCCGCCTGAAGGAATCGGCCTACGCGCTGGGCTCCACCAAGTGGGAAGTAAGCTGGGACATCGTGCTTCCCTACACGCGCTCGGCCGTGATCGGCGGCATCTTCCTCGGCCTGGGCCGTGCGCTGGGTGAAACCATGGCCGTGGCCTTCGTGATCGGCAACAGCGTGCGCCTGTCGCCCTCGCTGCTGGAACCGGGCACCACCATCGCCGCGCTGATCGCCAATGACTTCGGCGAGGCCACCGAGACCTACCGCTCGGCGCTGCTGCTGCTCGGCTTCGTGCTGTTCATCGTAACGTTCGTGGTGCTGGCAATCGCCCGCCTGATGCTGATGCGCCTGTCCCGCAAGGAGGGCAACTGATGAGCACCGCCGTCGCCAACAACCCGCAGCCGCTGTACCTGCGCCGCCGCATCGTCAACATCGTCGCGCTGCTGCTGTCCTGCCTGACCGCGCTGTTCGGCCTGTTCTTCCTGGGCTGGATCCTGTTCACCCTGGCCTCCAAGGGCCTGCCCGGGATCAACCTGGACCTGTTCACCAAGATGACCCCGCCGCCCATGCAGGAAGGCGGCCTGGCCAATGCCTTCTTCGGCAGCGCGGTGATGTGCGCGCTGGCGATCGCCATCGGCACGCCGCTGGGCGTGCTGGCCGGCACCTGGCTGGCCGAGTACGGCAACTTCCGCAAGGCAGGCACGGTGGTGCGTTTTGTCAACGACATCCTGCTCTCGGCACCGTCCATCGTGCTGGGCCTGTTCGTGTACACCCTGTACGTGATGCAGACCGGCGGCCAGTTCTCGGCCTTCGCCGGCGCGCTGTCGCTGTCCTTCATCGTGCTGCCGGTGGTGGTACGCACCACCGATGAAATGCTGCGCCTGGTGCCCTCGCAGATGCGCGAAGCGGCCCTCTCGCTGGGCATCCCGCAGTGGAAGGTCACCGTGCAGGTGCTGTACCGCAGCGCCGCCGCCGGCATCGTCACCGGCATCCTGCTCGCCCTGGCACGCATCTCCGGCGAAACCGCGCCGCTGCTGTTCACCGCCTTCGGCAACCAGTACTGGAACAGCAACGTGTTCCAGCCGATGGCGAGCGTGCCGGTGGTGATGAACCAGTTCGCCGGCAGCCCCTACGAATCCTGGCAGACGCTGGCCTGGGCAGGCGCCCTGGTGCTGACCCTGTTCGTGCTGCTGGTAAGCCTTTCGGCGCGCGGCATCCTGCTGCGCAACCGTATCTCCCATGACTGACCTTTCCGCGGACACCGCCATGAACGACCTCACCAATGCCGTGCCGATGCAGCGCATCGCGGTGCCGGCCTCGCATGAATCGCTGGGCAACCCGGCGCCGATCAAGCTGGCCGCCCGTGGCCTGGATTTCTACTACGACAAGTTCCATGCACTGAAGAACATCAGCCTGGAAGTGCCCGAGAAGCGCGTCACCGCGCTGATCGGTCCATCCGGCTGCGGCAAGTCCACCCTGCTGCGCATCTTCAACCGCATCTACGCGTTGTACCCGAAGCTGGAAGCGCGCGGCGAAGTGCTGCTGGATGGTGAGAACATCCTCTCGCCCAAGTACCCGATGAACCGCCTGCGCAGCAAGGTCGGCATGGTGTTCCAGAAGCCGGTGCCGTTCCCGATGACCATCTTCGAGAACGTCGCCTACGGCATCCGCCACCACGAAAAGCTGTCCAAGGCGGACATGAACGACCGCGTCGAACATGCGCTGCGCCAAGGTGCGCTGTGGGACGAAGTGAAGGACAAGCTCGGCCAGAGCGCGCTGGGCCTGTCCGGTGGCCAACAGCAGCGCCTGTGCATCGCCCGTGCCGTGGCCCTGCGCCCGGACGTGCTGCTGCTCGACGAGCCAACCTCGGCGCTGGACCCGATCTCCACCAGCCGCATCGAGCAGCTGGTGGAAGAGCTCAAGCACGACTACACCATCGTGATCGTGACCCACAACATGCAGCAGGCCGCGCGCGTGTCCGACTACACCGCCTTCATGTACCTGGGCGACCTGATCGAACACGACCGCACCGAAGTGATCTTCTCGCAGCCGAACAAGCAGCAGACCGAGGATTACATCACCGGGCGGTTCGGCTGAGCCAGGCCGCTTGCGCGACGATGCCACCAACCAGACAATCGAGCACATCACAATGAACATTCCGAACGACCACATCGTCAAGAGCTACGACGAAGAACAGCAGCGGCTGGTGGCCGAAATCGTGCGCATGGGCGAAATGTCCGTAGCGCAGCTGGAAGCGGCGCTGGACGTGATCGAGCGCCGCGACGACAACGCTGCCCAGCGCATCATCGCCAACGATGAGGCGATCGACAGCCTGGAGCAGCAGATCAGCCATGACGTGATGCGCCTGGCGCTGCGCGGCCCGATGGCGCGCGACCTGCGCGAGATCCTGGCCGGCCTGCGCATCCCGGCCGACATCGAGCGGATCGGCGACTATGCGGCCAACGTCGCCAAGCGCTCGATCGCGCTGAGCAAAGTGCCGCCGCTGCCGCAGATCCAGGGCCTGCGGTCGCTGGGCCGGCTGGCCGCCCAGCAGGTGCGGCGTGCCATCGAGGCCTACCGCGACAACGACGCCGCCGCCGCGCTGGCGCTGCGCGAGGACGATGCCCGGCTGGACGCGCAGTACACCGCGCTGTTCCGCGAGCTGCTGACCTACATGATGGAAGACCCGCGCAACATCACCCCGTGCACCCACCTGCTGTTCATGGCCAAGAACCTGGAACGCGTGGGCGACCACGCCACCAACATCGCCGAGAACGTGTGGTTCCTGGTGCACGGCGAGCAGGCGCTGCCGCCGCGCGAGAAGCGCGACGAGACCAGTACCGAGCGCCTGTAAGCACGCGCCGGGGCGTGTTACACGCCGATACAGGCCGATACTGCGTATCGGCCTTTTTTAATTGCCTATTCAGCTGAAAAATTCCACTCTGGACCTGCGTTCCACCCCACCGCTCCAGAGGGCCTGCACCATGAAACGTTTCCTCGCCGCTACGCTGTCGCTGACCCTGCTTGCCGCGACCGGTTCCGCCTTCGCCGCCCCGCCCCACCATGACGACCGCGACAACCGCGACCGCCATGACCAGCGCGATGACCGCAAACATGGCCCGTCGCGCGGGCACGACCGCCACGATCCGCCGCGCCGTGGCGGCCACCTGGACAAGGATCATCGTGGCGCGTACGTAAGCGACTACAGGCGCCACGGCCTGCATGCGCCCAAGCGCGGCCAGCAGTGGCGCAAGGTAGATGACCGCTACGTGCTGATCGCGGTCGCCACCGGCCTGATCGCCGACGTGGTGCTCAACGGCCGTTGATTCACTGGCGACAGCCCAGTCCACGCGACGCGCCGGGTCCTCCCGGCGCGTCTGCGTTTGCGGCCGGGTCATCGCCGTCCCGGGGTGTCGCGAACATCCGGTAATGTCGCGAACGCACCATTGGTACTGAATCGCCCCTGTCTCAGATCGGCGACCCGCGCATCCTTGCGGCCCCGCGCACGCTCTTATCCTGTGCCACGTTGAACAGGATCCGCCGACCGCATGCACCGCCTCTGCCCGCACGAACTTGCCGCCGCCCATCGCGGCGACCGCGCCGCGCTGGACCGCGTCCTGCGCCATTCGCGCCAGCACCTGCGCCGCTATGCCGAGTACCACTGCGTCATCAACGATGTTGAGGACGCGGTGCAGGAAAGCCTGATCACCGTTTCACGACGGTTGTGCGACCTGCGCCTGGTCGAGTGTTTCACCTCGTGGGCGTTCCGCATCGTCAAGCGCGAGTGCAACCGGCTCAAGCGTGCGCGCTGCCAGTGGCGGCACGAAGAACTGCGCGAGGAGATCCTGCCGCCGGCCCAGCGCGACAACCTGGACCTGCGCCGCGATTGCGCCGCTGCGCTCGAATCGCTGCCCGCCCATTACCGCGAAGTGATCCTGCTGCGCGACCTGGAGGGGTTGTCGATCGCCGAACTGGCCGCACGGTTGGCCACCACCCCCGAAACCATCAAGGCCCGGCTGCACCGCGCCCGCGTCATGGCCCGCGAGTACCTGGCCTGATGTTCCCCGCGTGCCGGCAATCCGGCATGCTTCCCCGGCAACACCCCTGCCCATGAAAGGGCATTACAAGGAGCTTTGCGCATGACCCTCTCCACCAAACACGCTTCCCTGCTGGCCTGTGCCGCGCTTGCCGGCGGCCTCGGCCTGGCCGGGACCGCCTCGGCCCTGTCGATGACCGACCTGGCCCAGGGCTACGCCCTGGCTGCCCAGGCCGCGCCCAAAGCCGATTCCAAGACGGCCGAAGGCAAATGCGGCGAAGGCAAGTGCGGTGCCGACAAGGCCACCTCGCATGCTGCCGAAAAGAAGCCCGCGGAGGGCAAGTGTGGCGAAGGCAAGTGTGGCGCCGACAAGACCAAGGCCAAGCCTGCGCCTGCCGCCAAGAAGACCGCCGAAGGCAAGTGCGGCGAAGGCAAGTGCGGTGCCGGGCACTGATCCGCGCACCCGCGTGAGCCCTGCACGCCCACTGCCGTTGCCTGCAACGGCGGTGGGACTGGGGCTGCGCCGCGCCCTGCTCGATGACCTGGAACAGGCACCGCCGGGCGATTTCGATTTCCTCGAGTGCGCGCCGGAGAACTGGATCGGGCTGGGCGGCGTGATGGGCGAGCGCCTGCGCGGGCTCAGCGCGCGCCATCCCCTGACCTGCCATGGACTGTCACTGTCGCTGGGCGGCAGCGCGCCGCTGGACGTGGCGTTCATCGACCAGGTCGGGCGTTTCCTGGACGCACACGGTGTGCGCCTCTACAGCGAACACCTGAGCTACTGCAGCGACGACGGCCACCTGTATGACCTGCTGCCGCTGCCGTTCACCGACGAGGCCATCCGCCACACCGCGGCCCGCATCGCACAGGTGCAGGACCGGCTGGGCCGGCGCATCGCAGTGGAGAATGTATCCACCTACCTCACCCCGCATGCGGCGATGAGCGAACTGGCATTCACCACGGCGGTGCTGCAGGAAGCGGACTGCGACCTGCTGCTGGACGTCAACAATGTCTACGTCAACGCCATCAACCATGGCTTCGACCCGGTCGCGTACATCGACGGCCTGCCTGCCGAACGCATCGTCTGCCTGCATGTGGCCGGGCACTTCGATGAAGCCGATGACCTGAAGATCGACACCCATGGCAGCCCCGTGGTGGGGCCGGTGTGGGCGCTGCTGGAACATGCCTGCGCCCGGTTCGGCCCGCGTCCTGGCCTGCTCGAACGCGACTTCAACCTGCCGCCGTATGCCGAACTGCAGGCGGAGCTGCGGCAGATGCGCCGCATCCTGGATGCGGCGGCATGAGCGACCTGTTGCGTGACCAGCAGTTCGCCCTGACCCGCCACCTGCGCGATCCGGCGCATGAACCGTCGCCTCCCGACCTGGAGCCGCGGCGGCTGCAGATCTACCGCGATCTGCTGTTCAACAACCTGCAGGCGCTGCTGGGCAGCAGTTTCCCGGTACTGCTGCAGATGCTGGACGGCGCGGAATGGCAGGCGCTGTGCCGGCGCTACTTCATCGAGCACCGCTGCGCCTCGCCGTTGTTCACCGAGGTCGCTGCCGAGTTCGTGCAGTGGCTGCAGCGGCAGGACACGCTGCCGCGTCCGTTCCTGGCCGAGCTGGCGCATTACGAATGGGTGGAACTGGCCTTGCAGTCGCAGGATGCGCTGCCGCTCGAACCGCCTCGTCCGGATATCGATGCCTGGCGCTGCCTGCTGCAGCGTTCCCCGTTGGCATGGCCTTTGGCGTACCAGTGGCCGGTGCAGCAGATCGGGGCAGCCTTCCAGCCGGTGGACCCGCCGCCCGAACCGACCTTCCTGCTGGCACGCCGGCTGGCCGATGGCCGCATCGTGTTTTCGCAGCTCAGCCCGTTGGCGTGGCAGCTGCTGATCCAGATGCAGGCCCCCGGACACCGCAGCGGCGCCGCGCACCTTGCGCAGCTGGCCGAGGCGAATGGACTGGACGCGGCCGGGCTGGAACCGGCCGGACGTGCCCTGTTGGCGCAGTTGCTCGCGACCGGCGTGATCGGTCCTGCCCGGTCCCCAACCCACGGCTGAACGATGCCGCCGGCGCCCGCATCGTTCATCGCGCGCTGGCCCTCTTCAAGGGACCTCCACTTACCGGGCTGTCCCCATGCATTTCCCCCGCTGCCTTGCCTCCACCCTGCGCCCCCGTCTTGATGGACTCGGCGCCTGGCTTGCGCCACTGGGACTGCGCGTGCTGCTGGCCTGGGAATATCTGGAATCCGGGCTGGAGAAATGGCGCGGGGTGAACTGGTTCGACAACGTGCAATCGAACTTTCCGCTGCCACTGCGCTGGTTGCCGGCCGAGTTCAATTGGCAGGCGGCGACGTGGATCGAACTCATCGGCGGCATCTGCCTGCTGCTGGGCGTGGCCACCCGGGCCACCGCCGCGCTGTTGATCGGGCTGACGGTAGTGGCGACCGCTGCCGTCCATTGGCCTGCGCAGTGGGACTCGCTCGCCTCGCTGGCGCAGGGCTATGCGATCAGCGACCAGGGCCAGGGCAACTTCAAGCTGCCGCTGTTGTTCGTCGCCATGCTGCTGCCGCTGCTGCTGCAGGGTGCCGGGCGGCTGAGCGTGGATGGCTGGCTGCTCCGGGATCCGCGCGGCCGGGCCGACGCGCTGGCCTGGGGCGGATTGGCGCTGGCCGCCGCCTGGCCGCTGGGGTGGCTGCTGCCGGGTCCGGCCCTGGTGTTGGCCACAGTTGGCACCGCCTTGCTTGGCGTGGCGGTCTGGCACCGCCGCCATGGGACGGTCAGGCCGCTCTGCTAAACTCGCTGCATGACTCAAGACCCCACCCAGACCACCGGCGCGCCGGTGGCCGCTGAAGACATGCCCTCTGCCGCCCAGCGCATGATGGCGACCCGCTTCCGTGGCTTCCTGCCGGTGGTGGTGGATGTGGAAACCGGCGGCTTCGACAGCCAGCGCCATGCGCTGCTGGAGATCGCCGCGGTGCCGATCGAAATGGACGACAACGGCCTGCTCTTTCCCGGGCAGACCGCCAGCGCCCACGTGGTGCCGGCCGAAGGGCTGGACATCGACCCGAAGTCGCTGGAGATCACCGGCATCATCCTCGACCATCCGTTCCGGCTGGCCAAGGCGGAAAAGGACGCGCTGGACCACATCTTCGCGCCGGTGCGCGCGGCGGTGAAGAAGTACGGCTGCCAGCGCGCCATCCTGGTCGGCCACAACGCGCACTTCGACCTGGGCTTCATCAATGCGGCGGTGAACCGGGTCGGGCACAAACGCAACCCGTTCCACCCCTTCAGCGTGTTCGACACGGTGACCATGGCCGGCATCGCCTATGGCCAGACCGTGCTGGCACGGGCGGCCACGGCTGCCGGTCTTGGGTGGGATGCGGAAGAAGCGCATAGCGCGGTGTATGACACCGAGCAGACCGCCAAGCTGTTCTGCAAGATCGCCAACGCCTGGCCGCGCCCCTGATCAGCCGATCGCGGTGCGGTCGCGGCCTTCGCTCTTGGCACGGTACAGCGCGCGGTCGGCGCGCTGGTAGAGCAGCATCGGGGTGCGGTCCCCGGCCTCCAGTTCGACCAGCCCGGCGCTGAAGGTCACCTGCAGGCCAGGTACGCCAGCCCAGTCCGGATGGTCATGGAACAGCCCGCGCAGGCGCGCGCAGACCTGTGCCGCTTCGGCCAGGCGGGTGTCGTTGAGCAGCAGCGTGAATTCCTCACCGCCGGTGCGCGCGGGCATGTCCGAATCACGGCAGGCCGACGCGATCACCCGCGCCACTTCGGTCAGCACCACGTCGCCCACGCTGTGGCTGTGCTGGTCGTTCACTTCCTTGAAGTGGTCGATGTCCAGCACCACCAGGCACAGCGGGTGGCCGCTGCGTTGCGAGCGGGCGAAGTCGCGCGCCAGCGCTTCGTCGAACGCGCGGCGGTTGGGCAGCCCGGTCAGCGCATCCTCGCGCGCCTGCCGCTCGAACTGTTCGGCCTGCACTGCCAAACGCGCGGCCAGCTGGGTCTTCTCTTCGTTCAACGCCTGCAGGCTGGCGGTCTGCGCCTTGAGGTCGCGGGTGGCGGCATCGACCTTGCGTGCCAGGCGTACGTTGCTGGCCTTGTAACGCTTGATCAGGTAGCGGTACAACGCCACCAGCCCGGCCAGCAGCAGCAGGCCACAGACGAACTGCACGCTGCGCCGCTGCCACAGGAACGGTTCCACCGTGAACGACCACACCGCCTCGCTGTCGCCCCAGGCGCCGCCCGGGTGGGCCGCGGACACGTGCAGGGTGTAATCGCCCGGCGGCAGGCCGATGAACTCCACGCTGCGCTGCTGGCCGCGTTCGATCCACGCGCTGTCCAGGCCTTCCAGCCGGGTGCGGTAGCGGATGCGTTCGGACATGAGATAGCTCAGGCCCACGTAGCTGATGCTGAGCCGGCGACCACCGGGCAGCGTGTTGTGGTTGGCGCCCTGCCAGTGCAGCGGCACGCCATCGACCAGCACCGTTTCGATCGCCGCCGGCGGCGCCAGCCGTTCGCGGAAGCGCTGCAGGCGCAGCGGGTCCACCGTGCTGAGGCCGCCGGCGGTAACCACCCAGAACGTGCCGTCCTGGCGCAGGATCGCCGAGGGGCCGGAGCTGCCGTTGGCCTGCGAATTGGCCATGCCGTCGATTTCGTTGTAATGCTCGACCTCGATCCGCCGCGTGCGCCCGTCGGCCACGTCGTTGAGCATGGCCATGTCGGTGCGCAGCACGCCACGGTTGCTGCTGATCCAGACGTTGCCGACCCGGTCCGGTACCAGCTGGAACACGGTATCGACCGGCATGCCCTGCTCCAGCCCCACCCGCGACAGGGTACCGTCCTGGTAGCGATAGAGGCCGCGGTCGCTGCTGATCCACATCGCATCGCCGATCTGCTGGAAACCGAACACACTGCGACCGCCGCCCAGCGGAGCCAGGTCGATGCGCTGCACATGGTCGCCGCGCAGCACGCTGATGCCTTCGATGGTGCCCACCCACAGGTCGCCTTCGGCATCGTGGGCCAGCGCGGTGACCAGGCCGGTGGGCATGCCCGGCACCATCGGCACGGTTACCCCATTGGCATCGAGCCGGGCGACGCCCTTCTGGGTACCGGCCCATACAGCGCCTTCGCGATCCACGCTCATCGCGCGGATGTTGCCGCCGAGCAGGCCGTCGTCGGCACCGTAGCTGCGCAGCATGCGGCCCTGCCCGTCCAGGTGCAGGATGCCGTCTCCAAACGTCCCCACCCACAACCCGCCTGCATGGTCCTGGGCCAGGCTCAGCACCGACGGTGTCTTGCCGCCGCGGTTGCGCAGCGGCACCGGATGGAACACGCCCTGTGCGTCGCGCCGGTCCAGGCCACTGGCACTGCCCACCCACAGCTGGCGGTCACGGTCTTCCAGCACGGTGCGCACGTAATCGCCGCTGAGCCCGTCACGCTCGGTGAAACTGCTGAACAGCGTTTCGCGCAACCGGTACAGGCCGCCGTTGGCACCGACCCAGATGCTGCCTTCGGCGTCTTCGCGCAGGCTCACCACCCTGCCCCCGGGCAGTGAAAGCCCGGCCGGCAGGCGCTCCACTCCGTGCCGCGACAGGCGCAGCAGCCCCTGGTTTTCGGTCCCCAGCCACAGGTCGCCGTGGCGGTCCTGCAGCATCGAGGTGATGTGCATGCCCGGGGCCAGGCGGTGCTGCAACTGCGGCATGCCATCGAGCATGCGGTAGATGCGCTCGCCAGCCACGATCCACAGCACGCCGTCGGGTGCGCGGTACGGCCACACCAGGCCGTGGCCGAGGCCGTAGCTCTCCGGTGCGCGGCGCAGCACGCCGTCGGTGCCGCGCACCACCAGGCCGTCCAGCGTGCCCACCCAGACCCGGTCCTGCGCATCCACCACCAGCTTGGTGAAGCTCATGGCCATCGGCACGTCGGCCGGCGGCTTCTGGTAGTCGAAGTGGCCGTCGCGGGTCAGGCTGCCGATGCCATTGCCCTCATACAGCAGCCAGAGCCGGCCATGGCTGTCCATCTGCATGGCCTGGATCAGCACCTGCGGGGCCGGCGGCTGGTGTGCGAACACCTGCCAGCGGCCGTCGGCGCTGCGCCGGGTGACGTTGCCGCGCGAATCGCTGATCCACAGCCCGCCCTCGCGGTCGACGAACAGCGCGCCCACCCCGTTGTCGCGCAGGCCCGGCCGGGTGCTGCGGTCGAACACGGTGAAGTCCAGCCCGTTGTAGCGCACCAGCCCTTCCCAGGTGGCGAACCACAGGTGGCCCTCCGGCGTCTGCGCGATGTCACGCAGCGAGTTGTGCGGCAGGCCGTTGCGCGAGGTCCAGACATCGATGGCGTAGTCGCGCAGCGGCGGGGGACCATCCTGCGCGGCCGATGTGGCCGGTACCCCGAACACCAGGCACAGCAACACCAGCGCCAGGCACAGGCGCTGCACGGTCACTACTGCATGTACCGGCCGCCACCGGTTCCCGCCTCCCCCTTGGCTCATCCGTCAGGATCCGCCAGGGGCGCGGGAAGGGCACGGCGCGGACAGCGCGGCGCCGGGGTGGAAACCAGCCAGATCGGGCGCACTCATGCGGCGAATACGGGCGGGGGTTGCCCATAGTAGGCAAAACCGCGCCCGTTTGCCTCCTGTGCGATCAGCCGGCGCGGGGTGCCGGCGGGCGCGGTGGCGCCGGCCAGTGCACGACGGCCTCCAGCCCGCCCTGCGGATGGTTGCGCAGGCGCAGGGTGGCGCCGTCCTTCTCGGCCAGCGCGCGGGCGATGGTCAGCCCCAGCCCGGCCCCGCCCGTCGCCCGCGAGCGCGAGGTTTCCAGGCGCACGAACGGGTCGAACACGGTTTCCAGGTCGTCCTCGGCCAGGCCCGGACCGCTGTCGCGCACCCGTACCCGCACCCCGTCCGCGCCCTGCTCGACCCGCACCCGGGCCGTGCCGCCGTAGCCCAGCGCGTTGTCCATCAGGTTGGAAAACAGCCGGTGCATGGCCAGCGGGCGCAGCATCAGCACCGCGCCACTGCCCTGCTCGAAGCGGGCGTCGGCGCCGGCCTCGACCGCGTCCTCGACGAGGCTTTCCAGCAGCGAATCCAGGTCCAGCGCGGCACGTGGCTCGGCGCTCTCGGCGCTGCGGGCCAGTTCCAGGCCCTCGCGGATGAGCGCCTGCATCGCACCCAGGTCGCCGATCAGGCGCTCGCGCAGGGCTTCGTCGGTTACGTTTTCCAGCCGCAGCCGCAGGCGGGTCACTGGCGTCTGCAGGTCATGGGTGATCGCCGCCAGCATCTGGGTGCGCTCACCCAGCGTGCGCTGCAGGCGCTTCTGCATCGCGTTGAAGGCTTCGGCGGCGCGGCGTACTTCCAGCGGCCCGGTCACCGGCAATGGCGCACGCTGCAGGTCGTCGCCCAGCTCGGCCGCGGCCGAGGCCAGCCGCTGCAGCGGCGCGCTGGCAATGCGCGCAACCACGTAGGCCAGCACGCCGATCGCCAGCACCAGCAGGGTCAGGAACAGCGGGTCCACCGCGAGGATGCCGTTGTGGGCGATGGCCGGCGATTCCAGCGCCAGCGACAGCACCGTGCCATCGCTGAGCGGGACCTGCACCGCGCGGCACTTGGGCGGGATGAAGGCCGGGTCCCGTTCGTGCGGCGGCCGGCGCCGCTGCTGCTGCGGAGGGGGCGGCAACAGTTCCTGCGCCTTGGGCAGGCACGAACGGAACGAGGTGAAATGCACGGTGGCATGCGCCACCGGGCCCGGGCGGTCGTCGAGGATGCCCATCAACGCCGCATCCTCGCGCCCCAGCCGCGCCCCTTCGGGCAGGCTGCGCACCGCCGGCCCGCCCACCGTCAGCAGCCGGTCGCGCAGTTCCGGGTCGCCGTCGAGCATGTTGACGAAGCCCTGCAGCCGATCGGCGATGCGGTTGAGGTTCTGCCGCTCGAATTCCTGCTGCCGCTTGGCACTGGCCAGCATGGTGGCACCGACGGCCGCCACGCTCATGCCCAGCAGCAGGATCACGAACAGCCGACCGACCATCGACGCGAAGAAGCGGCGCAGGCGCATCATTCCAGCGTGACCGCCGTGGCCAGCACATAGCCTTCATTGCGCACGGTCTTGATCAGGCCGTCGCTGCCGCCGTCATCGGCCAGCTTGTTGCGCAGCCGGCTGACCTGCAGGTCGATCGCACGGTCCTGCGATTCGTAGCTGCGCCCGCTGCTGAGCGACACCAGCTGCTCACGCGAGAGCACCTTGTTGGCATGCCCGACGAACACCCGCAGCAGCCGGAACTCGGCACCGGACAGCACCACCACGCGCCCATCCGGGTCGACCAGATGGCGGTGCTCCAGGTCGAAGATCCAGTGCGAGAAGCGCGCGCGGCGGATCGCCAAGGGTTCCAGGTTGGCCGGCAGCGCTTCGGTCCGGCGCAGCACGTTGCGGATGCGCGCGAGCAGTTCGCGAGGTTCGAACGGCTTGCCCAGGTAGTCGTCTGCGCCCATTTCCAGGCCGAGCACGCGGTCGATCGGTTCGCTGCGTGCGGTGAGCATGATCACCGGCGTGGTCGAGCGCGCGCGCAGGTCGCGGCACAGGGTCAGGCCATCCTCGCGCGGCAGGTTGAGGTCGAGCACGATCAGGTCCACGTGCTCGCGTTCCAGCACCTGGCGCATGCCCTGGCCATCGCTGGCGGTGCTGACCTGGTAGCCGGCACGACCGAGCTGTTCGGCCAGCAGCTGGCGGATGTCGTTGTCGTCATCGACGATCAGCAGGCGTTGCATCGTAGTGGTGTTCTCCATGCGGCGATGATCCCCTGTCGGGAGCTGAACCGCATCCTCTGGTTTGCGTATGCATGTTTCAAGGCATGCACACGATACAGAAGGACACGTCGGACCGGGGCGTGGTTACGTGCTGTTACATGCCGTGCGTTGAGCCCTCCACAGGCGCTCTTCACAATGCTGACAACGCCGCACGCCGGCCTGTCGAGTTGACGATCATCGTGAAGTCCCGCCTGCCTACCACCCGTCGCGGCCGCGTGCTGCTGTTGATCGCCCTGGCCCTGCTGGTGTGCGGCATTGTCGCATGGACCCTGCGCAAGCCGGGCGCCCCCACCCTGGCCACCAGCCCGGTGACCCGTGGCGACCTGGAACAGACCGTGGAAGCCACCGGCGTGATCGATGCCTACAAGCTGGTCAGCGTGGGTGCGCAGGCCTCGGGCCAGATCAAATCGCTGAAGGTGCAGCTGGGCGATACCGTCAGGCAGGGCGACCTGATCGCCGAGATCGACGCCACCACCCAGCGCAACGCCGTGCTCAACGCGCAGGCATCGCTGGACCAGGTCACCGCCCAGCGCGCGGTGCAGCAGGCCACCCTGCGCCAGGCCGAACTGGAATTCGCGCGTCAGCAGGAAATGCTGGCGGCCGAAGCCACCTCGCGTGCGGAGTTCGACAGCGCCGAGGCCGCGCTCAAGACCGCCCGTGCGCAGGTCAAGGCCTATGACGCGCAGATCCAGGGCCGCCAGACCGAGCTGGGCACCGCCAATGCCAACCTCGCCTACACCCGCATCACCGCGCCGATGGACGGCACCGTGGTCGCGGTGGTGGCCGAAGAAGGCCGCACCGTGAATGCCAACCAGACCGCACCGACCATCGTGATGCTGGCGCGGCTGGACCTGGTGACGGTCAATGCCGAGGTCTCCGAAGCGGACGTGGTCAAGATCAAGGCCGGCATGCCGGTGTACTTCACCACGCTGGGCGACCCGGATCGCAAGTACCAAGCCACACTGCGCCAGATCAATCCGGCGCCGTCGTCGATCGCCAGCGACAGTTCCAGCAGTTCCAGTTCGTCCAGTTCCAGCTCCAGTACGGCGGTGTATTACAACGCCCTGTTCGACGTGGAGAACCCGGACGGCACGCTGCGCATCGACATGACCGCGCAGGTGTCGGTGCTGCTCAAGCAGGCCAAGGGCGTGCTGGTCATTCCGTCGGTGGCGCTGGGGCCGAAATCGCGCGATGGCCAATACGTGGTGCGCGTGGCCGATGCCGATGGCATGCCGCAGCCGCGCAAGGTCAGGATCGGCATCAACACCGGTTCCAGCGTCGAGGTGCTGTCTGGGCTGAAGGAAGGCGAGAAGGTCGTGGTCGGCGAAGGCAGCGCCACCCCGGCCGCGTCCGGCAGCGGCAACCGCGGTGGCGCGCAGATGCGCATGGGTGGCCCGGGCATGGGGCCGCGTCGATGAAGACCGCTCCCACGGGCGCGCCGCTGCTGCGGCTGCGCGACCTGCGCCGCGAATTCCCGGCCGGCGACGAAACCATTGCCGTACTGCGCGACGTCAACCTGGACATCGCCGCCGGCGAGATGGTGGCCATCGTCGGCCAGTCCGGCTCGGGCAAGTCGACGCTGATGAACATCCTCGGCTGCCTGGACCGCCCCACCCGCGGCAGCTACCAGGTGGCCGGCCGTGAGACCGGCAGCATGCTGCCGGACGAACTGGCCGAACTGCGCCGCGAACATTTCGGCTTCATCTTCCAGCGCTACCACCTGCTCGGCGACCTCGACGCACGCGGCAACGTGGAAGTGCCATCGGTGTATGCCGGCAGCCCGGCGCCGGTGCGCAGCGCGCGCGCCGAACAGCTGCTGCAGCGGCTGGGCTTGGGCGACCGCATGCGGCACAAGCCAGGCCAGCTGTCCGGTGGCCAGCAGCAGCGCGTGTCGATCGCGCGGGCGCTGATGAACGGTGGCGAGGTGATCCTGGCCGACGAGCCGACCGGCGCGCTGGACACCAGATCCGGCGAAGAGGTGATGGGCATCCTCGGCGAGCTGCATGCCGAAGGCCACACCATCATCATCGTCACCCACGACATGTCGGTGGCCGAGCACGCCCAGCGCATCATCGAGATCCGCGACGGCGAGATCATCGCCGACCGCGTCAATCCCAAGGCACCCAGCTACCGTGCGCAACGCACGCCGACCGTGGCCGCCACCAAAGGCCACAGCTGGCGTGCCGCCCGCGACCGCTTCACCGAAGCATTCCGGATGGCGCTGCTGGCAATGAACGCGCATCGCCTGCGCACCTTCCTGACCATGCTCGGCATCATCATCGGCATCGCCTCGGTGGTATCGGTGGTGGCGATGGGCAACGGCTCGCAGCAGCAGATCCTGCAGAACATCAGCGCGCTGGGCACCAACACCATCGACGTCTACCCCGGGCGCGGCTTCGGCGACATGCGCTCGGCAAGAGTGCAGACGCTCAAGGCCAGTGATGCCGACGCGTTGTCGCGGCAGAGCTACATCGACAGCGTCACCCCCAGCGTGTCTTCGTCGGTCACCGCGCGCTACCGGAACCAGTCGGCCACGGCCCAGGTCAGCGGCGTGGGGGAGCAGTTCTTCCGGGTCAAGGGCGTGACCCTGAGCGCCGGCAGTTTCTTCGATGCCGATGCGGTGAAGGGGCTGGCGCAGGTGGCGGTGATCGATGAGAACACCCGCACCCAGTTCTTCCCCAACGGCGCCGACCCGGTCGGCCAGGTGATCCTGCTGGGCAACGTGCCGGTGCGCGTGATCGGCGTGGCCCAGCGCCAGAGCATGGGCTTTGGCAGCAGCACCAGCCTGTCGATCTGGGTGCCCTACACCACGGTGATGTCGCGCATGCTCGGCCAGAGCCATGTCTCCAGCATCACCGTGCGGGTGGACGATGCCACCCCGATGGATGCGGCGCAGGCCGCCATTTCCAGGCTGCTGGTCATGCGCCATGGCACGGAGGACTTCTTCCTCAGCAACAGCGCCGAGATCCGCGACACCATCGAGCAGACCACCCGCACGATGACGCTGCTGATCAGCGCCATCGCCGCCATCGCGCTGCTGGTCGGCGGGATCGGGGTGATGAACATCATGCTGGTGTCGGTCACCGAGCGCACCCGCGAGATCGGCGTACGCATGGCGGTGGGCGCGCGACAGAGCGACATCCGCCAGCAGTTCCTGATCGAAGCAGTGCTGGTCTGCCTGCTCGGCGGCCTGCTGGGCGTGGGCCTGTCGCTGGTGGTGGGCTGGGTGTTCGACACCTTCGCCCCTGATTTCAGGATGCTGTTCTCCACTGCCTCGATCGTGGCCGCGTTCGCGTGCTCCAGTCTGATCGGCGTGGCGTTCGGCTTCCTTCCGGCACGCAATGCGGCCCAACTCGATCCCGTGGAGGCGCTGGCGCGCGAATGAAGACGTCCATCCTGTTATCCACCACCCTGCTGCTGTCGGCCTGCGTCAGCACCGGCCAGTACCAGGTAGACCCGCCCAGCGTGCCGGCCGTGTACGGCCGTGGCGATGCGCAGCGCAACGCGCCTGTGGAAACCTCCAATGCACCCTCCCCGCTGCGGACCGACGTGCGCGACGACGCCTGGTGGACCGGCTTCGGCGACCCGCGGCTGGACCGCGTGATCGCGCGTTCGCTGCAGGCCAACACCGACCTGGCCTCGGCCGGGCTGGCGGTGCAGCGCGCACGCCTGCAGGCCGGGCTGAGCGACAACGCGCTGTGGCCGCAGCCGTCGGGCAGCGTCGGCAGCAGCGGCAATCGCCCGATCGACCAGGGCGCCGACTGGAACCGCAGCAGTTCGGCCGGGGTCTCGCTGCAGTGGGAAATCGACCTGTGGGGCCGACTGCGCACCCAGCGCGACATCGCGCAGTGGGAAGCCCAGGCCAGCGAGGAAGACCTGCAGAACACGGCACTGCTGGTGATCGGCGACGTGGCCACGCAGTACTGGACCCTGGCCTACCTCAACCAGTCCATCGCGGCCGGCGAAGCGAATCTGGTACGCCTGCAGCGTACCCGGGAACTGGTGCAGGCCCGCTTCACCGCCGGCGCGGTATCGCGGCTGGAAGTGCGCCAGGCCACCCAGCAGCTGGAAGCGCAGCGTGCCGCGCAGAGCGCGCTGGAGCAGCAGCGCGTGGCCAGCCGCAATGCGCTGACCGTGCTGCTGGATGGCCAGCCATGGCCGCAGGCCGACGAACCGCAGGCGCTGGACGGCGCCGGCAGCCCGGCCATCGCCGAAGGCCTGCCGGCCGACCTGCTGGGCCGGCGCCCGGACCTGCGCGCAGCCGAACTGCGCCTGCGCAACAGCCTGAAGAACATCAAGGTGACCGCCACCAGCTACTACCCGGCGTTGAGCCTGACCGGCGGGGTGAGCAGCGGCGCGACCACGCTGTCGGATGTGCTGAAGAACCCGGTGGCCTCCCTGGGTGCGGGGCTGTCGCTGCCGTTCCTCAACCTCCGCCAGGCGCAGTTGGATACCAAGATCGCCGGTACCGATTACCAGATCGCGGCCAACACCTTCCGGCGCACGCTGTACACGGCGCTGTCGGAGGTGGACAACGCGCTGTCCGCGCGCAGCCAGCTCGCCACCCAGGTGGCGGCGTCGCAGGCGTCGTATGACGAAGCGGTGCAGATCGAGCGCATGTACGAAGTGCGTTACCGGGTCGGCGCCACCGACCTGCGCACCTGGCTGGAAGCGCAGCAGACCCGGCGCGACGCCGAACTGTCGCTGGCGTCGGTGAAGCAGAAACAGCTGGTCAACGACGTGACGCTGTTCAAGGCGTTGGGGGGCAGCGCGGGGTGAACACCGCACGGCATTCAAGGCAACGGGCGGTTGCACCGCCCGCCCGAATGTCATCCGACCAACGGTCGGCTGCTACCCGCCTGTTTGAAGCGGCGCGTCAGCTTCGCTGACGCACGGCTTCAAACAGGCTGACACCCGCAGCCACCGAGACGTTCAGGCTCTCGATGTCGCCCGGCATCGGGATCTTGACCAGGCCGTCGCAGTTTTCGCGGGTCAGGCGGCGCATGCCGTCGGCTTCGCCGCCCAGCACCAGCGCCACGTTGCCCTTCAGGTCGATCGAATACAGCGAGGTGGTGGCTTCGCCGGCCAGGCCGTAGATCCACACGCCCTGCTTCTGCAGGTCCTTCAGGCAGCGCGACAGGTTGGTCACCGCCACCACCGGGATGCGGTCGGCGGCGCCGGCCGAGGTCTTGCGCACGGTGGCATTGACCGTGGCCGACTTGTCCTTGGGAATGATCACCGCGGTGGCACCGGCGGCCGCCGCGCTGCGCAGGCAGGCGCCCAGGTTGTGCGGGTCCTGCACCTCGTCCAGGATCAGCAGCAGGGCCTTGCCCTCGGCCGCCTCGACCAGGCCTTCCAGCTCGTTCTCACCGTAGGTGCGGGCTGCCTGGTAGCGCGCAGCCACGCCCTGGTGGCGGACCGAACCGCCCACGCCATCCAGCGCCTGGGTGTTCACCTTGCGCACGTCGATGCCCTTGCGGCGTGCGTTTTCCTCGATTTCGGTCAGCCGCGGATTCTTCGCGCTCGCCTCGATGAGCACTTCGCGGACGTTCTCGGCATCGTTCTCGATCGAGGAGGCGACGGCGTTGACGCCGACAATCCACTGGCTTTGCTTGCTCATTGCGGGGGCGGGACCGGTACAGGGGGTGGTAATGGTAGAGCATTGCCGGTCCGGCTGCCGTAGCGCCCGGCCCCTGCCCGGCCGCTCAACGGGGCCAGCGGGGGGTGTCGTGGTCCGGGTGCTGGTGGGAAACCAGCGTGCGCAGGCGCTCTGCGTCGGGGTCGTCTTCCTGCAGGATCACCTCGAGCGCGCCCAGCTGGTCCACGAACGGCAGCTTGGACTCGGTGCCGTACTGCACGGTCGGTGGCAGCCGTTCAGGCTGATCGAACGCGCCGGCGGCCACGGCCATGCCGTCTTCGCCTTCGTAGGTCAGCGGCGTGCCGCAGTCGGCGCAGAAGCCCCGCCGGAAGTGGTTGGAGGACTGGAACCGGCGCGGCTCGCCACGGGTCCACTGGAAATCGGCCCCGCGTACCGAGACCAGCGGGGCGTAGTACGCCCCGAAGGCCTTCTGGCACATCCGGCAGTGGCAGACGGAACGATCCGGCAGGGCGCCGCGGACATGGAAACGGACCGCGCCGCATTGGCAACCGCCGGAGAATTCGGGAACCGGGTTCATGGGGCGCCTCCCCTCAGTATTTCTGCTTCTTCCGCTTGGCCGGCTGGCCGCGGGGCGGCAGCTGGGGTTCTTCGTCGCCCTTCTCTTCCACCAGCCGGAAGTCGATCTTGCGTTCTTCCATGCTGGCCTTGAGCACCAGGATCCGCACACGGTCACCCAGGCGGTAACTGGTGCCACGGCGTTCCCCGCTGAGCGTCTTGCGGGTCGCGTCGAACTGGTAATAGTCGTGCGGCAGCTGGGTGACATGGACCAGGCCGTTGACCTTGGAATCGTCCAGTTCCACGAACAGGCCGAAGCTGGTCACGCCGCTGATCACGCCGTCAAACTGGCCGCCCACGTGCTTTTCCATCCACGCCGCGCGGTAGCGCTCGTCGACCTCGCGCTCGGCCTCGTCGGCCCGGCGCTCGCGTTCGGAGCACTGCAGCGCCAGCGCGGCCATTTCGCGCTGGGTATAGGTGAACTTCTCCAGCGGCTTGCCGCTCAGCGCATGCTTGATCGCACGGTGCACCAGCAGATCCGGGTAACGGCGGATCGGCGAGGTGAAGTGCGCATACGCATCCAGCGCCAGGCCGAAGTGGCCCTGGTTGTCCGGCGAGTACACCGCCAGGCTCTGGCTGCGCAGCAGCACCGATTCGATCAGCGCCGAATCGGGGCGCTCGCGCACCTTCTTGAGCAGCTTGGTGTAATCGCCCGGCTGTACCTTGGACCACAGCGGCAGGCTCAGCTTGAATTCCTTGAGGAACTCCAGCAGGTCCTCGAACTTGGCTTCCGGCGGCTTGGCGTGGTCACGGAACGGGGCCGGCACCTGCTTGTACAGCAGGTAGCGTGCGGCCTGCACGTTGGCCGCGATCATGCATTCCTCGATCAGCTTGTGCGCATCGTTGCGCACCAGCATGCCGGCCTGGGTGACTTCGCCGGTGTTGTCGAGCACGAAGCGAACTTCGGAGGATTCGAACTCGATCGCACCACGACGGGTGCGGGCCTTGGCCAGCACCTTGTAAAGCTGGTGCAGGCGCTCGACCTGCGGCAGCAGCGCGCCGATGGCATTGCGCGCGGCCGGATCGTTTTCGCCCACCGCCTGCCAGACCTGGGTGTAGGTCAGGCGCGCGTGCGAGTTCATCACCGCTTCGTAGAAGCGCGAGTGGATCACTTCGCCGTCGCGGTTCACCTGCATGTCGCAGACGAAGCACATGCGGTCGACCTTGGGCATCAGCGAGCAGATGCCGTTGGACAGCGTCTCGGGCAGCATCGGGACCACGAAGCCGGGGAAGTACACCGAGGTGGCGCGCTTCTGTGCTTCATCGTCCAGCGGCGTGCCGGGACGGACGTAGTTGGAGACGTCTGCGATGGCCACCACCAGGCGGAAGCCTTCGGCGTTGGGTTCGCAGTAGACCGCGTCGTCGAAGTCCTTGGCGTCTTCGCCGTCGATGGTGACCAGCGGCGTGCTGCGCAGGTCGACGCGGTCACCGATCATGGCCGGCTCCACCTGCATCGGCACCGAGGCGGCTTCGTCCAGCACCTGCTGCGGGAACTCGAACGGCAGCTCATGGCCGTGGATCGCGGTTTCCACGATCAGCGAGGCAGTGAGCTTGTCGCCGAGCACGGCGATGATGCGGCCGATCGGCGGGCGACGGGTGTCGGGTGCCTGGGTCAGTTCGCACACCACCAGCTGGCCGTCGCGGGCATCGCCGGTCTGGTCAGGCGGGATCTGCACGTTGCGCTGGATGCGCTTGTCATCGGGCACCACGTAATTGATGCCGAACTCGACGCTGAAGCGGCCAATCAGGCGGGTCATGCCGCGCTCGAGCACGCGGGCGATGCTGCCTTCGCGTCGGCCGCGGCGGTCGATGCCGGTGACGTTGGCCAGCACGCGGTCGCCGTGCATGACCTTGCGCATTTCATACGGCGCCAGGAACAGGTCGTCGCCGCCGTCGACCGGGCGCAGGAAGCCGAACCCTTCGGGGTTGGCGATCACCACGCCGGTGATCAGGTTGGTGGCCTGCACCGGGGCGAAGCCGCCGCGGCGGTTCTGCACGAGCTGGCCGTCGCGCACCATCGCGCCCAGGCGCTTGCCCAGCGCGTCGGCGCGGTCGGGCTCGGTCAGGCCAAGCTGGATGCCGATTTCCTCGGCGGTCTGCGGGCCATCACAGCGGTCCAGCAGCTGCAGGATCGCTTCGCGGCTGGCGATGGGCTGGGCGTAGCGTTCGGCTTCGCGGGCGGCGAAGGGATCGTCCATGCTGCCCACCGGCGCGCTGGGGCGCGGGTTGCGACGGGTCGGAATCGGCGGGCCATCCGGGCGGGGGCCGGAGCGCTTGCCGCCACGGGGAGGTGCGGGGGTACTCATGGACTCGGGCATCCAGGGCGGCAGCTTGCCGGACTTGGCAGCGGCGCGGGACTTGCCCGACGGACCGGCAGCCTGCTTGGGCGCCGGGGACTTGGGGGCTTTTGCGCCCCGGGTCGGTTTCTTTGATTTCATCGACCCCCATGGTACCGCGTGGCGGTGTGCAGAATGGGTCATTGCCGCTGCCCATGCAGGATTGTGAAGAAAATTAACAAAACCGTTGACAACCCCTGCGGACTTGCCCAGAATTCGCCCCCTGAGTCGCCCAGGTGGCGGAATTGGTAGACGCACTAGCTTCAGGTGCTAGCGGGGGCAACTTCGTGGAGGTTCGAGTCCTCTCCTGGGCACCATGACTCAGAAAATGATCAAACCCGCGCAAGCGGGTTTTTTCGTTTCAGGCCTCGGGTGTGTAGTACCGGGCCGACAGCCCTGCCCGCCCCGGGAAGTACTTGAACCAGGGCCGCGCCGCGTCGACCACTGCGGCCACCGCCGGATGCGCCATCACGCGTTCGAAATAGGCGAGCAGGTGAACCTCGGTGCCGGGAACCGGCACATAGGCCACGGCATAGAACAGCGCGGGCGCCGCCGCACAATCGGCCATGCTGAATCCTTCGCCGGCCAGCCACGTGCGGCCTTCGAGCTGGCGGTTCATGGCGGCATAGCTTTCGAGCAGCCGTGACCGGGCAGTCTGCGCTGCATCTTCGCTGCGCCCTCTTTCGGGCTTGAGCTGTTCGGCAGTCAGCGCCTGCATCGGGGTCATCACATAAAAGTCGGAGAACCGGTCCCAGAAGCGCACGGCCAGGGCAGCATCGGCATCAGCAGGAATGAGGCGTGCGCCGCTGGCCAGGTGCTGCTGCACGTATTCGATGATGATGCTGGTCTCGGCAACGGCCCGGCCCCGATCGACCAGCACGGGCATCTTCGCGGCCGGGGAGATGGCGTGGAGCATCGCCCGATCGGCCGGGTCGCCCAGGTTCACCATGCGCTCGTCCAGGGCCACGCCGAGCACGCGGGCGGCAATCAGTACCTTCTGGCAACAGGACGACAGCGGGTGGGCGTGCAGGATCGGCAGTGCCATGGAAACTCCAGGGAGTTGGTGTGGGCCGAGTATGCCAATCGGCGTTCGCGCATGCATTGACAGCCTCCGGCGGCTTCCGCATAATTCGCCCCCTGAGTCGCCCAGATGGCGGAATTGGTAGACGCACTAGCTTCAGGTGCTAGCGGGGGCAACTTCGTGGAGGTTCGAGTCCTCTTCTGGGCACCACGACTCGGTAAATGATCAAACCCGCGCAAGCGGGTTTTTTCGTTTCTGCGGCAGGGATCGCGCAGGAAATTTTCTTCGACATCCTGTTGACACATTCGTGGTTCTCCCGCAAAATTCTCCTCCTGAGTCGCCCAGGTGGCGGAATTGGTAGACGCACTAGCTTCAGGTGCTAGCGGGGGCAACTTCGTGGAGGTTCGAGTCCTCTCCTGGGCACCATGACTCAGTAAATGATCAAACCCGCGAAAGCGGGTTTTTTCGTTTCTATTACTCTCGATTTCATGGTGCCGGGCTGTGCCCGGCTTCATGCATTCTGGCGAACAGCCGGTGACCATCGGTTGGCCTGAGCTTGGCCGGCGGCGGCGGGGGTACGGGGGGCGCCGTGAATCCATCCCTGGAGGCTCTTGCGAAACATCCATGTTTCGCAAAGCCCCCGTACCCCCGCCCCCGCCGACCCTCGACGGTGTGTTGGTGGCCATGGAAGATCAATGGCAGTGCCGATCATTTTCCTGCGTTACCGGACGCGGTGGAGTTCCGTGCCGTCGTTCGGGAACCGACGCTACCGCCAAGTTCGGTCTGCGTACCAGCCGCGTAACCGGCCCCATTCGCCTACCCGCCGCGTAGAGCCACGCCATGCGTGGCTGCTCTTCGTTTCCGCACGCGACCATCTGTCGGGGGAGGCCGGCGGGCAGCCCCTGTAGGGACTGTCAAAAACATGGATGTTTTTGCCAAGCCTACAAGGATGTATTTACGGCGTGTCCCGTAAGGGGCTGCCCGTCGGCCTCCCCAGCTCGGAAGAACTGAAACGCTGCTGTTAGCTGTTCGCTGTTCGCTGTTCGCTGTTCGCCATCAGCAGCACACAACAAAAAACCCCGCTCTTCAGCGGGGTTTTTCGTTTCAGCAGCTCACACCATCAATGCCCGCCGGCAGACGCCGCGCCGGCACCGGCGCCGAACGGCGGCTTGGCCAGCCACAGGAACGCGATGATGGCCAGGAAGATCCAGCCCAGCAGGAAGAAGATGTCGTTGAAGCCCATCTGCGATGCCTGGTGGTTGATGATGTTGTTCAACGCCGCTGCACCATGTTGCAGGTCGCCCTGCCCCATCGCGGCCACCTTCTCCTGCATGCCCGGCGTGTAGCCGGAAATGCTTTCGGTCAGGTGCGCATGGTGTTCCTGCGTACGGCGCGCCCACAGCCACGTGGTCAGCGATGCCGCGAAGCTGCCGCCCAGCGTGCGCAGGAACGTGGCCAGGCCCGAACCTGCCGCGATCTCGCGACCGTCCAGGTCCGACAGCAGGATCTGCAGCACCGGCATGAAGAACAATGCCACGCCGATGCCCATGATCAGCTGCACCCCCGCCACGTGCGCGAAGTCCACCTGCAGGTTGAAGCCCGAACGCAGGAAGCTGGTGAACGACAGGAACACGAACGCGAACGATGCGATCCAGCGCATGTCGAACCGCGATGCGTACTTGCCTACGAACGGCGTCATGATCACCGGCAGGATGCCGATCGGTGCCGTCGCCAGGCCCGCCCAGATCGCCGTGTAGCCCATGTCACGCTGCAGCCACTGCGGGATCAGCAGCGACACGCTGAAGAACGCCGCGTACGCCACCACCATCGCCAGCGTGCCGGCGCGGAAGTTGCGGTGGCGGAACAGCCGCAGGTCGACGATCGGATCCTTGTCGGTCAGTTCCCAGATCAGGAACACCGCCAGCGCCACCACCGAAATGCAGGCCAGCACCACGATCGTCGGCGAACTGAACCAGTCCTCGTCGTTGCCCAGGTCCAGCACCAGCTGCAGCGCACCCACGCCGATGACCAGCGTGATCAGGCCCACGTAGTCCATCTTCGGCTTTTCGATCTGCTCCGGACGGCCCTTCAGCTGGTTGCCCACCACCAGCGCCGCGAAGATGCCCAGCGGCACATTGATCAGGAAGATCCATTCCCAGCTGTAGTTGTCGGTGATCCAGCCGCCCAGGATCGGGCCGCAGATCGGCGCCACCACCGTGATCATCGCCAGCAGCGCCAGCGCCTGCCCGCGTTTCTCGCGGGGGTAGATCGAGACCAGCAGCGACTGCGTGATCGGGTACATCGGACCGGCCACGAAACCCTGCAGCGCACGCGATACCACCAGCATGCCCATGCTCTGCGCCAGGCCGCACAGCAGCGACGCGATCACGAACGACAGCGTGGCCCAGATGAACAGCTTGGTTTCACCGAAGCGGCGGCTCAGCCAGCCGGTCAGCGGCAGCGCGATGGCCGTGCTGACCGCGAACGAGGTGATGACCCAGGTCGCCTGCTGCGAACTGGCGCCGAGGTTGCCGGCGATGGTCGGCAGCGAGACGTTGGCGATGGTGGTGTCGAGCACCTGCATGAACGAGGCCATGGCCAGGCCTGCCGTACACAACGCCACGTTGGCCGGCCGGAACGCGCCGGTCGCACCTGGCGCCGACGGCGCGCCCGGCAGGCCGGGCGCGGCGGGAGCTTGTGCGGACATGGTGGCCTCAGCTTGCCTTTGCCGTGCGCGGCAGGTTGCTCTGGATGATCTCGTGGATCACGTCGTCGGCGCTGTGCAGCTGCTTGGCATACACGTCGGTGTCGAACACCTGGCCCTTGGCCGTGGTGGTCGGCAGCACCGTGCCCTTCTGGTCGCGCAGGCTCACTTCCGCCTTCATCGACAGGCCGATGCGCAGCGGATTGTCGGCCAGCTGCTTGGCATCGATGGCGATGCGCACCGGCACGCGCTGCACGATCTTGATCCAGTTGCCGCTGGCGTTCTGCGCCGGCAGCAGCGAGAACGCCGAACCGGTGCCCAGGCCCAGGCTGTCGATGCGGCCCTTGTACTTCACGTCACCGCCGTACAGGTCCGAGCGCAGCTCCACTTCCTGGCCCAGGCGCATGTGGCGCAGCTGGGTTTCCTTGAAGTTGGCTTCCACCCACATCTGTTCGGTCGGCACCACCGCCATCAGCGCGGTACCCGGCTGCACGCGCTGGCCCACCTGCACCGAGCGACGGGCCACGTAGCCGCTGACCGGCGCGACGATGCCGGCGCGGGCGTTGTTGAGGTAGGCCTGGCGCAGCTGCGCGGCAGCCGCTTCCACGTCCGGCTGGGTGGCGATCACGGTGTCGTCGACCAGCGCGTTGCTGCGCTCGAAGGTTTCGCGCGAGCCGGCCACGGCCGCTTCGGCGGCGGCCAGCTCGTTGCGGGCGTGCGCCAGCTCTTCATCTGAGATGGCGCCGGTGGCGGCCAGGCCCTTGCGGCGGGCGAAGTCTTCGCGGACACGGTTGAGGGTGACCTGGCGCGCGCTCAGTTCGGCCTGCGCGCCTTCCACGCTGCGGTACAGGCCACGGGTCTGGCGCACGGTCCGGGCCAGGTTGGCGCGGGCCTGCTGCAGCGCCACTTCGGTGTCGGCCGGGTCCAGCTGCACCAGCAGCTGGCCGCGCTCGACGCGCATGCCGTCATCGGCGTTGATCGCCACCACGGTACCGGTCACCAGCGGAGTGATCTGGACCTGGTTGCCCTGCACGTAGGCGTCGTCGGTTTCTTCGAACCAGCGGCCGAACATGAAGTACCACAGCGCCGCAGCGGCAAGCAGCAGCACCACGATGGCCAACAGGCCGCGCAGCAGCTTGCCACGGCGGGAAGGGGCTGCCGGTGCGGCAGCAGGAGCGGAAGTCTGGCTCATGGGAGGACTCTCAGGAATGCGTGGATTCGGGGGCGGTGGCGAGCGTGGCGGTGTCGCCGGACGGGGTGAAGCCCCCGCCCAGCGCCTGGCTCAGCCGAACCGAAACAAGGATCTGGCGCGACTGCAGCGACGCCAGCTGCTGCTGCGACTGCAGCAGCTGCGCTTCCACGCTGAGCACGTCCAGGTAGCTGCCGATGCCGGCCTTGTAGCGCTGCTGCGCCAACGCGTGGGCGGCACGCGCGGTACTGACCGCCTGCGCCTGCGAGGCGGCCTGGTCGGCCAGCGAACGCACCGCGTTGACCTGGTCGGCCACCTCACGCAATGCGGTGACCACCGACTGGTTGTAGTCGGCCACGGCCAGGTCGTACTGCGCGTCGGTCTTGTCCAGGTTGGCACGCAGGCGGCCACCGTCGAAGATCGGCAGGCTCAGCGCCGGGCCGATGAAGGCGAAGGTCGAGCCGCTCTTGAGCAGCTGGTCCACTTCGCTGGCGACCACGCCGCCGAGCGCGGTGAGGTTGAGGCTGGGATAGAACTTCGCCTTGGCCGCGTCGATCTCGCGGCCGGCCGCTTCGACCCGCCAGCGTGCGGCGACGATGTCCGGGCGACGACCCAGCAGTTCGCTCGGCAGCACGCCCGGCAGCTGCAGTGCCAGCGGGTTGAGCGGCTGCGGGCGTTCGATCTGCAGGCCACGGTCCGGGCCCTGCCCGACCAGCGCGGCCAGCGCGGTGCGGGCCTCGTCGATCTGCTGCTGCGCGGCCTGCAGCTGCTGCTGCGCGGCCGGAATGCGGGCTTCGGCCTGGCGGGTCTGCAGGTCGCTGTCGATGCCGGCCGCGCGACGCTGGCGGGTCAGGTCAAGCGTCTTCTGCGAGCGGTCCAGCTCTTCGCTGGCCACATCGTGCAGCTGCCAGGCATAGCCGAGCTGCGTGTAGGCTTCGGCAATGCCGGCCGACAGGTTCAGGCGCGCGGCCTGCGCGTCGACGGCCGCGGCATGCCCGCTGTCCACCGCGGCCTCCCACGCAGCACGCTTGCCGCCCCACAGGTCCACCCCGTAGCTGACGCTGAGGTAGGCCTGGCCGCTGCCGGCATAGCTGCCGCCAAGTTCGTCACCCACCATCGATTCGGGCAGGCGCACGCCGGTGTAGCCGCCGGAAGCGGACACGCTGGGCAGGCGGTCGGCATGCGCGGTGCCGATCTGGGCACGCGCCTGGCGCAGGCGCGCATCGGCCGCCTCCAGGCCCGGATTGCGCTGCAGGCCTTCGGCGATCAGGGCGTCCAGCTGCGGGTCGTTCAGCGCCCGCCACCAGTCGGTGGCCGGGAATGCCGACGGGCTCAGGGTGTGGCCGGCCAGGGTGCGCTGGGTCTGCAGGCTGTCGGCGTCGAGCAGCTGGCCGTGCGGTTGCAGGCCGCCGGTGCTGGCACAGGCAGCCAGCGCCAGCGCCAGCACGGACAGCAGCGCCGGCCGCAGCGGGCGCAGCGATGAGGTGCGATCAGGTATGGAAGTCATGGCGTAATCAGAGAGTCGCGGACACGGGTCAACAGGGAAAGCAGCAGCGCGCGCTCGTCGGCGGACAGGTCGCGCATGGCGTCGTCCATCACCGCGTCGCCGCGTTGCTTCAGGCGGGCCCACAGCTGGCGGCCCTCGTCGGTCAGTACGATCTGCAGCGCACGCCGGTCCTGCGCATGCGGTTCACGGCGGACGCAGCCCAGCGCTTCCAGCTTGTCCAGCAGGCGGGTGACCGCGCTGGGCACCTGGTCCAGGGCCTGGGCCAGTTCGTTGGCGGTACAGGGCGCGCGGAACGACAGCACCTTCAGCCCCAGGTAGTGGGTGAAGCCGATATCGAGGTTTTCCTCGGCCATGGAAACGTCCAGCTGGCGCATCAGGCCGTCACGCACCTGGCGCAGCAGCAGGCCCAGGCTGGGCGGCGTGGTATCGGGGCAGATCATCATGGGGACGCACTTTACTTCCGGAAAATATATTTCTCAATGGAAATATTTAATCTGGAAGGAAATGCAGTGTTGCCCCATTCAGGACAACGGCCCGGCCCCGATTCCTTCACATCGCTTGGCATCCCACGCCGCATCCGGATAATCGACCGCCTGCGAGGGCGACAGCCGTCGCCGTCCCTTGCCACAGGTAACAATCCCGCATGACCGATCTAGCCCGCCCCGCTTTCCACGGCTTTGAACAGCTGCCCCTGCGTGAATACGCTGAACGGGCGTACCTGGACTACTCGATGTACGTGGTGCTCGACCGTGCGCTGCCGTTCATCGGCGACGGCCTCAAGCCGGTGCAGCGCCGCATCATCTACGCGATGAGCGAGCTGGGGCTGAACGCCGCCGCCAAGCCGAAGAAGTCCGCGCGTACCGTCGGCGACGTCATTGGTAAGTACCATCCGCACGGCGACAGCGCCTGCTACGAAGCGTTGGTGCTGATGGCCCAGCCGTTCTCGTACCGCTACCCGCTGATCGAAGGCCAGGGCAACTTTGGTTCCACCGACGATCCCAAGTCGTTCGCGGCGATGCGCTACACCGAATCCAAGCTGACCCCGATCGCCGAAGTCCTGCTGGGCGAAATCAACCAGGGCACCACCGACTGGACCCCGAACTTCGACGGCACCCTGGAAGAGCCGACCTGGATGCCGGCACGCCTGCCGCACCTGCTGCTCAACGGCACCACCGGCATTGCCGTCGGCATGGCCACCGACGTACCGCCGCACAACCTCAACGAGATCGTCAGCGCGCTGCTGCACCTGCTGGATGATCCAGAGGCCAGCATCGGCGACCTGCTCGAACACGTGAAGGGCCCGGATTACCCGAGCGCGGCCGAGATCATCACCCCGGCCGCCGACCTGCGCACCATGTACGAAACCGGCTACGGCAGCGTGCGTGCACGCTCGACGTTCTTCAAGGACGGCACCAACATCGTCATCAACGCGCTGCCGTTCCAGGTCTCGCCGTCGAAGGTGATCGAGCAGATCGCGGCGCAGATGCGCGCCAAGAAGCTGCCGTGGCTGGAAGACATCCGCGATGAATCCGACCATGCCAACCCGGTGCGGGTGGTGCTGGTGCCGCGTTCCAACCGCGTCGATGCCGAACAGCTGATGGGCCACCTGTTCGCCACCACCGACCTGGAGCGCAGCTACCGGGTCAACCTCAACGTGATCGGGTTGGACGGGCGTCCGCAGGTGAAGAACCTGAAGATGCTGCTCAGCGAATGGCTGCAGTTCCGCGGTACCACCGTGACCCGCCGCCTCACCCACCGCCTGGAAAAGGTCGAGCGTCGCCTGCACCTGTTGGAAGGCCTGCTGGTGGCGTTCCTCAACCTGGATGAAGTGATCCACATCATCCGCACCGAGGACGAACCCAAGCGGGCGCTGATCGCGCGCTTTGGCCTGAGCGACGACCAGGCCGAATACATCCTGGAAACCAAGCTCAAGCAGCTGGCGCGCCTGGAAGAAATGAAGATCCGCGGCGAGCAGGACGAGCTGGCCAAGGAACGCGACAAGATCCAGTCGATCCTGGACAGCAAGGCCAAGCTGCGCAAGCTGATCCGCGACGAGCTGGTGGCCGATGCGAAGAAGTTCGGCGACGCGCGCCGTTCGCCGCTGGTGCAGCGTGGCGCGGCGCAGGCGATCGACGAAACCGAGCTGGTGCCGAGCGAGCCGATGACCGTGGTGCTGTCCGAAAAGGGCTGGATCCGCGCGGCCAAGGGCCACGACATGGACCCGTCCACCCTGTCCTACCGCGACGGCGATGCCCTGCTGGGTTCGGTGCGTGCGCGCAGCACGCAGCAGGTGGCGTTCCTGGACAGCGAAGGCCGCGCCTACTCCACGCTGGTGCATACCCTGCCCTCGGCACGTGGCAACGGCGAGCCGCTCACCGGCCGCTTCTCGCCGGCGCCGGGCAGTGCCTTCATGACCCTGGCCAGCGGCGAAAACGCCACCCGCTTCGTGCTGGCCTCCACGCATGGCTATGGCTTCGTGACCCGCTTCGAGAACCTGACCGGGCGCAACAAGGCCGGCAAGGCGATGCTCAACCTCACCTCCGGTTCGAAGGTGCTGACCCCGGCCGTGGTCGCCAATCCGGACACCGACCGCATCGTGGCGGTGACCAGCTCGGGCAACCTGCTGGCCATCCCCGCCAGCGACCTGCCGGAACTGGACAAGGGCAAGGGCAACAAGATCATCGAGATCCCCAAGGCCAAGCTGGCCACCGAGCGCGTGGTCGCGGTGGTGGCAGTGGGCCCGGGCAACACGCTGCTGGTGCGCAGCGGGCAGCGCACGATGAACCTGTCGTACAAGGACCTGGAGGCCTACCTCGGCAGCCGCGCCAGCCGCGGGCACCTGCTGCCGCGTGGGTGGCAGAAGGTGGAAGGGTTGTCGGTGGAATGATCGCCCAAGAAAAAACCGGGGATTTCCCCGGTTTTTTTTGTATCCATCGCTGGCTGGCTTGTGGCTGGCTGGCAGTGGGTTCCGCCCGACCCACGGTCGGGCGCTACCGGCACCTCAATGCGCGGCGGTGCCCTTCGCGTCCATCTTGCTGGTCTGGTACAGGGCCAGGCCGATGCGCTTGATCAGGCCCAGCTGCTGTTCCAGCCACCAGGCGTGGTCTTCTTCGGTGTCCTTGAGCTGGACCAGCAGCATGTCGCGGCTCACGTAATCCTGGTGCTGTTCGCACAGCTTCATGCCGGCCGCCAGGTTGTTGCGCACGCTGTATTCAGTGTCCAGGTCCTTCTGCAGCATTTCCTCCACGGTCACGCCCGGCTCGAAGCCGTGCGGACGCATGTCGGGGTTGCCGCCCAGGAACAGGATGCGGCGCAGCAGCGCGTCGGCGTGCTGGGTCTCCTCCTCCATCTCGTGGTTGAGGCGCTCGTACAGCGCGAACAGACCCTGGTCCTCGTAGCGGCGCGAGTGGATGAAGTACTGGTCGCGCGCGGCAAGTTCGCCGCGCAGCAGTTCCTTCAGGCATTCAATGACGTCGGGATGGCCTTTCATTGGGGAGCTCCTGTGAATCGATGGGAGCCATGGTGCCCTATCCCGGATCGCCGTGATCTAATCGGAATCAGTTGCATGCGCAGGCGCAGGTGGGGGTGGCCTGCATGACCTTCTTCGGGGAGAGTGGGATGCGTCGTTGGCTGAAACGGGGTGCGTGGGCGTTCGGGGTGCTGGTCGGGATCGTGGTCGTCGTGATCGGCGTGGCCTGGTTCCTGCTGCGCGGCAGCCTGCCGGCGCTGGAAGGCGAACAGTCCGTGACCGGGTTGCAGGCCAGGGTCAGCGTCAGCCGCGATGCGCTGGGCGTGGTCACCATCGATGCCGGCAGCGAGGCCGATGCGATGCGGGCACTGGGGTTGGTGCATGCGCAGGAGCGCTATTTCGAGATGGACCTGATGCGCCGCGCGGCAGCCGGCGAGCTGTCCGGGCTGTTCGGGTCCGCCGCCGTAGCCACCGACCAGCGCATGCGGGTGCACCGCCTGCGTGCCCGCACCGATGCGCACCTTGCACAGGCACTGGGCGAGCGCACGCAGGTGGTGCAGGCCTACGTGGAAGGCGTCAACCGCGGCCTGGGCAGCCTGCGCGTGCGCCCCTGGCCGTACCTGCTGCTGCGCCAGCAACCGACCGCCTGGACCGCCACCGATTCGGTGCTGGCCGGGCTGGCCATGTACGCGGACCTGCAGGACCCCACCAACGAGAACGAGCTGGCCATGCGCCGGATCCGCGAGGTGGCGCCAGCGGCGCTGTACGCGCTGCTCAGCCACGACGGCAGCGAATGGGATGCGCCCTTGTTTGGCGAGGCGCGTGGGAATGCGCTGTTGCCGCCCGCCGATGCGCTCCAATTGCATAACGACCACCGGTCGTTACCCACCGCACCTGAGGGCACCACCGACCGCGCCGGGCAGGACGTGCATGGCAGCAACAACTTCGCGGTGGCCGGCGCATTGACTGCCGATGGCCGCGCGATCCTCGCCGACGACATGCACCTGGGCCTGCGTGCGCCGAACCTGTGGTTCCGGGTCCGCCTGCGCTACCCCGACCCGGGCGCGCCGGACGGCCAGGTGGATGTCAGCGGCTTCTCGCTGCCCGGGTTGCCGGCGATCGTGGTTGGCAGCAACGGCCATGTGGCCTGGGGCTTCACCAACAGCTACATCGACAACGCCGACTTCATGCCCGTTCCCGCAGGCGCGGAAGGCGTCCAGGTGCACGAAGAGCGCATCCGGGTGGCCGGCGGGGCCGACGTCAGCCTGCGCGTGCGCGAAACCGCGTGGGGCCCGATCCTGCACGAGCGCGCCGATGGCAGCGGCGAAGCGCTGCGCTGGACCGCACAGCTGCCGGGCGCGGTCAGCATGGCGTTCGCCGACATGGCGCGGGCCGGTGACCTCGACGACGCGCTGAAGATCGCCGACCGCGCCGGCATTCCCACCCAGAACCTGTTGCTGGCCGACGCGAAGGGCCGCATCGCCTGGCGGTTGATCGGCGCGCGCCCGGATCGCGCGGCGGACTGCCCGCCCAGCGGCTTCACCACCGTCGCACCGGCCCATTGCGCGCCGTGGGCGATCCGCAGCGACCAGTCGCCCGCCCTGGTAGATCCGCCCGGCCAGCGGCTGTGGACCGCCAACGGCCGCGTGCTGGATGGCGCCGACCTGGCAGTGGCCGGCAACGCCGGCTACGACCTGGGCGCGCGTGGCCGGCAGATCCGCGACGACCTCAACGCGAAGCAGCATTTCAGCGAACGCGACCTGCTGGCGATCCAGCTGGACGACCGCGCGGTATTCCTTGAACGCTGGTGGACCCTGCTGCGGCAGGTGGTCGAATACAGCGATGACCCGGCATTGAAGCGCCTGGAGGCAGCCAGCCGGCAGTGGGAAGGCCACGCGTCGGCCGAGGCGGTGAGCTACCGGATCGCACGCGGCTTCCGCAGCAAGGTGCAGGACATCATCACCACTGCGCTGCTCGCGCCGGCGAAGCAATCGCTGGGCGAAGACTACCTGGAGCCGAAGCTGGCGCAGGTCGAGGGCGTGCTGTGGCCGCTGGTGAGCGAACAGCCCGCGCATCTCCTGCCGGCACCGTACGCGGACTGGAACGCGCTGCTGGCCGATGCGGCGCGGCAGGCGGAGACCGAGCTGGCGGAAAAGGGAGCGGACCTCTCCAGGCGCACCTGGGGCGAGCGCAACACGGCGGCCATCTGCCACCCGATCAGCCGCGCCCTGCCCGCCTTCGCCCGGCCGTGGCTGTGCATGCCGGCCGATGCGCTGCCCGGCGACAGCAACCTGCCACGCGTGCAGGGCCCGTCCTTCGGTGCCTCGCAGCGCATGGTGGTATCGCCCGGCCATGAAGCCGACGGGATCATCCACATGCCCGGCGGCCAGAGCGGCCATCCGCTGTCGCCGTTCTGGGGCGCAGGCCACGAAGATTGGGTGCACGGCAGGCCGACGCCATTCCTGCCGGGCAAGGCGCGTTACACGCTGGTGCTGGAACCCGGCAAGGAAGCGGACTGACAGTCCGCTCTACCCCGTCGCGCACGCCGTCGCGTGTACCGCCATCCGGTGGTTACGCGCGCACCTTCCGGCGCTCCATCCAGCTCAGCAACGGGCCGGTCATGGCGGTGGTCACCAGCGCCATGATCACCAGCACCGCGAACAGGCGGTCGCCGAGGAAGCCCAGCTCGTAGCCCAGGTTGAGCACGATCAGCTCCATCAGGCCGCGCGTGTTCATCAGCGCGCCCAGCTTCCAGGCCTCGTGGTTGCCCATGCCTGCGCTGCGCGCGGCGCTCCAGGTGCCGAACAGCTTGCCCAGCGTGGCCACCGCGATCACCACCGCGCACAGCAGCAGGTCGCTGCCCTGCAGCGCATCGGCGCGCATGCGCAGGCCGGTCATGGCGAAGAACAACGGCAGCAGCAGGGTCACCGCGAACGGCTCGACCCGGGCGATCAACAACCCGCGCAGCTGCGCATTCGACGAGACGGCGACGCCGGCCGCAAACGCGCCGAACAGCGCATGGATGCCCAGCACTTCGGTAACCAGTGCACTGCCCAGCGACAGCAGCAGCATGCCCAGCAGCCAGCGGCCTTCGCTGCCCGGTTGGATGACCTGGCGCGAGAACCACGGTTTGACCACGCCCAGCATCAGCGCGATGAACACCACCACGCACAGCAGGCTCAGGCTGGCCGGCACCCAGCCGGTGGCCTGGGCGGCGGCCACGATCAAGGCCAGCAGGCACCATGCGGTGGCATCGCCGAGCGCCGCGCAGGCAATCGCGGTCTGTCCCAGCGGGGTGTGGGTGATGCCGCGGTCCGCGAGGATCCGCAGCAGCACCGGGAACGCGGTGATGCTCAGCGAAATACCCACGAACAGCGCGAAGGCGGTGAAGCCCACGCCCTGCGGCCCGTGTTCGGGATACAGCCAGATCGCCAGCAGCACGCCCAGCACGAACGGCACGGCAATGCCGGCATGGCTGACGGTGAAGGCGAAACGGCGGCGGCCGCGCAGCCCGCCCAGGTCGAGCTCGGCACCGGCCACCAGCAGGAACATCAGCACGCCCAGCTGGCTGAGCATGCCCAGCGGGCCGAGCGAGCTGGCCGGGAACAGCGCCCCGTGCAGGCCCGGCAGCAGGCTCCCCAGCACCAGCGGACCCATCATCAGGCCGGCGGCCATTTCGCCGATCACCGCCGGCTGGCCCAGCCGCTTCAGCAGCGCGCCCGCGCCCTTGGCGACCACGAGCAGCACCAGCAGCTGCAGCAGGAACAGGCCCAACGGCGAGGCCAGGTGGTGGGCCCAGTCGCTGCCCACCACCGGTTCGGCCTTGGCGGCCACGGCCGGCAGCTCGGGGCCGGCGTAGCGTGCCAGCGCCAGGCCGATGACCAGCGGAATCCCGGCCCAGGCCAGGTAATGCCAACCCCACTTCATCCGCGGCACGCTGCCTCCGGTCTGTACGTCCATGAACATTCCCCAATGCATGAAGGGGGAATGTTACCCGGTAGCGCCGGCCAAGGCTTGCTCATGCACACCGGCAACGGCGCGGCCGGACGGGTCGGCCATGCTCGCGAAACTGGCGTCCCAGGCGATCGCGGCCGGCGACGAACAGGCGATCGACTTGCCGCCGGGCACGGTTTCGGCCGCGGCCTGGGTCGGGAAGTACTGCTCGAACACGTGGCGGTAGTAATACGCCTCCTTGGTCTGCGGCGGGTTGTGCACGAAGCGCTTGTCCGCTGCGGCCATCACCCGGTCGCTGATCTGGGCGTCGGCGTGCGCCTTGAGCCCATCGATCCAGCCATAGCCCACGCCATCGCTGAACTGCTCTTTCTGCCGCCACAGGATCGAATCCGGCAGGTAGCCTTCGAACGCCTCGCGCAGCACCGCTTTCTCGATCCGGCGCGCGCCACCGGCACCCTGCCCGACCATCTTGTGCTTCGCATCGATGCGCATCGCCACGTCGAGGAACTCGCGGTCCAGGAACGGCACGCGCGGCTCCACGCCCCAGGCCATCATCGATTTGTTGGCGCGCAGGCAGTCGTAGTTGTTCAGCGCATCCAGCTTGCGCACCAGTTCTTCGTGGAATTCGCGGGCGTTGGGCGCTTTGTGGAAGTACAGGTAGCCGCCGAAGATTTCGTCGCTGCCCTCACCGGAGAGCACCATCTTTACGCCCATCGCCTTGATCCGTCGCGCCAGCAGGAACATCGGGGTGGAGGCGCGGATGGTGGTGACGTCGTAGGTTTCCACGTGGCGGATCACGTCGGGCAGTGCATCCAGCCCTTCTTCGAAGGTGTACTCGAAACCGTGGTGGACCGTGCCGAGCGCTTCGGCGGCGATGGCAGCGGCGGCCAGGTCGGGCGAGCCCTTCAGACCGATGGCGAACGAATGCAGGCGCGGCCACCAGGCCTCGCTCTGGTCGCCATCTTCGATGCGGTGGCGGGCATAGCGTGCAGCCACGGCGGCTACCAGCGAGGAATCAAGACCGCCGGACAGCAGCACGCCGTAGGGCACGTCGGTCATCAGCTGCCGGTGCACGGCGCGCTCGAACGCTTCACGCAGTGCAACGCGATCAGCGTCCACGCCTTCCACCGCGTCATAGTCGCGCCACGGGCGCTCGTAGTAGCGGGTGAGCGTGTCGGTGGCGCTGTCATACCAGTGGCCGGGCGGGAACTGCGCGGCGTCGGCGCAGGTATCCACCAGCGATTTCAGTTCGGAGGCCACCAGCAGGCGGCCGTCCTTGTCGTGGCCCCAGTACAGCGGCACCACGCCGATCGGATCGCGCGCGATGAGCACGCGCTTCTGGGTCCGATCCCACAGCGCGAACGCAAAGATGCCGTTGAGGCGGTTCAGGTACGACGCCGGGGTATCCTGCTGGTACAGCGCGTTGATCACCTCGCAGTCCGAGCCGGTCTGGAACGCATACGGCTGGGCCAGTTCGGCCTTGAGTTCGCGGTGGTTGTAGATCTCGCCGTTGACCGCCAGGGCCAGGCTGCCGTCCTCGGACAGCAGCGGCTGCGAGCCGCCGGCCGGGTCGACGATGGCCAGCCGCTCATGGACCAGGATGGCACCGTCATCGACGTATACCCCGCTCCAGTCCGGGCCGCGATGGCGCTGGCGTTGCGACAGGTCCAGCGCGTGGCGGCGCAGCGCGGTGAGGTCATCGCCGGCCTGCAGGCCGAACATTCCGAAGATCGAACACATGGGAACAGCTCCTGATGATGGGGGAATACACGTAATGCCTGCATTCGACCGGCCAGAAACAAAAAAACCCGCATCGGCCGATGCGGGTTTTCTGGGGTCCGGGCGTATGTTGCTTGTTCTAGCCCTGGTCGCAGTCCCGCATTGGCCGCGCACGATTATTCGCGCGCAGGTTATTGCGGTTGTTGGTGGTGACGGCGGTGGCCAGGAGCGTGGACATGGATCGACCGTACCGTTGTTCTGGCCGTGGCGCAACTGTTGCGGGCGCAACCGATTCAGCCCCTGACGTGCCCCGTCCCGGATAATCCACGCCTGCCTCCTGGAACTCACGGATGAATCCCCTTCGTTTCCGCCTGTCGCTTTCCGCGCTGGCGGTGCTGGCGCTGGCCGCCTGCACCACCGCCCCCAACCGCCCGACCAGCGATGCCGAAGTGAAGTGGCTCATCGCCGCCGAGCGCGGCGACATCGAGGGGATGCTGGAGCTGGCCGAACGTTACGAACGCTGGAACGACCGCCGGGCGCTGGACTGGCATGAGCGCGCTGCGGCCGCGACGCCCTGGAGTTTCCGCAATACCATTGCGGAAGAAGCGCTGGGGCGGATCTGGGCCAGCGGTGCGATGTATACCGGACGACGCCCTGAAGACACGCCGCCCCCGGTCCTGCGCGCGTCGCCGCGCAGGGCCGGGCGCTGGTACCTCGCTGCGGCCAACCACGGCAGTCCGGGCGCGATGCTGTCGCTTGCAAAATTCGAACGCGAACGTGGCCACGCCGCCGCAGCACTGCGCTGGGACCTGCGCGCCACGGTTTACCAGCGCTATTCGACCAGCAGTTCGGGTCTGCCCGCCGCGATTGCCCCGCAAGCCGGTGCACTGCACCCGCTGGTGGTCGACATCCAGCGGCGCGCTGCGCGCGGCGATGCGCAGGCCCAGGTGGACCTGGGCGCGCTTTACGAAAGGGGCATGGGCCTGGGCATCGAACGCGACCCTGCGATGGCGCTGCAGTGGTACCGCAAGGCCGCCCTGCAGGGCAACGTGTTCGGCCAGTACTTCACGGGCCTGCTCCTGGGCCGTGCGCCGCCGGGGGTGCCGCGGGATGAGGCGGCGGCCGCCGGATGGTTTGCCAAGGCCGAGGCACAGAAGTTCTTCCTTGCCGGTGAATCGTATTGGCGCAAGGGCATCCAACCGGCGTTCTGGACGTTTGATTGAACCGGGCTGTACACACTCGCCGGCGACCTTCAAGTCTGCCGGCGGGCGCGCGCTTCGCCCAGAATGGGCGGCATGAGTACCGCCACGTTCCGTGATGAAACCCTCTCCCGCGCCCGCATGCAGGCCATCGTCGCCGCGCATCCGCGTGCGGCCGTGTTCGAGGACTGCCGCTTCGACAATGCCGATTTCTCGCGGCTGGACATGGACGGTTTCCAGTTCACCCGCTGCTCGGTAGCGGGCACGTCCTGGCTGGCCGCCTCGCTGGAGGAAAGCCGCTGGGAAAAATGCCGGGGCGGCGAGTGCGATTTCAGCTCGGCGCTGCTCAGCGATGCGGTGTTTTCGCACTGCGATCTGAACAACAGCCACTGGCGCCGCGCCACACTGTCATCGGTCCGGTTCGAGGATTGCAAGCTGACCGGCGCGCACCTGCAGGAAGTGACCGGCTGGGCGTTGGAGTTCCGCGATTGCCTGCTGGTCAGTGCGGACCTGCGTGGGCTGTCGTTCCGCAAGGCCACGCTGCAGGGAATGGATTTTTCCGATGCGGAGCTGTCCGGCTGCGATTTCCGCGATGCCGTGTTCGAGGGCGGCAGCCTGCGCAACGCGCAGATTCGCCTGACCCGCTTCGACGGCGCCGACCTGCGCGGTGCTGATATCACCGGGCTCAACGTGATGGACAGCAAACACTTCAGGAAGGCGGTGATTTCACAGCGCCAGGCAGGCGCAGCGCTGGCCACGTTTGGATTGATCGTGGCCTGATCCGGCGGAGCCGAAGGTAGCGCCGAGGGTAGAGCCGACTGTTAGTCGGCTGCCGGCCGCCGCGGGGACCTTGGGTCTGCGCGTAGAGCAGCCGACTGACAGTCGGCTCCACCATCGGCGCGCGTAGAGCAGCCGACTAACAGTCGGCTCTACCTTCGGTGAGAAGGCGCTCGATCAGGCACCGGTACAGTTCCGGCAGCTTCTCCAGGTCGGCCACCGACACGTTCTCGTCCACCTGGTGGATGCTGGCGTTGACCGGCCCCACTTCGATGCACTGTGCGCCCAGCGGTGCGATGAAGCGCGCGTCCGAGGTGCCGCCGCCGGTGCTCTCTTCCGGCGCAGCGCCGGCGAATTCGCCCAGCACCTCGCGGGCTACCCCGCGCAGGGTACCTTCGGGGGTGTAGAACGGTTCGCCACTGCGGTGCCACTTCAGCCGGTACTCCAGGCCATGCCGGTCCAGCAGCGCGGTGATCTCCTGCTCCAGTTTCGGCGCGTTCCAGAGCGGGTTGTAGCGCAGGTTGAACAGCACCTGAAGCTCGCCGGGAATCACGTTGTTGGCGCCGGTGCCGGCGTGGATGTTGGACACCTGCAGGCTGGTCGGCGGGAAGCTTTCGAAGCCATCATCCCAATGCCGCGCGGTCAACTCGGACAGCGCCGCAGCGGCCAGGTGGATCGGATTGCGCGCCTTGTGCGGGTACGCCACGTGACCCTGCACGCCCTGGACGATCAGCGTGCCCGACAGGCTGCCGCGCCGGCCAACCCGCAGCAGGTCGCCGAGCACGGCGGTGGAGGACGGCTCGCCGGTGATGCACCAGTCGATCTTCTGGCCGCGCTCGCGGAACAGGTCTGCGACCCGGCGCACGCCGTCGATGGCATCGCCTTCTTCATCGCTGGTCAGCAGCACTGCCAGCGTGCCGGGGTGGTCCGGATGGGCGGCGACGAACTGTTCGGCCGCGACCACGAATGCGGCCACGCTGCCTTTCATGTCCGCCGCGCCGCGCCCATACAGCACGCCGTCGCGGATCTGCGGATCGAACGGATCGCTGGTCCACGCCTCGGCCGGTCCACTCGGCACCACGTCGGTATGGCCCAGCAGCACCAGCACCGGGGCGCCCTGCCCGTGCGTGGCCCACAGGTTGTCGACCTCGCCCAGGCGCAGGTGTTCGCAGGTGAAGCCGGCCTGCTGCAGGCGCCCGGCCAGCAGTGCCTGGCAGCCGGCATCCTCGGGCGTCACCGACGGCCGGGCGATCAGGTCGCAGGTCAGTGCAACAACGTCGTTCACGCGCCCACTCCGAACCGCTGCTTGAACCCGTTGTCGGAAAAGCCCTGGTTCATCACGCCGTCCGCGCTCACGACGACCGGACGCTTGATCAGCTGCGGATACTCCCGCAGCAGCAGCTTCCACTCCGCGTCGGAGGCCGCCGCCTTGCGGTTCTCAGGCAGCTGCCGCCAGGTCGTGGAGGAACGGTTGACCAGCGCCGGGAACCCACCGGCCTGGGCGGCCCAGTCCAGCAGCGTTTCCGGGCTGGGTTTGACGTCGCGGTAGTCGACGAAGGTGTACGGCACCTGGAAGCGGTCCAGCCACTTGCTGGCCTTCCTGCAGGTATCGCAGTTCTTCAATCCGTAAACGGTGGTGGTCATTGCCGACAGTGGGTCATGGGTACTGGCTTCCAGTATAGCCCTGCCCTGCCGAGGCTCCGGCATCCAGGTCAGACGATGCATCGTACTTGTTGAGTTCGGTGAGCAGGGAGCGCTGCCACGACGACAGGCCGGAGTCGAACGGCACGTCGGTCCCCATCAGCGGGCGTCCTTCCCGATCCACCAGCAGCGCCAGCTGCGAGGACAGGAAGCCACGCATGCTGGACAGTTGCCACCGGTACTGCGGAGCATCGAACGGATCGGCCGCATACAGGCGCATGCACACCGCGTCCATGTCCAGCAGCATCTGCACGCGGGAGGCGTCGTTCAAGGCGGTCCGCCCCGCCTCGATCGAAACGATCAATGCGTTGGTGGCCGATACCGCGTCTTCGCGGTCGAAGCGGTCTGCGTCCTCGGCGAGCCGGACCAGATCGCCGGCGGCCTGGCTGAACCGGGCCAGCGCACTGGGGGGTTCCAGGTGGGTAATCTCGGTGGACCGCGGCCGGCGCACTGGTGTTGCGACGAACGGTGCGGGGACGGGATACGCCTGCTCTGTGAATGTCGCCACGCCGCTGCCCCGCTGCACCACGTTGGCAAAGCTGCGGCCATTGGCCGGGTTGTCGGCGACCTGGCGCGGCGCCTCCTGCAGCGTCAACCGCGACTGCACCCATTCCGGCTGCTGCGTCAGCCACCGGCAGTAGTAATGCGTGGCATAGGCCAGGTAGTCCCGGAGCTGCTTGTCCTGGCCCAGGCCGCGGTAATCGCCATCGCGCTGGTCCCATATCCGCCGCGACGGCTGGCGGGCTTCCTCGATGATCGGCTTGAGCACGCGCGCTGCGTTGATCTGCAGCGCATTGCCCTGGACCAGGCGCCCGCGGCCCCGGCTCAACTGCGCCAGCCGCCGCAGGTACTGCACACCGTATTTGGCCACCAGGGCCAGGGTCCGGCTTTCCCACCCCAGCAGAAGATCCGGCTGCGCCTCCAACAGCGACGGCACGGTCAACAACAGGCTGTCGGCGGCGGGGCGTGGCAGGGTCGCGCCCTGCGGTCGCGTCATCAGATGCTCGGACGCGCGCAGCGCGCTGACCAGACCGAAGGCCAGCGTCGCACCCTCGATGGCGTGGATCGGATGCTGCCGCAGCAGGGTTTCGAAGATCGGGGCCAGGTGGTCGGTGATCGTCGCGCTGCAGCAGCGTTGCAGAGGCGGATGGTTGATGAGCTCCCCCAGGTGGAACATCATCACACTGGCGTTTTCCAGGGTGAACTCCTGGCGGGCCCGGATCGTTTCAACGCAGCGCTGGGTCGCGCGCAGCAGACGATTTCCATCGCAGGGCGGCCCGGACGTACGGCGCACCTGCTGGCACAGGATGTTGAGCGCCTTGCCGATGTAGATGTTGGAGGCGCGTTGTTCGTCTTCGGTGTCGCCAAAGCCGACGCTGCCGGACATCACGCGCGCGATCGTATCCAGGTCCGCGTCGATCGAGGACAGATCACCGTGCTTCACGATCTTCTGATACAGCGCAGAAATGACGTAGTCGGCCTGGGTCAGGCGCACGCCATATTCGCCGGCAGGCACGTTGGGCATGCCGGCGAAGCCCGGAAGGTTGTAAATGCCAGTCGGTAGAATCGCGCTGTCGACCGTTGCACGACCCGCAGCGACCTGCGGCAGCGGTTGAATCGGATAGTGGATCACCGACACCGCATTGCTGACGTTTTCCACGGAAGCGCCTTCTGCTTGGGGAAGCGCAGCATAGGCACGCGAGCACGGACGTTGGGCGATGCGTGCGTCAAGCTGTGACCGCGTTTGCGAAGCCGCACCACAGCGCGCGGTGAAAGCGTCATCGGGGCATCGTGGCGATGCCCCGATTGCGTCACCGCATCAGTCGGCCAGGCCGCGCAGCAGCTCGTTGACGCTGGTCTTGCTGCGGGTCTTGGCGTCGACCTGCTTGACGATAACCGCGCAGTACAGCGAGTGCGAACCGTCCTTGGACGGCAGCTGGCCGGACACCACCACGCTGTACGGCGGCACCGAGCCGTAGCTGATCTCGCCGGTGGCGCGGTTGTACACGCGGGTGCTCTGGCCCAGGAACACGCCCATGCCGATCACGCTGTGGTGGCCGACCACGAAGCCTTCCACCACTTCCGAACGTGCACCGATGAAGCAATGGTCTTCGATGATGGTCGGGCTGGCCTGCAGCGGTTCGAGCACGCCGCCGATGCCGGCGCCGCCGGACAGGTGGCAGTGCTTGCCGATCTGCGCGCACGAGCCCACCGTGGCCCAGGTATCGACCATGGTGCCTTCGCCGACGTAGGCGCCGATGTTGGTGAAGCTGGGCATCAGCACCACGTCCTTGCCGAAGTAGCTGCCGCGGCGCGCGATGGCACCGGGCACCACGCGCACGCCGGCCCGGCGGAACTTGGCCTCATCGAAGCCGGCGAAGCGCGATTCCACCTTGTCCCAGAACGGCGCCGGCCGCGCGTCGACCACCGCCATGTCATTCACGCGGAAGTACAGCAGCACCGCCTTCTTCAGCCACTCGTTGACCTTCCAGCCACCGTGGCCATCCGGCTCGGCCACGCGGAACTCGCCGGTTTCCAGGCCATCGATCACGCGGCCGACCAGCGGCTTGGTCGAACCTTCGATTTCATGCAGGGTCAGCGTGGCGCGGCGCTCGAAGGCGCTTTCGATGCCGAACTTGAGTTCTTCCACGCCCGGGGTGGCCGGCTTGCGCAGCGACTTGCGCGCGATGTTCTCGGCGCGCTTGGCCGCCGTTTCCGCAGCACTGCTGGCCGCGGTCTTCTTTACCGGCGCCTTCTTCACGGCCGGCGCGGCTTTCTTCGCAGCGGTCTTCTTCACGGCCGGGGCAGCGGCAACGGTCTTCTTGGCCGCCGCGGTCTTGGCGGCAGTCTTCTTGGCAGGCTTGGTGGCCATCAGTGGGGGTCTCCGGCGTTTCGATCAGGGTCCAGGCAGCGCAGCATGGCGTCATGCAGCTGCTGCCGGGCGGTTTCGGTCAGGGGGTGGTCGTGCTCATCGCTGATCACGAACATGTCTTCGGCGCGTTCGCCAAAGGTGGCAATGCGCGCGTCATGCACACGCAGGCCCTGGTTGCGCAGTACGAAGGCGACATCGGCCAGCAGCCCGGGGCGGTCGGGTGCGACCAGGCTGAAGCGGGTGCCGCCGGTGTCGTTGTCGTTGGCATCGCGGAATTCGATGCGCGGGGCGAAGCGGAAATGGCGCAGCTGGCGTGGCACTACCCGCCGCGACGGGCGCAGCCGCGACAGGTCGCCGGCCAGCGCCTCGCGCAGCGCCGCTTCCAGCCGCGGTGCATCGCCATCGGCGAAGCTGTCGGCCGGGGTCACTTCAAAGGTATCGAAAATGGTGTCCACCGGGCCATCCAGCACGCGTGCCCGGTGGATGCCATAGCCCTTGCGGTCCAGGGTCATCACGATCGCAGCGAACAGGCCGTCGCGGTCGGGCGAGTGCACGAACACTTCCAGCGCATCGTCGTCGGGGGTGATCCGGCGCACCTTGACCAGGGTCTGGCCCTGCTTGACCGGCACCAGCGCGGCGGCCTGCCAGGCCAGCTGCTCGGGGCGCAGGCGGATGAAGCTCTCATCCGGCATCACGGTGAACTGGCGGTCGATGGTCGCGTCGTCGTAACCGCGCTCGCGCACCAGCGCGCGCACGCTCTCGCGCGCCTCCAGCACGCGCTCGGCGGCCGGCATCTGGTTTTCCAGGCCATCGCGCAGCGCCCGGCGCGCGGCGAAGTACAGGTCGGCCAGCAGCCGATCCTTCCACGCATTCCACAGCTTCGGACTGGTGCCGGCGATGTCGGCGCAGGTCAGCAGGTACAGGTAGTCGAGGCGGTCGCGGCTGGCCACGAGCGTGGCGAAGCGGTGGATCACGTCCGGGTCGGAGATGTCCTGCTTCTGCGCGGTGACCGACATGCGCAGGTGCTGCTCGACCAGCCAGGCCACCAGGTCGGTATCGGAACCGCTCAGCGCATGCGCCTGGCAGAAGTCGCGGGCATCCACCGCGCCGAGTTCGGAATGGTCGCCGCCGCGGCCCTTGGCGATGTCATGGAACAGCCCGGCCAGCAGCAGCAGTTCCGGCTTGCGCAGCCGCGGCCAGACCTCGTGGGCGATGGAGAAGCGCTCGTCGGCGCGGCTGGTGGCGAACAGGCCGATGTTCCGCAGCACCATCAAGGTGTGCTGGTCGACGGTGTAGACATGGAACAGGTCGAACTGCATGCGCCCGGACACCTGGGCGAAGGCGGGAATCCACTGTCCCAGTACGCCCAGGCGGGCCATGCGTGCCAGCGTATCCACCGCGCGCGGGCTGCGCAGCAGGGTCATGAACTGTTCGCGCGCGGCAGTGCTGGCCTCGGTGTACGCCGGCAGCTCTGCCAGCGCTTCGGCCAAGGCCCGCGCGGTGAGCGAGTGCAGACCACGCACGTCGGGGTTGTAGGCCCAGCTGGAGAACAGCGCGAACACCTGCTCGATATCGCCCTGCGGCCACTGCGGGTCGTTGGCGGCCAGGTAGCCGCGGCGCAAGGAAAAGCCCACGCTGACCGGTTCGGGCACGGCCTCCCCGTCGAACTGTTCTTCAAAGCGCTGCAGCAGGCGGTCGCTGATCCGCCGCACCACGGTGGCGCTGCGGTAGAACCCCTGCATCATCTTCTCGACCGCCAGGCTCTCCACGTCGTCGGCAAAGCCGAGCCGCGCGGCCAGGGTCTTCTGGTAATCGAAGCGCAGGCGCTCTTCCGGGCGGTTGGCCACCAGGTGCAGGCCGAACCGCAGCTGCGCCAGCGCGCAGCGCTCACGGCGCAATGCAGCGGCTTCATCGGGGCCCAGGTGTCCCAGCCCGACCAGCGCTTCCAGCTCGCGCACGCCGAACGCGCGCAGTGCCATCCAGCCCAGCGTATTGAGATCGCGCAACCCGCCCGGACCATCCTTGATGTCCGGTTCCAGGTTGTCGGCGGTGTCGCCGAATCGCTGGTGGCGGGCCAGCAGTTCGTCGCGCTTGGCCAGGAAGAATTCGCGCGGCGGCCACAGGCCCTCGCGGTTGACGGCCTGCTTCAGCGCCTGGCGTGCCGCCTCGTCGGCCACCAGCGGGCGCGATTCGATCAAGGCGGTGAGCACGGTCTGGTCGGCGCTGGCCTGCACGCATTCCTGCGCCGACCGCACTGCATGACTGACCGGCAGGCCGCAATCCCACAGCAGCGCGAACAGGCGGGCCAAGGCCGCTTCATGCCGACGCTGCGCCTCGGGCGCGCCGAGCACCAGCAGGTCGATGTCCGAGCGCGGGAACAGCTCACCGCGCCCGTAGCCGCCCACCGCAAACAGCGCCAGCCCGGCATCGGCCGGCACGCAGCGCTGCCAGGCCAGCCGGATCAGATGGTCGGCAGCGCGGGCCCGCAGCGCCAGCAGACGCTCGATGTTGTCGTTCTGGTCGAAGCGACGATACAGGCGCGCGTCGGCCTGCTGCAGGGTCTGGCGAGCCTCCGCCGCCCACTCGGGGTCGGCGACGGCGTCGGCCGGCGCGTCCAGGGTCGGGCTCGCCGGCAACATGCTCAGACCTGCGATTCGCCGGGCGAGAGGGTCAGCACATCCACGCCGGTCTCGGTGACCGCGATCATGTGCTCCCACTGCGCCGACAGCTTGCGGTCCTTGGTGACCACGGTCCAGCCATCGGGAAGCACCTTGTTGTAGCGGGTGCCTTCATTGATCATCGGCTCGATGGTGAAGGTCATGCCCGGCTGCAGCACCAGGCCCTGGCCCGGACGCCCGTAGTGCACCACCTGCGGTTCGTCGTGGTAGACCTTGCCGATGCCATGCCCGCAGTACTCGCGGACCACGCTGAAGCGCTCGGCTTCGGCCAGCGACTGGATCGCGTGGCCGATGTCGCCCAGCGTCGCGCCCGGCTTCACCGCACGGATACCGGCCCACATCGCCGCGTAGGTCGTGTCGACCAGGCGCTTGGCCATCGTCGACGGCGTGCCGGCGTAGTACATGCGGCTGGTATCGCCGTGCCAGCCGTCCTTGATCACGGTGACATCGATGTTGACGATGTCGCCGTCCTTCAGGACCTTGGCTTCACTGGGGATGCCGTGGCAGATGACGTTGTTGACCGATGTGCAGACCGTCTTCGGGAAGCCACGGTAGCCGACGTTGGCCGGCGTGGCCTTCTGCACGTTGATGATGTGGTCGTGGCAGATGCGGTCCAGCTCTTCGGTCGTCACGCCCGGCTTGACGTACGGGGTGATGATGTCGAGCACTTCGCTGGCCAGGCGGCCGGCGACGCGCATCAGTTCGATTTCCTCGGGGGTTTTCAGATTCACGCTCATGGCACCCATTATCGCCGATCCGGGACCATTCTGAACGGGAAGGACTGGAACGCTGACAGCCCGCGTTCGGGTCGAAGCCCCACAGCGGCAGGGCTTGGGCGGGCTGGGAACGGAAAAACTGTGAAAACCGGCCAGTTTTCCTCACACCCCCCCTACAACATCGCTTTTATAAGGGGGTCAGCGCCGCCCCTGGCGCCCTCCCCCTGCAGTACGCCGGCATCGATTCGTTCATCCAGGACCCCCGTCCAAGGAGAAGACCATGCGATTCCTTCGCGCCCCGCGTCCCCTGCTGTTCAGCCTTGGCCTGGTGGCCCTGGCATCGCCCGCTATGGCGGCCGACACCACCACCTTCAACGTGCGCATCATCATCACCAAGGCCTGCACGATCACCGCGGCCGCCGCGACCGATGTCGATTTCGGCACGGCGCTGTCCACCGCCACCACCCCGTCCAACGCCCAGGGCTCGGTCACTGCGCAGTGCTCGGCGCTGACGCCGTACACCATCGCGCTGAATGCCGGCTCCAACGCCGCGACCGCCAATGACGTCACCACCCGGCGCATGCGCAACACCGATGCGGCGGTGACCACCAACAACTTCGTCGGGTACCAGCTGTATTCCGATGCGGGCCGTGCAAACGTATGGGGCGCGACCACCGGCACCAACACGGTGGCCGGCACCGGGACCGGCCTGGCGCAGGCGTACCCGATCTATGGCCAGGTGGCCAATCCCAGCGTGAACAACGCCGCCACCGGTACCTACCAGGACACGGTCACCGCCACCATCTCGTACTGAGGCCGCCATGTCAGCACTCGAACGGGGGCGCGCATCGCGCTCCACGGCGGCCGTCTGCGCCTGTGCATTGCTGGTCGTGCTTGGCATGCCTGGCCTGTGGGCCGCCAGCCTGCAGGTTGCGCCCACCTCGCTGCAGCTCGGCGCCCGCCAGAACGCCGAAGCGCTGTGGGTCAGCAACAGCGGGTCGGCCCCGGTAAGCGTGCAGGCCCGGGTGTTCCGCTGGACCCAGCGCGACGGCCGCGACCAGCTCGACCCCACGTCAGACCTGGTGGTCAGCCCGCCCATGCAGTCGCTCGCGGCCGGACAGCAGCAGCTGATCCGCGTCGTGCGCGCCCAGCCGGAAGCGCCCGACGCACAGCTGTCGTACCGGGTCATCGTCGACGAGGTGCCCACGCTGGACCCCAACCGCCAGGGCATGCAGTTCGTGCTGCGCTACTCGCTGCCGGTGTTCATCCAGCCCGATGGCAGCGCCGCAGGCAAGCCCGAGCTGCAGAGCAGCGTGCGTGTCCAGCCCGATGGCAAGGTGGTGCTGGAAGTGCACAACCGTGGCGATGGCTATGCGCAACTGGCCGATCTGGCCGTAGGTCCGCCGGATCGCCCGCAGGTCTTCCAGCCCGGCCTGATCGGCTACGTGCTCAGCGGCCAGACCATGCGTTGGCCGCTGGATATTCCTGCGACGCGGTTGGCCGGGGCCACGCTATCGGCGAAGATCAATGGCGGCGCGCAAGCCACGCCCCTGTCCCCGACGCCACCGGCTCGCTGAGGCCTGCGTGCGCGTCGCCCTGGCTGCCGGCGCGGTCTCGTCTGGAATGCCGGGCGCACCGGCATGGGCGGCCGAACTGCCTGCCGCCAGCGCCGAACCGGGGGCCGCCGATGATGTGATGCTGCCGGCGCCCACGCCCTTGACCGCACCGCAGACCCTGTACCTGGACGTCACCCTCAACGGCAGCCCCCGCGGCCTGCTGCCGTTCACCGAACTGGCGGGCCAGCTGCGCGCCGACCCGCCCGTGCTGCGCCAGCTCGGCTTCGCCGCGCCCGACGGCGCGCCGGTCGCACTGGACCAGCTCAGCGGCCTGGTGATGCGCTACGACGCCTCCCTGCAGACCCTGGCGCTGGAAATCCCGCTGGAACAGCTCAACCTGCCGGTCACCGAAGTGGGGGCCGCCACGCAGAGCACCCCGACGGCCAGCGCCTCGCCTGGCGCCCTGCTCAACTACGACGTCTATGCCAGCCACAACCAGGACGCCGGCAACCTGGCGGTCACCACCGAATGGCGGGTGTTCGGCATGGGCCGCGGCGTGCTGCGCAGCAGCCAGCTGCTGCGCACCTACCAGGATGGACGTAGCGACTGGCGCGGTGAAAGCGTGCGCCTGGACAGTGCGTGGCAGCTGGATTTTCCCGACAACGCACTGACCCTGACTGTCGGTGACTTCTTCAGCGGCTTCGTTGACTGGAGCCGCCCGGTGCGGATGGGCGGCATCCAGATCGGGCGCAACTACGGCCTGCAGCCCTACCGTGTGCTCACCCCCACCCCGAGCTTCCTGGGCGAGGCCGTGGTGCCCTCCAACGTCGAGCTCTATGTCGACGGCCTGCGCCAATACAACGGCGAGGTGCCGGTGGGGCCGTTCCAGCTGGCCGCGCAGCCGGGCATCAGCGGCACCGGCAATGCGCAGGTGGTGATCACCGATGCCTACGGCCGCATGCAGACCCTGGATTTTGCCTTCTATGGCACGCAGCAGCTGCTGGCTGAAGGACTCTCGGACTGGTCGGCGGGCGTCGGCCGGATGCGTCGCGACTACGGCATCCGCTCGTTCGCCTACGACAGTGCCATCGTGGGCAGCGCCACCTGGCGGCGCGGGGTCAGCAACCGCTTCACCGCCGAACTGCATGCCGAAGGCGGGGGTGGCGTGGCCAGCGCCGGCGCCGGCGGCTGGTGGCAGCTGGGCCAGGCCGGCGTCGTCAACGCGTCCTATGCGCACAGCCGCCGCGACGGTCTGCAGGGAGGCCAATGGGCGCTGGGGTACAGCTGGAACAACCGGGTGTTCAACCTCAACGCCGCCACCCGCCGCACGCATGGCGACTTCCAGGACCTGGGCAGCCTGCAGGGTGCGCTGCCACCGGACGTGACCGACCAGGTCACCGCCGGTGCCAGCCTGGGCCGGCTGGGCTCGCTGAGCGCCAGCTACCTGCGCCTGTCCTACCCTGATGGCGACGACCGCCGCTACGCGAGCGTGTTCTGGAACCGCACGTTCTCCGAACGCTGGTCGGCCTACGCCTCGTTCAACCAGAACCTGGACGACAACGCCGATCGCAGCGTGTACCTGTCGCTGTCGGCCAGCCTGGGCAACAACCGCCAGAGCAACCTGACCGCCCAGCGCAATGGCGACCGCAATCTGTACACGGTGGATGTGTCCCAGCCGGTGCCCGGCGATGGCAGCCAGGGCGGTTACGGCTGGCGCGTGCAGGCCCGGCAGGGCGACGACGGCACCGGCGGGCTGGTCGAAGCCGGCTGGTTGAACCGGGTGGGCCGCTACTCGCTGGGCGCGGCGCGCCAGGGCGATGCCAACTTCGCCTATGCCAACGCCAGCGGCAGCGTGGTCTGGATGGGCGGGCACCTGTTCGCCGCACGTGAGGTACCCGACGCGTTCGCGGTGGTCTCCACCAACGGCGTGGGCGGCGTACCGGTCCGCCTGGAAAACCGGGTGATCGGGGTGACCGACGACGACGGCATGCTGCTGGTCACCCCGCTGCTGTCCTGGCAGCGCAACCGGATTTCGATCGACACCCTGGAGCTGCCGGCCGACATGCGTGCCGACCGCGTGGACACGCTGGTGACGCCGCGGCAGAGCGCCGGGCTGGGGGTGAGCTTCGGACTGCGCCGCACCCGCGCCATCACACTGGTCCTGCACGACGCGCAGGACCGGCCCGTGCCCGCCGGCAGCCAGGTGCGGCTGCCGGACCAGCGCAGCGCGACGGTGGGCTACGACGGCGAGGTCTACCTTGAAGATCTGCCGGCCCAGGCAGTGCTGCAGGTGGACACCGATGACGGGCGCTGCGAAGTGCGCGTGCCGGTCAGCCCGGCGCCGGGCAGCGCCGCGCTGCGGCTGGGGCCGCTGCGCTGCGTGGCCGGAGCCGGGCCATGAGCCTGCGCCTGTTGCTGGGGGGGTTGCTGGCGCTGGCCGGGCTAGTGGGCGCCGGCGTGGCCCGCGCCGACACCACCTGCACCACCACCACCCCGGTCACGGCCGCCTTCGGCAACATCGGCAACGCCGCCGCTGCGCCCAGCTTCACCACCACCACGTTCACCATCACCTGCAACACCACCGCGCTGAGCCTGCTGGCAACGGCGTCGGTACGCGCCTGCATCGGCATCGGCGTGGGCAGCACCGGCGTGGCCATTTCACCGCTGCGGCGGATGACCAACACCACCGCCGATCCGCTCAGCTTCCAGCTGTTCACCAGCGCCGCCTACAGCACCATATGGGGTCTGACCCCCGGCACCTCGCCCGGGCCGCAGGTGGTGGACCTGAACTACTCGGTGCCCCTGCTCACCGGCGGCAGCGGCGCGGTCACCGTGACCATCTACGGTCGCATCCCGGCCAGCCAGACGCTGGCGGCCGGCAGTTACAGCACCGCGTTCAGTGGTGCCGACGTCCGCCTGGAATATGCCTACAACGAGGTCCTGCTGGGCACGGCCACCGCGCCGGCGGCGTGCACCACGGCCACCGGCGTCAGCGGGCACAAGACCGCCACCGGCGGCTTCCCGTTCACGGTCACCGCCACCGTGCTGCCGCAGTGCAGTGCCTACGTCACTACCGACATGGACTTCGGCACCAGTGCCGGCACGATCACCGCCAACATCGACCGTACGTCGACCATCGGCCTGACCTGCCTCAACCGCACCGCCTACACCATCGCGCTGGACAACGGCCTGTACGCGAACGGCAGCGTGCGGCGCATGCGGCACACCACCAACCCGGCCTTTTTCATTCCCTATGCGCTTTACCGCGAAAGCACCCGCACCCAGCGCTGGGGCAGCACCGCCAACGTGGACCTGGTCTCGGGCACGGGGACCGGCAGCGCCCAGACCCTGACCGTGTATGGGCGTGCACCGCCCACGGTCGGCGCAGTGGCCGCCGGCAGCTACAGCGACCAGATCAAGGTGACGATCACCTACTGAATCGGCCGCCCCCTCAAGACCGCCAGCGCCGGGCCGATATCCCAACGACCCCCCGCTGCCGATCCGGATGAACCGACGCCGCCGCGCCCGCCTGGCCATCTGCGTGGCGCTGACCATCCTGCTGTCTGCCGCCAACGCGGCCAATGCGCCGCTGCAGGTCCGCCTGCGGATCGTGGAGGCGTGCGCACTGGACGCAGACGCAGCGCGTGCCAGCTGCCGCAGCGCACACCGACGCAGCGACGAGGAAATCCCGGCCCCGCCCCAGGTGCAGCAGCTGACCCCGGCGGACGAAGACGACGAAGACGCCCGCCGGCCATGGCTCACCCTGACCTTCTGATCCGCGCCTGCCTGCTGCTGGCGCTGCTTGCTCCGGCCGCCGCGCAGGCGCTGGACATTTCCCCGCTGCGGGTTGCGCTGCGCCCGGACCAGCAGGACGCCGAACTGTGGCTGCACAACGAGACGGCGCAGCCGTGGTCGGGCCAGGCGCGGTTGTACCGGTGGGAACAGAGCGCCGACGCCGAACGCCTGACCCCGGCGCAGGACGTGGTGGTGAGCCCGACCCGGCTGGCGCTGGCACCAAACGCCCGGCAGCGGGTACGGGTGGTCCGGATCGGCGCCGCCCCCACCGCTGAACAGGGCTACCGGCTGGTGCTCCGGGCCGGCCCCGGCAGCCCGCCGCTGCAGGTGTCGCTGCCGGTGTTCGTGGCCGGGCCGCAGCCGCGCCCGGCGCCCGCCCTGTCCGCTGACCTGCGCGACGCTGCCGGCCACGCGCTGCTGGCGCTTTACAATGGCGGCACCCGCCACGCGCGGCTGGCGGACCTGACCTTCATTGGCCCCGACGGACGCGCCACGCTGCTGCTTCCCGAGCTGGCCGGCTATGTCCTGGCCGGCAGCACCCGCCTGTGGGCCCTGCCCGGCCCCGCCACAGCCTATGCCGGGGGCCGTTTCCGGGCCCGGATCGGCGACGCGGAACCGGCCGACATCCCGGCCGCCAGCCCGCCAATTGCGCCGGACCGCCTGCCCGGGCTATAATCGACCGGATTTCTTCGCGCCCTGTGCGCAGGAAACCCGTCAACACCGGACGTCACCGGTGAATCCACACCTGCCGCCCATATCCGTGCCGGGGTGCTCCGCGAGGAGTTCGGACACGGAAGCGACAGGGAAGCCAAACCCCGGAACCCCCCGCCTTGCGGCGGACCGCCCTCTATCACCCGTGGCGGCCGGTTCCCTATCAGGAGTATTGCAATGCCCCAGGTCACCATGCGTCAGATGCTGGAAGCCGGCGTCCATTTCGGCCACCAGACCCGTTACTGGAACCCCAAGATGGGCCAGTACATCTTCGGCGCCCGCGGCAAGATCCACATCATCAACCTGGAAAAGACCGTTCCGCTCTTCAATGACGCGATGAACTTCATTTCCAGCGTCGCGCAGAAGCGCGGCACCATCCTGTTCCTGGGCACCAAGCGCAGCGCCCGCGAGTCGATCCGCGAAGAAGCCGAGCGTTGCGGCATGCCGTTCATGAACCAGCGTTGGCTGGGCGGCACCCTGACCAACTTCCGTACCGTGAAGCAGTCGGTTGCCCGCCTGAAGGAACTGGAAGCCGGCGAAACCGACGGCACCTTCGACAAGCTGGTCAAGCACGAAGTGCTGGGCCTGCGTCGCGAGCGTGACAAGCTGGAAGCCTCGCTGGGCGGCATCAAGGAAATGAACCGCCTGCCGGACGCGATCTTCGTCATCGACATCGGCCACGAAGACATCGCCATCAAGGAAGCCAAGAAGCTCGGCATCCCGGTGATCGCTGTCGTCGACACCAACTACAACCCGGAACTGGTCGATTACGCGATCCCGGGCAACGACGACGCCATCCGTGCCGTGCAGCTGTACGCCCGCGCTGCTGCCGACGCCGTGCTGGAAGGCAAGGCTGCCGCTCCGCACGCTGCCACCGTCCGTGAAGAAGAGTTCGCCGACGCCCCGGCTGCCGAAGAAGCCAAGCCGGCCCGCCGCGCTCCGGCCAAGAAGGCTGCTGCCGACAAGGGCGAAGCCCAGGCCTGATCCAGGCCCGCGGTGGGCGCCTGGCGTCCACCGCTCCTGTCCGCTGCCACTGGCGCGATGACAGGATGCTGTCACATGGGCCGGCCACGATGCCGGCCCAACCCCTTTCTTTCGTGAGGAATTCCCGTGGAAATCACTGCTTCCCTGGTCAAGGAACTGCGCGAGCGCACTGGCGCCGGCATGATGGAGTGCAAGAAGGCACTTACCGAAAACGGCGGCGACATCGACGCTTCGGCCGAGTGGCTGCGCAAGTCGGGCCTGGCCAAGGCCGACAAGAAGGCTGACCGCGTTGCTGCCGAAGGCATCATCGTGTCGGCACAGGACGGCAACAAGGCCGTGCTGGTCGAAATCAACTCCGAAACCGACTTCGTCGCCAAGGACAGCAACTTCCTGGACTTCGCCAAGGCCGTTGCCTCGGTCGCGCTGAGCTCGGGCGCTGCCGACATCGATGCGCTGAAGGCCGCCAAGCTGCCGTCGGGCGAAACCGTCGAAGAATCCCGCGCTGCGGTCATTGCCAAGGTCGGCGAAAAGGTCGACGTGCGTCGCATCGTCCGCCTGGAATCGTCGAACAACGTCGCGGCCTACGTGCACGGCGGCCGCATCGGCGTGCTGGTTGAACTGGCCGGCGGCGACGCCGAGCTGGCGCGTGGCCTGGCCATGCATGTGGCTGCCATGAACCCGCCGCACAACAAGGCTGCCGACGTGCCGGCCGAGTTCGTTGCCAAGGAAAAGGAAATCGAACTGGCCAAGATGTCCGACAAGGACAAGTCCAAGCCGGCCGACATCCTCGAGAAGATCATCAGCGGCAAGATCGCCAAGATCGTCAACGAAGTCACCCTGTACGGCCAGCCGTACGTGCTGAACACCGACCAGTCCGTCGAGCAGGTGGTCAAGGCCGCCGGCGCCGACGTGATCGGCTTCAAGCGCCTGGCTGTTGGCGAAGGCATCGAGAAGGTGGTGGAAGACTACGCCGCCGAAGTGATGAAGCAGGCCGGCCTGGCCTGATCCATCGCCTCAAGCGATGACACGAAAAAGCCCGGCGCAAGCCGGGCTTTTTTTGTGGCCAGCGACCCTCAGCCCTTCGCCTGGAACGAAACTTCCTCATACGGCTGCACCACCACCCAGCCTTCGCCGGCGAAGCGCAGCTGCAGGGTTTCGCCCGAACCGCGCCCGACCAGCGTACCCAGCGAAATGTCGGTGACGATCTCGGGCGTCAACGAGCCCGACCAGGCCACCGTTGCGTTCGGGTCGGTGAACACCGGGCCACCCTGCGCCGTCACCGGCAGCGTCAGCGGCTCGTAATGCGAGGTGATCGCCACGATCCCGTGCCCACTCAGTCGCATGTTGAACAGCCCGCCCGAAAGCATGCCTGCCACCTTGCGCATCATGGTGATCCTGGACTCGATGCCCGTCTCAAAGGCCAGCACATCGTTGCCGTTGACGAAAATCGACTCGCCCGCCAGCCGCAGCAGCGTGACCTGCTTGCCCGCATCGGCCAGGTAGGCCCGCCCCTGCCCCTCGATCTTCATCAGCTGCAGCCCCTCACCGCTTACCATTTTCTTCAGCAGCGTGCCCAGCCCCTGCTCCAGCAACCCCTGGCGGGTGAACTTCACCGCCCCCTTGCGCGCCACCATCGAACCGGCCTTGGCCCAGACCATGCCGTTCACCCGTATCTCCAGCATGTGCGGGCTCTCAAGCTCGAATGCATCCGCACTGACATCTTTTTCGTGCGTGCTGGCGAGGAATTCCTGAAGCGACTTTACGGCCATGGGGTCCATCCTTTTTCATTGGAGGCCGCATGGTACCCGCGCCACCCACCGCATTGCAGCAGCGGACGCCACTCGTGCCACTCCCCCATCCGCCAGCGGATGTGGTACCAAAGAGCTCATTGCCCCACCGCCGCACGATCTGCCCGTTGGTTTTGCATCGAAAGGCACCTCGACCCCCACCTGTCGCAGGCAACATTTCCCACAACGCAAGCACCAACACTCAAATCTGTGACGCACACCATGTATTCTTGCCACATCACCTCAGTATTTCCGCCATGCCTCCCGAGCTGACAGCCGCCCTGGCGCTCTGCCGCAACCTGCCCTCGCCGCCCGGTATTGCCCTGCGCATCATCGAACTGGCGCAGGACCCGGAAACCGACATCACCACGGCCGCCGACGTCATCGCCATCGACATGGCGCTGAGCGCGCGCATGCTGCGCATTGCCAATTCGCCGCTGTATGCCAGCCGCCGCCGGATCGAGAACCTCGGCCAGGCACTGACCATGCTGGGGCTCAACGCCACCGTCAGCCTCGCCCTGGGCTTCACCGTCACCCAGGACCTGACCGCCCCCGGCCAGGGCCAGGACGTGCGCGAGCGCGCCTGGCGGCGCAGCATCCTCAGCGCGCTGGCGGCCAGCCTGCTCGGCCAGGCCCGCGGCCTGCGCAAGGCCGAAGAACTGATGCTGGCCGGCCTGCTGCAGGACATCGGCGTGCTCGTGCTGGCCCAGAGCGAGCCCGAGCGCTACCTGCCGCTGCTGCGCCAGGCCCGCGACAACGAGGCCCTGATCGCCCTCGAACGTGAGCACCTGGACTGCACCCATGCCGAGGTGGGCGCGTGGATGGCCGAACAGTGGGATCTGCCGCGCTACCTGGTGGACGCCATCGCCCGCAGCGAATCGCCGGCCGCGGCCGAGGACAACTTCCAGGCCTGCGTGGCCCTGTCCGGCGCGGTTGCCGACATCTGGCTCAGCGCCGACGCCGATGCTGCCCGCGAACATGCCCTGCAGCAGGTCAACGAGACCCTCAAGCTGGACAGCGCGCAGTTCGACCAGGTGCTGGCCCGGATCGGCGAAGCCCTGCCCGAGATCAGCGCCCTGTTCGAGACCACGCTGATTTCGCCTGCGCGCGTGCAGCAGCTGATCGACCATGCCCAGGAGCTGGCGACGCTGCGCAACCTGCGCGAAATGCAGGATGCCGCCCTGGCCCGCCAGCGCGCCGACGAATTCGAGGCACGCGCCAACCGGTTGGCCGAACAGGCCCACCGCGACGCCCTGACCGGCGTGCTCAACCGCCGCCAGCTCGAGGCCGTGCTGGAACAGGAGTTCCTGCGCGCCACCCGGCACGGCTGGCCGCTGTCGGTGGCCTTCATCGACCTGGACGATTTCAAGAAGATCAACGACGCCCACGGCCACCTGCTCGGTGACCAGGTGCTGCGCGAGTTCGCCACCCAGCTGCAGGAACACCTGCGCAACAGCGATACCGTGGCCCGCTTCGGCGGCGAGGAATTCATCGCCCTGCTGCCCAACACCACCGAGCTGGTGGCGCTGGACGTGGTGCGCCGGGTGCTGGCCAGCATCGTCAACACCCCCATGGCCGAGGTGGCCGACGGCCCGCTGTTCGTCACCTTCTCCGCCGGCGTGGCCACCCAGGGCGGCTATGAGCGTTTCGCCGATGTTCAGGACCTGCTGAAGGCCGCCGACGACGTGCTGTACCGTTCCAAGAACCTGGGGCGCAACCGCGTGATTGCGCGTTCACCGGGGACCGCCACGGCCTGAATGGAGTCAGGAAGCGGCGATCCACCGCCGTGGCAGGGCTGCGCCGCAGTGCAGCAGATTTTCCACGCCGAGTGCCGCCGCATCCAGTAGAATTCCCGCGTTTTCCACGCATCCAGAGGCCACCATGTCCAATCTTTCCTATCGCCGCATCCTGCTGAAAGTTTCCGGGGAGGCACTGATGGGGGATGAGGACTACGGCATCGACCCCAAGGTCATCAACCGCCTGGCGCGCGAAGTGATCGAAGCCCAGCAGGCCGGTGCCGAAGTGGCGCTGGTCATCGGCGGCGGCAACATCTTCCGCGGCGCCGGCCTGGCCGCCGGCGGCATGGACCGCGTCACCGGCGACCAGATGGGCATGCTGGCCACCGTGATCAACGCGCTGGCCATGCAGGACGCGCTGGAGAAGCTGGGCGCCAAGGCCCGGGTGATGAGCGCCATCAAGATCAACGACGTGTGCGAGGACTACATCCGCCGCCGCGCCATCCGGCACCTGGAAAAGGGCCGCCTGGTGATCTTCGCCGCCGGCGTCGGCAGCCCGTTCTTCACCACCGATTCCGGTGCCGCGCTGCGCGCCATCGAGATCGGCGCGGACCTGCTGCTCAAGGCCACCAAGGTCGACGGCGTGTACGACAAGGACCCCAACAAGCACAGCGATGCGGTCCGCTTCGACAGCCTGACCTACGACGAAGTGATCCGCCGTGGCCTGGAAGTGATGGACACCGCCGCCTTCGCCCTCGCCCGCGACAGCGACCTGCCGCTGCGCGTGTTCGACATGGGCCAGCCGGGCGAACTGCTGAAGATCCTGCACGGCGAGAACATCGGCACCCTGGTGCGCGGCCGCGACGCCACCTGACCGGCGCGCCGGCCACGGCCGGCACCCGCCCGTTCAGCGCGGACCTTGGTTCACCCCATTTCGCCTATAATCGCCCGATTCCCAGTGACACCCAGGATTCGGGCGATGCTCAACGAAATCAAGCAGGACGCGCAGACGCGCATGGCAAAGAGCATCGATGCTCTGAAGCAAACCCTGACCTCCATCCGCACCGGCCGTGCTTCGCCGGCCCTGCTGGACCGGATCACGGTCAAGGCCTACGGCACCGACACGCCGCTCAACCAGGTCGCCTCGATCAGCGTCTCCGAAGGCCACTCGCTGGTCATCACCCTGTTCGACAAGGGCATGATCAAGGACGTGGAAAAGGCGATCTACGCCTCCGACCTCGGCCTGACCCCCAACGTGGCCGGCACCGTCATCCGCCTGAACCTGCCGCCGCCGACCGAAGAGCGTCGCCGCGAGCTTGGCAAGCAGGTGCAGAAGGAAGGCGAAGGCGCCAAGATCGCCATCCGCAACATCCGCCAGGATGCAAACAAGGCCATCGCCGCCCTGCTGAAGGACAAGTCGATCAGCGAAGACGACAAGAAGCGCGGCGAAGACGACATCCAGAAGCTGACCGACAAGTCCATCAAGGACGTCGACAGTGTGGTTGCCGAAAAGGAAAAGGAACTGATGGCGGTCTGAGCATGACCCAGGCCCCGACCAGCAGCTCCACCGCCGCCGTGCCCCGCCACGTTGCCATCATCATGGATGGCAACGGACGCTGGGCGCAGAAGCGCCGTCGTCCGCGCGTGATCGGCCATCGGGCCGGCGCGCGCGCGGTCAACCGCACCATCGATTTCTGCCTGGAGCGTGGCATCGCCGCGCTCACGCTGTTCGCCTTCTCCAGCGAAAACTGGGGCCGGCCGAGCGACGAAGTCGACGCACTGATGAAGCTGTTCCTCAATGCACTGGACCGCGAGGTGGATGAACTCCACCGCCGCGGCGTGCGCGTGCGCTTCATCGGCGAACGCGAGCGCTTCGGTGCCGGGCTGGTCAGCCGCATGCAGCTGGCCGAGCAACGCACCGCCGGCAATACCGCCATGACCCTGAGCATCGCTGCCAGCTACGGTGGCCGGCAGGACATCGCCAGGGCCGCACGCGAACTGGCCGCCGAGGTCGCGGCCGGGCGCCTGCTGCCCGAACAGATCGACGAAGCGCTGCTGGGCAGCCGCGTCGCCCTGGCCGACCTGCCGCCCCCGGATCTGTTCATCCGCACCGGTGGCGACACCCGCGTCAGCAATTTCCTGCTGTGGCAGCTGGCCTATACCGAACTGTGGTTCACCGAGGTGCTGTGGCCCGAGTTCGACGCCGCCATCCTGCAGCAGGCGCTCGACGCCTACGCTGCACGTGAACGCCGCTTCGGCCTGACCAGCGCCCAGATCGCCGCCCTGGCCACCGAGACGTCCACCCCATGACCAAAACCCGAGTCATCGCCGCGCTGATCATGGCGCCGGTCGCCATCGCCGCGATCCTGCTGCTGCCCACCCAGTGGCTGGCCGCCGCCGCCGCCGCCGTGTTCCTGATCGGCCTGTGGGAATGGCTGAAGCTGGCCGACGTCGAAGACACCCTGGCCCGCACCGTGCTGCTGGTGCTGAACCTGGTGCTGATGGTGCTCATCGTGTGGGCCGACGCCGGCACGCTGGTGCTGTACCAGATCGCCGCACTGGTGGGCATCGGCTGGTGGCTGCTGGCCCTGCTGTGGCTGCGCTTCTTCACCTTCGGCGCCGAGCCCGGCAGCCCGGCGCGGTCGCTCAAACTGCTGGCCGGCACCCTCGCCATCGTGCCCGCCTGGGCCTCGCTGGTGCTGATCCACGCCAGCGGCGACAAGGGCCACCTGTGGCTGCTGACCGCGCTGGCCGTGGTCTGGGCCGCCGATTCCGGCGCCTACTTTGCCGGCCGCACCCTGGGCCGCACCAAGCTGGCCCCGCGCATCAGCCCCAACAAGACCTGGGAAGGGCTGGGCGGCGGCATGCTGGCCGGCCTGCTGGTGGCCCTGGTGTTCGGCTGGATCGCCGGGGTCGCGCCTGGGCACGTGCTCGGCCTGGTCATCACCACGGTGGTCGCCGTGTTCGCCTCGGTACTCGGCGACCTGTACGAAAGCCTGCTCAAGCGCCATGCCGGCGCCAAGGACTCGGGCCACATCATTCCGGGCCACGGCGGCGTGCTGGACCGCATCGACGGCGTGCTGGCCGCGCTGCCGGTGTTCGCGCTGGGCAAGGAAGTCTTCGGATTCTGAGCATGCAGAGCACTACCGCCCCCCGCCGGGTCGCCGTGTTCGGTGCCACCGGCTCGATCGGCGCATCCGCGCTGGACGTGATCGCGCGCCACCCGGACCGCTACCGCGCCACCGTGCTGGCCGCCGGCACCCAGGTGCAGGCGCTGGTCGCGCTGTGCGCGCTCCACCGGCCCGCGCATGCGGTGATCGCCAGCGAAGCGCTGTATGCGGATCTGCGCGATGGCCTGCGCGCCGCCGGCCTGGACACCCAGGCGCATGCGGGCGCCGCCGCGCTGGACCAGCTGGCCGCCAGCGACGCATGCGACACCCTGGTCGCCGCCATCGTCGGCGCGGCCGGCCTGTCCTCGACCCTGGCCGCCGCCGGCGCTGGCAAGCGGATCCTGCTGGCCAACAAGGAATCGCTGGTCCTGGCCGGCGAGCTGCTGATGCAGCGCGCCACCGCCGCCGGGGCCGAGATCATCCCGATCGACAGCGAACACAGCGCCATCTTCCAGTGCCTGCGTTCGCGCGACGCCAGCCTGGACCAGGCCGGCGTGCGCAGGATCCTGCTCACCGCCTCCGGCGGCCCCTTCCGCGGGCGCAGCCGGGCCGAGCTGGCCGAAGTCACCCCGGCCCAGGCAGTTGCCCACCCGAAGTGGTCGATGGGCCCGAAGATCTCGGTGGATTCGGCGACGTTGATGAACAAAGGGCTGGAGGTCATCGAGGCCCACCACCTGTTCAACATCCCCGGCGAGCGCATCGACGTGCTGGTGCACCCGCAGAGCCTGGTGCATTCGCTGGTCGAATTCGTCGACGGCTCCACCCTCGCCCAGATGGGCCTGCCGGACATGCGCACCACCCTGGCGGTGGGCCTGGGCTGGCCGCACCGGATCGAATCCGGGGTGGGCGGGCTGGACCTGCTGAGCCAGGGACGGCTGGATTTCGAGGCCCCCGACACCGACGCCTTCCCCTGTCTGGGCCTGGCCTGGCAGGCGATGGCCGCCGGCGGCACTGCCCCGGCAGTACTCAATGCGGCCAATGAAGTAGCTGTTTCAGCGTTTCTTCAGGGGCGGATCGCTTTCCTAGCCATTCCAGGGCTGGTGGCTAACGCTCTTTCAACACTGCCTTCCGCGTCCGCCGATACACTGGAGGGCCTGCTGGCCGCCGACCAGCACGCCCGCCAGATCACCCAAGCCGCCATCGACCACGCCTGAATGCCCCTCCCGCTCCTTTCCCGCGACGTCCACCATGGGTGAATTCATCGGCTCCGTCTGGTGGATGATCGTCAGCCTTGGCCTGCTGGTGACGTTCCATGAGTTCGGCCACTACTGGGTCGCGCGGCGCTGTGGCGTGAAGGTGCTGCGCTTCTCGGTCGGCTTCGGCAAACCGCTGTGGATGCGCCGCAACCGCAACGGCACCGAATTCGCCATCGCCGCCATTCCACTGGGCGGCTATGTGAAGATGCTCGACGAGCGCGAGGTCGAGGTACATCCGGCCGAACGCGGCCTCGCCTTCAACCACAAGAGCGTCTGGCAGCGCATCGCGATCGTGGCGGCAGGCCCGATCGCCAACCTGGTGCTGTGCGTGGCCCTGCTGTGGGCCATGTTCGTACTGGGCAAGCAGGATTATTCGGCCACCATCGGCCGCACCACCGGCATGGCCCAGGTGGCCGGGCTGCAGGCCGGTGACCGCGTGCTGAGCGTGGATGACCGCAGCGTGGTCACCGCTGGCCAGGCCGCCATGGCCCTGACCACCGCCGCCATGGACCGCCACGATGCGAAGGTGGAGGTGGTCGATGCGCAGGAGCAGGTGCGCACCCGCACCCTGCCGCTGTCGCAGCTGCCGGCCGGCTTCGATGAGCGCTGGGTGGCCTCGCTGGCCGGCCTGACCTGGCAGTTCCACCTGCAGCCGGCACTGGTCGAACAGGTGCTGCCCGATTCCGCCGCCCAGGGCGTGCTGTTGCCGGGCGACCTGGTGGTGGCCGTGGATGGCCAGCGCATCGATGCGGCCGACCAGGTCTCACCGGCCATCCTCGCGCTGGGCAAGCGCGGCGGCCCGGGCATGATCGAGGTGCTGCGCAACGGCGACCGGCTGGCGCTGGAAGTCACCCCGCGCCAGGGCAAGGACGGCCGCGGCCAGCCCACGTGGCAGATCGGCATCGGCTTCCCGCAGGCCAGCGCGCCGGCCTATGACACCACCCTGCAGTACGGCCCGTTGGCGGCCATCCCGGCAGCGCTGCGCGAAACCGCGCGCGCGGCGGGCGATTCGCTCGGCATGATGCGCCGCATCGTGACCGGCAACGCCTCGCTGCAGAACGTTTCCGGCCCGGTCACCATCGCCCGGGTGGCCAACCAGACCGCCCAGCGCGGCCTTGATTGGTTCCTCTGGTTCCTGGCCGTACTCTCGCTCAGCCTGTGCATCATCAACCTGTTGCCCATCCCCATCTTGGACGGCGGGCACCTGCTGTATTACCTTATCGAGTTGGTCAAGGGCAGCCCGCTCAGCGAGCGTGCCATGGCGGCGGGCCAGTACATCGGCCTGGCCATGCTGGCCGGACTGATGGGACTGGCGTTCTACAACGACATCCTCGGTCTGTTCCCGCGATGAACTTTTACCCTTTTGTCGTCGTCTTATGCGCCGGCATCCCGCAACATCGTATTCGACTCCAACCGGACGTGACATGACGCGACTCCCCAATCGCCGCCTGCTTGCCCTCGCACTCGCCGCCGGTTTCGGCGCGCCCGCCCTGGCCCAGGCAGCCGAGCCCTTCACCGTCAGCGACATCCGTGTCGATGGTCTGCAGCGCATCACCTCCGGTACCGTGTTCACCTACCTGCCGGTGGAACGTGGCGAGACCCTGACCGACAACAAGGTCGGCGAGTCGATCCGTGCCCTGTACAAGACCGGCTTCTTCGAGGACGTCCAGCTTGAGCGGCAGGGCGACATCCTGGTGGTCACGGTCAAGGAACGCCCGGCGATCAACAAGCTGACCGTCACCGGCAACAAGGACATCAAGAGCGACCAGCTGCTCAAGGGTCTGAGCGACATCGGCCTGAGCGAAGGCGGCACCTTCGATCGCCTGAGCCTGGACCGGGTGACCCAGGAACTGCGCCGCCAGTACAACGACCGTGGCAAATACAACGTCGAGATCACCCCGACCGTCAGCCCGCTGGACCGCAACCGCGTGGACATCACCATTGCGATCAAGGAAGGCAAGGCCGCCAAGATCCAGCACGTGAACCTGGTCGGCACCGAGAAGTTCGAGTCCAAGGACATCCTGGAAACCTGGGAATCCAAGGAGCACAACTGGGCGTCGTGGTATCGCCGCGACGACCAGTACTCCAAGGAAAAGCTGTCCGGCGACCTGGAAAAGCTCAACGCCTGGTACCTGGACCGCGGCTACGTGGACTTCAGCATCGATTCCACCCAGGTCTCGATCAGCCCCGACAAGCGCGACATGTTCATCACCGCCGGCGTGACCGAAGGTGAGCAGTACAAGATCTCCGAGATCAAGGTCACCGGCGACACCATCCTTCCGCAGGAAGACGTGGAGCGCATGCTGATCCAGAAGTCCGGCGATACGTTCTCGCGCGCCCTGCTGGAATTCAGCTCGGACGCCATCACCAATTCGCTGTCCAACATCGGTTACGCGTTCGCCAAGGTGAACCCGATCCCGACCAGCAACCGCGCCGAACGCACCGTGGCGATCAACATGCAGGTCGTGCCGGGCCCCCGCGTGGGCGTGCGCCGCATCGTGTTCAAGGGCAACACCCGCACCTCCGATGAAGTGCTGCGTCGTGAAATGCGCCAGTTCGAGAACAGCTGGTACTCGCAGGCCGCGATCGACCGTTCCAAGATCCGCCTGCAGCGCCTGGGCTACTTCGAATCGGTGGATGTCGAAACGCCGCCGGTCACCGGCAGCAACGACCAGGTCGACGTGGTCTACAACGTCAAGGAAACCACGTCGGGCAGCTTCGTGTTCGGCCTGGGCTATTCGCAGTCCTACGGCATGACCACCTCGGTGCAGCTGTCGCAGAACAACTTCCTGGGCGGCGGCAACCGCGTGTCGGTCGAAGCGTCGCGCAGCAGCTACCTGCAGCGTTACGGCTTCTCCTACACCAACCCGTACTTCACCGATGACGGCGTGTCGCTGGGCTACAACCTGTCCTGGCGCGAGCTGGATTACTCCGACTTCAACACCGCGCAGTACAACAGCACCAACGGTGCGGCGCAGGTGGTGTTCGGCGTGCCGATCACCGAGAACGACACCGTCTCGCTGATGGTGGGCATCGACAGCAACCAGATCACCACCTACCAGGGTGCGACGCCGCAGGCGATCATCGATTACATCGATGCCATCGGCCAGCGCACGTTCCACTCCTGGCGCACGGAGCTCGGCTGGGCGCGCGACACCCGCAACGATTACTTCATGCCCACCCGCGGCATGTACCAGCGCGTGGGCCTGGAAACGACCCTGCCGGGTTCGACGGTCGAGTACTACAAGCTGAACTACCAGGTCTCCAAGTACTGGCCGATCATCCCGTCGCTGGTCATCAATACCCGCGCCGAGGTCGGCTACGGCGACTCCTACGGCAACGATGTCACCCGCGTGATCACCAACCCGGATGGCACCACCCGCACCGTGACCGCGTCGGGCCTGCCGTTCTTCGAAAACTTCTACGCCGGCGGTACCAACTCGGTGCGCGGTTTCGAAGACAACACCCTTGGCCCGCGCTCGGAGCCGACCGCTTCGTACAACCGTGGCCAGCCGCTGGGTGGTTCGCTGAAAACCGTGGGCTCGGTCGAAGCCTACTTCCCGCGCCTGTTCGACAGCCCGTCGGCCCGCGTCTCGGCGTTCTTCGACGTCGGCAACGTGTACAACGGCGTGGACAACTTCAAGGCCAACGAACTGCGTGCCTCGGCCGGTGTCGCCCTGCTGTGGCGCGCCCCGGTCGGCCCGATCTCGATCAGCTACGCCTTCCCGCTCAAGAAGGAAGACGGCGACGAAATCGAACGCCTGCAGTTCACGTTCGGTGGCCAGTTCTAAACCCACCGATCGCACACGAAAACGCCGGGCATTGCCCGGCGTTTTTGTTTGTGGGGCTTGGCCGCTCTTGATCACCGTTGGCCACCGACACACCGTCAGAGGGCCGGCGGGTGCGGGGGTACGGGGGTTCACGGCGCCCCCCGTACCCCCGCACCCGCCGGCCCTGCGCGCGAACCCGGCAGCCCACAGGCTGTTCGCCTGAATCCAACCGCCATCAGGGCGCCGCCCCATGAACACCCCCGAACATGACCGAAGTCACGCCACACGGTAAACTCCCGGCGTGAACACTCCTACCTATACCGCCCAGCAACTCGCCGAGCAGTTTGGCCTGCAGGTCCATGGTGATGGCAGCACCGCCATCCGTGGCGTGGCCACGCTCGCCCATGCCGGCCCTGGCCAGCTGACCTTCCTGGCCAACCCGCGCTACCGCGCCCAGCTGGCCGACAGCCAGGCCGGGATCGTGGTGCTGCGCGCCGACGATGCCGACGCCGCGCCCGGTACCGCGCTGATCGCCAAGGATCCTTACACCACCTTCGCCAAGATCGGCGCGCTGTTCGACATCGCCCCGACCCGGCCGCCGGGCATCCACCCCAGCGCCGTCATCGATCCCGAGGCCCAGGTCGCCGCCAGCGCCCACATCGGCCCGTTCGTCACCATCGGCGCGCGCAGCGTGATCGGCGAGAACTGCATCATCGGCGCCGGCAGCATCATCGGCGAAGACTGCAGCCTGGACAGCGGCTGCGAACTGATCGCCCGCGTCACCCTGGTCACCCGCGTCCGCATCGGCAAGCGCGTGCGCATCCATCCCGGCGCCGTGCTCGGCGCCGATGGCTTCGGCCTGGCGATGGACGCCGGCAGCTGGATCAAAGTGCCCCAGCTGGGTGGCGTACGCATCGGCGACGACTGCGAGATCGGCGCCAATACCTGCGTCGACCGCGGCGCCCTCGAAGATACCGTGCTCGACAACGACGTGCGCCTGGACAACCTCGTCCAGATCGCCCACAACGTCCAGATCGGCGCCCACTCGGCCATCGCCGGCTGCACCGGCATTGCCGGCAGCGCCAAGATCGGCCGTTACTGCCTGCTCGGCGGCGCCGTCGGCGTCGTCGGCCACCTCGAGATCTGCGACAAGGTGGTGATCACCGGCAAGTCCGTGGTGCGCAACTCCATTACCGAACCGGGCGAATACTCGTCCGGGACCCCGTTGACCGACAATCGCACGTGGCGCAAGAACGCCGCGCGCTTCAAGCAGCTCGATGCCCTGGCCCGTCGCATCCTGTCTGTGAGCAAGGAGAAGGAATGAGCCACGAACAGAAGCTGCCGGACATCACCCAGATCCAGGCGTTGATCCCGCACCGTTACCCCTTCCTGCTGGTCGACAAGGTCGTCGCGATCGATTACGAGAAGCGCACCATCGTTGCCACCAAGAACGTCAGCATCAACGAACCGTTCTTCCAGGGCCACTTCCCCAGCCAGCCGATCATGCCCGGCGTGCTGATCATCGAAGCCATGGCCCAGGCCGGCGGCGTGCTGACCCAGCTCACCCTGGGCCGCGATGCGCAGTCCAAGCTGTTCTACATGGTCAAGGTGGACAAGGCCCGCTTCAGCAAGCAGGTGGTGCCCGGCGACGTGCTGGAAATGCATGTCGAGATCAAGCGCGTGATCCGCAACATGGCGGTGTACGATTGCGTGGCCAAGGTCGACGGCGAGATCGTCGCCTGCGCCGAAGTACTCTGCGCCGGCACCCGCGAATGAACGGGCCGCTCATCCACCCCACCGCGGTCATCGACCCGTCGGCGAAACTGGCGGCGGATGTACGTATCGGTGCGTTCTGCCTGATCGGTGCCGATGTCGAGATCGGCGAAGGCACCGAAGTCGGCCCGCACTGCTCGATCCACGGCCCGACCCGGATCGGCCGCAACAACCGCTTCATCGGCCACGTTGCCGTGGGCGGCGAACCGCAGGACAAGAAGTACGCCGGCGAGCGCACCGAACTGGTGATCGGCGATGACAACGTGTTCCGCGAGTTCGTCACCCTCAACCGCGGTACCGGCGGCGGCGGTGGCGTCACCACCATCGGCAACGGCAACTGGATGCTGGCCTACACGCACGTGGCGCACGACTGCCACGTCGGCAACCAGTGCGTGTTCTCCAACAACACCACCCTGGCCGGCCACGTGACCGTGGGCGACTACGTGATCATCAGCGGTTTCGCCGGTGCCCACCAGTTCTGCCGGATCGGTGCGCACGCCTTCCTGGGCATGGGTGCACTGACCAATGGCGACGTGCCACCGTTCACCATGGTCGGCAGCGATTCGCTGGGCCGCCCGCGCGGCATCAACAGCGAAGGCCTCAAGCGCCGCGGCTTCGATGCCGAGCGCATCGCCAGCATCAAACGCGCCTACCGCACGTTGTACGTGGCCGGCCTGCCGCTGGCCGAAGCGAAGGTGCAGCTGGCCGAACAGGCCACGCACAGCGCCGACGTCAAGGACATGCTGGACTTCATCGAACACGCCGAGAGGCCCCTGCTGCGATGACGGCGCCGGGCTCTTCGCGACCGCTGCGGATTGCGCTGGTTGCCGGTGAAGCCTCCGGCGACCTGCTTGGCGCCGGCCTGGTGCGCGAACTGCAGCAGCGGTTCCCGGACGCCGAGTTCGCCGGAATTGGCGGCGATGCGATGCGCAGCGCCGGCTGCCTGACCTGGTTCGATGCCAGCGAGCTGGCGGTGATGGGCCTGACCGAAATCCTGCGCCACCTGCCGCGCCTGCTGAAGCTGCGCAGTGAGTTTCGTGCGCGGGTGCTGGAGTGGCAGCCGGACGTGTTCATCGGCATCGACGCCCCGGACTTCAACCTGGGCGTGGAGCGCTGGCTGAAAGAGCGCGGCATCACTACGGTGCACTACGTCAGCCCGTCGGTCTGGGCGTGGCGCGAGAAGCGTGCGGAGAAGATCGGCGCCAGCGCCGACCTGGTGCTGTGCCTGTTCCCGATGGAACCGCCCATCTATGCCCGCCATGGCATCGACGCGCGCTTCGTCGGCCACCCGATGGCCGATGACATCCCGCTGCACAGCGACCGCGAAGCGGCCCGCGTGGCCTTGGGCCTGCCGGTCAACGCCAAGGTGCTGGCCGTGCTGCCGGGCAGCCGGCTGGGCGAGATCAGCAAGCTGGGCGGCGCGTTCTTCGAAGCGGCCTGGCAGGTATCCGAACGCATTCCGGGCCTGCACGTGGTGGTGCCGGCAGCCAACCCGGCCTGCCGGGCACTGATCCAGGAGCAGCTGTCGCGCTCGGCGCTGCCGGTGGCCTACTCACACCTGCTGGACGGCCAGGCACGCACGGCGATGATCGCCGCCGACGTGGTGGTACTCGCCTCGGGCACGGCCACGCTGGAAACGATGCTGGTGAAGCGGCCGATGGTGGTGGGTTACCGCGTGGCGGAGCTGACCTACCGGATCGTGAAGGCGCTCGGCCTGATCAAGGTGGACCGCTTCGCGCTGCCGAACATCCTGGCCGGCAAGGACCTGGCACCGGAGCTGATCCAGCACGACTGCGTGCCGGACAAGCTGGCCGAGGCGATCATGCAGTGGTTCGATCAGCCGCAACGCGCCATCGAGATCCAGGACACGTACGAAAAGCTGCACCTGCAGTTGCGCCAGGACGCGTCGGCGCGCGCGGCCGACGCGGTGGCGGAACTGCTGGCACGCAAGCCGCGCGGGAACGCGCCGGCATGAGCCGCCGCCACGCTGCGGCGGCCTCGCTGGCGCTGTTCGACGGGGCGGCGCTGGCGACGGTCGCGCCGCGCTATGTGGCGGGGGTGGACGAAGCCGGTCGCGGGCCGCTGGCCGGCCCGGTGGCGGTAGCGGCGGTGGTGTTCTGCCCGGACCGCCCGCGTCTGAACGGGCTGGACGATTCCAAGCAGCTCACGGCGATCCGCCGCGACCAGCTGTTCGACAGGATCCAGCAGCGTGCGCTGGCCTTCCACGTGGTGATGGTGGACGTGACGGAGATCGACACGCTCAACATCTACCAGGCCACGATGCTGGGCATGCGCCGGGCGGTCGAGGCGGTCGCGCACGTAGCGCAGTTCGCGCGCATCGACGGCAACGTGGTACCCAAGGGCCTGCCCTGCCCCGCGCAGGCGCTGGTCGGAGGCGACGCGCTCGACCGCGCGATCATGGCGGCCTCGATCCTGGCCAAGGTCAGCCGCGACCGCTACATGCTCCAGCTGCACGAGCAGCACCCCGAATACGGTTTCGACCAGCACAAGGGCTACGGCACCCCGGCCCACCTCGCCGCCCTGCGCACCCACGGCCCCTGCCCCCACCACCGCCGCAGCTTCGCGCCCGTGCGTGATTGCCTGGACAGCGCGTTGGCTGCCGCTGTCTGACGCAACAGCAACAGCAACAGCAACAGCCAAAGCCAAAGCCAAAGCAAAAGCGGCACTTCCGGGTTCGGCTGGCTTGGGCGGCGGGTGTGGGTTTGCGGGACACGCTGCAAGTACGTCCATGTAAGCTCGTTCGCGCCATCCATGGCGCTCTACGGTCCCGCAAACCCACCCCCGCCGCCCTTTGACAGTTGGCAGTTACCCAACGGAAATCAAAAGCCCGGCCTTTGCTCCTGCTCTTCCGTGCGAGCCGACCTTCCGTTGGGGGCGGCGGCGGGGGCAGGGGTACGGGACCTTTCCTTGCAACATGGATGTTGCAAGAGAGCCCCCAGGGATGGGTTTACGGCGCGTCCCGTACCCCTGCCCCCGCCGCCGCCCCAGCCGATAGCCCAACCGCCCAAGCGCTTTGGCTTTGGCTTCCGCCTTAACCCAATCCCCTGTCAAGCCTTGTTCCGCTTGCCCCGCGCGGCTACCCTGACCGGGCATTACATTGGCCCGGCATGTCCACTTCCCGTTTCGTACATCTGCACGTCCACACCGAGTTTTCGCTGGCGGATTCGACCATCCGTGTCCCGGCGAAACCGGATCAGGCTGACCCGAAAAAGGCCAAGCAGGCCAACCTGCTCAGCCGCGCCGTCGAACTGAACCTGCCCGCGTTGGCAGTGACCGACCTGAACAACCTGTTCGCGCTGGTCAAGTTCTACAAGGCCGCTGAAACGGTCGGCATCAAGCCGATCGCCGGTGCCGACATCATGATCGCCGAAGAGGGCATGACCCCCTGGCGCATGACCCTGCTCTGCCGCGACCGCGAAGGCTATCTCAGCCTGTCGCGCCTGCTCACGCGTGCCTGGATGGAAGGCCACCGCCCTGAAGGCGGCGTGGCGGTGCACCCCGACTGGCTCAAGGGCGGTTGCCACAACCTGTTTGCCCTGGCTGGCCGCGACAGCCTGGCCGGGCGTCTGGCCGGCGAAGGCCGGCATGACCTGGCCGAGCAGCAGCTCGCCGACTGGCAGCGGGTGTTCGGCGATGGCCTGCATCTGGAGCTGACCCGTACCGGTCGCGAAGGCGAAGAAGCGTTCAATCAGTTTGCCCTGGTGGCCGCCGGCCAGCGTGGCCTGCCCGTGGTGGCCAGCAACGACGTGCGCTTCCTGCGCCCGGACGATTTCAGCGCGCACGAAGCCCGCGTGTGCATTTCCTCCGGCCGCGTGCTGGACGATCCCAAACGCCCGCGCGACTACAGCGACCAGCAGTACCTGAAATCGCCCGAAGAGATGTGCGCGCTGTTCGCCGACATCCCCGATGCGATCGACAACACGCTGGCGCTGGCCGAACGCTGCAACATCGAAATGCGGCTGGGTACCTACTTCCTGCCCAACTACCCGGTGCCGGAAAACGAAACGCTGGACAGCTGGATCTGCAGCGAATCGCGCAAGGGCCTGGAAGCCCGCCTGGAAAAGAATCCGCTGGCCGAAGGCAAAACCCGCGAGGACTATTTCGAGCGGCTGGAATTCGAGCTGGCCACCATCATCAAGATGGGGTTCCCCGGCTACTTCCTGATCGTGGCCGACTTCATCCAGTGGGGTAAGAACCAGGGTATCCCGATCGGCCCCGGCCGTGGTTCCGGTGCCGGTTCGCTGGTGGCCTGGGCACTGCAGATCACCGATCTGGATCCGATTCCGTACAACCTGCTGTTCGAGCGGTTCCTCAACCCCGAACGCGTGTCGATGCCCGACTTCGACATCGACTTCTGCATGGACCGCCGCGACGAAGTCATCGACTACGTCGCGCGCAAGTACGGCCGCGAACGCGTCAGCCAGATCATCACCTACGGCACCATGGCCGCCAAGGCCGTGGTGCGCGATTCCGGGCGCGTGCTCGGTTTCCCGTATGGCCTGGTCGACGGGGTATCCAAGCTGATTCCCAACATCCTGGGCATTTCGCTCAAGGATGCGATGGGCGAAGGCAAGGATTCGGAAATGGCATCGCCGGAGCTGATCCAGCGCTACCAGAACGAAGACGACGTGCGCGACCTCATCGACCTGGCGCGCCAGCTCGAAGACCTTACCCGCAACGCCGGCAAGCATGCCGGTGGCGTGGTGATCGCGCCGGAACCGCTGGCCGAATTCTGCCCGCTGTTCGCCGAACACGATGAAGGCGGCCGTGGCCGCAACCCGGTCACCCAGTTCGACAAGAATGACGTCGAAGAAATCGGCCTGGTGAAGTTCGACTTCCTCGGCCTGCGCACGCTGACGATCATCGACTGGGCGGTCAAGGCGATCAACAAGCGCCATGCCCGCGCCGGCATTCCGCCGATCGACATCACCGCGCTGCCGCTCGACGATGCGCCCACCTACAAGGACATCTTTGCCAACGGCAACACCGGCGCGGTGTTCCAGTTCGAATCCTCGGGCATGCGCCGCCTGCTGAAGGACGCGCGCCCCGACCGCTTCGAAGACCTCATCGCGCTGGTGTCGCTGTACCGCCCCGGCCCGATGGACCTGATTCCCTCCTTCAACGCGCGTAAGCACGGCCAGGAAGAAATCATCTACCCCGATCCGCGTACCGAAGCGATCCTGAAAGACACCTACGGCATCATGGTGTACCAGGAGCAGGTGATGCAGATGGCGCAGATCGTCGGCGGTTACTCGCTCGGCGGCGCCGACCTGCTGCGCCGCGCGATGGGCAAGAAGGTGCCGGCCGAAATGGCCAAGCACCGCGAGATCTTCCGCGAAGGTGCGGCCAAGGGCGGCGTGGACGGCCCCAAGGCCGACGAAATCTTCGACCTGATGGAGAAGTTCGCCGGCTACGGCTTCAACAAATCGCACGCTGCCGCCTACGCGCTGGTCAGCTACCAGACCGCCTGGCTCAAGCGTCATTACCCGGCCGAGTTCATGGCGGCCACGCTGTCCTCGGACATGGACAACACCGACAAGGTGGTGGGCTTCCTGGCCGAAGTGCGCAACCTCGGCCTGACCGTGCTGCCGCCGCGCGTGAACGAATCGGCGTACATGTTCGAAGCCTCCAGCGCCGACACCATCCAGTACGGCCTGGGCGCCATCAAGGGCGTGGGCCAGGGTGCCTGCGAAGCGGTCGTCGACGAGCGCCTGGCCAAGGGCCGCTACGCCTCGCTGCTGGATTTCTGCATGCGCATCGAATCGGGCAAGCTCAATCGGCGCACGCTTGAAGCGATGATCAACTGCGGCGCGCTCGATGGCCTCGGCAAGAACCGCGCTTCGCTGATGCTGCAGCTGCCTGAAGTGCTCAAGGCCACCGACCAGATGTCGCGCGAGAAGGCCTCCGGCCAGAACTCGCTGTTCGGCGCGCCGGACCCGGTGAGCACCGCGCTGCAGCTGGACCTGCCTGAAGCCAAGGAATGGGGGCTGGGCCAGCTGCTGGACGGTGAACGCGAAACGCTGGGGTTCTACCTCAGTGGCCATCCGTTCGACCCGCATGCCGACGACGTCAAGGAACTGGTCGGCACCGACCTGGGCATGCTGGAAAAACTGATTCCCCCTGCCCGGCCCAGCAAGGATGGCGAAAAGCGCGCCTGGCGCCAGGAAACCCCGGTGATCCTGGCCGGCCTGGTGGTCGGTGTGCGCCGCAAGGGCGAAAGCCAGGTGTTCATGCAGCTCGAAGACGGCAAGGGCCGGGTCGAATGCAGCGCGTTCACCGATGGCCTGGCCGAGTTCGGCCACCTGATGACCAAGGACCGCATCCTGGTGGTCAAGGGCGGCCTGCGCGAGGACGAGTTCAATGGCGGCTATGCCCTGCGCATCCGCCAGTGCTGGGACTTCGAGGAAATCTGCGCCAATTACGCCACCCGCCTGTCGCTGCGCCTGGACCTGCGCCAGGGCGACCCGGTGTGGGCGCGGGTGAACGGCCTGCTCGACCGCCACCGGCCCGGCCGCACCCCCCTGCGCCTGGACCTGCTGCTGGGCACCGAGCAGGGCCCGGTAGCCGGCATGCTGGACGTGGCCGGCGACACCGCCGTGCGCGTGGACAGCCAGCTGGTGGACGCCCTGCGGGCCGACCCGGCGGTCCGGACCCTGAAAGTCCGGTACAGCCCGCCATGGGCGAACTAGCCCCGACCAGACGACGGCGTACGGGGCATTTAGACGCATTCGGCTACACTTTCCCTCTTTTCTTCACGACGGCTTCCGATGAATCCGAACTACCTCGACTTCGAGCAACCCATCGCTGATCTGGAGGCAAAGATCCAGGAGCTGCGCAGCGCAAGCGCCGGCCCGGCGGTCAATGTCGAGGCCGAAGTGCGCACCCTGCAGGACAAGCTGCGGCTGCGTACCGCGCAGATCTTCCGCAACCTGACCTCGTGGCAGGTGCTGCAGCTGGCCCGCCATCCTTCGCGCCCCTACACCGCCGACTACATCCGCATCTTCTGCGATGAGTTCCAGGAACTGGCCGGCGACCGCGCCTTCGCCGACGACAAGGCCATCATGGGCGGCCTGGCCCGCATCGGCGGCCGTTCGGTGATGCTGATCGGCCACCAGAAGGGCCGCGACACCAAGGAAAAGATCAAGCGCAACTTCGGCATGCCCAAGCCGGAGGGCTACCGCAAGGCGCTGCGCCTGATGAAGATGGCCGAGCGCTTCGGCCTGCCGGTGCTGACCCTGATCGACACCGCCGGTGCCTGGCCGGGCATCGATGCCGAATCGCGTGGCCAGTCCGAAGCGATCGCGCGCAACCTGATGGAAATGGCCGAACTGAAGGTGCCGGTGATCTGCACCGTGATCGGCGAAGGCGGCTCCGGCGGCGCGCTGGCGCTGGGCGTGGGCGACCGCACCGTGATGCTGGAATACAGCGTGTATTCCACCATCAGCCCGGAAGGCTGCGCCTCGATCCTGTGGAAGGATGCGGGCAAGGCCAAGGATGCCGCCGAACAGCTGGGCCTGACCGCGCCGCGCCTGAAGAGCCTGGGCCTGGTCGACAAGGTCGTGCGCGAGCCGACCGGCGGCGCGCACCGCAATCCGAACCAGATGGCCAAGCGCCTGAAGGCCGTGCTGCTCAACGAGCTGGACGCGCTGGAGAAGCTGTCCACCGACGACCTGCTGCAGAAGCGTTACGAGCGCCTGCGCAGCTACGGCGCCTACGAAACGGCCTGATCAGCGCACCAGTGGGTCACGACCAACGGTCGTGACCTACCGCAGATGGCGCGACACGGGTGGGTCACGACCAACGGTCGTGACCTACCGCAGATGGCGCGACGCGGGTAGCTCACGACCGTTGGTCGTGAGCCATCCCTTAAAACGGCTTGGCCAACACCAGCCAGACCACGCCGATGAACAGCACCAGCGGCAATTCATTGAACCAGCGCAGCGCGCGCGACGACGGCAGCACCTTGCCCTTCACCGCGCCCTTCAGCAGCCGCCCGGTCCACGAGTAGTACACCAGCAGCAGCACCACCAGCCCCAGTTTGGCGTGCAGCCAGCCCGCCGCACCTGGCGCGACCATGGTGGGGAAGTCCGGAATCACCCGGTAGCCCAACCACAGCACCAGCCCCAGGATCAGCGCGAAGCCGAACATCATGTGGCCGAACTTGTACAGGCGCAGGCCCATCAGCTGCAGGCGCTCCACGACGGGCAGCTGCCCGGCGGTCTCACTCAGGTTCACCAGGATCCGCGGCAGGTAGAACACCGCCGCCATCCACGCCACCACGAACAGCAGGTGGAAGGTCTTGACCCAGTAGTAGGACTGCATGCGCTTGCTCCGGCGGCTGGCTTGGGATGTCGTTCATTCTGGCCGATTCACGCGGGCTGCGCATGCGCGGCGGATTGACGCAGCGGGCTCGGCTACCATGTGCACCCACCCCGTCCTCGATCCCTGTCCCCGCATGCAGAAGACCTACGACCAGGCCTACTTCCAGCGCTGGTACCAGCCCGACCAGACCGGCGGCGCGGCGCGCCTGGCGCGCAAGGTCGCACTGGCCGTCGCCAGTGCCGAGTACTACCTGGAGCGTCCGATCCGCAGCGTGCTGGACATCGGCGCCGGTGAAGGCGCCTGGCGCGCGCCGCTGCTCAAGCTGCGCCCGCGCGTGCAGTACATGGGATTCGACAGCAGCGACTATGCGGTGCAGCGCTACGGCCGCAGCCGCAACCTGCACCCGGCCCGGGTTGGCGATTTCGCCTGGCTGCGCCCCTGCGCGCCGGTGGACCTGCTGGTCTGTTCGGACGTGATGCACTACGTGCCCACCCGCGAGCTGCGCCCGGCCCTGGCCGGTTTCGCCGAGCTCACCGGTGGCGTGGCGTTCCTCGAGGCGTTCACCGCCGAAGACGAGTTCGAAGGTGACCATGAAGGATTCCAGGCCCGCCCGGCGGCCTGGTACCGCCGCCAGCTGACGGCCGAAGGCTTCACCGCGCTCGGCTCGCACTGCTGGCTGTCGCCCGCACTGGCGGGCCACGCCGCCGCCCTGGAACGCAGTGGCCGTTGATCTCACGGCCTGTTGCGACGGATCCGCCTATTAAGGCGTTCCCGACCCGGGTGAGGTATGCTGCGCGGCAACATAAGACCATACATATTCGGACGTCATGCTCTATCAGCTGCATGAATTGACCCGCAACCTGCTCGCCCCGTGGGTGCACCAGGCCCAGGCCAACGCCAAGTTCTTCGCCAACCAGGGTCACTGGTGGTCGCAGATGCCCGGTGCCGACCGCCTGTCCGCGGTGAACGAGCTGTTCCATCGCATCGGCAAGGATTACGAGAAGCCCGAGTGGGGCATCAACGAAATCGAGGTCGACGGCGAGCGCGTGCCGATCGTGGTGCACGAAGAAGTCGTCAAGCCGTTCTGCAAGCTGCTGCGCTTCAAGCGCCACAGCAATGAAGCCGACCAGCTCAACACCATGCTCAACCAGCCGTTCGTGCTGGTGGTGGCGCCGCTGTCGGGCCACCACGCCACGTTGCTGCGCGACACCGTGCGCACCCTGCTGCGCGACCACCGCGTGTATGTCACCGACTGGGTCGACGCGCGCATGGTGCCCGGCAGCGAAGGCGAGTTCAGCCTGGACGATTACATCGCCTACGTGCAGGAATTCATCCGCCACCTCGGTGCGGAGAAACTGCACGTGGTCAGCGTGTGCCAGCCGACCGTACCGGTGCTGGCCGCCGTTTCGCTGATGGCCAGCCGTGGCGAAACCACGCCGCGTTCGCTGGTGATGATGGGCGGCCCGATCGATGCGCGCTGCAGCCCGACCGCGGTGAACAACCTGGCCACCCAGAACCCGCTGTCGTGGTTCGAGAACAACGTGATCCACACCGTGCCGCCGGGTTATCCGGGCGCCGGTCGCCGCGTGTACCCGGGCTTCCTGCAGCACGCCGGTTTCCTGTCGATGAACCCGAGCCGGCACTTCAGTTCGCATTGGGATTTCTATGCCGACCTGGTCAAGGGCGACATGGAAGATGCCGATGCGCACCGCCGCTTCTACGACGAATACAACGCAGTGCTGGACATGCCGGCGCGCTACTACCTGGATACCATCCGCGTGGTGTTCCAGGAATTCCTGCTGCCGCGCGGCGAGTGGTATGTGCAGGGTGAGCTTGTGGATCCCGGTGCGATCACCGGCACCGCGCTGTTGAGCATCGAAGGCGAGCTGGACGACATCGCCGGCCTGGGCCAGACCGAAGCGGCGCAGGAACTGTGCACTGGTATCCCGGCCGCGCGCCGTGAGCACTTCGTGGTCGAGGGCGCCGGCCACTACGGCATCTTCAGCGGCCGCCGCTGGCGCGAAACCGTGTACCCCAAGGTGCGCGATTTCTTCGCCGCCAACGCGCAGGCTGCGGCGAAGCCGAAGAAGGCGGCCAAGGCCGCCAGCAATGTCACCCCGATCCGCAAGAAAGCGGGTTGACGACCGGTTGCGCCGACTGTTGTCGGCGCTTCGATCCGGATCATGAACGTCTGACGGGCGGTTTCGATTGGGGCTAAACGCCGGTCGGATCACCGTGGCCTGATCTCGACGACTTCGGATGCTTGCGCCGCGCTGCGCGCGGTGTCCGGCCAACGGCCGGACCTACGAATTGCTACGGGCCCATCCGGATCATGGTCAATCAACCAAGGGCTCCGGATGCCTGGTAGCGCCGGCCGTTGGCCGGCCGTCGGTAGACTTAGAGGCGTACCAGCAGGTGTTTCGCCATCTGGCCGTGCAGGTGGCCGATGAAGCGCGCCAGGTGCATGGTGCAGAACAGGATCACCACGCCCAGTACCGCCAGCGCCGGGGTGGCCCACAGCGGCAGCACGACAAGTTCGCTTTCGAAGTACAGGCTCGGGGCGCCCAGCGCGAACATCGAGGCCACCGGCGCCCAGATGAAGACCAGCGCCACTGTCAGCAGCGTGACCGCGATGGTGAAGTAGATGATGCCCAGCGGCAGCATCAGCATGAAGTACAGCATCGTCAGCCAGGTACGCCCATCGGTGAACATGTCGCCGATACGCTGCAGCCAGCTGCGGCTGCGGTCGGCATAGCGCGGCCGACGCGGCATCCGCTCGCCGAGCAGTGCTTCGATCAGCCGCCCTTCCAGCAGCGCCAGGCCGCGCACCGAACCGAAGAACAGCACGGTCATTGGAATGCCGATGATCAGCACGATCAGGCCCAGCGACATCGACAGGCCGGTGATTACCCAGGTGAAGAAGAAGATGCCGGTGGCCAGCGACAGCAGCATGTAGAACAGCGCGCCGTACGTGCGCGGTTCCAGTGCCACGCCGAAGAAGCGCGCCAGCGCCGAGCGGTGCGGCGGCGGAACACGGTCGGTCGGCGGTGCATCGCCGCCGGCTGCGGCCGCTGGGGCGGCAACACCCGGTGCTACCTGCGCCGGCACTACCCGGGCGATCGGTCGCACGCTGGCGCTCGGGGTGCGCAGCGCGCGGTTCACGGTGATTTCGGTTTCGCGGTAGATCTCGGCCACTTCTTCCGGCGCACCGTAGCTGCCGGCGACGTCGGCGATCACCTCCGCCTCGCTGCGGCCCGGCTGGGCGGCCAGTTCCGAACGCAGGTATTCCTCGGCGTCGTACAACGCGTCCTGCACCATCGCCGGATCGGCGTCGTGCAGGGCCGCGCGCAGCTGCGCCAGGTACTGGCCGATGGTGGTGGGCAAGCCCCCGCCCCTCATGCTTTCTTCGTTCATTGCAGTACCCCTTCCAGCACGGAATCAACGGAATCTCGGGTGGCACGCCAGGCCTGGCTCCACAACGCCAGCACCTCGCGGCCGCGTTCATTGATGCGGTAGTAGCGCCGCGGTGGCCCGGCCACCGACGGTTCGATCTGGCTTTCCAGCAGCCCGGCCCCTTCGAGGTTGCGCAGCACCGGGTACAGCGCGCTCTGCTTGCCGCTCAGCACGCCCTCGCCGGTCCGTTCCAGTTCCTTGGCGATCAGGTAGCCGTACAGCGGCTCCCCGGCCTTGGCCAGCACCGCCAGCAGGGCCAGCGACACGGTGCCGGCACTGAGCTCCTTCTGGAACTTCTTCAGGTGGACCTCGTGGTCGCTCATGACGATCTCCAGCTAGCGTGGAGTCAACACTAGTGTGAAGTCAGCTATAGCGAACGTGCCGTTAGTCACCCTGCCGGGGGACAGGGTGGGCTGGCGGCCGGAGCCGGGCTTCGCGCAGAATCGGGGATCGTTCATCCCGGGGTCCACCATGTCGCCACGCCGTCCCGCCCTGCTCGCGCTTGCCCTCTCCTGCCTGCTGCCGGGCCTGGCCACCGCAGCCACGCCCTACCGCAGCGCGCAGCAGATCCTGGAGGCCTCGCCCGCGAGCGACTGGCGCACGCCGGATCCGGCCAACCTGCTGGTGATGAAGCTGGATGCCGGTGAGGTCCTGATCGAGCTGGCCCCGGCCTTCGCGCCGCAGCACGTGGCCAACATCCACACCCTGGCGCATGAGCATTTCTGGGATGGCGAGAGCATCTACCGCGCGCAGGACAACTTCGTGGTGCAGTTCGGCGATGCCGATGCCGATGACGTGGCCAAGGCCAAGCCGCTGGGCTCGGCCAAGCGCAAGTTGCCGGCGGAGTTCCAGCGCGACAGCAAAGGGTTGAAGGTCAGCGTGCTGCCCGATCGCGACGGCTGGGCCGACCAGACCGGCTTCGTCGACGGCTTCGCGGTGGGCCAGGACCGGCAGGACGGCAAGACCTGGCTGGCGCACTGCTACGGCGCGCTGGGTGCCGGCCGCAACAACGACGAAGACAGCAGCATCGGCGCCGAGCTGTACGTGGTCACCGGCCAGTCGCCGCGCCAGCTGGACCGTAACATCACCGTGGTCGGCCGGGTGCTCAAGGGCATGGAGCTGCTCAGCGCACTGCCGCGCGGACCGGCCCCGATGGGCTTCTACGCCGACCCGGCGCAGCGCACCGCGATCCGCTCGATCCAGCGGGTGAGCGACCTGCCGGAAGCGCAGCGACCGACGCTGCAGGTATTGCGCACCGATTCAAAGACCTTCGCCGATACGGTCGAAGCGCGGCGCAACCGCGTGGATGACTTCTACAAGCGCGCCGCCGGGCATATCGACCTGTGCAACATCCCCGTGCCCGTGCGGTAAGGGATGCCGCGTCGCGTCAGCGCTTCTGGCTGGCCGCGACGCTACCGAGGATCAACGCGCCGGCGACCACCATTGCCCAGGTCACCGGCTCGCCCAGGAACAGCCAGGCAAACAACGCGCCGAACATCGGCACCAGATAGGTCACGGTGGAGGCGCGCGCCGGGCCGATCCGCGCGATGAGGCGGTAGAACATCAGGAACGCAAAGCCGGTGCAGACCACCCCCAGCGCGATCGCGCACGCCCACGACACGGCCGGAATCGGCGCGTCCGGCCAGTGGGTCAGCGCCATCGGCAGCATCAGCAGCGCCGCGCTGCCCAGCGTAGCGCCGGCCGACGCCGCTGGCGGCAGGCCGGTCATGTGGCGCTTGACCAGGTTGACGCCCAAGCCGTACAGCAGCGCAGCCAGCGAACCGGCAATCACCGCCGCGCCGATGCTCAGCCCGGACACCTTGGCCGTGGCCAGCACCACCACGCCGCCGAAGCCGACCAGCAGCGCAATCGCGCGACGCATGCCGATCTTCTCGCCGAAGAACAGGAACGCGATCAGCGCGGCAAACAGCACCGTCATCGCGTTACAGATCGCGCCGATCGCGGCCGGTGCCCGCTGCGCGGCCCAGGCGAACAGCACGAACGGAATGGCGGAGTTGATCAGGCCGATCGGCACCAGCCACAGCCAACGCCGCGCCGGGAACTGCGCGCGCGCCTGCCACAGGAACGGCAGCAGCACCAGCGCGCCCAGCAGCAGCCGCACTTCCACCAGCGCATAGGGGCCGAACGACGGCACCGCCACACGCATGAACAGAAACGAGCAGCCCCAGATCGCGCCGAGCACGGTCAGCTCCAGCGGGGTGCGCCAATCGCGCTCCATCGCCCCCGCACTCACCGGCGCGCCGCTCACGGGCGGCCCCCGGCACGGCAGGAACGGGCAGCGACGGCAGCGGGGACGGGCAGCAACATGGCGCGGGCTCCAGGGGTCAGACACGCAGCATCTACCTGCCGCGCGGCCCCGACAAGCGCGTAGTATCGCTGCAAGCCACAAATATGATTTGGGTCTCGCCATGCTCCTGCGCCCTGCCCTGCTGCCCGCGCTGGGGGTGTTCGCGGTCGCCGCGCGCCACCAGAATTTCGCCCATGCCGCCGAGGAACTGCACCTCACCGCCAGCGCGGTCAGCCACCACGTGCGGCGGCTGGAAGCGCTGCTGGGCACGGTGCTGTTCCAGCGCCATGCCCGTGGCGTGCGCCTGACCGCCGAGGGCCGCCAGTTGGCCGACGCCGCCGCCGCCGCCCTGAGCGACATCAACGCCGTGGCCGGCAACCTGCACCCGCAGGCCGATGTGGTGCCGCTGCGGATCACCACCCTGCGCTCGCTGTCGTACTGCTGGCTGGTGCCGCGCCTGCCGCGTTTCAGCCGCCTGCATCCGCGCATGCGCATCGAGCTGCAGACCAGCAGCGAACTGGTCCGCTTCGACGAGAACGGTCCGGAACTGGGCATCCGTTACGGACTGGGCCAGTGGCCCGGCCTGGCCGCCCACCACCTGATGGACGACGAGCTGTGCCCGGTGGCGTCACCGGCCCTGCCGGGGGTGTCGGCGCTGCGTGAGCCCGCGCAGATCGCCACGCTGCCGCTGGTCAGCGACATGTCACCGCAGGGCTGGCGCGACTGGTTCCGCGCCGCCGGCGTGCGTGGCCTGGACCTGACCGCGCAGCACATCTTCAGCGACAGCACCGATGCGATGCGCGCGGCGGTGTATGGCATCGGCGCGGTGTTGGCGCGCAAGCACATCGCCCAGCCGTACCTGCAGCGCTATGAACTGGTGCGCCTGCCCGGGCCGGCGCTGAAGGCGCGCTATGGGTATTACATCGTGCACGCCGAACACCGGCCGCTCAGCCCGACGGCGGTGGCGTTCATGGACTGGCTCAAGCGCGAAGCGCAGGATGAACGCACGCCGGTGCCGGCGTTGCCGGATGAATTGTTGAACCGCCCTCACGACCAAACGCCTCACGACCAACGGTCGTGAGATACCGGCGGGTGAATGTCGCCCGACCGCCGGCCGGGCATTCACCCGCTTTTGCCCGGCGCATCGCTACGGTGGAATCCCTACTCCCACGAGACCTTCCCATGGCCATGCTGCGACTCAGGATCACCGGTACCGAAGACGATGCGCGCGCCATCAGCGACCTGCTCCAGAGCATCGAGGGCATCGAGCACGTCGAGGAAACCGACGACCTGATGCCGCACATGGACGATGACGATTCCAGCTCGGCCGGCCTGTCCGATGACATCGGGCCGGGCACGCATGAGCTGGAGGTCGAGGTTGGCAATGAAAGCACCGCGCAGAAGGTGCGCGATGCCGTGCAGGAGCTGGCGCTGGAACTGGACGTGTTCGTCGAGTACGAAACCGACGAAGGCTGACGTGGCAACCCACCGCTAGGTATGCACCGGTGGTGCATACGGGTTACGGCATGGACGAAGCCCGACGGCGCCGACGCCACAGTTTCAGCCCAACCCAGCCCAGCAGCCACAGCACCAATGTCACCGGCAGCAGCGCGGCCACCGCGCGGATCACGAAGGCCACGCTGCTGGTGACGGTCGCGCCGAAGTCACCCAGGGCCTCGCCGATCTCGCTGCGGCTGCGCTGGCCTGCGGGCGTCTGGAAGCGCAGCGTGAGCAGTTGGGTGTCGATCCGCCGCCGCTGGTTGGCGGCGTCCTTGTTGGCCTGCTCCAGCCCTGCCTCGATTTCGGACAGGCGCTGGGTGATGACCAGCAGGTCGGCGACCTTGATCCCCTTGTCGTCCTGGTAGGCGAGCAGGCGTTCGTGTTCCTTCTGCAGGCGGGCCTTGGTCAGCGCGGTGTCCGCGACCTGCTGGGCGAGGTCTTCGGCCTGGGTGTTGCGCGAGGCGACGTCGCCGCCCTGCCCGGCCAGCCCGATCATCGGCTCCACACCCTTGGGCGCGATCCGTACCCGGATCGAGCCGGACGGATACTCGCCGCCCTGCTGCCCAACCTGCAGCACGGCGCAGTCGCCGAACCTGCTGGACTGGCAGGCCTCGCTGATCTGCTTCACCCGCGGCCCGATCTGCGCGGCATCGAGCTGGATGTCCACCTCGTGCTCATACGCCAGGGCCGCACCTTCCGGCGAGGCCACCGCACCGGCCGCGCCGGCATTGGCCATTTCCGCGTGCTGCTTGCCACTGCACCCGGCAAGCGCCACCAGCAGCATCCCTGCCATGGCGCCGCCGCGCCACATCGTCCCTGTCGTCACACGCTGGCTCCATCGTAGAAATTGATCTTCAGCCCACCCAGTTCCAGCCCGGGCAGGCAGCGCACGTTCACCGCCACCATCGCCTGGCCGCTGCGCGGGTCCACGCCCTCGCTGAACGGGGCAATGCCGCACTCACGGCAGTAATGATGCTGCAGGTGGTGCTTGTTGAACTGGTAGGTGGCCAGCTGCGCAGGGTTCGTGTTCAGGCTCAGCGCCGCGCGCGGGCCGAACCACAGCAGGCCACCGCGCCGCCGGCACAGCGAGCAGTTGCAGTCCACCACGTCGGTGATGGGGGCCTCGGCCTGGACCACGAACGCAATCTGCCCGCAATGGCAGCTTCCTTCGTACTGCATGGCACACCTCCCGGCGGGAAAGGCCCATGGTAATCCAATGGCACGGGCGGTCGCCCGCCAGCAGCGCCTATGCTGGGCGATTGTCCACAGCACAGGATCGCCGATGCGCCAGCATCTTCTTGCCCTTGCCCTGATCGCCGCCCTGGGTGGCTGCCAGCAGGCCGACGCCCCCACCGCCCCGGCCGGTACCGCGGCAACCGCCCCCGCCGCCGATGCGGCCGTGGATGCCGCCTTCGCCGACCTGTCCAAGCGTGCCCTGGACACCTGGATGCAGCTGTCGCCGATCAGCGCCACCCAGATCGGCGATCACCGTTACGACAGCGAGATCGACGACCTGAGCGCGGCCGGCCAGCAGAAGATGCTGACCGCCTACAAAGGCCTTCTCGGCGAACTGGACAAGGTCGAGGTGGGCAAGCTCTCGCGCGAAAACCAGGTGGATGCGGCCATCCTGCGCAACCAGCTGCAGTCCGAAATCTGGAACGCCGAAGTGCTGCAGGCGTCCAAGTGGGATCCGCAGATCTACAACGGCACCGCCGGCAGCGCGCTGTACGGCCTGATGGCGCGTGAGTTCGCGCCGCTGCCCGACCGCCTGAAGTCGGCCACCGCACGGATTGAAAAGCTGCCGCAGATCTTCGCCCAGGCCCGCGAGAACCTGGACCCGGCCCGCGTGCCGAAGATCCATGCCGAAACGGTGTCCAAGCAGAACAAGGGCATCCTGAGCATCGTCGATACCTTCATCACGCCCCACATCGGTGAACTGCCGGCCGAAGATGGCAAGCGCCTGCAGGCCGCCATCGACGGCCTGAAGAAGGCGGTGGACGAACAGCAGACGTGGCTGGACAAGACGCTGGTGCCGAACGCCAAGGGCGATTTCCGCATCGGTGCCGAGCTGTACGACCAGAAGCTGAAGTTCGCGCTGAACTCGTCGCTGTCGCGCGCCGAGATCGGCGAACGCGCGCGCGCCGAACTCAAGCGCGTGCGCCAGGACATGTACGGCATCGCGCAGACGGTGCTGAACGGCAAGCCGGGCGCCCCGGCGCTGCCGGCAAATCCGAGCGACGAACAGCAGCAGGCGGCGATCGAAGCGGCGCTGGAGCTGGCCTACGCCGACAAGCCGGCGCGCGACAAGGTGGTCGACGATGCCAAGGCAGCGCTGGCGCAGTCCACCGAGTTCGTGCGCAAGCATGATCTGATGACCCTGCCCGACGCGCCGGTGGACATCATCCTGATGCCCGAATTCCAGCGCGGCGTGGCCGTGGCCTACTGCGATTCACCGGGTCCGCTGGACAAGAACCTGAAGACGTTCTACGCGGTGTCGCCGATTCCGGACGACTGGACCGACAAGCAGGTTGATTCGTTCCTGCGCGAATACAACAGCCGCATGATCCACCTGCTGAGCATCCACGAAGGCACCCCGGGCCACTACCTGGAAGGCTGGCATTCGGGCAAGTTCCCGTCGACGCTGCGTGCGGTGCTGCGCTCGGGCCTGTTCGCCGAAGGCTGGGCGGTGTACACCGAGCGGATGATGCAGGAGCAGGGTTACCTGGACAACGATCCGCTGTTCCACCTGGTGCAGCTGAAGTTCTACCTGCGCACGATCTCCAACGCGATCCTGGACCAGGGCGTGCACGTGGACAACTGGACGCGCGAGCAGGCGATGCAGCTGATGATCCACGATGCGTTCCAGCAGGAAAGCGAAGCATCGGGCAAGTGGGTGCGTGCGCAGCTGACCTCGGCGCAGCTGCCGACCTACTTCGTCGGCGCGCAGGAGCACTTCGACACGCGCAAGGCGATGCAGGAAAAGCAGGGCGACAAGTTCAACCTGAAGGCCTACCACGACCAGATGCTGTCCTACGGCGCCCCGCCGGTGCGCTTCGCACGCCAGCTCATGCTGGACCAGCCGATCGAGTGATGGCGGTTGCCGGCCACGGTTCGGTACGTGATATGGAAACGGCCCGGTGATTACCGGGCCGTTTTTGTTTCGCGCGTAGAGCAGCGTTTCAGGTGCTACGTGCTCGGGAGGCCGGCGGGCAACCCCCTACGGGACACGCCGCAAGTACGTCCTTGTAGGCTTGGCAAAAACATCCATGTTTTTGACAGTCCCTACGGGGGTTACCCGCCGGCCTCCCCTCATGCATTGCGTGTCCCGGAAGTAAAGAGCAGCGACGCGTGGCGTCGCTCTACGGTTTCGATCATTTTCATGCGTCATCGGATGTTGCATTCGTCTCGGCAGTCGTTTGGGAACCGACCCTACATCGCTACCGCGTAGAGCGACGCCATGCGTCGCTGCTCTCCGTTCCGCCGACCGCGATGTTTGAAGGGAAGGACGGCGGGCAGCCCTCGTAGGGACTGTCAAAAACATGGATGTTTTTGCCA
>NZ_JBWJPC010000008.1:0-197958 GCF_056393145.1 Stenotrophomonas sp. Steno-Z4 | reverse complement strand
TACCCCCGCACCCGCCGGCCCTGCGCGCAGAATCCCGCAGACCAAGGCTCTGGCGTTTGACTTACGCGCTTACCGCCGATCCGCCATCAAATTGTCGAACGTCTCGGTGTAATCCTTGAACTGCGGAACACGCGTGACCAGGTCCGGCGGGATCGGCTGCATGCCCGGCGGTACCTGGATCTTCACCGCGCGTTTGTCCGGGTCGTACGGGGCATCGGTAAGCGTGTTCTGGCGGAGCACCTGCAGCTGGCCGAACATCTGCTGCAGCAGCGCGTGCTGGCTGTCGTCGAGCGGAATTTCGATCTCGTCGATCTTCATGTGGCCGTTGGGCAGCACGATGATGTTCGGCGCCGGCGCGCGGCGCACGGTGACCATGCCGTCGCTGACGGTGATCTTCGGCTTGCCGCGCTCGGCGCGGTGGTTGCGGTATTCCTGGTCGCAGCCGGTGGCGGCAAGGCAGAACAGGGCCAACAGCAGGAGGTACAGCTTCTTCATGGCCGGCAGTGCATAAAAAATGGGGAGGGTTAGTGTAGCCCTCCCCCCCGTGCAGCGGGCCTGCCTGCGACCGGATGTCGCAGCTGCCGACGGCTCAGTTATGGCAGTCGTCTACGTCGCTCTGGTCCATGGTGGCGTAAGGCTTGAACGCCGGCAGCGCCGCCGCCAGCGCCTGCTGCTTGGCCATCATCGTCGGCAGCAGCTCGCACAGCTGCTTGGCGCTGGCTTCGATCTTGGCCGCTTCCGCATTCACCCGCTCCTCGATGCCCTGCGTGTCGCCGGAGAACACCCCGCGCAGCGCTTCGCCAGCGGCCTTCACGCCCAGGCTGGCACCGGCCACGCCGATGTCCATGCCTGCGCCCGCCAGCTTTTCCACCTGCTTGCGGTAGTCCAGCAGCAGCGCCCGCTGCTGGGCATCGATGGTGACCGCCTTGCCGTTGATCAGCAGGTCGCCCTGCGGGGTGATCTCGGCCTTGTCGTTCTGGTCGTTGGAAATCTTGATGTTGCCCTGGGCGATTTCCACCCGCGCCTTGTCCGTGGCGTCCTTGACCTTCTTGCCGATCGAATCGGCATCCACCACCGGCTTGCCGGTGGCCGGGTCGGTCTTGTTTGAATCCGTGTTGTTGCAGGCCGCCAATGGCAGGCACAGCAGAAGGGTGGGGAGCAGCAGTCGCATGTTCATGGTGGGGGCCCCTTATTTGCCGCGCGGCAGCTGCAGCTTGCCGCGCACGTCGCTGTGGTTGATGTCGCCGCTGCCACTGTTGGCCACCGTCAGGTCGCCGCCTACATCGCGGACCGTCACGTCGCCCGAGCCGTGCCGCTCGACCTTGACGCTGCCGCCTACCGCGCGGGCTTCGAAATCGCCCGAGCCGATGTTGCCCAGGCTGACGTTGCCCTTGACCTGCCGCAGGTCCACGTCGCCCGAACCGACCGTCTTGATATCGACATTGCCGGCGACCCCGTCCAGGGTGAGGTCGCCCGAGCCGATCGTGCCGACCGTGGCGTTGCCGCGCAGGTTGCGGGCGGTGAAATCGCCCGAGCCGATCGACAGCAGGTTCAGCGCACCGGCACCGTCGAGCTCCACATCGCCCGAGCCGATCGCCGCCGTCACCAGGCCCTTGATGTCGCGCAGCTTGATGTCACCCGAGCCGACATCGGCGCTGAGCGAATGCGCCCCGGTCACGCTGGCATCGCCCGAGCCGACCTTCATCTGCACCAGCACATTGGCCGGGATCGTGCCGCGCAGGTCCAGGTAGGCGTAGTTGCTGCCGCCGGTGTTCCAGTTCAGGCCCTGGTTTTCGCGCTGCAGCTGAACCACCAGCTTGTCGCCGACCTTTTTCTGGGTCACGGTCAGCTGGCTCAACCAGTCCGCATTGGAGGCGCAGGCGCGGCCACTGAGCCGGGCTGCGCCCGGGCCGGCCTGCAGCACCAGGTCGTGCTGGTTCACCTCGAACACCACGGCTTTCGCGCCGGCGACGTCGAGCTTGAGGTCACGCGGGGCGTTGAACCGGCACTGCGGTTCATCGGCCAGTGCGGTCAGCGGCAGCAACAGCAGGGAAGCGGCGACGACTTTGCGGATCATGGGCGGGTCCTCGAAGGGGCGGGATCAGATTTCGCCGGCGCGGCGGCGCAGGCGGATGGCGATGATGATGAACGCGACACCGAAGGCAGCGCCGATCCACAGCTCGGGCAGGGCGAGCGCGGCCAGCTGGCTGGCCGGCGACAGCGCTGCGGCCACGTTGTCGCTGTCGCGCATCACCGACTGCAGCTGGTCGGTACGGTAGAACAGGTCGCTGCCCGGCAGCGTGCCCAGCAGCAGGCGGCCGACGATGTGCTGCCAGAACCAGCCGCTGGTCATGTTGAACAGATTCATGACGTGGGTGGTGCTGACGATGATGCCGGCAAACAGCGGCAGCATCACCGCCCACAGGAACGGCTTGGACTTGGCCCACGCCGACCACATCAGCAGCCAGCCCACGGTCGGCAGGGCCCACAGCAGATACACCGGCAGCCAGGACAGGTGGCTGGCCACGAACGCCAGCGGGCTGGCCGGGCCCCAGATCAGGGTCAGCGGGTTGCCGCCATGGGCCAGCACCACCACCGAGAGGATCGCCATGAAGCCGAACATGGTCAGCACCGAGGCGATCACCGCGATCACCGGGGCCACCAGCAACGCGCTCAGCGCCTTGGACAGCACGGTCTGCGTGTCCGACAGCGGCAACGACTTCCAGAACAGGATGCTGCGGTCGCGGCGGTCGTCGTACAGGGCACCCAGGCAGTAGAAGAACACCACGAAGGCCAGCACCACGAACGGCCACAGCGAGCTCAGTACCAGGGTGGCGTCCAGGGCATTGCCCAGGTCGGCCATGCCCTTGGCATCCATGTGGGCGGTCAGCAGCTTCAGGTCCAGGCCGTTGACATTGATGTTGGTGTTGTCGATGTGCAGGTCACCGCTCTCGGCCGCGCGGCGCAGGCCCCACAGGCCGAGCAGGATGCCGATCAGGCTCATCACCAGCGAAATGCCGCCGGCGATCAGCGGTGCCCAGAGGAAACCGCCGCGGTTTTCCCAGTACTCACGCTTGAGCAGCCACTTGAAGGTACTGGCCTTGCTGATGGGGTGGAAGTGGACGGTGTTCATGCGTAGGTTCCCTTCATGATGGCCACGAACAGATCCGCCAGCCCCGGGCTGCGGATTTCGCCAAGCGGCGTGAGCTGGGCGCGCGGCACCCCGTCGAACAGCAGTACGGTCTTGCCGAACGGCAGGCTGCGCTCGTCGATCGGCTTCAGCGCACGCGCCGCTTCCAGCGTTTCGGCCGACACCAGCACTTCGGTGTAGCGCTCGCCGACGTCTTCCATGTCGGTGGTGAGCACGATGCGGCCGTCGCGGATGAACATCACGTCGGTGAGGATGTGTTCGATCTCTTCCACCTGGTGGGTGGTCACGATGATCGTTTTCTGCTCGTCGAAGTAGTCTTCCAGCAGGCGCTGGTAGAACTCCTTGCGGTACAGGATGTCCAGGCCCAGGGTGGGCTCGTCCAGCACCAGCACCTTGGCGTCGATGGCCATCACCAGCGCCAGGTGCAGCTGCACGATCATGCCCTTGGACAGTTCACGTACGCGCTGGCGCGGCTGCAGCTTGGTGGAGGCCAGGAAGCGTTCGCAGCGGGCACGATCGAAGCGCGGGTGGACCCCGGCGACGAAATCGATCGCTTCGCGCACCTTCATCCAGCGCGGCAGCACCGCCACGTCGGCGATGAAGCACACATCATTCATCAGCGCGTTGCGCTGCACGGTCGGGTCCAGGCCCAGCACGCTCAGCTCGCCCTCGACCTGGGTCAGGCCCAGCAGCGCCTTGAGCAGGGTGGTCTTGCCCGCGCCGTTGGGGCCGATCAGGCCGGTGATCCGGCCGGGGGCGATGGTGAAGCTGGTGTTGTCCAGCGCGAGCGTGGATTTGTAGGCCTTGCGCAGGCCACGAGCGGAAATGACGACATCACTAGCAACGGCATTCATGAGGATTTCCCCTGGGGCAGCAATTCGTCGAGGCGCAGGCCCAGGCGCTGGATGCGCTCCAGGACCAGCGGCCATTCTTCATTGAGGAACCGGTCGCGCTCGCTGCTGCGCAGCTGCGTGGCCGCTTCTTCGGTCATGAACATGCCCAGGCCGCGGCGCTTCTCGACCAGGCCTTCATCGGCCAGTTCCTGGTAGGCGCGCGAAACGGTGATGGGATTGAGCTGGTACTCGGCGGCCACCTGTCGAACCGAAGGCAGCGCGTCGCCGGGCTTGATGATGCTGTCGAGCATCATGGCAATCACGCGTTCTTTCAGCTGACGGTAGATCGGAGCACCATCGCTCCATTGGATATCGCTCATGGTCAGCTCCGTGGGTTCAGCGACTGTGCGAATGAGAAGTAAGGCATGGACAGGGAGCTGTGCAGCCGGCGGGGAGGCGTGGGGGCGCCGTCGGCGTTCCCTGCCTGGATGACGCCTGCGTCCTGCGGGCTTTCAAACGCACCGGTGGCGGTCTCGCTGCCACGGTCACCGGCAGGGATGCTGAACCAGCCCAGCAACAGCAGCGCGGACGCGGCTGTCAGGGCTTTGGCGGAGTGGTGGCGCATGCGGTTCATGGGCTTCCCCTGCATCAGGTGACTGGTGTTGTATGCAACTATAACACCGGCACAGCCAAGTGCAATACCCGACACACCCCAACTGATGGCAGGGGCATGACGATGGCGGCGCGATTGCGTTAACGCATTGATTATCAAGCGATTGATGGTGCCGCGGTGCGCCGGGATCAGTCTGCGGGTATTCAGCCGCGTGACGGCCATGTGCGTCAACCGCGCACTGAAACCCCCGGTGATATAGTCCGCCTTCCCCTGCAGGACAGGGTTTTCCAGCCTCTTTACCGGAGTTTCCAATGCCCCAGTCCCACCGCGCGACTTCCCCGTTCCACGCCACCCGGGCGCGCGCCCGCCGCTGGGGCAGTGGGCTGCTGCTGGTCGGGATGCTGGGCGCCGGGTCCGCCCAGGCCGCGGATCTGCTTGACCTCAACTACCGGCCGCTGGCCGGCAAGACCGAGGTGAACCTGGAGAAGCAGTACGGCGGCAAGGTGCTGCTGGTGGTCAATACCGCCAGCAAGTGCGGTTTCACCCCGCAGTACGAGGCGCTGGAAGGGCTGCAGACCCGGTACGCCGCGCGCGGCTTCTCGGTGCTGGGCTTCCCGTCCAATGATTTCAAGGGCCAGGAGCCGGGCAGCGAGAAGGAGATCCAGGAGTTCTGCACGCTTACCTATGGCGTGAAGTTCCCGATGTTCCAGAAAGTGCAGGTCACCGGCACCGACGCCACGCCGCTGTACCAGCGCCTGACCGCCGCCACCGGCGTTGCGCCCGGCTGGAACTTCCACAAATACCTGCTGTCGCGCGATGGTCGGGTGGTGGCGCAGTTCTCCAGCAAGGTCAAGCCGGACGACAAGGAACTGGTGGCGGCAATCGAACGTGAGCTGTCCGTTGCGCCTGCAAAGCGCTGACATCCTCGACATCTCGCACGTGCGTGCGACAATGATCGCTTTCGCGCCGACGTCGGCGTCCAGTCACTTCCAGGAAAGCAGCAAATGAAGATGGGAATGCGCGGCGCTGCGGCGTCGGTTCTGATTCTGGCGATGGGTGCCACCGGTACCGTGATGTCGCAACAACCGGCCGCAGGCGCGGCCGCCAAGGAGACTTCTGCTTTGACCTCCCAGCGTGAAAAAGTCGGCTACGCCATTGGTATGGACGTGGCCAAGTCCTTCGAGCCGATCGCCGACCAGATCGACATCGCGGCCCTGCGCCGCGCGGTGACCAACGCCTTCGAAGGCAAGCAGCCGCTGATCACCCAGGAACAGGCGCAGAAGACCGACCAGGCGCTGCGCATGGCGATGGCCGTCAAGGCCGGCCAGCCGGTTCCGGGCATGGCCCCGGGCACCGAGCCGCCGAAGGTGGACCGTGAACAGGTCGGCCTGATGCTGGGCAGCTATGCCGTGGGCCCGTCGCTGGCGCCGTTGAAGGACCAGGTCGACCTGGACGCGCTGTTCGACGCCGTGCAGACCGCGTTCGCCAAGGGCACCCCGAAGATGACGGCCGAGCAGGCCCAGGCCACGATGGAAGGCTTCATGGCCGCCCAGCAGGCGGAAATGCAGGCCAAGGCCGCCGCCCAGGGCGAGACCAACCGCCGCGCCGGCAATGACTTCATGGCCAAGAACAAGACCGTGCCGGGCGTGGTCACCACCGCGTCGGGCCTGCAGTACCAGGTGATCCGTCCCGGTTCGGGCGAGCGCCCGCTCCCCACCAGCAAGGTCAAGGTGCATTACGAAGGCAAGCTGCTCGACGGCACCGTCTTCGACAGCAGCATCCAGCGTGGCCAGCCGATCGAGTTCGGCCTGGACCAGGTGGTCAAGGGCTGGTCGGAAGGCGTGCAGCTGATGCCGGTCGGCGCCAAGTACCGCTTCTGGATCCCGGGCGAGCTGGCCTATGGCGAGCAGGGCACCCCGGGCGGTCCGATCGGTCCGAACGCGACGCTGACCTTCGACGTCGAACTGCTGGGCATTGCTCCGTAAAACGGAACTGGAGTCAACACGGACATGCGCGTCTCAATCTTCGGTACCGGCTACGTCGGTCTGGTCACGGGTACCTGCCTGGCCGATGTCGGCCACCAGGTGGTCTGCGTCGATATCGACCAGGCCAAGGTGGATGGCCTCAACCGCGGCGTCATCCCGATCTATGAGCCGGGCCTGGAGCCGATGGTCAAGGCCAACCATGCCGCGTTGCGGCTGGCCTTCACCACCGACGCCGAGGCGGCGATCGCGCATGGCCAGGTGATCTTCATTGCCGTGGGCACGCCACCGGACGAGGACGGCAGCGCCGACCTGCAGTACGTGTTGGCGGTGGCCCGCACCATCGGCCGGCACATGCGTGTGCCGACCGTGGTGGTGAACAAGTCGACCGTGCCGGTAGGCACGGCCGACAAGGTCCGTGCCGCCATCGCCCAGGCGCTGGCCGAGCGCGGCGAGGAGATCGCCTTCGACGTGGTCTCCAACCCCGAATTCCTCAAGGAAGGCGACGCCGTGGCCGACTGCATGCGGCCGGACCGTATCGTGATCGGCGCGGCCAATGCCGAGTCCGTGGCGCTGATGCGCCGCCTGTACGCACCGTTCAACCGCAACCACGACCGCGTGGTGGAAATGGACGTGCGCTCGGCCGAGCTGACCAAGTACGCCGCCAACGCCATGCTGGCGACCAAGATTTCGTTCATGAACGAAATCGCCAACATCGCCGAGAAGGTCGGTGCCGATGTCGAACAGGTCCGCCAGGGCATCGGCTCGGACCCGCGCATCGGCTGGCACTTCATCTACCCGGGCGCCGGTTACGGCGGCTCGTGTTTCCCCAAGGACGTGCAGGCGCTGGCCCGCACCGCGCAGCAGTACGGGCATGAGCCCAAGCTGCTCAATGCGGTGGAAGCGGTCAACGATGCGCAGAAGGGGCACCTGTTCCAGCTGATCCAGCGCCACTACGACCGTGGCGAGGATGAGGGCGTGCGCGGCCGCACCTTCGCGGTGTGGGGCCTGGCCTTCAAGCCGAACACCGATGACATGCGCGAAGCCTCCAGCCGCCGCCTGCTGGCACAGCTGTGGGAGGGCGGTGCCACCGTCCGCGCGTACGACCCGGAAGCCACCGACGAGGCCCGCCGCATCTTCGGCGAGCGCGACGACCTGGTGTTCTGCGACAGCGCCAATGACGCGCTGGATGGCGCCGATGCGCTGGTGGTGGTCACCGAATGGAAGCAGTTCCGCAGCCCGGATTTCGCCCACCTGCGTGACACACTGAAAGACGCCGTCGTGTTCGACGGTCGCAACCTGTATGACCCGCAGGAGATCGAAGCCGTGGGCCTGGCCTATTACGGCATTGGCCGGGGACGTTCGCTGCATGCATGACTCCACTCCCACCGCGCGTGAGCAGGCGCTGGAAGCGCGCCTGGTCGAACTTGAAATGCGGGTGTCCTTCCAGGAACAGGCCTTGGCCGAGCTGAGCGAAGCCCTGGCCGATGCCCGCATCGAGGGCAGCCGCAACGCGGACCTGACCCGCCTGCTGCTGGAGGACCTGGGCAAGGTCCGCAACGCGCTGTATTCCGATTCGGGCGAAGAACCGCCGCCCCCGCACTACTGATCGACCCAACGTCATGAGCGATACCCTCCGCGACCAGCTGCTGGGCCTTGGCTTCAAAGCCGCGCCCAAGCCCGAACGCAAGCCCGACGCCCGCCGCGATGGCCGGCCCTCCAACGCGCCGCAGGGTGCCCGACCGCAGGCCAAGGCCGGTGAGGGCGCCCGTGGGCCGCGCGATGGCCAGCGCCCGCCGCGCGAGGGCGATGCCCGTCGTGGCCTCCAGGGCAAGGGCCGTCCCGGCGGCAACGCACGTCCCGGCCAGGGCCAGAACCCCGGCCAGGGCAAGCCGCGCTCGCGCGAGGACATCGACCTGGCCAAGGCCTACGCGATCCGCGCGCAGAAGGAAAAAGACGACCGCATCGAAGCCGAGCGGCTGAAGCAGGAAGAGGCGCGCGTGCGCCGCGAAGCCAAGGTCAAGCTCGACGAGCTGCTCAAGGACAAGGCGCTCAACGATGAAGCGGCCGACATCGCGCGGCACTTCCCGTATGGCGGCAAGATCAAGCGGATCTATGTCACCGCCGAGCAGCTGCGCCAGCTCAACGCCGGCGAACTGGGCGTGCTGCAGAGCACCGGCCGCTACCTGCTGGTGACCGCAGCGGTGCTGGACGAAGCCGAAGCGATCTTCGCCCCGGCCGTGGCACTGCGCGTGGACCCCAACGCCCCGGCCGAAGACGACCCGTACGCCGATCCGGCCTACCAGGTGCCTGACGACCTGGTCTGGTAAAAAAAGCGGGTATCGACCGTCGGTCGATACCTACCTGACGGGATGAATGCGGTAGCGCACGACCGTTGGTCGTGCGGCAAAGGAGTGTGCATGCAGGAAAGCCAATTGCGACAAACCTACGTCCCGCATATCGACGGCCTGCGTGCGGTCGCCGTGTTGTCGGTCATCCTGTACCACCTCAAGACGAGCTGGCTGCCCGGTGGCTTCACCGGTGTGGATGTGTTTTTCGTGATCTCCGGCTTCGTGGTCAGCGCCTCGGTCGATCGCCTGCCGTCGCTCGGCGGCTGGCAGGGCCTGCTGCGTTTCTACGCGCGCCGCATCCGCCGGATCGTGCCGGCGCTGGTGGTGTGCCTGCTGGTCACCGCGCTGTTCAGTGCGCTGTTCATTCCCGAATCCTGGCTCAGCGAAACCAGCGACAAGACTGGCCGCCGCGCATTCTTCGGGCTGAGCAACTGGGTGCTGGCCGCCACCGGCAACGACTACTTCTCGCCGCGCACCGAATTCAATCCGTACACCCACACCTGGTCGCTGGGCGTGGAGGAGCAGTTCTACCTGCTGTTCCCGCTGCTGTTCCTGGCGTGGTCGCGGGGCGGGCGGGCGCGCGCACTGTCGCTGGGTTTGTTCGCCGTCGCTACCGTCGCGTCGCTGGCCTACGCACTGCGGCTGGTCGGGCAGGGCGGGCAGGAGATCCAGGCGTTCTACGTCACCACCACGCGGTTCTGGCAGCTCGGTGCTGGCGTGCTGCTGTACCAGGCGATGACGCTGGCCGGTCGTTTCGATGCGGCGCCGCTGGCGCGTGGACTGTCGTGGCGTTCGCCTTTGCTGCTGCTGGCGGTGGCGGGGCTGGGCTACGGGTTGTGGGCGGCACGACCGGGCCACTCGCCGTGGCCGGACGGGCTGTGGCCGGTGCTCTCCACGGTGGTGCTGCTGGGGCTGCTGCAGCGACATCCGCAGGGCTGGACCGGGCGCGCGCTGGCCAGCCCGCCGATGGTCTGGGTCGGCAAGCTCTCCTACTCGCTGTACCTGTGGCATTGGCCGGTGTTCGTGCTGTTCCGCTGGACCGTGGGACTGGAAACCGTGCTGGCCGGGGCGTGCGCGGTGGCGCTGGTGTTCGCGCTGGCGTGGCTGTCCTGGCGCTGGGTGGAGCAGCCGCTGCGGCATGGCTCGCGCGGCCCCCGGACCAACGGGCGCTGGGTACTGCTGGGGTTGGCCGTACTGGTACTGGGCGCCGGCCTGCAGTCGGTGCTGGTCAAGCAGCAGCGGCACATTTCGTTCAGTACGGTCAGCCGGCATCCGTTGGACTGGTACCCGTATGCGAAGGGGCTGAAGAAGGAAGTACCCGACTGCCGCGTGGTCGAGTCCAGCATTCCGGTCGCCGGGGGACAGGCGCGGCTGCTGCAGCGGGGCGAGTGCAAGGGCGGCAGCGGGGCGGCCGACGTGCTGTTCGTGGCCGGCGATTCGCACGCGCTGGTCTATAACGAGCTGCTGCGGCGCAAGGTGGTGCAGGACGGCGGGCAGGTTCGCCTGTACGGCAGTGGCGGTTGCGCGCTGGTGGGCATGCAGGCCTGGCGCGGTCCGAACCCGGGATGCGAGGTGTACACCCGTAACGTGCTGGAGGATATCCAGGCTACCGCGCGTGCCGGTGACGTGCTGTTCCTGCCCGGGCTGCGCATTCCGCGCCTGGCCGAGCAGTACCAGCTGTTCGATGCGGCCCAGGTCGCCGCCGATCTGGCGAGCCCGGCTGCGGTGGAAGGGCGGGCGGCCGAAGTAATCGCCTCGATCGAACAGCTGCGTCCCCTGGCCGAACGCGGCGTGCGGATCGTGCTGGAAGCGCCCAAGCCGGTGCTGCCTGCACCGCCGTACCGCTGCTCGGATGCGTTCAACCGCCACAACCCGATCTGCGTCAATGGCATGCAGATTCCGCGCGCGCAGGTGGAGGCAATGCGCGCGCCGGTGCTGGACAGCCTGCGCCAGGTTGCCGCCGCGTTGCCGGGTGCAAGCGTGTGGGATCCATTACCGGCGTTGTGCCCGGGCGACGTGTGCAGGCCCGATGCAGACGGCAGGCCGCTGTATTTCGACGCCGATCACCTGAGCGGGTACGGCAACCGCGTCTTGTTGCCCGGTTTCCGCAGCCACCTGCAAGCGGTGCGGTAGGGCCGATAACGCCCATCTCTGCATGACGCAGGAACCTCAGGCGGAAACGCGCCTTGGTTTGCGCAACAGCGGCAGGCTGATCGCGAAGAAGCACAGCAGTGCGCCGGCAAACGCGAACCCCGCGCCGGCCAGGAATGCGGTGCGGCCCTGGTCGATGTTCCACAGCTGGCCGGCGATCAACGCGCCGAGCACGCCGCCGACGCCTGACGAGAAGCCATACAGCAGCCCCTGGCCGTGCCCGTTGAGCCGGCCCGGGAAGTAGGTCGCCAGCATCTGCATGGCCGCCGCGAAGAAGGCGGCAAACCCCAGCGCATGCGCGGTCTGTGCCACCAGCATCACGCCAAGGTGGTCCGGGAACAGTGCGGTGACCGTCCAGCGCAGGGTGGAGCTGACCAGGGCGATCAGCAGCATCCAGCTGGCGTCATAGCGCCGGAAGAAGCGGCCGATGGTGAAGAACACGCCGACCTCGAACACCACGCCGATCGTCCACAGCAGCCCCAGCGTGGAGGTCGCATAGCCGTGGTGATCCATGTAGACCGAAAAGAACGTGTAGTACGGCCCGAACGACAGCTGTTCCATGAACGCGGCCAGGAAGAACGCCAGCACCTGCGGTTTGCGCACGATCTGCCAGAAGCCGCTGGCATCGCCATCCGCGCGATGGAAATCGCGCGCGTAGTAGTTGGCAAACGCCGAGCCCACCAGCAACGCGAACAGCGGCAGCATCAGCCACGGCAGCAGGTGCGCGTTGCCGGCACCGCCGCTGCCTTCGATCAACCAGCCAAAGCCCATCACCACCGCGATGAAGCCCAGCGAGCCCCACACCCGGATCAGCCCGTAGCGGTGGCTGTCGTTGCCCAGGTGGGTGAGGGTGATCGATTCGAACTGCGGCATCACCGCGTTGTAGAAGAAGCAGAACACCACCATGGCCGGGTACATCCACGGCAGGGGCAGCGGCAGCAGGAACGCGCAGAAGGTGAGCAGGGTCAGCACGCTGCCCACGCGCAGCCAGCGGATCGGGTGCGGCGAGGCGGCGGCAATCGAGGTCCACGTCGTGGGTGCCACGATGCGGGTGGCGTACCAGATCCCCATCATCACGCTGATCGCGGTCACGCTCATCCCGCGCGCGGTCAGGAACAGCGACCAGTACGGGGTGAATGCGCCGAGCGCCGCGTAGTAGAACAGGTAGTAGCTGGAGAGGCGGGCGACCGGAACCGCGTTCATTCCGGATCGTAATCCAGGTTGGAGGCCAGCCAGCGTTCGACCTGCGCGCGTTCCACGCCCTTGCGTTTGGCGTAATCGCCTACCTGCTCGCGGGTGACCCGGCCGACCACGAAATACTGGCTCTGCGGGTGGCTGAAGTAATAGCCGGACACCGCCGCGGTGGGCAGCATCGCAAAGCTCTCGGTCAGCTGCATGTCCGCGTTGTTTTCCGCATCGAGCAGGCGGAACAGCGTGGCTTTTTCGCTGTGTTCGGGGCAGGCGGGGTAGCCCGGCGCCGGGCGGATGCCGCTGTATTGCTCGGCAATCAGCGCGTCGTTGTCCAGTGCCTCGTCCGGCTGGTAGCCCCAGTAATCGGTGCGCACCTGCTGGTGCAGGCGCTCGGCCAGGGCTTCGGCCAGGCGGTCGGCCAGCGCCTTGAGCAGGATCGCGTTGTAGTCGTCATGGTCGGCCTCGAAGCGGGCCACGTGCGGGTCGATGCCGATCCCGGCGGTGACCGCGAACGCGCCGATCCAGTCCTGGCGGCCGCTGTCGGCCGGTGCGATGAAATCGGCCAGGCAGAAGTCCGGGCGCTCCACCGGCTTGTCCACCTGTTGGCGCAGGAAGTGCAGTACGGCCGGGCCCTGCCCGGTGGTCAGGTGCACATCGTCGCCCACGCTGTTGGCCGGCCACAGCCCGAACACCGCCTTGGCGGTCAGCCAACGCTCGTCGACGATGCGCTTGAGCATCGCACGCGCATCGCGGTACAGCTCGCTGGCCTGGGTGCCTACGATCTCGTCGGTGAGGATGGCCGGGTACTTGCCGGCCAGTTCCCAGGCCTGGAAAAACGGGGTCCAGTCGATCACCCCGACCAGATCGGCCAGCGGGTAGTCATCCAGCACGTGCAGGCCCGGGCGGCGTGGGGCCGGCGGCTGGTACTGCGCCCAGTTGCCGTCGAAACGCTGCGCGCGGGCCTTGGCCAGGGTCACCAGGCGTTTGGCATCGCCGCGGTTGCGGTGGCGCTGGCGGATGTCGGCGTAGTCGGCCTCGTTGGCGGCCACGAAGGCCTCGCGCAGCTCGCTGGAGATCAGTGACTGGGCCACGCCCACCGCCCGCGAAGCATCCTTCACCCACACCGTAGGCGCCTTGTAATGCGGGTCGATCTTCAGCGCAGTGTGCGCGCGCGAGGTGGTGGCGCCGCCGATCATCAAGGGCAGGGTGAAGCCCTGCCGTTCCATCTCGCGGGCCACGTGGCTCATTTCTTCCAGCGACGGGGTGATCAACCCGGACAGGCCGATGATGTCGGCGTTCTCGGCGCGGGCCGCGTCCAGGATCTTCTGTGCCGGCACCATCACGCCGAGGTCGATCACCTCGAAGTTGTTGCACGCCAGCACCACGCCGACGATGTTCTTGCCGATGTCGTGCACATCGCCCTTGACCGTGGCCATGATGATCTTGCCGTTGCTCCTGGCGGTATCGCCGCTGCGCGCCTTTTCGGCTTCGATGAAGGGCAGCAGGTAGGCCACGGCCTTCTTCATCACGCGCGCGGATTTGACCACCTGCGGCAGGAACATCTTGCCGGCGCCGAACAGGTCGCCGACCACGTTCATGCCGTCCATCAGCGGTCCTTCGATCACGTCCAGCGGGCGGCTGGAACGGATCCGCGCTTCTTCGGTATCGGCTTCGACCCAGGCATCCAGGCCGTGCACCAGCGCATGCGCCAGGCGCGCGTCGATCGGCTTTTCGCGCCAGGCCAGGTCTTCGCCCTTGATCTCGCCCTTCCTGCCCTTGTAGCGCTCGGCGATCTCCAGCAGGCGTTCGGTGCCATCCGGACGGCGGTTGAGGATCACGTCCTCCACGCGCTCGCGCAGTTCGGCATCCAGGTCGTCGTAGATCGGCATGGCGCCGGCGTTGACGATGCCCATGTCCATGCCCGCCGCGATGGCGTGGTACAGGAACACCGCGTGGATGGCCTGGCGCACCGTTTCGTTGCCACGGAACGAGAACGACACGTTGGACACGCCACCGGACACATGGCAATGCGGCAGTGTGCGCTTGATGATGCGGGTGGCTTCGATGAAATCCACCGCGTAGTTGTCGTGCTCTTCGATGCCGGTGGCCACGGCGAAGATGTTCGGGTCGAATATGATGTCCTGCGGCGGGAAGCCGACCTGGTCGACCAGGATCCGGTAGGCACGGGTGCAGATTTCCACTTTGCGCGCGCAGGTATCGGCCTGGCCCTGCTCGTCGAAGGCCATCACCACCGCGGCCGCACCGTAGCGCAGCACCTTGCGTGCGTGTTCGATGAACAGCGCCTCGCCTTCCTTGAGCGAGATCGAATTGACCACGCTCTTGCCCTGCAGGCACTTCAGCCCGGCTTCGATCACGCTCCACTTGGACGAATCGACCATCACCGGGATGCGCGCGATATCCGGCTCGGACATGATCAGGTTGAGATAGCGGGTCATCGCCTTCTCGGAATCGATCAGGCCCTCGTCCATGTTGACGTCGAGGATCTGCGCGCCGCTGGCGACCTGCTGGCGGGCCACTTCCACCGCTTCTTCGTAGCGTTCTTCCTTGACCAGCTTGCGGAACTGCGCGCTGCCGGTGACGTTGGTGCGCTCGCCGATGTTGACGAACAGCAGGTCCGGGGTGATGACCAGCGGTTCCAGCCCGGACAGCCGGGTGTGGCGCGTAGGTGCGTTCATGCCGCCTGCTCCTGCGCGCCGGGCAGTGCGCGCGGCCGCAGGCCGGCCACGGCCTGGGCGATGGCTCGGATGTGGTCGGGGGTGGAGCCGCAGCAGCCACCCACCAGGTTGAGCAGGCCGTCCTCGGCGAAACCGCGCAGGGTGGCGGCCATTTCGTCCGGGGTCTCGTCGTACTCACCGAAGGCGTTGGGCAGCCCGGCGTTGGGGTGGGCGCTGACGTAACAGTCGGCCACCTGGCCCAGGGTTTCCACGTGCGGTCGCATCGCGTCGGCGCCGAGCGCGCAGTTCAGGCCGATCGACAGAGGGCGCGCGTGGGCGAGCGACGCGTGGAAGGCGTCGGCGGTCTGGCCCGAGAGGGTGCGCCCGGAGGCATCGGTGATGGTGCCGGAGATCATGATCGGCAGGCGCGCGCCGCGCGCATCGAAGGCTTCTTCGATGGCGAACAGCGCGGCCTTGGCATTGAGCGTGTCGAAGATGGTTTCCACCATCAGGGTGTCGGCGCCGCCGTCGATCAGGCCATCGATGGCCTCGCGGTAGGTTTCGCGCAGCGCATCGAAGCTGGTGTTGCGGAAACCGGGATCGTTCACGTCGGGGCTGATCGAGGCAGTGCGGCTGGTCGGCCCCAGCACCCCGATGACGAAACGCGGTTTATCCGGGGTGTTGGCTTCGACCGCATCGCAGCAGGCGCGCGCGACGGCAGCGCCGGCCTTGTTCAACTCGTACACCAGGTGTTCCAGGTGGTAATCGGCCTGGCTTACCGAGGTGGCATTGAACGTGTTGGTTTCGACCAGGTCAGCACCGGCTTCCAGGTAGGCGGTGTGGATGCCGGCAATGACCTCGGGGCGGGTCAGCAGCAGCAGGTCGTTGTTGCCCTTGAGGTCGTGGCCTTCCGGCGTGCCATGGTCGCAGCCGGCGCCGTGCTGGTGGTCGAAGCCACCGGCGAAGCGTTCCCCGCGGTAATCGCCTTCCTCCAGCCCGTGCCGCTGGATCATGGTGCCCATCGCACCGTCGATGATCAGGATGCGCTGGGCCAGCGCGTCTTCGAGGGCGCGGACACGATCGGGGTGCAGCCAGGGCAGGGACATCGCGGGGAAACCTCAGGGCTTGCTGGCAATCAGCGAAATGACTTCAAAATGCGGCGGACGCTTTTCGCGGGTCACCGTTTCCAGGCTGGAGACCACCAGCCCGGCCTTCTCGGCGAATTTGCGCAGTTCCTTGTCCGAGAAACCCAGGTTGACGTGGCCATAGGCCTCGACGGCGGCCTTGTGCTCGTGGCGGGCCAGGCTGCAAAGCAGCAGGCGGCCACCGGAGCGCAGCACGCGCGCGCCTTCGGCCACGGCCTGGGCCGGCTTGGCGGCGTAGGTCAGTGCATGCATCAGCACCACGAGGTCGAAGCTGCGGTCCTTGAAGGGCAGGGCATGCATGTCGCCCTCGCGCACTTCCACGTTGGCCAGGCGGCGCAGGCGTTCGCTGGCGGCGGCCACGACGCGGGCGCTGGTGTCGATGCAGACGTAGCGCTTGGCATGCGGGGCCACCAGTTCCGCCAGCACGCCATCGCCGGAGGCGATATCGAGCACGTCCCCGGTTTCCAGCAGCGGCAGCGCGGTGCGCGCCAGCGCTTCCCAGGTGCGGCCGGGCGAGTAATGGCGTTCCATGTCGCCGGCCACGCTGTCGGCCCAGTTCTGGTCGGCGGCGCGGCTGGCCAGCACGCTGGCCACGCGTTCAGCATCCTGGCGCAGCAGCGGGTCGTCGCTGCCGGTGCTCAGGGCGTGCCACAATGCGCGTTGGGCAGGGTCCAGCGCGGCATCGTCGAAGCGGTAGTACGCCGACACGCCTGCGCGCCGGTCGCGCACCAGGCCGGCTTCCTTGAGGCGGGCCAGGTGGGTCGACACCCGCGGCTGGGCCAGGGTGGTGATGGCCGACAGCTCGGCCACGGTGAGTTCTTCCTGCTCCAGCAGCGCCAGCAGGCGCACGCGGGTGGCGTCGGCGAACACCTTCAGCCGGACCGACCAGTCCTCGAGATCCATAAATATCTACCTATCGCGATATAGAGATATTTTCGTCCTTTGGCGCCTTCGCGGTCAAGTCAGCCCGGATTGGGTGGCCCCCGGTACAATCGCCGCACCTGGACGCGCCCGGCGCGGCCATATCGACATGTTCCTGGGAGGGTTTCGTGGATTTCAGTTTCACCGAAGAGCAGCTGATGCTGCAGGACGTTGCGCGCCGCATCGCGCAGGAAAAGATCGCGCCGAGCGCCGAGCACCATGACCGTACCGGCGAGTTCCCGCTGGACAACATCCGCCTGCTGGGCGAAAACGGCCTGATGGGCATCGAAGTGCCGGCCGAGTACGGCGGCGCGGGCATGGACCCGATTGCCTACGTGCTGGCGATGGTGGAGGTTGCCGCGGGCGACGCCGCGCATTCAACCATCATGTCGGTCAACAACTCGCTGTTCTGCAACGGCATCCTGACCCACGGCAGCGAGGCGCAGAAGCAGAAGTACGTGCGCGCCATCGCCGAGGGCGAGGCCATCGGCGCGTTCGCGCTGACCGAGCCGCAGTCGGGTTCGGACGCCACGGCCATGCGTTGCCGCGCGGTCAAGCAGGCCGACGGCACCTATGTGATCAACGGCAAGAAGAGCTGGATCACCTCCGGTCCGGTGGCCAGGTACGTCGTGCTGTTTGCCATGACCGACCCGGAGCAGGGTGCGCGTGGCATCACTGCGTTCATGATCGACACCGACAAGGCCGGCTTCCACCGCGGCAAGACCGAGCCGAAGCTCGGCATCCGCGCCTCGGCCACCTGCGAGATCGAGTTCCAGGATTACGTGGCGGCGGCCGAAGACGTGGTGGGCAAGGAAGGCGAGGGCTTCAAGATCGCGATGGGCGTGCTGGACGCCGGCCGTATCGGCATCGCGTCGCAGGCAATCGGCATCGCACGTGCGGCCTATGAGGCCACGATCGAATACGTGAAGGACCGCAAGGCCTTCGGCGCGGCGATCGGCACGTTCCAGATGACCCAGGCCAAGATCGCCGACATGAAGTGCAAGCTGGACGCAGCACTGCTGCTGACCCTGCGCGCGGCGTGGGTGAAGGGCCAGGGCAAGCGTTTCAGCAACGAAGCGGCCATCGCCAAGTTGACCGCCTCCGAAGCGGCGATGTGGATCACCCACCAGGCCGTGCAGATCCACGGCGGCATGGGTTACTCCAAGGAAATGCCGCTGGAGCGTTACTTCCGTGATGCCAAGATCACCGAGATCTACGAAGGCACCTCGGAAATCCAGCGCCTGGTCATCGCCCGCAACGAAACCGGCCTGCGCTGAGGCGGCTTCTCGCTGTACGGACCAAAGCATCGGGGCCCTATTGGGGCCCCGATTGCTTTTGGGTGTCTGATTGCATGGTGTACCTGGGTACCGGGCTGCGCCCGGTAGCTTCATGCATCTGGGCGAACAGCCGTTGGCCACCGGTTTGCCGGAGTTGGCGAGCCGGTGCGGGTTTGCGGGGGGCGCCGTGAATCCGTCCCTGGAGGCTCTTGCGAAACATCCATGTTTCGCAAAGCCCCCGCAAACCCGCCCCGGCTCGCCTATGACAGTGGGCAGGAGGTCACGGAAAAAGCACAGGGCGCGGTAGGGTTGGTTCCCAAACAACCGCCGTGAAGATTTCCACGTTCGATAACGCATTGAACTGATCGAAGCAGGTGCCGGCATCGCCGGCACACCGGCTTTTCCCGTGGCACCGACCCGCCTAGCCAGAGATCGTCCCAGCCACAGGCTGTTCGCACAAACGCATCAGCAGCCGGGCAACGCACGGCGACACGGCAAGCGGGCAACCGCAAAAAAAAGGCCCCGGATCGCTCCAGGGCCTTTCGCAATTCAATCAAACAAAGATCAACGATCCGGACGATGCGCCGCGGTGGCTTCGCCCTGGCGTTCCAGGAACTCCTTGGACGGTTCGTCGAGCTTGTCGCCCAGCATGCGGCGCACCACCACGAAGAACACCGGGATCATCAGCAGGCCCAGGAAGGTGGCGAACACCATGCCGCCGATCACGCCCGTACCGATGGCGTGACGCGCGTTGGCGCCGGCACCGGTGGAGATCGCCATCGGGATCACGCCCATGATGAACGCGAACGAGGTCATCAGGATCGGCCGGAAGCGCAGGCGCGAGGCTTCGATGGTCGCCTCGCGCAGGTTCTTGCCTGCTGCGCGCTGTTCCACCGCGAACTCCACGATCAGGATCGCGTTCTTCGCCGCCAGGCCGATCACCGTGATCAGGCCGATCTTGAAGTACAGATCGTTGGGCAGGCCACGGGCGAGCGAGAACGACAGCGCGCCCAGCACGCCCAGCGGCACCACCAGCAGCACCGCTACCGGGATCGACCAGCTTTCATACAGCGCCGCAAGGCACAGGAACACCACCACGATCGACAGCACCAGCAGCAGCGTGGCCGCGTTGCCCGCCAGGATTTCCTGGTAGGACATGCCCGACCAGTCGTAGCCGAAGCCCGCGGGCAGGTCATCCTGCACGATCCGCTCCATCGCCTGCATCGCTTCGCCCGAGCTCTTGCCCGGTGCCTGCGAACCGACGATGTTGATCGCCGAATAGCCGTTGTAGCGGCTCAGCGACGGCGGGGCGGACACCCATTCGGACTTCACCACGGTGCTCAGCGGAATCATCGCCGGCGTACCGTCGGCGTTGGTCTGCAGCGAGCTGGGGGTGTAGAAGCTGTTCAACGACTCCGCACCGGTGCGGAACGGACCATCGGCCTGCATGGTCACGCGCTTGATGCGGCCCTGGTAGAAGAAGTCGTTCACGTATACCGGCGCCAGCATCAGCTGGATGGTGCTGTACACGTCCGACACCGACAGGCCCATCGTCTGCGCCTGCACGCGGTCCACGTGCAGCTGCAGCTGCGGCGCGTTTTCCAGCCCGTTCGGGCGCACGCCGGTGAGCAGTTCCTTCTCCTCGGCCGCCTTGCCCAGCAGGATGTTGCGCGCCTGCGTCAGCTGTTCGAAGCCGGCACCGCCGCGGTCCTGCAGCCACATGTCGAAGCCGCCGAACTGGCCCAGGCCCTGCACCGTGGGCAGGTTGACCACGAAGATCTGCGCCTCCTTGATGCCGTAGAACGCGCCGTTCATGTTCTGGATGAACTCGGGCACCGTGATGTCACGGTCCGCCCACGGCTTGAGCCGGATGAAGCCCATGCCCACGTTTTCGCCCGAGCCGACGAAGCTGAAACCGGCCACCTGCAGCATGCCTTCGAAGCCATCCTGCTTTTCCAGGATGCCGCGCATCTGCGCGAAGGTCGCATTGGTCTGCGCCTTGGTCGAGCCCGGCGGCAGCTGCACGATCGCCAGCGCATAGCCCTGGTCTTCTTCCGGCAGGAAGCTGCCCGGCATGCGGGTGAACAGGAAGCCGCACAGCACGGTGAGCACCACGAACAGGATCATCCAGCGCGGCGCGTGCTTCACCGCCGAGGTGATGTGGCCCACGTAGGTGCCACTGACCTTGTCGTAATACTTGTTGAAGGTGCGGTAGACCACGTTCGGTTCGCCGTGCGTGGCCTTCAGGAAGGTCGCGCACAGCGCCGGGGTGAAGCCCAGCGCCAGGAACGCCGAGAACGCCATCGCGATGGCGATGGTCAGCGCGAACTGCTTGTAGATCTCACCGGCGGCACCGCCCTGCAGCGCCGACGGAATGAACACCGCCGCCAGCACCACGGTGATGGCCACCACCGCGCCGGTGATCTGGGTCATGGCCTTCTGGGTGGCGGCCTTCGGCGGCAGCTTCTCCTCGGTCATGATGCGTTCGACGTTCTCGATGACCACGATGGCGTCATCGACCACGATGCCGATCGCCAGCACCATCGCAAACAGGGTCAGCTGGTTGATGGTGAAGCCGATGATGCTCATGCCCAGGAAGGTGCCCAGCAGGGCGACCGGGATGACCAGCGTGGGGATCAGGGTGGCGCGGAAGTTCTGCAGGAAGATCAGCATCACCAGGAAGACCAGCACGATCGCTTCGATCAGGGTCTTGACCACTTCCTCGATCGAGATCTTCACGAACGTGGTGCTGTCGTACGGCGAGAACCAGGTGACCCCGGTCGGGAAGGTGGATTCCAGTTCATCCATCTTCGCGGTGACCGCGTTGGCCACGTTCAGGGCGTTGGCGCCTGGCAGCAGCTGGATCGCGAAGGCACCGGTCGGCTTGCCGTTGTACTGGGTATCGAAGCCGTAGTTGTTGGCACCGAAGGCGATGCGCGCCACGTCCTTGAGCAGCACGCGCGAACCGTCCGCGTTGGCCCGCAGGATGATGTTCTCGAACTGGTCAGGCGAGCTGAAGCGGCCCTCCGCCGACACCGTGGCGGTGAAGTAGTGGCCTGCCGGCGACGGATCGGCGCCCAGCGAACCGGCCGCGAACTGCACGTTCTGGGCCTTGATCGCCGCCAGCACCTGGGTGGCCGAGAGGTTGTAGCCCTGCATGCGTTCCGGGTTGAGCCAGATGTTCATGGCGTACTCGGAACCGAACTGCTGGGTGCTGCCCACGCCGGGAATGCGCGAGATCTGGTCGAGCACGCGCGAACCCACGATGTCGTTGAGCGCATCGCGGGTGATCGCTTCGCTGTCCGACTGCAGCGCCACCACCATCAGGAAGCCGGCGTTGGCCTTGGCCACCACCACGCCCTGCTGGGTCACTTCGGTGGGCAGGCGCGGCGTGGCCAGCGACACCTTGTTCTGCACCTGCACCTGGGCGATGTCCGCGTCGGTACCGGTTTCGAAGGTCAGGGTGATGGTCGCGCGGCCGTTGGAGGCCGACGAGGAGCTGAAGTACAGCAGGTGATCGATACCGGTCAGCTGCTGCTCGATCACCTGGGTGACCGACTTCTCGGTGGTGTCGGCGCTGGCGCCGGGGTAGGTGGCGCTCACCGTCACCTGGGGCGGTGCGATGCTCGGGTAGGACTCCACGCCCAGACCCAGGATCGAGATCACGCCCGCAAGCGAGATCAGGATCGCGACCACCCAGGCGAATACCGGGTGTTCAATGAAAAATTTAGGCATGACGGAAGGTCCCGTTATTGCTTGGTCGGTTCGGCAGCCGGAGCGCCATCGGAGGGCTTGGCGGCCGGATCAGCGGCGGCATCGGCCGGCGCGGTGCCCGCAGCCGGTGCGGCGCCCGCAGCCGGTGCGGCGCCCGCAGCCGGTGCAGCACCGGCAGGCGCTGCGCCAGGTCCGTTGGCGGCGGTCGGGGTCCACGGCTTGGCCGAGGCCGGCGAGCCTTCCTTGACCTTCTGCACGCCAGCCACGATCACCTGGTCGCCCGGTTCGATGCCGCTGGTGACCAGCCAGTTGCTGCCCTGCTGGCCTTCGGTGACCACGTTCTTGCGCACCACCTTGCCGTCCTTGCCGACCACCATCACGAAGCCGCCGGTGGTGTCGCGCTGCAGGGCCTGCAGCGGGACGAGGAACGCATTTTTACGCTCACCCAGTACGGCCTGGAAGCTGACGAAGGCGCCCGGCAGCAGGATCTGCTGCGGGTTGGGCAGTACTGCGCGCAGCGTCACCGCGCCGGTGGACGGGTCGACCACGGCCGAGGAGTAATCCAGCGTGCCCGGCTGGTCGTACATCGTGCCGTCGGACAGCTTCACCTGCACGGTCGACTTGCCATCGCCGCTCAGCGACACCGCGCCGGCGGCCTGCGCGCGGCGCAGCTGGGTCAGCTCGTCGGAGCTCATCGAGAAGTTGACGAACAGCGGGTCCAGCTGGTCCACGGTGGTCAGCAGGGTGATGTCGCCCTGGCCGACCAGCGCGCCTTCGGTGACCTGCTGCTTGCCGGCGCGGCCGTCGATGGGCGAGGTGACCTGGGCGTAGCCGAGGTTGATCTTCGCGTTGGCCAGCGAGGCCTGCGCCTGCTGCACGGCGGCGGCGGCGGTGCGCTCGGTGGCTTCCGCGGCGTCCAGGTCGGACTTGGAGACGAACTGATTGGGCGCCAGCGAGCGGGCGCGCGCGGCGGCGGCCTTGGCATTGGCATAGGTGGCCTGGGCCGACGCGAGCTCAGCCTGCGATGCATTCAATGCGGCCTGCAGCGGCGCCGGGTCGATCAGGAACAGCACCTGGCCCTGTTTGACGTCCTGCCCTTCCTGGTAGACGCGCTTGAGCAGCACGCCCGGCACGCGGGCGCGCACGTCGGCGCTGCGGTACGGCGACAGGCGGCCCACCAGCTCACGCTGCAACGGCAGCGTATCGGCCTTGGCTTCGATCACGCCCACTTCCGGCGGCGGGGGCGTCTGTTGTTCCGGCTTCTTGCAGGCGGTCAACGCAACGGCGACAGCGCACGTCAGGGCGAGGGTGCGGAGTGGGGCGATCATCAGGAGAAACTCCGGTGTTGGTTTGAATGCGGTAAGCGGATCGCCTCGGGCGCAGCGAACGCGCGCAGGAAACTGTCCACGGAAAATTCGGCCCACCGGCGCCGCTGTGACGCGTCGGCACGGTGGGGGGTGTGAAAGCGCTGCTTCTCGAAATCCTGTCCCGCAATCATGCTCAATAGCAGTTCGGCCATGAAGTGCGGGTCGTCATGGCGCAGAAGCCCCTCGTGGATGCGATGTTGGATCCATTCAGCAAGGTGAAAAGTCAATGCTTCCGCCCCATCCCGATACAGGGAACGTGCCTCATCGGGAAAACGGGCCGCCTCTCCGGCGATCAGCCGGCGGGTCTGGACCACGTGCGGCTCGTTGAAGTGGTCCAGGTAGTCGAAGGCAAACTGCAGCAGGCAGCCGCGCAGATCATCGCCTTCCAGTGCCCGCAGCCCGGCCGTGGCCCGGCACAGGTGCCGCTGCAGCACCCGGCGCAGCAGTTCCTGCTTGCTGCCGTAGCGGCTGTAGAGGGTCTGCTTGGAACATCCGGCCTGCTGGGCCACCGACTCCATGCTCAGCTGCATGCCCTGGGTGGCCATCAGATCGCGCACGGCATCGAACACGCGATGATCGCGCGCGTCCAGCGAGGCGGCGGCAGGAGAGGGGGAGTTCACGCGGTGGACTATACCGTCCAGTTCAGAATTGGAGAAGCGTTGTGTTCGGTACTGGCATGCGATGTAAACGCCACCCAACTGAAAAACCTTATTCCGTCCTGCAGCAAGGCCTTTTCATGCGGTAGGGCTACAATTTCATCTTTCCAACTGGGCAACACGCACCGCTCTGCCATGAAACCGCAAAAAACAGCAGCCAAGACCGTGAAAAAAACGACCAAACCAGCCGATACGCAGACTGTTTCACCAGTGGGCTTCTCGCTGGAACCGGTGTACACGGCCTTGCGCAAGCGTTACCCGGCGGCCGGGCAGGCCGAGGCAGTGGCGTTCGCCGCAGACTTCTACAAGCGCATGGAAGCGGACGAGTTCCCGCACCACACCGCTGAAGAATGGGCCGCACTGGCCGGCGACACCCTCGAATTCGCCCGCGTGCGCAAGGCCGGCAAGGCCAACGTGCGCGTGTTCAACCCGACCCTGAAGGCCAACGGCTGGGAATCTGCCCACACCGTGCTGCAGATCGTCAACGACGACATGCCGTTCCTGGTCGACACCGTGACCATGACCCTGGCCGAACATGGCGTGGGCGTGCACGTGCTGGGCCACCCGGTGATCCGTTTCACCCGCGACAAGGTCGGCAAGCTGTCGACCGTGGGCGAAGGCACCGCCGAATCTGTGATGCTGCTGGAAATCGACCGCCAGCCGGCCGACGCCATGGCCGATGTCGAACAGGCCATCGTCAAGGCGCTGGATGAAGTGCGCGCCATCGTCGGCGACTGGGAAGCCATGCGCAGCAAGGCGCTGGCCCTGGCCGACGACCTCGGCACGCGCCAGCTGCCGGTCGACGACGCCTCGCGCGCCGAAGCCCAGGCGTTCCTGCGCTGGGCCGCCGAAAACCACTTCACCTTCTTCGGTTACCGCGAATACCGCGTGGAGAAGCAGGGCAAGGAAGACGTGCTGGCGCCGTTGAACGACACCGGCCTGGGCCTGATGCGCGGCAAGGACAAGTCCGCTGCACGCCCGGTCAAGACCCTGGCCGCACAGGGCCTCAACGCCACCACCGGGTTGAAGGACGCGCTGATCCTGACCAAGACCAATGCGCGTTCGCGCGTGCACCGCGCCGGCTACATGGATTACATCGGCGTGCTGGAATTCGACGCCAAGGGCAGGATCATCGGCGAGCAGCGCTTCCTGGGCCTGTTCACTTCCAGCGCCTACAACCGCCGCCCGTGGGAAATCCCGCTGGTGCGCCAGCGCCACGAATACGTGATGAGCAAGTCGGGCCTGGCTCCGGCCAGCCACAGCGGCAAGGCACTGCGCCACATCCTGGAAACCCTGCCGCGCGAAGAGCTGTTCCAGTCCAGCGAGGAAGAGCTGTACCGCACCGCCATCGGCGTGCTGGGCCTGCAGGAGCGCGTGCGCAGCCGCCTGTTCCTGCGCCGTGACAAGTACAGCCGTTTCATCTCCGCGCTGGTGTACCTGCCGCGCGAGCGTTTCAACACCGACGTGCGCCTGCGCATCGAAGCGATGCTCAAGGACGCGCTGCAGGGCGAATACGTGGACAGCTCGGTGGTGCTGGGCGAATCGCCGCTGGCCCAGGTGCACCTGATCGTGCGCCCGAAGGCTGGCCAGACCCTGGAAGTGGATACCAGCGCACTGGAACAGAAGCTGGCCCAGGTGCTGCGCAACTGGCAGGACGACCTGCGCGAAGCGCTGGTGGCCCGCCATGGTGAAAGCGAAGGCCTGCGCATTGCCGCCCGCATCGGCAAGGCACTGCCGGCCGGTTACATCGAAGACTCGAGCACCGAGATCGCTGCCAACGACGTCAGCCAGCTCGACGCGCTGACCGGCCCGGACGACCTGCGCCTGAGCCTGCAGGCCGTGCACCGCGAAGAAGGCGATGGCCTGCGCCTGAAGCTGTACCGCCAGCTGGATGACATTCCGCTGTCGGACGCGCTGCCGATGATGGAAAACATGGGCCTGCGCGTGATCGCCGAGCGCCCGTACCGCCTGAGCGTGGACAACGCGCCGGTGTACGTGCAGGACTTCGAAGTGGAATCGCTGGCCGGCGCGATCGACGCTGCTGCCGCCGATGCCGCCTTCGGTGAAACCTTTGCCCGCGTCTGGCACGGCGATGCCGAGAACGACGGCTTCAACCGCCTGGTGCTGGCCGCTGGCCTGCATTGGCGCCAGGTTGCCATGCTGCGCGGTTACTGCAAGTACCTGCTGCAGACCGGCGTGCCGTTCTCGCAGGCCTACGTCGAAGCCACCTTCACCCGTTACCCGCTGCTGGCCCGCCTGCTGGTGGAGCTGTTCGAAGCCCGCTTCGACCCGGCCACCGGGCATGAGGACAAGGTCGCCATCGCCGATGGCCAGGCCGACCTGCGCGCGCACCTGACCGTGCTGGCCGGTGGCGACGAAGCCACCCTGAAGGTCATCAAGACCGTGGTCGACGCCCGCAAGGGCGACCGCAAGGCGCAGATGGACGCCGCGCGCGACGCCCTGGTCAAGCTGATGGACCGCGTATCCAGCCTGGACGAAGACCGCATCCTGCGCAGCTTCATGGGCGTGATCGACGCCACCCTGCGTACCAGCTACTACCAGACCGATGCACAGGGCCGCCCGGGCCACGTGATCAGCTTCAAGTTCGATTCGGCGCTGGTGCCGGACCTGCCCAAGCCGCGTCCGTACCGCGAAATCTTCGTGTACGGCCCGCGCGTGGAAGGTACCCACCTGCGCTTCGGCGCGGTTGCCCGTGGCGGCCTGCGCTGGTCGGACCGTCGCGAAGACTTCCGCACCGAAGTGCTGGGCCTGGTCAAGGCGCAGATGGTCAAGAACACGGTGATCGTGCCGGTCGGTGCCAAGGGCGGCTTCTTCGCCAAGACCCCGCCGGCCAGCGGTGACCGCGATGCGGTGTTCGCCAACGGCGTGGCCTGCTACAAGCTGTTCATCCAGGGCCTGCTGGACATCACCGACAACATCGTCAACAACAAGATCGTGCCGCCGGTGGACGTGGTCCGCCACGACATGGACGACCCGTACCTGGTGGTGGCCGCCGACAAGGGCACCGCGACTTTCTCCGACATCGCCAACGGCCTGGCCATCGACCACGGCTTCTGGATGGGCGATGCATTCGCGTCCGGTGGTTCGGTTGGTTACGACCACAAGGGCATGGGCATCACCGCACGCGGTGCGTGGGAGTCGGTCAAGCGCCACTTCCGTGCGCTGGGCCGTGACAGCCAGACCCAGGACTTCACCACGGTCGGTGTCGGCGACATGTCCGGCGACGTGTTCGGCAACGGCATGCTGCTGTCGCGCCACATCCGCCTGGTCGCCGCGTTCGACCACCGCCACATCTTCCTGGACCCGAATCCGGATGCGGCCACGTCGTTCATCGAACGTGAGCGCATGTTCACCGTGCCGCGGTCGAGCTGGGCGGACTACGACACCAAGCTCATCAGCAAGGGCGGCGGCGTGTACCCGCGCACCCTGAAGTCGATCGAGATCACCCCGCAGGTGCGTGAAGCGCTGGGCCTGGACGACAGCATCAAGGCGCTGTCGCCCAACGATCTGATGAGCGCCATCCTGAAGGCGCCGGTGGACCTGCTGTGGAATGGCGGCATCGGCACCTACGTCAAGGCCGCCACCGAACAGCACAGCGACGTGGGCGACCGCGCCAACAACGCGCTGCGCGTCAACGGTGGCGACCTGCGCTGCAAGGTGGTGGGCGAGGGCGGCAACCTGGGCATGACCCAGCTGGGCCGCATCGAAGCCGCCCAGGCGGGCGTGCTGCTCAACACCGACTTCATCGACAACTCGGCCGGCGTGGATACCTCCGACCACGAAGTCAACATCAAGATCCTGCTCAACGATGTGGTGCGGGCCAAGAAGCTGACCGTGGACGCACGCAACAAGCTGCTGGCGTCGATGACCGACGAAGTGGCCGACCTGGTGCTCAACGACAACTACCGCCAGAACCAGGCCCTGAGCCTGATGGAGCGGATGGCGGTCAAGCGCCTGGGTTCCAAGCAGCACTTCATCCGCACGCTGGAAAAGCAGGGCCTGCTGGATCGCCAGATCGAGTTCCTGCCGACCGATGCCGAGCTCTCGGCACGCAAGGCGCGTGGCCAGGGCCTGACCCGTCCGGAGCTGTCGGTGCTGCTGTCGTATTCCAAGCTGGTGGCGTTCCAGCAGCTGCTGGAATCGGACATTCCGGAAGACCCGTACCTGTCCAAGGAACTGCTGCGTTACTTCCCGACGCCGCTGCAGAAGAAGTACGCCGATGCGATGGAGCGTCACCGCCTGAAGCGCGAGATCATCGCCACGGCCGTGACCAACCAGACCATCAACCGCATGGGCGCCACGTTCCTGATGCGCATGCAGGAAGACACCGGCCGCACCATCGCCGAGGTCGCCAAGGCCTACACCATCAGCCGCGAAACGCTGGATGCACGTGCCCTGTGGGCGCAGATCGATGCGCTGGACGGCACCCTGCCGGAGTCGGTGCAGATCGATGCGCTGGAAGTGATCTGGAAGCTGCAGCGTTCGTTCGTGCGCTGGCTGCTGTTCCGCCCCGGCGCGATGCCGGGCATCACCGAGGCGGTGAACCGCTACCAGGCCCCGTTCAACGACATCCGTGTCGCCTCGGGCGTGCTGCCGGACGCACAGCGCCCGGCGTACGAAGCCAGTGTGCAGGAATGGAAGGAGAAGGGCCTGCCGCCGGCACTGGCACAGCAGCTGTCCGAGCTGCAGTTCCTGGAACCGGCATTCGACATCATCGAACTGGCGCGTACCCGCAAGCTCAAGCCGGTGGACGTGTCCAAGGTCCACTTCCGCCTGGGCGACGCGCTGCAGCTGCCGTGGCTGTTCGAGCAGATCGACGCGCTGGAGGTCAACGGCCGCTGGCACGCCGTGGCCCGTGGCGTGCTGCGCGACGAGCTGGCCGCCCATCATCGCAACCTGGCCGCCCAGGTGCTGTCGATGAAGGGGGGCAGTGCCGAAGCCAAGGTTGCGGCCTGGATCGGCCGTGACGACAGCAGCCTGCGCTTCACCCTGTCGATGCTGCAGGAGCTGGCCGAGCAGAAGACGCTCGACTACCCGACGGTCTCGGTGGCGGTACAGCGCCTGGGCCAGCTGGCAGCGCACGGCGCGTAACCTGCGCTGATGCGTGAAAGCAGAAGGCCCCGCCATTGGCGGGGCCTTTTTGTTGAATCACGACCAACGGTCGTGATCTACCGGTAGGTATCGACCGTTGGTCGATGCGGTCGCTGGCCGCGTTCGTGCGGTTCACGCTCGCGTACGCACGAACGGCGCTCGCCCGGGTATGCTCTCGGCCATGCCCCACCGGGAATCTTCATGAGCGACACCCCCCGCATCGCGTTCCTTGCCAGCAACACCGAGGCGGCCCAGTCGGCCCGCGCGGCCGCGGTGGCACGCTATGGCGACCACGCGCCGGACGCTGCCGAGGTGCTGTGTCCCCTGGGCGGCGACGGTTTCATGCTGCAGACCCTGCACCGGCATGGGCATCTTGGCCTGCCGGTGTTCGGCATGAAGCTGGGCACCGTGGGCTTCCTGATGAACCAGTACAGGGCCGAGGACGACATCCAGTCGCGCATCGCCCGTGCCGAGCCGGCCAACCTGCGCCCGCTGGAAATGCTGGCGCTGACCGAATCGGGCACCACCACCGGCTCGCTGGCCTATAACGACGTGTCGCTGCTGCGCCAGACCCGGCAGGCCGCGCACATCGGGGTCGACCTCAACGGCCAGGAGCGGGTGGCCGAGCTGATCGGCGATGGGGTGCTGGTGGCGACCCCGGCCGGCAGCACCGCCTACAATTACTCCGCACACGGCCCGATCCTGCCGCTGGGCTCGCACACCATCGCACTGACCCCGCTGGCGCCGTACCGGCCGCGGCGCTGGCGTGGCGCGATCCTGAAGGCCGATACCGAAGTGCGCTTCCGCGTACTCGACCCCTACAAGCGCCCGGTCAGCGTGACCGCCGATTCGCACGAGACCCGCGACGTGGTCGAAGTGACCATCCGCGAGTCGCGCGAGCGCCGGGTGACCCTGCTGTTCGATCCGGAACACAACCTGGAAGACCGGATCCTCAGCGAACAGTTCATGTTTTGAAGGATTTTTAACCGCCATGGGCGACAACACCCCCCGTTTGCTGACCGTTGCCGTGACCTCGCGCGCGCTTTTCGACCTGGAAGAGGGCCACGCGCTGTTCGAGGCCGAAGGCGTGGACGCCTATGCCGAGTACCAGCGCAAGCATGAGGACGATGTGCTGCGTCCTGGCGTGGCGTTCCCGGTGGTGCGCAAGCTGCTGGCGCTCAACCAGGGCCAGTCGCCGGAATCGCCGCGGGTGGAGGTCATCCTGCTGTCGCGCAATTCAGCCGATACCGGTCTTCGCATCTTCAATTCCATCCAGCATTACGACCTGGGCATCATCCGCGCCACCTTCACCGCCGGCGAGCCGACCTGGCCGTACGTGAAGCCGTTCGGGACCGATCTGTTCCTGTCGGCCAACCCGGAATCGGTGCGGCGTGCGCTGCGGCATGGCATCGCCGCGGCCACGATCCTGCCCAAGCCGCACGGGGAGACCCTGGCGGCGGCCGAACCGGTCGACATGAGCCAGCCGCTGGGCCAGCTGCGCATCGCCTTCGATGGTGACGCGGTGATCTTCGGCGATGAAAGCGAGCGCATCTCGCGCGAGCAGGGCGTGGAAGCGTTTGGCCGGCACGAGCGCGAAAACGCCCGCGAGCCGCTCAGTGGCGGTCCGTTCCGCAACTTCCTGTCGGCGCTGCACACCCTGCAGGCAGTGTTCCCGTCGGGCGAAGATGCGCCGATCCGGACCGCGCTGGTCACCGCGCGCTCGGCCCCGGCCCATGAGCGGGTGATCCGCACGTTGCGCGAATGGGGCGTGCGCCTGGACGAAGCGCTGTTCCTGGGCGGCCGCCACAAAGGCCCGTTCCTGGAAGCGTTCGGGGCGGATATCTTCTTCGACGATTCGCAGCACAACATCGACAGCGCGCGCCAGCACCTCAGCGTCGCCGCCGGCCATGTACCCCACGGCGTGGCCAACGATTGACGGCGGTCACGACCAACGGTCGTGACCTACCGGTCGGGCGGATACATGGGTAGGTCACGACCGTTGGTCGTGACACCGACTAATCGAGCGGCAGCTCGATATTGACCAATTTCCAGCGCAACCCCTGCCGCTGCAGCACGAACACCACCGGCGCGCCCTGCGCCGTATGGGTGGTGGCGGTGAATCGTGACGTGGACTCGAACCGGTGCGTGGCGCCCTCCAGCGGCCGCGCCGCACGCGGCGCCGCGTACGCGTCATTGCTCTCCAGGTCATTGCTGGCCCGCTTCCACAGCGTATGGCCTTCCATCAACGCGCCGATCCCGGTCGGCGTGACCATCGCATCCACCGCCGTGCCGCTGAGCTTCTGCCCGGCAGTCAGCAGCAGCGCGCCGACCAGGTTGGACTGCACGTCCGGCCCGGCCCGTCGCACCACGTAATCATCCAGCTGCGCGCGCAGGTTGGCGCGCAGCATCGGGAAGTCCACGTAGCGGTCCAGCTGGGAGGTATCGCGCTGCTCGATCGCCCCGGCCAGCCCGCGCAGGGTCAGATACGGCCCGCTGACCAGCCAGCCTGCCAGCAGCACCACGCCAAGCCCCAGCAGCAGAAGCAGCTTTTTCATGCCGCCAGCTTGCCGAAGCCCACGTCAAGGCGGGGTAGAGTGCTCAAAACTCCAGATCCAGCGCCGCGCACAGATAATCGACAAACGGCCCCAACGCCACCAGATCCTTCGCCAGCGTCTGCCGAAGCTTTGGCCCGGTCATGGTCGCATCATCCAGCGAGCGCCAGAACACCCAGTTGCGATGCTTCAGGTCGTCAATGAATTCGAAATCCGGCTCGAACCCGCGCGGTGCCCGCACCAGCTTCTCACTTTCCTCGAAATCGAACTTCTTCCGCAGCGCCGGCGCATGCGCGGCGGCCTTCCACGCGCCGGGGTTGTCCACGATGAAATGGCGCACCTTGCGCTGGGTGGCCGGCTCGGGATGCCACAGGCCAGCGCCAACGAAGCACCCGCCCGGTTGCAGGTGGATGTAGAACGACGGCGCCGGTACCTGCTTGCGCCGCTCATGGAACAGCCGCGCGCCCTGCCAGGTCTTGTACGGCGACTTGTCGTTGGAGAAGCGCGCATCACGGTAGATGCGGAACAGCGAGCCGCCCACGCCGCGCGGGTCGGCGCGGAAGTGTCCGCTCACCACCGCCAGGTCCGGCTGCAGGTCGCTGATCAGCTGCAGGAACGGCTGGCGCACGTGCTCTTCGTACTTCGGCTTGTGCGCGTTGAACCAGGTCTTGTCGTTGTTGCGCGCCAGCCCGCGCAGGAAGGTGAAGCTGGCGGGAGTGAAATAGGTGCTCACAGGCTCTGCTCCAGATCGGTGCCCCAGTCGCGCAGGTGCTGCAACAGGGCAAGTTTGGCCGGGTCGGCGGCATGCTCCAGCGCCAGCGTGTCCAGCTGCGCGCGGAAGTCGGGCAGGTTCTGCTCGCCCAGCCCGGCATCGCCGAGCAGGCGCTGCCGCCGGTAGTCGTTCCAGCGCCCGCGTTCGCCGGCATCCAGCGTCTGCGGGTGGTTGCGCGCGCGGTAGCGGAACAGCAGCTCCGGCATGCGCGGGTCTTTCAGCCGCTCGGCGAAACCGGCCAGCTCGGCCGGCGGGCTGGTGCGCAGGCGGGTCATCAAGGCCTTGTCGCCGTCGGCCAGGAAGCCGTCGTACAGCGAAGCATCCACATCGCTGACCGTGGCCCCGCGCTCGCCGCCGTACACCTGCCGTATCTTCTCGACCAGCGCCGGGCCGGCCTCGCGCACGCGCGCGGCATTGGCGTCCACCGTGGCCACGTCGATGCCCAGCCGAGCATGGTCGGCCGGGCGCAGGTGGTTCCAAGCCACCAGCGCGGGCACCTTGTTCAAGTGCACTTCCTTGAGCGGTACGCGCTGTTCGCCCTCGGCCAGGTCGGCGGCGCGCGTGTACAGGCGCGCGGCCAGCGTTTCGGCCGGCAGGGCCAGCAACCCATCGATGTCGCCTTCCAGGTCCAGCGCGATGACCCGGTTGTTGATGTACGGGTGGCGCGCGATCGGCATCACCGGCGCGGCGCACATGCGCTGGGCCGGGTAGCGCATGGAGATGTGCAGCACCGGCTGCATCGCGTCCACGTCAAGCAGGCTGCCGACGAAGCGCTTGTCGCGCAGCTTCAGGGCGTAATCCCACAGCCGGGGTTGGGCCTGCTTGAAAAGACGCGCCATGCCGATGGTGGCGTGCACGTCGGACAGTGCCTCGTGCGCGTCGCCCTGGCGCACGTCGTTGGCCAGCGCCAGGTGCTCAAGCTTGAACGAGGTCGCGCCATCCTCGCGCTGCGGCCAGGCGATGCCGTCCGGGCGCAGCGCGTGCACCAGCCGCAGCATGTCCAGCAGGTCCCAGCGCGAGTTGCCGTTGCGCCACTCGCGTTCGTAGGGATCGAAGAAATTGCGGAACAGCCCGTGGCGCACGAACTCGTCGTCGAAGCGCAGCGTGTTGTAGCCCAGCGTGCACGTGCCCGGGCGCGCCATCAGGTCGTTGATCCGCGAAAACGCCTCGGCTTCGCTGACCCCTTCGGCCAGCGCATGCTGCGGGGTGATGCCGGTGATCAGCGTGGCAATCGGCGAGGGCAGCAGGTCGTCGGCCGGCTTCACGTAGAAGCTCACTGGTGCGTCGATCATGTTCAGGTCGGCGTCGGTGCGGATCGCGGCGAACTGCGCCACGCGGGTGCGGCGCGGGTCCTGGCCGAAGGTTTCCAGGTCGTAGAACAGGAAGCTGTCGGCCATCAGTGCGCGCCCTCCAGCACGGTCAGCTGTTGGTGCACCACGCGTTCCAGCGCGGCCCAGTCGATGTGCTCCAGGCTGTCGTGGCCGGCGGTGGCCGTTTCCAGGATGCGCCGCTGCAGCTCGGTGCGTTCCAGCGCCACCGCGTACGGCGTGTGCAGGAAGGTCACCATGGTGTAGTGCGGCACGAAGCGGGTGGGCCAGCGCGCCTGCAGCTGCTGCTCCAGCTCGCGCTGCAGCAGGAAGGCCGGGTCGGCCACGCGGTCGCGCATTTCCAGGTAGTTTTCCAGCGCCATCTGCTGGATCGCTTCGGCGTTGGGCTTGCGCTCGGCTTCGAAGGCGGCGAAGGCCTGGGCGAGCGAATCCTGCTCCAGCAGGTGGCGGGCCAGCGCCACGCAGTCCTCGAACGCGCAGTTCATGCCCTGGCCGTGGAACGGCACCATGGCGTGGGCGGCATCGCCAAGCAGCACCGCGCGGCCCTGCAGGTGCCACTGGCGCAGGTGCAGGGTGCCGAGCAGGCCGGGCGGGTGTTCTTCCCAATCGCGGCGCAGGTTTGGAATCAGCGCCAGCGCATCGGGGAAATCGCGCGCGAACAACGCCTCGGCTTCGGCGCCGCTGTTGGTGGTGGCGAAGCTGGGGTTGCCTTCGTTGGGCAGGAACAGGGTGACGGTGAAGGTGCCTTCGTCATTGGGCAGCGCGATGCACATGTAGTTGCCGCGCGGCCAGATGTGCAGGGCATTGGCCTCGATCCGGAAGCCGCCGTCGTCGGTGGGCGGGATTTCCAGCTCCTTGTAGGAGTGGTCGAGGAACTCGATGCGCTCGTCCAGCGGGTGCTTGCGGTTCATGGCCGCGCGCAGCGCAGAGCCGGCGCCGTCGGCGCCGATCAGCGTATCGAAGCGGATGTCATGCGGATGGTCGGTGCGGTCATCGATGAAGCGCGCATAGCCGGCATCGAAATCCACGGTGTGCAGGCGGCGGTGGAAGTGCACCTGCGCACCCGCATCTTCGGCCAGCTGCAGCAGGGTGGTGTTGAGGTCCTTGCGGTGGATGGACCAGATCACTTCGCTGTCGTCGCGGCCATAGCGCTGCAGCTGCGGCTCGCCCTGGCGCGGGTGCACCATACGGCCGCGCATCATCACTGCCTTGGCCATCACCGCGTCTTCGACCCCGGCCTGGCGCAGCGCGTTGCGGCCGCGTTCGGCCAGGGCCAGGTTGATCGAGCGGCCGGACTCGTAATCGGCGATGCGCGGATCGCCGCGGCGTTCGTACAGGGTGATCCGCCAGCCCTGGCGGGACAGCAGGATGGCCAGCAGGGAGCCGGCCAGGCCTGCGCCGATGATGCTCAGGGAGCGATGGGGGGTAGCGATCAAGGCGGTTCCGCGCAGGGGTGGGGGAGGGCGGCTTACAGGCCGGCCCAAGATTCCACTTCCTCGACGAAGTGGTGCAGGTCAAGGTAGCGGTTGTACAACGGGGTGGGCGAGATGCGGATCACATCGGGTTCGCGCCAGTCGCCCAGCACGCCCACGGTCTGCAGGTATTCGAACAGGTTGCGGCCGCGTTCACGGCCGGCCACCACGCGCAGCGACAGCTGGCAGCCACGGCGTTCCGGCTCGCTGGGGGTGAGCACTTCGAGCACGCCGGGCAGGCGGGCGCGGACCAGTGCATCGAGCAGGCCGGTGAGCTGCAGCGACTTGTCGCGAAGGGCCTGGATGCCGCCGGCCTTGTCGATCACGTCAAGCGCGGCCCGCAGCGGGGCCAGGCCCAGCACCGGCGGGTTGCTCAGCTGCCAGCCTTCTGCGCCCACCGCCGGCACGAACTGCGGGGCCATCTTGAAGCGGGTGGCTTCCTCATGCCCCCACCAGCCGGCGAAGCGCGGCAGGCTGGTGTCGCGGTGGTGGCGTTCGTGCACGAAGCAGCCAGCCACGGCACCGGGGCCGCTGTTGAGGTACTTGTAATGGCACCACACGGCGAAGTCCGGCGCGATGTCGTGCAGCTGCAGCGGCACGTTGCCGACCGAGTGGGCCAGGTCGAAGCCGACCCGGGCGCCCTGCAGGCGCGCCATGCGGGTGATCGCATCCAGGTCGAATACCTGGCCGCTGCGGTACTGGACCCCGGGCCACAGCACCAGCGCCAGGCGCGGCCCGTGTTCGGTGATGGCGCGTTCGATGGCCTGCAGCGAGATGGTGCCGTTGGGCTCATCCGGCTGGACTTCGACCAGATCGGTAGCCGGGTCGAAGCCGTGGAAGCGCAGCTGCGATTCCACCGCGTGGCGGTCGGTCGGGAAGGCGCCGGCTTCCATCAGGATCACCGGGCGCTCGGCGCTGGGCCGGTAGAAGCTGACCATCATCAGGTGCAGGTTCACGCTCAGCGTGTTCATGGCGACCACTTCGCTGGGCAGGGCGCCCACTACCTGGGCCAGCTGCCGATTGACCAGGCGGTGGTAGCCCAGCCACTGGGTCTCGCCGGTGAAATGGCCTTCCACGGCGAGCGCACCCCATTTGTCCATGACCTCCTGCACCGCCGCCTTGGCCCCGCGCGGCTGCAGGCCCAGCGAATTACCGACGAAATAGGTCTGGTCGCGGTGGTTGTGCTGGGGGAAGACGAATTCAGCGCGCAGCGCACGCAGCGGGTCGGCGGCGTCCAGGGCGGTGGCATGGGTGCGGCTGAGGAGCTCGGACATTGGACGATAGATGTTGTCTGTGAAAGCACAGTTTATCTATCTGTTTGACCTATGGGATGAATCCGACATAGGGGCCGAAAACGGCGTGGCATGGCGCCAGATAGCCGGTTTCGGTCCAAATCAGGTCGCCGGCAACGGATCCACATGCCCGCACGCGTCGCACGTGCGCAGGTCCAGGGATGCCTGGTATTCGGCAAACACCTTCGGCAGGTCGGTCTCGATGTTCTCGAGGGTGAAAAACACCTCGTACAGCTTGTGGTTGCAGCGCTCGCAGAACCACATCACGCCGTCGCGTTCGTGCGCCAGCCGCTTGCGCTCCACCACCAGGCCGACGCCGCCGGGCGGGCGGCGTGGCGAATGCGGCACCTTGCCCGGCAGCAGGAAGATCTCGCCAGCGCGGATCGGAATATCCCGCACCGCGCCGTCTTCCTGCACCTTCAGCAGCATCTCGCCTTCCAGCTGGTAGAACCACTCCGGGCCTTCGTCGTAATGGAAGTCGGTGCGGCTGTTCGGCCCGCCCACCACCATGATGATGAAGTCGCCGTTCTCGATCATCTTGTTGCCCACCGGCGGCTTGAGCAGGTGGCGGTTCTCTTCGATCCAGCCCAGCAGGTTGATCGGGGGCGCAAGCATGGCGGTGGGTTCCTGCAGGAAGGGTCAGTCGCGTCGGCCGTGGCGCGGAACGTAGGAGAGGGCCTTTTCGTAGGCCGGCTGCAGTTCCTCGGGACTGCCCACGTCGATGCCCATCTCGCGCACCCGGCCGTCCTTCAGGCTGTAGACCCAGCCGTGCACCATCAGCTTCTGGCCGCGCGCCCAGGCGTCCTGCACGATGGTCGAGCGGCAGGCATTGACCACCTGCTCGATCACGTTCAGTTCGCACAGCCGCGCGTGCTTCAGTTCCGGCTCTTCGATCGCATCCATGATGGCAGCGTGCTTCTGCGCCACGTCGCCCACATGGCGCAGCCAGTTGTCGGCCAGGCCCACGCGGGTGTTGTTGAGGCTGGCATGCACGCCGCCGCAGCCGTAATGGCCCACGATCAGGATGTGCTTCACCTTCAGCTGGTCCACCGCGTACTGGATCACGCTCAGGCAGTTCAGGTCGGTGTGCACCACCACGTTGGCCACGTTGCGGTGGACGAACACCTCACCCGGTGCCATGCCGATGATCTGGTTGGCCGGCACGCGCGAATCGGAACAGCCGATCCACAGGTATTCCGGGTGCTGCTGCTTGGCCAGCTGGTGGAAGAACTCGGGGTCTTCCTTCTCGATCCGGTCGGCCCAGTCACGGTTGTTCTGCAGCAGCTTGTGGATGTCTTTCATCAGTGCGGTACCTCAAGTTTCCAGCGCATCCACTGCGCCAGCTCATGCGAAGGAGGGGAATCGAGGGCCGACAGCGCGTCGATCACGCCGTGCTGGTTGGCCTGGGGATGGTTCTGGCTCAGTTTGAGCTTGATCTGCACCTGCCGGGCGCGGAAGCGGAAGCCGATGATGCCGGCCAGCATGCGCCGCTGGCGCGGCTCGATCGGCAGCAGGTCCCAGTCGCCGCCGACCTGCGCTTCGTACCTGGCGCTGAGCCGGTCCAGCATGTCGATCAGGGCGTCCGGATCGGTCACTGGTTCCAGCGTGCCGCGCAGCTCGGCGGCCGCGTAGTTCCACGTCGGTACGCGGGCCATTGCGTCCTTGTCCGGATACCAGCCCGGCGACACGTAGCCATGCGGGCCGTGCACCAGCACCAGCGCCGGACCTGCGTGGCCGGCCTGGGGGTTGGGCCGGGCCCAGTGGCCTTCGATCAGGATGTCATCGCCGTCGCGCCGGTACACCACCGGCAGCAGGGTCACCTGCGGCAGGCCGTCGCTGCCGGTGGTGACCACGGTAACGAACGCATCGCGTTCCAGCAGGCGGTCCAGCCAGGCCAGGTCGGTCTCAACGAAGTCGGCCGGGATGAACATGCTCGGCTCAGGCGCGCGCGCCGAGGCTGACCACCATGTGGCCGCGCAGCGCGTCGTCGCTGTCGGCCTGGGGCGGGCTGACTTCGTGCAGGCTGAAGCCGCGGATCAGCGCGTCTTCCTCGTCCAGGCCATCAAACGCCACGAACTCGGCGTCGAACAGCTGCGAACGTGCAGTGTCCTCGCTGTCGTAGCTGAGGGTATTGCCGTCGCTGTCGAGCACTTCGGCGGTGCCGCCCGGGCGGACCCGCAGGCGTGCCCAGATCAGGGTGTTGCCCAGGCTGGCGAGGAACCACTGGTCGTGGTGGGCGGTGATGTCAGTCATGTCAGTACCATCGAAAGCAGCCAGAGCAGGGCGGCCATGCCCAGTCCGGCCAGCAGGGTGAGCAGCGACAGCCAGGCCGGCGTGGCCAGCCCCGAGAGCGAGCGGTCGGGGGTGTCGCGGTAATCGCGGCCGAGCAGCCAGCGCAGCGCGTCCGGGCGCAGGAAGGCACCACTGCCGAAGCGGTCGGCCAGGGCAGGGTGGCGGTCGCGGATATGCACCAGCGTCAGCGGCCAGAAGATCACGAAGGCACTGAACCCGGCGATCGCCACGCCGACGAAGCACAGCGCGAAGAACAGGGTCATGGGCGTGCCTCCGTGGGAAGAATCAGAACTCGGCGCTGCCCGGTGCGCGCGGGTAGGGGATCGCATCGCGGATGTTGCCCAGCCCGCACACGTATACCACCAGACGCTCGAAGCCCAGGCCGAAACCGGCGTGCGGCACCGAGCCGTAGCGGCGGAAATCGCGGTACCAGCCGTAGTGGGCCGGGTCCAGGCCGAACTGGGCCATGCGCGCGTCGAGCACGTCCAGGCGCTCTTCGCGCTGGCTGCCGCCGATGATCTCGCCGATGCCCGGGGCCAGCACGTCCATCGCGGCCACGGTCTTGCCGTCGTCGTTCAGGCGCATGTAGAAGGCCTTGATGTGCTCGGGGTAGTTGGTCACCACCACCGGGCGGCCGATGTGTTCCTCGGTCAGCCAGCGCTCGTGCTCGGTCTGCAGGTCCAGGCCCCATTCGACCGGGAAGTCAAACTTCCTGCCGGAGTTCTGCAGCAGCTTCACCGCTTCGCTGTAGTCGATCTGTTCGAACGGCGCGTTGATGAAGTCTTCCAGCTTCTTGATCGCGTTCTTGTCCACGCGCTCGGCCAGGAAGGCCAGGTCGTCGCCGCGCTCATCGAGCACCGCGCGGAACAGGTACTTCAGGAACTGCTCGGCCAGGCGCGCGTCTTCGGCCAGGTCGGCGAAGGCGATTTCCGGCTCGATCATCCAGAACTCCGCCAGGTGGCGGGTAGTGTTGGAGTTCTCGGCGCGGAAGGTCGGCCCGAAGGTGTACACCTTGCTCAGCGCCAGGCAGTAGGCCTCGACATTGAGCTGGCCGGACACGGTCAGGAAGGTTTCCTTGCCGAAGAAGTCGCGGCTGAAATCGACCTCGCCCTGCGCGGTGCGCGGCAGGTTCACCATGTCCAGCGTGGAGACGCGGAACATCTGCCCGGCGCCTTCGGCGTCGGAGGTGGTGATGATCGGGGTGCTGATCCAGTTGAACCCGTTCTGGTGGAAGAATCGGTGCACGGCCTGGGCCAGGCAGTTGCGGATGCGGGTGACCGCGCCGAACAGGTTGGTGCGCGGGCGCAGGTGGGCCACTTCGCGCAGGAACTCGGCGCTCATCGGCTTGGGCTGGATCGGGTAGGTCAGCGGATCTTCGACCAGGCCGACGATCTCGATGTCGCTTGCCTGGATCTCGAACGACTGGCCCTTGCCCTGGGATTTGACCAGGGTGCCGCGGGCGATGACCGAGCAGCCCGGGGTCAGCGCCTTCACCGCGTCGAAGTTGCCCAGGGTGTCATTGGCCACCACCTGGATGGGGGCGAAGCAGGAGCCATCGGTGACATTGACGAAGGCAAGCGCCGCAGACCCGCGCACCGTACGCACCCAGCCCCGTACTGTTGCCTCGCCGCCTTCCGGGATCTTCCCGGCAAGCGCATGTTCAACGCTGACCACCGTCATGACTTGAATCCTCTGTTGATCGACTCGATCTCTGAACGAGGAGTTTAACGGTTGCAGCGTTCTGCTTGCGAGGCATTTCTGACTGGGCCGTGGACCTATAATGTGTCCCATCTGCTGGAGTCGTCCGTCATGGCTGTCACCCTTACCCCTGTTGCCTTCACCCGTGTCGAGAAGTTCGTGGCCCAGACCCCGGGTGCCCTGGGCCTGCGCTTCGGCGTGACCCGCACCGGCTGTTCGGGCTGGGGCCACGTCACCGATCTGGCCCGCGACGAGCGCCCCGGCGACACCGTGTTCGAGCAGGAGGGGGTGCGGATCTACGTGGATGCCGACAGCCTGGCCCTGGTCGATGGCACCGAAATCGACTTCGGCAAGCAGGGGCTGAGCGAAACCTTCACGTTCAGGAACCCGAACGCCACCGCCGAATGTGGCTGCGGCGAGAGCTTCACCACCGAGGCCGACAAGGCCTGAATCCGGCCCCGGTGCCCCCACGGCACCGCCTGGCTTGCCCGGAACCGCCTCTGCTGCGATAATGCGCGGCTTCCTGCCTGATTCCTGGCAGGACCCTTGCTCCACCGCGTTCACCTGCGGGGGGCTGTCCGGCCCGAAAGGGCCACATCCGAAAGGTAAATACACATGAGTCGTCATTACGAAGTCGTGTTCATGGTCCACCCGGACCAGAGCGAGCAGGTTCCGGCCATGATCGAGCGCTACAAGGCGCTGGTCGAGAACGGCAACGGCACCATCCACCGTCTGGAAGACTGGGGCCGTCGTCAGCTGGCCTACCCGATCCAGAACCTGGTGAAGGCCCACTACGTCATGCTCAATATCGAAGTTGACCAGGCCGTGCTGAGCGAACTGACCGAAAGCTTCCGCTTCAACGACGCCGTGCTGCGCAACCTGGTCATCGTGCGCCCGGGCGCCGACACCGAGCAGTCGCTGATCATGAAGAGCAAGGACGAGAAGGGCGACAAGCCCGAGCGTGGTGAGCGTCGTCGTCGTGATGACGAAGAAGGCGAAACCACCCCCGCCGCTGACAACGATGCCGGCGACGACGCCGCTTCGGCCGCTTAAGGAGCACTGACATGTCCAAGTTCTTCCGTCGCCGCAAGTTCTGCAAGTTCACGGCCGAAGGTGTCAAGGAGATCGATTACAAGGATCTCAACACCCTGCGCCAGTACCTCACCGAGAACGGCAAGATCGTGCCGAGCCGCGTGACCGGTACCAAGTCGAAGTACCAGCGCCAGCTGGCAACGGCCGTCAAGCGCGCCCGTTTCCTGGCCCTGATTCCGTACACCGACAACCACGACGTCTGATGAAAGCGGGCGACCCCGGTCGCCGCTTTCGTAGTCCCCACCGCCCGCGCCGTTTGGCAGCGGGCGGTGCCGGGTCTACCGTTCGGATATTCGGACAGCCAAACGCTGCGGGGCCTGCCTCGCTAACGAATACATATATTGGAGCTGCACCATGAAGCTGATTCTCATCCAGAAGGTCACCAACCTCGGCGGCCTGGGCGACCAGGTTGAAGTGAAGCCGGGCTACGGCCGCAACTTCCTCGTCCCGACCGGCAAGGCCGTTCCGGCCACCGCCGCCAACGTGGCCGAGTTCGAGGCCAAGCGCGCCGAGTACCAGGCCAAGGCCGACTCGATCCTGGCCGAGGCCGAAGCCCGCAAGGCTGCGCTGGAAGGCAAGAGCGTCACCGTTGCCGCCAATGCATCGACCGAAGGCAAGCTGTTCGGTTCGGTTGGCCCGCGTGACATCGCCGAAGCCTTCACCAAGGCCGGCCTGCCGCTGGAAAAGAGCGAAGTCATCCTGGGCGAAGGCGCCTTCCGCAACGTGGGCGAGTACGAGGTGGTCATCCACCTGCACGCCGACGTCGAAACCACCGTCAAGGTGGTGGTGGAAGCCGAAGCCTGATCCCTGCCGCAAGGCTGGAATCGCTGAAACGGGCGCCCGCGAGGGTGCCCGTTTTTGTTTCCGGGCGGCTAAACCCGGTAGCGCCGACCGTTGGTCGGCCTCGGAAACTGCCCGCTCGCCCCTAACCGCCCGCGAAACACCCGCGCCGTTATACTCGGCCCATCGCGACTGTCCTAAAGCCAACCACGCCATGCGTCTGTCCACGATCAAGTTGTCCGGCTTCAAGTCCTTCGTAGACCCGACCACCCTGCATCTGCCCACCAACATGACCGGCGTGGTCGGGCCCAATGGTTGTGGCAAGTCCAACATCATCGATGCGGTGCGCTGGGTCATGGGCGAGAGCTCGGCCAGCCGCCTGCGTGGCGATTCGCTTACCGACGTGATCTTCTCCGGCTCGTCCGCGCGCAAGCCCGTATCACAGGCGACCGTCGAACTGATTTTCGACAATACCGACCACACCATCAGCGGCGAGTACGCCTCGTTCAACGAAATCTCGGTCAAGCGCACCGTCAGCCGCGATGGCAGCAGCAACTATTACCTCAACGGCACCAAGTGCCGCCGCCGCGACATCACCGATCTGTTCCTCGGCACCGGCCTGGGCCCGCGCAGTTACTCCATCATCGAACAGGGCATGATCAGCCAGATCATCGAAGCCCGCCCCGAAGACCTGCGCGTTTACCTGGAAGAAGCCGCCGGCATCTCCAAGTACAAGGAGCGCCGCAAGGAAACTGAAACGCGTATCCGCCACACCCGCGAGAACCTTGACCGCCTGGGCGACCTGCGCGAGGAAATCGGCAAGCAGCTCGAACACCTCAAGCGCCAGGCGCGCCAGGCCGAGCAGTACCAGGGCCTGCAGGAAGAGCGCCGGGTCAAAGATGCCGAGTGGAAGGCGCTCGAGTTCCGCAACCTCGATACCCGCCTCAGCGGCCTGCGCGAAGCGCTGTCCCAGGAAGAAACCCGGCTGCAGCAGTTCATCGCCGAACAGCGCGACGCCGAAGCCCGCATCGAAACCAGCCGCGTGCGCCGCGAAGAAGCCGCCGATGCCCTGAGCACCGCCCAGGCCGAGGTCTACCAGGTGGGCAGCACGCTGGCCCGGCTGGAACAGCAGATCCAGCACCAGCGCGAAATGTCCCAGCGCCTGCACAAGGCCCGCGACGAAACCCAGCAGGCGCTGGCCGAACTGGGCCAGCACATCAGCGGCGACGAAGCCCGGCTGATGGTTCTGCGCGAAGCGGTGGAGCTGGCCGAGCCGCAGCTCGAACAGCTGCAGGAAGAAAACGAGATCAAGCAGGAAGCCCTGCGCGACGCCGAGGCCAGACTGGCCGACTGGCAGGCGCGCTGGGAAGCGCATACCCGCACGACCTCCGAAGCCTCGCGCGCCGGTGAAGTCGAGCGCACCCGCGTCGACTACCTTGACCGCCAGGTGCTCGAAGCCGATCGCCGCCGCGAAGCCCTCACTGGCGAGCGCACCGGGCTGGACCTGGACGCGCTGGCCGAAGTGTTCGAAGAGCTGCAGCTGCAGCACGAAACCCAGAAAGCCTCGCTGGACGGCCTCACCGAGCAGGTGGAAGCCCGCAAGGAAGCCGTGGCCGGCCTGCAGGAGCGCCAGCGCACCGGGCAGACCGAGCTCGCCGAGATCCGCAAGCAGGCCCAGGCCGCGCGTGGCCGGCTGTCCTCGCTGGAAACCCTGCAGCAGGCCGCGCTCGGCCAGGAGCAGGGCGCGGCGGTGGCGTGGCTCAAGCAACACGGGCTGGATTCGGGCGCGCGCGTCGGCGAACGCCTCACGGTGGAGAGCGGCTGGGAAAACGCCGTGGAAAGCGCGCTGGGGCAGCTGATCGAAGGCGTGCTGGTCGATGCACCGGAACAGCTGGTGGGCGCACTGGCCGAGCTGGGTGACGGGCGCATCGCGCTGGTCTCTGCCGACCAGAGCCCGCTGCAGGTCGCCCCGACCTCGCTGGCGGCCAAGGTGGAGGGCCCCACCGCCATCCGCCGCCTGCTGGCCCGCCTGCATGCCGCCGAGGACCTGGAACAGGCGCGTGCGCTGCAGGCCTCGCTGGGCGAGGGCGATTCGGTGATCACCCGGGGCGGTGAGCGCCTGGGCGAAGGCTGGGTGCGCGTGTCGCGCTCGGGCGCGGCCAAGCAGGGCGCGCTGCTGCGCGAACGCGAGATCGTCAGCCTGCGCGAACAGATCGATACCCTGCAGGAACGCGAAGCCGAGCTGGAGAACCGCTTAGCCGAATTCCGTGATCAGCTTCTGGCCGGCGAACAGCAGCGCGAAGACGCCCAGCGCCAGCTCTACGTTGCCCACCGCAGCGTGTCCGAACTGGGTGGCCAGCTGCAGAGCCAGCAGGGCAAGGTCGAATCCGCGCGTAACCGCATCGATCGCATCGAAGCCGAGCTCTCGCAGCTGCTGGAGACGTTGGACGCCAGCCGCGAACAGGTGCGCGAAGCCCGTGCGCGCCTGGATGAAGCGGTCAACAGCATGGGCGACCTGGAATCGGTCCGCCATGCGCTGGAAAGCGAGCGCCGCCAGCTTGGCGAAGCCCGCGACCGCGCCCGCGAAGCCGCGCGCAGCGTGCGCGAGAGTGCGCATTCGCTGGCCCTGACCCTTGAATCGCAACGCACCCAGGTGGCCTCGCTGAGCCAGGCCCTGGAGCGCATGAGCACCCAGCGTGGCCAGCTTGACTCGCGCCTGGGCGAACTGCATTCCCAGCTCGACGACGGCGACTCGCCGGTGCTGACCCTGGAAGCCGAACACCAGAACGCCCTCGGCGAGCGCGTGCGTGCCGACCGCGTGCTGGGCGAAGCGCGCACGCTGCTGGAAGGCATCGATGCCGAACTGCGCACCTTCGAACAGACCCGCCACCAGCGCGACGAACAGGCCCTGGCCCAGCGCGAGCGCATTTCCCAGCGCAAGCTCGACCAGCAGGCGCTGGTGCTCAGCGCGGAACAGCTCACCGCTTCGGTCGAGAAGGCCGGGTTCGTGCTGCAGGATGTGATCAACACCCTGCCCGAAGATGCCCGCATCAGCGACTGGGAACAGACCGTGCACCAGATCGATGGCCGCATGCGCCGGCTCGAGCCGGTGAACCTGGCCGCCATCCAGGAGTACGGCGAGGCCTCGCAGCGCTCGGAGTACCTGGATGCGCAGAACACCGACCTGACCACCGCACTGGAAACCCTGGAAGACGCCATCCGCAAGATCGACCGCGAGACCCGCGGCCGCTTCAAGGACACCTTCGACCGCGTCAACGCCGGGGTCCAGCAGCTGTATCCGCGCCTGTTTGGTGGCGGCCACGCGTACCTTGAACTGACCGGTGAAGACCTTCTCGACACGGGTGTGACCATCATGGCGCGCCCGCCTGGCAAGCGGGTGTCCAGCATCTCGCTGCTGTCCGGCGGCGAGAAGGCGATGACCGCGGTGGCGCTGGTATTTGCGATCTTCCAGCTCAACCCCGCGCCGTTCTGCCTGCTGGACGAAGTGGACGCGCCATTGGATGAAGCCAACGTGGGCCGCCTGGCCAACATGGTCAAGGAAATGAGCGAGAAGGTGCAGTTCCTCTTTGTGAGCCACAACAAGGCCACGATGGAGGCAGCGCACCAGCTCTCGGGCGTGACCATGCGCGAGCCGGGCGTCAGCCGCCTGGTCAGCGTGGACCTGGAAGAGGCGGCACGATTGGCGGGCGCGGCCTGACGTGCCATGCTTACCTGAACGTATTTAGCCGGAGACCCCTCGAATGTCCGACATGGCAATGCTCCGCATCGGCATCCTGGCCGCCGGCCTGCTGCTGATTGCTGCGATCTTCCTGTTTGGCCGGCCGCGTAAAAAATCGCAGGGCCGCCGCGTGGAAGGTGCCGACGGTGCTGCAGGCCAGCGCCGTGAACCGCTGCTGGGCGAACAGGAAGGGGGTGCCGCCGGCGCCGGCTTCACTGATGAGAACGGCGTAACCCAGGCCGAACTGGGCCTGCCCGAAGTGGATGCCAGCCCCGCCAGCGACCTGGGCAAGCGCGCCAGCCAGGATTTCGACAAGATCGTGTCCTTGTTCGTGGCCGCCCGCGCCGGCGAGATGCTGCGCGGCGAAGACATCGTGGTGGCCGCCGAAAAGACCGGCCTGGTGTTTGGCCACATGAACGTGTTCCACCGGCTGGTGGAAGGCCACCCCGAGCGCGGCCCGATCTTCTCCATGGCCAGCATCATGAAGCCGGGCAGTTTCGACATGGCCACCATCCGCGAGATGGAGACCCCGGCCATCGCCTTCTTCCTGACCCTGCCGGCGCCGATGACCGCACTGGATGCCTGGGAAAAGATGCTGCCGACGGTGGAGCGCATGGCCGAGCTGCTCGATGCGGTCGTGCTTGACGACAGCAAGGCCAGCCTTGGCCGCCAGCGCATCGCGCACATCCGTGACGAGCTGCGCGCCTACGACCGGCAGCACCAGGCGCCGCCACTGACCAAAGCCCCGCGCTGGTAACCGTCAACCTTTCAATCCAACTACCGCTGAGAATGCGTCGCGGAACGCGGCCATCTCCGCTTCGGTGCCCACGCTCACGCGGACGACCTGCGGCCAGATCGGCCAGCTGCGGCCGATCACCACGCCACGTTCGGCCATCGCCCTGGTGAATGCCGCGCCATCGCGCTGCACATCGACCATGAAGCAGTTGGCCTCTGTCGGCAGGCAGCGGAAACCGCGCTTCTGCAGCCATTCCACGGTGGCCTGCCGCGCCCGCGTGTTCTGCTCGCGACGCTGTTCCACCAGCCCAGGCTCACGCAGGCTCGCCAGCCCCGCCGCCAACGCCGTCACCGGCAGCGGGTTGTCGCCCAGGCTGGCCAGTTCGCGCAACCGGTCCGGATGGGCCGCGGCCACTCCCAGGCGCAATCCGGCCATGCCGTACAGCTTGGAGAAGGTGCGCAGCACGATCACGTCATCGCGCTGCATCACCTGCGCGATCACCGAGCGCTGTGCGCTGAACTGCAGGTAGGCCTCGTCCACCAGCAGGCGCGTCTGCACCGGCTTGTTCGCCAGCAACCAGGCAATGTCGTCGGCGGGCGTGATCGAGCCGGTGGGATTGTTGGGATTGCACAGGTACAGCAACCCGGCGTTGACCTGCCTGGCCGCATCCACCATCGCCCGCACATCGTGGGCACCATCGGCCCGCAGCGGCACCTTCACCACCGTGGCACCGCGCGCGGCAGCCAGGTCCCCCAGGCTTTCGAAGGTCGGGTCGGCCACTACCAGCCCGGCGCTGGGCGAGGTCCAGACCACGGCGGCGCGGTTCAACGGTTCGCTGGAACCGGGAAACAGCCGCACGCGCTCGGCAGCCAGGCCTTCCTGCTGCGCGAACGCATCGCGCAGCTCGCCCGCCAGGGCGAACAGGTAGCGCCCGCTGTCTGCCACGATCGCGCGCGCGGCGGCCTGCGCGGCAGGCGACGGACCGTACGGGCTTTCATTGAAGTTGAGCAGCACCGGGCCGGTACCTGCAGCGCGGGCGGGGAGGGCGGCGCTGGAAACCGCAGGACCCAGGCCGATACCGGACAGGGCCAGGCCGGTACCGGCCAGCTGCAGGAAGGAACGGCGGGACGTGACGGTCGATGACATGGCAGGAACACCCAAGGCGGGACAATTCCGGCACGCTAGCGCCACGCGGCGGGGCCGGCAAGCCACTTCGGCGGTAGTGCGTCGGATTCCGACGCGGACCGCGCGGGTGGTCGTTGTTTACGGCAGCGCCTAGAATTCACAGCCCTACCAGGATGCCTGTCGCATGAGTCCCAGTCCCGCCCAACGTGCCGAGATCCTGCGCCGCCAGATCGACGAGGCCGGCAAGGCTTACTACGACCGCGATGAGCAGCTGATTCCCGACGCCGAGTACGACCGCCTGGTGCGCGAACTCGAAGCGCTGGAACAGGCCCACCCGGAGCTGGTGAATGCCGATTCGCCCACGCAGCGGGTCGGTGGCAAGGCGGCCTCGCGCTTTGCCGAGGTGCGCCATGCAGTGCCGATGCTGTCGCTGGGCAACGCCTTCAGCGATGAGGAGGTGCAGGATTTCGTGCGCCGCATCAGTGAGCGCCTGCGCCGCGATACCGTGCGCTTCTCGGCCGAACCCAAGCTCGATGGCCTGGCCATCAGCCTGCGCTACGAAAACGGCCGCTTCGTGCAGGGCGCCACCCGCGGCGACGGCACCACGGGCGAGGACGTCAGCGCCAACCTGCGCCAGATCAAGGTGATCCCGCACACGCTGCAGGGCAGTGGCTGGCCGCAGGTGCTGGAAGTGCGCGGCGAGGTGTACATGGCCCGCGCCGATTTCGAGGCCTACAACGCCGATGCGCGCCTGCACGAAGGCAAGGTGCTGGCCAACCCGCGCAACGCCGCCGCCGGTTCGCTGCGCCAGCTCGATCCGAAGATGAGCGCGCGGCGCAAGCTGAGCTTCTATGCCTACGGCATCGGCGAAGTGCGGGGTGGTGAACTGCCGCCGACCCATTCGGCCACGCTGGCCCAGCTCAAGGAGTGGGGTTTCCCGGTCAGCGAGCTGTGCCAGGTAGTGGAGGGCGGCGAGGGCCTGCTCGCCTATTACCGTGACATCGGCGAACGCCGCGACGGCCTGGCCTTCGATATCGACGGCGTGGTCTACAAGCTAGACGATCGTGCCGGGCAGGAACAGATGGGCTTTGTGTCGCGCGCTCCGCGCTGGGCCATCGCGCACAAGTTCCCGGCGCAGGAGCAGACCACCACGGTGGAGGCGATCGAAATCCAGATCGGCCGTACCGGCGCGGCCACCCCCGTGGCGCGCCTGCACCCGGTTGCCGTGGCCGGGGTGATCGTGTCCAACGCCACCCTGCACAATGCCGACCAGATCGAGCGGCTGGACGTGCGCGTGGGCGATACGGTGATCGTACGCCGCGCCGGCGATGTCATTCCCGAAGTGGTCAGCGTCATCGCCGACCGCCGCCCGGCGGGCACCTCGCCGTGGCGCATGCCGACCGAGTGCCCGGTATGTGGCTCGGAGATCGTGCGCGAGGAGGGCGCTGCTGCATGGCGCTGCTCGGGCGAGCTGAGCTGCCCGGCGCAGCGCAAGGAAGCCATCGCGCACTTCGCCTCGCGCCGCGCGATGGATATCGACGGGCTGGGTGGCAAGTACATTGAAACCCTGGTCGATGCCGGCATCGTGCGGGGCGTGGCCGACCTCTACCGGATCACCCGCGACCAGCTGCTGCAGTTGAAGCTGGTGCTGGACGCCGAATCGCCGCAGGCACTGGCCAACCAGATTGGCCTGCACCTGCCGCCCGAAGGCAGTGGCCAGTACCTGCGCGAGGTACTGGCGCTGGATGCCACCGACGACAGCTGGCGCGCCCGTGCCCTTGCCCTGGAAGCGACCTTCAGCTGGAACACGAAGAAGATCGCCACCAAGTGGGCCGACAACCTGATCGCCGCGATCGACGCCAGCCGCACCACCACGCTGGAACGGCTGCTGTTCGCGCTGGGCATCGAGCACGTGGGCGAAAGCACGGCCAAGGCGCTGGCCACCTGGTTCGGTGACCTGGAACTCATCCGCCACCTGCCGTGGCCGCTGTTCAAGCGCGTGCCGGACATCGGCGGTGAAGTGGCGCGCTCGCTCGGCCACTTCTTCGAGCAGCCGGGCAACCAGGAGGCCATCGACGCGTTGCTGCAGGTCGGGCAGGTGCGCATCAGCGACGCCCATCCGCCCAGCGCCAAGCTTCGCGACGGGCTGGACTTCGCGCAGCTGCTGGTCGAGGCCGAAATCCCCGGGATCACCCGCCTTCGCGCGGAGAAACTGGCCGCCATGCTGCCCGATGCCGCCAGCGTGCTGGATGCCGAACCGGTGCAGCTGGTCGCCGCCGGCCTGCCCAATGAAGTGGCGCTGGGCGTGGCCGACTGGCTCGACCGCGATGGGCATGGGCCGATGCTGCTCAAGGCCGATGAATACCGGCGCACCCTGCTGGAGCGCGCCCCTGAGGCCACCAGCCAAAGCGAAGGACCGCTTGAGGGCCAGACCGTGGTGTTGACCGGCACGCTCGCCCAGATGACCCGCGACGAAGCCAAGGAGCGCCTGGAAGCGCTGGGCGCCAAAGTCGCCGGCAGCGTCTCGAAAAAGACCTCGTTCGTCGTCGCCGGCACCGAGGCAGGCTCCAAACTCACCAAGGCCACCGAACTGGGCATCGATGTCTGGGATGAAGACCGCCTGGTCGCGTTCCTGGCGGCCCACTGAAAACGGATTGAATCCTTCATGCAGACGTCCCCCCTCGACTTCCGCCTCGCCACCGTCGCCGACACCGAACTGGTGGTCGGCTTGATGCGCGAGTTTTACGCCGAAGACCAGCTGGACTTCGACGAAGCGCGCGTGCGGCGCGCCCTGGCCGCACTGCTGGAAGATCCGCGCAACGGCGAAGTGCTGCTGTGGCTGTCCGAAACCGGTGAGGTCGTTGGCCACGCCGCGCTGGCCATGGGCTTCAGCCTGGAGCAGGGCGGTCATTTCGCGCTGCTCGACGAGCTGTACCTGAGCCATGCCGCACGCGGCCGTGGCCGCGGCAAGCAGGCGCTGGCCATCCTGGAACAGCGCGCCAACGCGCGCGGGGTGGAGCGCATGCGGCTGGAGGTGAACCATCACAACGAGCTGGCACGCCGGCTCTACCTGGCCACCGGCTATGTCGATGACACCCGCAGCCTGCTCACCCTGCAGCTGGCCAGCCGCCTGCGGGACGCGCGCGCGTGATTGCCGCGCTGCGCCAGCGTGCGGCGTTGAACGCGCTGATCCGCGCCTTCTTTGCCGAACGCGACGTGCTGGAAGTGGAAACGCCGATCCTCTCGGCGGCCGGCAACACCGAACCCAACATCGACAGTTTCCACACGCGTTTCAGTGGCCACGTCGACGCAGGCAGCGCCCAGCGCTGGCTGCGCACCTCGCCGGAGTACCCGCTCAAGCGGCTGCTCGCCGCAGGCGTGGGGGACTGCTACGAGCTGGGCCGGGTATTCCGCAATGGCGAAGCCGGGGGGCGTCACAATCCCGAGTTCACCATGCTCGAGTGGTACCGGGTGGGCTGGGATCATCACCGCCTGATCGATGAAACCGTGGCGCTGGTGCGCGCGGCACTGGCGCTGGTCGGACGCGACGCGACACTGCAGGTGCTCGACTATCGCAGTCTGTACCAGGCGCACGTGGGGCTGGATCCGTTCGAGGCCAGCCTTGAGCAGCTGCAGGCACCGCTGGCCGAGGTTCGCATCGATGCCGACGGGCTGACCCGCGACGACTGGCTGGACCTGCTGATGACCCACTGCATCCAGCCGCATTTCGGTGATGACCAGATGACGGTGGTGCATGACTGGCCGGCCAGCCAGGCCGCATTGGCGCGGGTGCGGCCGGGCACGCCGCCGCTGGCCGAACGTTTCGAGCTGTACCTGGGCGCGGTCGAGCTGGCCAACGGCTACCACGAGCTCAACGATGCCGACGAACAACGTGCCCGCTTCGTGCGCGACCACGCCGTGCGGCAGGCGCGCGGCAGCGTGCTGCCGCCGCTGGACGAGCGCCTGCTTGATGCGTTGCCCGCGCTGCCGGATTGCGCAGGCGTGGCGGTAGGCGTGGACCGCCTGTTGATGGCGATGAACCGTACCGGCCGGATTGCCGATGTGCTGGCATTCGATTTTGCCCACGCCTGAACGTAGTGAAGTCTCCATGAAAGTGTCTTGCGCGGGTTGCGTGATGATGCTCTGATCACACCCGATGTCGGATGGTGGCGACGTAATCGTTCAGTGGCGGCGTGTATGGAGTTGATGAAACGGGTGGAAGCTGCTGCACCAACGCCGTCCGCCCCGATGTGGCGCCTGCCGGCGTTGGGGCTGGTGCTGTTCGCCTCCTGCCTGCCGCTGTCGGCGTGGGCCGAGACCGGCTATGCCGGGCAGGTGGTGCGCTGCCAGTCGCGCGACATGGAATGGGTGCATTGCGACATGCCGGTCGCCAACGGCGTCGACCTGGTCCGCCAACTGTCCGACAACAGCTGCGTGCGCGGCTCGGAATGGGGCACTGATCGCACCGGGGTGTGGGTCACGCTCGGCTGCCGGGCCGAATTCCGCAGCCGTGGCGCTCCCGGTGCCAGCAGCGGTGGCGAACGCAAGGTGCGCCGGGTGTTGCGCTGCGAATCCAATGGCCGCCCGCAGAGCTGCCCGGTGATCCTGCAGGGCGCGCCGGTGCGGCTGCTGCGTCAGTTGTCGGCGATGCCGTGTCGGGAAGGGCACAGCTGGGGCGTCAAGCGCAACGAGGTGTGGGTTACCCGGGGCTGCCAGGGCGACTTCGAGGTGGGCGCGGCCGATGGCAGTGGTTTCCTCGATGTGCCGCGCCCGCTGGTCTGCGAATCCAAGTCGCGGCAGCGCCGGTTCTGCGGGGCGGGCATCAGCAAGAGCGCCACGCTGGTCAAGCAGCTGTCCGGCAGCCCCTGCGAGGAAGGCCGCGACTGGGGCTGGGATGCCCGCGGGGTATGGGTGGACAACGGCTGCCGCGCCGAATTCCATGTGAATTGAGCGCCCGTTACAATGACGGGATGAACGCATCCCCCGACATCGATTACGCCCGCTACGACCACATCCGTCCGATCCTGTGGACCGGTGATTCCCTGCAGCTGCTCGACCAGCGCAAGCTGCCGTTCGTGGTCGAACACGTGGAATGCCGTGACAGCGACGCGGTGGCCGAGGCCATCCATGCGCTGACCGTGCGCGGCGCCCCGGCAATCGGCATCGCTGCCGCGTGGGGCGTGGTGCTGGCCGCGCAGCAGGTGCAGGCCGATGATGGTGCGCAGGCGCTGGCCAAGCTGGAACCGGCGCTGCAGCGCCTGAACGCGTCACGCCCGACCGCCGTCAACCTGGCCTGGGCGCTGGCACGCATGCGCCGCGCCGTGGCGCCCGCCGGTGCCGACTGGGCGCAGGTGCTGGCCCGCGAAGCGCAGGCCATCGCCGACGAAGACCTGGCTGCCAACCGCCACATGGGCGCGCTGGGCGCCGGCCTGATCGATGTCGGCAGCGGCGTGCTGACCCACTGCAATACCGGTTCGCTGGCCACGGCCGGCTTCGGTACCGCACTGGGCGTGATCCGCGCGGGCATGGCCCAGCACCGCATCGGCCGGGTGTTTGCCGGCGAGACCCGGCCGTGGCTGCAGGGCGCGCGCCTGACCGTGTGGGAGCTGCAGCAGGACGGCATCGACGCCACCCTGATCGCCGATTCGGCCGCTTCGCACCTGATGAAGACCGGGGCAGTGCAGTGGGTGATCGTTGGCGCCGACCGCATCTGTGCCAACGGCGACACCGCCAACAAGATCGGCACCTACCAGCTGGCCATCGCCGCCCGCCACCACGGGGTGAAGTTCATGGTGGTGGCGCCGTCGTCCACGGTGGACATGGACACCGCCGACGGTGCGCAGATCGAGATCGAGCAGCGCGACCCGGGCGAGCTGTATGGCGTGGGGGGTACCCGCACCGTGGCCGAGGGCATCGCCGCCTGGAACCCGGTATTCGACGTGACCCCGGGCGAGCTGATCGACGCGATCGTGACCGAGAAGGGCGTGATCCTGAATCCCACCGTGGCCAACATGCAGGCTGCGTTCGGTTGACCGTAGGCCGGCCAAACGGCCGGCGCTACCGGGATGACGTGGCCGTGGGGTTGGTAGCGCCGACCGTTGGTCGGCCTTGGCGGTGCCGATCGGCCCTCACATCGGCGGTCTTGCGCAATTGTCCCGAAGCCGCACCTAAGTCCCTGATTCCTGCAGGTAAAAACACCGTAAACGGCGGCGGAAAGGGCCCCGTTGTGGTAGACTCCGTCAGTTAATCGAGATTCCGACGCCGCCGCCCCGCAAGGGCCGGCGCGACGGACTGGACCGCTACCAGACAACGGAACCCGAATGGCAGAAAACGCCAAGGAAATCATCCAGGTCAACCTGGAAGACGAGATGCGCAAGAGCTACCTCGATTACGCCATGAGCGTGATCGTGGGGCGCGCCCTCCCGGATGCGCGCGATGGCCTCAAGCCGGTGCATCGCCGCGTGCTGTACGCGATGAACGAGCTGAACGCGCACAGCAACAAGCCTTACTACAAGTCGGCGCGTATCGTCGGTGACGTCATCGGCAAGTACCACCCGCATGGCGACCAGTCGGTGTACGACACCCTGGTGCGCATGGCGCAGCCGTTCTCGCTGCGCTACATGCTGGTCGATGGCCAGGGTAACTTCGGTTCGGTCGACGGCGACTCCGCCGCGGCGATGCGTTACACCGAAGCGCGCATGTCGCGGCTCACCCATGAGCTGATGGCGGACATCGACAAGGAAACCGTCGATTTCCAGCCCAACTACGACGAAAAGGAACTGGAGCCGACGGTCATGCCGACCCGGTTCCCGAACCTGCTGGTCAACGGTTCGGCCGGTATCGCCGTGGGCATGGCGACCAACATCCCGCCGCACAACCTGACCGAGGCGATCAACGCCTGCATCGCGCTGATCGAGAACCCCGAGATCGACGTTGACGGCCTGATGGAGTACATCCCGGGCCCGGATTTCCCCACCGCCGGCATCATCAACGGTACCGCCGGCATCGTTGCCGGCTACCGCACCGGTCGTGGCCGGGTGCGCATCCGCGCCAAGGCCGATATCGAAGTGGCCGACAACGGCCGCGAATCGATCATCGTCACCGAGATCCCGTACCAGGTGAACAAGGCCCGGTTGATCGAAAAGATCGCCGAGCTGGTCAAGGAAAAGAAGCTCGAAGGCATCAGCGAGCTGCGCGATGAGTCCGACAAGGACGGCATGCGCATCTACATCGAAATCAAGCGCGGCGAGTCGGCGGAAGTTGTGTTGAACAACCTCTACCAGCAGACCCAGATGGAATCGGTGTTCGGCATCAACATGGTGGCGCTGGTCGATGGCCGCCCGCAGTTGATGAACCTCAAGCAGATGCTCGAGGCCTTCGTGCGCCACCGCCGCGAAGTGGTCACCCGCCGCACCGTGTTCGAGCTGCGCAAGGCGCGCGCCCGTGCCCACGTGCTGGAAGGCCTGACCGTTGCGCTGGCCAACATCGACGAGATGATCGAACTGATCAAGACCTCGCCCAATCCCAATGAAGCCCGCGAGCGCATGCTCGCGCGCCTGTGGGAACCGGGCCTGGTCGGTTCGATGCTGGGGGCGGCCGGTGCGGAAACCTCGCGTCCGGAAGACCTGCCCAAGGGCGTGGGCCTGATCGAGGGTGGCTACCAGCTGACCGAGATCCAGGCCACCCAGATCCTGGAAATGCGCCTGCACCGCCTGACCGGGCTGGAGCAGGACCGCCTGACCGAAGAATACAAGCAGCTGCTGGAAACCATCGCCGGGTTGATCCACATCCTGGAAGATCCGGACCGCCTGCTGCAGGTCATCCGCGAAGAGCTGGTCAACGTGCGCACCGAGTTCGGCGACGAACGCCGCACCGAGATCCGCCACAGCGAAGAAGACCTGGACATCCTGGACCTGATCGCGCCGGAAGACGTGGTGGTCACCGTGTCGCACGCCGGCTACGTCAAGCGCCAGCCGGTCAGTGCCTACCGTGCCCAGCGTCGCGGCGGCCGTGGTCGCAGCGCGGCGTCGACCAAGGAAGAGGATTTCATCGAGCAGCTGTGGCTGGTCAACACCCATGACACCCTGCTGACCTTCACCAGCTCGGGCAAGGTGTTCTGGCTGCCGGTACACCAGCTGCCCGAAGCCGGTTCGAATGCGCGCGGGCGCCCGATCATCAACTGGATTCCGCTGGAATCCGGTGAGCGGGTGCAGGCCGTGCTGCCGGTACGCGAGTACGCCGAAGGCCAGTTCGTGTTCTTCGCCACCCGCAACGGCACCGTCAAGAAGACCCCGCTCAGCGAGTTCGCGTTCCGCCTGGCGCGCGGCAAGATCGCGATCAACCTCGATGAAGGTGACGCGCTGGTCGGCGTCGGCCTGACCGACGGCGACCGCGACATCCTGCTGTTCGCCTCCAACGGCAAGACCGTGCGCTTCGGCGAGGACCGGGTCCGCTCGATGGGCCGTACCGCCACCGGCGTGCGCGGCATCAAGATGGCCAAGGGCGAGGAAGTGGTCAGCCTGATCGTGGCCGAGCGTGCCGGCGGCAGCGAGGACGAGAGCGAAGACGACGTGCAGGTGGAAGAGACCACGGTCGAGAACGGCGATGCCGTGATCGAAGGTGGCGACGACGACAGCATGCTGTACATCCTGACCGCCACCGAGAACGGCTACGGCAAGCGCACCCCGCTGCCGGATTACCCGCGCAAAGGCCGCGGCACCCAGGGCGTGATCGGCATCCAGACCACCGAGCGCAACGGCAAGCTGGTCAGCGCGGTGTTGATGGGCTCGCGCGACGAGGTCCTGCTGATCTCCGACGGTGGCACCCTGGTGCGCACCCGTGGCTCGGAAATCTCGCGCGTGGGCCGCAACACCCAGGGCGTGACCCTGATCCGCCTGTCCAAGGACGAGAAGCTGCAGGCGGTGGAGCGGATGGATGCGTCCATCGACGATGTCGAGGACGAGGTGGAGACTGCGGCAACGCCGGTCGACACCGCCCCGGCACCGGTCGCAGGCGACGAAAACCCGCAGGGTTGATCCACCCGCAACGCATTACGGAGAACGCCGGCCAACGCCGGCGTTCTTCGTTTCCGGCACCTGGAGCCCTAAGCCCGAAGAAAATCCCACCCCATTCACACCCGAACAGGCATAAGCTTCAAAAAAACCGGCCAGCAGGGGAGGCCGGCAGCATCCAGGGTTCCGCCGTACCGGGGAGAACGCCGATGTCCGCTGTGCCGTCCTCAGAGCCGCCCGTGGTGCTGCCGCCGCGCCACCCCCTGATCACCGTGCTCGCGCTGGTCCTGCTGCTGCTCGGACTTGTACTGGGCGGCCTGGGCGCTTGGCTCGCGCAACTGGGCGGGTCCTGGTACTACGTCCTGGCCGGGGCAGGACTGCTTGCCGCAGGCGTGCTGCTGTGGGGTAATCGCCGCGCCGGCGCATGGGCCTACCTCCTGGTGTTCGTCGGTACGCTGCTGTGGACATGGTGGGAATCGGGCAGTGACTACTGGCGATGGGTGCCGCGCCTGGGGGTGATCACCGCGCTGGGCTTCCTGCTCGCGCTGCTGCTGCCGACCCTGCGCACGCCGGTGCCGCGTCGCATCTCCCGCACCCTGGCCGGGGCGCTGGGCCTGGTGTTCGCGGTGGCATTCACCCTGGCCTTCGTCCCGCACGGCGCGGTGGCCGGTGCGCAGGCATTCCCGGTCGATGCCGCCGGTACCGGACTCGCCCCGACCCGCGAGGCCAGCCCGCAACCGGCCGACCAGCCCGCCCCGGGCGACTGGACCGCCTGGGGCCGCAGCAACGCGGGCACGCGCTATTCACCGCTGCAGCAGATCACGCCGGCCAACGTCGGCGACCTTGAGCTGGCCTGGCAGTTCCGCACCGGCGACCTGCCGAAGAAGCGCTGGGGCGCCGAGACCACCCCGCTCAAGGTGGGCGACAGCCTGTACCTGTGCACCGCGCGCAACCAGCTCATCGCGCTGGACGCGGCCACCGGCAAGGAGCGCTGGCGCTTCAATCCCAAGGTGAAAGACGCATCCATTCCCTACACGGCCGCATGTCGCGGGGTGGCCTACTACGAAGTGCCGGGCGTGCCGCAGGTGGATCCGGTGCTGGCCGACGTCGCCGCCGACCTGGCGCTGCCCGAACCCCCGCCCAGCATGGGCAACCGGCCGCTCGCCGCGGGCAACCGCGCGCTGTGCGCGGCGCGCATCATCGAAGGCACGCTGGATGGGCGCCTGATCGCCGTCGACGCCGCCACCGGCCGGCCGTGTCCGGGCTTCGGCAACAACGGCCAGGTCGACATCACCCTGGGCATGGGCGAGGTGCCTCCGGGCTATGTGTCCATTACCTCGCCGCCGGCGATCGTGCGCGGGGTGATCGTCACCGGCCACCAGGTGCTGGACGGACAGCGCCGCGATGCCCCTTCCGGGGTCATCCAGGCCTACGACGCACAGACCGGCAAGCTGCGCTGGGCATGGGACATGGATACACCCGACCGCAGCGGGCTGCCACCGCAGGGCCAGACGTATACGCGCGGCACCCCCAACATGTGGACCACCGCGACCGGCGATGAGCAGCTGGGGCTGGTGTACCTGCCGATGGGCAATTCGGCGGGCGACTACTGGAGCGGTTCGCGCACTGAAAACCAGAACCGCTACGCGACCTCGCTGGTGGCGCTGGACGTGGCCACCGGCAAACCGGTGTGGAACTTCCAGGCCGTGCGCAAGGATGTCTGGGATTACGACCTCGGCTCACAGGCCACGCTGATCGATTACCCGACCGCCGCCGGCAAGGTGCCGGCGATCCTGCTGCCGACCAAACAGGGCGACCTGTACGTGCTGGACCGGCGCACCGGTGAACTGCTGACGCCGGCGGAAGAGCGCGCGGTGCCCGGCGGCGGAGTTGAGCCCGAACAACGCGCGCCGACCCAGCGGTTTTCGCTGTACCACACGCTGCGCAAGCCCGACCTGACCGAGCGGGACATGTGGGGCATCACGCCGATTGACCAGCTGGTCTGCCGCATCCAGTTCCGCAAGGCCAGTTACCAGGGCTTCTACACGCCGCCCACTGCAGACCGTCATTCCATCGAATACCCGGGTTACAACGGCGGTTCGGACTGGGGCAGCGTCGCGGTGGATCCGCGCCACGGCGTGATCGTGGCCAACTACAACGACATGCCCAACTACAACCGGCTGGTGCCGCGCGCCGAAGCGGACCGCAAGGGCTGGGTGCCACGCGAGCAGGTGCGTGCCGACCGCGGCGGCGCCGAAGGGGCAGGGGACCCGCAGACCGGCACCCCGTATGCCATCGACGTCAACGCCGGCTGGCGCCTGCCGTTCACCAGACTGCTGTGCAAGCAGCCGCCGTATGGGGGCATCCGTGCCATCGACCTGCGCACGGGCCAGCTGCTCTGGGACCGTCCGTTCGGCAGCGCGCGCGGCAACGGCCCGTTCGGCATCCGCTCCGGCCTGCCGATCGAGATCGGCACCCCGAACAACGGCGGCTCGGCGGTCACCGCCAGCGGCCTGATCTTCATCGCCGCCGCCACCGACGACCTGCTGCGCGCCATCGACCTGAAGACCGGCAAGGAACTGTGGCACGCCAAGCTCCCCGCCGGTGGCCAGGCCAACCCCATGGTCTACGAATACGACGGCCGCCAGTACGTGGTGATCATGGCCGGCGGCCACCATTTCATGGAAACCCCGGCCGGCGATTACGTGATGGCATACGCGTTGCCAAAGGGAAGCAAAAACGGCCAGAGCCAGCGGTAGAGCCGACTGTCAGTCGGCTGCTCCACCGGGGCTAGGGTAGAGCCGACTGTCAGTCGGCTGCTCCACCGCGAAAGAACGAGAACAACCCCGATGCCACTGCCAACAAGCGCAAGGCATTCTGAGCGCATGAGCAGCCCAAAACTCCACTATGGCCGCTGGTCCCACATCGGCAACGTCTACGCGCTCACCCTGGTCTGCCAGCATCGGCAACGCAGCTTCGACGACGAGCGCTGTGTTCAGATCGTGAGCCGAACCCTTCGCGCGATGGACGAAGAAGGCTTCACCGCCTCACTGGCGTGGGTCATCATGCCTGACCACATCCACTGGCTGGCGCAGTTGCGGACCCACACGCTGGGCTATTGCGTGCAGCGCTTCAAGGCGCGCAGCAGCTACCAGATGAATCGATGTCGGAAGCGTAGCGGCGCCGTCTGGCAGCCGGGCTACTACGACCATGCGATCCGGAGCGACGAGTCACTTCGCGAACAGGCAATGTACATTCTTGCCAATCCGGTACGTGCAAAGCTTGCGGAACGGATAGGCGACTATCCACATGCATGGTGCAGATGGGAGCTGTAGAGGGAAGGAGCAAAGCCGACGGTAGAGCCGACGGTAGAGCCGACGGTAGAGCCGACTGTTAGTCGGCTGCTCTTCGCGAAACAAAAAAACAGCCGACCAGCAAATCAACCTCCAAAAGCAAAAGCAGCCGACTAACAGTCGGCTCTACCGCAGGGGCAAAAGCAGCCGACTAACAGTCGGCTCTACCGCAAAAGCAGAAGCAGCCGACCAACAGTCGCCCCCAACCCATGATGGATCCGGCGGCGCACGCGACCATCACACCACCCGCACCATCCTGCGCATCAGATGCTCCACCACGCCCTGCGGATCCGCTGTCCGCCCCACGTGCGTGCTCGACATCTGCACCACCGAACTGCGTTTGGCGGTGAGGAAATGGAACCGCGCGCGCGCTGGAAGCTGCGCGATCGGGCCCGCAGCAGCATCACCCCGACAGATCGCCACGATCGCATCCAGCCAGGGCTGCAGCGCCTCCAGGTCCAGCGACGGTGCGAACGCCTGCATCCGCACCGAGTCAATCTCAATCGCCGCCTGCAGATGCTTCGCCCCCGGGCAGGACACGATCACCCCGACGTTGATGAACTCTTCGCGTTCCACCCGCGGTACCACGCGGATCACCGCATAGTCATACGTGTGCAGCGTGGGCACGGACGGCCTCCTGTACAAAAGCGGCACGTGTCTGCAGCCGACACTTCAGATAATCGACGTACGCCTGGCGGTAGGCCGCCGGGCTGTCGAACGCGGGTTCGTCCACCAGCCAGCTGTCCGGCACCAGCGCGACGATGCGTTCAATCTCCGCATCCGGCAGCCGCGCCGCCAGCTCACCATCCACCTCGGCGATGTTCGTGGCGAACGACAGCAGCACATGGTCGCGGATCAGCAGGAACGGCTTCACGCAGGCATCGCCCGCCGTGGCCCAATCGTGGTGGAAGTACATCGCTGCACCGTGGTCGATCAGGTACAGCTTGCGGTGCCACACCATCAGGTTCGGGTTGCGTGCGGTGCGGTCGACATTGCTGGTGAAGGCGTCGAACCACACGATCCGCGAGGCGAGGTCGGCATCCACCGGCATCGCCGCCACGTCGTAGTTGATCGCGCCGGGCAGGTAATCGCTGCCCAGGTTGAGGCCTTCGCTGGCGCGGATCAGGTCCTGGATTTCCGGATCGGGCTCGGTGCGCGCGAACTCGCGGTCAAGCTCGACGAATACGATCTCCGGAATCGGCAGGCCCAGCGTGCGTGCCAGCTCGCCGGCTACCAGCTCGGCAATCAGCGCCTTCGGCCCCTGGCCGGCGCCCCGGAACTTCAGCACGACCATGCCGTCGTCGTCGGTCTCGACCACGGCGGGCAGCGAGCCGCCCTCGCGGAGCGGGGTGATGTAGCGGAGCGCGTGGACGGTACGCAAGGGGCATCCATTGACGGAGTGAGCAGCGCCATCTTACCGTGGCGCGGCGTCGGCCCGGATGAGACGGACCGGCAACACACTCGAAGGAACAGCATATGGGCAAGGGATGGGCATATCTGGCGCTGGCCGTCGTCGGCGCCCTGATGCTGTGGGGCACCGGGCAGATGGGTGAAGTATCCGGCGGCAGCAACCTGAATCAACGCGAGGCGTTCTGGCAGGAACGGCTGGAGCAGGAGCTCCCGTCCGGCACCGTGCGTAGCGAAGTGGACGCATTCGCTGCGCGCAACGGGCTGATCCTGAGCTGTCAGGAAACCGCACGCCAGCCGGTGACCAGCGAATGCCACGCCGACGACCCGAAGGCCAGGGGCGGTACCGCCACCCACCCCATGACCCAGGAGGTGGTGTTCTCGTTCCAGGGCAACCTGCTGAAGAACGCCTCCACGAACGCGCGCTCGCTGGAATTCGGGCCGCAGTGACAGAGACAGTCATGCAGAGGTATACCTACGTTCTGAGCCTCCGGATCACTCACCCCTCCATTGATCCTGAGCAGATCAGCCGGATACTTGGCAAACCTGCACACAGGTCCTGGAAGGCGGGGGAGCTGCGCCGCACGCCGAAGGGGACGTTGCTGCAGGGCACGCGGCCGGAATCGTACTGGACCTGCAACCCCTTCTACGAGGGTTGGCGGGAGTCCACCGAAGAGGGCTTCGAGGACGCACTGGAGCAACAGCTGGGCTGGCTTGAGCCACACGCTGAGTTCCTGTTGGAGATTGCGGAACAGGGCACCATCCGCATCTGGTTCAGTTCGCACAGCAACCGGAACTTCGCCATCGAGCTGCCGCCCCGGTTGCTCGGCCGAATGGCAGCGTTGGGCATTTCGCTTGTACACGACGTCTACCAGGGCGCCTGATTGACGGCATCCGAAGTGGAAGGCCGGCAATGCACCCAGTGCTTTCGGCCCATTCCGGCGCGATGACCCGGTGCTAGATTCGTGGGCATGCCGGCGACATGTGCGCCGCCGGGACCCACACCTTCAAGGGGATCTGGATGCTCATCCGTCGTACCTGCCTTGCCACGGCCATTGCCGTGGCCGCGCTCAGCCTTGCCGCACCGGCCTTCGCCGATTACGCCAAACCGCCGGAGCAGCTGCTCAAGGTGCTCAAGGCGCCGCCACCGCCGCAGCCCAGCCTGGACCCGAGCGGGCAGCGGCTGCTGCTGACCACGCTGCAGACCTATCCGTCGATCGAGCGGGTTGCCCAGCCGTATCTCAAGCTGGCCGGCGTACGGCTGGAACCGAAGAACCGCAGCCGCCACGATACCCAGGGCGGCTACGGCATTCCGGCGTGTGTCGCCGATTTCTCGCTGGTGGATGTCGGCACCGCCCGCACCACCAAGGTCGCGTTGCCGCAGGGCTGTGCCGGCGTGGCGCAGTGGTCGGCCGATGGCAGCCACTTCGCGTTCCAGAACGCAGTAGACACCTCGGTGCAGCTGTGGGTAGGTGATGCACAGACCGGCCAGGTCAAGCAGATCCCGGGCGTGCAGCTCAATCCCATTTTCGGTTACACCGTGCAGTGGCTGGGCGGTGGCCAGCAGCTGCTGGTCAAGACCGTGCCGGCCAACCAGGGCCCGGCCCCGAGCAGCGGCAACGGCCCCGGTGGCCCGGACGTGCAGGAATCGCTGGGCAGCAGTGGCGAGAGCAGCACCTACGAAGCCCGCGACACCCTGACCAGCGCGCATGACGAAGCGTTGTTCGCCTACTACGGTGCCTCGCAGCTGGCCGTGGTGGACGCCAGCGCCGGCAGCGTGCGCGCCATCGGCGCCCCGGCGCTGTACAACGAGGTCAATGCCGCCCCCGATGGCGTGCATGTGCTCACCGAAACGCTCAAGGCGCCGTTCTCGCACGCGGTGACCTACCAGCGTTTCGCCAATGACGTTGCGGTGCTCGACCTGGGCTCGGGCCGCAGCACGCCCATCGCCAGCCTGCCGCTGGCCGACCGGGTGCCGGTGCACGGCGTGCCCGAAGGCCCGCGCGATTTCGACTGGCGCTCCACCGATCCGGCCACGCTGGTCTATGCCGAAGCGCTGGACAAGGGCGACTGGAAAGTGACCGTGCCGCACCGCGACCGCGTGCTGGCGCTGAAGGCACCGTTCTCCGCCAAACCGCAGGAAATCGCGCGGACCGCGCAGCGCTTCGAAGGCATTGCCTGGAGCGCGGACCCGGCGGTGTCGTTCCTGTTCGAAAATGATGAGAACCGTCATTGGCGGCAGACCCGCATCGTCGATGTCGACCAGCCCAGGCAGGAAGGCCGGCTGCTCTGGGACCTGTCCAGCGACGAGCTCTACGCCGACCCGGGCAACCTGGTGTTCAAGCGCCTGCCCAACGGCGCGCCGGTGGTGCGCCAGGACGGCAGCTTCGTGTTCCTGCGCGGGCAGGGCAGTTCGCCGCAGGGCGACCGTCCGTTCCTGGACCGGTTGGACCTGGGTACGCTCAAGACCGAGCGCCTGTTCCGCAGTGGCGCCGACGCCTATGAGCAGGTGTTGGGGCTGACCGCCACCCCGGGCCGCTACCTGACCTGGCACCAGTCGGTGATGGACCCGCCGAATGCGTTCGTGCGCCAGCAGGGCGAACGCGCTGCCAGCGCTGAAGACGGCGAGGCGCAGTACACCTCCACTGCCACCGCGCTGACCACGCTCAGCGACCCGACCCCGGAAGTGCGCCAGATCAAGAAGCGCCTGGTCACCTACAAGCGCGCCGACGGGGTGGACCTGTCGTTCACCCTGTACACCCCGCCGGGCTACCAGGAAGGCCAGCGCGTGCCGGCCATCCTTTACGCATACCCGGCCGACTTCGCCAACGCGGCGCAGGCCGGGCAGGTCTCCGGTTCGCAGCAGACCTTCACCCGCCTGGCGCCGTACCGGCTGATGCTGCTGGCCGGCTACGCGATCATCGACAACGCCGCGTTCCCGATCGTCGGTGATCCGAAGAATGCCTACGACACCTACCTGGAGCAGCTCGAAGCCGATGCCAAGGCCGCGGTCGACAAGGCAGTGGACCTGGGCGTGGTGGACCGTAACCGGATCGGCGTCACCGGGCACAGCCATGGCGGGCTGATGACCGCCAACCTGATCGCGCACACCGACCTGTTCAAAGCCGGCGTGGCCACCAGCGGTTCGTACAACAAGACCTTCACCCCGTTCGGTTTCCAGAACGAACGGCGTTCGGTGTGGCAGGCGCAGGATGTGTACCTGAAGGCCTCGCCGTTCTTCTATGCCGACAAGATCAAGCTGCCGCTGCTGCTGGTCCACGGCGAGGACGACGCCAATCCGGGTACCGAGCCGTTCCAGTCGCGCAAGCTGTATCAGGCGATCCGCGGCAACGGCGGCATCACCCGGCTGGTGATGCTGCCCAACGAACCGCACTGGTACACGGCGCTGGAATCCAACGAGCAGCTGGTGTCGGAAATGCTCAACTGGTTCGACACCTACGTCAAAAACGCCAAGTAGCGCCACGCCCTGCGTGCTGCCCGTCGATCTGGACGCGCGCGGGTGGCACAGGCACAGTGCGGGCATCGGCCAGAATACGACGCCAGGAGCTGACATGCAGGGTGACCCCCGTCCGTCGCACAGGAAGGTGCGCCTCCTCCGTCGGTGGGCAGTCCTTGCTGCGCTCCTGCTGCCGCTGGCAGCCGGGGCGCAGCAGGCAGCGACGGATACGCACGCCGGCACGCACCCCGACCGCCCGCGCACCTGCCTGGTGCTCGGCGGTGGCGGCGCGCGTGGCGCGGCGCATATCGGCGTGCTCAAGGTGCTGGAGCGCGAGCGGGTGCCGGTGGACTGCATCGTCGGCACCTCGATGGGCGCGGTGGTGGGCGGGCTGTATGCCTCCGGATACTCGGCCGATGAAATCGAAACCGTGCTCGACCGCATCGACTGGGCCGACGTACTGCGTGACAAACCACCGCGCAACGAACGCAGCATGCGCCGCAAGGAAGACGACCTGCGCCTGCTCGGCGGGGTCGAAGTCGGCCTGAGCAACGGCAAGATCGCATTCCCGCGCGGCCTGATCCAGGGCCAGAAACTGGAAATGCTGTTGCGGCGGCTGCTGCTGCCGACCTGGCAGGTGCGCGATTTCGACCAGCTGCCCATCCCGTTCCGGGCGGTGGCCACCGATATCGTCACCGGCGACAAGGTGGTGTTCGGCCAGGGCGACATGGCGCTGGCGATCCGCGCCAGCATGTCGGTCCCCGGTGTGTTCGCACCGGTGCGTTACCAGGACCACCTGCTGGTCGATGGCGGCGTGGTCGACAACCTGCCGATCGACGAAGCGCGCCGGCTCGGCGCGCAGCGCCTGATCGTGGTGCGGGTGGGCACGCCGTTGATGAGCGAAGAACGCCTGAATTCGCCGTTGGCGATCAGCCACCAGATGGCCGGCGTGCTGATGAAGCGGGTGGTCGATGCGCAGCTGGCCACGCTGGGTACGCAGGACCTGCTGATCACGCCGCCGCTGGGCGACATGGGCAGCCAGGACTTCAACCACTCGCCGGCGGCGGTGGCCGTGGGCGAGCAGGCCGCACAAGCCGAGGTGGCGGGCATCCAGCGCTACCAGGTCGATCCGGCGCAGTACGCGATCTTCCAACAGCAGCATCGGCCGCCGGCTTATGAAACGCCGATCGTCGCGTTCATCGACGTGCTGCGCGAGGACACGCGCACCCCGCGCTTCATCGAACAGCGCCTGCAGCCGCAGCTGGGCCAGCCGCTGCAACCGGAACGGATCGAACGCCAGGTTGCGTTGACCTATGGCGAAGGCCGCTACGAGCAGGTGCAATGGCGGCTGGACCAGCGCGACGACCAGTTCGGCCTGGTCATCGCCCCGCAGGACAAACGCTGGGGCCCGGATTTCCTGCATTTCGCGTTGCGCCTGTCCGATGACTTCGATGGCAGCAGCAATTACCAGCTGATCAGCGAGTTCACCCGCACCGGCCTGACCGACCAGGGCGCCGAACTGAAACTGCGCATCGGGCTGGGCGAGGTGGAAGAAGCCTTCGCCGAGTACTACCACCCGTTTGGCAGCAGCGGCCGGCACGCGCTCTCGACCTATGCACGCTACCGCGCCACCGACCTGGACCTGGCGCTGCTGCAGCGCGGTTCGCTGGCGCAGTACCGCTACAGCCAATGGCTGGGTGGCCTGCGCTGGGCCTGGTCGCCGCATCCGGACTGGGAACTGGCCAGCTTCCTCGAGCGCGGGCAGGAGCGCACCCGGCTGGATGTGGGCAATCCCAGCGAGCTGGGCAACTACCGCGCCGACATGGGCAGCATCGGCTGGCAGCTGCGCCACGATTCCATCGACAGTTCGGCCTTCCCCAGCCGCGGCCAGCGCCTGTCGCTGACCCGCCAGCACTACCTGGACGCGCTGGGCACGGATGATCCCGCCGCCGTTACTCGTCTGCAGTGGGATGGCGCCTGGGCGCGGGGCGAAAGTCGCTGGCTCGGTGGACTGCGCATTTCATCCGCCCACGGTGGCGACGACCTGCTGGCCACCTACGGCTTCCTGGGCGGCCTGGGCAACCTGTCGGGGTACCCGGAAGAGGCGATCTTCGCCCCGCAGACCGCGCTGGCGCGCATGGTGTACTACCGCCGCGTGGCCCATGCCGACTCGTTGCTGACCATTCCGCTGTACATCGGCGGCAGCCTGGAATGGGGCGGGTTCTGGCGCACGCGTGATGAGGTGAACATCGACGGCATGCAGAGTGCCGGCAGCGTGTTCGTCGGGGCCGATACGTTCCTTGGGCCGGTGTTCCTCGGCTACGGCCGCGCCCAAGGCGGGCACGACTCGTTCTATCTCACCTTCGGTTCGTTGCTACGCACGCTGGATGGCTTCTGAAAGATGACGTTGCATGTGCGTAAGAACGGCATGGGCGAGTCATTTTGCTGTGTAAAGACTAAAGAGTGGGTCCAGCTTCGGCGGCTCCACTGGCTGGAAAGCATGCTTGAAGCTGAGCGTAGGTTAGGGCCGGCAGTATATTTTTGGCACCACTCCTGCGTCTCGGCACGCATGAACAAATGATGAGAGAATCCAATACAGCTGGACCACGTGACCGGGGCTCTTGAGTCCTTTCTTAAGCTTGTTTAGCGCATCGATAGTGCCCTTTTGAGATATAAACGAGCACGCCAAAATTACATTTCGCTGCAGTCCGTAATTGCCAAGTAGCTTCTCTAAGAATGAGGGTAGTTGCCCCGTCTTCTTACGCACGCGCTCAATTTTGCTCTTTGGGTATATCTTGTTGCGAAGTTTGCTTGTGTGCTTTTGTTTGAAGGATTCAATATCAAAGTGCATGTTTCCAAGGTTCTTCATCGCTTGGCCTATGACGTCTTGCAGGGCGCTGGCGGAAGTTGTGGGTTTCTTGTGCTTGGAGTGAATGAAATTTATTGTTCCAGCTTTCAGGTTGAGCGTAATGTGGTCGGCCCATTCTATCCCTAGATCGTCGCAAAATATAAAGTCATCGTCTGCGTGTAAAATCTCTACTATCCCAAAGACCGAATTTCCTGGGAATGACGTATGGCCGGAAAGCGCTCCTTCTACTTCTGACCCTTTCTCGCACGTGGCGGCCGTCAGCTCTTGAATCGGGGCGAGGATTTTAAGCAGATTGTCTATTTCTGTAGTGCCCGATGAATCGAAGAAGCACTTCCCGGCAAAGTACATGTACTTCGGATCATCGAAGCAGATGGAGAACAGTCCATTCTGAATGATGTAGGACTGCAGGGTCTTTTGCTTTGGGCCGCCGTCATCAATAAATATTCTCTGCAAGGTCCGTGAATGAAAGGTTAGGGTCTTCTGTTGCTTCCCGACTGCTGGCGATTTTAGCCATGCACTACCTTCGTGTCCGACCACCTTGCGGTCGTCGTCGAACTCGTAGACCGTGTCGAGAAGCTCAAGGATCCGACTAAAATTTCGGTTGGTGAATCGAAGTTCGCGCCCGTTGCGCAACTGCATCCTTATCTTTATTGAATTCTCTTCGAGCTTGTCCTTGAGCGTCGAGGTTTCGATAAGGATTGAGCGAGGCTTGGTTATCTTAAGTGTGTCGTCCAGGTCAACGATCTTGGCAAAATTGTCCAAAAACCCGCCACCACCTTTCCCATTCTTAATGTGGTCGATTACAGTTAGCGCCCACGAAGCAATGTTCTCGATCGACTCCCGATTGGTTGACTCAGTCACTCTTCCAGAGTTCAAAGTGATCGACTTTGTTACTCCGGAGTCTCTAATGCGAACGTACGACGGTATGGATCTGCCTGCGGCGTGGAGCGACAGAAGTCCTTTGAGATTTAATGCTTCATAAGACCTTGCTCGCAAGGCTCTTTCAGCGATGGTCATGTTTCTTACGTTCAACTTCTGGAACTCAGATGAGTCCTCATCGAAGACGTGTTTCAGTTGATCTAAACCAAGGAGCGTGTGCACGCCTTCCAGATGATCGTGTGTGTCCTCGCAGCGCAAACGCAGTACCGCCAAGTGTCCTCCAGCTTCAATCAGGACAATGAAGCCAAACTGCAGGTCCTCAAGTTCAGGTGATTGATGGAAATACGGCCTCGTCGTTCTAGAGAAAATTCTGGACGAATAGCGATAGCTGCCGTTTGGACCTTCGATTCGAAATTGGTCGTTTACTATGGAGTTGGCAGACTTCGATCCTTGGGTAGCCGCGTCCAGAATGCCCAGAACGTTCTCGTCGGTAAGCTCGTTTTCCGTGGAAAAGAACTGTGCATTTCTCGATAGTGCGAAATCGGACTCCATATACAATCTTCCTTGGTTGGAGTGAAGTGCTGAGCGAAGTAGGAACGGTGCGACCCGATTGGAGCTCGGTATTCACATACTGTCAATAGAAGGCTCCTTAGAGCGAAGAATCTTGGGGTGCGGGATGTGGCAACCCCAAATTCCCATGGATTTTGGCTTCGCAGCCCGCCAGTTTCGGAGCGTCATTCCTGATGGGAAGACCTTACCCTCTGGCTCCGCGTCGTTACGACGATCCTTGCCGCTTTACGTGCGAGGCATCGCAGGCAAGGCATCCCAGGCTGGGGCTAGTTGAGTGTTCGGAATACAAATGCCATAAGCCTCTTCGTTTCTGCCCTGACCCTCCTTTGCCAAGTGGTCGGCGGCTGCCTTCATGCCCCCGGGCACTGCCGGTGCTATCTCATCTTCGGCACGGTGCTGCGCACGCTGGATGATTTCTGGCGTTACGGAATTGGGATCATTCGATTGATCTTAGACCAATTAGCTCAAGCCTTCGGCCGGCTTTGTGCGGGTTGTAGCCGGCGTTGATTGCGCCGATTCACCTGTGCCATTGGTCTGATTGCGCCTCGGATTTAGATCGATACAATCGATCCAGCCACGCGGGGCGTGGCGCTACGTTGATGGCCCGTCCTTTCCGCTCTGGGAGTTCGTCTTGCACCGTTCGATGCTGGTTGCCGTTTCGCTTGTCCTGACCGCCGCGCCCTGCGCCCTGCAGGCCGCCGACCTCGCCGCCGAGGTCAATCCCTTCATCGGCACCACCAACGCCGGCAATGTGTATCCGGGTCCGTCGGTGCCGTTCGGCATGGTGGCCTTCAGCCCCGAGATGACCCCGCTGCCGGGCAAGCGCTTCGCCATTGCGGCGCCCGGTGGCTACGAGTGGCGCGGCAACGGCGTGCGCGGCTTCAGCCTGACCCATGTATCCGGTACCGGCTGCACCGGGGCCAGCGGCGATGTCCCGATCATGCCGGTCACCACCAAGGTGGAACTGTCGCCGTCGTCGGCCGAAGCCGGGCTGCGCTACGCCAGCGTGCTGGACCACAAGCGCGAGTCGGCCAGTCCCGGCGCGTACCGGCTCACGCTCGACAACGGCGTGGTGGTGGACCTGGGCGCCACTGCGCGCACGGCGGTGGGGCAGTTCCAGTTCCCGGCCGACAAGCCGGCCAACCTGCTGTTCCGCACCTCCGACAGTGAAGTGGGGAGTACCGATTCGAGCATCGTGATCGATCCGGCCACGCGCACCGTACGCGGCACGGTCACCGCCGGCAACTTCTGCGGCTACCTCGCCGAGGATCGCCGCGAAAGTTATTACACCCTGCATTTCGTGGCCGAGTTCGACCAGCCCTTCGAGGTCGGCGGCACCTGGCGCGACGAGACCGTGCAGGCCGGCGCGCGCGAAGGCGGTGGCGGCACCACCTACGGCACCCAGGGTCACCCGCCGGTAGGCAAGGGCGCAGGCGGCTGGATCCAGTTCGACCCCAAGCGCAGCCCGAAGGTGACCGCACGCATCGGCATTTCCTACGTGGACGAGGCCGGTGCACGCGCCAACCTGCGCCGCGAAAGCCCGGTTGGCACCACGGTCGAAGCGACCCAGGCCGCAACCCGCGCCGAATGGAACAAGACGCTGGGCCAGGTGCGCGTGGCCGGTGGCACCGCCGACGAACGCACCGTGTTCTACACCGCGCTGTACCACACGCTGCTCGCGCCCAACCTGTTCAGTGACGGCGATGGCCGCTACCGCGGCATGGACGGCAAGGTGCACGCGCTGTCGAAAGGCCAGCGTGCGCAGTACGCCAACTACTCGGGCTGGGACGTGTACCGCTCGCAGCTGCAGCTGGTCACGCTGCTGCAGCCGCAGGTCGGTTCGGACATCGCGCAGTCCCTGCTCAACCAGGCCGACCAGAACGGCGGCGTGTGGGACCGCTGGACGCACCTGACCGGTGCCACCGGTGTGATGAACGGCGATCCGTCGCCGCCGTCGGTCGCTGCGATCCACGCGTTCGGTGGCCGCAACTTCGATCTGAAACGCGCCTACGCCTCGCTCAAGCAGGCGGCCACGGTGCCGACCGAACGCGACCTCAGCCGGCGCGGCTGCCCGGTGCTGTGCGTCGGCCAACGGCCGGGCCTGGACCAGTGGATGGCGCTGAAGTACATGCCGGTAGGCGCGCCGGGCTGGGGCACCGCCTCGGACACACTGGAAATGGCGGCCGCTGATTTCGGCCTTGCCGAACTTGCCAACGCCGCAGGCGACAAACAGGGCGCGGCGCTGTTCCGCCAGCGCTCCGGCTGGTGGCGCAACCTGTACAACCCCAAGGCGACGGCGCAGGCCGGCTACATCCAGCCGCGCAATGCCGATGGCAGCTGGCCGGTGTTCGATCCGGCCTCGGATGAGGAGTTCGTCGAAGGCAGCGGCGCGCAGTACCTGTGGATGGTGCCGTTCGACCCGGCGGGGCTGATCGCCACGCTTGGCGGCCGCGACGCGGCCATCCAGCGCCTGGATGCGTTCTTCCGCAAGGAAGATGGCGCATGGGCGGTGACCAAGTCCGGCCCGTTGCATGCCGAGCTGGACAACGAACCCTCGGTGGCGGCACCGTGGCTGTACAACTTCGTCGGCCAGCCGTGGAAAACACAGGAAACCGTGCGCCAAGCCATGCGCCAGATCTGGACCAATGCGCCCGAAGGCATGCCCGGCAACGATGATCTGGGCCAGATGTCGTCGTGGTACGTGTGGTCGGCGCTGGGCCTGTACCCGCTGTACCCGGGCCGTGCCGACCTGGTGATCGGCAGCCCGCTGTTCCGCGAAGCGGTCATCCAGCGCCCCGGCGCCACGTTGACCATCACGGCCAATGGCGCGGCGATGGACGCACCGTACGTGCAGTCGCTGCGCGTGGACGGCAAGCCCAGCGAGGCCAGCTGGCTGCCGGCCAGCGTGGTGCAGAAGGGCGGCACGCTGGAGTTTGAACTGGGCAGGGCGAAGAACACGCAGTGGGGCACCGCCACCCTGCCACCGTCGTATGGGCCGAACTGACATGCACGCACGGACAGGCACGGCAGTGCTCTTGGCTGCCATCACCTTGGCCCCTCTCATGGTCGCTGCTGCTGAAACCCCGGCCACCAACCCGCTGTTGCTCAAGCCGGTGGCGCAGGTGACACCGGATGAGGTCCGCTTCATGCAGCAGCGCCTTGCCGACTGGCCGCAACTGCAGCGCTATCGCGCGGAAAACGCCGCGCTGCCGGCGCCGGTCGGCGGTGCACCGCGCGTGGTGTTCTATGGCGATTCGATCACTGAAGGGTGGGGCGCCACCGGCAGCCCGGGCTTCTTCCCGGGCAAGGGCTACCTCAACCGTGGCATTTCCGGGCAGACCACCGCGCAGATGCTGCTGCGTTTCCAGCAGGATGTGATCGCGCTTCATCCGGCGGTGGTGGTGATTCTGGCCGGAACCAATGACATCGCCGGCAACACCGGCCCGAGCACGCAGGGGATGATCGAGGACAACCTGCACGCGATGGTTGACCTGGCCCGCGCGCACGGCATCGCCGTGGTCTTGTCCTCGGTGCTGCCGGTCAGCGAATACCCGTGGCAGCCAGGCGTGCAACCTGCGGGCAAGGTCAAGGCGTTGAATGCGGCGCTGCACGCCTACGCACGTGAGCGGAAGCTGGTCTGGCTCGACTACTACGCGGCGCTTGCCAACGCGAAGGGCGGCCTGGATCCGGCCCTCGCGGCCGACGGCGTGCATCCCACTGCGGAGGGGTATGCGCGGATGGCGCCGTTGGCGCAGGCGGCGGTCGAGCGCGCGCTGGAACCGCGCAGGTGAACCTCGCCCATCCGCTCCTGCAGCGCAGTGCCGGCATCCTGCCGTGGGTGGGGTTGACCGCCAGTACGGTCATGGCCTTCGTGGTGACCCTGTTCGGGGCACTGCTTCTGCCGCAGTTCGTGGAGATGTTCGGCAGCGCCGGCCAGGCACTGCCGTGGATCAGCCGCGTTTACAGCCAGGGTTATCTGCTGGCCTGGCTGGCGCCGGCGCTGGTGGGGGCGTGCTGGCACTTCGGCCCGCCCATCGCCGGCCGCATTCTGGCCGGGCTGCTGGGCCTTGGCGCAGGCCTGCTGGGCTCGGTGGGCATACTGTTTGCGATGTACCTGCCTTACTTCATGCTGGGTTCGCTGGTCTGAGTTCAACGGCGGCATCGAGACTGGGCCTGCACCAGGTGGTGCAGCCGCTCCGGCACCGCGGGGCGACCTGACCTGGGTCAAGCCCAGCCGATCAGTGCGCCACTGGCAGCCCCAGCAGCTCGGACAGTCCCATCCAGCCGATCTCGACACCGATGCACAGGATCACGAACGCCAACAGGCGCAGCATCACCTGCATGCCCGTAGGCCCCAGCAAGGATTGCAGCCGCCCGGCGTAGCGCATGCACAGGTAGATCAGCACGCTCAACGCCAGCAGCGCGCAGCCTGCCGCGACGACATGCACCGATTCCGGCCCGTCTTTGGGCGAGGTGGTGCCTACGGCCGTCGCAACCGCGATCGCACCGGGACCCACGGTCAGCGGCAGGGTGAACGGATAGAAGGTCTGCGACTCCACCGTGGCATCCAGGTCGTGGCGCGCCTCCGCTTCGGCGGCGCCGGCCACCGAGCTGCGTTCCGCCTGCGCCGGTGCCTGCAGCAGGCGCCAGCCGGTGGCGGCAATCACCAGCCCGCCGGCCAGGCGCAATACCGGGATGGAGATGCCGAAGAAGGACAACACCCACGCCCCGACGCTGACCGACACAGCGAGCATCACCAGGCTGTTGAACGCCACCGCGCGAGCGACCCGGCCGCGCTGGGCGGGCGTGGCATCGGGCAGCAGGCCCAGCACCATCAGTGCCGCTCCCGGCGGATTGATGACCGGCAGCAGGCTGGTGAAGATAACCAGGAAGGTGTGGCTGAATTCATTCCACATGGGGGAAGGGCGCGCGACTATCCGGCCGCTCAGGGCCGCCAGAACCCAGCCCGCAGTTCGGTCAGGGTCAGGTTATTGTCGTGGTTGGCGTCCAGCGACTGGAAACGCATGTCGGTCACGCGGCTGACTTCGTCTTCGGTCAGCTCGCCGTTGTCGTTGAGGTCGGCCACGCGGATGCGGTCAGCCGCGCTGAGCTGGCCGTCGCGGTCCGGGCCGAGCACGGACTGGATGTCCTCGACCGACACCCGGTAGTTGTGGTCGACATCGAGCAGGCGAAACAGGGCCGCGCCATCGTATTCGTCCTCGCTGACCTGGCCGTCGCCGTTCTTGTCCAAAGCGGTGAAACGCTGTTCGGCGGTGTCGCTTGGCGTCTGCGCCTGGCAGGTGGCGGCTGCGCCCAATCCGAGCAGCAGGGCACAGGCAAGCAGGGGAATGGACTGGTTCACGGGAACTCCGCAGGGCGGCCAGGGAGGTTCCAGTGTCTGCCGCACCGACGCGTGCGGCTACGGCAATAGATGCGCCGGGCGCCAGTATTTCTACTGGCACCCGGGCACCCTCATTCGAATCGCCAACGCACGCCCGCGTAAACACCGCGACCATCGCCGGGGGTCGAGCGCGCCACGTCGCGGCCGGCGTCGTCATAGCCGGGAGTCACCGTCGCGGCGTAATGGCGGTCGCCGATGTTGCGCAGTTCGGCCCACGCCTGCCAGCGGCCGTTCGGGGCATCGAAGCCCACCCGCGTGCCGAAGATCAGGTGGCTGTCGGCGCGGAAGCTGTTGGCGTAGTCCACGAACATCGCCGAGGCGTACTCGGTGTTGACCGCGGCGTAGAACCCGGTCGGATGATCGAAGCGCAGTTCGCCCTGGTAGTAGTGGCGCGGCAGGCCCGGCAGGCGGTTGCTGCCGAAGCGGGCATCGTGGCGGTAGCGGAAGTCGCTGAAGGTATACGCCTGGCGCAGCGAGAGGCGACCGTCGGCGCCCTGCCACAGGGTGCTGTCCAGCCCGGCCTCGATGCCACGGTGCACGGTCGGGCTGGCGTTGTTCTCGGCCACGAACAGGTTCGGCACCGGAACGACTTCCACGCTCAGTAGTTCATGCAGCACGCGCGCGTAGTAGCCGGCCAGCTCCCAGCGGCCGAGTGCGCCGTCGCCGCGCGCGCCGAGCTCCAGCGTGGTGGCGGTCTGGTTGTCCAGCGCCACCGGTGCGCGCTGGCGTCCGCTGGACGCGCCGTTGCCGGGGGCGAAATACAGGTTGGAGCCCCAGATCATCGACCACGGGTGCGCCGGCTCCACCGAGCGGCTCAGGTTGCCAAACCACTGCGTGGCGGGCGTCTGCTGCCAGGTGAAGCCCAGTCGCGGCGCGTAGTCCCAGTCGCTGCCCGACAGCCGTTCCGGCGTGCTCGGCCAGGTGACCTGCACATCGTGGCGGGTGTTGATCAGCGCAAGGCCGGTCTGCAGGCGCAGCGTGTCGCTCAGCGCCAGGTCGTTGCCCACATGCAGCGTGCTGTTGGTGCCGTGGTGGGAGAAATCGCGGGTGTGGGTGCCGGCGGGGTAGCCGTTGCTGGGGTAGCGCAGGGTTTCGCGCACGTCCGCATCCAGGTCGTGGGTGACGCGCAGGCCGAGCGTGGTCACGCTGTCGCGCCCGAACAGCAGGTGCTGCCGCCGGTAATCCAGCGTGGCGTTGAGGTTGGTGTAATCCAGCTGCTGCCGGTACAGGCTCTCGTTGAGATCCATCGGGTAGTGGTGGTAGACCAGCCCGGCCTGCAGCGAGGAATCGTCATCGATCTGCAGCGTGGTCATGTTGCCCAGCCACGTGCTGCCTGGCTGCGGGCGCTGCGCATCAATGGCCAGGTTGGCCGGGTTGGCCGCGCGGGGATCGTTGCGGATCTGCGCGCGGGTGAGGCGCCCGGGCGTCTGGTGGTTGGTTTCGCGGTAGCGCACGAAGAAGCGCGTTTCCAGCTGCGGGGTGATCTGCCAGCCCACGTTCGCCATCGCACCCTTGCCGTCGCCGGCGGCGTGCTGCTGGTAACCGTCGTATTCGGTATCGGTGTAGGCCAGGTAGTAATCCACGTCGCCCGCCACGCCGCCGTAGCCCACGCTGCGCTTCTGGTAGCCACGGCTGCCCGCTTCATACTGCAGTTCCACGCCGGTGACATCACGGCCGCTGCGGCTGACGTAGTTGATCGCCCCCCCCAACGCCAGCGCGCCGGTTTCAAACCCGTTGGCCCCGCGCAGCACCTCGGCGCGGCTGAGCCACAACGGTTCCAGCAGCTCGTAGGGGGTGCCACCCGGGCCGGTGAGGGGCAGGCCATCCAGCGAGACCGAGATGCCGGAGGCATGCGCGCCGGGGCCGCGGTTGATGCCCGAGCCCCGAATGGAGACCTTGGCCCCTTCGTTGCCGGGCGACTGCGCGCTGATGCCGGGCTGGTAAGCCAGCACATCGGCGGTGCCGGCCAGGCGGCCATCGGTGCGGGCCAGGTCGATCACATTGCCGGCACCGGGCACGCGCTTGAGCGCGGCACGCGCCTGTTCGGTGGTGTCGGCGGCGGTGACGTTGACCGATTCAAGCGTCGTCGGCTTGTCGGCCGGGGCGGCGGAGGCGGTGGCAATCAGTACGCCCGAAAGGGCCAGGGTCAGCGTGGACGGGATGGGGCGGTGCAACGACAGGAGAGGGGGCATGCGTCTGGAATCGGTACGAAATGGGGCGGCGGCGGCCAGGCACGACACCTGTAAACCGTCGCGAGGTCGCGAAAGTTAACAGGTTGCGCCGCCGCCGTCACCCACCGAAGGAACGGGGGGGGTAGGGTCGGTTCCCAAACGACTGCACGCACGGCAGGCGATCCCTTTAACGCATGGACGCCTGCAACCACCCTGCTTCGGGAGAGGCGATCCCGATCATTGCAAAGCCGCCACGGGGCACGGTGTGGCTATCGGCAGTCGATCGGGATGCGACCCTACCAAGGTGCGGAGCGTGCGGCCTGGGTGAGAAACACGTTTCCCGGGCTCCCGGCACGGCCATGCTGACCTCAAGCTGGGCGGCATGCGTTCAAAGAATCCCAGGCAGATCCAACCCCTTCTCCCTCGCGCATTCAATCGCGATCTCATAGCCCGCATCGGCATGCCGCATCACGCCGGTGGCTGGGTCGTTCCACAGCACGCGCGCGATGCGCTTGGCGGCGGCATCGGTGCCGTCGCAGACGATCACCATGCCGGCGTGCTGCGAGAAGCCCATGCCCACGCCGCCGCCATGGTGCAGTGACACCCAGGTCGCGCCGCTGGCGGTGTTGAGCAGGGCGTTGAGCAGCGGCCAGTCCGAGACCGCATCGGAGCCGTCGGCCATGGCTTCGGTTTCGCGGTTCGGCGAGGCCACGCTGCCGCTGTCCAGGTGGTCGCGGCCGATCACCACCGGTGCCTTCAGCTCGCCGTTGGCGACCATTTCGTTGAACGCCAGCCCCAGGCGATCACGATCCCCCAGGCCGACCCAGCAGATGCGCGCGGGCAGGCCCTGGAACTTGATCTTCTCGGCGGCCATGTCCAGCCAGCGGTGCAGGTGCGGGTTGTCCGGAATCAGTTCCTTCACCTTCGCATCGGTTTTGGCGATGTCCTCCGGGTCGCCGCTCAGGGCGGCCCAGCGGAACGGGCCGATGCCGCGGCAGAACAGCGGGCGGATGTAGGCGGGCACGAAGCCGGGGAAATCGAAGGCGTTTTCCACGCCTTCTTCCAACGCCATCTGGCGCAGGTTGTTGCCGTAATCCACGGTCGGCACGCCCAGCGCATGGAAGGCGAGCATGGCCTGGATGTGGTTGGCCATCGACGCGCGCGCGGCTTTCTCGACCACCTTCGGCGCGCTCACGCGCTGCTCGTCCCATTGCTCCACCGTCCAGTCCTGCGGCAGGTAGCCGTTGACCGGGTCATGCGCGGAGGTCTGGTCGGTCAGCAGGTCCGGCTTGACCCCGCGCACCAGCAGTTCGTCCAGCACGTCGGCGACATTGCCGAGCAGGCCCACCGACAGCGGCTTCCGGGCCGTGCAGGATTCCTCGATCAGGCGCAGCGCTTCGTCCAGATTGTCGGTCCAGGTATCCAGGTAGCCGGTGCGCAGGCGCATCTCGATGCTGCTCTTGCGGCACTCCACTGCCAGGCACGAGGCGCCGGCCATCACCGCGGCCAGCGGCTGCGCGCCGCCCATGCCGCCCAGGCCGCCGGTGAACAGCCACTTGCCGGCCAGGTTGCCGTTGTAGTGCTGGCGGCCCATTTCCACGAAGGTTTCGTAGGTGCCCTGCACGATGCCCTGCGCACCGATGTAGATCCAGCTGCCGGCGGTCATCTGGCCGTACATGGCCAGGCCCTTCTTATCCAGCTCGTTGAAGTGGTCCCAGTTGGCCCAGCGCGGCACCAGGTTGGAATTGGCGATCAACACGCGCGGTGCATCGGCATGGGTGCGGAACACGCCCACCGGCTTGCCCGACTGCACCAGCAGGGTCTGGTCGTCTTCCAGACGGGTGAGGGTCTCGATGATGGCGTCGTAGCTTTCCCAGTCGCGCGCGGCGCGGCCGATGCCGCCGTACACCACCAGTTCCTGCGGGCGCTCGGCCACGTCCGGGTGCAGGTTGTTCATCAGCATGCGCAGCGGCGCTTCGGTGAGCCAGCTCTTGGCGGTCAGCGTGCTGCCGGTGGGGGCGATGATGGTGCGGGTGGAATCGTGACGGCTCATGCAGCACTCCGGGAGTTCGCGAATTCAAGGCAGGCGGTGAGCACCTGCTGCAGCGTGTGGCGCAGCGGCGCAGCGTGGTCGGGGTCGAGCGGGGTGGGCCAGCTGTGCACGTCCACCTGTTCGGGTTCGTGCATGTAGCCGCGGCAGGCCAGCTCCATCTGCAGGCTGTGCACGCCCCCTGCGATGTCGCTGTAATGGCGGGTGATCCAGCCACCCTTGAAGCGGCCGTTGCGCACATGCGGCAGGCCGCTGATCCGGCACAGGTTTTCGACTACGTCGCTGAGCGCGTTGTCGCAGGAGGTATCCGGCGCGCCGGAGGGGCCGGCAGTGCCCAGGTTGAACTGCGGCAGCTCCCCATCAAACAGGTGTGGGATGTGCGAGCGGATCGAATGCGCGTCGTATACCACCACGGTGCCATGGTGCTGGCGCAGGCGCGCGATCTGCGCGGCCAGCGCCGCGTGATAGGGCGCAAAATACGTATCGCGGCGCTGGGCAATCGCGTCGGCATCCGGCTCCCGGCCCGGGTGGTACAGGGGCTGGTTGTCGAAGGTGGTCAGCGGGCACAGCCCGGTGGTGTTCTGCCCGGGATACAGCGAGACGCCGCTGGGGTCGCGGTTGAGGTCGATCACCGAACGCGAGATCGCCGAACGCACCGTGGTGGCGCCCATGCGCTGCGCGAACTCATATAGCTCATGCACCCACCAGTCGGCATCGCGGCGGGCCAGCCACGGCGACACGAAATCGCCGGCCAGTGCATCGGGCAGCTCGGTGCCGGTGTGCGGGAAGCTGACGATCAGCGGCGCATCACCTTCATGCACCTGCAACCACTCCGGATGCGCGGTCATGTCAGCGGCTCCACATGCGGCAGGATGTCGGCCAGCCCTTCGGCCAGCGCGCCGCTGCGCACCAGCGCGGTGGCGGCCAGCATGTCCGGGTGGAAGTAACGGTCGTCCTGCAGGGTCGGCACCTGCGCACGCAGGCGCTGGCGTACTGCTTCCAGCGCATCGCTGGAGCGCAGGCCACCGTGGAAGTCGCACCCCTGCGCGGCGGCCAGCAGCTCGATACCTACCACGTTGGCCGCGTTCTCGGCCATCTGCAGCAGGCGGCGTGCGCCATGCGCGGCCATCGAGACGTGGTCTTCCTGGTTGGCCGAGGTGGGAATCGAATCCACGCTGGCCGGGTAGGCGCGCTGCTTGTTTTCCGAAACCAGCGCGGCGGCGGTCACCTGCGGAATCATGAAACCGGAATTCAGGCCCGGCTTCGGGGTGAGGAACGCGGGCAGGCCCGACAGCGCCGGGTCGACCAGCATCGCGGTGCGGCGTTCACTGATCGAACCGATCTCGCACACCGCCATCGCCAGCATGTCGGCGGCGAACGCCACCGGTTCGGCGTGGAAGTTGCCGCCGGACAGCGCTTCGTTGGTATCGGTGAACACCAGCGGATTGTCGGACACGCCATTGGCCTCGATCGACAGCGTGGTGGCGGCCTGGCGCATCACATCAAACGCCGCGCCCATCACCTGCGGCTGGCAGCGAAGGCAGTACGGGTCCTGCACGCGCACGTCGTTGTCGCGATGCGATTCACGGATCGCCGAGCCCTGCATCAACCTGCGCAGTGCCGCAGCGGTGGCGATCTGGCCACGCTGGCCGCGGATCTGGTGGATGCGCGGATCGAACGGGGTGTCCGAGCCCTTGGCCGCTTCCACCGACAGCGCACCGGTGACCAGCGCGGCCTGGAACACGGTGGTGATCTCGAACAGCCCGGCCAGCGCATAGGCGGTGGAGTACTGGGTGCCGTTGAGCAGGGCCAGGCCTTCCTTGGCGCCCAGGACCAGCGGCGCCAGGCCGAAGCGCGCCAACGCATCGGCGGCCGGCAGGCGCTCGCTGCCGACGAAGGCCTCGCCTACGCCGATCATCACGCTGGCCAGGTGCGACAACGGCGCCAGGTCGCCCGAGGCGCCCACCGAGCCCTGGCACGGAATCACCGGCACCAGGTCGTGCTGCAGGAAGGCTTCCAGCAAGGCGAGCGTTTCCGGGCGGATGCCCGAGGCGCCCTGGGCCAGGCTGGTCAGCTTCAGCGCCATCATCAGGCGCACCACCGGCGCGGGCATCGGCTCACCGACGCCGGCGGCGTGCGACAGCACGATATTGCGCTGCAGGGTTTCCAGGTCGTCGCGTTCGATGCGTACGCTGGCCAGCTTGCCGAAGCCGGTGTTGATGCCGTACACCGGCTCGCCCTTGGCCACGATGTCGGCCACGGTCTGCGCGCTGCGGCGCACCGCCTCGGCCGACGCGGGGTCCAGGCGCACGCGGGCACCGTCGAAGATCGCGCGCCAGTGCGCCAGCGTCACCGCGCCGGGCTGCAGGGTCAGGGTCGTACTCATGGAATCTCCAGACATCTCTATGTTCAGACGGATACGCCGCGCATCACGCGCGCGTGCAGGGGGTTGAAGCCGATGCGGTAGACAAGGTCGGCAGGCGCCTCGATGTCCCACACGGCCAGGTTGCAGTCCAGCCCGACCGCCAGGCGGCCGATCCGCGCCTGCCGGCCCAGCGCACGCGCCGCTTCACGGGTGAAGCCGGCAATGCACTCGTCCACGGTTATGCGGAACAGTGTCGCGGCCATGTTCATGGCCAGCAGCGGGCTGGTCAGCGGCGAGGTGCCGGGGTTGCTGTCGGTGGCCAGTGCCAGCGGTACGCCGGCCGCGCGCAGCGCGTTGATCGGGGGCAGGGTGGTGTCGCGGGTGAAATAGAACGCGCCCGGCAGCAGCACCGCCACGGTGCCGGCAGCACGCATCGCGGCAATGCCGTCTTCATCGAGGTGTTCGATGTGGTCGGCCGACAGCGCGCCATGCCGCGCGGCCAACGCAGCGCCGTGCTGGTTGCTGAGCTGTTCGGCGTGGATCTTCACCGCCAGTCCATGCGCCTGCGCGGCCACGAACACCTGCTCGGCCTGCGCGGTGCTGAAGGCGATGTTCTCGCAGAACACATCGACCGCTTCGGCCAGGTCCTGCGCGGCCACCGCCGGAATCATCACGTTGCACACCTCATCGATGTACTCCTGCGCCTGCCGCCCCGGCGGCACCGCGTGTGCACCAAGGAAGGTGGGCACCACCTCGACCGCGCGCTGCCGCGACAGTTCGCGGGCCACGCGCAGCTGCTTGGTTTCATCGTCAAGCGAGAGGCCGTAGCCGGATTTGATTTCCACCGTGGTGAGGCCTTCGGCCAGCATCGCATCCAGCCGCGGCAGGCTGGCCGCCAGCAGCTCCGCTTCGCTGGCGGCACGGGTGGCGCGCACGGTGGAGACGATGCCGCCGCCGGCACGGGCGATGTCGGCATAGCTCACCCCCTGCAGGCGTTGTTCGAACTCATTGGCGCGATTGCCGGCGTACACCAGGTGGGTGTGGCAGTCGACCAGCCCCGGGCTGATCCAGCGCCCGCCGCAGTCCACGCGGCGGGCCGGCTGCAGGTGCGCTTCGGACCCGGCCGGGCCGACGTGCACGATGCGGCCGTCGTGGGCGGCGATCACCCCGTCGCGGATCACGCCCAGGCCGGGGCCGTCGACGGTGATCAGGTGGGCGTTGGTCCAGAGGGTGTCACAGTACATGGCAGCAACCACGGCGGCTTATATGTCTATACAATATAGGCGCCACTTCCGGGATGTCCAGTGATGCCAGCCAACCCCGCTTCCGTCCTCGCTTTCCACGCCGACCATGCCCTGCTGCCGCAGGGGTGGGCGCGCGATGTGCGCATCGTCTGCGCCGGCGGCACCCTGCAGTCGGTCACCCCGGGCGTGCCCGCGCAGCCTGGCGACACGGCGCTGGCGATCGCGCTGCCCGGGCTGGGCAACCTGCACAGCCACGCCTTCCAGCGCGGCATGGCCGGGCTGACTGAAATCGGCGGGCGCAGCGGCGACAGCTTCTGGAGCTGGCGCGAACTGATGTACCGGTTCCTGGCCCACCTGCAGCCCGATGCGGTGCAGGCCATTGCCGAACAGGCCTACGTGGAGATGCTCGAATCCGGCTTCACCCGCGTGGGCGAGTTCCACTACCTGCACCATGCCCCGGACGGCACGCCGTATGCCGACCGCGCCGAGATGGCCGCGCGCATCGCCTCGGCAGCGCAGGGCAGTGGCATCGGCCTGACCCTGCTGCCGGTGTTCTACGCGCACGCCGATTTCGGTGGCGCAGCGCCGAACCCGGCCCAGCGCCGGCTGCTGCATGACGTGGACGGGTTCGCCGCGCTGCTCGACGGCTGCCGCCATGCGCTGCGCGGGCAGGACGATGCGGTGCTGGGCATCGCGCCGCACAGCCTGCGCGCGGTCACCGGCGAGGAGCTGGCGGCGCTGCTGCCGCTCAACCGCGGCCCGGTGCACATCCATATCGCCGAACAGACCCGCGAGGTCGATGCCTGCGTGGCCTGGAGCGGGCTGCGCCCGGTGCGCTGGCTGTACGAACATGCCGCCGTCGATGAACGCTGGTGCCTGGTGCATGCCACCCACGTCGATACCGACGAAGTGCGGCGCATGCTGGACAGCCGTGCCGTGGTCGGGCTGTGCCCGATCACCGAGGCCAACCTGGGCGATGGGCTGTTCCCGATGCAGGCCTTCGCGCGGGGCGGCGGCCGGTTCGGGGTGGGCTCGGATTCCAACGTGCTGATCGATGCGGCCGAAGAGCTGCGCCTGCTCGAATACGGGCAGCGCCTGCAGCTGCGTGGGCGCAACGTGCTCGCACCGCAGGAAGGCGTTTCCAGCGGGCGCTGGCTGTTTGAACAGTCGCTGCAGGGCGCAGCGCAGGCCTTGGGCGTCACCACTGGCCTGCAGCCCGGTGCGCCGGCCGACGTGGTGGAACTGGACCCGCAGCACCCGGCGCTGATCGCGCGCGATGGCGATGCCTGGCTTGACAGCTGGGTGTTCGCCGCCCGTAATGGCGCCGTCCGATCGGTCTGGCGCGGGGGGCGCGAGCTGGTACGGCAAGGCCGCCACCTGCAGCGCGACGCCGTAGCGGCGCGCTTTGCCCACGCCCTTCGCGGCGTGCTTGCCGCGCACTGAACGTGGCCGCCACCCCCCACCAGGATTCCCGCGTGACCGGCAAGAAAGCCGAAACCCTCAACCAGCGCATCCGTGCCGACCTCGAGAGCCGCATCCTGAGCGGGGAGTGGGCGCCGGGGTTCCGCATTCCGTACGAGCACGAGTTGATGGAGCAGTACGGCTGCTCGCGGATGACCGTCAACAAGGTGCTCACCGCGCTGGCCGAGAGCGGCATGATCGAGCGCCGGCGTCGCGCCGGCTCGTTCGTGGCGCGCCAGCCGCCGCACCTGGAACAGGTGGCGCTGGAGATTCCCGACATCGCCATGGCGGTCGGTGCGCGCGGCCATGTGTACGGCTACCAGCTGCTGGACCGCGCCTACCGGGCGCCGGACACGCAGGTGGATGAAGAGATGGCGTTGTCCGCTGGCGAGAAACTGCTGGCCATCCGCTGCCTGCACCGTGCCGACGGCAGGCCGTTCGCGCTCGAACACCGGCTGATCAGCCCGGTCGGGGTGCCCGAAGTGCTGGACGTGGATTTCAACACGACCGCGCCGGGCAGCTGGCTGCTGCAGAACGTGTCGTGGACCCGCGCCCAGCACCGGATCAGTGCGTGGGGCGCCGATGCCGCGGCCGCGGCCCTGCTTGAAGTGTCGCTGGGCACCGCGTGCCTGGTGATCGACCGCCTCACCTGGCGCGGCGACCAGCCCATCACCTGCGTGCGGCAGATGTTCCTGGGCGACGCCTGGGACCTGGTGGCGCGGTTCGCGCCCGGCGCGCGCTGATCCTTACGACGTGGCGCACTGGCGCCAGCGCACCGGCTCGTCGGTGTTGATGCGGGGATTGAGCTGGATGCGCACCGTGCGCAGTGCCGGATAGCGCTTCACCTGGGTGCAGATACGTGGCCAGACCTCGTCGATCTCGGCCGAGCGGTTGACTGCCAGCGTCTGCCGGGTCTGCCAGAACGCGCTGAGCACGCCCTCCTGCTGGGCCAGCAGTGTTGCCAGTTCGCGCTGGTACACCGCCAGCGTGGCCGCATCCGGGTCGGCCACGGTGCCGAGGATCTGGTTTGGCGCGGCGGCCGTCTGGGCCGGGTTGGCCGGCGGTGCAGGTGCAGGGGCGACTGGAGCGGGCGGGGTGGGTGCCGGCGGGGTCGCTGCCTGCACGGGGGCCGACGCCGGCGCGGGCGCCTGGGCTGCCTGGTCCAGGCGGGATGTCAGGTATCCCATGCCGACCAGCAGGCCCAGCGTCAGCGAGCCCAGCCCGGCGATAGAGATGCGCCGCACCGCTTCGCGGCGTGCCGCGTGCTTGACGCGGGTTTCCACGTCACCGGGCAGGTAAGGCTGCAGCATCGGCCACAGCAGCGCTCCATCCAGCACTTCCACGTTCTGCTTGTCGGCGGTGGAACGTCCATCGCGCTCGACCATGCCTTCGGTGATGAGGATGCCGCCGCGGGCACCGGCCAGGCGCGCCGCGGCGCCCAGCTCGTTCACCGCCGCCCGGCCGATCCGGTAGGCGCGGCCATGCTTGCACGACACCAGGTAGCGCTGGTGCTGGGCGTCCTGCATCAGGAAGTCGCTGCTGGGCTCACGGCTGTCGTCGGCCTCGCCGGTCACGTCCTGCAGGCCGCGCTGTTCGTGCAGGGCGCGCCGGACGATTTCGGAGAAGTCCCGCCAGTGCATGCCGGCCAAGGCGTTGAGCCCCAGCCGGGTCTCCTTGCGGCGGCGTTTCACCAGCCAGAAGTAGGCAGCGGCGAGGGACCAGACAACGAGGGCCAGCAGGAGAGCCAGAATCCAGGAGAACATGGGACCTAGAGATGAACACGGAGGTGCAGACGACAGTTTATATGCGCCCGCCCCTGTCTGCGGGATGTCGTTTTGAGATCGCGCACACAGAAAACCCGCCAATCCTTAGCCGTGAGGGGAGGGAACAAACGGCGCAGAAGCAATTGGCGGGTCGATTTCGATTGTCAACAAAGTGGTGCTGCTTTGCAACAATCGCCGTACGGAACAGTGTGGTCCGCGCTCAGGGGTCCGAACCGGGCGACTGGTGGGTGCCGGGCCGTGGGTCTGCGTTGGGGGAGGCGTTGCGTGCCTCGGCGCGGTTGAGCCGGGCGGTCAGGGCATCGATCCGCACATTGAGCGCCGCCACGTCTTCTGCCGTGGGGATATTCAGGCGCTTGAGCACGCCCTGGACCCGGTCGTCGAAGGCCTTCTCGACCTTGTCCCAGGTGCCGGCGGCCTTTTCGCGCGCCTCGCCCAGGTGTTCCTCGACGTTGTCGCGCCAGCGCGGGGTGTCGCCGGCCTGCTCGCGGTTGCGCGCGTCCACCGACTCGCCTTCCCTGACCAGGTCGTCGAAAACGCGGCTGCCTTCGGCCTGGGCGCGTGCGAACACGCCGAGCCCGGCCAGCCAGATCTGTTGCGCCGAACCGGTCAGCCTGCGCGAGAAGCGCTCGGCCTGGTCCTGCAGCGAGGGCTTTTCGCCGGTGCGGTCATCGTAGTCGTCGTGAGTATTCATGGGGCGATCCTGTGAGTGGCCACCCGTTGATCCTACCCAGCGCTTCGATTGCGTGGCGTGATGGCGTGCCCGCCGCCACGCCAGCGGTTCAGGCCAGCTTTTCCTGCAGGACGCGTTGGATTTCGCCTTCGACCATGCCCTTCATCATCGACACCGGGAAGCCCAGGTCGGCGACCACGCGCACCTGGTGAGCCAGCAGCTCGATCTGGCCATTCACGCCGGAGCCGTTGAACGCGAGCGCATCGCCGTCCCACTGGGTCTTGAGGGAAAACTTGTCGGTGAGCTTGGCCGCCATCGCCTCGATCGCGTCGCGGGCCGCTTCGGTGGACAGCGTGTGGTCGTGGCGGATATCGATGCGGGACATGCGGACTCCTGACGGGCGATAGCGGGAAACGGGCGTGCATTGTGCGCATCCGCAGACAGAACTCCAAGCAGTGCGTCACACTTCTCTATCTTCCCTGACATCCAACCTGCTAGGCTGCGCCGCGTGCAGAACCTGCTTGTTCACTTCACTCATCGCCAACACCCCGACCAGCCGTTGCGGCCCGGGGTACAGCGCATCGTGCGCCATGCCTCGGGCAGCGTCCGCCTGGGCGGCGACGCGGCCGGCACGTTGTTGCTGGCCCAGTTCTGCCTGGACGACCGCGGCCTGTGGCTGCAGGTAGCCGCCGGCATGCGCGGCATCCACGTCAATGGTCGCCCGGTGCGGCGCATGGCGCTGCTGCGGCCCGGCGACGCGGTCTACGCCGACGGCGTGGAAATGCTGATCCAGGGCGAATGCGAGGCCCTCAACCACGCCCCGTCGCGCAGCGATGAGAGTGGGGAGGACCAGCGCCTGCTGCGCGGCGTGGGTGGCCAGCACCACGGGCGCAGCTTCACCCTCGACCGCCCGCGGGTGATCGGGCGCGGCGCCGAATCCGACATCGTGATCGACGATCCCGCGTTCGCCGAACAGCACGCGCGCCTGGAACGCCACGGCGACCGCCTGCTGTTGCGGGATCTGGGAGCGGGCGAATCGACCCGGGTCAACGGCGTCAGCGTCAGGCACTGCTGGCTGCAGCCCGGTGACCAGCTTGTCTTCGATGCGCAGCACCGGTTCGTGCTGGAAGTGCCGCACGACGGCCGCAAGCGGGTGGTCAGCGATGAGGAGGACGAGCTGCTCGACCTGCCATCGCCGGTGGAAGCCCAGGCCAAGCCGACGCGGGTAAGCCGCTGGCCTTGGTTGCTCGGCAGCGCGCTGCTGCTGGCCGGCCTGATCAGCCTGCTGCTGTGGTTCGGCGCGCGTTGAACGCGTCGCCGGACCAACGGTCGGGCGCTACCCCGTGTCGCACGATCGCGGCGTCGCCCGACCAACGGTCGGGCGCTACCCCCGTGTCGCACGATCGCCGGTAGCACACGACCGTTGGTCGTGTGGCGCCGTCGATAGATTCGGATGCAACCAATTTCGCCTTGTCCTGCAAGGCCTAAAGGCTGGTGCGCTGCGGCATACTAGGGGTCTTGCCCCATAGGTGTGACATGACGCGCGCGTTCAATTTCAGTGCCGGCCCTGCAACCCTGCCGGAATCGGTCCTGCGCCAGGCGCAGGAAGAGATGTTGGAATGGAACGGCGCTGGCGCCTCCATTGTCGAAATGAGCCACCGCGGCCCGGAGTTCATGGCCGTTGCCGCCCAAGCCGAAGCCGACCTGCGCCGCCTGCTCGGCGTGCCGGACGATTACGCGGTGATGTTCCTGGCCGGCGGGGCAACCACCCAGCAGGCCCTGCTCGCGCTGAACTTCGCCGCCCCCGGGCAGACCGTGGATTACGTGCTCACCGGGCATTGGGGCAAGACCGCGATCAAGCAGGTCAGCCCCTACGTGCGGGTCAACGTGGCCGCCAGCAGCGAAGCCGGTGGTTTCCATGACATCCCGCCGCGCAGCCAGTGGCAGTTGTCCGACGATGCCGCCTACGTGCACATCACCGCCAACGAAACCATCCACGGCGTCGAGTTCCGTGACACCCCGGACGTCGGCAGCGCGCCGCTGTTCGCCGATTTCAGCTCCTCCATCGCCAGCGAACCGCTGGATGTCTCGCGCTACGGCCTGATCTACGCCGGTGCACAGAAGAATCTGGGCCCGGTCGGCGTGTCGGTGGTGATCGTGCGCCGCGACCTGCTGGAGCGCAGTGGCCAGCCGCGCGCGGACATCTTCGATTACCGCTCGCACGTCGCCCGCGATTCCATGCTCAACACTCCGCCCACCTGGAACTGGTACCTGGCCGGGCTGGTGTTCCAGTGGATGCTCGCCGAGGGCGGGGTGAAAGAATTCGCGCGCCGCAACGCGGTCAAGTCCACGCTGATCTACGGTGCCATCGATGCCTCCGGCGGCTTCTACCGCAATGAGGTGGTGCCTGCCGCGCGCTCACGCATGAACATTCCGTTCTTCCTGCCTGACGAAACCCTCACCGCCCGTTTCGTGAGCGAATCCAAGGCCGCCGGGCTGCTGGCGCTGAAGGGCCACAAGGCCGTCGGCGGCATCCGCGCCTCGCTGTACAACGCACTGCCGGTGGAAGGCGCACAGGCGCTGGCCGCCTTCATGCGCGATTTCCAGCAACGCAACGGCTGACGTTCCCGAATCTGTAACTGGATACCCTGATGGCCACCAAACCCGCCAAGCCCAAGGCACCCGCCGCCAAGCCCAGCAAAGCCAAGGCCGACGCCGTACCTGCTGTCGCCGCCCCGGTGCTGTCGGACGTGCGCGCCAAGATCGACCACATCGACCGCAGCATCCAGGCGCTGATCGCCGAGCGCGCCCAGTTCGCCCACCAGGTCGGCAAGGCCAAGGGCAAGCTTGCTGCTGCCGTGGATTATTACCGCCCCGAACGCGAAGCCCAGGTGCTGCGCATGGTGGTGGACCGCAACGAAGGCCCGCTCAGCGATGAAGTGCTGGTGCATGTGTTCCGCGAAATCATGTCGGCCTGCCTGGCCCAGCAGGAGCCGCTGAAGATCGGCTACCTCGGCCCGGAAGGCACTTTCAGCCAGCAGGCCGTGCTCAAGCACTTCGGCCGTTCGGCGCTGGGCCTGCCGTTGGCCAGCATTGAAGAAGTGTTCCAGGAAGTGGAAGCGGGCAACGCCGATTTCGGCGTGGTGCCGGTGGAAAACTCGGGGCAGGGCACCATCCAGATCACCCTGGACATGTTCCTCACCTCCAACCTGAAGATCTGCGGCGAAGTCGAACTGCGCGTGCAGCAGTACCTGATGTCGCGCAGCGGCCGGCTGGAAGATGTCGAACGCGTGTATGGCCACCCGCAATCGTTCATGCAGACCTCCTCCTGGCTGCGCGCCAACCTGCCCAAGGCCGAGAAGATCCCTGTGTCGAGCAATGCCGAAGGCGCGCGCCGCGCCCGCAATGCCGATGACGCCGCCGCCATTGGTGGCGAAAGTGCAGGGCACGTGTATGGCCTGAAGAAGGTCGTGACCAAGCCGATCCAGAACGACGCCGACAACACCACCCGCTTCCTGGTGGTGGGCCGCCAGTTCTTCCCGACCTCCGGCCACGACCGCACCTCGGTGCTGGTGTTCATCCACGACAAGCCCGGTGCGCTGTTCGACGTGCTCAGCCCGTTCGCGCGGCACGGCATCAGCATGAACCGCATCGAATCGCGCCCGTCGCACAACGCCAAGTGGGAATACGGCTTCTTCATCGACCTGGCCGGCCACATCGACGACGAGGCCATGCAGGCCGCATTGGCCGAACTGAAGGCGCACTCGGCGCAGATCAAGGTGCTGGGCTCCTACCCGGTGGCCGTGCCCTGATACCTCGGCGCCGCCGCACTGCGCGCGGCGCCGCTTACCGTCATTCCGCACCATCGCTGCCTCCGCGGGCGGCTTTCTACAGGATTCACCGATGACCGCTTCCGCTTCCTGGACCGCCCGCAAGGGCCAGCCCCTGCAGGGCAGCCTGACCATTCCCGGCGACAAGTCGGTCTCGCACCGTGCGGTGATGTTCGCTGCACTGGCCGATGGCGTTTCGCACATCGACGGTTTCCTGGAAGGCGAGGACACCCGCGCCACCGCCGCGATCTTCTCGCAGATGGGCGTGCGCATTGAAACCCCGTCGCCGTCGCAGCGCGTCGTGCACGGCGTGGGCGTGGATGGCCTGCAGGCGCCGGAGGCGCCGCTGGACTGCGGCAACGCCGGCACCGGCATGCGCCTGCTGGCCGGCCTTCTCGCCGCGCAGCCGTTCGATTCAGTGATGGTGGGTGATGAATCGCTGTCACGTCGCCCCATGCGCCGGGTAACCGGCCCGCTGGCGCAAATGGGCGCGAAGATCGTCACCGAGGCCGACGGCACCCCGCCGCTGCGCGTGCATGGCGGCCAGCCGCTGCACGGCATCGACTTCGCCTCGCCGGTGGCCAGCGCGCAGGTCAAATCGGCCGTGCTGCTGGCCGGCCTGTATGCGCAGGGCGAGACCGCCGTGACCGAACCGCACCCGACCCGTGACTACAGCGAGCGCATGCTGCGCGCGTTTGGTGTCGAGATCGAGTTTTCGCCCGGCAAGGCCCGCCTGCGTGGCGGCCAGCGCCTGCGCGCCACCGACATCGCGGTGCCGGCTGACTTCTCCTCGGCTGCGTTCTTCCTGGTTGCGGCCAGCATCATTCCCGGTTCGGCACTCACCCTGCGCCAGGTCGGCCTCAACCCGCGCCGCACCGGCCTGCTTGCCGCGCTGCGACTGATGGGCGCCGATATCCGCGAAGAAAACCATGCAGAGCAGGGCGGGGAAGCCGTAGCAGACCTGGTGGTCCGCCACGCACCGCTTCACGGCGCCGAGATTCCCGAAGCGCTGGTGCCGGATATGATCGACGAGTTCCCGGCCCTGTTCGTTGCCGCTGCCGCTGCACAGGGCAACACCATCGTGCGTGGCGCGGCCGAACTGCGGGTCAAGGAATCCGACCGCCTCGCTGCCATGGCCACCGGGTTGCGCAGCCTCGGCGTACAGGTGGATGAGACCGAAGACGGCGCCACCATCCACGGCGGGCATGAGCTGGGCAGCGGCACCATCGAAAGCCACGGCGACCATCGCATCGCGATGGCCTTCGCCATCGCCGGCCAGCTCAGCAGCGGCGAGGTGCGCATCAACGACATCGCCAACGTCGCCACCTCGTTCCCCAACTTCGACGGCATCGCCCGCGCCGCGGGCTTCAACCTCCGGTAAGGCACCGCCGGCGGCAAAAAAAAAGGAGCCGACCAGATGGTCGGCTCCTGCTCCCCCGCCGTTTTATAGATGAGGGTTACCGCTGCTCGGTGCGGAAATCCACCGGCACGCGTACCACGCTGGCCACGGCGCGGCCGTTGTGCATGGCCGGTTCGAACTTCCAGTCACGCACTGTGCTCAGCACTGCACGGTCCAGGTCGCGATCACGACCGCCACTGCGCTGCACGATATTGGCGTCGGTCACCTGTCCACGCGGGTCCACGTTGAGGCTGGCAATCACGCTGCCTTCCACGCCACTACGCAGCGCGGTCCGCGGATACACCGGCTTGGCATTGCTGCTCAGCGGGCGCGCATCGCGATCGCGAACCACGGGAGCAGCACGACGCTGCGTGGTGGCTGGCGTCGCTTCACGGTTGGCCGGGGCCGGCGTCACCGCCACCGGCGTCTCGGTAGCAGGCAGCATGCGGTCCCCGACCGGCGCGCTGGCGCCTTCATCGGGATTGGCATAGCGCAGCCACACCAGCGCGGCGGCAAACATCGCGACGATCAGCGCGATCCAAAGCAGGGGGGAGGTACGACGGCGGCCCGGCTCGTCAATGATGTCGCGCTGCTGCTGCGGCGACGTAGGCATCTCGTGTGCATGGGTAACACTCATGGCGGACTCCTGGTGTCGATTTGACGACGCCAGTCTTGCCTGAGCCGGGTTGCGGGTGTGTCACCGATGCGTCAACGCGATGAGTGCATTCCCGTCGAGGTTCAGCATCATGAGCCGGACCTTTACGCGGAGCTCGCGCGGTTTTCAGACGTGTGCCCACTAACAGTGGGCACCTACCAGTGGGCACCTACCCGTGGGCACCTACCAGTGGGCATCTAGCCGCGCAATTTCACTGTGCCTTGAAATCGAACGGGACTTCGATGCTGCCCGGCACCGCAATGCCGTTGCTCTGCGCCGGCTGGAAACGCCAACGGCGCACGGCATCGCTGGCAGCACGATCCAGGTCACGCGAGCCGCTGCGCTGGATGATGGTGACGTTCATCGGGTAGCCGGTCGCGTCCACGTCCACGCGCACCACCACGCTGCCTTCCACGCCGTTGCGCAGGGCGGCAGGCGGGTAGGTCGGCGGCGGCGACTGGTCGGCAATCGGCTGCGGGCGGTCGCCGGCGGCCATCGCCACGGGGGCGGTTTCCGGCGCGGCAGCGGCCGGGGCGGCCGGTGCCGGCGGCGGAGCGGTTTCGACCAGCTGCGGCTTTTCGTCTTCCACCGGCAGCGGCTTGGCGTCGGGCATGTCGCTGGACCCGGCCGCGGCGGGCAGGGGTTCGGGCAAGGGTTCGACCTGGGCCACTTCCTGCGGGGTCTGCGCGGGGCCGGCCTTGTAGAAGTCGTTGTTGCGGTTGCCCAGCCACACGGCCAGGAACAGCAGCACGCCGACGCCAAAAGCGATCCCGGCGATCATGAGGCTGCGGCGGGGCAGCTGGAAGGTGATGTTCTTGCCAGACGAGGAACGGGAAGCGGACATGAGCCATACCATGGTGAACTCCCCGATTCTGCCACGCCGGGAATGAACCGGGCGGCAGAAAAGCCGATTACAGGCGATAATCCCCCTCCAGACCCGTACTTACCGCCCAAACGCCATGCTCGATCCAGCCCTGCTCCGCCAACAACCCGCCGAACTCGCCGAACGCCTGCGCTCCTCGCGCGGTTTCGAGCTGGACGTCTCCGGGCTGGAGTCGCTGGAAGCCGACCGCAAGCGCATCCAGATCCGTACCCAGGAGCTGCAGAGCCTGCGCAACAGCCGCTCCAAGGCCATTGGCCAGGCGAAGGCCAAGGGCGAGGACGTCTCGGCGATCATGGCCGAAGTGGCCGCCTTCGCCGACGAGCTCAAAGCCTCGGAAGTAACCCTGGACGAGCTGCGCGAGAAGATTGAAGCCATCGCGATGGGCATCCCCAACGTACCGGCCGACGATGTCCCGTACGGCAAGGACGAATCGGAGAATGTCGAGCAGAAGCGCTGGGGCACCCCGCGCAGCTTCGATTTCCCGGTGCTCGACCATGTCGAGCTGGGCGCGCGCAACCAGGGCCTGGACGGTGAAGCCGGCGCCAAGCTGTCGGGTTCGCGCTTCACCGTGCTGCGCGGCCCGGTCGCGCGCCTGCACCGCGCCTTGGCCCAGTTCATGCTCGACCTGCACACCGGCGAGCACGGGTATGAGGAAACCAACGTCCCGGTGCTGGTGAACCCGGAATCGCTGCGTGGCACCAGCCAGCTTCCCAAGTTCGAAGACGACCTGTTCAAGACCGCCGTGGGCGAGTCGACGCGCTACCTGATTCCGACCTCGGAAGTGTCGCTGACCAATATCGTGCGCGACGAAATCGTCGATGCCGAACGCCTGCCGTTGAGCATGACCGCCCATTCGCTGTGCTTCCGCGCCGAAGCCGGCAGCGGCGGCCGCGACGTGCGCGGCATGATCCGCCAGCACCAGTTTGAAAAGGTCGAACTGGTCACCGTGTGCGCCCCGGCCGAGAGCGAAGCCGAGCACCAGCGCATGACCCGCTGCGCCGAAGTGGTCCTGGAAAAGCTGGGCCTGCCGTACCGCAAGGTGCTGCTGTGCACCGGCGACATGGGCTTCTCTGCAGTGAAGACCTACGACCTGGAAGTGTGGCTGCCCTCGCAGGACACCTACCGCGAGATCTCGTCCTGCTCCAACTGCGGCGACTTCCAGGCGCGGCGCATGCAGGCGCGCTGGCGCAACCCGGAAACCGGCAAGCCGGAACTGGTGCACACGCTCAACGGTTCGGGCGTGGCCGTGGGCCGCGCAATGATCGCGGTCATGGAAAACTACCAGAACGCCGACGGCAGCATCACCGTACCGGATGCGCTCAAGCCCTACATGGGCGGCCTGGATAAAATCGCGTAACCAAAAAACCCGCCGAAAGGCGGGTTTTTTCTTGTATGGCTGCTATCAAATAGAAACGGCCCCGCAGAAGCGGGGCCGCAGGGTGGGCCGGATGGGGGAGGGGGAATCCGGCCCGGGCAGGGCGTCCGACGAGGACTCAACGCCTGCCCTGGAACACTCAGGCTTCGGCCAGTTCTTCGAACTCGGCGGCCGGCAGGCTGGCCAGCGCAGCGGCAATGGCTTCTTCGCGGTGGGTCGGCGAATAGGCAATGCCTTCGGCACGCACGAATTCGACATTGGTGATGCCCATGAAGGCGAACACCTGGCGCAGGAACGGCTCCTGGAAGTCAGCTGGCGAATCGGTATAGATGCCGCCACGCGAGCTGGCGATGATCACGCGCTTGCCACCGGCCAGGCCGACCGGGCCATTCTCGGTGTACTTGAAGGTGCGCCCAGCCACCGCCACGCGGTCGATCCACGCCTTCAGCGTCGACGGAATGCTGAAGTTGTACATCGGCGCGCCGATGACAATCACGTCTGCGGCAAGGAACTGCTGCATCACCGCTTCGGCATCGGTAGCTTCGGCCGCATCCACCTGGGCCAGCGAACCACTACTCAAATGGGGAATGGGATTACGATCGAGATCGCGGTAGGTTACATCGAGGTTCTCAACGGTCTCATTGAACCGTGCGACCACGGCTGCGGACAGCTGGCGGGAAACCGAGTTGTCGCCCAGCACGCTGGCATCAATGTGAAGAAGCTTCATGGCAATCACCTGTATCCGGGGAAGGGCGGTCAAGGCGCCGCCGACGGAAAGCAGGTTAGGTTGTTGCGTCGCTGGGATAAAGGTGGTTGAATACCACGTATTGTTCTATATCTGGAACTTCGGTATGCACGACCTCAACGACCTGTACTACTTTGCCATGGTGGTGGACCACGGCGGCTTCGCCGCGGCCGAACGCGCCCTGGGGATCCCCAAATCCCGTCTGAGCCGCCGCATCAGCCAGCTGGAAACCGACCTGGGCGTGCGCCTGCTGCAGCGCTCCACGCGCCGCTTCGCGGTGACCGACGTCGGCACCAGCGTGCATCGCCACGCGCAGACCATGCTGGCCGAAGCCCAAGCCGCACGCGAAGTGGTGGACCGGCTCAGTGCCGAGCCCCGCGGCCTCGTGCGCGCCAGCGTGCCGGTCTCATTGGCGCAGATGCAGCTGCCCAAGCTGCTGCCGAAGTTCCTGGCCCAGTACCCGAAAGTGCGCCTGCAGCTGAACATCAGCAACCGCCGCGTGGACATCATCAACGAAGGCTATGACGTGGCCCTGCGCGTACGCTCACGCCTGGACGATGACGGGAGCCTGGTGATGCGCAGCTTCGGCCAGGTGCAGGAACTGCTGGTGGCCAGCCCGAAATATCTGGATCGCGCCGGCCGCCCGAAAGATCCCGATGAACTGGCCAACCACGTCACCCTGAGCATCAGCGAAGACGAGGCCCGCCAGCGCTGGGAGCTGCACGGCCCGGAGGGCGCGGTACGCCGCGTGGACCTGCAGCCGCGCGTGGCCGGATTCGACTTCCCGCTGCTGCAGAGCATGGTCAAGGACGGCTTCGGCATCACCATGCTGCCCGAGACCGTCTGCGCCGACGCCGTGCGCAGCGGCGAGCTGGAAGTGGTGCTGCCGGAATGGTCGCTGCCGCAGGGCATCTGCCACGCCGTATTCGCCTCCCGCCGCGGCCTGCTGCCGGCGGTGCGGGTGTTCATCGATTTCCTGGCCGAGCACCTGCCGCCGCAGCTGGAAGCGTCGCGCCTGGACTGCGGTGGGGCGTGCGAACGGGCCAAGGAAAAGATCCGCGCCAGCGCCCTGGGCGCCCTGGCGGTGGATGCCGGCTGACGCTGTCGGGGTCGGCCTTGGGTAAACCCGGCCGACCATGCGAGAATACGCGCCCGGCCCCGGCCGGCGCGCGACATCCGGAGAGATGGCCGAGCGGTTTAAGGCACCGGTCTTGAAAACCGGCGAAGGGTCATTCCTTCCGTGGGTTCGAATCCCACTCTCTCCGCCACTAGATCCTGAAAAAGTGATCTGGATTGAAATCTTAGTTTGAGTCGATTGGAAGGCAGGAAGCATGCAGAGGAATCACTCGCATGCGCATCGCTCGTCGTCTGAGCCGGCCCGCCATCGGCCGCTGGTCCTTCGTCCAGCGAGTCCCCGTCGAACTTCGCGTCGTGCTCGACTGCCGGCTTATCAAGCGTACCTCCGGACCAAGTATCTGGCCCAAGCCACGTGCGTGCGGTCGTCCTTTCATCGGCTGTGCTCGACTCTTCGCACAGTTGAAGGATCAACGCGTGGTCAAGCCCAGCAAGACGGATGGTGACGTGGTCCTCGCTCGACTGACGAACGCCGGGAAGTTACAGGAGCTCACGTTGAACTGGAGCGGCTCCCCAGACGCCACGGTCAACTTGCAGCAGCAGATCGAGAGCCCGGGCGCTGTGGAATCCATCCACGCTCAAAATGTGCTCGCAGTCTCGCCATATCGAAGTCTTGAGCTTGTCGCGCATGTGGAAGCCAAGCTTTCCACTCAAGGCAGTCTGACAGTGGCCTGTTTGGATCCGCCTCAATTGCGAATGAGTCGTGATAGCATTTGTCGGCTGCAAGCTTCCATCGCGGTCATGGACGACTCCCAGCCCAAGCAAGACGGAAAAAGATGAATAGACGTACTTACATCGAACTTGTTCTTGAGTTGTTTGCGTTTATCGCCTTGTCTCTGGCGATGATGGCAAGCGGCAAAGCAGTGGTGATCTTCTCGCTGATCACTATCGCTTTAGTCATCTGGATTCCATTCCAAGCCAATGCGGGCAACCGTTTGACCCGGGCCCTAAGCATCGCGCTCCCCATTGCTGCTATAGCAAGGACTGTCGTTCACTTCCTACCAAACCCTTCGCTTTAGGAGCTGAACTACATGAATGTGCTTGGATGTTGCGCGGCGGCGGCCTTGGCGATCTGTGCCTCAAGCCTCATGCAGGTGGCGACGCAGCGCCCCCACCGCTGCCGCGATAGCCATCGCGGGCACCGCCAGCACCGCTGCGTATACCAGTCCGGCCAGCAACATCGGGCCAAAGCCCGACGCCATGGCCGCCACTGGCACCTGCAGCGCCATGAACAGCAGGCCCCACAGCCACGCATGCCGGGGAAAGCACGCGCCTAGAGCCGCGGCGATCCCCAGTGCGATGGGATAGACGACGGTCCAGAACGCGGGCGCGTCCCAAGGCTCGCGCCCCGGAGTCCGCCAGGCCACCAGGACCCAGAACAAGACGCCTACCTTCAGCGTGACAGCACTTGCTGCAAGAAAACTGCCCGATATCCGCATAGTTATTCTCCCGCACGAACATTCAGCATGCCCCTGTCGCGTTGACGGTGTATGACCAGCACCGGCAGGCGTTTTGCGTATCTGGCGGAGAGCGCCGGATGTCGAAGCAGAAAACCGCAAAAAGAAAACGCCCCAAGAAGGGGCGTCTTTCATGGGGGTGACGCAATGCCACGCAATGCGTGGCAGCGCCATCAATGACGCGCGTCGTCGCGAGCCTTACCCACGTCGCTCTGCACCTTGCCAACTTCCTTCTGGACCTTGCCTTCCAGTTCCTGCGACTTGTCGCCGGTCACCTTGCCAGCTACTTCCTTCACGGTGCCCTTGACCTGGTTCTTCGCGCCTTCAGTACGATTCTTGTCCATGTTCAATTACCTCGTGGTTGAACCCGTTGTGGGTGACTCGATCCTGCTTGGAACCCGGTAGCGAAGCAGTGAATCCGGGCCTCACGCGGCGCGAACGCTAGGCAACTGTTCATTTGACGCTGCGTGCCGCAAGCACGTGAGCGGTACTTCACGCGGCAACCGTATGCTGCCGAAATCCATTTACACAGGTACCACCCGCGCATGAGCCGTACAGCGGAAGACCATTTCGACGTCATCATCATCGGCGGCAGCTACGCCGGCATGTCGGCCGCCCTGCAGCTGGTCCGGGCCCGGCGCAGCGTGCTGGTGATCGACAGTGGCCTGCCGCGCAACCGCAATTCCCTCGAAGCGCACGGCTTCATCGGCCGGGAAGGCATGCATCCGGCGGAAATCGCCGCGCAGGCGCGCACCGAACTGCTTACTTATCCCACCGTGACCTGGGTGGAGGGCAAGGCCGCGAGCGCCCGCGTCGTGGAGGAAGGCGTTTCGTTCGAGGTGGACTGCGACGACGGCCGCACGTTCGCCGCCGACCGGCTGGTGCTGGCATATGGCGTAACCGATACATTACCGCCCGTCGATGGCCTGGCCGAGCGCTGGGGCCGCAGTGTCTACCACTGCCCCTACTGCCATGGCTATGAGTTGTACGAAGGCAACATCGGCGTGCTCGGCTGCGCCAAGGATGGCGGCGTCGGGCAGGCGCTGCTGCTGTGCGACTGGGGAAAGATCACCCTGTTCTGCCCGGACCCGGGCAGCATCGATCCGGAAAAGCGCGAGCGGCTCGATGCATGCGGCGTGGTGATCGAATCGACCCGCGTCCAACGTGTCGAAGACACGGCCACCGTGGTGCTGGCCGACGACCGCCGTGTGGTGCTCGATGCGCTGTTCCTGCTGCCGACGTCGACGTTGTCCTGCGACCTGGCCGAACAGCTTGGCTGCGAGCTGGTGGATGCCGGCTGCATCACGGCCGATTCGGCCAAGCAGACCACGGTGCCGGGCGTGTTTGCCTGTGGTGATGCCGGGCGGATGGCCGGCAGCATCGCCTTGGCGGTGGGCGAGGGTGCATTGGTCGGGGTGGCGGTGCACCGTTCGCTGTTGGGATTGCTTGATTGATTGATGCGTCAGCCACGCAGGGCGTGGCTCTACCGTCGCCCAGTCGCAGTCGCAGTCGCAGTCGCCGCCGCCGTCTGTCGCGGTTTGTACTGGCAGCGCGGGTAACCCGAGCATGAGGCGAACTCGCCGTAGGGCCCGCTGCGCTGCACGATCACCCCGCCATCGCACGCGGGGCAAGCCTGCTCCCGGATCGGCTCGCCGTTGGCGGCCGTGATCTCCACGGCGCCATCGTGGACCAGCTCGTCGAGGAACGGCGAGCGTTTGCCCTGCACGGTAAACATGACCACCGAGCGTCGCGCGCGGGTCAATGCGACATAGAACAGGCGGCGCTCCTCGCTGAGCGGATACGCATCGGCATGCGGCATTGCCAGCGCCAGCACCGGATCATCGGCGCGGGCACTCGGGAAGCTGCGGTCGAGCATGGCCGGCAGGATCACGATATCGGCCTCGGCGCCCTTCGCGCGGTGCGCGGTGAGGAAGCTCAGCTGCAGCTGCGCGCCGAAACGCGCCGCCCAGTGCGAGGGAAGGAACGCGCGCTCGGCGTTGTACCGCCCTACGATGAACACCGACAACCGGCCATCGCGGCCGGGCGCCATGGCCCCGCTCTGAAGCTGCTGCTGCAGTCGCTGAAGGTACTGGTAGATCGCATCCTGGAGGCGGTCGCGCGCGGCCGCCTGGAAGGCCTGCAGGACCGGGCCCTGTACCGGTGCGAGCGAGCGCACCTGCTTGGCGATCTGCCCGGGGTTCCTTGAAACGAAGCGGCTGGAGGCATCGCACAACGCCTGCGGGCAGCGGAAGGTGCGGGTGAGGTGCAGGATCTGCGACGGGCCGAAGGTCGCTTCGAAGTGGGTCATGCAGCTCACATCCGCGCCGGCGAAGCGGTTGATCGACTGCCAGTCGTCGCCCACCGCGAACAGATACCGCCCCGGCGCCTCCACCAGTGCCCGGCACAACCGCGCACGGGCACGCGAGGCATCCTGGAACTCATCGGCCATCACCAGCAGATACGGTGATGCGTAGCGGCCCTGTTCGAGATGTTCGGCGGCCTGGTTGAGCATGTCCTCGAAGTCGATGGCATTCTCGGCAGCCAGCGCATCGTCCCACGCGTGCAGGATCGGCGTGGCCAGTTCGAGGAACAGGCGGTAGCGGTGCTTGAAGCGGTCCTCGGGCAGCTGGCGCAGGCGCTCGGCCAGGTCGGCCACGGCAAGGCCGTTGCTCTTGGCGTGGCTGATGAAGGTACGCAGCAGGCCAATGAGGTCGCTGTCCGGCATCGGCTTTGCACCCTCCGCAGGCAGCTCGCGGTCCGGGTTGGGGTCAAGCCCGATGTGGTGCCCGCTCAGCGCCGTTTCGAGTGCCTCGAACAGCGCGCCGCTGCGCAGCTGTCCGCTGCTGGTCTGCAGCTGTAGCGCATCGCGGCCGCGCGGATGCGGATCGGCGCCGTCACCCGTGCGATGCGTGTGGTACAGCGTGGTGCCCGGATAGAAGAAGTCCGCGCGCCCCGGTTGCCAGGTATCAGTGGTGGTATCCAGCACCGGGTGCGGTTCGTAGGTGTATTCAACGCCGTTGTAGAACAGCCAGTCGGCAATCACGCATTCTTCGATGTTGCCCACGCGTTCGCCACGAAGCGTGCGCACATAGCGGTGACCCTCGGCGTCCCAGCCGTCGGCCGGCGCGGCCTGGCCCTGCGGCGGCAGGTCGCGCGCGAACACCAGCCGGAACATGTCCCACTGGGTGCGGAAGTGCAGCGACCGGTCCTTGAGGCGGTCGATGATGTCGGCCAGCTGTTCGAAGCCCTGGGCGGCGTCCACGGCCCATGCAGGCACCTCCGGCATGCGCCCGGTGACCTTGCCGATGATCTGCCGACCGAGCGCGTGGAAGGTACAGGCGGTGACGTCGCCGGCAGGCAGGCCCAGCCGATCAAAGGCGGCGCTGGTGCGCTGCTGCAGTTCGCCGGCCGCTTCGCGGTTGAAGGCCAGCATCACGATCTGGTCCGGTGCCATCAGGCCGCGCTCGACGGCGTAGGCCGCCTTGGCCACCATCGTCGAGGTCTTGCCCGAACCGGCGGCGGCCACCACCAGCATCCGGCTGTCGAAGCACAGCACCGCGCGTGCCTGCTCGTCGCTGAGGGGCAGCCGCTCCACGTGGCCCAGCAGTGCCGCCGCATCGGTCCGTTCGCGTTGCAGGTGCGCTTCATTGCGTGACGCCCACACCGCCGTCCAGTCGCCCGACCAGCGCAGCAGGTCATCCTCGATCACCGCAGCGGTTCCCTCGAGCTGCGGGCGCAGCGCAGGATCGTCGAACACCGCCCACAGCGCATCGTCGTCCAGCGCCAGCACCGGGCGCGCGTGCAGCAGCGCATGCTGGTGTTCCTGGGTCAGCCAGCGGTCCGCGGCATCGGCACCCGCCATCACCGCGTCGACCTGTTGCAGCCACTCACGAATCTGAGCCAAGGCTGCATTGGCCTCGCCCACCGCGTGGTCCTGTCGATGGATCTGCGCACTGGCGCTCCACAGCGCTTCCAGTTCGTGCGCCTGCGCGTTGGGGAGCCCGCCCAGGCGAAGCTCACCCTCATCGGTCGCCATGCACAGCGTGGTCCATACCGCACCGCGCTGCAGGTGCCACGCCTGGGTTGCGCTGACCGGCAGGGAAAACACCTGCGTGTCGACGGTGAGCTCTAAATGGTCATCGACCCGGCGCAGCCGCCAGTCCGGCGAACGCGAGAGGCGTCGGCCCCACGGGGAAGGGGACCAGTCGTGGATCATCGGTACATCCAGGAAAGCGGGCCACGTACCGGAACGGGCCGGCATCGGGGAAAGGTGGGCCGCCATGATAGGAAAATCCCAACAAAAAAGCCCCGCCGGAGCGGGGCTTCTTCAGCGCGGCGCCACGTTCGCGGATCAGCGTTCGCAGGCCATCGCTGCGCCGGTCCGCGACTGCCGCTGCACCAGGACCGCCACGACCCACAACAGCAGGCCGCCCAGCGCGGTGGCCGCACCGACATAGCCGGTCACGGCGGGGCTGAAGCCGGCGCCGATGGCCAGGCCACCGAACCACGGGCCCAGCGCATTGGCGGTATTGAACGCGGCATGGTTGGACGCCGCGGCCAGGGTCTGCGCTTCGCCCGCCACGTCCATCAAGCGGGTCTGCAGCACGGCGGCGAGGGCGCCCATCGTGCCCACCGCGATGATCATCGGGAAGATCGTCCAGACAGAGTTTGCGGCCAGCGGATAGGCCAGCAGCACCACGATCGACCACAGCAGCACGATCGCCGCCGCCCGGAACTGGAAGCGGTCCACCAGCCAGCCACCGGCGACATTGCCGATGATCGCGCCGATGCCGAAGATGCCCACCGCCACCGGCATCCACGACTCGGCCAGGCCGGTCACCTGCACCAGCGTCGGCGCCAGGTAGGTGAACACGCAGAACATGCCGGCAAAGCCCACCGAGCCGATCGCCAGCGCCAGCCACACCTGTGGCCGGTTGAACGCGCGCAGTTCGCGCATCGGCGAGGTCCGCACTTCATCCGGGTCCGGCAGCAGGAAGCGGGCAATCATCAGCACCGTGGCAATCGCCAGCACGCTCACCAGCGCGAACGCGGTACGCCAGCTCAACTGCTGGCCCAGCCAGGTGGTGAGCGGATTGCCGACCAGGATCGCCACCGACAGGCCAAGCAGCACCTTCGATACGGCGGCGCCACGTTGCGCCGGCGGACTGATCGCGGCGGCCACCAGCATGGCCACGCCGAAGTAGGCGCCGTGCGGCAGGCCCGCGATGAAGCGGGCGATCAACATCGTCAGGTAATCCGGGGCCAGCGCGCTGGCCAGGTTGCCCACGGCATAGAAGCCCATCAGTCCCAGCAGCAACGTGCGGCGTGCATACCCCGCGCCGGCGAAGGCCAGCACCGGTGCACCCACCACCACGCCGATGGCATAGGCACTGATCAGGTGGCCGACCTGGGTCTCGCTGATCGACAGCCCACGGCTGATCTCCAGCATCAGGCCCATGCTGGCGAATTCGCTGGTGCCGATGGCGAAGCCGCCCAGCGACAGCGCCAGGATGATCAGCGTGCGCTGGCGCGCGGTGAGGCGCGCGGCCAGGGGGAGGGGAGTGGGGCTCATGGGCAGCAGGCGGAGAATGAAGCGGCCCATTGTACTGCTGCGGCGCAACATATGGCCGGAATCAAGGTATCCGGTGCTGGAATGCTGTGGCGTGGCCGCTGGAACCGGGGATCGGTTTCGCCTTTTCTTCACGCGACCTTCACGTCCACGAGGTGCGCACGCTCCACGCTTGGACCATCCCATTCCGCGTGTGGTTGCCGATGCTGCTGACGCCGAACTTCCATCTAGAAGAGTTCACCCGGACCGCGACAGGGCTGTCCAACGTGCCCAACCGTGCGGAGCGCGCCGCACTACAGGCTCTGGCTGTGCACGTGTTGCAGCCGCTCCGCGACTCAATTGGTAAACCGGTGTACATCACGTCCGGCTTCCGCTCGGCCGCGGTCAATCGCGCCGTGGGCGGGGTGGCTGGCAGCCAGCACCGCAGTGGCCAGGCCGCAGACATCCAGGTGGAGGGGATGAGCTCCATGGTGCTGGCGCGACGCATCGTCACGCTGCAACTTCCGTTCGACCAGCTCATCGAAGAATTCGGTGAGTGGGTGCATGTGTCCCATGCACCGCAACCTCGGCGACAACAACTGACCGCGGTGAGACGTGCGGGACGTACACGCTATCTTCACGGCTTGCGATGAGTGTTGAGCGCGATCTCGTTACATTGTCCCGCCACGCGCAACATTGTTGCGAGTACACCTGTATTCACAGCTGTATTGTAAGTAATTTCTGATTGGCATCGCCGTAAACGTGCATTAGCATGCGCGCATTGGCATCGACCCGAGGGAGCGTGCGTGATGGTGCAATTCCCTCACGCACTGCGGGTAGATGGCAGGTTTCAGCTGGTGGCTTTGACATATTCGCCGGTCTACAGTCCGGCCGATGTGTTCGGCTTCGCCGTCCTCACTTCCGACGGCGCGCGGCTGACCGATGTGGTGTCGCTTGATGAGGCGCACCTGCACTGGTCGCTGTTGCGCGAGGAAGCGAAGACGGCCCTTGGGGAAGTTGAAGCAACCGGTACACGCGCGGCGCCACGCAGGCGTCGGCGTCAGTCGTAGCGCCTTCGGGTGCGTCATGGAGGATTGGGTTTGTCCACGCAGAAGATCGTTGTCACCGCTGTTGTCATCCTCTTGACCGCACTTGTTGGCTACTGCCTTGCCGGCTACCTCACGCTGCTGTTGCTCGGCCTCGATACCGGGCTGTTCAAGTGGAATACCTATTACCAGTACGTCCAGGCGATGGACCAGCCGGCGGTTGCACCGTACCTGACCAAGATCAAGGCGGCGGGCGTGGTGGGTTTCAGCCTGCCGATCGTGGCCTGCCTGGTTGCGCTGTTCTTCGTGCTGAAGCCGAAGAAGAAATCCCTGCACGGCGATGCCCGCTTCGCGGACGCCGCCGACCTGGCCAGGCACGGTCTGTTCAAGAAGACCGACAACGGCATCGTGGTGGGCAGCTTCGGCGGCAAGCTGGTGCGCCTGAGTGGCCAGCAGTTCGTGATCCTCGCCGCGCCGACCCGTTCGGGCAAGGGCGTGGGCGTGGTCATTCCCAACCTGCTCGAGTACGGCGAGTCGGTGGTGGTGCTGGACATCAAACAGGAAAACTTCGACCTCACCAGCGGCTGGCGTGCCAGCCAGGGCCATGAGGTGTTCCTGTTCAATCCGTTTGCCGAAGACCGCCGCACCCATCGCTGGAACCCGCTCAGCTACGTCTCCGACGACCAGGCCTTCCGCGTCTCGGAACTGATGAGCATCGCCGCGATGCTGTACCCGGATGGTTCGGACGAGCAGAAGTTCTGGATCAGCCAGGCGCGCAATGCGTTCATGGCCTTCACCCTGTACCTGTTCGAGAACTGGGACGACGAGCGTCGCCAGGGCTTCCCCGGCGGGCAGGGCACGCCGACGCTGGGCGCGGTGTTCCGCCTGTCCACCGGCGATGGCAGCGACCTGAAGAAGTACCTCAAGGCCCTGTCCGAACAGAAGTTCCTGAGCGGCAATGCGCGTTCGGCATTCGCCAACCTGCTGTCGCAGGCCGATGAAACCTTCGCGTCGATCATGGGCACCTTCAAGGAGCCGTTGAACGCCTGGATCAACCCGGTGCTGGACAAGGCCACCAGTGCCAACGACTTCCTGCTGACCGACCTGCGCAGGAAGAAGATGACCATCTACATCGGCATCCAGCCCAACAAGCTGGCTGAAAGCCGATTGATCATCAACCTGTTCTTCAGCCAGATCATCAACCTCAACACCAAGGAACTGCCCAAGTCCAACCCGGACCTGAAGTACCAGTGCCTGCTGTTGATGGACGAATTCACCGCGATCGGCAAGGTGGACATCATCGCCTCGGCGGTATCCTACATGGCCGGTTACAACGTGCGCCTGCTGCCCATCATCCAGAGCATGGCCCAGCTCGACGCCACCTACGGCAGGGACGTCTCGCGCACCATCATCACCAACCACGCCTTGCAGATCCTCTACGCGCCGCGTGAGCAGCAGGATGCCAACGACTATTCGGAAATGCTCGGCTACACCACCGTGCGCAGGAAGAATGTCACGCACGCCCGTGAAAAGACCCACAGCTTTACCGAAGAGCGGCGCGCGCTGATGCTGCCGCAGGAGCTGAAGGCGATGGGCAACGATCACGAAGTGTTCCTCTACGAGGGCATTCCGCATCCGGTCAAGTGCGACAAGATCAAGTATTACCAGGACCGCTACTTCACATCGCGTCTGTTGCCGAAGACGTCGGTGCCGACGTTGGATCTGTAACCGTCATATGTGAAGGCGTGTGACGTGCGTCAAAGAAACGCGGGATGAACGTTAAAAAATTGTCGCTTTTGACGTTGATTTGACGCGAATGTGTGGCATCGTATTTGTGATGGACGTTCTGTACGTCATGAATTTGTTGTTGAGACCAGTGCTGGAAGACATGCACTGAAGCAGTCAAGAGGAACATGGATGGCTTTTCTCGGGTTGGGTGTGCAGGCGCAGGGGCCGGACAGGCGTTCGGGGCGTTTACACACCAGACGGGGCGGGGGCCCGGTTGCACCGGTGAAAGGTGTTGCTCGCATCCAACGTTGCGTTGTCGGGCCTGACCGCAGGCCATGACACGTCAGCGTGTTGCCGTTTTTTCCCGGTTAAAAGCCGCTATTCCGTACGTCATAGGGAAGTTCGTATGAAGCAAGCGTTTCTGTCAAAGGGATCCATCAGCGTTGCCACCGCCGTTGCCGTGCTGCTGCTCGCCGGTTGTGCGACTCCCGACGCGCCGGATTTTGGCGGTCGCTGGAAGCCGGTGAACCGCTTCGCCAGCACCACCATGGAAATTCCGCTGTACACCAGCTACGTGTACCAGGCCTCGCCCATGGATGGCACCTTGAAGACCATGCTTGAACGCTGGGCCAAGGATTCGGGGATGACGCTGGATTACCGCATCAGCTCCGATTACACGCTGTATGGCGCGGTCTCCACGATCGGCACCACCAATCCGCAGCAGGCGATGATCGATCTCACTGCCGCCTATGCAGGGCAGGGCGTGTCGGTGTCCATCGTCGGCAACCAGATCGTCGTGCAGTCCGCCTCCGCCGCATCGCCGACCGCTGCCGCCGGCAGTGTCGACGCGTCCAGCGGAAGCTGAGTTCCGCGGCCCCTTGATGTTCCAGCAGTACGGATGACCCCATGTTCCGAAAGAAGGAAACAGGCAACACCCCCAAGGTCGACCAGGCGGTTGCCAAGGCGGTGAGCTACGAGTTGACCGTTGCCGACATGGCGCGCCGCAGCGAGCGCCGCGCCTGGTGGGTGGCGACCGGTTCACTGGTGATGTCGCTGGCGTTGGCCGGCGGCTATTACTACATGCTGCCGCTGAAGGAGAAGGTGCCGTTCCTGGTGATGGCCGACGCCTACACCGGCAACGCAACCGTGGCCCGGTTGGCGGGTAATTTCGGTGACGGATCGATCACCGCCAACGAAGCCATCAACCGCAGCAACGTGGCCCAGTACGTGCTGGCGCGCGAGTCGTTCGACTCGGCGGTAATGGGCCTGCGCGATTGGGACCTGGTGTTCACGATGTCGTCCGAGCCGGTCGCCGCCACCCAGCGCCAGCGCTATGCGAACAACAATCCGCAGAACCCGGTGTTCGTGTACGGCACCAACAAGGCAATCCGCGTCAAGATCCTGAGCATCACGCCGCTGGCCGCCGAAGGCAACGGCAGCTTCCGCGGCGCCTCGGTGCGCATCCAGCGCAGCCTGCTCGACAAGACCACCGGGGTCTCCCAGTTCCTGGACAACAAGCTGGTCACGATGCGCTTTGATTACCGCACCGACCTGGCGTTGAGCGAACAGGACCGGATCCTCAATCCGCTGGCGTTCCAGGTGACCGAATACCGCGTCGACAACGACTACGCCCGTGGCGTGCCGGTGCCCGACGACGCCGACATGGCCAGGCAGGCCAACCAGGCGGCCGCGGCCCAGGCCGCGCAGGCGGCAGCGGCTGCCGCCGCGGCAGCGCCGGTGTACGACCCGAACAACCCGGCCACCGCCACCATGATCGATCCGGCCACCGGCCAGCCGGTTGCGGTGCCGGCCCAGGCCGTCCCCGGCCAGATGGTGGTGCCGGGGCAGCAGGTACCGGGCCAGATGACGGTGCCGGGCCAGGTGCCCGCGCAGCCGATGCAGCAGCAATACCCCGGGCAGGCAGTGCCGGGCCAGGCGATACCAGGACAAGTCGCGCCGCGGCAACCGGCCAACGTGCCGGCACAGAACATTTCCACCGGAACTGCTGAGGGAGCAAGCAACCGATGAGTAGTAGCAAACTTTGGTGGGCCGCATTGGCCTTGGTGCCGATGATGTCCCTGGTCTCCGCGCCTGCGAAGGCCCAGGTGGTCGACCACTACGAGTACGAACAGGACCGCATTTATCCGGTGCGCACCGGCCTGGGTCTCACCACCCAGATCGAACTGAGCCCGAACGAGAAGATCCTGGATTACAGCACCGGCTTCAGCAGTGGCTGGGAGCTGACCCGTCGCGAAAACGTGTTCTACCTCAAGCCGAAGAACGTCGACGTGGACACCAACATGATGGTGCGCACCGAGACCCATTCGTACATCTTCGAACTGAAGGTGGTGGCCACCGATTGGCGCCAGCTCGAACAGGCGCGCCGTGCCGGCGTGCAGTACAAGATCGCCTTCAGCTATCCCAGCGATACCGAGTTTGGTACCGCCCAGCAGGCGGTGGATGAAGAGGTCAAGCCGCTGCTCAGCTCGGAACTGGCCAAGGATCGCCAGTACAACTTCGACTATTCGTACTCCACCCGCCGCGCCAAGAAGATGGGCTGGCTGATCCCGGTCAACGCCTACGACGATGGCCGTTTCACCTACCTGAAACTGCCGGCGTCGCCGGAGTACAAGACGGGCATTTTCCCGGCGGTGTTCGGCCGTGAGAGCGAGTACGGTGAGGATTTCGTGGTCAACACGACGGTGGAGGGCAATTCGCTCATCGTGCATGGAACCTATCCCTACCTGGTCATCCGTCACGGTGACAACGTCGTTGGTCTGCGAAGGAACGTGAAGAAATGAGCCAGCACAACACTCCCGGCAACGAGCCGAACCACGGCCGCGACGACGGCGACGCGCCGAGCAACCCGTACTACGGCCAGAACGTGGCCGACAACAATCCCAACCTCGATGCCGCCGCGCCGCAGCTGCGCTCGGCCGAGGAACAGCGCCTGAACCGCAAGGCGCTGGCGTTCCTGGGCGGCATCCTGGTGCTGATCATCGCCATGGGCTTCCTGCTGCTGCGCAAGAGCAGCGACGACCAGGACGCTCCGGCCAAGGTCAACGAACAGGCCCGCGTGTCCACGCCTGAACTGCCGACTGCGCAGCCGGTGCTGCCGCAGGCCCCGGTGGCCGATACGCAGCCCATTGAAATGCTGCCGCCGCTGCCGCCGCCGGAACAGGACAACCCGTACCGCACGCCGCCGGCCATTCCCAGTGACATGGGCATGTCCAACGAACCGCGTCAGCCGTCGCTGCTGGACCGCCGCATGGCGTCGGGCAACGGCGTGGGTGGCAGCAATGGGGCGACTGGGTCCGAAGGGCAGGGTGGCCTCGGTGGACGTCCCGATGACGAGTACACCCGCGCGATGATGGCGCAGCTGCCGGGTGCGCAGCAGCCGGCACCGGCCAAGGTGCGCCGCGGTCCCGACGTCGAAGACGTCTCCAGCGCTGCGTTCATCCGCAGCCCGGATGCACTGCTGGTGCGCGGCACCTACCTGCGCTGCGTGCTGGAAACCCGCATCATCACCGACGTCTCCGGCTTCACTTCGTGCCTGCTGACCGAACCGGTGTACTCGATCAACGGCCGCAGCCTGCTGCTGCCGAAGGGTTCGAAGATCTACGGTGCGTATGGCGGCGGCCCGAAGGGCAAGCGCGTCGAAGTGATCTGGGACCGCATCACCACGCCGAACGGCATCGACGTGGCCATGTCCAGCCCGGGTATCGACCAGCTCGGTGGCGCGGGCCACCCGGGCGACTACAGCGCGCACTGGGGCAGCCGTATCGCCTCGGCGCTGATGATCAGCCTGATCGCGGACGCCTTCAAATACGCCGCGGCCGAACACGGACCGGAGACCACCACCATCAGCAGCAACGGTTTTGCCGTGCAGTCGCCCTATGAGAGCGCCACCGCGCGCAGCATGGAGCGCCTGGCCAACGAAGCGATGAGCGAGCGTCGCCCGCCCACCGTCACCATCAACCAAGGCACCGTGATGAGTGTCTACGTGGCCAAGGACGTCGATTTCAGCGACGTGCTGCCGCGCCGCCGCTGATCGCCTGGACAGAACATGGACGCCGAAGTGGCCCCTGTAGCCGACGTTTCCAGTGAGTTTCTCAGGTACCAGTACGAGGTCCTGGGCATTCACCAGTACATGACCTCGCCCGATGTGACGGAAATCTGCATCAACCGTCCGGGCGAGGTGTACCTGGAAACGCGTGACGGATGGCAGCGTGTGGAAGTTCCCACGCTGACCTTCGAGCGTGCGCGCCAGTTCTGTACCGCCGTGGTCAATGAAAGCAACACCGGCCAGCGCATCACCGACGTCGATCCGGTGGTGTCGCTGACCTTCCCGACTGGCCAGCGCGCCCAGTTCGTCATCCCGCCGGCGTGCGACGCCGGCAAGGTGTCGATCACCATCCGCCTGCCGTCCAAGCACACCAAGACCCTGGAGCAGTACCAGAGCGACGGGTTCTTCAACCAGATCCTGGAGCAGGGCCACGCGCTCAGCGAACAGGACCAGGAACTGCTTGCGCTGCGCCAGAACCGCGATTACGCCGAGTTCTTCCGCAAGGCCGTGCAGTACCGCAAGAACATCGTGGTATCCGGTGCCACCGGCAGCGGCAAGACCACCTTCATGAAGTCGCTGGTCAACCACATCCCGGCCAACGAACGCCTGGTCACCATCGAAGATGCGCGCGAGCTGTTCATCAGCCAGCCCAACGTGGTGCACCTGCTGTACTCCAAGGGCGGGCAGAGCGCCAGCAACGTCACCGCCAAGAGCTGCATGGAAGCGTGCCTGCGCATGAAGCCGGACCGCATCATCCTGGCCGAGCTTCGCGGCGATGAAGCGTTCTATTTCATCCGCAACTGCGCCTCCGGCCATCCCGGCTCGATCACCAGCTGCCACGCCGGCAGCCCGGAACAGACCTGGGACCAGCTGGGCCTGATGGTGAAGGCCTCGGCCGAAGGCTCCGGCCTGGAGTTCTCGGTGATCAAGCGCCTGCTGAAGATGACCATCGACGTGGTCGTGCACATCAAGGCGCATGCCGGCAGCCGCTACATCACCGGCATCGATTTCAGCCCCGAACGCGCGTTGGCCGCAGGGAGTGATGCCTGATGCTGCCCGGTCTTGAAGCCATGGTGTGTCCGGAAATGGCCGTGTCCATGGACGTGATGCAGCACGTGATCAACGTGGAATCGTCGCGCAACCCGTACGCCATCGGCGTGGTCGGCGGCGCGCTGGTCCGCCAGCCCAAGCAGCTGGACGAGGCGCTGGCCACCGTGCGCATGTTGGAAGAGAAGGGCTACAACTTCTCGGTGGGCCTGGCCCAGGTCAACCGCTACAACCTGGCCAAGTACGGACTGGACTCCTACGAGAAGGCGTTCCAGCAGTGCCCGAACCTGCAGGCCGCCTCGCGCATCCTGGCCGAGTGCTATGGCCGCTCGGGCAAGGACTGGGGCAAGTCCTTCAGCTGCTACTACTCGGGCAACTTCACCACCGGCTTCCGCCACGGCTACGTGCAGAAGGTGTTCGCGTCCATTTCGCGCCAGCGCGGCAACATGGTCGCCGCCAACGGTGCCGCGCCGATCGACGTGGTCAGCCGTGCCCAGCGCCGCGTGGTCGACGTGGCCCACCACCCGCAGTTCAGCGGCCAGCCGCAGGGCGTGGCCGAAGCGCGCGTGCAGGCCATGCAGGCACTCTCGCCCACGTATGCACAGGCCGTCGTGCCGGTGGACCCGGCGCGTGCTTACGAGGTCTACCCCTCCACCGGCGCGATGGTGCGCGGTGGCCTGGTCCGCACCGCCGACGCGGCGCTGTCACGCGTGGTGATGGGCGCCATGGACCAGGTGGTGCCGCAGCCGCAGGCGGCCCAGATGCCCGCACCGCAGCCCATCGCCCAGCAACCAGTCGCACCGCAGCCCATGCCGGCACAGAACGACGCCGGCCCGGTCGTGGTGCGCGCCTGGAGTGAACGCAATGCCCCGGTGGCATTACCCGCGCAGGCCGCACCTGCGCAGGCCATGCCGGTACAGAACATCCCCGTTGGGGATGAAGCCTTCGTGTTCTGAAGGACCGATCCAGTCGTGTTAGACCATCAACAAGGAAAACCCACCATGAAGCGTAACAACCTCGATATCGCCCAGGCCCAGCGCACGCTGAAGACCGTGCTGATGGCCGCTGCCTTCGCCGCTGCCGTGTTCGTGCCGGACGTGTTCGCCCAGTCCACCAACTTCGGCGGCACCGACACCAAGGTGTGCGGCTTCTTCTCCAACATCAACGGCCTGCTGAACATCGCCTCCATTGCCGTGGTGACCATCGCCGTCATCTTCGCCGGCTACCAGATCGCCTTCGCCCACAAGCGCATCGGTGACGTGGCTCCGATCCTGATCGGTGGCCTGCTGATCGGCGCCGCTGGCCAGATCGCCAAGATGCTGCTCGGTGACGGCGGTTCCAGCTCCTGCGCCGGCAGCGCCACCGGCGCCATCATGAACGCCGTCCAGTACTACAGTGCATAAGAACGTCCTGTTCCGCGGCTGCACGCGGCCAGCGATGTTTCTGGGCGTTCCGTACGTCCCGTTCTTCCTGGTCGCAGGCGGCTTGCTGTTGCTGAGCATGTACATCGACATGCGGCTGTTGATCACCATCCCGATTGCCATCTTCATCCTGCGTCACATGGCAAAGCGCGATGAAATGATCTTCCGCCTGATCGGGTTGCGCCTGCAGTTCAAGTTCCGCGCGCGCAACCTGCAGCAGCACGACGGAATGTGGGTTTTCACGCCCAACCATTACCGCGACAAGCCGCCGCCGTCGGACTGACCACGGCACGCTACAGGCCGGGCAGGCGATCACATCGCCTGCCCGGTGCAGGCCCCGCACCATCCCCGCAGCACCCTTTGGAAGCGCCCATGTTCAGTCCCGATACCTCGATCAGCGAATTCATTCCCCTGTCGTCCCATGTGGCGCCGACGGTCGTCAAGACCACGGGTGGAGACTTCCTGCTGACCTGGCACCTGGAAGGCCTGCCCTTCGTGGGGCGCGAGGATTGGGAGCTCGAACACCGCCACAACACCTTCAATCGACTGCTGCAGACCCTGCGCGCACCGGATTTCGTCAACGTCGCCTTCTGGGTGCACGACATCCGCCGTCGCCGCCAGCTCAAGGGCAGCAGCAAGTTCGGCCAGCGCTTCAACCAGGACGTGTCCGACCAGTACATGGGCATGCTGTCCTCGCAGCGCATCATGCAGAACGAGCTGTACCTGACCATGATCTATCGCCCGGTCGTGTCCGGTAAGCGCTTCATGGACAAATCCTCCAGCATCACCCAGCTGCAGGCCGAGCAGGACCAGGCCGTGGCCAAGCTGCTGGAAATGGCCGGCAACGTGGAAGCGGTGATCCGCGACTACTCGCCGTACCGGATGGGCATGTACGAAGCCAAGAACGGCATGGTGTTCTCCGAGACCCTGGAGTTCTTCGGCTACCTGCTCAACCGCGTTGACGAGCCGGTACCAGTTCTGTCCGCGCCGGTCAAGGACTACCTGCCGATCAGCCGCCACATGTTCTCGGCCAAGACCGGCGATTTCGTGATCAGCACGCCCAACGGCGTCAATCACTTCGGCGCCATCCTCAATATCAAGGAATATGCCGAGGGCACCTATCCGGGCGTGCTCAACGGCCTGAAGTACCTCGACTTCGAATACGTCATCACCCATTCGTTCAGCCCGATGGGCCGCCAGGACGCGCTCAAGGTGCTCGATCGCACCAAGGGCATGATGATCTCCTCCGGCGACAAGGCGGTCAGCCAGATCGTCGAGCTCGACCAGGCGATGGACCAGCTGTCCTCCGGCAACTTCGTGCTGGGCGAGTACCACTTCATCATGGCGGTCTATGCCGACAGCCAGGAAAAGCTCTCGCAGAACATCGCCACCACCCGCGCCGAGCTGTCCAACGCCGGGTTTGTGTCGACCAAAGAAGACCTGGCCGTCACTGCCTCGTTCTATTCGCAGTTCCCGGCCAACTGGCGCTACCGCACCCGCCTGGCCAACATCAGCTCGCTGAACTTCCTCGGCCTGTCGCCGCTGCACAACTTCGCCACCGGCAAGCAGCACAACAACCCGTGGGGCGACTGCGTGACCACGCTGCAGACCACCAACGGCCAGCCGTACTACTTCAACTTCCACGCCACCCACCCGTCCGAGAACTCGCTGGGCGAGAAGGCCATCGCCAACACCATGGTGATCGGCAAATCCGGTACCGGCAAGACCGCGCTGATCAACTTCCTGCTCAGCCAGGTCCAGAAGTACGACCCTTCGCCGACCATCTTCTTCTTCGACAAGGACCGCGGCGCGGAGATCTTCGTGCGCGCCTGTGGCGGCAACTACCTGGCGCTGGAAAATGGGCAGGCCACCGGCTTCAACCCGTTCCAGTGCGAGAACAATGAAGCCAACGTGCAGTTCCTGGCCGACCTGATCAAGGTGCTGGCCAACAAGCATGAGTACAGCGCCCGCGAGGAAGAGGACATCTTCCGCGGCGTCGAGAACATGCTCGACACCCCCATGCACCTGCGCAGCATGACCAACTTCCAGAAGAGCCTGCCCAACATGGGCGACGATGGCCTGTATGCGCGCCTGCGCAAGTGGACCTCGGGCAACTCGCTGGGCTGGGTATTCGACAACCCGGTCGACACCGTCGACCTGAGTCGCGCCAACATCATCGGCTTCGACTACACCGACATCATCGACAACCCCGAAGTGCGCGTGCCGGTCATCAACTACCTGCTGCACCGCCTGGAATCGCTGATCGACGGCCGCCCGCTGATCTACGTGATGGACGAATTCTGGAAGATCCTGGACGGCGAGGGCGGCCTGAAGGAGTTCGCCAAGAACAAGCAGAAGACCATCCGTAAGCAGAACGGCATGGGCATCTTCGCCACCCAGAGCCCGGAAGATGCGCTCAAGAGCGACATCGCCGCGGCGCTGATCGAGCAGACCGCCACGCTGATCCTGCTGCCCAACCCCAATGCCAGCCGCTCGGATTACATCGACGGCCTGAAGCTGACCGAGTCCGAGTTCAAGGTGGTCACCGCCCTGGACGAGCGCTCGCGCTGCTTCCTGGTCAAGCAGGGCCACGCCGCCAGCGTGTGCCAGCTCAACCTGCGTGGCATGGACGACATCCTGTCGGTGATTTCGGCCTCCACCGACAATATCGACGTGATGCACCGCGTCCTGCTCGACGCCGCACAGCGCGAGAAGGTATCGCAGGCCGACCTCACCCCGGACCAGTGGCTCAGTGAGTTCTACAGGAAGCGCAAGGGCTCTGGAAAGCCCGCCGGGACACGACAGGACGCCGTTGCCTGACGGTCCCCCGGCCGATCAGGGACAGGCTTTCGCCGCATTCGATGGAGATAATTATGGACATTGCCATGAACAAGAACACGACCCGCCGCCGTCACTTCAGCTTCCGCCTGGCCGCCTTGTCGCTGGTGACCGTGCTGATGTGCAACGCGCCCGCACCGGCGTACACGATGCCCGTGGTCGAAGTTGGCCCGAGCGTGTACCAGCAGATCATGAACCAGATCAACACCTACAAGGCCGAGATCACCGCGTACGCCTCCAAGGCACAGGACGCGGCCGAGTACGTCGAACAGCGCACCCGCTGGATCCGGACGCTGCAGCAGTATGCGCAGGCGCTGGTGGAAGTGCAGGCGGTGCTGAACGATTTCGGCATGCCGCAGGGCGTTGAGCTGACGCCGGTAGGCGAGAACTACCTGGTCAGGGAAAGCTGTGGCAGCAAGGCCGACTTCAGCCCGATGGGGCTGTTCAAGACCTTCGTGTTCAACCCGCAGGACGACTTCAAGGAACAGCAGACCCAGATCTGCGTGAACATCCGCATGATGCAGAACCGCAAATACAACGAAGCGGTGATGTTCATGACCTATTCGGTGCCGAAGATGGAGTCCTCGCTCAACCGCATCTTCAAACTGCGCATTCTGAACAACAACCAGGGCAACGTGCAGGGCACCGACAGTGAGTCGCTGCGCATGGCCAATGACCTGGCGGTCCAGTCGCAGATCTGGCAGTCGCGCATGAGGTCGTACGACGCTTACATCGAGGTGATGGAGGGCAACCAGAAGGTGGTCGCCCAGAACGCACTCAAGGGCGACACCACCAAGAATGTCATTGGCGATCTGGTCAAGACCGCCGCGCTGAAGGGCGCGCTCAGCGTCAAGTAAGTACTCACGCAGGCACAGCGGGTCTGCAAGGTACTGCCGGACCCAATGCAGTAGCAGCATCACCAAGGGATTGTGGAAATGTCGATCAGGTCGATTGCCAACGTTTTTGATTTCTCAGGCGGATTGCAGGATCTGCTGGGCTACGCGGTGCGTGTCCAGTCGATTGGCGACTTCGTGTTCTTCAAGCTGATCCTTGATTACCTGCGCGAGCGCATCAACGATTTCGGCATCGAGATGATGGGCCGCATGATGGCCTGGGTCGGTGGGATTGCCCTCATCCTGATGACGCTGTGGGTGCTCGTGCAGGGCTACCGCATCGTCACTGGCCAGAGCCGCGACTCGATGATGGTGCTGGTCACCAACATGGCCCGCGCGGCGCTGATCATCAGCGTGGCGACGTCCATGGCGATGTTCGGCAGCAGCGTCAGCGACTTTCTGACCAAGGACGTTGGTGGCCTCATCACCCGCGTTGTCACCGGCAAGAGCGGCACCGCTGAAGACCAGATCGACAAGAGCCTGGCCTGGATGCAGGTGGCGTTGTCCAGTATCGATGCGATCAAAGTGCTGGATGACGGCGGCCTGCGCGAGGAAAAAACACGTGCCATGTGGTTCATCGGCATTGGAACTGGCGGCCCGGCGGTGACCGCTGGCGCCATGCTGCTGCTCTATCAGGTTGCCATCGCCCTGTTTATTGGCTTCGGACCACTTTTCATATTGTGTCTGCTGTTCGACCAGACCAAGCAGTTCTTCCAGAAGTGGCTGTTCTACGGCATAGGCACCATGTTCTCGATGGCGGTGCTGTCGGCGATGGTGTCGATCGCGCTGGACATGGTCATACGTGTTTCGGCCGCTTTCTGGACCTCGTCGTTGATCAACAGCTTCTTCCTGAAAGACGCGATGAGCGACGGCATGACCAGTCAGGCGATGCAGCAGGGCGGCATGGGGTTGATCCTCACGACGCTGATCCTGACTGCGCCCCCAATGGCCGCGATGTTCTTCCAGGGGACCTTGGGCAGCTTCATGGCATATTCGCAGATAGGTGGCTCGGCAGCCGCTGGTCCGCAGGGCCAGCCGCCGGGTTCCTATACCCCGCAGCAGTCGACGAATACTTCTAACCAGAATGTCACGCAGGCTGCGCAGCCCCAGTATTCCGGGCGTTCCGTCAACGATGGGGATTCGGGGTCTGGGGGGACATCGTCGGGCCGACTCGGTAATGCCCCCACCACTTAAGCGCTAATGGCTAACCGGAGTTTGGAATGCAGACCATGCGACTGATCATTGCTTCCGCCGTTCTCATGTTTGCACCTTGGACGGCATTTGCGGAAGGTGCATGCCCGCCCGGACAGTATCCGATCGGTGGCCAAGGAGTGCAGGGATGCGCCCCGATCCCAGGTGCCAACTCGGGAGCGTCCGGCGATTCTGGCGCACCCGTAGCTACCGGGAAATGGGAGACCCGTTGGGGTGCCATTGCCGAGGACACTGCTATGGCGAACAAGGGGGGGAATCTCGCGACAGGGGCCTCCGTAGCCCAGAAGTCCAAGCGGGCGGCGAGTTCGCTGGCGCTCTCGAGATGCAAGGACGAAGGGGGTAAGAAGTGTGAAGTGCGTCTAACTTACTACAACCAGTGTGTAGCAATGGCTGACCCTGTGGGAGCGCGCGGCCCAGGTGCAATCACAGTGGCAAGTCGTGCAGAGACTGACACGCTGGCAAAGTCCAATGCTCTGGCTGAGTGCCAAGGCTCCGGCGGGCAGCAGTGCGCTATTGTGTACTCGGCGTGCAGTTTGTCTGAATTCAAATCATTTCGTTGATGCGAACCGGGATCACGGAATCCGTGTTAATGGCGGCGGCGGTGCGGGCGACGGTGGTCAGACAGCTGCTTCCGGCCAGATGGGCAACGCGCCTACGCGTTGACGAGAGAAGAGTGCGATGTCTACGAAGTTCAGCGAGGTTGCTGTGCGCTTAGTTCTGACACTCCTAATGGTCTCAGCTCCTTGTCTGGTGTTTGCGGAAGGCAGATGCCCACCAGGGCAGTATCCGATTGGTGGGCAAGGCGCTGGCGGTTGCGCCCCGATTCCAGGTTCGGGCGGAGGCGGTTCCGAAAGCAGTGCTCCAGTACCCACTGGAAAGTGGGAGACCCGATGGGGGGCGGTCGCTGAAGACTCAGCTCCTCGCGTTGCAGGCACTCCTCTTGCGACAGGCGTCTCGGAATCCCGGAAATCAAAGCGAGAAGCAAACTCGGTTGCGCTTGAAGAATGCAAGAAGGTGGGTGGAAAAAAATGTACTGTTTCCATCACATATCACAACCAATGTGTCGCGCTTGCGGATCCGACCCTCGAGCAGCTTAAGGCGCGCGGTGGTAAGTCGACTGGATATAGTGCAAAGACCGATGAAGATGCAAAGGCGCTGGCGCTGAAGAGATGTGAAAGTCTTGACGGTGGGCAGCAGTGCCGCATCATCTACTCAGCATGCAGCTTGTCTGAGTTCAAGTCATTCCGCTAAAAGGAGTGGTAGTGATAGATATTGCTGCACTCCGAAGTAGGGATGTGGGGACTCTGTTTGCGGCAGTCCTGCTGCTGACGGGGTTCGTGCCATCTGCGGGCGCCGAAGGAAGATGCCCGCCTGGCCAGTATCCGATTGGCGGGCAGGGCGCTGGCGGCTGTGCACCCATTCCCGCGGGGGGCGAATCCACTGGTGAGCCTCGTGCCACTGGATATTGGATCAAAACATGGGGGGGCATTTCGATGGCCCCCAATGGCGCTTCGGGAACGTCGGCTGGAAAGCTAAGCAAGTCTGAGGCGGGGAAAGAAGCGCTGAAAAAATGCAATTCCACTGGAGCGGCAGGGTGTTGGGTCTCCTTTACATACAAAAATCAGTCTGTTGCAGCTGCGATTGCGTCTGCTGGCTTTAACGGTACGCGCTTTGGAACCGGTGCAACTGAGCCCCTTGCCAATGGCGTAGCGCTCGATGACTGCAAGTCAAGGGGTGGACAAGGCTGTGAGGTCATTTACCCGGAATGCTCTGATCCCGTCTTCAAATCCTACTGATTCCCTATCTTCTCTTCGAGGCTACAGCTTCCGCTCAGAAGGGAGATGCTCTCACTCACTGCACTTCAATTTGGAATGCAGCTTGTCAGAGTTCAAGCCAGTCAGTTGATGATTCCTGATCGTGGAGTGCAATGGGGATCGGGGTTGCTTCGGCTAGTGTCGAGGCGCTGTTCGACGCGCGTTCTGGGTGCGCATTTTGGGGGGAAGGGCATGAAGCCGCAGTTTGAAGCATTCTGAGAAAGTGTTTCTCGCAGTTTAATTTATTCAGGTTCAAGGACGACATCATGCGAAATTTCCTGGTTTTTTCCCGGTGTTCGGCTGTTCGGCTTCCCGCATGCTTCCTGCTGCTGTTGCTGATTCCGTTTTGCTCTGCTCATGCCCAGACGGCAGCGGTGGTCGACGAGGGAGGCGGTGCTGCTACCCCGGTCGATGTACCCGCTGCTGCTGAATCGACCAGTGTGCAGGAGGTGGCAGCTGTCGCTCAGTCGGCCTTGGTCAACCTGCCTGCGACGGTGACTCCAGGCATCGAGCCGAGGCCGGTGGAGCCGGTGCCCTCGCGACCAACCACTGTGGTTGACGAAGTGGAGGCTGAAGCGCCGACTGTAAGTGACCCGAACGCCGCTGATGCTCCGGCCGCTGCGGAAACTGCTGCTGCGGTCGGTTCGCGAGGCGACTCATCACCTTTGGTCGAACCGGTGCCCGTCGCTCCGCGCCCGCTGCCTATCCCCACGCTCGCCAATGACAACAACCAGATCGAGCGTCAGCTCGGTGCGCGTTGTCCGAATGACCTGGCGGCACGTCTGGCCACCCAGGCGGACCTCCTGATCGGTGCCTGCCAAGGCACGCTGCCGCCGCACCTCTCAGCGTTGCTGGTGGCCATTCCGGAACAGCAACTGCTGCTGCCGCGCACTTGGCGCGAGCGCCAGGTCGCTCAGAAGGGATGGTTCAAGGCCGTCCCGGGCTACGGGCTGCGCCCGGACTTCCTGGCGGTGCAGGGCGATGTCTGGGTGCGTTCGTTCGAAGGCGCTGACCCGTCCACCACGGTGTACCTGGTGTCCGGCCCGTTCGCGTGTGCCGACAACCGCGGCCCCGACGCCGAGCCGGTCAAGACGGTGCGTCTGCCGGCCGGCAGCTGCCGCGAGGGGCTGGTGCAGCAGCGCGTCTACCGCGTGAGTGCTGGCGCGGCGCCGGTGGACATCACCCAGCAGGCGCTGCCGGCAGAGCCGCTGCTGTCCGATGCCGACCGGAAGCGTTACGGCGCCGACGGCGCACGCGTGCAGCTGGATGCGGGCAAACTGCAGTTTGGCCCGGCGGTGCGCTGGTATGTGGACGTTGGCACCACCGAGAAACCCGAGCCGCGTAGCTACGGCGAATGGGGCCGGTTGCACCTGGGCTTCGCGGTCTGGAATGGCGAGCGCTTCGAGCCACGCGATAACGTGCCGCGCGCGGTATGGCCGTGCGATCCGGTCGCACCGGGCGACGCCAGCTGCGGTGCGTACGCCGATGCCGGCCGCGACCCTTTCATCGTGGTCGGCGCCTCAGCTCAGGGCGTGACCGCGACACCTTGAGTCCATGGCTCTGACCCCGTAGCAAAGAAGCGCCCCTCGGGGCGCTTTCTTTTTTTGTGTGCGCAGCGGCGACTGCGTCAGCTCAGCCCTGGTCCACCAACGCGAACCGTGGCCGCAGCACACCGTCCACCTCGACCTGCGCGGTGAACATCTCATACGGCCGCACCCACAGTCCCAGGTCCTCGTCGAGCGGGCGATACAGCACCATTGGCAGCAAGGTCTCGCTGTGGCGCACCACGTCGATCACCTGATAGTTGCCGCCCTTGAAATGGCGGTAGTGGCCCGGGGCAAGGACGGGCAGGGGGACTAGGTCGGACATGGGAAGCGCCAGATAACGGAATGCCGCCATTATCGCAACCCGACGCCGGCCTAGTCGCTCTCGATATCGCTCGGCGGCCCGGCGCGACAGGCCAGTACCAACTGCGTGACGGCATCGGCGCTCATCGGCCGGGCCAGGTAATACCCCTGCGCCTCGTTGCAGTCCCACAGCCGCAGCAGCGACAGTTCGGACTCATGCTCCACACCCTCGGCCACGGTGCGGTAGCCCAGCTGTTGGGCGAGCCGGATGATGGCCTCCACCTTCAGCCGCGCGGTACGCGATCGCGCCAGGCCGGTGACCAGGCTCTGGTCCACCTTGATGTGGCTGATCGGCACTTCGCTCAGGTACCCGAAGTTGCTGTAACCACTGCCGAAGTCGTCGATGGCGATGCGCACGCCGGCGGCGGCCATCGCGCGCAGCTGGGGCAGCGCGGCGGGGTGGCTGTGCAGCCACTGGCCCTCGGTGATCTCTACTTCAATCTGTGAGGGCACCAGCCCGTTCGCCTGCAGGCGCTCGGCCATGCCGGTCCACAGGTTGGCGTTATCGAAATCGCGCGGGGACAGGTTGATCGACAAGGTGAACCCCGGCAGCAGCTGCTGCCAGCGCGCCGCCTGCGCGAACGCGTGCTCGATCACCCATTGGCTGAGCGCCGGCATCAGCGCCGTGCACTCCAGCACCGGAATGAACTCACCCGGGGTGATGGGTCCCAGCATCGGGTGGGTCCAGCGCAGCAACGCTTCGGCCGACACCGGCTGGCCATCGCGAAGGTCATAGCGCGGCTGGTAGACCAGGCTGAACTGGTCCTGGGCCAGCCCGCGCGCGGCATCGGAGGCGAGCCGGTAGCGGCGGCGCAGGTGCGCATCGCGGTCGGCCGAGTACCAGCACAGGCACGCGTCGGTCTGCAGTGCGTGGTTCAAGGCCACCATGCATTTGCGCACCAGGTCGCCGGCTTCATCCGGATCGGCACGAAAATCGCACAGCCCGGCGTGGAACTGCGGCGACATTGGAATGCTGCCGACCATCAACGGCCGCCGCATGCGCTCGCGCAGCCGCTGCATCAACGCCTCGACCTGCGCGTGGTCGTGGTTGCGCACCACAAAGGCGAACCGGGTGGAGGCCACGTGGTAGACCTGCACGTCGTCGGTCAGCACTTCCTGCACGCGCAGCGACGCCTGCCGGAGCAGGGATTCCACCGGTTTGAGGCCCAGCGCCTGGCCGGCGTCGTTGGCGCTCTGCAGGTCGAACACATCCAGCAGCACGCCGGTGAACTGGTTGCCGCCGTCCTGGCGGCCGAGCACGCTCAGGTCGGCCTGGAACTGCTGGCGGTTGGGCAGCCCGCTGATCGGCTCGCGCCGACCCAGCGACATCTTCAGTTCCATCTGGTTGACCACGATCCGCGCCAGGGTCTGCAGCTGGCGCTGCTCATCGGCGGTCAGCACGCGCGGGGTGCGGTCCATCAGGCACAGCGTGCCCAGCGCGATGCCGTTGCGGGTGACCAAAGGCGCGCCGGCGTAGAAACGCATCTGCTCGGGGCCGGCCACGATCGGGTTGTCGTGGAAGCGGGGGTCCTGGCGCAGGTCTTCGATCTGCAGGATGCCGCTGGACTGCAGCGCGCACGAGCAGATCGAGTGGTGGCGGTCGGTGCGTTCCAGTGCCAGCCCGACCCGCGAGATGAAGCGCTGCGAGTCGGCGTCGACGATGGAGATCAGCGCAATGGCGGTGCCGAAGGTAAACGCCGCCAGTTCGGTGACCGGGTCCAGCGAGCGCCCCAAGGCGGGATCCATTACGTTGAGCGCTTCGATCAGCGCAATGCGTTCCAGATCCTGGCTGCGGTCGAGCATTCCGTGCGTCCTGTCAAACGGAGTACGCAGGTACTATCCCGCCGCGTTTGCAGTGCCGGTGTGAAGTGCGCCGTTCAGGTATGAAGCATTCACCTCGACGCGCATCAGGTCGCCGGCGACGATTCCTTCAACAGCGTCATCAATTGCTTGAGCCGGTAGGGTTTCGGCAGGAATTCAACATTATCCGGAAGCGGCGGCAACTGGGAGCGCGCATAGCCGGACGACAGGATCATCCGGGCGTTCGGCAGGGCATTGGCGACATGCGCGCTCAGTTCCAGGCCGCTCATGCCTTCGGGCATGTTGATGTCGCTGAACACGACATCGAAACCGCCGTTCAGGTCGATCAATTGAACGGCCGACGGGCCGTCGGTCGCCGTATGCACATCGATGCCGAAATCACGCAGCGCCTGTCCGATCAGCTCGCGCAGGTCTTCCTGGTCTTCGACCATCAACACACGAAGGGGCTCAGACATGCGCGACTTCCTCTAGGGCAGGTAACAACAAGCGGACAGTGGTGCCGCGTCCGGGGGCGGTCTGTACATCGACGAAACCGTCGCACTGGGACACGAAGCCAAATACCTGGCTCAGGCCCAGACCGCTGCCCTTGCCGACTTCCTTGGTGGTGAAGAACGGTTCGCTGGCACGCTCGGCCACATCCGGCGGCATGCCATTGCCCTGGTCCGTCACCGCGATGGCCACATAGCGGCGCTGCGTGGGGTTGGCCAGGTCCGGGGCCAGGCGGTGTTCGGCCGTGGCACTGATGGTGATGGTCCCGCCCTGCGGCATGGCCTCGCAGCTGTTGAGCAGCAGGTTCAATACAGCGGTATGCAACTGTACGCCATCGGTGGTGATTCGAGGTAGGTCGAAAGGCACTTCCAGACGCAGCCGGATGTTGTCCGGGCAGGCCCGCTGCAGCACCGGAAGTTCCTGTTCGAACAGCCGCGCTACCTGCAAAGGCTCGCGTACCAGGGTCTGGTCGGCCGAGAACGCCAGCAGCTGGCGGGTCAGCAGCGAGCCTCGGTCGGCAGCGGCCTGGGCCATTTCGGTCAGTTCGCGGGTGCGCGCATCGGCGCCGGGGCGCAGCGAAATCAGGTCCAGCGCGTTGCCGATGGTGGTCAACAGATTGTTGAATTCGTGCGCCAGCCCACGGGTGAGCCGGCCCACGCCCTCGAACTGCTGCAACTGCTCGCGGGCACGCTGGGCGTCCTGCAGCAGGCGCTGGGCGTGGTAGCGCTCGGTGACGTCCTGGGTGACCTTGACGAAGCCGAGCAGGGTGCCGTCCTGGCGCACGGCTTCGATCACCTCGCTGGCGCGGAAGCATTCACCGCTGCGGCGCACCCGCCAGCCTTCGCCAGCGTAGCGGCCATGCTGCTCGGCTTGGCCGAGGGTGTGTTCGGCGGTGCCGGAGGCGCGCTCGTCAGGGGCGTAGAACAGCCGCACGTGCTGCCCCATGACTTCTTCGGCGGAATAGCCCTTGACCCGCTGGCAGCCCCGGTTCCAGCTGCGGATGCAGCCATGCGCGTCAAGCAGGTAAATCGCGTGATCGGATACGTGATCGATCAACAGCTGCAACTGCAGACGATCATCAGCAAGCGGCGCGATATCGGTGACTGCCTGGACCACGGCGGCGGTTTTACTCCCCTTTAAGGGGCTGAACCGTAGAAGTCGCGATGTGAAGATAGTGTCAACATCGGTTCTGAACACGTCGCCATTTGGCGTATAACGCCCGAATTCACAGTTCGGTTAACATCGAACCCCTTTTCACCCTGGAACCGTGTGCATGAATGCAGCGCCAACCGCTCGCGACCGCTGGATATGGCTGGCATCGGCCGGCCTGATGGCCTTCACCATCGGCTTGGAGCTGGTGGTGCCGCTGGGCTATGCGGTGTGGCTGACATACTTCATCGCGGTGGGCGTCACCCTGTTCCAGCGCCGGCTGGAGGTGCCGCTGCTGGTCGCGGCCGGCTCGTGCATCCTGCTGGTCGTCGGGTATCACCTGGCCCCGGCGAGCACCAATTCAGCATTCTCCTTCGTCAACCGCACCATTGGTGGGATCTGCTTCCTGTTGATGGCGTTGACGGTGATCAAGGCCATCCAGGCCCGGCGTACGGCCGCCGATGCGCTGTGGCTGCAGGAAGGCGAGAACGCGGTGACGGTGAGCCTGCGCGGGGATCCGGAACCGCGCACGCTGGCCGACGAAGCCATGCGCACGCTGTGCGCGCAGCTGAACGCGGATGTGGGTGCGGTCTATCGCCTGCAGGGCGAACGCCTGGTGCTGGTTGGCGGCGCGGCGCTGCCGCCGCACCTGCCCGAGTCCCTCATGGCGTCTGCCGGGCAGTGGGGCGAAGTCCTGCGACAGGGCCAGCCGCGTCGGCTGGAAGAAAGCGAAAGCCTGCTTGAGATTGAAACCGCGCTGGGCCGCACCCCCGTGCACCAGCGCCTGCTGGGACCGATCACCGCTGATGGCGCGGTGATCGGGTTGATCGAGCTGGGGCGCGCGGGCGTGTCCCCGGCGCGTTCACTGGAACTGGAACTTCTGTTGCAGTGCGCCGAGCCGATCGGCATGGCGCTGCGCACCGCACTGCTGCGCGCGCAGCTGGTGGAGCTGCTGGAAGAAACCCAGCGCCAGAGCGAAGAGCTGCAGACCCAGCAGGAAGAGCTGCGGGTGGCCAACGAAGAGCTGGAAGAACAGAGCCGCAGCCTGCTGCACTCGCAGGCCAACCTGGAACAGCAGCAGGCCGAGCTGGAACAGACCAACGTGCAGCTGGAAGAGCGCACCCATGAACTGGAATCGCGCCAGCAGGCGCTGCTGATCGCGCAGGGTCAGCTGGTGCAGAACAGCCGCGAACTGGAGGCCAGTTCGCGCTACAAGTCCGAGTTCCTGGCCAACATGTCGCACGAGCTGCGCACCCCGCTCAACAGTGCGCTGATCCTGGCCAAACTGCTGGCCGACAACAAGGACGGCACGCTGACCGCCGAACAGGTCAAGTACGCGCAGGCCATCCACTCGTCCAACAACGACCTGCTGGCGCTGATCAATGACATCCTGGACCTGTCGCGCATCGAAGCCGGGCATGTCGAACTGGCCGAAGAAAACCTGGCGGTGTCCAGCGTGCTGCAGCGCCTGAAGGAGACCTTCGAGCCGCTGGCCGCGCAGAAGGGCCTGGCGCTGGACATCCGCGCCGACACCGATGCGCCCAGCCAGCTGGTGGCCGATGGCCAGCGCCTGCAGCAGATCCTGAAGAACCTGCTGGCCAACGCGGTCAAGTTCACCGAACACGGCAGTGTCTCGCTGGTGGTGCGCGGCAACGGGGCAGGGCGCATCCAGTTCGCGGTGACCGATACCGGTATCGGCATTCCACAGGCGCAGACCGACGTGATCTTCGAAGCGTTCCGCCAGGCCGATGGCAGCACCCGGCGCCGTTACGGCGGCACGGGCCTGGGCCTGTCGATTTCGCGCGACCTGGCCGCGCGCATGGGCGGCAGCATTTCCGTGTCCAGCGAGCCCGGTCGCGGCAGCTGCTTCACCCTGGACCTGCCGCTGGCGGCGGGTACTGCGACGGCAGCGCCGATGGCGGCGCCTGACGTGCGCCCGGCGCCGGCCGCCAAGCCGGCCGCACCGGCGCCGCTGTTCGGCAGCGCGCATGACGCGTCCGCCGCTGCCCCTTCGCCGCGCGTGGTGGATGACCGTGGCCGCCGCAGCCGCGCCGGGCGGATGATCCTGGTGGTCGAGGACGACGTGACCTTCGCCGAGGCGCTGGTGGGCATGGCCCATGAGCTGGACTTCGACTGCGTGGTCGCGCAGACCGCCGAAGAAGCCCTCGCGCTGGCCGCCGAGCTGCGCCCCAACGGCGTGCTGCTCGATATCGGCCTGCCCGATGTGTCCGGCCTGAGCGTGCTGGAGCGGCTCAAGCGCGACCCGGCCACCCGGCATATCCCGGTGCACGTGGTCTCCGGGCTGGAACGCTCGCAGGTGGCGATGGAGCTGGGCGCGATCGGGTATGTGATCAAGCCGGCCACGCGCGAACGCCTGGTCGAAGCGATCCAGCAGCTGGAAGCCACCAGCGAGCGCGACGTGCGCCGCCTGCTGATCGTCGAGGATGACAGCGCGCTGCGCTCCAACCTGCAGCTGCTGCTGGGCCGCGACCAGCTGGAAATCACCGCGGTGGGCAGCCTCGCTGAAGCAAAGGCCGAACTGGGCACCTCCACCTTCGACTGCATGGTCACCGACCTGGCGCTGCCCGACGGCACCGGCTACGACCTGCTCGAATACATGGCCGGCAACGAGGCGGTCGCCTTCCCGCCGGTCATCGTCTACACCGGGCGTGCTCTGACCCGCGACGAAGAGCAGCGCCTGCGCCGCTATTCCAAGAGCATCATCATCAAGGGCGCGCGCTCGCCCGAGCGCCTGCTCGATGAAGTGACCCTGTTCCTGCACAGCGTGGAAGCCTCGCTGCCCAGCGACCAGCAGCGCCTGCTGCGCGAAGCGCGCCGCCGCGATGCGGTGCTGGACGGGCGTACCGTGCTGCTGGCCGAGGACGACGTGCGCAACATCTTCGCCCTGTCCAGCGTGCTGGAACCGCTGGGGGTGAAGCTGGAAATCGCCCGCAACGGTCGGGAAGCCCTGGACAAACTGGGCCCTGACATCGACCTGGTGCTGATGGACATCATGATGCCGGAGATGGACGGGCTGACCGCAATGCGCGAAATCCGCCGCGACAACCGCTGGCGCGACCTGCCGATCATCGCGCTGACCGCCAAGGCCATGCCCGATGACCGCGAGCATTGCCTGCAGGCCGGTGCCAACGATTACATCGCCAAGCCCATCGATGTGGACAAGCTGGTCTCGCTGTGCCGCGTGTGGTGTTCGCGCCGATGAACGACGCCGAGCTGTTCGACCTGGAGTTGCGGCTGCTGTTGGAGGCCGTATACCAGCGCTACCACTACGACTTCCGCGACTACGCGCTGGCGTCGCTGCGCCGGCGCATGCGCCACGCCATGGCCCGCTTCGAGTGCGACAACATGGGCACGCTGCAGCACCGGCTGCTGCATGAGCCGGAGACCTTTGCGCTGGCCATGCAGTACTTCACCGTGCAGGTCTCGGAAATGTTCCGTGACCCAGCCTACTTCCGCATGCTGCGCGAGCACGCCATCCCGGTGCTGCGCACCTATCCGTCGATCAAGCTGTGGATCGCCGGCTGCAGCACCGGCGAGGAAGTGTGGTCGCTGGCGATCCTGCTGCAGGAAGAAGGCCTGCTGGACCGCGCCATCATCTACGCCACCGACATCAACCCCGATGCGCTGGAAGCCGCCGAAACCGGCGCGTTCGCGCTGGACCGGATGGCCCAGTTCAGCCGCAACTACCTGGAGGCGGGCGGCACCGGTTCGTTGTCGGATTACTACAGCAGCGGCTACGGCAGCGTAGTGTTCGACCGCCGGCTCAAGCGCAACATCGTGTTCGCCGACCACAGCCTGGCCACCGACACCGTGTTTTCCGAAGTGCACCTGGTGTCGTGCCGCAACGTGCTGATCTACTTCCAGCGCGCCCTGCAGGACCGCGCCATTGGCCTGTTCCATGAGGCGCTGGTGCACCGTGGCTTCCTCGGCCTGGGCAGCAAGGAATCGCTGCAGTTCGGCGAGCATGCCGATGAATTCGAAGCCTGCGCGCGCGAACAGCGCCTGTACCGGAAGCTGGCCTGATGGACGCCACGGTCGAGCAGCCCGAGTTCGAGGTCATCGTGGTCGGCGCCTCAGCCGGCGGCGTGAGCGCGCTGCAGCAGCTGCTGGCCGCGCTGCCGGCGGACCTGCCGATGCCGGTGCTGGTGGTGCTGCACCTGCCGCGTGACCGCCCCAGCCGGATCGCCGACCTGCTCGGCCTGCGTTGCCCGCTGGCGGTACGCGAAGCCGAGGACAAGCAGCCGCTGGCGCCAGGTACGGTGACCTTCGCGCCGCCGGACTACCATCTGCTGGTCGAAAGCCGCAGCACCCTGGCGTTGTCGGTGGACGCGCCGGTGCTGTTCTCGCGGCCGGCGATCGACCCGCTGTTCGAAAGCGCCGCCGAGGTGTTCGGCAGTGGCGTGCTCGCGATCCTGCTGACCGGGGCCAGCAACGACGGCAGCGCCGGCGTTGCAGCGGTCCGCAGCGCCGGTGGGCAGGCCTGGATCCAAAGCCCCGATGATGCCTATTCCCCGATCATGCCGGCGGCTGCGCTGGCACATGCCGGCGCCGATGCGGTGCTGACGCTCACCTCCCTATGCTCGCGCATGAAAGGCCTTGCCCGATGAACCTTATCGAGTCCACCACGACGCCGGCCACCGAGCGCGTGAACCTGCTCATCGTCGATGACGTCCCGCAGAACCTGGTTGCCATGGAGGCGCTGTTGCGCCGCGACGGCCTCGACATCCTGTGCGCGGCCTCGGGTGCCGAAGCGCTGGAACTGCTGCTGGAACACGAAGTGGCGCTGGCGCTGCTGGACGTGCACATGCCGGAGATCGACGGTTTTTCGCTGGCCGAGCTGATGCGCGGTTCGCAGCGCAGCCGCGATGTGCCGATCATCTTCCTGACCGCCTCGCCGAACGACCCGGTGCGCGCCTTCAAGGGCTACGAAAGCGGCGCGGTGGATTTCCTGCACAAGCCGATCGAGCCGCAGGTGATCATGAGCAAGGTCAATGTGTTCATCGAGCTCTACCAGCAGAAGCAGCTGCTCAAGGCGCGCAACCAGGCCCTGGAGCACGCGCTCAAGCTCAACGAAACCATGATGGCGGTACTCACCCACGACCTGCGTACGCCGTTGTCGGCGATCCTGCTGTGCGCCGACAAACTGTCGCTGGACCTGCCCGACGACCCGTCTGCGCAGCAGACCCTGGTGCACCTGGAAAACAGCGCGGTGCGCATGGCGCGGATGGTCGAGCAGCTGCTGGATTTCTCGCGGATCCGCAGCGGTGGCCTGCGCCTGCAGACCGAGGAATGCGACCTGGCCGAGGTGGCCGCCGTGGTGGTCAACGAGGTCGGCCGCGCCCACCCGAAGGCGAAGATCGAGCTGCAGGTGGAAGGGGATACCCGCCTGCAGGGCGATCCGGACCGCTTGGCGCAGCTGCTCTCCAACCTGATCGGCAACGCGGTGCTGCATGGCGGCGATGCGCCGGTGCAGGTGCTGGTGCGGGGCCTTCCCGGCGATTCGCTGCGGCTGCAGGTGCGCAATGCCGGCCAGATTCCCGAAGCGCTGCTGCCGCGCCTGTTCGAGCCGTTCAAGGCAAGTTTCCACGACAGCCGCGGGCTCGGGCTGGGGCTGTTCATTGCCCACGAGTTCGCCCGGGCGCATGGGGGGTTGCTGTCGGCGCGGAACCTGGAAGGGGCGGTGCTGTTCGAGACCGGGTTGCTGCGTCGCGCGGATTGAGCGTGGCCCGGCTGCCATGACGGGCAGGGCCCGTCACTACGGTAAACTGGGGGCATGTCGCCTTCTCGAGCCAAGACATCCACCCCGCTGATCGATGCCCAGGTGCACGTGGAGGGGTTCGTACAGGTGCGTGAGGCGCGCCGCTCGGAGCTGGTCGAAGACTACGTGGAGCTGATCGCGGACCTGATCGCCGATGGCCGCGAGGCACGCCAGGTGGACATCGCCACCCGCCTGGGCGTTGCCCAGCCCACGGTGGCCAAGGCGCTCAAGCGCCTGGTCAAGGAAGGCTGGGCGATCCAGCGGCCGTACCGGGGCGTGTTCCTGACCCCGGCCGGCGAGCAGCTGGCGGTGGAAATGCGCGCCCGCCACCAGACCGTGGAGCGTTTCCTGCTGGCGCTGGGCGTGGATGCCGATTCGGCCCGACGCGATGCCGAAGGGATCGAACACCATGTCAGCGAGGCCACCCTGGCGGCCTTCGACGCATTCCTGCGCAAGGCCGACGGCCGTGGTTGAGCGCCTGCCGCCGCCTCCGCCGCTGGGCGTGCCGGTGCACGACCAGGACGAATACTGGATGCAGCACGCATTGGGCCTGGCTGCACGCGCCGAGCGCGAGTTCAACGAGATCCCGGTCGGTGCGGTGCTGGTGGGTTCCGATGGCACGCTGCTGGGTGAAGGCTGGAACCTCAACATCGCCGACCACGACCCCAGCGCCCACGCCGAGATCGTGGCGATGCGCCAGGCGGGCAGGGCACTGGCCAACCATCGCCTGCTGGGCAGCACCCTGTACGTGACGCTGGAGCCGTGCGCGATGTGCGCGATGGCAGTGGTGCATGCGCGGGTGGCGCGGCTGGTGTATGCGGCCACCGATCCCAAGACCGGGGCCTGCGGCAGCGTGTTCGACCTGCTCGGCGATGCGCGCCACAACCACCGCGTGGAACTGCACGGCGGGGTGCTCGCCAAGGAAGCCAGCACGCGGCTGACCAATTATTTCCGGGCCAAACGCGGCAAACCGCCGCTGCTGCTGGAATGATTTTACGGCAGGGCCACGCCGCGAAGGCGCTATCATGTCGCATTACACTCTGCACAAGGGCATGACATGGCGGACAACGGCGCCGAAGGCGAACGACTGATCTGGATCGACCTGGAAATGACCGGTCTGGATACCGACAACGATTCGATCATCGAGATCGCCACCGTCGTCACCGATGCGCAGTTGAACGTGCTGGCCGAGGGCCCGGAGTTCGCCATCCACCACCCGGTGGAGCGCCTGGAAGCCATGGACGAATGGAACCGCAACCAGCACCGCCGTTCCGGGCTGTGGCAGCGCGTGGTCGACAGCCAGGTGACCCTGGCGCAGGCCGAAGCGCAGACGGTGAATTTCCTGGCGCAGTGGATCAAGGCCGGCGCCTCGCCGATGTGCGGCAACTCGATCTGCCAGGACCGCCGTTTCCTGCACCGTGAAATGCCGCGCCTGGAGAAGTACTTCCACTACCGCAACCTGGACGTGTCCACGGTGAAGGAGCTGGCCCGGCGCTGGGCACCGACGGTGGCCGCCGGCGTGGGCAAGACCTCCAGCCATACGGCGCTGAGCGACGTGCATGATTCCATCGCCGAACTGCGCCATTACCGGCAGTTCATGGGAGCGCTGTCCGGCCTGCCGGTCGCCTGACCTCCTGAACGTTTCACGTCCCCGTGGTCCGGCCAACGGCCGGGGCTGCCGTCGTGCTTCATTCAATCTGCGGGCGGTATGATCCGGGCATGAGCCATATTGTCCGTATCGTACCGCCGCCGCTGGAAGCACAGATCCTGCCGACCTCGCAGGACTGGGCTGACCTGCAGCGGGCGGTGGGCCTGCTGGAATCGCCCACGCTCACCGCCAAGATGGCCAACCTGATCGGTTCGCCGCTGGAGTTCGCGGTCAAGAAGCTGCCGCAGTCGGTGTCGCGGCGCATCCACGGGGCGGTCGAGGCGGCGCTGTTCAAGTCGGCGCAGGCGGCGTTGTGGAGCATGGACAACACCCCGGGCAAGGCCGCATCCACGCGCTGGCACAAGCTGGCGGCCGCCACCACTGGTGCGCTGGGCGGCGCGTTCGGCTTCACCGCGCTGTTCCTCGAGCTGCCGGTGTCGACCACGATCATGATGCGCTCGGTCGCCGACGTCGCGCGCAGCGAGGGGTTCGACCTGAGCGAGATGGGCACCCGCCACGCCTGCCTGGAAGTGTTCGCGCTGGGCGGCAACTCCGGCCAGGACGACGCCAGCGAGACCGGCTACTACATCACCCGTGGTTTCACCGCCGAAGTGATGCGCCACCTGTCGGCCGAGCTGGCCGGCGCTGCGGTGGGCGGCGGTGGCGTGATGATCGGCCTGACCCCGAAGGAAGCCGGCAAGTGGCTGGCCAAGATCGTTGAAAAGGTCGCCGCCCGCTTTGGCGTGGTGGTCACCGAGAAGTTTGCCGCCCAGGCGGTGCCGATCATCGGCGCCGTAGCCGGTGCCACGCTGAATACCATGTTCACCGACTACTACCAGGACATGGCCCGCGGCCACTTCATCGTCCGCCGGCTGGAAAGGCAGTACGGCTACGAAACCGTGCGCGCCGCCTACAACCAGCTCGCAGGCGAAACCCCGTAGCGACACGCCATGCGTGTCCCAGGCGGTCCTGGCGTTCGATCATTGCACCCACGGCACAACTGTTTTGCCGCCATGGCGCTTTTTGCCGCGTTGGGTCGTCCCCATCCTTGGGCCAGTCGTTTACCAAGGACCTCCCCCATGCTGTTTACCCCCTACCGCCTCGGCCCGCTGACCCTGCCCAACCGCATCGTCATGCCGCCGATGACCCGCTCCCGCGCGGCCAGCGGCAACGTCGCCACCCCGCTGATGGCCCAGTACTACGCCCAGCGCGCCTCGGCCGGCCTGATCGTCAGCGAGGGCACCCAGATCAGCCCGCAGGGGCAGGGCTACGCCTGGACCCCCGGCATCCACGATGACGCCCAGGTCGCCGGCTGGCGCGGCGTGACCGATGCCGTGCACGCCGCCGGTGGCCGCATCTTCGCCCAGCTCTGGCACGTGGGCCGCGTCTCGCACGTGGACCTGCAGCCCAACGGCGCCGCACCGGTTTCGTCATCGGCCCTGCAGGCCGAAGGCGTCAAGGTCTTTGTCGACGTCGCCGGCACCGGCCCACAGGGCGGGGTAGGCGAGATGGTCCAGCACTCCATGCCGCGCGCCCTGGACATCAGCGAAATCCCGCAGATCGTGCGCGACTACGCGCTGGCCGCCCGCCGCGCCATCGACGCCGGCTTCGACGGCGTTGAACTGCATGGCGCCAACGGGTACCTGATCAACCAGTTCATCGATTCGCAGGCCAACCAGCGCACCGACGGCTACGGTGGTTCGCTGCAGAACCGCCTGCGTTTCCTGCGCGAAGTGGCCGAAGCGGTCGCCGCCGAAGTAGGCGCTGACCGGCTCGGCGTGCGCCTGGCCCCGCTGACCACCCTGCAGGGCGCCGTGGACGACACCCCGCAGGCCACCTACCTGGCCGCCGCGCACATCCTGGACAGCATCGGCGTGGCCTACCTGCACATCGCCGAAGCGGACTGGGAGGACGCGCCGGTGATGCCGGTGGCGTTCAAGGAAGCGCTGCGGATGATCTATCGCGGCACCTTGATCTATGCCGGCAAGTACACCGTCGAGCGCGCCGAAGAAGCGCTGGCCAAGGGCTGGGCCGACCTGATCGGCTTCGGCCGTCCGTTCATTGCCAACCCCGACCTGCCGCTGCGCCTGCAGCACGGCCTGGAGTTGAACGCGCCGGACAAGGCAACGTTCTTCGGCGGCGCCGAAGCCGGTTTCACCGATTACCCCAGCGCCGAAACAATCGAAGCGTAGTGACACGCCACGCGTGTCAACGCGGAGCCTGAACACAAAAAACCCCGCCGAAGCGGGGTTTTTCGTTATCAGCCCTTGGCCTTGAGCTTGGCCAGCCGCAGCCAGGTATCGACCACGGTGTCCGGGTTCAGCGACACCGACTCGATCCCTTCCTGCATCAGCCATTCGGCCAGGTCCGGATGATCGGACGGGCCCTGGCCGCAGATGCCCACGTACTTGCCCTTGGCGCGTGCCGACTTGATCGCCATCGACAGCAGCTTCTTCACCGCCGGGTTACGTTCGTCGAACAGGTGCGCCACGATCGACGAATCGCGGTCCAGGCCCAGCGTCAGCTGGGTCAGATCGTTCGAACCGATCGAGAAGCCGTCGAAGATCTCCAGGAACTCATCGGCGAGCAGCGCGTTGGACGGCACCTCGCACATCATGATGATCTTCAGGCCGTTCTCGCCCTGCTTCAGGCCGTTCTGTTCCAGCACCTCGACGACCTTGCGGCCTTCTTCCAGCGTGCGCACGAACGGAATCATGACCCACAGGTTGTCCAGGCCCATCTCGTTGCGCACGCGCAGCACGGCCTTGCACTCCAGCGCGAAGGCGGCCGAGAAGCTCGGGTCGACATAGCGGCTGGCGCCGCGGAAGCCGATCATCGGGTTCTCTTCGTGCGGCTCGTAGCCGCTGCCGCCGATCAGGTTGGCGTACTCGTTGGACTTGAAGTCCGACAGGCGCACGATCACCGGGTTCGGCGCCACCGACGCGGTCAGCGTGGCAATGCCTTCGGCCAGGCGGTTGACGTAGAAGCTGACCGGATCGGCGTAACCGGCGATCTTCTCGTCGATCTTCTTCTTCGTGGCCGCATCCTGGCGGTCGTATTCCAGCAGCGCGTTGGGATGGATGCCGATGTGGCTGGCAATGATCATCTCCAGGCGGGCCAGGCCGATGCCGGCGTTCGGCAGCTGGCCGAAGTCGAAGGCACGTTCCGGGTTGGCCACGTTCATCATGATCTTCAGCGGCGCCGGCGGCATGTTGCCCAGGTCCGTGGTGGTGCGCTCGAAGTCCAGCTTGCCTTCATAGATGAAGCCGGTGTCGCCCTCGGCGCAGCTGACCGTCACTTCCTGGCCATCCTGCAGCACCTGGGTGGCGTTGCCCGAGCCGACCACGGCCGGAACGCCCAGCTCACGCGCGATGATCGCCGCGTGGCAGGTACGGCCACCGCGGTTGGTGACGATCGCCGAAGCGCGCTTCATCACCGGCTCCCAATCGGGGTCGGTCATGTCGGCGATCAGCACGTCGCCCGGCTGCACGCGCGCCATGTCCTCCAGCGACTTGACCACGCGGGCCACGCCGGCACCGATCTTGGCGCCCACCGCGCGGCCTTCGGCCAGCACCTTGCCATCCTTCTGGTTCAGCGCGAAACGCTCGATCTGGGTGGCATGGCCACGCGACTTCACCGTTTCCGGGCGCGCCTGCACGATGAACAGCTTGCCGCTCACTCCGTCCTTGGCCCACTCGATATCCATCGGGCGGCCGTAATGCTTTTCGATGATCAGCGCCTGCTTCGACAGCTCCTGCACGTCCTCGTCGCTGATCGAGAAGGTATTGCGGATCTCCACCGGGGTGTCTTCGATGCGCACGCGCTCACCGGGCACGTCCGAATACACCATGCGGATCGCCTTGCTGCCCAGCGAGCGGCGCAGGATGGCCGGCTTGCCCGCATTGAGCGTGGGCTTGTAGACGTAGAACTCGTCGGGGTTGACCGCACCCTGCACGACCATTTCGCCCAGGCCGAAGCTGGAGGTCACGAAGACCACGTCGCGGAAGCCCGATTCGGTGTCCAGGGTGAACAGCACGCCGGACGAGCCCACGCCCGAGCGCACCATCAGCTGCACGCCGGAAGAGAGGAACACGTCTTCGTGCTTGAAGCCGTGGTGCACGCGGTAGGCGATGGCACGGTCGTTGTACAGCGAGGCGAACACTTCCTTGACCTTGTGCACGACATCGTCGGCACCGGTGACGTTGAGGAAGGTTTCCTGCTGGCCGGCGAAGGAGGCATCGGGCAGGTCTTCGGCGGTAGCCGAGGAGCGCACCGCCACGGCCACGTCGCCGCCGCCGTTTTCGTCGCACAGCTGCCTGTAGGCGCTGCGGATGTCCTGGTCCAGCTGCGGCTGCAGCGGCGCGTCGATCACCCAGCCGCGGATTTCCTTGCCGGCCGCGGTGAGCGCGGCGACATCTTCCACGTCCAGCGTGGCCAGCTTGTCGAAAATGCGCTTGGACAGATCGTTGTGCGCGATGAAGTCCTTGAAGGCTTCAGCGGTGGTTGCGTAACCGCCGGGGACGGATACCCCCAGACCGGCAAGATTGCCGATCATTTCGCCCAGCGACGAATTCTTGCCGCCTACGCGGGCCAGGTCGGCCAGGCGCAGTTCGTGCAACCACAGGATATTCTCGTTCAAGCGCGATGCTCCGTTTGGCCATCGCCCGAGGCGGGCTTGGATGGCCACGTCCGTAGGAAGAAGCCGATATGATGCCGGGCATACCGCCGTCGGCACAAGCTTGTATCGTCGGCCTTTTTAAGCTTCAGAGGGGGTAAATGGCGCATGTCGACGATCCGTCCGGTGTTTTACGTATCCGATGGAACCGGTATCACCGCTGAAACCATTGGGCATAGCCTCCTGACCCAGTTCTCCGGGTTCAGCTTCATCACCGATCGAATGTCGTTCATCGACGATCCGGAAAAGGCCCGCGAAGCCTGTGAACGGATCCGCGCGGCGGGGGAGCGCTACCAGGTCCGGCCGATCGTGGTCAGTTCCTGCGTGGACAGCGGGCTGAGCATGATCCTGGCCGAGAGCGGGGGGCTGATGCTCGACGTGTTCGCCCCCTTCATCGAGCCGCTGGAGCGCGAACTGGCCGTGAACCGCCATTCCCGGGTGGGCCAGGCGCACGGCATGGTGGACTTCGAGACCTACCACCGCCGCATCAACGCGATGAACTTCGCGCTGACCCACGACGACGGCATCGCCATCAACTACGACGATGCCGACGTGATCCTGGTGGCGGTGTCGCGGGCCGGCAAGACCCCGACCTGCATCTACCTGGCCCTGCATTACGGGGTGCGTGCGGCCAACTACCCGCTGACCGACGAGGACCTGGAGCAGGACCGCCTGCCGGCCCGCCTGCGGCCCTACCGCAAGAAGCTGTTCGGGCTGACCATCGACCCGGACCGGCTGCAGCAGATCCGCCAGGAGCGCCGCCCGAACTCGCGCTACGCCAACCTGGAGACCTGCCGGCGCGAGGTCGCTGCGGCCGAGACCATGTTCCGGATGGAGCGCATTCCCACCCTGAGCACCACCCATACCTCGATCGAGGAGATCTCGAGCAAGGTATTGACCACGCTGGGGCTGCAGCGCGAGCTGTATTAACGGAAGGCGTCACGACCAACGGTCGTGACCTACCGGCGCAGCGGGCGCGTCCCCACGTTTGATTCTTCAACGTGTAGGATCGAGACATGGCCCAGGCATCACCCCGCATCGAACGCATTCCCAGGCTCAGCCGCCTGAGCTGGCTGATGGGCCTGTATGCCGAGAATTACCGCCACCTGGTGCGGCTGTTCGAGCCGGCCGGGCTGGAACCGGGCAGCTACGTGTCCTCGGTGGGGGATGGCCTGGATGTGCGGCTTGATGTCATCGAATGCCATCCCTACACGGTCGAACTGCGCCTGACCTACGACTTCGCCGACCCGGTGACGGGCCAGCCCGACCCGTCGGCCTATGTGCGCCTGTACCGCGATGCGCGCCAGGCCGAGACCACCCATTGCTACGTGGGCCGTCGCTGGCAGGACGTGGTGGGCATGTACCCGCCGCCGGCCGAGCTGATCAGCCACCGCATGCGCATGAACACCTTCCTGGGCAAGTGGCTGGAATACCTGGCCGAGCGCGGCCATGGCGTGGCCACCCTGCGCCGCGACCACGACGCGCTGCCGGCCCCGGCCGACACCCGCCGCGCCCAGGTGGCCGGCTGAGCGACCGGCCCGGCGCGGATCGCGCATAATCGGCGACTGTGTCCTGCGAGCCGTTGCCTCCATGCCCTATACCCCGATCGTGGCCACGCTGGGCTACGTGCTGTCGCCCGATGGCCGCCAGGCCCTGATGATCCACCGCAACGCACGGCCGGGTGACCAGCACCTGGGCAAGTACAACGGACTGGGCGGCAAGGTCGAGCGCGACGAGGACGTGGCCGCCGGCATGCGCCGGGAGATCCTCGAGGAGGCCGGGATCGAGTGCGGCACCATGCGGATGCGCGGCACGATCAGCTGGCCGGGGTTCGGCAAGCACGGCGAAGACTGGTTCGGCTTCGTGTTCGTCATCGACGACTTTACCGGCACGCCCCTGACCTCGAACCCGGAAGGCACCCTGGAGTGGGTGGACGTGGACAAGCTGGAGACCCTGCCATTATGGGAAGGCGACCGCCAGTTCCTGCCGCTGGTGTTCGACGAGGACCCGCGCCCGTTCCATGGGGTGATGCCGTACCGCGACGGCACGATGCAGTCCTGGTCGTTCACCCGGCTGTGACGATAGGCGCGGCTTATCCACAGGGGGTGTGGATGACCGGTGCGTAAGTTTGTGGATAACGCGCGGCGGCGACCAGCCCCCATGGCTGTCAAGATGGGTGGCTAAAAATTCGCCGCTGGTCAGCATCGCGTGAGTACGATGCGAAGGTCGGCAACCGTGAAGGCTGTCGCGGTTCGGCCCGGTCGCGGTACTCTTTCGGCATTGCCGCCCACCGAGCTTCCATGAAACGTCACTTCACGATGCTGCGCGAGTTCCACCTGGCCGACTGGTTCACCCTGGCCAACGCGTTCTGCGGTACCGGTGCGGTGTTTGCGGCCATGCGCTACCTGCAGGACGGCGAGCGCAGCTACCTGCTGTTCGGCATGGCGCTGATCCCACTGGCCTTCATCTTCGATGCGCTGGACGGGCGGATCGCGCGCTGGCGCAAGTCCAGCTCGACCCTGGGCCGCGAGCTGGACTCGCTCTCGGACGTGATCTCCTTCGGCGTGGCGCCGGCCGCGCTGGCCTATGCCTGTGGCATGCAGGGCGGCTGGGACTGGCTGGTCCTGAGCTACTTCGTCTGCTGCGGGGTGAGCCGCCTGGCCCGCTACAACGTGACCGCCGAAGCGCTGGCCGGCGATGGCGACAAGGTGCCGTACTTCGAGGGCACGCCCATTCCGACCAGCCTGGCGCTGGTGGTGGTGCTGGCCGTTGCCGCCAGCATGGGCGCGATCGGCCATGACCTGTGGCTCGGCCGCTGGCAGCTCGGGCCGTGGCAGCTGCACCCGCTGGTGCTGCTGTTCGCGCTGTCAGGGTCGCTGATGATCAGCAAGACCCTGCGCATTCCCAAGCCATGAGTACCGCCGGCGGCGGCCACGACGCAGGCGACTTCGAGGCGCTGGCCCGGCAGTACTTCAGCGCCTGGGGCGATGCGCTGCGGCACGCCGCGGTCCCCCCCGGGGGCGACACCACCGGCGCCGCGCCGGGCACCTGGCAGCAGACCATCGAGGGCTGGGCGCAGCTGATGTCCAACCCGGGCAACCGCCAGTCCGAGGATGCCGTGCACCGGTTCCGCGAGCAGGCCGGCGGCTGGTACGGCACCATGCAGCAGGTGGCCGCGCGTTTCGCCGGCCAGGACAGCAGCAGTGCCGATATCGCCCAGGCGTGGCGCGAGGCGGTGGAGGGGCAGGGCGACGGCCTGCTCAAGTGGATGCTGCAGGGCGCACGCGGGCATACCCAGGCCGGTGGGCCGGATCTGCTGGCGCTGCTGGAACGGCTGCAGCAGGACCTCGGGCCGTGGTTGCAGAGCCCCGCGTTCGGGCCCGGTCGCGAACACCAGGCGCGCTGGCAGGCGCTGCTGCGCGCCCAGCAGGAGTACCAGGGCCACGCCCGTGACTACGTGGACCAGATCAAGCAGGCGCTGGACGACGCGTTCACCCTGTTCGAGCAGCGCCTTGCCGAGCATGAGCAGCCGGGCAACCAGCTGACCAGTGCACGCGCGATGTTCGACCTGTGGATCGAGGCGGCCGAGGAGGCCTACGGCAAAGTCGCGATGTCCGAACCGTTCCAGCAGGTCTACGCCGCGCTGGGCAACGCACAGATGCGCCTGCGCGGCGCAGCGCAGCAGGAAGTGGAGCGGATCAGCGAGGCGTTCGGTCTGCCGACCCGCACCGAGATGGATGCCGCGCATCGGCGCATCACCGAACTGGAACGGCTGGTGCGGCGCATGGCGGCGGCAACCAAGCGCTCGCCGTCGCCCGCTGCCGGCACGCCGGCAAAGAAGCCTGCGAAAAAGCCCGCGAAGAAGGCCGCGCCCAAGCCGCGTGCGCGCAAGGCAGCCCCATGAAAGGACCGCTGGGTTTCAATGCCGAAGACCTGCTGCAGGAAACGCTGTCCATGCAGCGCAAGCTGATGGATGGCCTGAAGCTGCTGCCGTCGGTGGAGGACGTGGATTACGGCGCCACCGCGCGCGAGGAAGTCTGGCGCGACGGCAAGGTCACGCTGTACCGCTTCGTCGGTGAGCAGGCGCCGGTGCAGCGCCCCCCGCTGCTGATCGTGTACGCGCTGGTCAATCGGCCCTACATGGTCGACCTGCAGGCCGACCGGTCGCTGGTCCAGCGCCTGCTGGCGCTGGGACACGACGTGTACGTGCTGGACTGGGGCTACCCGGACCGCTCCGAGCGCTACCAGACCCTGGAAGACTACCTGCTGCGCTATGTCGAGGGCGCCGTCGACCACCTGGTCGCCGCCAACGACGGCGCACCGGTCAACATGCTGGGCGTCTGCCAGGGCGGCGTGTTCGCGCTGTGCTACGCCGCGCTGCGCCAGCCGAAACTGGCCAACCTGATCACCATGGTGACCCCGGTGGATTTCCATACCCCGGACAACATGCTTTCGCACTGGGCGCGGCAGGTGGACGTGGACCTGCTGGTGGACACGCTGGGCAACATCCCGGCCGACCTGATGAACGCCAGTTACCTGATGCTCAAGCCGTTCCGGCTCAATATCCAGAAGTACGTGGGGTTGCTGGACATCCTCGATGACAAGGCCGCACTGCAGGACTTCCTGCGCATGGAGAAGTGGATCTTCGATTCGCCCGACCTGGCCGGTGAGGCCTTCCGTGACTTCATCAAGCAGTTCTACCAGGGCAACGGCCTGATGCGTGACGGGGTGACGATCGGCGAGGAGCATGTCGACCTGCGCCAGGTCACCCTGCCGGTGTTGAACATCTACGCCGAGCAGGATCACCTGGTGCCGCCGGATGCCTCGCGCGCGATGGGCGCGCGGATCGGCAGCACCGACTACACCGAAAGCAGCTTCCGCGGCGGCCATATCGGCATCTACGTCTCCGGCCGCGCCCAGCGCGAAGTGCCGGGGACCATTTCGGCCTGGCTGGCGGAGCGCAGCTGATGGACATCCGAAAGAGCGCGTTGCTGGCCATCCTGCTGGCCGCCACCGCCGGCAGCGCGTCGGCAGCGCCCAGCGAGGCGGCCCGCCGCGAGATTGGCGCCCTGATCGGTGCGCTGGACGGCTCGTCCTGCCGCTTCCAGCGCAACGGCAGCTGGCACGATGCCGCCGAGGCGCGTGCGCACCTGCAGCGCAAGTACGATTACCTGCTGAAAAAAGACAAAGTGGATACCGCCGAGCAGTTCATCGAGCGGGCCGCCAGCCAGAGCAGCATCAGCGGCAAGTCGTATCGGATTGCCTGCCCGGGCCAGCCCGAGCAGACCGCGGCGGCGTGGTTCGGCGCGCGCCTGCAGGCGCTGCGCCAGCCGCGCTGAACCGGGGCGGCCCGCCGCTCCATTCAAAACGCATCGGCTACACACCCGCTGCGCTACCGTTCCCCCATTACCGTTGGAGGACCTCGCCATGAACACCACCGCCCCCCGCACGCTGTCGCGTTCGCTCAACGACCGCATGATTGCCGGGGTGATGGGCGGCATCGCCCACCGTTTCGGCTGGAGCCCGACCCTGCTGCGCGTCCTGTTCGTGCTGGTGTCGCTGGCGTCGGCGGCGTTCCCGGGCATCCTGGTGTACCTGGTGCTGTGGCTGCTGATCCCCAACGAGGCCGATTGAGCCTGCCGCCACCGGCGCTGCGCGCGCTGCAGGGGCTGGGTGCGGTCTGGACCGCGCCCAACACCCTGATCGGCGTGCTGGGCGGGCTGGCCGGCATGCTGGCCGGCGCGCGCCCGTACTGGAGCCGGCGCGACTGTGCGCTGGTGTTCCGTGAGTACCCGTGGGGGCCGGGCGGGGCGATCACCTTGGGCAACGTGATCCTGCACACCGGTGCCAGCCTGGAGATCCCCTGCCGCACCTATGCGCACCAGGCCGGACACTGCACCGAGCCCGTGATCGGCCTGCATGACCACGAACGCGCGCATGTCTACCAGTACCTGGTGCTGGGGCCGTTCTACCTGCCGGTTTACCTGCTGTGCGGTGGGGTGAGCGCGCGGAACCCGTTCGAGCGGGCGGCGGATCTGTACGCGCTGCACGGTCACGGTTGGTGGCCGTTAAAAAAACGGTAAGCAATGCGCCGGTAACGCGACGTCATCTGCATGCAAACAAACGTCATTAGCCTCCTGACACACCAGTCAGGTTGGGCGCGCTAAGCTGTGCCGGCAGTACCTGCATGACGTTTCTGGAGGAACACATCACATGGCAATCGTTCTTTATGTCGGTGGTAGCAAGGATGGCGACAAGGGCCTGGTGCCCCACGGCTTCACCAAATCACGTGCCGATACCGACATCGGCCCTGAGATCTACACCGAGCGCTTCATGGAACTGCAGGGCCTGGGCAGGGTCCGGGTGATGGCCCTGGAGTCGTTGCAGGATGAGGCGGTCAGGGTCCGCGCAGCCCAGCATTACCGGTAGATGCCGACCGCTGGTCGGCATGGGCATTTTTCGGGAATGTCAACGGGTTTCCCCCGCCGCCCGGCGTTGCCACAATCGGTGTTTTCCGCATAGTGGCTTCGGCCGGACGCAATGCCAGACCTCAAGCTCGCCCAGCAGATCGCCCAGACCATCGCCGATGAAATCGGTGCCCAGCCTGCCCAGGCGCACGCCGCCATCGCCCTGCTCGACGAAGGTGCCAGCGTTCCGTTCATCGCCCGCTACCGCAAGGAAGTCACCGGCGGCCTGGACGACACCCAGCTGCGCAACCTGGAAAGCCGGCTGACCTACCTGCGTGAGCTGGAAGAGCGCCGCGCGGCGGTGCTGGCCAGCATCGATGAACAGGGCAAGCTCAGCGACGAACTGCGCAACGACATCCTCGGCGCGGACACCAAGTCGCGCCTGGAGGATCTGTACCTGCCGTACAAGCCCAAGCGCCGCACCCGCGCGCAGATCGCCCGCGAAGCCGGGCTGGAACCGCTCGCCGACGGCCTGCTGGCCGACCCGGGCCTGGATCCGCAGGTGTTCGCGGCCGGTTTCGTCGACGCCGACAAGGGCGTGGCCGACCCCAAGGCCGCGCTGGAAGGCGCGCGCGCGATCCTGATGGAGCGCTGGGGCGAAGACGCCGCGCTGGTCGGTGAGCTGCGCGCCTGGCTGGGCGAGCACGGCGTGATCCGTGCGCGCGTGGCCGAAGGCAAGGAAGAGCAGGGCGCCAAGTATCGCGACTACTTCGAGCACGCCGAGGGGCTGGCGAAGATTCCCTCGCACCGCCTGCTGGCGCTGTTCCGCGCACGCCGCGAGGACATCCTGTTCCTGGAACTGGACCCGGGCAGCGACGCCGAGGCCGGGCACGTGTATGCCGAAGGCCGCGTGGCGTTCAAGGCCGGCATCCGCGACGCCGGCCGCCCGGGCGACCGCTGGCTGCTCGACGCCTGCCGCCTGACCTGGCGCGCCAAGCTGCACATGCACCTGCTGCTGGACCTGTTCAACCAGGCCCGTGAAAAGGCCGAGGCCGAGGCCATCGCCGTGTTCGGTGACAACCTCAAGGACCTGCTGCTGGCGGCGCCGGCCGGTCCCAAGACCGTGCTCGGGCTGGACCCGGGCATCCGCACCGGCTGCAAGATCGCCGTGGTCGATGCCACCGGCAAGCTGGTGGCCACCGACACCATCTACCCCCACGAACCCCGCCGCCAGTGGGACCAATCGCTGCAGACCATCAAACAGCTGTGCATGAAGCACAACGTGGAACTGATCGCGATCGGCAACGGCACCGCCAGCCGCGAAACCGACAAGCTCGCCGGTGAAGTGATCCAGGCGCTGGGCGAAGCCAAGCTGCAGAAGATCGTGGTCAGCGAAGCCGGCGCCTCGGTGTATTCGGCGTCGGAGTTCGCGGCGAAGGAATTCCCGGACCTGGACGTGTCGATCCGTGGCGCGGTCTCCATCGCCCGCCGCCTGCAGGATCCACTGGCCGAGCTGGTCAAGATCGAACCCAAGGCGATTGGCGTGGGCCAGTACCAGCACGACGTGGACCAGTACCGGCTGGCGCGCGCGCTGGATGCGCGCGTGGAAGACTGCGTCAACGCGGTCGGCGTGCACGTCAACACCGCTTCTGCCGCGCTGCTGTCGCGGGTGTCGGGGTTGTCCTCGACCGTGGCCGAGAACATCGTGCGCCACCGCGACGAAAACGGTCCGTTCAAGCGCCGCAAGGACCTGCTCAAGGTGCCGCGCCTGGGCGACAAGACCTTTGAACAGTGTGCCGGCTTCCTGCGCATTGCCGACGGCGACCAGCCGCTGGATGCGTCCTCGGTGCACCCGGAAGCGTACCCGGTGGTGGAGCGGATCGTGGCCGCCACCGCGCGCCCGATCAAGGCGCTGATCGGTGATGGCAGCTTCCTGCGCGGCCTGAAGGCCGAACAGTTCACCGACGACACCTTCGGCGTGCCGACCGTGCGCGACATCCTCAAGGAACTGGAGAAGCCCGGCCGCGACCCGCGCCCGGAGTTCAAGGCCGCGCGCTTTGCCGAGGGGGTGGAAGAGATCAAGGACCTCAAGCCTGGCATGGTGCTGGAAGGCGTGGTCAGCAACGTCGCCGCGTTCGGCGCGTTCGTGGACATCGGCGTGCACCAGGACGGCCTGATCCACATTTCGGCCCTGTCCGACACCTATGTCAAAGACCCGCGCGACGTGGTCAAGGCCGGCGACATCGTCAAGGTGAAGGTGCTGGAGGTCGATGTGGCCCGCAAGCGCATCGCGCTGACCCGGCGCCTGGACGATACCCCGGCCCCGGCCAAGGCGCCCGGCGAACGCGATGCGCGCCCGGCCGGCGGCGGTCGGCGTGACGGCGGTGGTGCGCGGCCTGGCGGTCGTGGCCCGGCCCCCGGGCCGCGCCCGGGCAGCGGTGCGCCGCCGGCCAACAACGCCCTGGCCGACGCTTTCGCGCGGGCCAAGCGCGGCGGCTGAGCCCCGCCCCGCGTGGGCGTGACGAGGGCTTGATCCCGTTTCCCGTTGAATGCCGGTACGCTAGGCGGGGAGCGGGAGGCCAGATGACAGATCAGCACGCGGGATACTGCGGTCCAGGCCGGTGTGATGGCGCCACCCCTGGCGCCGTCGGCGTGCGCGCATGAAACCCATGCCGCCGCCGGCCGACGCACTGCAGGAGGCAATCGAACAGCGCCGCCGGCTGGAAATGATCATCGACGGCACCGCGATGGGTACCTGGGAGTGGAACTGCCAGACCGGTGCCATGCGGGTCAACGAACGCTGGGCGCAGATCGTCGGCTACACCCGCGAGGAACTGGCGCCGATCACATCGCAGACCTTCTCCCGGCTGGTCCATCCCGATGACCTGGCGCAATCCAATGCGCTGCTGCGTGAGCACCTGGACGGACGGTCGCCGCACTACGACAGCCTGTGCCGCATGCGCCACAAGCAGGGACACTGGATCTGGGTACAGGACCGCGGGCGGGTCTACGAACGGGACGCCGAAGGCCGGCCACTGCGCATGGCCGGCGCGCATGCCGATGTCAGCGACCTGCAGAACGCACGCGAAGACGCGGCGGACACCCGCCAGCGCCTGCAGGCGGTGGTCGATGCGTCCGACGAGGTAGCGGTGATCGCCACCGACATCCATGGCGTGGTCACCCTGTTCAATACCGGTGCGCAGAAGCTGCTGGGCTACACGCCGGAAGAAGTGATCGGCCAGGTCAATCCGGGCCTGTTCCATGAGATCCATGAAATGCAGGATTACCTGCGGCCCCTGGCCGATGCCGAGGGGCGCCTGCCGACGGTGTTCGAAGCGCTTACCGCACACGCCGCGCAGGGCACCTGGTCGCACCAGTGGACCTTCGTGCGCAAGGACGGCGAGCACCGGCAGGTGCGGCTGTCGATCAGTCCGCTGGATTCGGGCAGCGGCCAGCGCATGGGCTACGTCGGCATGGCGGTGGACATCACCCCGCTGCTGGAAGTGCGCGAGCAGGCCCATCTGGCGGCGGAGAAATTCGCCGGTGCGTTCTCATCGGCCGCGCTCGGCATGGCACTGGTGTCGCTGGAAGGGCGCTGGCTGGACGTCAACGACGCGCTGTGCGGCATTCTCGGCTACACGCGCGCCGAGCTGCTGGAGATTGATTTCCAGACCCTGACCCATCCCGACGACCTGCATGCCGACCTGGCCCTGGTGGGTGACCTGCTGGCCGGTCGCCGCGACCACTACCACATGGAGAAGCGGTACCTGGGCAAGGGCGGCAACGTGGTCTGGGGCCGGCTGTCGGTATCGCTGGTGCGTGCGCCGCACGGCGAGCCACTGCATTTCGTCTCGCAGATCCAGGACGTCACCGTGCAGCGCTCCAGCGGCCAGCAGCTGCGCGAATCGGAGCACCGCACCCGGGTGACGCTCGATGCGGTCGCGGACATGGTGCTTACCCTGGATATGGCGGGGCACATCCAGTACGCCAATGCGGCCGCCACCCGCGCGCTCGCCGGCGAGGGCGCGGCGCCGGTCACCGGCAGCCAGGTCCAGGACGTGATGGAGCTGACCACCGAGTACGCCCCGCGCTCGCCGCTGGACCTGGCCGTGCTGCTGGACGCGGAAAGCAATGCGGTGGACCTGCATTCGGACCTGCTGCTGTCGGTGGGGGCCCAACTGCTGCCGGTGGACCTGACCCGGGCCTGGCTGCAGGGCGAGGACGGGCAGGTGAGTGGCGCGGTGTGGGTGATTCGTGACGTCACCCAGCAGCGTGCCCGCCAGCGCGAAGCCCGGCACCTGGCCGAGGTGGACCCATTGACCGAGCTGAGCAACCGGCGCGGCTTCGAAGCGCACCTGCAGGAGGCCATCACCCGGGTGGCCCGCACCGGGCAGTCGGCCTCGCTGATGTTCATCGACCTGGACAACTTCAAGCCGATCAATGACAGCCACGGCCACCTGGCGGGAGACGCCATGCTGTGGGCGGTCGCCACCGTGCTCCGGCATGGCGTGCGCGATTCGGACATCGTGGCACGGCTGGGCGGCGATGAATTCGCGGTGATCCTGGCTGGCTGCTCGCTCCGGCGCGCGCGGCGCATCGCCAGTGACCTGCTGGAATCGGTGCGCACGCTCAGCGTGCCATGGGGCGCGGGACGCCTGGTGGTCGGCACCAGCATCGGCATCGCCGCGATCGGTGGCCACATGAGCGTGGATGCGGCGGTCGCCGCAGCGGACGCCCAGTGCTACCGGGCCAAGGCGCTGGGCAAGAACAACGTTCAGGTCGAGGCGCCCGTGCACGGTGGCCCCGACCCCCTGGACGTAGGTGACGCCGAACTCGATGGCGAGAGCAGCGAAGGCGGCCCAGGCTGAACCTGCTCAGGGTTGACGTCCCAGTACCGTGCCCGATACCTCAAGCTTGATGGCCGAGGGTCGATACCTTCCTCGCAATCGGCCCCACCCCGCAGACGTCTTCGCAGGTCCCGAAGCCAACGTGATTCCGCGCCGCACAGCACCCGCGTCGCATCCCCATCAGCTGATCGGACATCGAGGATATGGAAATGTTCAGCTCAAGCATGCAGTTGCCCCTGTCGGGAGCGGACACGGCTTCCGCCCCCGCTTCGCGCTGGCGCCCGTTCGCCGCGCTGTTCAGCGCTCGCCGCGCGCTGCGCGACGACGCCCGGCAGGCCGCACAGCACCAGGCCGAGCTGGAAGCGCAGGTCGCCGCGCTGCACCGGGTCCAGGCGGTGATCGAGTTCGCGCTCGACGGCACCATCCTGACCGCCAATGCCAACTTCCTGCAGGCGCTCGGCTACTCGCTGGACGAGGTGCGCGGGAAGCACCATGCCCTGTTCGTCGACCCGGCCCAGGTCGCCACGCCGGCGTATCGCGAGTTCTGGGCGCGGCTCGGCCGCGGCGAGTACGACGCCGGCCAGTACCGCCGTTTCGGCAAGGGCGGGCGCGAGATCTGGATCCAGGCCTCGTACAACCCGGTGCTGGACCCGAACGGGCGCCCGTACAAGGTCGTCAAGTTCGCCACCGACATCACTGCCCAGATGATGCAGGCGGCCGATTTCGCCGGCCAGCTCGCGGCCATCAACAAGTCGCAGGCGGTGATCGAGTTCAGCCTCGATGGCCGCATCCTCGGCGCCAACGAGAATTTCCTGGCCACTACCGGCTATACGCTGGAGGAAGTGCGCGGCCAACACCATGCCATGTTCGTCGCCGCCGACTACCGCGGCAGCGACGAGTACCGCGCGTTCTGGGAGAAGATGGGGCGGGGCGAGTACGACGCCGGCCAGTACCGGCGCGTCGGCAAGGGCGGACGTGACATCTGGATCCAGGCGTCCTACAACCCCGTGCTGGACGTGGACGGCCGCCCGCTCAAGGTGGTCAAGTACGCCACCGACATCACCGCCCAGGTCCGCGACAGCCAGGCCATGCAGCAGGCGGTGGCGCAGACCCGCGAGGTGGTGGCCGCCGCGCAGGGGGGCGACCTTACCGGGCACATCGCCGTCGATGACAAGACCGGCCCCATCGCCGAACTGTGCTGCGGCATCAACGCGCTGGTCGAAGCGATGGCCGGCATCATCGGGCAGATCAAGTTTGCCGCCGACACCATTGCCCTCGGCGCCAGCGAAATCGCGGTCGGCAACGCCGACCTGTCCCAGCGCACCGAGCAGCAGGCCGCGTCGCTGGAAGAAACCGCGGTATCCATGAAGGACCTGGCCGATACCGTGCGGCGCACCGCCGACAATGCCCGCCAGGCCAGCGAACTGGCCAGTGGCGCGGTGGGCGTGGCGGCGCAGGGCGGGCAGGTGGTGCACGAGGTGGTGTCGACCATGGCGCTGATCAACGAGTCCTCGCGCCGCATCGTCGACATCATCGGCGTGATCGATGGCATTGCCTTCCAGACCAACATCCTGGCGTTGAACGCGGCGGTGGAAGCGGCCCGCGCGGGCGAACACGGGCGGGGATTCGCGGTCGTCGCGGCGGAAATCCGCTCGCTGTCGCAGCGTTCGGCCGGCGCGGCCAAGGAGATCAAGCAGCTGATCACCGACTCGGTGGACAAGGTCGGTACCGGCACCAGCCAGGTCGAGAGCGCCGGGCACACCATGGACGAGATCGTGGTCAACGTGCGGCGGGTCAGCGACCTGATGACCGAGATCAGCACGGCCACCCGCCAGCAGAGCGAGGGGATCACCCAGATGAACCGGGCGGTCGACCAGATCGACGAGGGCACCCAGCAGAACGCCGCGCTGGTCGAGGAGGCCTCCGCCGCGGCGCGCAGCATGGAAGAGCAGGCCAGCCAGCTGCTGCAGACCGTGGCGGCGTTCCGGGTGGATGCGGCGGTGGCCACGGCGCTGCGCCAGGGCGCACAGCCGGTACTGCGGCGGGTCTGAAACGCGGCGCCCTGCCAACGGCCGGATCCTTGGGGTCCGGCCGTTTTTCGTGGTGGCTGCCAGCGTCGTGGAACCACGCCAAGGCACCCCGGATGGTGGGTGCCGGGATTATGTCGGGAAGAAACTACGCAGTTTACGGGCGGGGCCGTTTTCCAGGCCCGGCAACAGGGTGCTGGACAGTCCCCACCGTCCAGGCACCCCATCGCGAGGCGGGCTCATTCTTACTGGCGCAGTTTCAGGATCGCTACGTAAAGTTCGCCAAATCAGACGAAATAAACCATGACCAATAGCCGTGCACCTGCCTGTTCACGTGCCGTAGAGTAGGCGCGGTTCCGCAGTGCGGCGCGTGCGAAGATCGATTGATCGATCTACTCCCTGTTATCTAAATCGATCCAGAAAATAATGCCCTCCCTGATTTTCCCGGACTTCGAGGCATATTCAAATTCAGTCAAGGGAATCGACAGCCATATACGGGTTACCGGGCGGGGTGATGGCGCGTGGGTGTTGAATCTGCTCGACCTTGGTGACGTGATATTGCTGCACGGCATGGACGGCGCCCCCGTGGTGTACCGCGGCGCACCGCTCGCTTCGCGTTTTGCGGCCTACCTGGCGCTGCCGGGAAGCCAGACCGAGGTGGACGGCCAGCACGTGGGCGAGGCCGAGGTCTCCTGGCTGGCGCCACGGATCGAGGTGCATGGCTTCACCCGGGTGCCTGCGCGCTTCCTGTGCATCGACGTGGCCGAGCAGCTGCTGCTGGACCAGGCCGCGCATATCGATGGACTGGAGGTGAGCCGGCTGTACCGCACCGGCAACATCACCTCGAGCCCCACCATGGTGGCCGATATCGGCGGGATGGTGCGGCGCGCGCTGGACATCCACGACCGCGACCCGGAGGCATTCGCGCAGGCGGGCGCGCGACGCGCGTTCGCTGCCCAGCTCAGCGCGCTGCTGCTGCAGTGCCACCTGCAGGCCGCCGGCGAACCCGCCGTCGCCCGGCGCGGTCGCCCACCGCTGCCGCGCCGGGAGATCGTCCGCCGCGGCATCGAGCACATCCAGCGCAGCCTGCGCGGCGAAGCGGCGTTTTCGGACATCCCGTTCGCGGTAGGGGCCTCGCAACGTTCGCTCAACCGGGCGTTCGACGACCTGTTCGGGATGGCACCGCACCAGTTCTATCTCGTCGAGCGCCTGCATGCGATCCGCAGCGCGCTGCGTTCGGCCGCGCCAGGCGACACGGTCACGGGCATCTGCTCGCGTTTCGGAGTCTGGGACCTGGGTCGGATGGCGGCGCTGTATGCCCGCATGTTCGGGCTGCAGCCGGCACAGGAGCTGTCCCGGGCCCTCGCCGGCAAACCGTCGGCGACCGGGGCCACGTCCACGCGCAGGCGCTGAGCCGATATCGCCCTAAAGTTTTCCCGGCGGGTGCCGCTGACGGAAATGCAGTCGATCTGTTTTGCCCACGGAAGGGACGCCAGCACCACGGCGGTCTTCGTGAGTCCCCAAGCGTTCTTGCGTACTACCCCGGGCATGTCGCCCGGCGTAGCCCATTGAGCTTGTTGGAACCGAGGAAACATCGATGTCCATCGCAGCCCTGCAGTCGCCGGCGTCCCCCCGCACCGGTGCCTCCACAGCCACGTCTTTCCTGCGCTCGCTCGGCGCGCTCGCCTTCTCGCCGCGGGCCACGCGGCAGGCCAGCACCGCCCTGGCCCAGCGCCATGCCGAACTTGAAGCGCAGGTCGCTGCGCTGCACCGGGTACAAGCGGTGATCGAGTTCGACCTGGAGGGCACCATCCTCCAGGCCAATGACAACTTCCTGCAGACCCTCGGCTACACGCTGGAGGAGATCCGCGGGCGCCACCATTCCATGTTCGTCGACCCGGAGCACGTGCGCAGCAGCGCCTACCGCGAGTTCTGGGCGCGGCTCGGTCGCGGCGAGTTTGATGCCGGCCAGTACCGGCGGGTGGGCAAGGGCGGCCGCGAGATATGGATCCAGGCGTCCTACAACCCGGTGTTCGACAGCAGCGGCCGGCCGGTCAAGGTGGTCAAGTTCGCCACCGACATCACGGCCCAGCAGATGCAGGCGGCCGACTTCGCCGGCCAGCTGGCCGCGATCAATACCTCGCAGGCGGTGATCGAGTTCAGCCTGGACGGCTGCATCCTGTCGGCCAACGACAACTTCCTGGCCACCACGGGCTACGCGCTGGAGGAAGTGCGCGGCCAGCACCATTCGATGTTCGCCGAACCCGAGTACGCCCGGAGCGCCGGATACCGGCAGTTCTGGCAGAAGCTTGGCCGGGGCGAGTATGACGCCGGCCAGTACCGCCGGCTGGGCAAGGGCGGGCGCGAGATCTGGATCCAGGCGTCCTATAACCCGATCTTCGACATGAACGGCCGTCCGTTCAAAGTGGTCAAGTACGCCACCGACATCAGCGCGCAGGTGCGTGATGCGCAGGCGCTGGCGGCTGCTGTCGCGCAGACCCGCGAAGTGGTTGCCGCCGCACAGGCCGGCGACCTGGGCAGGCGCATCGATGCCGGCGACAAGACCGGCGCCATCGCCGAGCTGTGCGAGGGCATCAATGCCATGGTCGAGACCATGGGCAGCGTCATCGGCCAGATCCGCGTTGCCGCCGACGCGGTGGCGCTGGGCGCCAGCGAGATCGCCACGGGCAATGCCGACCTGTCCCAGCGCACCGAACAGCAGGCCGCCTCGCTGGAGGAAACCGCAGTGTCGCTGCAGGGCCTGACAGGCACCGTACGGCAGAGCGCCGAGGACGCCCGCCAGGCCAGCCAGCTGGCCGGCGGCGCGGTGGACGTGGCCGCACAAGGGGGCAGGGTGGTCAGCGAGGTGGTCACCACCATGAGCCTGATCAACGCCTCGTCGCGCCGCATCGTCGACATCATCAGCGTGATCGACGGCATCGCGTTCCAGACCAACATCCTGGCGCTCAACGCGGCCGTGGAAGCGGCGCGTGCCGGCGAGCACGGGCGCGGCTTTGCCGTCGTGGCCGGTGAGATCCGCTCGCTGTCGCAGCGGTCGGCCAGCGCGGCCAAGGAGATCAAACAGTTGATCGACGACTCGGTGGACCGGGTCGGGACGGGCACCGCCCAGGTCGAGAGCGCCGGTCGCACCATGCAGCAGATCGTGGACAGCGTGACGCGGGTCGATGCCCTGATCGCACGCATCAGCACCGGAGCGCAGCAGCAGAGCGAAAGCATCGGCCAGATCAACCAGGCGGTGGAGCACATCGACCAGAGCACGCAGCAGAACGCGGCGCTGGTGGAAGAGGCATCGGCGGCCGCGCGCAGCATGGAAGAGCAGGCCACCCAGCTGCTGCAGACAGTATCCGCATTCCGTGTCGACGGCGCGGTGGCCCAGGTGCTGCGCCAGGCGGCGCAGGGGAATACCCTGGGTGGACCGGCCGCGCTGCGGCTGGTGTAACGACGAACCAAAAGCAGAAGGCCAGATCTTTCGATCTGGCCTTCTGGATTCCATGGTGCCGAAGGTGGGACTCGAACCCACACGCTTTTAAGGGCGGCGGATTTTGAGTCCGCTGCGTCTACCGATTCCGCCACTTCGGCTGGCTGGCCGCGTAGTGTATACAAACCCGGCCGGATTGGGGAGGTCTGAATCGTTCAGTCGACCCCGGCCTTCATTTTTCCGCGACGCTATACTCATTGCGCTGAACGATACAGGGAGCAGCGATGAGCGCGTTGCAGGGTCTGCGGGTACTGGTGGTGGAAAACGACGCGATGAGCGCGTCGTTGCTCGAGATGCAGCTGATGCACGCGGGCGCGGTGATGGTCGGGCCGGCGTCGTCGGTGGCCGAGGCACTGCGCCTGATCGAAGAGGCTGCGCCGCAGATCGTTCTGCTGGATTACCGCCTGGCCAATCACGAGACCAGCGACCCGGTCGCCGATGCACTGACCGCGCTTGGCATTCCCTTCGTGGTGGCCACCGGCATGGCGCATTTCCAGCTGCCCGAAGCGTTCCGCGCGGGCAGGGTGCTGACCAAGCCCTATCTGGCCGTTGAGTTGAACCAGGCGCTGACCGCTGCGCTGCAGGATCACGCCGCCTCGGCGTAATCCAGCTCGACCGGCTCGCGGTCGTCCAGGATGCGGTACAACGCGGCCAGGTCCTGCGGATCTGGATTCAGCCACGCATCCAGGTTTTCGCGTCGGATCGGTACGATGCAGCGGTCATGCCCGGCTGCGGCCACGTCGCGCGGGGGTTCGTCGGTGATGGCGGCGAACGAGAGCAGGCGGCCCTCGGGGCCTTCCCATTCCGACCACAGGCAGGCGATCAACAGGTCGCGCGGTGGCTGCGGGCGGAATTCGAGCACCACGTTCTGTGGATTCTCGCCCGGTGCCAGGCTGCGCTGTTCCAGCGCATGGCGGGGCACGTGTTCGTAGAACGATTGCACGACGACAACGCCGTGGTGGTGGCCGAACGCGTTCTTCCAGTACGCCTCGAGGCTGTCGCGGCGGGCGTTGTAGGTGCCCGGATAGAGCGCGTCGTTGCGTGCGGGCTTGTCGGGCAGGCGGCACTGGTAGCGCATCGGCTTGATCACGCGCTGGCCATGCTCGGACACGATCACCGGGGCGTATACGCCGGGAAAGATGCGGCTGTCGCGCGGCAGCAGGCCGGTGCGGTGCAGGTCGGCCAGGCGTGCCTGGGCGCGGTCAACGCGGTTGCCGGCAATGCGGATGTCATTGCGGGCCTTCTGGGTGGGGCGGTGCGCCAGGCTTTCTTCGGCCTGCTTCCGGCGTGCGGACTGGACGCGGATTTCCTCGTCCAGCGCCTGCATTTCTTCGGCATGCCATTGCTGGATCTTCGCCACGATATCCTGGCCCTGCGCGGTGCGCGCACCGGCAAAGCCGTCGTCCATGGCCTTGGGGGTCTTGGGGCGTTGCTTGCCGGCGTCATGGGCGTAGAGCTGGGCGAACTCGTCCAGCGAAATGGCGGCGCCGAACTCACGAACCAGCTTGGTGTAGTCGGCGCGGATCTGGGCGGAATAGCACATGGGCCTGGACCGGAGGGGTATCAACTGTGGGTTGATACGCTACCAAACAAAAAGCCCCGGCATTGCCGGGGCCTTCTGCGTTGTATTGGCGTCCCCACGGGGATTCGAACCCCGGTCGCCACCGTGAAAGGGTGATGTCCTAGGCCTCTAGACGATGGGGACGCACGAAAACCTGAATTTTAATGCTGCATCCATCCGATCGGCCTAATGACCGGATGTTGGTGGAGCCAGGCGGGATCGAACCGCCGACCTCCTGCATGCCATGCAGGCGCTCTCCCAGCTGAGCTATGGCCCCACGTTGATGCTGCGAGCCGCCTATCATATCGGTGTTTTCCGAAAAGGGAAACACTTTTTTCGACGGATACAAAAAACCCCGGCATTGCCGGGGTTTTCTGCGTTTGATTGGCGTCCCCACGGGGATTCGAACCCCGGTCGCCACCGTGAAAGGGTGATGTCCTAGGCCTCTAGACGATGGGGACGCACGAAACTTTGAATTTTGCTTCTGTCGGACGGCCTATGTCCGGAGAAGTGGTGGAGCCAGGCGGGATCGAACCGCCGACCTCCTGCATGCCATGCAGGCGCTCTCCCAGCTGAGCTATGGCCCCACGTTTGTTGCTACCAGCCCGACATTCTAGCGTTGATTTGCCTGAATGGCCAGCCTTTGTTAAACCCCGCCATCCGACCAACGGTCGGATGCTACCGGTAGGTAACGACCGTTGGTCGTTACACCGGTTGATGAGTGGCGTCCCCACGGGGATTCGAACCCCGGTCGCCACCGTGAAAGGGTGATGTCCTAGGCCTCTAGACGATGGGGACGCATGAACTCATCAATGTTTCCAACACCTCCGAACGGCCTAAGGTCCGGAGTGGTGGAGCCAGGCGGGATCGAACCGCCGACCTCCTGCATGCCATGCAGGCGCTCTCCCAGCTGAGCTATGGCCCCACGATGCTGGAGGCGGAATTCTACGCGTGTGAAGACGATTCGCCAAGTGTTTTTGCAAACAAAAAGCCCCGACCGGAGTCAGGGCTTTTTGTTTTGTAACTGGCGTCCCCACGGGGATTCGAACCCCGGTCGCCACCGTGAAAGGGTGATGTCCTAGGCCTCTAGACGATGGGGACGCACGAAAAACTCGAATTGTGTTCACTACCTTCCGGACGGCCTAAGGTCCGGAGTGGTGGAGCCAGGCGGGATCGAACCGCCGACCTCCTGCATGCCATGCAGGCGCTCTCCCAGCTGAGCTATGGCCCCACGTCGTGAGGAGCGAGATCATAGCGATGCTGTTTTCGATTGGCAAGAAAAAACTGTCATGACGTTGGCAATCGTTGATGGCGAAGACGCAACGCATTGCTGATCACCGACACCGAACTGAGGCTCATCGCCACCGCCGCCAGCATCGGCGACATCGTGATGCCCAGTGGATACAGCACACCTGCCGCCACCGGAATGCCCAGGCCGTTGTAGAGGAACGCGAAGCCCAGGTTCTGCCGCATGTTGCGCACACTTGCGGACGACAGCTGGCGCGCCCGCAGGATCCCGCGCAGGTCGCCCTTGACCAGCGTGACCTGTGCGCTGGACATCGCCACGTCCGTGCCGTTGCCCATCGCGATGCCGACATTGGCGCTTGCCAATGCAGGCGCATCGTTGATGCCATCGCCGGCCATGGCCACCGTGCGGCCCTGTGCCTGCAGCGCGCGGATCAGTTCGGCCTTGTCCGCCGGGCGCATTTCACCGTGCACCTCGTCCAGGCCCAGCTCGCGCGCTACGGCTTCAGCCGTGGCGGTGCCGTCGCCGGTCGCCATCACGATGCGCAGGCCATCGCGGTGCAGCTGTGCGATGGCTTCGGCGGTGGACGCCTTGATGGGGTCGGCCACTGCAATCAGCCCGGCCAGGGTGCCGTCGACGGCCAGTAACATCACGCTGGCCGCCGCCTCGCGCAATTGCTTGGCATCGGCGTGCAGGAGCTGCAGGGAGATGTGGTGGTCGGCCATCAGCGCGGCGTTGCCGAGCAGCAGTGTCCTGCCTTCAACCGTGCCACGCACGCCAAGGCCGGTGAGCGAGTCGAAGTCCTCCACCGATGCGAGTGGGCGGCCTCGACGGCGCGCTTCGGCGACGATCGCTGCGGCCAGCGGGTGTTCGCTGCCCTGGTCCAGGCTGGCCGCCCAGTGCAGCACGTCGTCGGCCGCGAATCCGGGCACCGGCTTTACGTCGCGGAAGGCGGGCCGGCCTTCGGTGAGCGTGCCGGTCTTGTCCACCACCAGCGTATCCACGCTGCGCAGCGCTTCGATGGCCTCGGCGTCGCGGAACAGCACACCCTGCTGCGCGGCGCGTCCGGTGGCGACCATGATGGTCATCGGCGTGGCCAGGCCAAGAGCGCAAGGGCAGGCAATGATCAACACCGCCACCGCGCTGAGCACCGCATGCGTCCACGACGGGTCCGGTCCGAACAGGCCCCAGCCGAAGAAGGTCAGCATCGCCGCGCCCAGTACCGCCAGCACGAACCAGTAGGCGACCTTGTCGGCCATCCGCTGCATCGGTGCGCGCGAACGCTGCGCCTGCGCCACCAGCTGCACGATCTGCGCCAGCATGCTGTCGTCGCCCAGCCGCTCGGCACGGATCACCAGGCTGCCGGTCCCGTTGAGGGTGGCGCCGATGACGGTATCGCCCACGGCCTTGGCCACCGGCACCGGTTCGCCGGTCAGCATCGATTCGTCCACCGTGGAACGACCCTCCAGCACGCTGCCATCCACCGGTACTTTCTCGCCCGGCCGCACCCGCAGGCGGTCGCCGGGCTGCAGTGCCGTGATGTCCACGTCTTCCTCGTGGCCGTCCTCGCGCAGCACCCGCGCGGTTTTCGGTGCCAGCCCCAGCAACGCCCTGATCGCCGCCGAGGTCTGGGCGCGGGCGCGCAGCTCCATCAGCTGGCCGAGCAGGGTGAGCGAGATGATGACCGCCGCCGCTTCGAAGTACACGCCCACGTGGCCGTGCTGCTGGAACGACGGCGGGAAAAGCCCGGGCGCAATCGTTGCCACCACGCTGTAGCCATACGCGGCCAGCACACCGGTGCCGATCAGGGTCCACATGTTCGGGCTGCGGTTGCGGATCGACTGCGCCCAGCGCTGCACGAACGGCCAGCCTGCCCACAGCACCACCGGCGTGGCCAGCACCAGCTCGATCCACACCCGCACGCCCGGCGGCACGCTGTGCAGCAGCGGGGTCATGGCCAGCATTGCCAGTGCCATGGTGGCGATGCTCAGCGGCAGGCTCCACCAGAAGCGCCGGCGGAAGTCGGTGAGCTCAGGATTTTCGCCCTCGTCCAGGCTGGGCATCATCGGTTCCAGCGCCATGCCGCAGATGGGGCAGGTGCCTGGCCCTTCCTGCACGATCTCTGGATCCATCGGGCAGGTGTAGAGCGTGCCGGCCGGTGCCGGTTCGGCGATGTGCGAGGCAGGGTCGAGATAGCGCTGCGGCGCGGCGACGAATTTGCGCCGGCAACCGTCGCTGCAGAAGTGGTAGTCGCTGCCGGCATGCCGGGCGTGGTGCGCGGTGGTGTCCGGGTTCACGTCCATGCCGCAGACCAGGTCCTTGACCGTGTTGCCTGCCGGGGCGCCACCGCCGTGCGCGGCGCAGCAGCTGCCTTTGGGCGCGGTCATCGGTGAGGCTCCGTCAGTGCACCCAGGATCGGGCACTGTTCCAGGCCGCCATGGCCGGGGCAGGCATCGACCAGTTGCTCCAGCGCGGCATGCATGCGCTGCAGTTCGGCAACGCGCTGTTCGATGTCCTGCAGCTTCAGCACTGCCGCCTCGCGCACCTGGGCCATGTCCTGGCCGCGCTGGTCGCTCAGGGCGAGCAGTTCGCCGATTTCCTCCAGGGTAAAGCCCAGCGCCTTGGCGCGACGGATGAAGCGAAGGCGGGTCAGGTCGGTGTCGTTGAAGACCCGGTAGCCACCGGCACTGCGCTGGGCTGTCGGCAGTAGATGCTGGCGCTCGTAATAGCGCACGGTATCGATGGGCACGCCAGCCTGACGTGCGAGTTGTCCAATGTTCACGGCGACCTCTCTGGGGAGCAGGCGCACAGTGTGGACCCTGGAGTCTGGTCAAGAGTCAAGGGTTTGCTGCGGTGGCCTCCAATGTCGTTACCGGTCCGGATTTACAACTAGTTTCATAGCTGCCGTGGGGGGCGCTCCGTACGCTCCATTGGAATCGCCGTCAGGCCTTGATCCAGCAGGGTTTGGCGGTCTCAGCAGCCGTTCCAGGAGCGCCGCCATGGAAGCACTTCCCCCCTCTTCATCGCCCACCCACAAGCCCACGTCCCCGACCCTGATGGAAGTCGCGGTGCTCGAATACCCGGGCAGCCTGCGTGCTGCCGCACCGGTGCTCTCCGAACTTGCCCAGCGCTGCAACCGCACCGCTGCGGCGGGTAAACGCACGGGCGCGCGCATGCTGGTGACCCGCTGGACGCTGTCCACGCGTGGGCATGGCATGCAGCGGGTGGCCGGCGCCGAACTGTTCGGCGATACCCCGCCGGCCGTGATCGTGGTGCCGGGTAACGAGCCCAGCTGGCCGCTGATGCAGGCCGACGAACGCATGCTGACCTGGCTGCGCGACTGCCATGATGCGGGCAGCCTGCTGGCGGGCTGCGAAGAGGGTGGGCTGTTGCTGGCCTCGGCCGGGGTCATGACCGGGCGCTCGGTCAGCGTCCCCGACCTGTCGCGTTGCCCGTCGCTGGCGGCGGTGGTGCCGGGCTGGCATCCGAGCGAGCGCGCGCTGGTGGACGACGGCGACCTGCTGACTGCTTCCGGCCCGGATGCATGGAAATATCTCAGTCTGCGGCTGCTGGCCCGGATCTACGGGCAGAGCGTGATGAGCGCGGCCATCCAGCAGCTTCAGCTGGTCATTCCGCGCGGCGTGCAGGAAGACCTGGAGCGCTTCAGTCCGAACTTCGCCCATGGCGACCGCGGCATCCTGAAGGCGCAGCGGTGGCTGCACGGCATCGCGGCGCGTGGCGTCACCCTGCAGGACATCTGCGACGCGGCAGGGCTGGAGCCGCGCACGCTGCAGCGGCGCTTCCTGAAGGCCACCGGCCTGCGTCCGATTGCCTACTGCCAGCGGCTGCGCATCGCAAAGGCGCAGCTGCTGCTGCAGGCGGGCGGTGCGGTCGATGAGGTGTCGTGGGCGGTGGGGTACTCCGACCAGAGCGCCTTCCGCCGGCTGTTCCTGCGCATCGTCGGAGTGACCCCGGCGCGTTACCGGCGGCAGATTTTCGCGCAACGGCGCGAGCGTCCCCGCAGCCCGCTTGCGCAGCTGCAGGGCGAACCGTTGCGCCCGGCGGCCTGAGCCGCTGCGCCAGTGGCTGCAGGGTCAGGCAGATGCGTCTACCCTGTGGGCCATTCGCCGTTCGCGTGCATTCCAGGAGTTGCCATGTTGTTGAAGACCTCGCCCGTGCTGGGCTCCGTGCTGAGCGCTGCATTGCTGCTGGCAGTCGCCGGCTGCAGCCAGGCCCAGCAAAGCCCCGCCACCGCGAAGAGCTCCAACCGGCCGGCCGTGCTGCAGGGCATCGAGAAGCAGGGCTTCGAGGTCATCGGTGAATTCGACGCACCCGGCGGCCTGCGGGGCTTCGCTGGCGTGGTCGGCGGACAGCAGCCCGCTGCGGCTTACGTAACGGCGGACGGCAAGAATGTGATGGTCGGCACGCTCTTCAATGAGAAGGGTGAGGATGTAGGCGCGGCGCCGCTGGAAAAGCTGGTGGCCAAGCCGATGTCGGACCGGATCTGGAAGCGGCTGGATGGCAGTGCGTGGGTGCGCGATGGGCGCGCCGATGCCCCGCGGGTGGTGTACACCTTCAGCGACGCCAACTGCCCCTACTGCCATCGCTTCTGGGAAGCAGCGCGGCCGTGGGTGGACAGCGGCAAGGTGCAGCTGCGCCACGTCATGGTGGGCGTGATCCGCGAGGACAGCCCGGCAAAGGCGGCCGCGATCCTGGGCGCGCCCAATCCAAGCGCGGTGTTCCTGCAGAACGAACATGACTTCAGCAAGGGTGGCATCAAGCCGGCCGCGACGATCACGCCGGCGCTTGCCAACAAGCTCGACGCCAACCAGGTGCTGATGGTGGAACTGGGCTTCCAGGGCACGCCCGGCATCCTGTTCCGTGATGCGCAGGGCATGGTGCAACGCGTGTCCGGCATGCCGCAGGGCGAGGACATGGAAAAGGTAATGGGCCCGCGTTGATCTGAATCAAGGTCGACCCGCATGCGCGCAGCCACACTGCGCGCATGGCGTTTGACAACGTAAAACTTCACGAAAAACTCACTCCTGACTTGTTACTCAGGGCGCTGGCGTGCGCAGCTTCTGCGCGTCACCCGGGATGAGGAGGGAATCCCACGCGGGTGCACTGCCGATGGCAGTACGGCGATTGGAACATGTCGCCGGAATTACTGCGGTCGTCGTTCTCCTGCGGAGCAGTACCGGGTTGCCGTTGTCGGCCGTGCGCGTGAGCGCAGCTGACACCGGCAGTATCGTCTGCAGTTCAGGGAGGACGTGATGCGTTGCGCTGCCGTGCTGCTGTTCTCTGCTTTGGCGCTTTCCGCGATGCCGGTGCATGCGCAGGATTCCGCCGACGCCCTGCGCCAGGACATCCGCACCCTGCGACAAACGCTGGAGGCGATGGAAAAGCGCCTGGATGCGCTGGAAACCGCAGAAGGCCGTGCGCCTGCGCAGCGTCCCGAGGTGACTGCGGTTGCGCCCACGGCGATCACGCCGTCCGCCACGCTTCCCCATGCAGCCACCACCCAGGTGCCCGGCACCGGCCAGGCCATCCTGCCGCCGCGTGATTCAGTGGCCGATCCGTCATCGGCCGCCTCGCGGCCGGACAGTGCGGCCGGCCCGACCGATCCGGAACTGAAAGGGTTCCTGGCCATCCCCAATACCGACACGCTGATCCGCATCGGTGGCTATGCCAAGCTCGATGCGATCGTGGATACCCGTGCGGCCGGGGACGAGGATCAGTTCGTGACCTCCACCATTCCGGTGGGCAGCGCGCACCGCGATGTCTCCAACTTCAACCTGCATGCCAAGCAGACCCGTTTCAGCTTCGAAGCACGCCGCCCGACCAGCCGCGGCAACCTGCGCTTCTACCTGGAGAACGACTTCTTCGGCAGCAGCGACGGCTACCAGTTCCGGCTGCGGCATGCCTACGGCCAGCTCGGCAACACCTACGCCGGCTATGGCTACGCCACCTTCATGGATGCCGACAGCCTGCCCGACACGCTGGACTTCGCCGGTCCCGGCGGCGCCGGCTACCTGCTGGTGGCCGGCATTCACCACAGCTTCGCGATGGGCAAGGGCAACACGTTGACGGTGGCGGCCGAAGATCCCGATGCACAGCTGGCGGGGACCACCGATGCAACGGTAGCCGCCAACCGGCTGCCGGATGTGACCGTTACCGCGCGCCTGGAGCGTGACTGGGGCCACCTGCAGTTGGGTGGGGTGGCGCGCAGCCTTGGCTACGACGGCGACCAGCGCGATGACCGCCGGTTCGGCGGCGGCGTCCAGCTCAGCGGTTCGGCGTCGGTCGGCGAACAGGACCTGCTGCTGTTCGGCGCGCTGGGCGGCAAAGGCCTGAGCCGCTATACCGCCGACCTCACCGGTTCGGACCTGGATGCGGTGATCGGCCAGGACGGGCGCCTGCATGCGCTGTCACTGCAGGGCGGCTTCGTGGGTTACACGCACTACTGGTCGCCGTTGTGGCGCTCGAACCTGATCTACGGCCAGCTCACGATGGCGCGCAACGCCGCGCTCGCGGCCGATGCGTTCCGCCAGAGCCGGTACGGGGTGTTCAACCTGATCTGGAGCCCGGCGCCGTCTTGGACCATGGGCATGGAAGTGCTGTACGGGCAACTGGAACAGCAGGACGGGCAACGCGCCGACACGGTGCGGGTGCAGGGCAGCCTGCAATACAACTTCATCAAGTAGCGGAGAGACCGTCATGGCGCAAGCGAAGAAAATCGGGGTTGTCGGCGCCACCTTCCTGGTGGCCGGCAACATGATGGGCTCCGGCGTGTTCCTGCTGCCGTCCAGCCTGGCCAAGATCGGCACCGCCTCGATCTGGGGCTGGCTGGTCACCACCGCCGGCGCACTGCTGCTGGCCTTCGTGTTCGCCAAACTGGGCAAGCTGGCGCCCATGGCGGGCGGCCCGTATGCGTACGCCCGCGACTGGTTCGGGCCGTACATGGGGTTCCAGACCAACACCATCTACTGGTTCGCCAACTGGATCGGCAACGTCGCCATCCCGATCGCGGCGGTGGGCTACTTCAGCTACTTCTTCCCGATCCTGTCCCAGCCGATACCGCGCTGCATCGCCGTGCTCGCGCTGGTGTGGGCGCTGAGTTTCGCCAACGTGATCGGCCCGGCCTTCGTCAGCCGCCTGCAGACGGTGACCACCAGCTTCGCGCTGGTACCGATCCTGGGCATCGCCATCTTCGGCTGGTTCTTCTTCGACCCGGCCATCTTCAAGGGCGCCTACAACGTCTCGGGCGAATCCAACTTCGGCGCGATCTCCAGCGCGGCCGCTCTGACGCTGTGGGCCTTCATCGGGGTCGAGTCGGCCTCGGTCACCGCCGGCGTGGTCGAAAACCCGGAGAAGAACGTGGCGCGGGCCACCCTGGCCGGGGTGTTCCTGGCTGCGGTGGCGTACATCGCCAGCTCGTCGGTGATCATGGGCATGGTGCCCAATGGGGACCTGCAGGTCTCCGATGCACCGTTCGCGCTGGCGGCGGCCAATGCGGTGGGCGGCTGGGGCGGCGCGCTGGTGAGCCTGTGCGCCTTTGTCGGCGCCGCCGGCTCGCTCGGCGGCTGGATCCTGCTGACCGCGCAGAGCGCCAAGGCGGCCTCGGACGATGGCCTGTTCCCCAGCATCTTCAGCAAGACCAACAAGGATGACGTGCCGGTCAAGGGCGTAGTGATCGTGGCGGTGCTGATGACCCTGGCCGTCCTGCTTACGTCCACGTCGGAAACCGCCTCGGCGCAGTTCGACGTGATTACGTCGGCGGCGGTGGTATTGACCCTGCTGCCCTACATCTATTCCTGCGTGGCCTGCTACTTCGTCGTGGAACGCTCGCACACCCTGGTGCACACCGGCGCGTTCTGGTTCCTGACCAGCATCACCGTCGTGTACTGCCTGTGGGCGATCTTCGGCTCCTCCGGCAGCATCGTGCAGTACGCCTTCCTGTTCGTGCTGTTCATCACGGTGTTCTACCCCTTCTTCAGCGAGGAGCGCCGCCGCCAGCGCGGCCAGCTGCCGCCGCTGGACAGCCCCGCCAGCACGAAGATTCCGTGACCTTCCCCCAGGAGAAATGCTGTGTATTTCAAGTCTCTGGATTACCCGATCATCGTCATCGACGACGACTACGAGTCCCCGCGCATCGGCGGCATCCTGATCCGCGCGCTGGTCGAGGAACTGCGTGGCAACGACCAGCGCGTGCTGTGCGGGCTGACCCTGGCCGATGCCCAGGCCGGTGCGCGTACCTATGTGGCGGCCTCGGCGGTACTGATCTCGATTGACGGCACCGAAGACAAGCCCGGTGAGTTCCAGCGCCTGCTGGGGTTCCTGCGCGAGCAGAGCGCGCGCCGCGGCGGGTTGCCCGTGTTCCTGTACGGCGAGCGCCGCACCATCGAAAAGGTGCCGAGCAAGCTGCTCAAGTACGTGCACGGCTACATCTTCCTGTTCGAGGACACCAAGAGCTTCATCTCGCGCCAGGTGATGCGCGCGGCCGAAGACTACATGCAGCAGTTGCTGCCGCCGTTCTTCAAGGCGCTGATCCACCACACCGCCGAATCCAACTACTCCTGGCACACCCCCGGCCACGCCGGCGGTGTGGCTTTCACCAAGTCACCGGTGGGGCGTGCGTTCCATCAGTTCTACGGTGAGAACACGCTGCGCAGCGATCTGTCGATTTCGGTGCCGGAGCTGGGCTCGCTGCTCGACCACAGCGGGCCGATCAAGGAGGCGGAAAACGAGGCTGCGCGAAACTTCGGCGCCGACCACACCTTCTTCGTCACCAATGGCACCTCCACCGCCAACAAGATCGTCTGGCATGGCACGGTGGGGCGGGGCGATGTGGTGTTCGTCGACCGCAACTGCCACAAGTCGCTGCTGCATTCGCTGATCATGACCGGCGGCGTGCCGGTGTACTTCACGCCCAGCCGCAATGCGCACGGCATCATCGGGCCGATCAGCCTGGACCAGTTCACCCCCGAGGCACTGCAGCAGGCCATCGCTGCCAACCCGCTGGCCAGCAAGGCGTTCCGCGCCGGCTCCAGGCCACGGATCGCGGTGGTCACCAATTCCACCTATGACGGGCTGTGCTACAACGCCGAGAAGATCGCCGACGAGATCGGCAGCGCGGTGGATTTCCTGCATTTCGACGAGGCCTGGTACGCCTATGCGGCCTTCCATCCGTTCTATGAAAACCACTACGGCATGGCCAAGGGCAAGCCGCGTGGCCAGGATGCGATCATCTTCACCACCCATTCCACCCACAAGCTGCTGGCCGCGTTCTCGCAGGCCTCGATGATCCACGTGCGCAACGCGGCGACCCGCGAGTTGGATGCCGAACGCTTCAACGAAGCGTTCATGATGCATACCACCACCAGCCCGCATTACGGGGTGATTGCCGCCTGCGACGTGGCGTCCAAGATGATGGAGGGTGCGGCCGGTGAATCGCTGGTGCAGGAAATGCACGACGAGGCGATCGCCTTCCGTCGGGCCATGCTGCACGTACGCGAGGACCTGGGCCGTGACGACTGGTGGTTCAGCGTGTGGCAGCCGGACAAGCTGGAGCGCTCGCTGGGCAAGGGCGATGCACCAACGCCGATGGTGGCCAAGCGCGAGGAATGGTACCTGCAGCCCGATGCGCATTGGCACGGGTTCGATGGCCTGGTCGAAGACTACGTGCTGATCGACCCGATCAAGGTCACCCTGCTGACCCCGGGCCTGTCCATCGACGGTGACCTGGGCGAGCTGGGCATTCCCGCCGCCGTGCTGAGCAGGTTCCTGTGGACGCGCGGCATCACGGTGGAGAAGACCAACCTGTACTCGGTGCTGTTCCTGTTCTCGATGGGCATCACCAAGGGCAAGTGGAGCACCCTGGTGACCGAGCTGATGGCCTTCAAGGAACTGTTCGACAACAACGCGCCGCTCACCCGCGCGCTGCCCGACCTGGCGGCAGACTATCCGCAGACTTACGGTGGCTGGGGGTTGCGCGACCTGTGCGAGGCCCTGCATGCCTTCAACCGCGAGTTTGCGGTAGCCCAGGTGATGCGTGCGATGTACGTGGACCTGCCCGAGCCGGTGATGACGCCGGCCGAGGCCTACGACCACCTGGTGCGTGGCCAGATCGAGCGCGTTGATATCGAAGCGATCAGTGGTCGTGTCGCCGGGACCATGCTGGTGCCTTACCCGCCGGGCATTCCGACCATCATGCCGGGCGAGCGCTTCGGCGCGCAGGATGAGCCGATCATCCAGTCGCTGCGCATTGCCCGCGAGCAGAATGTGCGCTTCCCGGGCTTCGAGTCGGACGTGCACGGGCTTATCATCGACCGTGACGGCGACGTGCCGAGCTACAAGGTGGAGGTGCTGAAGACCTGAGCGGCGGCCAGGATCTTCGGCAGGCGATGGATACAGCACGCGAGCAGCGGATCCTGAAATTCTCGATTGGCGTGACGGTGGCGGTCAGCGCCACCGGCTTCATCGGCGGCCTGCTGGTGGGATCGCAGGCGATCCTGTTCGACGGGGTATACAGCCTGGTGGATGTTGCCCTCACGCTGGTGGCGCTGGCCGTGCTGCGCCTGCTGGGGCGCGAGGGCAGCCCACGGTTCCAGTACGGCTATTGGCACCTGGAGCCGATGGTGGAAGCGCTGGGTGGGGCGATCCTGGCGTTGGCCTGCATCTATGCGTTGGCCAATTCGATCATCGGGCTCACCACCGGCGGGCACGTCATCCGCGCCGGGCCGGCGTTGATGTGGGCGACCCTGTTGTGCGTGAGCAACCTGGGCATGGCCGCGTTCGTGCGCGTGCATGCGGCGCGATTGCATTCGCCGCTGCTGTGGCTGGACGTACGCGCCTGGCTGCTCAGCGGCATGATGAGCCTGGCGGTGGTGCTGGCCTTTGCGCTGGCGCTGCTGCTGGAAGACGGCGACCACGCGCATTGGATTCCATTCCTGGATCCGCTGGTGCTGGCGATCATCAGCCTGGCGGTGTTGCCGGTGCCGCTGCGCGGTGCGTGGAAAGCGATGCGCGAGGTGCTGCAGGTCGCGCCCGATACGCTGGACGCGCGCGTGCAGGCGGTGATGACGCAGTTCGTGGCCGAGCACGGCTATCTCGGTTTCACCAGCCATGTGGCCAAGATGGGGCGGATGCGCTTCGTGGAGATCCACATCCTCACCCACCCGGACACGGTGATCGGCACCATCGGCAGCGTCGATGCCCTGCGCGATGACATCGCCGAGCGGCTGGATGCCCGCGGCAGCGAGTTCTGGCTGACCATCGATTTCACCGCCGATCCTGCCTGGACCTGAAATATACGTATCGTATATGATGCGTATATTCCGTACCGAGGCATCCCATGGGCATCGTCAACATCGACGACGAACTGCACGACAACCTGCGCCGCGCAAGCGGCGTGTCCGGCCGCTCGATCAACGCCCAGGCCGGCTTCTGGATCAAGGTGGGCATGCTCTGCGAAATGAACCCGGGCATGAGCTACCAGGAGATCGTCAACCGTGAACTGCGCGCGGCCGGGGTCGATCCCGGTGCCCTGCGGGTGGCGGTTGCGTGATCAAGACGGTTGAAGAACAGGCGCTGATGCGGGCGTCGGGGCGGTTGTTGGCCTCGGTGTTCGAGGCACTGGACCGCTTGCCGCTGGAAGGCATGAGCACCCTGCAGGTGAACGACTGGGTGGAGCGCTTCATCGTCGATGAACTGCATGCGCGGCCGGCCAGCAAGGGTCAGTACGGCTTTGCGTATGTGCTCAACAGTTCGGTGGACAACGTGGTCTGCCATGGCGTGCCCTCGGCAGACGAGATCCTGCGCGGCGGCAGCATCGTCAACCTGGACATCACGCTGGAGAAGGATGGTTTCATCGCCGATTCCAGCAAGACCTACCTGATCGGCGAGGTCGATTTCCAGGCGAAGCGGCTGGTGCGGGTGACCCGCGAGGCCATGTGGAAAGGCATCTCGGTGGTGCGCCCGGGGGCGACGCTGGGCGATATCGGCTTCGCCATCCAGCAGCACGCCAAGGCGCACGGCTACAGCGTGGTGCGCGAGTTCTGCGGGCACGGCATCGGGCGCGAGATGCACGAAGACCCGCAGGTGCTGCATTACGGCAAGCGCGGTACCGGCGTGGAGCTGGAGCCGGGCATGACGTTCACCATCGAGCCGATGATCAACCAGGGCCGTGCGGCGATCGACATGAGCGAGGACGGCTGGACCGTGACCACCCGTGACGGGAAGTTGTCCGCGCAGGCCGAACATACGGTGCTGGTGACGGAAACCGGGGTGGAAGTGCTGACCCTGCGCGAAGGCGAGCGCATCCCGACGGCGTAGCGCCACGCCCGGCGCTACGGCGTGTCCCGGGTGGAGACGAGCTTGAGGAACGCCTCGTTCTGGTAGCGGCTCATGCGCAGCTGCTGGCCGGTGTCCAGGGTAACGACGTGGTGGCCGTTGAACCACGGGTGGATCGCCTTGACCCGCCGGATGTTGACGATGGCCGAGCGGTGTACGCGGGCAAAGTGGCGCGGGTCCAGCCGGGCGGCGAGGGCGGCCATGGTGCCACGGTGTTCGTGCATGCGGCCGGCGAGGTGGATCTCGGCGATGTTGCGTGCGGCCTTGATCCAGACGATCTCGTCCACGTCGACCAGCACCACGTGTTCGTCGACCCGTACCGGTATGCGCTGCAGATAGGCCTCACGCTGGCGCAGTGCATCCAGTGCCTGCAGGATCTGCGTCGCCGTCTGCGCGCTGGTGCCGGCGGCAGTTGAAAGGCGTTGCCGGGCGCGCTGCAGGGTGGCGGCAAAGCGTTCGCGGCTGAACGGCTTGACCAGGTAATCCACCGCATTGGCCTCGAAGGCCTTCACCGCGTACTGCTCGTAGGCGGTGACGAACACGGTGGCCGGCATGCGCTCGGCGCCGATGGTGGCCACCACGTCCAGGCCGGTGATCGCCGGCATCTGGATGTCCAGGAACACCAGGTCGGGCGAGTGCTCGCGGATGGCGTTCACTGCGGAGACGCCGTCGCCGCATTCGCCCAGCAGTTCGATCTCCGGGTCATCGGCCAGCAGGCGCACGATCGCGCGGCGTGCGAGCGGCTCGTCGTCCACCACCAGCACCGAGAGGGTCATGCCGGTGCCACTCCCGCCGTGAACTCCGGCGCTTCGTCTTCCACTTCCAGGGTACGGAAAGGCAGGCGCACGCGGCAGGTCACGCCCTCGGGCCAGATCATGTCCAGCCGCACGTCGGCGGCATCGCCGTACAGCTCCTTCAGGCGCAGCCGGGTGTTGGACATGCCGATGCCATGGCCTGCGGGCGCGCCGGGCGTGGCGTCAAGCGTGCTGTTGCGGTTGCGCACTTCAATGCACAGCACCTCGCCGTCGCGGCGCGTTTCGATCTCGATCACGTCACTGCCCACGCGCTGCCCGATACCGTGGCGCACCGCATTCTCCACCAGCGGCTGCAGCAACAGGCTGGGCACGGCGCAGTCGAGGGTATCCGGGGCGATATAGGTGCGGGTGGTCAGCCGGTCCTTGAAGCGCACCCGCTGGATGCCCAGGTACAGCTCGATCAGGTCCAGTTCCTGGCGCAGGGGAATCTCCTGGCCGTCGTAGTCTTCCAGGAAGGCGCGCAGCAGTTCGCTCAGGCGCAGCAGCATGTCTTCGGCCGAGACCGTGTCTTCGTCGAGCAGGGTGATGATGGCGTGCAGCGTGTTGAACAGGAAATGCGGCTGCAGCTGGGATTTGAGCGCCAGCAGCCTGGATTGCGCCAGTTCGGTGGCCAGCCGACTGGCTTCCATTTCACGCCGCGCCTTCTCGGCCTGGAAGTGCAATGCCTGCTGCAGCGCGAACAGCGCCCAGTAGGTGAGCAGCCCGATGGCGAAATGCTGCGCCAGGAAGTACCCGAGCTGTTCGAAGAAGCCGCTGGGTTCGAACAGCGCGGAGGCCGCTGCGCCGATGAGCATCGCGCTGACGGTCACCGCCAGGCTGGCCACGACCTGCCTGCCCAGGCCAAGCAGGCGGCGCTGGGGATCCAGCGGATAGCGCTCGGCCAGGCGGAACACCAGCGGTGCCAGTGCCGCCCAGGTGTACCACTGGATCATCGCCCAGCGAAGGTGCACCAGGAACGGCCAGCTGTTGCCGTGCAGTCCATCGCTGAGCGAATGCTGCACGGCAAACACCAGCACCACGACCGTCCAGAGGAGCAGGTAGCGGGCAAGGCTGATCGACGTACTGCCAAGGCGAACCATCATGGCCGGTATCCAGGACGCCCGGCGCGGCGGGGCAGGGCCATCTTAGGCGTGCGGGCGGGCCCGGAGAAGCGCCATGAGGGCCCATTACGATTGGTCCTGCCAGGACGACGATTGGTCCCGGATCGGTGGCGTGCGCGGGGCGGCCAGCGGCCTGATGGCGGCGAACCCAACCGCCGGAGATGCCGCGATGTTCCCGATCCGTCTTGCCGTCCTGACCAGCCTGCTTTTCGCCACGGCCACGCATGCCGCCGCCCCGCGTTACCTGACACTGCTCAACCGCGCCCACGACAGCATCACCACGCTGGAGGTGGCCACCGCCGGCAGCGATGCGTTCGAGCAACGGCCGATCGACACCATCGACGGTGGCGGGGGCAGCACCACGATGCGCCTGGGCGATGCCGGCTGCCGCTTCGACCTGCGCCTGCAGTTCCGTAACGGGCGCACGGCGATCTACCGCGACGTCAACGTGTGCACGGGCGATACGCTGGTGATCGCGCCGCTGTAACTACCCGGAGACCACATCCTCGCCGCACAACCTCGGCCAGCGCTGCGCCAGCCGCCGGGAAATCCACCATGCGGAAATGGGCAGCGAGAGGACCAATGGAGGCAGTGCGGCTGTGACCACACTGTCCAGCGCCGTGAGCGTCGGTCCCAACGGCAGTCCTGCCTCCAGGAACTGGGGCGTCAGGTAGAGGCCTGCGACCTTGACCGGGAAGATGACGACCACGCTCACCGTCGCAATCACCCCGTAAGCCAGCGCTGCAGACACGACCACGAAGGTGGCGGGACGGGGCAGGCGATCACGGCGCAGCAGCACCTTGAGCACCGGCCACCAGAGGGGCGATGACATCCAGACCCGCCACAGGCCCTCCTCGAAGAACAGCCAGAGGAGCAGGGTGAACCACTGGTCGGGAATCTGCATCAGCGCACCTTCCGGCCGGAGAGTGCGCCACGGGTGCAAAGCCCGCGCCAGTGGTCCGACAACTGGCGAGTGATGAACCACGTCATGAGGAGGTGCAGCGGCAGCAGTGCGGGAGGCAGCCAGGAGTCCAGCCGCATGGCAAGCCATGTTCCGGGCGCAATCGCCGACAGCAACCCGGGATGCGCCGCCCCATCCAGCAAGCGTGACATGCCAACCACAGACGTCACGCCCATGGCGGCCAGTGCCGTACTCCCATACGCAAGCATTCCAGCTATGAGAATGAAGGACCACGGGTGCACGAGCCGGTCGGCCCGCAGGAACGCCCGCCGTGCTGACCACCACAGCGGTGCGGTGGACCACAGCAGATACAGCAGCGCGATTGCTGCGAACATCATCGAAAGCCGCGAACCGAACAACTGGAGGAACTGCGTCAATGCCCGTCCTCGCCCGGCGCAGGGGCGCGGGCTTGTGGTTTCGATGCTAGGGCAGGGCCGAGCCTTTTGTCATCACCGGCACGTGGTCGGCCATGAGAGCCGCTACCCAGTCGACGAACACGCGCAGCTTGGCGCTGACGTGGCGGTTGGGACGGAAGGCGATGTGCAGCGGCATCGGGTCGACCTGCCAGTCGGTGAGCACGCGTAGCAGTTCGCTGCGCCCGGCGTGTGCGGCGGCAACGTAATCGGGCAGCCAGAGCACGCCGAGCCCGGCTACTCCGGCCGCCAGATAGGCGTTGCCGTCGTCGACCGCCAGCTGATGCCGGCCGTGCACGGTCAGCGTTTCCTCGCCACGCCGCAGCGCGTAGGGCATGGCGCCTGCACGCCGCGAGCCCCGGTAACCGATGATGCGATGCGGTTCGGCTTCCAGTGCCTTGGGGTGGTCGGGCATGCCAACCGTGGCCAGGTACTGCGGCGCGGCGTACAACCCTGCCTGCAGGTCGCCGATGTGCCGCGCGACCAGCGAGGGGTCGGTGAGCACGCCGCCGCGGATCACGCAGTCCACGTTCTCATCGATCAGGTCGACATTGCGGTCGCTGACGCCCAGGTCCAGCTGGATGTCCGGGTACCGCGTGTGGAAACCGGGCAGCGCAGGGACGAGCAGGAACCGCGCCAGCGGCGCGGGCACATCCACCCGCAATCGGCCGCGCGGGCTGGCGGCGAAGCTGGAGAGGCTGGTTTCGGCATCATCCAGATTGGCGAGCAACCGCGAGACGTGCTCGTAGTACGCCGCGCCATCGTCGGTGACATTGACCTGGCGGGTGGTGCGGTTGAGCAGGCGCACGCGCAGCCGGGCTTCCAGCTGCTGCACCAGCTGGGTCACCGTGGTGCGGCTCATGTGCAGGGTCTGCGCGGCACGGGTGAAGCTGCCGGTCTCCACGACCCGGGCAAAGGCCTGCATGGCATCGAAACGGTCCATCGGCACTCCTGCGGTCAATTGTTTGGATTCTACAAACAGTGATGGACAAGGTTGGTCGTTTATCGACCGGGCCGGGGCGCCTACCGTGGAGATATCCCATCACCCGGGGCAAAAACCCCTCTGGAGTCTGCAATGGCAAGTCGTGACGTCGTGTTCCCCTCTGGCCGGCAGGATCTGTATGCCCGCTACCGCTATTCGCCGGCGGTGCGGTCCAACGGCTTCCTGTTCGTGTCCGGCCAGGTCGGCAGCCGCGAGGACGGTTCGCCCGAACCGGGCCTGGAAGCGCAGGTGCACAAGCTCTTCGAGAACCTCAACGCGGTGCTGGCGGCCGCCGGCTGCACGTTCGACGATGTGGTCGACGTGACCGTTTTCATGATCGACCCGGACCGGATCCTGGAGCGGGTCTGGGCGATCGTGCCCGAGTACTGGGGTCAGGCGCCGCACCCGACCCTGACCGCGGTCGGGGTCACCTGGCTGAGCGGGTTCGACGTGGAGTTCAAGGTGGTGGCCAAGCTGCCCGAGGATCGCGCCTGAGCGTTCGTTTAACGGAATTGACACAAACATGAACAGGAGGCAGAGTGGCGCCGCCCAGATGGGCAAACCACCTTTTGGAAGGACCTGAATGAAGAAGTTCGTCACCCTGGCCGCCGCCATCGCGCTGGCCACCCTGTCGACCGATGCCATGGCCGGCCACGCATTCGTGCGCGCCGAGCTGGGCAGCAGCGATACCGAAGTGCGTTACGACGGTTTCCGTGGCAGCGAGTCGGACACCTCCGCCTCGATCGGCGGCGGCTACTGGTTCACCCCGAACATCGGCGTCGAAGGCCATGTCGGTTCGCTTTACAACAAGGACCTGGGCTACGACCAGGAGCTGGACCTGGTCTCGATCGGTGCTGGCCTGGTGGTCAAGAAGAACTTCGGCGCCGACAATACCGGCTTCTTCATCGGCGCACGCGCCGGCATCGCGCGGCTGACCGCGCAGGTGCGCGAAGACACCTTCGACGTGGTGGATGACGAAAGCTCGACCAAGCCGTACTACGGCGTCAATGTCGGTTACGACTTCAACCGCCGCTGGGGCCTGAGCCTGAACTACGACCGCCGCCAAGGGGATTTCAGCGGCGTGGACGTGGACGTGGATACGATCAGCCTGGGTGGCGAGTTCCGCTTCTGATCCCACCGCTTGCGGTGACAGGACAACGGCAGGCCGGTGCAACGGCCTGCCGTTTTCTTTTGCGCGGGCAAGGGCATAGGATCAGCACGGACCCAGGGAGACTGCGATGGCAAAGGTGACCGGAATCGGTGGGGTGTTCTTCAAGAGCCGTGGCGACCGCGCGGCGCTGGCCGAGTGGTACCGGCAGCACCTGGGCATGACGCTGGAGGAGTTTGGTGGCGCGGTGCTGCGCTGGCCCGACGACAAGGCCAATGACGGCGGGTTGACCGTGTGGGCGCTGGCCGAGCCTGACAGCCAGTGGTTCAGTCCCAGCGATGCGCCTTTCATGATCAATTACCGGGTGGATGACCTGGAGGGGCTGCTGGCGAACCTGCGCGAGGCCGGCGTGACCATCGCCAGCGGGCCGGAGACGCATGAGAACGGCTCGTTCGCCTGGATACTGGATCCGGACGGGAACAAGCTGGAGTTGTGGCAGCCGATGGCGTGGGACCCGGAGCGGCGGGCGGGTTGACCGGCAGCGCGGGCGCTTCTTCACACGACTCCGTCGCCCGGTTGTCGATAGTGGCCGCGTCACTCCGCTTCGTCGCAGAACTCCATGCCCCTGATTCCCGAGCGCGTCCGGCGCTGGCCCCGGCCATGGCGCGTGGCGTTGCTTACCTTGCTGGCGCTGTATGCGCTGTACCTTGTTGCCGGCAACGTGTTCCTCAACACGCCGCTGTTCGATGCGGTCACCAACCGCAAACCTGAAAAATTCAGGCTGCAGACCGGGCCGGCGCTGACGCTGCTGCCCGGGCACGCGGTTGTCTGGAACGTGCGCATCCGCGGCCAGGCCAACCATACCGTCTACATCTTCCGTGCCGACCGTGCGAGCGCGTGGATCTCGCTGGTGCACCTGTTCAAGCGCGAAGTCCGCATTCCAGGCATCAACGCCACCGGCGTGGAAGCGGACATCCAACGGGTGGAAAAGGCGATCCCGCCGCCGCCGCGTGGTGATCGCGGCTGGAACATCCGGCTGGATGCGATCCACAGCGACAGCATCCGCAGCGGCCGCTTCGGCAAGCTGCTGATTGCCGGGCAGGGCCATGGCACGGTGGGCTTCCAGAAGCAGGTCAAGGGCGGGCCATCGGAACTGTTCGATTCCACTGCTGGCTTCGAGCAGGCCACGATCACCTACGACGGGGTCAAGCTGCTCGACGAGGCGCACCTGGCCGCGCGCTTCCATTACCCGCGCCACTATCGCGATGAAGCCCCGGGCCTGCGCAAGTTCGGCATCACCTTCGCGCAGCTGCAGGTGGACGGGCGCAGCCAGGCGATCAAGATCGACACGGCCGGGCCACACGTCAAGGTCGGCAGCGTCCCCGCCGAGGCACGGCTCACGGCCGATGTGGTGATGGACCGCGGCCTGCTGCAACCCGGCAGCCGGGTGGTGTGGCGGGTGCCGGTGCATGCCGGCGTCCATGCACCCGATCGCGGGCTGTTGTCATTGCAGCTGGACGTGGCCCAGGACATGCGCGTGCAGGCACGCCTGCCGCGCGACTCGGAAACCGGCAGCGAACTGCACGCGGACCTGCGCGTCACCGGCCGGAAGATTCCGTTCGAGGCGCCGGCCGAACTGTTGCCGCGGCTGTCCGGGCAGGTGCGTGGCGCGTGGCGGTTCGAGTCGTTGAACTGGATTGCCGATCTGTTCGTGCGCAAGCCGTGGTTCAAGCTGGAAGGTGGCGGGCTGCTGCAGGGTGACCTGCGCATTGCCGATGGCCAGTTGGCGCCGGGCAGCACCCTGGAGGTGCCGCAGGTGGCCGCCATTGCCGAGGTGGCGGGCGTGCGCATGCAGGGCGATGCACATGCGCTGGGACGCATCGTCAACGGTGCGCCGCCGCAGGCGGAATTGAAGGTCGATATTCCCACGTTCCGCGCGGCGCCGTCCGATGCGCCCAAGGCGGTGTTGTTCGACGGCAAGGCGCTGGCGTTGACCCTGCGCGGCGATGCACGGCTGCAGCAGCTGCGCGACGGCATGCGTGCGCAGCTGCGCTTCAACGACGCGCGGGTGCCTGACCTGAGCGCCTACAACCGCTACGTGGGCAACGACAATGTGCGTCTGCTCGGGGGTACCGCACTGCTGAGCGGCGACGTGACGCTGGATGCTGCCGGCCGGGTCGGGCAGGGCCGCGCCGACCTGCGCGGCACCGGTGCGCGCATGCAGGCCGCCGGCCTGTCGCTGCGTGGCGATGCGCAGGTCAAGGCAAGACTGCAGCGTGCCGACTTCGACGCTGGCCAGTTCGACCTGGGCGGCACCACGCTCAGCCTGCGCAACGTGCAGGTGGACGGCGATGCCGCCAAGGGCGGCTGGTGGGGCGAGGTCGACCTGCGCAGCGGGCACATCCAGTCAGAGGCACCGTTCCAGGTGGACGCACGTGCCGACCTGCGGCTTCGCGATGCCGGTCCGCTGCTGGGCATCTACGCCGAGCGCAGCCAGTACCCGCGCTGGGTGCTGGGGCTGCTCGATTCGGGTGAAGTGCTGGCCAGCGGCCAGCTGCGCTGGCGCCGCGAGCACCTGGCGGTGGACGACCTGCAGGCCGAGAACGCGCGGCTGTCGCTACGCGCCCGGCTGGACATGGAGCAGGCGCAGCGCCGTGGCGACCTGTACCTGCGCTGGGGCCTGCTCGGGGCCGGCATCGAACTGGACGGCGGCAAGCGCACCTGGCACCTGTCCGGGGCGCGCGACTGGTACGACAGCCGCCCCCGGGTGCTGCCCGAGGCCAAGCCGGCCCCGTAAGGCCGGAAGTTTCAACGCCGGGCAGCACCAACCTCGCAGGCAGCCCGAGCCGGTAGCGCTACGGCCTGCGTGGCTGTCCCGGTCACCGCCCGCGCCGTGTCAGCGGCGGAGAGCTTTTCCGGCTCCGCCAGCGCCCGCGCCAACGCCGCATCGGCGATATGCCCGTGCAGGAACAACAATCCGCTGTAGATGTTCATGTGCGTCCTCCACTTGAGTAGGACTCACGATAGGGGCAGGATGGACGGTGCAAAAGCGATCCTTTCGCAAGTCTTTCTTGAACTGGATTCAAGTCGCCATGTCCCGTATCCCGCTCCAGCCGCTGCAGAATTTCGTTACCGCCGCACGCCTGGGCAACCTGACCCGCGCGGCCGATTCGCTGAACCTGACCGTCAGCGCGCTCAGCCACCAGATGCGGCAGCTGGAGGAGCGCCTGGGGTATGCGCTGCTGCAGCGCCAGGCACGCGGGGTGCGGGTGACGCCCGAAGGGCAGCGGTTGCTGGAACAGGTGGGCCCACACCTGGATGCGATCGCGCAGGCGCTGCAGCCGTTCGGCGCGCGCCACGACCGCGTGCTGTCGGTCAGTGCGTTGCCATCGATGGCCTCCAACTGGCTGGTGCCACGGCTGGGCTCGTTCGTGGCCTGCCACCCGGAGATTGAATTCAACCTGGAATCCAGCGAGCGGCTCACCGATTTCGACCGGCAGCTGCAGTGCGATGCCGCGCTGCGGGTGGGTGCCGGGCAGTGGAGCGGCCTGCATGTGGAGCCGCTGTTCGATGAGTGGCTGATGCCGATGGCCAGCCCGTCACTGGTCGAGCGCATGGGCGGGCTGGGCGCGCTGCCGCTGTCGCAGTGGCCGCTGCTGGGGGACCCGGATGGCGAGTGGCAGCGCTGGTTCGCCTCGGTCGGCGAGGTTGCGCCGTCGCGCTATGTGGCCATGCTCAATGACTCCGAATCGCACCATCGTGCCGCGCTGGATGGCTTCGGGGTCGCACTGGGGCGGGTGACGCGGGCGCGGTTGCTGCTGGATTCGGGGCAGTTGATTGCCTTGTCACCGCACCGGTTGAAGACGCGCTGGTCGCATTGGCTGGTATATCCGCCACGGTCGTCCACGCACCGGGGGTTCCTGGCGTTTCGTGAGTGGCTGCACGCGCAGGCGGCGGAGCATGCGCGGCATATGGAGGCGTTGGTGGGGTGACGATCAACCCGCAGGGGTTGGCCAATAGTGGCTGTCGGGGGTGCTGCGCGCGCCGAAAATCGCCTGGCCTACGCGTACCACCGTGGCGCCTTCCTCGATGGCGATCTCGAAATCGCCGGACATGCCCATCGACAGTTCGTCCAGGCTGACGCCCACCGGCAGGGTCGGACGCAGGCGCTCGCGCAGGTCGCGCAGGCGCACGAAACACGGGCGCACCTGTTCGGGATCGGCCGAGAACAGCGCCAAGGTCATCAAGCCGCGCACGCGCAGCTGGGGGAAGGCGGGCAGCTGCTGTACGAAGTCGGCCACCTCGATCGGGTCCAATCCGTACTTGCTGGCTTCGCCGGAGGTGTTGACCTGCACGAACACATCCAGCGTGCGGCCTTCCTGCGCCAGCCGCTGGTCCAGCGCCTGGGCCACGCGCAGGCTGTCCAGCGCCTGGAATTCGCTGGCGAAGCGGGCCACATCCCGCGCCTTGTTGGTCTGCAGATGGCCGACCAGCGACCAGCGGATTCCCAGGTCGGCCATGGCTTCGGCCTTGCCCTTGGCCTCCTGCACCTTGTTTTCGCCCAGCGTATCGCAGCCGGCCTGCACCGCCAGTCGCAGCCGCGCTTCGTCCACGGTCTTGCTCACCGGCAGCAGCCGCACCGTGGCCGGATCGCGCCCGGCACGGGCGCAGGCAGCGGCAATGCGTGCGTGCACCGCGTCCAGGTTGCGGCGGAAATCTTCGACGGTGGCAGCCTGCGGCCAGGTGGGGGCGACGATGGACATGACGTGTTCCGGAACAGGCACGGCCCGCATTTTCGCACGGCGGCAATCAGGGCGCTGTAGGGGTACCCGGACGGATGTAATGCGACTGCCCGTTGTCGTTGAGGAAGATCAGCTCCGGCTTGCCCTGCCAGGAGGTGAGCATGGCGCCGGTGCTGTTCTGGTGCTTGATCACCAGGGTGGCGCCACGATCCGGGTTCGCGGTGATCTTGAACACTTCGGTGGTGCCCTTGGCATCATCCAGCGTGAGCGAGGCCTCATCGCCGACATCGGCAGTGCCATAACTGCCCCGTTCGGAACCGTCGGCACCAAGCAGCACCACGCCCGACAGCGGCGAGGCGCGGGGGCCCTGCGACACGCCCCTGCTGAGCGGATCGGGCAGCGGCGCGCCCAGGATCACCCGCGCCTGGCCGCTGCCGTCCTGGATGACCAGCCCGCGGGCGGTGATCACCCGCTCGGCGGACTGGCTGCGGTGCAGCTGCACGGCGGTGTACCCCGAGACCAGCAGGGCAAGGCTGGACACTGCCAGTGTGGTGAGGGTGAGTACGCGCGACATGGCAGGTTCCGGATCCTTGGATGGCAGCGACGATAGCCGAAGCCGTCATGGCCGCACCAGTCGGAAAAGTCTGTATCTATCGTCAGCGTGAAACCGGTCACAGCAATCAATGGAAGTCGCGGCTGTGGGTACGCACCCCCTCGATCAGCGCATCGAGGTTGTGCATGCGCTGCACGATCAGGTGCTGCACGCCATCCACCCGCTCCAGCCGGCCATCGATCTGCATCAGCTGCGCCTCCACCAGCACCCGGTGCTGGCGGTCGGCGGTCCTGCGCCAGACCACTGCGTTGACCATGCCGCTTTCGTCTTCCAGGGTGAGGAAGGTCACCCCGCTGGCGGTCTGCGGGCGCTGGCGCATGCGTACCAGGCCGGCGAAACGCACGCTGCGCCCGTGCGGCAGCTGCGCCAGTTCATCGGATCGCTGGCAACGCCGTGCGCGCAGCTCGTCGCGCAGGAACGACACCATGTGCTGGCCCAGGGTGGTGCCGGTGCTGTTGTAATCGGCCTGCATGTCCTCGAACGCACTCGGCGCCGGCAAGGCCACGGCCGCGTCGGCGGTGGCGCGGACGTTCTCGAACAGCGGCAACGGCTTTTCCACCCCCGAGACATCCCAGCGCGCGCGGTGGCGGTGCCCGCTCAGCCCCTTCAGCGCGCCGGCGTCGGCCAGCAGCCCTTGGTGGCGGCGGTCCAGCCGGGCCCGCTGGCTGAGGTCGGCCACGCTGTCGAAGGCATGGCGCGTACGTGCCTGCAGCACTTCCTCGGCCACCGCTTCACTGAACCCATCGATCATGCGCAGGCCGAGCCGGATGCCGGGCAGGGCATCGGCCTGCGTGGCCGGCACCAGCGTGCAATCCCAGTCGCTGTGGCGCACGTCCACCGGCAGCACCGGCACGCCGTGCCGGCGCGCATCCTGCAGGATCTGGTCGGGGGTGTAGAAGCCCAGCGGCTGGCTGTTGACCAGGCTGGCGGCAAACGCGGCGGGGTGGTGGCATTTGAGCCAGCAGCTGACGTAGGTGATCAGCGCGAAGCTGGCCGCGTGGCTTTCCGGGAAGCCATAGCTGCCGAAGCCCTTGATCTGCTCGAACAGGCGCTCGCCGTAGTCGCGGCTGTAGTTGTTCTTTGCCATGCCGGCCAGCAGCTTGTCGCGGTGCGGTTCCAACCCGCCGTGGCGCTTCCAGGCGGCCATCGAACGGCGCAGCGCATCGGCCTCGCCCGGGGTGAAGCCGGCGGCGGCCACTGCCAGCTGCATCACCTGTTCCTGGAACAGCGGCACGCCCAGGGTGCGCTTGAACACTTTCTCCAGTGCCGGCGGGTAGTCGACTTCTTCGATCCCTTCTTCCTTGAGCCGCTTGCGGCGGTTGAGGTAGGGATGGACCATGTCGCCCTGGATCGGCCCGGGCCGCACGATCGCCACTTCGATCACCAGGTCGTAGAAGCAGCGCGGCTGCATGCGCGGGAGCATCGCCATCTGCGCGCGCGATTCGATCTGGAACACGCCCAGCGTGTCGGCGCGGCAGATCATGTCGTAGGTGGCGGTGTCGCCGGCCGGGATGTCGGCCATGCCCATTGCCGGGGCGCCATGCGCGTGCAGCATGGCCAGGCATTTGCGCACGGCGGTGAGCATGCCCAGCGCCAGGCAGTCGACCTTCATCAGCCCGGTGGCATCCAGGTCGTCCTTGTCCCACTGGATCACGGTGCGGTCGGCCATGGCCGCGTTCTCCACCGGCACCAGGGTGGACAGCGGGTGCTCGGAAATCACGAAGCCGCCCGGGTGCTGGGACAGGTGGCGTGGGAAGTCCACCAGTTCGGCGGTGAGCGCCACCACCCGCTGCATCAACGGCGTGTCCGGGTCGAAGCCGCGTTCGCGCAGGGCCTCGGGCAGTGGCTCGTGGCTGCTCCAGCGGTCCAGGCAGGCGGCCAGTTCGTTGACCTGGTCCGGCGGCAGGCCGAGCACGCGGGCCACGTCGCGCACCGCGCTGCGGCCACGGTAGCTGATCGCCACGGCGGTGAGCGCGGCACGTTCGCGGCCGTAGCGGTTGAACACATACTGCAGCACTTCCTCGCGCCGTTCGTGTTCGAAATCGATGTCGATGTCCGGCGGTTCGTCGCGTTCTTCGGAAATGAAGCGCTCGAACAGCAGTTCCATGTGGCTGGGGTCGATCTCGGTCACGCCCAGCACGAAGCACACCGACGAATTGGCCGCCGAGCCACGGCCCTGGCACAGGATCTGCTGGCTGCGGGCGAAACGCACGATGTCGTGCACGGTGAGGAAGTACGACTCGTACTGCTTGAGGTGGATCAGCCGCAGCTCGTGTTCGATCTGCCCGCGCTGCGCCTCGCTGGCGCCGCCGGGCCAGCGCCAGCGCATGCCCTCTTCGACCAGGGTGCGCAGCCAGCTGGCCGGGTCGTGGCCGTCGGACACCAGCTCGCGCGGGTAGGTGTACTGCAGCTGCGCCAGGTCGAACCGACAAAGCTCGGCCACGCGCAGGGTTTCCTCCAGCAGCTCGGGCGGGTACAGTGCGGCCAGCGCCTGGCGGGTGCGCAGGTGGCGTTCGCCATTGGGGAACAGGTGCCAGCCGGCATCGGCGATGGTGCAGTGCTGGCGGATCGCGGTGAGGGTGTCCTGCAGCGCACGGCGGCGGCGCACGTGCATGTGCACATCGCCGCTGGCCAGCAGCGGCAGGTCGTGGGCGTAGCCGAATTCCAGCAGCGCTTCCAGCCGCGCCACGTCGTCGGCGTCGCGGTGCAGTTCCACCGCCAGCCACACGCGGTGCGCGAAGCGCGCATGCAGCCAGGCCGCCTCTTCAGCACTGGGCGAACGCGCCGGCCACAGGCACAGCAGGCTGTCGGGCAGGGCATCGAAGTCCTCGCGCAGGCAGCGGTATTCGCCCTTCGGCGCACGCCGGCGGCAGGTGGTGATCAGCTGGCACAGCCCGGCATAGGCGGCCTGGTCGGTGCACAGCAGCACCACCTTGGGCCCGTCCTCGATCTGGAATTCCGCGCCGGTGATCAGCGCCAGCGCGTGCTTCTTCGCCGCCTGCCAGGCGCGCACGATGCCGGCCAGCGAACATTCGTCGGTGATCGCCAGGGCCTGGTAGCCCTGTTCCTTCGCACGCGCGAACAGCTCCTCGGCAATGGAGGCGCCGCGCTGGAAGCTGAAGGCCGACAGGCAATGCAGTTCGGCATAGCCGGGCAGGGCGGTGCTCATGCGAACCAGCCGTGCAGCATGAACGGGCCATGCCGCGCACCGGCGGCGGTGTAGGCCCAGGCGCGCTGGCCCAGCGCCGTTTCCACCACATAGTAATCGCGGCGCACATCGCCTTCGTCCCACCAGCCCGATTCAATCCGCTCCGGGCCGGAGAGGATGCGCAGGTCCGGGTCGTACAGTGGCTGCGGCGTGGCCAGCAGCCAGCCCGGGCGCAGCGGCAGGGTGGGGGGCGGGCCCTTGATGGCCTGTGCGGCGGTGCCGCTGGCGCGTTCGGGGCGGTGTTCGGCGCGCAGCCCCACGCCCTGCACGGCATCGTCGCCCAGCCGCGCGCGCAGGCGTTCGCGCAGTTGTTCCCACGGCATGGCCTGCTGCGGGCGCGGGTCGAACAGGTCGCGCGCGGCCGGCACGAACGGCGGCAGGTGTTCGGCCTGCAGGCGCAGCCCACGGCTGCCGGCGGGCAGGCGCAGGTGGTCGACGCGGTTGCGCGCCAGTTCGAACAGCATCGCCGCATCGCGTTCGGGGGCGAGCAACCCTACGGTGAGCCGGGTGTCGGGGTGGCGCTCGTGTTCGAACCACAGGTCGAACTGCTGCGCGCCGCCATCGCGCGAACACAGGAAAGCGGCCAGGTCGGCGGTAAGGCGACGCAACGGGAACAGCAGGGCCTGGGTGGATTCGATTTCATACTCGAACTCGATCCGCGCATCGAACCGGTCCGGCGGCCGGAAGTACTGCAGCGGCGCACTGCCGATACCGCGCAGCGCATCCAGGTGGGCCAGCACCTGGGCCGGGAAACGCCGGGCCAGGCTTTCGCGGGGCAGCGCGAAGGCCGCGCCCAGCGTGCGCAGGCCGGAGCGCGCCAGTACCGTGACAGCCTCGGCCGGCAGGCCGCTGCGGTCGATCGGGATCTGCGCCAGTGCAGGTTCCAGCGCGGCCGCATCCACGCCCAAGCGGGCATGCACGCGGGTGAGTACCCAGGCGGCGTGCGGGTTGGGTGCCGCTACCAGCCGATGGCGGAAGCCGAGTTCCTTCAAGCCCTCGCGCAGGCGCTGTTCGATCGCCGGCCAGTCACCGAACAGGGCACGGCTGGCGCCGATCTCCAGCGCCAGCGCATGCGGGAAGGCCAGGCTCACCTGCGAGCTGATGCCGTACAGCCAGCTGGCCAGCAGCTGGCGGGTGTCCTGTTCGGCGCGCGGGTCGTAGTCCACCGTGAGCATGTCGCGGGTCAGCACCTGCGCGGCCGACAGCAGCATGCCGCGGCGCAGGCCGAGCTGGCGCGCCGCCGGGCTGACCGCATGCAGCACCCGCCGCTGGGCCGGGCCGCTGACCAGCACCAGCGGCGCGCGCGGATCGGGCTGCTGGCGCAGGGCCGCATCCAGCGCCAATTGAGGCAGCAACAGGCAGGCCCACTGCATGGCGGCGCCTCAATGAGCCAGGGCCAGCGGCAACGGCTGCGCCGGTGCCATGCCGCCGCGGCATTTGAGCACCCGCACCTGGCCGGCATCGAGCTGCAGGCGTAACGGGGCGGGGGAGGGGTTGCGGGCCAGCCGGCTGTCGCGGAAGGCAAAGCCCAGGCACTGGCCGGTTTCGGCGGCCACCTGCAGCCGGCGCAGGGCGCGGTCGTCTGCGTGCCCGGGCCAGCACAGCACCGCCGCACACGCAGCCGAGCGCAGGCATTGTTCGGCCGCCCACAGCGCTTCGCGCGGGCTGGCATGCACTACCTGCAACTGGCCCAGGGCCAGCCCGGCGCCGGCCCAGGCTGGCGCATGCGGCAGGTGCGGCGGGGCGACCAGCACTACGGTCTGCTGCAGCTGGCTGAGCCGGGCCAGGGTCGGCCAGACCAGCGCCAGCTCCCCCTGGCCGGGCGCGGCCAGCAGCACTTCGGACAGGGCCGAGGGCGGCCAGCCGCCGCCGGGCAGCCGGCTGTCCAGCGCCGGGTGCCCGGTCGGGTGGGCAGCGGCTTCCCGCGCCGTCCCGCGCGGCTGCCCGCGCCAGACCTGGCGGCTTTCCAGCAGCTGTTCCAAGGCCACCACCGCGCCCATCAGCGCACCTCCCTGGCGGGCTGGAACAAGGAGAAATGGGCGGGAAACCTGAACATGGAGGCGAGGATAGGCAGGGCAGGTGTCAAGGGTTGAGACCGACATGCTACGTGTTATTAGCAAAATTGCTAATGAATTTACCCACCCTGTCGGTGATCCCGTAACAATTCGTAGCCCCGGCCGTTGGCCGGACACCGCGCGCAGCGCGGCCCAAGCGTCCGAAGCCCAATTCACATCGGCCCGCCGCACATTTCCCGACGTTTACCCCCGCCGAAGCCGCCCGTCAGACGTCCAAGACCCCCGCAAAAAAATCCCCAACGCCAACAGCGACACCCCAGCCCCCACCCCACACACCGCCCCCCACCCATGCGCCGCATACACCGCGCTTCCCAGCAACGCGCCCAAGCCACTCCCGGCTGCATAAAACAGCATGTACCCCGCAATCACCTGCGCCTGGGCCTGCGTCGGTGCCGCCGCCAGGATCAGGCTCTGGTTGGTCACATGCAGGGCCTGCACGGCCAGATCCAGCAGCAATACGCCCAGCACCAGCCAGCCCAGCGAGGCGTGCAGTGCCGACAGCGGCCACCAGCCCAGCAGTAACAGCAGCAGGGCCCCCCGCGTCACCCGGTCGGCATGCCCACGGTCGCTCCAGTGCCCGCTGCGTGCGGCGGCCAGTGCGCCGAGCAGGCCCACCAGTGCGAACGCACCGATCGCGGTGTGCCCAAGCCGGAACGGCGGCGCGCTCAACGGCAGCGCCATGCTGCTCCAGAACAGCCCGAACCCGGTGAACATCAACAACCCCAGCAGCCCACGCCGGCGCAGCACCGGTTGCTGGCGCAGCAGGGCCAGCAGTGACAACCGCGGCGAGACGAGTGGCACCGCAAGACGCGGCAGATACCGCCACAGCAGCAGCCCGGTCAGTCCCATCACGCCCGCCGAGAGCAGGTACACCGTGCGCCAGCCGCCCAGGTCGGCGACCACGCCCGCCACCAGCCGCGCCAGCAGCAGCCCGATCACCACCCCGGCCTGCGCCGCACCGACCACGCGGCCCCGCTCATGCGCCGGCGCGGCGGCGGCCGCGTAGGCAATCAGCCCCTGGGTCATCGCGGTGCCCAGCAGGCCGACCGTGAACATGGCCAGCAGCAGGCCCATGGCCGTACCGGCGGCAGCAACCCAGAGCAGCGCCAGCATCAGCGCGGCGGTCTGCAGCGCCATCAGCCGCCGTCGCTCGACCCGGTCGCCCAGCGGCACCAGCCATAGCAGGGCGGCCACCGACCCGACCTGGGTTGCGGCGATCACCGCACCGATCCAGGACACGCCGATGTGCAGGTCGGCCGACAGGGCATCCAGCAACGGCTGGGCGTAGTAGACGTTGGCCACGCTGAGCCCACCGGAGCAGGCGAACAGCAGGAGCAGGGAAGGGGCGAGGCGCGGGAGTGGGGCAGTGGTGGACATGACTGGTCTCAAAATAGAACCAGTTGAGTCTGTGCCATTTGGTTCTAAAATGAAACCACTAAAGGAGGCTCGCCATGCACCACGATCTCAACCGCACCTGCCCGGTTGCCCGCGCGCTGGACCGGATCGGCGACCGCTGGTCGCTGCTGATCGTGCGTGACGCCTTCGACGGCGTCCGCCGCTTCAGCGATTTCCAGCGCGGCCTGGGCATGTCGCGCAGCATGCTCAGCCAGCGCCTCCAGGCCCTGCAGGACGCCGGTGTGCTGACCCAGCAGGCCGCCGCCGATGGCAGCCGATACCACGACTACGTGCTCACCGCCCAAGGCCAGGCGCTGTTCCCGCTGGTGGTGGCGCTGCGCCAATGGGGCGAGGGCCATCTGTTCGATCCGTCTGAACCGCGTTCGCACCTGCAGGTGATCAGCACCGGGCAGGCCGTGGCACCGCTGCTGCCCCACGATGCAGAGGGCAGGGCGCTGACGGCTGCGGAGACCGAAGTAATCAAGCCGGATCAGGTTCCCCTGAGCGGCGACTTGACCCGGGGCTGAAAGCTGGCGGCCGCTTCGAGGATTTCTCCAAGAAGGTCGGGGTGGCGATCCAAGAGGCGGAACAGGTTGAACACCGCTGCCACCGGCTGTGCCTTGCCCGTTTCATACCGGGAAAACGCATTGGGGCCGCCGCCGGCGATGGCCGCTGCCTCATGCTGACTCAAGCGCAGCTTACGACGTACGCGGCGCAGCTCCGCGCCCGCGTCCAATCGGGCTTGGTGCACCAGTTCATCGGCGGCCGCGAGATATCGCGCATGGCTGGTGTCATCCAGAAACGTCTCTTCGCAACGCTCGCAGCGCTCACCAACAAGATGGGGCACTTCGATCGTTCGATTGCCGCTGGCCAGTGGCAGCGATCCGGCAAAAGCGACCAGTGAACCCACCGCGCCGCATGCAGGGCATTGACCTGGGGCGAGGGTGGGGTAGTCGTGTGCGGTCGTCATGGTCATAGCTTCTTGAATGAAACAACGAGCTTGGGAGTGGGGGCGATTGCGTTGCTGGAAGCAGCAGGTGGAAACCAGAGCATGAATTTGATGTACGCCAACCCGTTTTCAGTAGGGCCGTGATAGACGTCCTGCCAAAGCGTGTGAGCTGCGTCGTTCTCGGCTGTCATGGACTTGAAGAAGTGATCTGGGGCCAAGCCCAGGATTGCCTTGATTGCCTGCTGCGGGGCCAGCTGCATCGCGGCCATGCCCGCCACTGCCTTGAATCCGAAAACCTGGGTTCCCAAGCGCCGCACCACCTGCTTGACCTGTATCAGTGGGTACTCCGGCGCCCGCTTTTCCCAGACGCCGTCGGAGCGGACGGTGACACCGCGTGGCGTGGCACCAGCCCGGGTGTGAGGGGGCGATGTACGCATCGCTTCCTTCCATGGTCAGGACGAATATACACCTTAGAGGTTGAATCACAATCACCGCAACGCAAACGTTTCTATCCAATTCGGTTGTTCGATAGGCCACATCGCTCGTAACTCAAACCTGAACGCGCTGTTGACACGAATGAACAGGGTGAACGACTCTTGAGCGGATGGGTGCTGGCGACGGCACCCGACGGATGCGGTGGCTGTGGCGACAGGCGGAGGGGCTTGATCGTGGCTGGCGTGCCCGTGTAGTTCGATCCCGAGCGCAGTTGCGTGCCGGGATCCCGCCATGACGGCGCTGCACCCTTCTGCGGCAAGACTCCCTGGATTTACTGCGTCAGCAAAGGTGTTTCGCCCGCTTATGAAAACGATTACAAAGCCCTTGGCCCTGACGGCCGCCATCGCCCTGTCGCTGTCTGCCTCTGCCTTTGCCGCACCGGCGGTGGGTGGCGACGCCTTCACCGTGCTGCGCCTGGACCAGGCACCGACGTACCTGGATGCCAAGCTGGTGGCCGAACAGCTGCAGGCGCTGGACGTGGATGCGCTGACCATCGGCAACGTGATCCGTCCGGCCGACAGCATGGAAAGCGCGCAGGCACCGGACCCGCTTGCAGCATTGGCCGACGACCTGGGCTACACCTATCGCTTCGTCAGTGCCGACCCGGCTGCGGCCGAACAGCGCGGCAGCATCGTGCTTTCACGCCTGCCAGTGGAAGCCGAATCGGGCGTGGAAGCGCCGGGCCTGAACTACCTGCGCCTCAACGACGGCCGCCACGTGGTGGCGCTGTACACGCGCGCTGCCGAGGCCGATGGCACGGTGGTCAAGACGCTGGTGGACAGCTCGCGCCTGGGTGCGCCGGCGGTGCTGCTGGGTACCGATGCGGACATCGCCACCGCCGCGGGTTTCGCCGCCATCGGCAAGGGTGCCGGATACAGTGCCGGCTTCGATGCCGCCACGACCAAGCCGGTCAAGTTGCGCCTGGATGCCGATGCGAGCATCGCCGGCCAGCTGCTGACGCTGGGCTACAGCGCCCCCGTGGGCGGCGACACGCCGTGGATGGACACCGGCCTGGGCGCGGATGCGCGCGCCAGGCTGCTGGTGGCGCGGATGACCGTGGACGAGAAGTTCCAGATGCTGCACAGCTACTTCGGGCTGGGCAAGGATGGCGGGCCGCTGCCGGAAGGCGCGGTCGGTTCGGCCGGGTTCGTACCGGGCGTGCCGCGCCTGGGCATTCCGTCCCAGCAGTCGGCCGATGCCGGCGTGGGCGTGACCAACCCGGGCGGGATCCGCAAGGGCGACCATGCCACGGCGATGCCCTCGGGCCCGTCCACCGCCTCGAGCTGGAACCCGCAGATCGCCTTCACCGGCGGTGCCACCATGGGCCGCGAAGCGTGGCAGCAGCGCTTCAACATCCTGCTGGCCGGCAGCGTCAACCTGCAGCGCGACCCGCGCAATGGCCGCAATTTCGAATACGCCGGCGAAGACCCGGTGCTGGCCGGTCGCCTGGTGGGTGAGTCGATCCGCGGTGTGCAGAGCCAGCACGTGATCTCGACGATGAAGCATTTCGCGCTCAACGACATGGAAACCTCGCGCAACTTCCACAGTGCCGAAATCGGCGAACAGGCGATGCGCGAATCGGACCTGCTGGCCTTTGAAATCGCACTGGACGAAGGCAAGCCCGGTTCGGTGATGTGTTCCTACAACCGCATCAACGGCACCTACGGCTGCGAGCACGATTACCTGATGAACCAGGTGCTCAAGCAGGAGTGGAAGTTCCCGGGTTTCGTGATGTCCGACTGGGGCGGTGTGCACAGCGGTTCGAAGGCGGCGCTGGCCGGCCTGGACCAGCAGTCGGCGGGCGAGGTGTTCGACAAGGCGGTGTATTTCGATGCGCCGCTGCGGCTGGCCGTGGCCGGTGGCACGGTGCCGCAGGCGCGGTTGGACGACATGGTGGCGCGGATCCTGCGCACGATGTTCGCGCACGGCAATTTCGACCTGCCGCCGCAGCATGTGCCGATCGACGATGAAGCGGGCTTTGCGGCCGCGCAGCGCACGGTGGAAGAGGGCAGCGTACTGCTGCGCAACGCCGGCGACGTGCTGCCGCTGGGCAAGGAGGTGCAGCGCATCGTGATCATCGGCGGGCATGCCGACAAGGGCGTGATCGGGGGCGGTGGTTCGTCGATGGTGGGCTGGACCGCGCGTGGCACCAATGCGGTGCCGGGCGTGCTGCCGACCACCTGGCCGGGCCCGGTGATCTTCCACCCGTCCTCGCCGCTGGAGGCGCTGCGCGCCGAGCGCCCGGATGCGACCATCGAGTACGTGGACGGCCGTGACGTGGCGGCTGCCGCGCGCGCTGCCGCCGCGGCCGACGTGGCGATCCTGTTCGCGACGCAGTGGTCGGCCGAGTCGGTGGATCTGCCGCACATGAAGCTGCCGGACAACCAGGACACGCTGATTGCCGGGGTGGCCAAGGCCAACCCGAAGACGGTGGTGGTGCTGGAAACCAACGGTCCGGTCGAGCTGCCGTGGCTGCAGCAGGTGCCGGCGATCCTGCAGGCGTGGTACCCGGGCATCCGCGGCGGTGAGGCCATTGCGGCGCTGCTGACCGGCAAGGTAAATCCGTCGGGCCGGCTGCCGGTGACGTGGCCGGTGGACGCGTCGCAGCTGCCTCGCCCGCACGTGAACGGGCTGGGCTTCAATCCGAAGCAGAAGCCGGACGACACCATCGATTACAACATCGAAGGCGCCAACGTCGGCTACAAGTGGTTCGCGGCCAAGGGTCTCACGCCGCAGTTCGCGTTCGGCCACGGGCTCTCGTACACGCAGTTCCAGTACGACAACCTGACCTACACGGCGATGGGCCAGCGCCTGGTGGCGACGGTGGACGTGCGCAACACCGGCAAGGTGGCCGGTGCGGACGTGGCGCAGCTGTACCTGAAGATGCCCGAAGGCAGCACCACGCCGATCCGCCTGATCGGGTTCCAGAAGGTCACGCTGCAGCCGGGCGAATCGCGCCGGATCCGCATCGAGGCCGAACCGAAGGCGATGGCCAGTTTCGATACGCGCGACAAGCAGTGGAAGATTGCGGAAGGCCGTTACGAGCTGCAGCTTTCGCGCTCGGCCAATGAGCCGCTGCAGACCTCGCCGATGGTGTTGAGTGGTGGTGTGGTGAAGTGAGGTGTACGTGGTGCGTGGGCGTTTAGAGCGCTCACGCTTTACCGCGAACAGCCTTGGTCTGCGGGCGCGCCTGGCTTGGCTGGCGGGTGTGGGTTTGCGGGACACGCCGCAAGTACGTCCATGTAGGCTCGTTCGCGCCATCCATGGCGCTCTACGGTCCCGCAAACCCACCCCCGCCAGCCTTTGACAGTTGGCCGGTCACCCACGGAAATCAAAGGCAACAGCAACGGCAACAGCGTTTGTCCACCGCTTTTTTCCGTGGTCACCGACTCACTGTCAAAGGGTCGGCGGGCATGGGGGTACGGGGGCTTTGCGAAACATGGATGTTTCGCAAGAGCCCCCATGGATGGGTTTACGGCGCCCCCCGTACCCCCATGCCCGCCGGCCCAAGCCAGGGACGCCCGCAGACCAAGGCTTTGGCTTTTGAGGCTCTGGCTTTTCAAGGCTCTGGCTCTCAAGGCTTTGCTGTAAAAGGCCGTTCGCGGCCAACCATCGGCACATATCGGCTGGGGAAGAACGGCGCTAGGCTGCGGAGGTTGGTCGCCATCACCTTCCCGGAGAGAGCCATGCGTGTTCGTGTCGTGCCTGTCGTGCTGTTGAGCCTGTTGATTGCCGCCAGCGTGTCGGCGCAGACCGCGCCGATGACGCCGGATATTCCGGCCAAGGGATTCGTCACCCCTACCGCCGGGTATGACTACGACAAGCGCGAAGTGATGATTCCGATGCGCGACGGGACCAAGCTGTATACGGTCATCGTCGTGCCCAAGGGCGCGCGCAATGCACCGATGCTGTTGACCCGTACGCCCTACGACGCCGCCAACCGCGCCAAGCGCATCGATTCGCCGCACATGCGCGACATCCTCCCGCAGGGCGACGAAGTGTTCGTCGATGCCGGCTATATCCGCGTGTTCCAGGATATCCGCGGCAAGTACGGCTCTGAAGGCGATTACGTGATGACCCGGCCGCTGCGTGGCCCGCTCAATGCCACCAAGGTCGACCATGCCACCGACGCCTGGGACACCATCGACTGGCTGGTCAAGCACGTGCCCGAAAGCAACGGCAAGGTCGGCATGCTGGGCTCCTCGTATGAAGGCTTCACCGTGGTGATGGCGCTGACCAACCCGCACCCCGCGCTGAAGGTCGCCGCGCCGCAGAGCCCGATGATCGATGGCTGGATGGGCGATGACTGGCTCAACTACGGCGCCTTCCGCCAGGTCAACTTCGGCTACTTCACCGGCCAGCTGGCCAAGCGCGGCAAAGGCCCGTCCATTCCCAGCACCGGCTACGACGATTACACCACCTTCCTGCGTGCCGGCTCGGCCGGTGACTATGCCAAGGCCAATGGCCTGGAACAGCTGGCGTGGTGGCACAAGCTGGTGGAACACCCGGCCTACGATGCCTTCTGGCAGGAACAGGCGCTCGATGCGCGCATGGCCAAGACCGAATTGAAAGTCCCCACCATGTGGCTGCAGGGCCTGTGGGACCAGGAAGACATGTGGGGCGCGGTGCACAGCTATGCCGCGATGGAGCCGCGTGACACCGGCAATACGCTCAACTATCTGGTCATGGGCCCGTGGCGGCACAGCCAGGTCAACTATGACGGCAGCAGCCTGGGCGCGCTGAAGTTCGACGGCGATACCGCCCTGCAGTTCCGCCGCGACGTGCTCAAGCCGTTCTTCGACCAGTACCTGGTCGATGGCGCGGCCAAGGCCGATACGCCCCCGGTGCTGATCTACAACACCGGCGAGAACCACTGGGACAAGCTGCAGCAGTGGCCGCGTACCGCTGCCCAGACCAGACCGCTGTACCTGCGCGCCGGCGGCAAGCTCTCGTTCGAAGCGCCGCAGGCGGGGGAGGCCACGTACGAAGCCTATGTTTCCGACCCGGCCAAGCCGGTCCCGTTCGCGCCGCGTCCGGTGCGCTTCGCCGACCGCGATATGTGGACCAGCTGGCTGGTCAAGGACCAGCGCTTCGTCGATGGCCGCACCGACGTGCTGACCTTCGTCAGCGAGCCGCTCACCGAACCGCTGCGGATCGGCGGCGCGCCGCAGGTGAACCTGCAGGCGGCCACCAGCGGCAGCGACAGTGACTGGGTGGTGAAGCTGATCGATGTGTATCCAGACCAGGTGCCGTCGACGCCGGAGATGGGCGGCTATGAGCTGGGCGTGTCGATGGCGATCTTCCGGGGCCGCTACCGCGAAAGCTTCAGTGAACCCAAGGCGATCGCCTCCAACCAGGTGCTCGATTACAAATTCGGCCTGCCCACCGCCAACCACGTGTTCCAGCCGGGCCACCGGGTGATGGTGCAGGTGCAGTCCAGCCTGTTCCCGCTGTACGACCGCAACCCGCAGACCTTCGTGCCCAACATCTACCTGGCCAAGCCCGGCGATTACCAGAAGGCGACCCAGCAGGTGTGGCATGCACCGGGCAACGCGTCGTTCATTGCGTTGCCGGTGTACTGATGCCGAGGGCGATTACCCGGACACGCTCGGGTAATCGGTGTAGCCCTTGGCGCCGCCGCCATACAGCGTGTCCGGATCGAGGTCGGACAATGCCACGCCCAGGCGCAGGCGTTCCACCAGGTCCGGGTTGGCGATGAAGGCGCGCCCGAACGCGATCATGTCCGCATAGCCGGACGCGATGGCCTGCTCGGCACTGTCCTTGTCGTAGCCGTTGTTCGCGATCCACGGGCCCTTGAACTTCGCGCGCAGCGCCGCGTAATCGAACGCGATGTTGTCGCGCGGGCCACCGGTGGCGCCTTCGATCACATGCACGAAGGCCAGGCCGCCAATGGCATCCAGGCGCTCGACCGCACGTTCGAACAACGGCTGCGGCTGCGAATCCCGCGCATCGTTGGCCGGGGTCACCGGCGACAGGCGCACGCCGGTACGCTCTGCGCCGATTTCCGAAGCGATCGCGCGCACCACTTCGTCGAGCAGGCGGGTTCGGTTTTCGATGCTGCCGCCGTATTCGTCGGTGCGCAGGTTGCTGCCATCACGCAGGAATTGATCGATCAGGTAGCCGTTGGCGGCATGTACTTCCACGCCGTCGAAACCGGCGGTGATCGCATTGCGTGCGGCCTGGCGGAAGTCCTGGATCAGCGCGGGAATCTCGTCCAGGCGCAGCGCGCGCGGCTCGGAGACATCCTCGAAGCCCTTTGCGGTGAAGGTCTTGCCATTGGCGCGCAGCGCGCTGGGTGCCACCGGCACTTCGCCGTCCGGAAGCAGGCTGGTGTGCGAGATGCGGCCCACGTGCCAGAGCTGCAGCACGATGCGGCCGCCGCGCGCATGCACCGCATCGGTCACCTTGCGCCACGCATCGATCTGGGCCTGGCTGTAGATGCCGGGCGTGTCCAGGTAGCCCTGGCCGAGCGGGCTGATCTGGGTGGCTTCGGCGATGATCAGGCCGGCGCTGGCGCGCTGCTCGTAGTACTGGATGGCCAGCGGGTTGGGCACGCGGCCTTCGATGGCGCGGTTGCGCGTCAACGGTGCCATCGCGATGCGGTTGCCGACCTCGATCGCGCCGAGCCGGGTGGGGGTGAACAACGTACCGTCAGGGGACTGTGTCATGTGCGATGCCTCGGGGAAGGGAAGTCGTGCAGGGGATACGACACCCAGCATAGGCCCGGGTGCGTTGCAGCGATGGGAAGCATTGTTGCGGGGCGCTGCGTGCACGTTGTGTAACGCATCCGGGGCGTAGGGTAGTGAGGTACTCAAGCAGAGGCAGTGCAATGATCGATTACCAACTCAAGGGCAAGGTCGCCATCGTCACCGGTGGCGTTTCCGGTATCGGCCTGGCCGTGGCCGAGCTGCTGGCCGATTCCGGCGCGGCGGTGGCGGTGTGGGACCTGAAGGACGACGCGGTGCAGAAGACCGCCGAAGCCATCCGTGGTCGTGGCGTCAGTGCGATCGGCATCGCCCTGGACGTCACCGACGAAGCGGCGGTGGAAGCGGCCGTACAGCGCACGGTGCAGGAACTGGGCGGGCTGGATATTGCTGTCAACAACGCAGGCATCGGTGGCCCGTCGGCGACCAGCGGCGAGTACCCGGTGGACGGCTGGAAGCGCGTCATCGACGTGAACCTCAACAGCGTATTCCTGTGCCAGCGCGCGCAGATCCAGGCGCTGCGCAAGGGCGGCAAGGGCGGCAGCATCATCAACATGGCCTCGATCCTGGGCCAGGTCGGGTTCGCCAATTCGGCCGCCTACGTTGCCGCCAAGCACGGCGTGGTGGGCCTGACCCAGACCGCAGCCTGGGAACACGCGGGTGACAACATCCGGGTCAACGCGGTGGGCCCGGGTTTCATTGCCACGCCGCTGCTCGACAAGATGGATCCGACCGTACGCAAGGCGCTGGAAGCCAAGCACGCGCTGAACCGGCTGGGAAAGGCGGAAGAAGTGGCAGCGCTGGTGGCTTGGCTGGCCAGTGCCGACGCGTCGTTCGCTACCGGTACGTATTACGCCATCGATGGCGGTTACCTGGCCCAGTAACCACCGTGGGGCAGGGGCGGGCCTGGCCCGCTCCTGCACGCCATGCTCACGGCGGATTTCACGGCACTCCCACGACGCTCACGCAAGGCTTGAGGCATTGCCGAGGAGAGCTGGATGGGACTGGAACAGGATCTGTCGATTCTGCTGCGCATCGCCGCAGCAATGTTGTTTGGTGGCGTGCTCGGCCTGGAGCGGGAGTTGGGCAAGCATGCGGCCGGGCTGCGCACGCACATGCTGATTGCCGGCGCGGCCGCGCTGATCGTCGGCCTGGGCGACAGCATCGCCGAGCATTTCCAGCAGGAGCGCTACCGTGACCTGCTGCAGGTGGATCCGGTACGCCTGATCGAGGCGGTGGTGGCGTGCGTTGGCTTCGTGGCGGCGGGCACCATCCTGCGTGGCAACCGCGATGATGAGGTCAGCGGTTTGACCACGGCCAGTTCGCTGATCATGGCCGCGGCCATCGGCATCGCGGTGGGGATCGGGGAATATGTGATTGCGATCGGGGTCAGTGTGATGTGCGTGATCGTGCTGACGGTGTTCCGTCGATTGGCAAAAAAGCTGGAGTCACCATGAGCAGCGAGCGTCCGTTCGAGATCAAACGCCTTGATCACCTGGTGCTGCGGGTACAGGATCTTCAGCGTGCGGTGGCCTTCTATCGCGATGTATTGGGCTGCACGGTAGCGCGCGAGCGCCCGACGCTGGGCATGGTGCACCTGCATGCAGGATCCTCGATGATCGACCTGGTGAGCGTAGAAGGTGCACTGGGCAGCCGTGGCGGTCCGGCGGCCGGCGCGCAGGGACGCAATCTTGAGCACCTGTGCCTGCGCATCGAGCCGTTCGACGAGGCGGCGCTGCGCGAGCACCTGACGATGCACGGGGTGGCGGTGGATGGGCAAGTCAGCAGCAACCTGGGGGCGGAAGGCGATGGGCTGTCGCTTTACCTGCGCGACCCCGATGGCAATGGGGTGGAGCTCAAGGGGCCGGCCAGTCCGTGCTGCGGTTAGGCAGCCAATCCGCTGTGGGGGCATAGATCTTTGGTCTAATGGGCGGATCGTAAACGCTTCGCCATGGTTGGACCATGATCATTTCCGCTTCCACCGATTACCGCGCCGCCGCGCAACGCCGGCTGCCGCCGTTCCTGTTCCATTACATCGACGGCGGCGCCTACGCCGAGCACACGCTGCGCCGCAACGTCGAGGACCTGGCCGGGATCGCGCTGCGCCAGCGGATCCTGCGCAACGTGGCCGACCTCAGCCTGGATGCGGAGCTGCTGGGTGAGCGCATGGCGATGCCGGTGGCGCTGGGGCCGGTGGGTCTGACGGGGATGTTTGCGCGACGGGGCGAGGTGCAGGCGGCGAGGGCGGCGGCGAGCCGCGGCATTCCGTTCACGCTGTCGACGGTGTCGGTGTGCGCGATCGAGGAGGTGGCGCCGGCCATCGGTCGCCCGATGTGGTTCCAGCTGTATGTACTCAAGGACCGCGGTTTCATGCGCAATGCGCTGGAACGGGCCAAGGCGGCAGGGGTCACCACGCTGGTTTTCACGGTGGACATGCCCACGCCCGGCGCGCGCTACCGCGATGCGCATTCGGGGATGAGCGGCCCCAACGCGCCGTTGCGGCGCATGCTGCAGGCCGTGACCCACCCGCGCTGGGCGTGGGACGTTGGGTTGCGTGGGCGCCCTCATGACCTGGGCAACATCTCCACCTATTGCGGCAATCCCACCGGGCTGGGCGATTACATCGGCTGGCTGGGCAGCAATTTCGATCCGTCCATTTCGTGAAGGACCTGGAATGGATCCGCGAGTTCTGGACGGGGCCGATGGTGATCAAGGGCATCCTGGATCCCGAAGACGCGCGCGATGCGGTGCGCTTCGGCGCCGATGGCATCGTGGTATCCAACCATGGCGGCCGCCAGCTGGACGGGGTGCTGTCGACGGCGCGCGCGCTTCCGGCCATCGCCAGTGCGGTCAAGGGCGAGGTGGAGATCCTGGTCGATTCGGGCATCCGCAGCGGGCTGGACGTAGTACGCATGCTGGCGCTGGGTGCTGACGGCGTCCTGCTGGGCCGCGCGTTCGTGTATGCGCTGGCGGCTCACGGCGAGGCCGGCGTGGCCAACCTGCTGGATCTGATCGCGAAGGAAATGCGCGTAGCGATGACGTTGACCGGCGCGCGGAACATTCGCGAGATCAGTGAGGATTCTCTTGTCGGTTTGTCGCGCTGAAAGCGGTAACGCGGTAAAGCGGTGAAGCCTTGGTCTGCGAGTTTGCCTGGCTTGGGCCGGCGGGCAT
>NZ_JBWJPC010000007.1:0-241915 GCF_056393145.1 Stenotrophomonas sp. Steno-Z4 | reverse complement strand
TTCGAGCGTGATGAGCCTGCTGAACGGCTAAGCGTCATTGGCGTTGCGAAACAGGGAACCCCGCTCCGGCGGGGTTTTTTGTTGGCCACGGCGCCACTCTGGCATGCCGCTTGCACCTGCTTTGGCATCAGCGCGCCCACCGCCAGGTGGACGGGCCTCAAGCCTCCCCGTTCCGGGCCGATACCACCTGCAGGAAGCGCAGGCGATTGCGTGCCCACATTTCAAGACAGGACTGCAGACATGGCGATTGGCACCATTGGTACCGGCCTCGATATTCCCACCCTGGTGGCCCAGCTGGTCGCCAAGGAGCGCGAACCGCAGGAAAACCAGATCAATTCCGCCGGTACCGCCGCCAGTGCCAAATTGTCGGCGCTGGCCACCCTGACCAGTGGCATGACCAACCTGCAGACCACCCTGGCCAGCCTGATCAAGAACGCCGACAAGCCGTCCTTCAAAGCCAGCACCATCACCGACTCCAACTTCACCGCCAGCATCGACACCAGCGAAGGCGCCGCCTCCGCCTCTGCCGGCACCCACCAGGTGGAAGTCAAATCCCTGGCCCAGGGCCAGAAGCTCAGCTCCGGCGCCTTCGCCAAGGACACCGTCATCGGCGACGGCACCCTGACCATCGCCTATGGCGACAAGACCCTCGACGTCACCATCAACGCCGACAGCAAGCTCAGCGACATCGCCGCGGCCATCAACAAAGCCGCTGGCGGCAAAGTGGTCAGCGCCAGTGTCATCACCGCCGACGATGGCCAGCATCTGATGCTCAGTGCCGTCGATACCGGCCTGTCGGGTGCCGTCAAGATCACCGCCAGCGGCGGCAACGGCGGCCTGGCGGCCCTGACCTACGACGGCACCGCCGGCTCCCCGATGACCCAGACCGTCGAGCCCAAGGATGCCGTCGTCGTCGTCGACGGGTTCACCCGTACCTCCAGCTCCAACACGATCAGCGACATCGTCCCCGGGGTGAACCTGACCCTGACCAAGGCCGGCACTGAAGCGGGCAAGACCCAGACCCTGACGATTACCCGCGACAACACCGCGGTCAAGACCGACATGGCCGCCTTCGTGGCCGCCTACAACGCCATGAACAGCGCGCTGAAGTCCACCAGCGCCTACAACGCCACCAGCAAGACCGCCGCCGCACTCACTGGCGACGCCATGGTGCGCGGCCTGCAGCAGCAGCTGCGCAGCCAGTTCAGCAGCAACATCAACGGCCTCAAGGACATGGGCGTCACCATGGCGGCCGACGGCAGCCTGACCCTGGACAGCGGCAAGATGGAGACCGCCATCGGTAAAGACCCCGATGCCGTGTCCCGCCTGTTCGGCAAGGACGGCGCCATCGGCAAGCCCATGGACACGCTCATCAAGAGCAACCTGGACAAGGAAACCGGCACCCTCACCCAGCGCACCAATTCGCTGAACAAGCAGATCAAGGACCTGGAAAGCCGCCTGGATGCGCTCGACGCGCGCATGGAAAAGGTTTCCGACCGCTACACCAAGCAGTTCACCGCCATGGAAACCCTGGTGACCCAGATGCAGACCACCAGCGACAGCCTGACCCAGGCACTGGCCAAGAAGACCAGCAGCTGACCCGCCGCGCGGCAACGCTCAAGTTTCCGCACCGCACCGCCGATATTCATGGCAGCACCCACCACCTGATGTCTGGCGTGGGTCCCAGAGGAGAAGTTCCAATGTACGGTTCCAGCCGTCAGTACGCAGAGCAGTACCGCAAGGTCGGCGTTTCCAGCGCCGTCAACGATGCCGACCCGCATAAACTGGTCGCCATGCTGCTGACCGGCGCCTGCGAGCGCATCCGCCTGGCCGAGGCCTGCCTGGAGCGCAACGACCAGGCCCGCAAGGGCAAGGCCATCGGCGAGGCCTGCGCCATCGTCGGCCACCTCAATGGCTCGCTCGACCACGAAGCCGGCGGCGACATCGCCGGCAACCTGTCGGCCCTGTACGACTACGTCATGCAGCGCCTGACCGATGCCAACCTGCACAACGACGGCGCTGCCCTGCAGGAAGCCCTGCAGCTGCTGACCGAGATCGATTCTGCGTGGAATGCCATCCCGCACGACCAGCGCCAGCCCGCTGCGGCAGGCGCCTGATGCACGCCTCACTCGCCCCCGACGTCCTTCACCTCCTGCATGATGCGCTGGACAGGCTGTCGGGCGCGGTCGAAGGTGATGACCACGACCTGACCCAGCGCCTGATGGACGCCTACGAACAGCAGGTACGTGCGTACCTGGACGAACACGAGGCCCGCATCGACGCCGGCTCGCTGCGCGGGCTGATCGCCCGCCAGCAGCAGGTCAGCATCCGCATGGCGGCCCGCCGCGACGAAGCGGGCAGCCACCTCACCGCCGACCGACGCGCCGTTCGCGCGTCTCTCGCCTACCTCCGGGCAGAATCCCTGACATGAGCGAACTTCGCCCCAGCGACATCCATCATCCGGCCGAAAGCGAGCTGTTCGATGAAACGCTGAGCTGCGATGTCGCCCTGCCCGCCGAATTCCGCCTGGGCAGCAGCGTGATCCGCCCCGGCAGCGCCGAAACCCTGCTGCGCAGCGTTGCCCTGGTGGAGGATTCCCGGGGCGATGACGGTCATGACGACCGTGGCGAATCCAGTGCCCAGCTGCAGCGCCTGGAAGCCAAGCTGGACCTGACCATGGTGCTGCTCGGCCGGCTGGTGCGGCAGAGCGCCCAGGACCTGGACCTGCGCCCGCTGCGCTGGTCGCGCCGGGGCATCCGCCTGGAACTGGGCGCCCGCACCGGTGCCGCGGCCGGCAGCCTGGGGGTGATCCGCCTGCAGCCCTGCGACTGGCTGCCCGACCACATCGACCTGCCCGTCACCGTGCTGGCCGAAGCGGCCACCGGTGCCGGCTCCTGTTTCCTCTGGCTGCGCTTTGCACCCATGAGCGACGGGCTGGAAATGGCGCTGGAGCGGCACCTGTTCCGGCTGCACCGGCGGCAGGTGGCGGATTCCCGGCGGCGCGGTCTTTAATAAAGGCCCGCGCTAGGATAATGTGAAGAACTTCTTTTCTTCACATCTCCTCTGCCCGTGCGCGTTCTCATCGTCGACGATCACACCCTGGTCCGCGCCGGCCTAAGCCGCCTGCTCCAGGGCTTTGCCGACGTCGAGGTCGCCGCAGAGGCCAGCAATGCAAAGGAGGCGCTTGAAATGGCCCTGCTGCATTCGCCCGATGTGATCCTGATGGACCTGTCCCTGCCCGGTCGTACCGGGCTGGAAGCCCTGAGCGACATCCTGGTCCGCGCGCCGGGCACCCGCGTGGTGATGATGACCATGCACGACGACGCCGTGCACGTGCGCGATGCACTGGACCGCGGTGCGGTGGGCTTCGTGGTGAAGGACGCCGCCCCCCAGGAGCTCGACCTGGCGCTGCGCGCCGCCCATGCCGGCCAGGTGTTCCTGAGCCCGCAGATCTCGGCCAAGATGCTGGCGCCCATGCTGGGCAGGGAAAAGCCGGTCGGCATTGCCGCGCTCTCGCCGCGCCAGCGCGAGATCCTGCGCCAGATCGGCAAGGGTGAAAGCAACAAGGAAATCGCCGCCGACCTGGGCATCAGCGTCAAGACGGTGGAAACCCACCGCGCGCGCATGATGGAATCGCTGGGCTGCCGCCGCGCCAACGACCTGCTGCTGCTCGCCGCGCGTCACCAGCACGAACTGGAATAACCGGCGTCGATTCCCCGACATCTGCCTGCCACAGCGGCCACGAGCGCCGGGTTTTTGATCGGGACGCAGCCGAAGACACCGCGGAAACAGCGATCCCCGCCGCGCCCAGCGTCAAATAACCAGACATACCGTCAGGAATCTCCCCACACGCTGTCGGGAACCTGACGACCCCGCTAGGGAACCCCCTGATTTCGCCCCCACGGGATCACAAGCAAGATGTGTTCCATAACGCACCGGGGGCTCGGGGCGACGGGGATACACCACATGAAGCCGATGATGTCGACCCAGATGGGTCAGCAGCTGCACCTCACGCCGCAATTGCTGCAGTCGATCCGACTGCTGCAGCTGGACGGCATGCAGCTGGAGCTGGAAATCCGCCGCGCACTGGACACCAACCCGCTGCTGGAGCTGGAAGAAGCGCCCGCGCCCGACACCGCCGAGACCGGCGAAGCCGGCACCACCGTGGAAGTGGCCGCCTTCGACGAACTGCCCGAGCCGGCGATGTGGGACGTGGCCGGGGCCAGCTGGCACGACGGCGACGACGACCGCCTGCAGCGCATTGCCGCCGACGAATCCAGCGACCCGCAGCTGCGCGCCCTGCAGCGCCTGTCGCTGGAACTGGATGCACGCGAACTGGCCGTGGCCCGCTTCTGGCTGGAGCACTGCGACGATGCGGGCTACCTGGACGCGCCGCTGGAGCAGCTGACCCTGTTGGCCAGCGCCCATTGCGATGTGGACGCCGACGGTGTGGAAGCGGTGCGCCAGCAGATCCTGCACGGCGACCCGGCCGGCCTGGCCGCCCGCGACCTGCACGAATGCCTCTCGGTCCAGCTGCGCGCCCTGCACGGCCGCGTGCCGGCCCGCCACCTGGCCCTGCGGGTGCTGGACCACGGCCTGGACGCCCTGGCCGCGCACGACTACCCCGCCCTGGCCCGCCAGCTGGATGCGGAAGTCGCCGACATCCACGAAGCGGTGCGCCTGATCCTCTCGCTGCAGCCGCGCCCGGGCGACAGCCTGCTGCCCGATACGTCCGGCGCGGTCATCCCGGACGTGGTGGCCTGGCACGCCGATGGCCAGTGGCGCGTGGCGCTCAACCCGGCCACCAGCCGCCGCCTGAGCATCAACCCCACCTACGAAAGTGCCCTGGCCGATGCCGGCGACAGTGCCCAGCCGTTGCGCGACATGCTGCAGGAAGCCCGCTGGCTGACCCGTGGCCTGTCCATGCGCTACGACACCCTGCTGCGCACCACCCGCGTCATCATCGAACGCCAGGCCGGCTTCCTCACCCGCGGCGAAGAGGCCATGGCCCCGCTGACCCTGAAGGAAGTGGCCGATGCCATCGGCATGCACGAGTCCACCGTCTCGCGCATCACCACCGGCAAGTACCTGCAGACCCCGCGCGGCACCCTGGAGCTGAAGCACTTCTTCGCCGTGCGCCTGGAAGGCGCCAGCGTCTCCGGCCAGGCCGTGAAGGCCATGGTCCGGCGCCTGATCGATGCCGAACCGGCCGGTCGTCCGCTGGCTGATGAGGCCATTGCGGGACTTCTGTCACGCCAGGGCGTAAACATTGCCCGCCGAACCGTTGCAAAATACCGCGAACAACTGGACATCGCCCCGGCCCGGGAACGCCGCCGGCACAATGCCCGCACCCCGCTACTGGCCCGGGTGGGCTGAAGGAAGTACACGACATGAACAAGCTCACCGTCCTGCTGGTCGATGACCACGAGGGCTTCATCAACGCCGCCATGCGCCACTTCCGCAAGGTCGACTGGCTCGATGTGGTCGGCAGCGCCGGCAATGGCCTGGAAGCCATCGAGCGTTCCGAGTCGCTGCGCCCGCAGGTGGTGCTGATGGATTTGGCCATGCCGGAAATGGGCGGGCTGCAGGCCACCCGCCTGATCAAGACCCAGGACGATGCACCCTACATCGTCATCGCCAGCCACTTCGACGACGTCGAACACCGCGAGCACGCCCTGCGTGCCGGCGCCGACAACTTCGTCAGCAAGCTGTCCTACATCCAGGAGGTCATGCCGATCCTGGAGGGCTTGAAGGAGCCGACGCCATGAGCGAGTCGCGCATCCTGGTGCTGGATAACGACGCCGTGCGCGCCGAGCGCACCGTTGGCCTGCTGGAATTCATGGACTTCAACCCGCGCTGGATTGCCGACGCGGCCGATTTCGATACCACCCGCCACCGTGCCACCGACTGGATGGCCGTGATCATCGGCGGCCTGGAGCCGGGCGCGCGAAGTGAAGCGCTGTTCGCGTGGGCCGGCCAGGGCGCCCTGCCGCCGCCGGTGATGCTGATTGACGGCGATGCTGCCGCGTTCGCCCAGCGCCACGGCCTGCATGAGGCCAATGTGTGGCCGCTGGAAGCCCCGCTGCGCCATGCGCAGATGGAAGCCCTGCTGCGCCGTGCCAGCCTGAAGCGGCTTGACGCCGAGCACCAGGCCGGCGCCAGCCAGGACCAGGGTCCCACCGGTGACGGTGCGGCGGTGAGCGCGCTGCGCCAGATGATCGAGCAGGTGGCCGCCTTCGACACCACCGTGCTGGTGCTGGGCGAATCGGGTACCGGCAAGGAAGTGGTGTCGCGTTCGATCCACCAGCGCTCGCCGCGCCGCGATGGCCCGTTCGTGGCGATCAACTGCGGCGCGATTCCGGCCGACCTGCTGGAAAGCGAACTGTTCGGTCACGAAAAGGGTGCCTTCACCGGCGCACTCAGCGCACGCAAGGGCCGTTTCGAGATGGCCGAGGGCGGCACCCTGCTGCTGGACGAAATCGGCGACATGAGCCTGCCGATGCAGGTCAAGCTGCTGCGCGTGCTGCAGGAACGCAGCTTCGAGCGCGTGGGCGGCAACCAGACCATCCGCTGCAACGTGCGGGTGATCGCCGCAACCCACCGCGACCTGGAATCGCGCATTGCCGATGGCAAGTTCCGCGAGGATCTGTTCTACCGGCTCAATGTGTTCCCGATCGAAGTGCCGGCGCTGCGCGACCGCAGCGAAGACCTGCCCGCACTGGTCACCACCATTGCCGGCCAGCTGGCCCGCACCGGCCGCGGCGAAGTGCGTTTCAGCCCGGAAGCGCTGCAGGCCCTGGCCGCCTACGAATGGCCGGGCAACGTGCGCGAGCTGACCAACCTGGTGGAGCGCCTGGCCGTGCTGCACCCGGGTGGCAACGTGCGCGTGCAGGACCTGCCGGCACGGTATCGCGGTGATTTCGCGGTGGCAGCGCCGGTTGCAGTAGCGCCGCCGGCACCGGCCGGTGACGACCGCCTGGACCTGCGCAGCTTCTCCTTCCACGCCCCGGCGACGGGTGCGGCGGCAGCGAACGGCGCCGCCCCGGCCGACAAGTCCCCGGCCCTGCCCGACGCCGGCCTGGACCTGCGCAACCACATGGCCAACATCGAGCTGACCCTGATCAACGAGGCGCTGGAGCGCACGCAGGGCGTGGTCGCCCACGCTGCCCAGCTGCTCGGCCTGCGGCGTACCACGCTGGTGGAGAAGCTGCGCAAGTATGGGATCGAGCGGGACCAGGCTGAGTTGGCGGGTTGATGTTTGCAGGATGCGCATAGTCGGAAAGGCCCGGTTTACACCGGGCCTTTTTGCGTTTCAGCCGATGGGATCGATTGGTCCGGACGGCGTCCCTCACTTCGTTCCGGCGTCGGGATGCCTGACGGGCGGCTTCGGATTGTCTAAACGTCGGTGGCATCGTCGCAACCGATTGCACACCGGCCCCGGATGCTTGCGCCACGCTGCGCGCGGTCGCCGACTGACAGTCGGCGCTACGAATTGTTACGGGCGCCGGTGGGATCCGGATACGCAGTTCCTGCGATGGCCCTTCACCTCACCATGACGGCACCGGGCATAGCGTCGCCAGCAGCCGTATGCGGGGGAGACGCGTACGGGGAATCGGGGGATTCATGCAGATCGCCTGACCGGCATTGCCCCGGCGGGCGCGCTGCCACCCGAGGATCTCCGCCATGGATCGTTCCTGGTACCGCATCGCATTGCGTGGTGTTTCGCGCGCGACCTCCACCCGTTCCCTCCTCATCACCGCCGCTGCGTTGGGCGTGTTCCTGTCACTGATGTCACCCGTGGCTGCACAGACGGTATGCACCCAGACCGGCGGCGCAGCCCCCACCGCGACCGGTGCCGGCGCCTTCGCCTGTGGCGACGCGGCCACTGCCGGAGGAGCCAATGCAACGGCCGTCGGCAACGGGTCGACCGCAGGCGATCAGTTCGGCACCGCACTGGGGCGCAACGCGAGCGCCAGTGGCTTCGCCTCGACGTCCGTCGGCTACAACAACCAAGCGTCCGGCCGTGATTCTGTCGCGATCGGTGTCAACAGCACCGCCACCCAGGAAGGATCCATCGTCATTGGCGTGGGCACCAACTCCACCGCACAGAACGGGATTGCGATCGGCCAGGGTGCAAGCGCGACAGGCGTCAGCTCCATTGCACTAGGTGCTGGCGCGGTCGCCACCGAAGCCAATACGGTGTCGCTGGGCGTGGCCGGGTCCGAGCGTCGCATCGTCAACATGGCGGCGGGTACTGCCGACACCGACGGCGTCAACGTCAGCCAGTTGAAGCAATCGGCGGCAGACACGCTGACCGCGGCCAACACCTACACCGACGAGCAGGCCGACGCCACGCTGACCGAGGCCAACACGTATACCGACCAGGTGGCAGGCGATACGTTGACGGCGGCCAACGATTACACCAACCAGCAGGTCAACCAGATCGGCGGAATGGCCAGCGGTGCAGCAGCGGCGCTGGAACAATTCCGGGCAGAGGCCAATGACCGCTTCGCGGGCATCGACTCCCGCTTGAACGCCATGGATGACAGCCTGCGCACGATGGACAAGCGCATCAGTCGACAGGCGGCCATGACCGCCGCCTTCGTACAGAGCTCCGGCATGCCCGATGTCGGTAAGAACTACCTCGGTGCCGGGGTGGGCTGGTCCGAAGGCGAGAACGCCTTTGCCGCCACGTTCCGCCGTCGGTTCACCGAGCACTTCACGGCGTCCGTCGGCGGCGCCAAGAGCGGCAATGAAAGCTCAGTGGGCGTGGGCGCCGGCTTCACCTGGTAGCCGCGCCCCCCTTAAGTGTCCAGACGCCCGGCCAGCCCGGGCGTCTTTGTCTCCGGTAGCGCCGGCCGTTGGCCAGCCCACGCGATGCCCGGCGATACGCAGAACAACGACCGGTGGCCAGCGCCACCGACCAGGCGTCGGTTTCCCGACGCCGGGGTTCCGACGTCCCCCTGGCGACCTGCTGACGCACCGGCTTTCCGCCACGCCCGGCGTGTAACCGGTTGCGCCACGGGTCCCTGCGGCCCGCCATCACGACATCGCTGAACCACTCAGCCGTTTCGGCACGGGGCTTGCAACGTCATCACTCGAAACCCCCAAACAGCCGGAACGTTCCAGATGTCACACTCCGTCACCTCGATTCTTTCCCAGATCCGCACCTACCAGACCCAGGTCGGTCAGTCCGTTGAGACCCCCCAGACCAACGCCCTGCAAGGGCTGCAGGGGCTGGGGGCGCCGCAGGACGTGCAGGGCCCGAGCTTCACCGAGACCCTGCGTGGCGCGATCGCCGGCGTCAACGAGGCGCAGCAGAAATCCGGCGCCCTCGCCCGCGCCTTCGAACTGGGTGAACCCGGCGCCGACCTGGCCAAGGTGATGGTCGCCTCGCAGCAGTCCCAGATCGCCTTCCGCGCCACCGTGGAAGTCCGCAACCGTCTCGTCCAGGCTTACCAGGACGTGATGAACATGCCGCTGTAAGGATAGAAACGCATGGCCCTGTCGCTCACCAAGGAATCCCTGAACGCCGAAAAGGCGGGCCAGTGGTTCGACCGGCTGCAAAGCCTGCAGATCACCCGTCGGCTTGGCCTGATGGCGATGATCGCCGTGGCCGTTGCGGCAGGCCTGTTCGTGTTCTTCTGGTCGCAGAAGCCGGGGATGGTGCCGCTGTACACCGGCCTGGACCAGAAGGCCACCGCCGAAGCCACCGACCTGCTGCGTGCGGCGCAGATTCCGTTCGAACTGGATGCGGCCACCGGCGGCATCACCGTGCCGGAAAAGAACCTGCACGATGCGCGCCTGAAGCTGGCCGGCTCCGGCCTGACCGACAGCGGCCGGCTCGGCTTCGAGCTGATGGAGCGCGACCCCGGCTTCGGCGTCAGCCAGTTCATGGAAAATGCCCGCTACCAGCACTCGCTGGAAACCGAGCTGTCGCGCACCATCAACACCCTGCGTCCGGTGCGCGACTCGCGCGTGCACCTGGCCATTCCCAAGCCCAGCGCCTTCACCCGCCAGCGCGACGTCGCCAGCGCCTCGGTGGTGCTGGAACTGCGCGGTGGCCAGCAGCTGGAACGCGGCCAGATCGATGCCATCGTGCACATGGTGGCCGCCAGCATTCCCGACCTGGCCGCCGAGCGCGTCACCGTGGTCGACCAGAGCGGGCGCATGCTCAGCGTGTCCGACCCCAACAGCGAAGCGGCAGTCAACGCCGCCCAGTTCGACCAGGTGCGCCGCCAGGAAACCTCGTTCAACCAGCGCATCCGCGAGCTGCTCGAGCCGATGACCGGCCCGGGCCGGGTCAACCCGGAGGTCAGCGTGGACATGGACTTCTCGGTCACCGAAGAAGCCCGCGAAATCTACAACGGCGAGCCGCAGAAGCTGCGCAGCGAACAGACCAGCGAAAACAGCACGACCACCCCGGGTCCGCAGGGCGTACCGGGTGCGGCCAGCAACACGCCGCCGGGTCCGGCTGCGGCACCGGCCACCGCTGCCACGCCTACCGAAACCGCGCGCAACGCCACACGCAACTACGAACTGGATCGCACCCTGCAGCACAGCCGCCAGCCGGCCGGCCGCATCAAGCGCGTTTCCGTCGCCGTACTGCTGGACAACGTGCCGCGCCCGGGCGCCAACGGCAAGACCACCGAGCAGCCGCTGTCGGCCGCTGAACTCACCCGCGTCGAAGCGCTGGTCAAGCAGGCAGTGGGCTTCAACGCCGAGCGTGGCGACACCGTGTCGGTGATGAACGCTCCGTTCGTGCGTGAAGTCACCCCCGTCGAAGGGCCGAAGTGGTGGGAACTGCCGCAGGTGCAGGACGGCCTGCGCCTGCTGCTCGGTGCCATCGTGGTGCTGGCGCTGGTGTTCGGCGTACTGCGCCCGGCGCTGCGCTCGATCACCGGCACCCCGAAGAAGCCCAGCCGGGACGACAGCCTCGAACCGCACAGCGCCGACGTGCAGCTGGTGGACGATGGCGAAGGCCTGCCCCAGCTCGGCTCGGACCGGGTACACCTTTCTGGCCAAGAGCCGCTGGCATTGCCGGTGGACTCCTACGAGGAACGACTGCGCATGGCGCGTGAAGCTGTAAAGACCGATTCCAAGCGCGTGGCCCAGGTGGTCAAGGGCTGGGTGGCCAATGATTGATCCCGCCGCCCCCCCTGCCCCGCTGAGCGGCGTGCAGCGCGCCGCCGTGCTGCTGCTGTCCCTGGGCGAAGTGGAAGCGGCCGACGTGCTGCGCCACATGGAACCGAAGGAAGTGCAGAAGATCGGCATCGCCATGGCGACCATGAGCGACATCACCCGCGAGCAGGTCGAGCGGGTCATGGACCAGTTCAGCAACGAACTGGGCTCCAAGACCTCGCTTGGCGTCGGCTCGGACGACTACATCCGCAACATGCTGGTGCAGGCCCTGGGCAGCGAGAAGGCCGGCAACCTCATCGACCGCATCCTGCTCGGCCGCAACACCACCGGCCTGGACGCGCTGAAGTGGATGGACCCGCGTGCAGTGGCTGACCTGGTGCGCAACGAGCACCCGCAGATCATCGCCATCGTGATGGCCCACCTGGAAACCGACCAGGCCGCCGATGCGCTCAAGCTGCTGCCCGAGCGCACCCGCGTGGACGTGCTGCTGCGCATCGCCACCCTGGACGGCATTCCGCCGAACGCGTTGAACGAACTGAACGAAATCATGGAGCGCCAGTTCGCCGGCAACCAGAACCTGAAGTCGTCCAACATCGGCGGCGTGCAGTGCGCGGCCAACATCCTCAACTTCATGGACAGTGGCCAGGACCAGGCCATCCTCGGCGAGATCTCGCGCATCGATGCGCCGCTGAGCGCGCGCATCCAGGAAAAGATGTTCGTGTTCGACGACCTGATCGACCTGGAAGACCGCGAACTGCAGCTGGTGCTGCGCGAAGTCAGTGGCGAGCGCCTGGGCCTGGCCCTGCGCGGCGCCGATATCAAGGTGCGCGACAAGATCACCCGCAACATGTCCCAGCGTGCCGCCGAAATCCTGCTTGAAGACATGGAAGCACGCGGTCCGGTGCGCCTGTCGGACGTGGAAACCGCGCAGCGCGAGATCCTGGCCATCGTCAAGCGCATGGCCGATGAAGGCACCGTCACTCTCGGCGGCAACGCGGAGGCGATGCTGTGAACCACGCCGTGCGCTGGCTTGCCCCGGACCTGCTGGCGGCCCCTGCCGCCCCGCAGGACGACCATTACGACCTCGACGAACCGGTTGCCGAACACGAGCCCGAGCCGCTGCTGCAGCTGCCGACCCTGGAAGAAATCCAGGCGATCCAGGACGCTGCGGAGAAAGACGGTTTCGAACAGGGCCACGCCGACGGCCAGGCCCAGGGCCAGGCCGAAGTGCGCCGCCTGGTCGCGCAGATCGAAGGCATCCTGGACAACTTCGGCCGTCCACTGGCCCGTCTCGAAAACGAAGTAGTGGCCGCGCTCGGCGAACTGGCCGTGCGCATCGCCGGCACCCTGGTCGGCCGCGCCTACGAGGCCGACCCCGCCCTGCTCGCGCAGTTGGTTGGCGAAGCGGTCGACGCGGTGGGCGGTGCCAATCGCGACGTCGAAGTGCGCCTGCACCCCGACGACATCGCCGCACTCGCCCCGCTGCTGCAGCTCTCGCCCACCCAGCGCCTCACCGCCGACCTCACCCTGAGCCGTGGCGACCTGCGCGTACACGCCGAAGCCGTGCGCATCGACGGCACCCTCGAGGCGCGTCTGCGCGGCGCGCTGGATGCAGTGCTGCGCAAATCCGGAGCCAGCGCATGAACCCCGAACCCCTGCCCCCGCCCGCCGCGGACTGGTCCGCCGCGCGCAACCTGCGCCTGGCCGCGCGCCTGGACGGTATCAAGCCCGACGGCGCACATGGTCGCGGCCTGATCCGCGAAGGCGTGCTGCGCCGCGCGGTCGGCCTGACCCTGGAAGCGGTCGGCTGCGAATCGCCGATGGGCGCCAGCTGCAAGGTCGAAGTGGCCGATGGCGGCTGGGTCGATGCCGAAGTGGTCGGCTTCGCCGGCGAACGCACCTACCTCATGCCCAGCGCCGAGCTGCACGGGCTGCTGCCCAACGCCCGCGTGGTGCCCTCGCTGGGCCGTGGCGGCGTGGAAGTCGGCGAAGGCCTGCTCGGCCGCGTCATCGACAGCGACGGCGTGCCCCTGGACGGCAAGGGCCCGATCCGCGCCGAAGGCACCGTCGGCATGGCCGGCGTCTCGATCAACCCGCTCGCCCGTGAACCGATCACCCAGCCGCTCGATGTCGGCGTGCGCGCCATCAACGCCCTGCTGCCGATCGGCCGTGGCCAGCGCGTGGGCCTGTTCGCCGGTTCCGGCGTCGGCAAGTCCACCCTGCTGGGCATGATGACCCGCTACACCGCCGCCGATGTGATCGTGGTCGGCCTGATCGGCGAACGTGGCCGCGAAGTGCGCGATTTCGTCGAAAGCACCCTCGGCGAAGAAGGCCTGCGCCGCGCCGTGGTGGTGGCCAGCCCCGCCGACCGCCCACCGCTGGCCCGCCTGCACGGCGCCTACCGCGCCACCGCCATTGCCGAATGGTTCCGCGACCAGGGCCTGAACGTGCTGCTGCTGATGGACTCGCTGACCCGCTTCGCCCAGGCCCAGCGCGAAATCGGCCTGTCCGTCGGCGAACCGCCGACCACCCGCGGCTACCCGCCCTCGGTGTTCGCCAAACTGCCCGCGCTGGTCGAACGCGCCGGCAACGGCGCCAAGGGCCGCGGCTCCATCACCGCGTTCTACACCGTGCTGACCGAAGGCGACGACCCCCAGGACCCCATCGCCGACGCCGCCCGCGCCATCCTCGACGGCCACATCCTGCTCTCCCGCCGCGTGGCCGACAGCGGCCTGTACCCGGCCATCGACGTCGAATCGTCGGTCAGCCGCGTCGTCACTGAAATCGCCGACGAACCCTGGCGCCTGCGCATCCGCAAGCTCAAGCGCCTGGTCTCGGCCTACTCCAGCAACCGCGACCTGATCGCCATCGGCGCCTACCAGCGCGGCAACGATCCGGCCACCGACGAAGCACTGGAACGCTGGTCGGACATCGTCGATTTCCTCGGCCAGGACGTCGGCAAAGCCGCCGACCTGCCGCACAGCCAGGCCGCGCTCAAGCGCCTGGTGGAACCTGAGGGCTAACCCATGCAATCCAAGCGCATCGATCCCCTGCTCAAGCGGGCCCAGGACCACGAAGACGAAGTCGCCCGCGACCTCGCCGAACGCCAGCGCGTGCTCGACACCCACCTCTCACGCCTGGAAGAGCTGCGGCGCTATGCCGAGGAGTACGCGAACGCACAGATGGCCGCCACCAGCCCGGCCCAGCTGCTCAACCGCCGCGCCTTCCTCGACCGCCTCGACACCGCCGTCGCCCAGCAGCGCCAGACCGTCGACAGCAACCGTGAAAAGGTCGAAGCCGAACGCGCCCGCCTGATCCTGGCCAGCCGCGACAAAGCCGTGCTCGAACAGCTCGCTGCCAGCTACCGCGCCCAGGAAAAAGTCCTGGTCGACCGCCGCGACCAGCGCGAAATGGACGACCTCGGCGCCCGCCGCAGCCGCCTGGCCCGCGCCGAAGACACCGACAGCGGAGACACCCCGTGATGCCCCCCAGCCTGCTTGGCAGCAGCGCCGGCCCCACCGCCAGCAGCAGCGCCACCCCCACCAGCCCCAGCGCGCGCAGCACCGCCAGCGGCGGCAGCGACCGTCGGGACTTTGACGCCCTGCTGAAAGCCGACGGCGGCCCTAAAGACGCGCCCGCCAAGGCCACCAAAGACAAACCCACGACCGCCGACGCCGGCGGCAGCAGCACGGGCGACGCCCCCGGCCGCCCCGGCGCGGACGCGCCAGCCGAGGCCACCGACCCGGCCACCGCCCCCACGACTGCCGCCAGCGACACGCCGACCGCCAGCGACGCCACCGACGACGCCGACACCGCTCCATGGCCGCCGCTCGGCCTCGCTGGCCTGGCCTTGGCCGGCGTCGAAGCCGTCAGCGTCATGGCCGCCCCCGCCGCCAATGCCGACACCGCGCTGGCCAAGGCCGACCCGGCACTCCCCACCGCGCCCACCACCCCCACCAGCGCACTGCCCGCCGCGCTGCCCGGCCTCGCCCCCGCCGCCACTGCCAGCAGCGCCGCGCCCATCGCCCTGCCGGCCGACGCCCAGGTCACTGAAGACGTCGCCCTGCCCGATTCGCTGAAAGACGCCATCGCCAACGCCGGCAGCGACACCGACGCCCCCACCACCTCGCTCCTGCACGCCCTGCACGCCGCCGCCGAACTCAAGGCCGCCGCCACCGCCAGCACCCCGTTCCAGGGCGACCCCACCGCCACCCCGCACATCGGCGGCGACGACTTCGACGACGCCATGAGCGCCCGCATCGGCTGGCTGGCCGACCAGAAAATCGGCCACGCCACCATCAAAGTCACCCCGCACGACCTCGGCCAGATCGAAGTCCGCCTCCAGATGGACGGCGACAAGGTCCACGCCAGCTTCAGCAGCGCCCACGCCGACGTCCGCCACGCCCTCGAATCCAGCATCCCGCGCCTGCGTGAAATGCTGAACGACCAGGGATTCCAGCTGGGCAATGCCGACGTTGGCCACCAGCAGACCGCGCAGGATGGCAAGGCAAACGGCGGCCAGGCAGGCCACGGAACCACCGACGGCGACCCGGCATTGGTCGAAACGACAATTTCCCCATCGCAATTGATGCGCCAGCGCGGTTTGGTCGACGCATACGCGTAAAGCCGGCCCGACCAACGGTCGGGCCCTACCGCTCTTGCCTTCCGTGAATGACACACTGTCATAGGTGGGTCGGGGCCGGTTTGCGGGGGTGTGAGCGGCATGGATGCCGCGACCAAGCCCCCAGGGATGGGTTCACGGCGTCCCCCGCAAACCGGCACCGACCCGCCAAGCCTCAGACAGCGCACAGCCGACGCCGTTGCCGTTGCTGTTGCCGTTGCTGTTGCCGTTGCCGTTGCCGTTGCCCTTGCCCTTGAAACGTCAAATTCCCGACAACGAAACACCGGCGCATTACGGCACGCCCTTTGCATGTAGCCAGGAAGCAATCCTATGGAGCTTCCCCTCGTGGCCGCAGCCGCTGACAAAACCAAGAAATCCACCGACAAGGACAAGGCCGCCAAGCCGCGCAGCCCCCTCCTCGTCACCGCCCTGATCGCCGTCGTCGCCGCTGGCGCCGCCGGTGGCGGCGTGTGGTACTTCACCCAGTCCCACGACGAGAAGACCCCCGCCAAAGCCGCCACCGCCAAATCGGCCGTGCCCGCCCCCGCCCAGTACTTCGGCCTCGAACCCCCGTTCGTCGTCAACCTCAGCAGCAGCTTCGACGGCCCCCGCTACCTCCAGGTCGAAGTCCAGCTCATGACCCGCGACCCGGCCGCCCTTGAAGCCATCAAGCTTCACGCCCCCGCCATCCGCGCCAAACTGCTCATGCTGTTCTCCCAGGTCGAACCGGCCCAGATCGCCGACCGCGCCGGCAAAGAACGCCTGCAGGCCGACTCCCTGGCCGAAGTGCAGAAACTGCTCAAAGCCGAAACCGGCAGCAAGGGCGTCGACGAACTGCTGTTCACCAGCTTCGTCACCCAGTAAGGGCATCCCATGAATGACCTGCTTTCCCAGGACGAAATCGATGCCCTGCTGCATGGCGTCGATTCCGGCGCCGTCGAAACCGAAGTCGACGCCATCGCCCCCGGCGAAGCGCGCAACTACGATTTTGCCAGCCAGGACCGCATCATCCGGGGGCGCATGCCGACCCTGGAAATGGTCAACGAGCGCTTCGCCCGCCTCTGGCGCATCGGCCTGTTCAACCTGATCCGCCGCTCCGCCGAACTGTCCGTGCGCGGCATCGAACTGATCAAGTTCAACGACTACATGCACTCCCTGTATGTACCGACCAACCTCAACCTGATCCGCTTCAAGCCCCTGCGCGGCACTGGCCTGATCGTCTTCGAGCCTACCCTCGTGTTCGCCATCGTCGACAACTTCTTCGGCGGCGACGGGCGCTACCCCACCCGCATCGAAGGCCGCGAGTTCACCGCCACCGAAATGCGCGTCATCCACCTCCTGCTCAAGCAGACCTTCGCCGACCTGCGCGAAGCCTGGGCCCCGGTGATGGATGTCGAACTCGAATACATCAACTCCGAAATCAACCCCCACTTCGCCAACATCGTCACCCCCCGCGAATACGTCGTGGTCTGCCGCCTGCATGTCGAACTCGACGGCGGTGGCGGCGACATCCACGTAACGTTGCCGTACTCGATGCTCGAACCGATCCGCGAACTGCTCGACGCCGGCATCCAGAGCGACCGCAACGACCGCGACGAAAGCTGGGGCACCATGCTGCGCGAACAGCTCAACATCGCCGAAGTCACCCTCTCCAGCGTGCTCGCCACCAAGCGCATGAGCCTGCGTGACCTCACCCAGCTCAAGATCGGCGACATCCTGCCCATCGACCTGCCTCCCCACGTGCCGCTGTGCGTGGAGAACATTCCCGTGTTCACCGGCCAGTTCGGCGTCGCCAACGGCATGAACGCCGTGAAGATCACCGCTACCCATCCCCCGGGCACCCGCCCGCGCGCTCCCGTTATCCAGGAAGACCCGCAATGAACGACGACATCGAAACCAACGAACCGGCACCGGCGCAGTTCACCACCCTGCAGTCCGACGAGACCAGCGGTGGCCCGGATCTGAACCTCGACGTGATCCTCGACGTACCGGTCACCCTGTCGCTGGAAGTCGGCCGCGCCCGCCTGCCCATCCGCAACCTGCTGCAGCTCAACCAGGGCTCGGTGGTCGAACTGGAACGCGGCGCCGGCGAATCGCTCGACGTGTTCGTCAACGGCACCCTCATCGCCCACGGCGAAGTCGTGGTCATCAACGACCGCTTCGGCGTGCGCCTGACCGACGTGGTCAGCCCCAGCGAACGGATCCGGAGACTGCGTTGATTTCCCTGGCACTCATTGCCGCCGGTGCACCGGCGGCCAAGGTCGGCCAGCACGCCGCCGCGGCACCCAGCATGTTCGGCGCCGTGCTCGCACTGCTGGCCGTGCTGGCGCTGATCGTCGGCCTGGGCTGGGTGCTCAAGCGCATGCCCGGCAGCGGCTTCAAGCCCGCCGACGGCCTGCGCGTGGTGGCCAGCCTCAACGTGGGTGCCAAGGAACGCGTCGTCGTCGTCGATATCAATGGCGAACAGCTGCTGCTCGGCGTCACCGCCGGCGGCATCAACACCCTGCACCGCCTGCCCGAACCGCTGCCCACCCCGGAACCGGCGCGCCTGCCGGATTTCAAGAACCTGCCGAATTTCGCCCAGCTGCTGCAACAGCGGCTGCGCAAGGAAAAATGATCATGCGTGGCCCCCGTGCATCCTGGACCCGTTACCTGCCGTTGCTGCTGACCCTGCTGCTGTGCGCGTTGCCCGCGCTGGCCATGGCCGCGCCCGGCGCGCCCGCCGTGCCCAACCTGCCCGACGTGAATGTCGGCAAGATCGGGGGCGCCCCGGTCAGCCTGCCGCTGCAGACCCTGCTGCTGATGACCGCGATCACCCTGATCCCGTCGATGCTGCTGGTGCTCACCGCCTTCACCCGCATCATCATCGTGCTGGGCCTGCTGCGCCAGGCACTGGGCACCGGCCAGACTCCGTCCAACCAGGTGCTGCTCGGCCTGGCCCTGTTCCTGACCGCCATGGTCATGCTGCCGGTGTGGCAGAAAGCCTGGGGCAGCGGCATGGCGCCCTACCTCAATGGCGAGATCGACTTCCAGACCGCCTGGACCCTCACCACCCAGCCGCTGCGCGCCTTCATGCTGGCCCAGATCCGCGAAACCGACCTGATGACCTTCGCCGGCATGGCCGGGCATGGCACCTATGCAAGCCCCGATGCCATTCCGTTCCCGGTGCTGGTCGCCTCGTTCGTCACCAGCGAACTGAAAACCGCCTTTGAAATCGGCTTCCTGATCTTCATCCCGTTCGTGATCATCGACCTGGTCGTGGCCAGCGTGCTGATGTCGATGGGCATGATGATGCTCTCGCCGATGCTGGTCTCGGCGCCCTTCAAGATCCTGCTGTTCGTGCTGGTCGACGGCTGGGTACTGGTGGTCGGCACCCTCGCCGCCAGCTTCAACGCCGTCTGAGGTCGTCATGACACCCGAACTTGCCCTGACCGAACTGCGCGGCGGCCTGATCACCGTGCTGTGGGTGGCCGGCCCGCTGCTGTTGACCGTACTGATTGTCGGCGTGGTGGTCGGCGTGGTGCAGGCCGCCACCCAGCTCAACGAACCCACCATCGCCTTCGTGGCCAAGGCCGCCGCGCTCACCGCGGTGCTGTTCGCGCTCGGCAGCCTGCTGATCGGCCACCTGGTCGAATACACCACGCTGCTGTTCCAGCGCATACCGCACCTGATCGGATAGCCCCGCGATGGATTCGGCAACCCAGATGGCCGCCGACGGGCTCAACGCCTTCGGCATGATCGGCACCGTGCTGTGGACCATGCTGCGCATCGGCGCCATGATCATGGCCATGCCGCTGGTCGGCAGCCGCGCGGTGCCGACACGGGTGCGCGTGATGCTGTCCGGCGCACTGGCCATCGCGCTGTCGCCGATGCTGCCGCCCGTCCCGGCCTGGACCGGTTTTGACGCGGCCACCGTACTCAGCATCGCGCGCGAACTGGCCATCGGCATCTCCATCGGCTTCCTGCTGCGGCTGGTGTTCGAAGCCGGTGCCATGGCCGGCGAACTGGTTTCGCAGGGCACCGGCCTGGCCTTCGCGCAGATGAGCGATCCGATGCGCGGCGGCACCTCGGGCGTGATCGGTCAGTGGTTCTATCTTCTGTTCGGCCTGCTGTTCTTTGCCGCCAACGGGCATCTCGCGTTGATCTCACTGGTGATGGACAGCTACAAGGCCGTGCCGATCGGCGCATCGCTGCCCGACCTCGATGCGTTCATCAGCACCGCGCCCACGTTCCTGCTGCAGGTGCTGCGCGGTGCGTTGACGCTGTCGCTGCCGATCACGGTCGCCATGTTGGCGGTGAACCTGGCCTTCGGCGTGCTGGCGCGTGCCGCACCCGCGCTCAACCCGATCCAGCTGGGCCTGCCGGTCGCCCTGTTGCTGGGCCTGTTCCTGCTGACCGTGCTTGCCGGTGAAATGGGCCCCCCGGTGCAACGCCTGTTCGACGCCGCGTTCCAGACCGCCGACGGCCTCATCCGCTAGCGCCGGCCCCGTCGCGTACGCGGCCGTATGCAAAACGGGTGACGGTCGCGTGATGGCTGCATGAAATTTGGCCGGATTTGCGCTTGCTTTCGCCCCCTCCTGTGTCGTTACCATGCGCTCACGGCAGGGGGAACGTGCCTGAGCAGTCCGCGCAGAAGCGTGGCCCAGTCTTTTTTAGATTGCAGCTGTGTACGCCAGGGAGAGTCATGATGCTCGTCGGCAGTTACACCCCATGGTTGGTCGTGGTTTCGCTGCTGGTCGCCATCATGGCGTCCTTCACCGCGCTGGACATGGCCAATCGGGTCACCACCGCGCCATCGCCAAGGATCAGCGTGCTGTGGCTGCTGGGCGGTGGCTGCGCCATGGGACTGGGAATCTGGTCCATGCACTTCATCGGCATGCTGGCCTTCAAGCTGCCCATCCCATTGGGGTACGACCTTGAACTGACCGCAGTATCGCTGCTGGCGGCGATCGCCTCCTCGATCTTCGCGCTCTGGCTGGTCTCACGCGCCACCTTGCCGCATTCGCGCCTGGCGCTGGGTGCATTGCTGATGGGCAGCGGCATCGCCAGCATGCACTACCTGGGCATGGCGGCCATGCTCATGCGCCCGGGCATCGAATACCACCCGGGCTGGTTCACCCTCTCTCTCATCATTGCCGTCGCGGCGTCGTGGGTCGCGCTGTACGTTGCCTTCCGCCTGCGCCACAACGACACCCGGCTGCAGCATCGCGTGGCGCCGGCGGTGGTGCTGGGCGCGGCGATCGTCGGCATGCACTACACCGGCATGGCCGCGGCACGGTTCCCGGCCGACAGTGTGTGTGGCGCCGCCGCCGGCACCGGCCTGCAGACCCAGTGGCTGGGGGCGCTGGTGATGGTGCTCACCATCGGCATCCTGGCCGTGGTGCTGCTGGTGTCCTGGCTGGACCAGCGCCAGCAGGCGCAGCTGCTGCGGTTGCGCAACCTGCACCTGCGCACGTCGCTGGACGATGCGCACGCCGAGCTCAGCCAGGCCGCCCTGCATGATCCGCTGACCCACCTGCCCAATCGCCTGCTGCTGCAGCAGCGCATTGAACAGGCCCTGGTGGATGCCGAACAACGCGGCGGGCGGTTCGCGGTGATGTTCATGGACCTGGATGGCTTCAAACAGGTCAACGACGCCTACGGTCACCAGACCGGCGACGCCCTGCTGGTCGCGGTGGCCACGCGCACCCGCCAGCTGCTGCGTGCCGCCGACGTGATGGCCCGCCTGGGCGGCGACGAATTCGTGCTGGTGGTCGGCATCGACAACGACGAGGACGTGTCCAACCTGGCCGGCCGCATCATCCAGGCCGTGGGCACCGGCAACCTGGTGCCCGGGCATGAGCTGCAGGTCACCGCCAGCATCGGCATTTCCATCTGCCCCGACCACGCCACCACCGAACGCCAGTTGATGGGGTATGCCGACGCGGCGATGTACCAGGCCAAGGAAGCCGGACGCAACGCGTTCGTGGTGTTCGCCGAGTGGATGAGCGACAGCGCCGAACAGCAGTTCCGGCTGCTGGCCGACCTGCGCCGCGCGATCCAGTCCAACCAGCTGTTCCTGCACTACCAGCCCAAAGTGCGGGTCAGCACCCACCAGGTATGTGGCGCCGAGGCCCTGGTCCGCTGGAACCACCCCGAGCACGGCCTGATTCCACCGGATCGTTTCATCCGCCTGGCCGAACGCAGCGGGGTCATCCACGAGATCGGGCGCTGGGTGCTCAACGAAGCCTGCCGCCAGCTGCGCCGCTGGCATGACGCCGGCCATGACAGCTGGTCGGTATCGGTGAACCTGTCGCCGATCCAGTTCGGCTCCCCGAACCTGCTCGGCGAGATCAGCGACGCGCTGAAACTGCACCGGGTGGAACCGCGCCGGCTGGTCCTGGAGATCACTGAAAGCGCGGTGATGCGCGACACCGAGACCAGCCTGCGCCTGCTGCAGGCCCTGGCGCGGCTGGGTGTGGGCATTTCCATCGACGATTTCGGCACCGGCTATTCCAGCCTGCTGTATCTCAAGCGCCTGCCGGCCACCGAGATCAAGATCGACCACGCCTTCGTGCGCGACCTGGAAAACAGCTCCGAAGACGTGGTGATCGTCTCGGCCATCGTGGCGCTGGGGCATGCGCTGGACATGGACATCGTGGCCGAAGGCGTGGAAACCGCCGGCCAGCGTTCCTACCTGGAGCGGCTGGGCTGCGACTTCCTGCAGGGCTACCTGCTCGGCCGCCCGGTCGACGCCGAGCGCTTCCTGCAACTCCACGACCTGCCACGCCCACGGATGGTGGTGTCACAGGACCACAAAGCCTCGCAGGGCGGGCATTTCCTGGATTAGCCGCACACGCGCAGCACCACCGCTCCTGCAACGATCAATCCGGCGGCGACCCATCGTTGTCGGGTGACCCGTTCGCGTAACACCAACGCAGAGATCAGCACGCCAAACAGGATCGAGGTCTCGCGTAGCGCCGAGACCATCGCCACAGGCGCCTGCGTCATCACCCAGAGCACCACGCCGTAGGATGTCAGCGTACCTACGCCGCCGACGAGGCCATAGCCCCAGTTCGATCGTGCATAGGCGAAAAGCTGCGGCGCGCGGGTAGCGAGGGCCCAGACCAGCAATGGCAGCCCCGACAGCAGGAACAGCCACAAGGTGTAGCCCAGCGCCGAACCGGACTGGCGCGCCCCCAAGGCGTCTACCAGCGTGTAAGTGGCAATCACTCCGGCGTTGAGCAGAGGCAGCCACATCTGCCGACGCACGATCCCGTGCGACATGCACAGAATACCGAAGCAGATCAGCCCGATGCCGGCCCATGCCAATCCCGGCAGGCGCTCGCCGAGAACGACCCCGCCCACCACCGCCACCAGGATCGGCGCGCAACCCCGCATCAACGGATAGGCCGCGCTCATGTCGGTCACCCGGTAGGTACGCGCCACCAGCAGGTAATACCCCGCCTGCAGCACGGTCGACGCCGCCAGCCACGGCCAGCTGCGCGGATCCGGTGCGGTCACGAAAGGCAGGCAGAGCGCCGCGATCAACGCCGCCGAGCCGGTCACCAGGATCGTGGTGAACAGCGTATCGCTGCCGCGTTTGACGATGGCGTTCCAGCTGGCATGCAGCAGCCCGGCCAACAGGACAACGCAGAACAGGAAAGGCGACATCGATTACCGCAGCAGCCAGTTGGACCTGGATGATGCCATTGATGATGCCGGTGGCGCCGGGCTGTTGGGCTGTTGGGCTCTTGCTGGTAGGGTCGCATCCCGATCGACTGCACGTGGATTGCCCGCGTTCGATGGCGGCATGACCTCCGCCGGGGAAAGCTTCTGCGCTTCCCGTCATGCGTTACCGGACGTTGACCCCGTATCGGCGGTCGTTTGGGAACCGACCCTACTCTCCCGTCGCCGTCGCCGTCGCCGTCGCCGTCGCCGTCACCATCACCACCCCGATCCCGATCCCGGTCCCGAGCCCGAGCACTGTCCCTGTCACGTGCTCTGCTCCCGGCACGTCGTCCGCAATGGAACACTTCTTGCACCACCCCGGGTAATCCCCGCGGTGCCCTGCTCCCGATGTCCGACGAAGAACAAGCCGGCGAAAAAACCGAACAACCTACCGAAAAACGCCTGCGCGATGCCCGTGAACAGGGCAATATCCCGCGTTCGCGCGAGCTGGCCACCGCCGCCGTGTTCGGCGCCTCGGTGCTGGCGCTGATGGCGTTTTCCGGGGGCATGGCCAGCAGCGCCAAGGACTGGATGAAGCTGGCCCTGACCCCGGAACCGGGCCTGCGCTTCGAGCCGCTGGGGTTGTTCAACCATTTCGGGCACCTGTTCCTGCAGCTGATGCTGGCCCTGTGGCCGCTGCTGCTGGTCTGCCTGCTGGCCAGCTTCCTGGCCCCGGTAGCCATGGGCGGCCTGCGCTGGTCGAACAAATCGCTGATGCCGCAGTTCAACCGGCTCAGCCCGATGGCCGGCATGAAGCGCCTGTATGGCGCCGAAGCCATCGGCGAATTCACCAAATCCCTGCTGCGCATCGTGTTCGTCGGCACCGCCGCCGGGCTGGTGGTCTGGCATGGCATCCGCGGGCTGCGCGACCTGGTCCACCAGCCGCTGGAGGCGGCCATGGTCCACGGGCTGGGCTTCACCCTGAAACTGATGCTGGCCACCGGCGGCGCCATGATGCTGCTGGCCGCCATCGATGCCCCGTACCAGCGCTGGAACTGGATGCGCAAGCTGAAGATGACCCGCGAAGAGCTGCGCCGGGAAATGAAGGAAAGCGAGGGCAGCCCGGAAGTGAAGGGCCGCATCCGCCAGCTGCAGCAGCAGATGTCCAACCGCCGGATGATGGAAGCGGTGCCCACCGCCGACGTGGTGGTGGTCAACCCCACCCACTACGCCGTGGCCCTCAAATACGACGGCGGCAGGATGGGCGCCCCCACCGTGGTGGCCCTGGGCGTGGACGAAACCGCCCTGCGCATCCGCCAGGTGGCCGACGGCAACAAGGTCGCCATCGTCTCGGCCCCGCCTTTGGCACGCGCCTTGTATCGGGAAGGTCAACTTGGAAAGGAAATTCCCGTGAGACTGTATTCGGCCGTTGCCCAGGTGCTGTCCTACGTCTACCAGCTGCGTACCTGGCGGGGTGGACCGATGCCGGCCGCGCCCAGCATCGACGTGGATGAGTTCGGCAAGGGAGGCCGCCCATGAGCGCCCAGCCCGCCGGCATGAACACCCGTCGCGCCCTGGACATGATCCGCCAGGGCCTGGGCGCCCCGCTGATCGTGCTGGCCCTGCTGGCCATGGTGGTGGTGCCGCTGGCCGCCCCCGTGCTGGATGCGCTGTTCACCTTCAACATCGCCATCTCGCTGATGGTGCTGCTGGCGGTGGTGTACGTGAAGCGCCCGCTGGATTTCACCATCTTCCCGATCGTGCTGCTGATCACCACCATGCTGCGGCTGGCGCTGAACGTGGCCTCCACCCGCGTGATCCTGCTCAACGGCCAGAACGGCCATGAAGCGGCCGGCAAGGTGATCGCCGCATTCGGCGAATTCGTCATCGGCGGCAACTACGCCGTGGGCATCGTGGTCTTCGCGATCCTGACCATCATCAATTTCGTGGTGATCACCAAGGGTGCCGGCCGCGTGTCCGAAGTGACCGCGCGCTTCATCCTGGACGCCATGCCCGGCAAGCAGATGGCGATCGACGCCGACCTCAACGCCGGTTTGCTGACGCGTGAAGAAGCCAAGCTGCGCCGTGAAGAAGTCCGCGAGGAAGCCGACTTCTACGGCGCCATGGACGGTGCCAGCAAGTTCATCCGCGGCGATGCCATCGCCGGCATCCTCATTCTTTTCATCAACATGATCGGCGGCCTGGCGGTCGGCGTGCTCCAGCACGGCATGCCGTTTGGCGAAGCCGCAGCCACCTACACCCTGCTGTCGATCGGTGACGGCCTGGTGGCGCAGCTGCCGGCACTGCTGGTGTCCTCGGCCGTGGCCATGCTGGTCACCCGCGCCTCGCGCTCGCAGGACATGGCCCAGGCCATGATGGGCCAGGTGTTCGGACAGCACCGCGCTCTGACCATCGCCGCGGCGATCCTGGGCCTGGTCGGCCTGGTCCCGGGCATGCCCAACGTCGCCTTCTTGACGCTGGCTGCCATCCTCGGCTTCATCGCCTGGAAGCTCTGGAAGAAGAGCCAGGCGGCCGAGCGCGCCGCCGCCGCGCCTGCGGCCGGCCCTACCAATGCGCTGGGCCTGCCCGGCGCCAGCAGCCCCTCGCCCACCGCCGAACTGACCTGGGACGAACTGCGCCCGGTCGATCCGCTGGGCCTGGAAGTGGGCTACCGGCTGATCCCGCTGGTGGACAAGAACCAGGGCGGCGAACTGATGGCGCGCATCAAGGGCGTGCGCCGCAAGCTCACCCACGACATCGGCTTCCTGATTCCGTCGGTACACATCCGTGACAACCTGGAACTGGGCGCCAGCGCCTACCGGCTGCTGATCCACGGCGTGCCGGTGGCCACCGCCGAAATCCACCCCGACCGCGAACTGGCCCTGGACCCGGGCAGCGCGCTCGGCGCGCTGGAAGGCATTGCCGGCAAGGACCCCGCGTTCGGCCTGGATGCCACCTGGATCCAGCCGCACCAGCGCGCCCACGCCGAATCGATGGGCTACACCGTGGTCGACCCGGCCACCGTGGTCGCTACCCACCTCTCGCACCTGATCCGCGAACACGCCCCGGAGCTGCTCGGCCACGAAGAGGTGCAGCAGCTGCTGGCCAACCTGGGCAAGAGCGCGCCCAAGCTGGTCGAGGACCTCACCCCGAAGGCATTGCCGCTGTCGGTGGTGGTGCGGGTGCTGCAGAACCTGCTGATCGAACGCATCCCGGTGCGCCAGCTGCGCAAGATCGCCGAATCGCTGGTGGAGAACGCGCCGATGAGCCAGGACCCCGGCGTACTGACGGCCGCCGTGCGCAACGCGCTGGGCCGTTTCATCGTCCAGGAGATCGCCGGCATGTCCGCCGAGCTGCCGGTGTTCACCCTCAACCCGCAACTGGAACGCGTCTTGCAGGAGTCCACTCAGGGCAACGGCGCCGCGCTGGAACCCGGACTCGCTGAGCGACTGCACCAGAGCCTGGCCGAATGTGTCAGCAAGCAGGAAGCGAAGAACGAGCCCGCGGTGGTGTTGGTGCCCGGTCCGGTACGTGCCGCGCTGGCACGGCTGGTACGCCACAGCGTTCCGTCGCTGTCCGTGCTGGCCTACAGCGAGGTCCCCGAGGACAAGCGGCTGAAGCTGGTCGGCACGATCAGCTGAGCCGGAACTCCGACAGCAACGCGTCAGAAAACAGACACCCCCATTTCGCAATCACCGCAGCAGGACAAGAAGGGAAACCCGGACCGTGCAGACCACCGACAACCAGCGCTTCCCTTCCACCCCCCAGCCGCCCCAGTCCCGGTACCACAGCATGAAAATCAAACGCTTCGTCGCTCCCGATATGCGCTCTGCCATGAACCTGGTGCGCAAGGAACACGGTCCGGATGCCGTGATCCTGTCCAATCGCCGGATCGAGGAAGGCGTGGAAATCGTGGCCGCGGCGAACTATGACGAAGGCGCGGTGCAGCGTGCGCTGGAAGCGGCGCGCAAGGACGTGGCGCCGCCGCCGCCGGCCCCGCGCCCGCGCAACGCCGCCGATGCGGTGATCGCCGCGGTGACCCGCCGCAAGGCGCCGGCCGCCGCGCCGGAACCGGTGGCGGCCACCACCTCGGCCGTGGCCGCCCTCGCCCGCGCCGCCGTGGGCGCCACCGGCCGCACCCTGGACAGCGCCAACGAAATCGTGCCGCCGCCGGGCAGCAGCGGCTTTGCCGCCACCCTGGCCCGCGCCAACGTGCAGCCGGCCACCCAGCTGCCAGAACAGATCTTCGCCCCGTTCAATGTTGAACAGGCTGCCGCCGCCGAACGCGCCGTGGTTGCGCCGGTCGCCGACGCCGCACCGGTGGCGGTTGAAGCACCGGTCCGCGCCGCTGCGCCGGTCCCGGCCAACCGCGCCCGCTTCATCATCGACCCGCCGCTGGACGAAGCACCGCTGTTCGAGATGCACGCTCCGGCAGGCCGCACCAGCGTCCCGCCGCAGCTGCCGCAGATGCCGGCGCAGCAGATGCAGCGGGCTCCGCTTGAAGCCCCGGCGGCTCCGCTGTGGGAAACCGTGCCGGTGGTCCCGGCCGCGGCCAGCCCGGCCATCCAGATCGACGATTCGGCGGTGTTTGCCGCGCCCGCTCCGGTGGTTGTGGACGCCATCGCCGCGCCGGTCGCCGCCATGACCGTTGCTGCACCGGTCGAGCCGTCGCTGCAGGCCGCCAACGAACCGACGGTGCCGGCCGAGGTCATCACCGCCCCGGTGCCTGCCGTCGCCGCCCCGGTGACCCTGGTCCGCGACGATGAGGAACTGCGCCAGCTGCGCAATGAAGTGGCCGGCATGCGCACCGTCATCGAGCGCGAAATGAACCGCTTCACCGACGAGCGCCTGCGCGGCTCGGCGGTGCGTGCCGCCGCGCTGGACCTGATGGACGAATACGGCTTCGACGCCGGCATCTGCCGCGACGTGGCCCTGCAGATCCCGCTGGACACCGAAGCCCACCGTGGCCGTGGCCTGATGCTGGGGCTGCTTTCCAAGAAGCTGCCGATCGCCCCGGTCGACCCGCTGGAAGCCGGCGGCGTGATCGCCCTGGTCGGCCCCACCGGTGCCGGCAAGACCACCACCATCGCCAAGCTGGCCTCGCGCTTCGCCGAAGCCCACGCCGCCCGCGACGTGGCCCTGGTCACCACCGATACCGCCCGCATCGGCGCCCGCGAACAGCTGTATGGCTTCGGCCGCCAGCTCGGCATCGCGGTGCATGAAGCCAACAGTGGCAGCGACCTGGCCCAGCTGCTGGAGCGCCTGAAGGACTACAAGCTGGTGCTGATCGACACCGCCGGCCTGGGCCCGCGTGACCGCGCCCTGGCCGCCCAGCTGCAGTGGCTGCGCGCCGCCCCGCAGATCCGCACCCTGCTGGTGCTCCCGGCCAACACCAGCTTCGGCGACATGGACGAGGTGGTCCGCCGCTTCAGCGGCGCCAACCCGCAGGGCGTGGTGCTGAGCAAGCTGGACGAGACCGGCCGCTTCGGTACCGCCCTGTCGGTGGCCGTCGACCACCGCCTGCCGATCACCTGGGTCACCGATGGCCAGGACGTTCCCGAAGACCTGCACCGGGCCAGTGCAGCCAATCTTGTACTTCGCCTTGAAGATTTGCGCCGCGCGGCCGATATGCCCTGCAACCCGGAGTTGAACCATGCCGTCGCGTGAGTATGAAAACCTGACCAGGACCTTCCCGTTGTCGGCCACCCGCAGCCAGCCGCTGGGCCCGGTCCGCACCATCGCCGTCACCGGCGGCAAGGGCGGCGTGGGCAAGACCAACGTGTCGGCCAACCTGGCCGTGGCGCTGGCCGACATGGGCAAGCGCACGCTGCTGCTGGATGCCGACCTGGGCCTGGCCAACATCGATGTGATCCTGGGCCTGCAGCCCAAGCTGACCCTGGCCGACCTGGTCGCCGGGCGCTGCACGCTGGATGAAGTGATCCTGGAAGGCCCGGGTGGCGTGCTGGTGGTGCCGGCCGCGTCCGGCCGCCGCCACATGGCCGAACTGCAGCCGGCCGAACACGTGGGCCTGGTCAACGTGTTCTCCGAACTGGAACGCGATCTGGACTTCATGGTGGTCGACACCGCCGCCGGCATCACCGACGGGGTGCTCACCTTCTGCCAGGCCGCCCAGGACACCGTGGTGGTGGTCTGCGACGAACCGGCCTCGATCACCGACGCCTATGCGCTGATCAAGGTGCTCTCGCGCGAACGTGGCGTGGACCGCATCCAGGTGGTCGCCAACATGGTGCGTGATCCGAACGAAGGCCGCGTGCTCTACGAAAAGCTGAGCCGGGTCTGCGACAAGTTCCTGGCCGATGTCTCGCTGAACTACCTGGGCTGCGTGCCGCAGGACGACTGGTTGCGCCTGTCGGTGCAGCGCCAGCAGCCGGTGGTGAAGGCCTACCCGTCCAGCCCGTCGGCGCAGGCGATCGCCGAGATCGCCCGGCGCACCGCCCGCTGGCAGGCCCCGACCGAGCCGCGCGGCGGCGTTGAATTCTTCCTGGAACGCATCCTCAAGCAACGCGGGGTGACCGCATGAAAGGCGCCGCACAATACAAAGAGGTGCAGCGCGCCGCTGCCAACGAGTGCATTGCCCAGCACTCGGACCTGGTCCGGCGCATCGCCCACCACCTGGCCGCACGCCTGCCGGCCAGCGTTGAAGTCGACGACCTGATCCAGGCCGGGATGATGGGCCTGATCGAGGCCTCGCGCAGCTACGACGCCGACCAGGGCGCCTCGTTCGAAACCTACGCCTCGATCCGCATCCGCGGCTCGATGATCGACGAGATCCGCCGCGGCGACTGGGTGCCGCGTTCGGTGCACCGCCGTGCCCGCGACGCCGCGTCCACCATCCGCCGGCTGGAGCAGACCACCGGCCGCGCCGCCAGCGCCACCGAAGTGGCCGCCGCGATGGACATGCCGCTGCCCGACTACCTGCGCCTGATGGAAGACGCCGCGCGTGGCCAGGTGCTGAGCCTGGAATCGCGGATCGAAGACCAGGGCGAGCTGGATACCGTCGCCCAGGGCGGCCCGACCCCGCAGCAGGTGCTGGAGCGCGGCGAGTTCGGCCGCGAACTGGGCAATGCGATCGGCCTGCTGCCCGAACGCGAACAGCTGGTGCTGTCGCTGTACTACGAGCAGGAGCTGAACCTGAAAGAGATCGGCGCGGTGCTCGGCGTCAGCGAGTCGCGCGTCTGCCAGATCCATGGCCAGGCAGTGCTGCGCCTGCGTGGCCGACTGAAGATCTTCGAGGCGGCCGACGCCGGCCTCGAGAACACTTGATACCGAGGAAAGTGCTTTGAACAAGAACATGCGTATCCTGATCGTCGACGACTTCTCGACCATGCGTCGTATCGTCAAGAACCTGCTGGGCGATCTGGGCTTCACCAATACGGCCGAAGCCGAGGACGGGCATGCCGCGCTGGCCCTGCTGCAGAGCCAGTCGTTCGATTTCGTGGTCACCGACTGGAACATGCCGGTCATGACCGGTATCGACCTGCTCAAGGCGATCCGCGCCGACGCCAAGCTCAAGACCCTGCCGGTGCTGATGGTCACCGCCGAAGCCAAGCGCGAGCAGATCATTGAAGCCGCCCAGTCCGGCGTGAACGGCTACATCATCAAGCCGTTCACCGCCCAGACCCTGGAAGAAAAGCTCGGCAAGATCTTCGAGCGCCTGGCGGCCAGCGCGTGATGGAAACCCTTCGCGACAAATCGGCGCTGGTGCAGCGCCTGCAGGATGCCCTGGCTGCGCTGGAAAGCGGCGACGAAGCGGGCTGGCGCCGGGAAATCGACGCCCTGGCCGCGCTGCGCACCCAGCCGATGATGGCCGGGCTGAACCGGCTTGCCCGCGAACTGGGCCAGGCGCTGGGCGAACTGCCCACCCTGCCCAGCGAAGCCGGCGAGCTGGACGATGCCTGCGCGCGCCTGGACCACGTGGTGGCGATGACCGAACAGGCCACCCACCGCACCCTGGACCTGGCCGAGGAATGCCGCGCGCTCACCGAGCAGCTGCGTGCCAACGGGTTGAGCCCGGACCAGGACCAGCAGCTGGACCGCATCCGCCACAACCTCACCGAGATCGCGCTCACCCAGAGCTACCAGGATCTCACCGGGCAGATCATCCGCCGCGTGGTGGGCATCGTGCGCCGCGTGCACGAAGGCTTCGGCGCGCTCGGCCTGCCGCCGCCGGACGACAGCGCGCACAAGCGCGACAACGGGCTGGCCGGTCCGGCCGTGAGCGGCCTGGACCGCCATCAGGTGTCACAGGTCGACGCCGACGACCTGCTTTCCGATTTGGGGCTTTGAAACCATGAGTGCTGTTCCAGACGACATTGCTGCAGACTTCATCCTCGAGGCCCAGGAGATACTGGATCGCCTCGGCGAACAGCTGGTGTCGCTGGAGCAGTCGCCCCAGGACAGCGACCAGCTCAACGCGGTGTTCCGCGGGTTCCACACGCTCAAGGGCGGTGCCGGCTTCCTGGGCATCCAGGCCATGGTCGAGCTGTGCCACGCCGCCGAAGAAACCCTTGGCATGGCCCGCTCGGGCCAGGCCGTGCTGCAGGCCCACCATTTCGACGCCGGCCAGCAGTCGCTGGATTACCTGCAGTCGATGCTGGATTCGGTGGCCGCCGGCACCGAGCCGGGCTATGCCCCGCCGGAACTGATCGCGCAGTTCGACGTCAACGGACCGGCCACGCCGGCACCGGCCGCGACGGCGGCCGCCTCCAGCGGCGACCTGATCACCGACGATGAATTCGAAGCCCTGCTGGATACCCTGCACGGCGGCGCGGCTCCCACTGCCGTGGCGAAAAAGAACGACGATGGCCTGATCGGCGAAGACGAATTCGAAGCGCTGCTCGACCAGCTGCATGGCGGCGCCGCTCCCGGCGCGCAGAGCGTGGCCGCAGCGGCACCCGCCCCGGCCATCGCACCGCGCCCGGTCGCCGCTCCGGCCCCGGCCAAGCCGGCCGCCAACAAGCCGGTGGCCGAAGCCGAACACACCGTGCGCGTGGATACCAAGCGCCTGGATGCCATCGTCAACCTGATCGGCGAACTGGTGCTGTCGCGCAACCGGCTCAAGACCCTGCGTGCGCGCCTGCACGACGAAGAACTGGACCGCGCCGTGTCCACGCTGGATATCGCCACCGCGCGCCTGCAGTCGGCGGTGATGCGCACCCGCATGCAGCCGGTGGGCAAGGTGTTCTCACGCTTCCCCAAGGTCGCCCGCGACGTGGCCCGCAACCTGAAGAAGGAAGTGGAGCTGGAACTGATCGGTGCGGAAACCGAACTGGACCGCAACCTGGTCGAAGCCCTGGCCGACCCGCTGGTGCACCTGGTGCGCAACGCGATCGACCACGGCATCGAAATGCCCGAGCTGCGCGAAGCCCAGGGCAAGACCCGCAGCGGCAACGTACGCCTGTCCGCGCAGCAGGAAGGCGACTACGTCAGCATTGAAGTGCAGGACGACGGCGCCGGCATCGACCCCGAGCGCCTGCGCGCCAAGGCCCGCGAAAAGGGCCTGATCGATCCCGAAGCCGCCGCCCGCCTGACCAGCGAGGAATGCCTGCACCTGGTGTTCCTGCCCGGCTTCTCGACCAAGCAGGAAGTCACCGATATCTCCGGTCGTGGCGTCGGCATGGACGTGGTGCAGTCGCGCATCCGCGAGCTCAGCGGCCAGATCCAGATCCAGTCCGAACTGGGCCGCGGCAGCCGTTTCATGATCCGCGTGCCGCTCACCCTGGCGATCCTGCCAACCCTGCTGGTGCAGGCCGGCGAGGACGTCTACGCACTGCCGCTGGCACGCGTGATGGAAGTGCTGCACGCGCCGAACACCTCGCTGGGCTGGTTCGACGGCCGCGCCGTGCTCGACCGCAGGACCCATACCCTGCCGCTGGTGGACCTGCGCCACTGGCTCGATGTGGATCCGGCGCCCTCGCCCCTGCTCACCATCGTGGTGCTGCAGGCCGGCGAAGCCCGCTTCGGGCTGGTGGTGGACCAGGTGCGTGGCCGCGAGGAAGTGGTGATCAAGCCGCTGCCCAAGGCCCTGCGCGGCCTGCGCGGCTACGCCGGCGCCACCCTGATCGGCGACGGCCGCATGTCGCTGATCCTCGACGTGGACGGCCTGCGCACCCCGCACGATTGATCCAGGGCCACCGCATCGACGGGTGCCCCCAACGCGTAGAGCCACGCCATGCGTGGCTGAACCGCCGATAGCCCCACAACTCAAGTCCCCCCCAAGCAAGCCGATATCGGACAAATGGACAGACTCAGCCTCATTGGACTTTTCCTCGCCCTGGCCTCGCTGGTCGGCGGCAGCATCCTCAAGGGTGCCGGGCTGGCGTCGCTGTGGTCCCCTGCCGCCTTCGTGATCGTCATCGTCGGCACGCTGGCCGCCATCCTGCTGCACACCTCGCCGGCCGTGTTCAAGCACGCCTTCAGGATCGTGCGCTGGGTCGTGCGCCCGCCGGCCAGCGACCGTGCCGAGCTGATCCGCCAGATCGTGGAATGGAGCAACATCGCCCGCCGCCAGGGCCTGCTCGGCCTGGAAGCCCAGGTCGACGCCCAGGACGACCCGTTCCTGCGCAAGGGCCTGCAGCTGCTGGTGGACGGCGTGGAGCCGGAAACCATCCGGCACATGATGGAAATCGAACTGGGCAGCCAGGAAAGCCAGGACCTGGCCGCCTCCAAGGTGTTCGAAGGCATGGGCATCTACGCGCCCACGCTGGGCATCATCGGCGCCGTGCTCGGCCTGATCGCGGTGATGAAGAACCTGGCCGACCCGAGCAAGCTCGGCCACGGCATCGCCGCTGCGTTCACCGCCACCATCTACGGCATCGCCTCGGCCAACCTGCTGTTCCTGCCGGTGTCGGCCAAGCTCAAGAGCGTGATCCACCACAACAGCCGCGACCGCGAAATGATCATCGAAGGCCTGATCTCGATTGCCCAGGGCGAGAACCCGCGCAACATCGAGACCAACCTGTCGGGGTTCCTGCACTGACATGGCCCGCCGCAAAGCCCACGAAGAGCACGCCAACCATGAGGCCTGGGCGATTCCCTACGCCGACCTCATGACGCTGCTGCTTGCCTTCTTCGTGGTCATGTACGCCATCTCCTCGCTCAACGAAGGCAAGTACCGGGTCATGGCCGATGCGCTGACCACCGCCTTCGGTGGCGCGCCGCGCACCATCAACCCGGTGCAGGTCGGCAACCAGCAGGTGCAGGGCGGCGGCTGGGACAGCCCCTCGGTGATCAAGGCGGGCAACCGCGTTGGCCCGTCGGCACCGTCGCCCAGCAACGACCCCACCCTGCTGCCGGCGATGGCCTCGCAGATGCGCATGCCGGTGTCGGTGCACAACCAGCAGCAGCTGCAGGCTGCAGAGCGCCAGCTCAACAGCATCGCCGACCGCCTCACCGCCACGCTGGCCCCGCTGATCGACCGCGGCATGATCACCGTGCGCCGCACCGAGCTGTGGATCGAGGTGGAGATCAACAGCGACATCCTGTTCACCACCGGCTCGGCCACGCTCGACGTGCACGCACGCGACACCCTGTCTTCGCTGGCGCAGGTGTTGCACGACGCGCCCAACGGCGTGCGCGTGGAAGGCCACACCGATGATGTGCCGATCGCCACCGCGCTGTTCCCCTCCAACTGGGAACTGTCGGCCGCGCGTGCGGCCAGCGTGGTGCACCTGTTCGCCGACCGGGGCGTGCAGCCGGCGCGGCTGGCGATGGTCGGCTATGGCCAGTTCCGCCCGCGCGAAGACAACACCAGCGCGCAGGGCCGCAACCGCAACCGCCGGGTGATGGTCATCATCCTGGCCGACACCGCGCAGGGCACGGACCCGCTGGGCCCGCAGCTCACCGCCGAAACCGGCACCGCGCCGGCGCCGGCCACGCCCTCCCCCGTTTCCCCCCTCGCCCCGGTGCAGCTGCCACCGGTGCCGGCCGGCAGCCGCGTTGGCGCCGCCGTTCCCCCCGCAATGAAGGAGTAAGCCGATGCGTATCTGGGCAATCGCCAACCAGAAGGGCGGCGTGGGCAAGACCACCACCACCCTCGCGCTCGGCCGCGGCCTGGCCGCCCTGGGCCACCGCGTGCTGCTGATCGACCTCGATCCGCACTCCTCGCTGACCCGCGCTTTCGGCGTGCCGCTGGATCCGCCGCCGGCCGGCGTGCTGGAGCTGTTCGGCACCCCGCCTGCGGAACTGGGCAGCCTGGCCCATGGCAGCCAGGTGCCCGGCCTGGACTTCATCTGCGCGCAGGCCGCGCTGGCCACGCTGGAACGGCGCAGCGCCAACCAGCCCGGCCTGGGCCTGGCCCTGCAGCACGCAATGACCCGCCACCAGGGCCAGCACGACTACATCCTGCTCGACTGCGCGCCCACGCTGGGCCTGCTGATGATCAACGCGCTTGCCGCAGCCGATCGCCTGATCATTCCGACCCAGGCCGAGCCGCTGGCCCTGCACGGCCTGGATGGCATGGTGCGGACCGGCGAGATGGTCGAGCGTTCGCGCCGCCGCCCACTGCCGATGTCGATCCTGCCGACCCTGTTCGACCGGCGCACCCGCGCCGGCAACGAAACCGTCAAGCAGATGCAGGACCGCCACGGCCACCGCGTGTGGGAAGACGCCATTCCGGTGGATACGCGCATCTGCAACGCCGCCAGCCTGACCGTGCCGGCGACCTCCGACGACTACCCGGGCCGTGGCCTGGCCGCGTACCGGCGTGCGCTGGAATGGATCCTGGCCGACGACGCGCTGCAGATGGAGCGCGCGGCATGAACAGCGCCGGCGTACTCGACGATTATCTAGAGGAACTGCTCGGCGATGCCGTGCCGGTGACCGCCGTGGCGACCACCGACACGGAAGACGCCAACGGCGCACCCGCCTTCGACACCCCGACCTCACCGGGCGCACCCGCCGCCATGGCGTTGCTGGACGAACTGATGAACGACCCTGCACTGGGTCCCGTGGTGGAGGCTGCTGCTCCAGCGGCGGAGTTTGATACGCCCACCTCACCGGGCGCGCCGGCCCACTTGGCCCTGCTGGACGAACTGCTCAACGACCCGGCCCTGGGCCCGGTCGAGGTGGCCGCTACACCGGACGCCTCGCGCCCCAGTTGGGACGATCTGCCAGCGGAAGCGCTCCACGACACCGTGGCGGCGCCCGTGCGCGCAGCGGTCCCGGTCGCTGCCCCGGCACCGGTCGCCCGCACTGCACCGCCGCCGCCCCCACCCGTGGCCGCACCGCGCCCGGTGGCACCCGCTCCCGTTCCCGCCCCCTCCGGCCGCCCCAGCAGCTGGCAGGAGCTGCAGGCCCAGGCCCGCAACCCGGCCTCCAGCCCCCGCGGCGATCGCCGCGCCGCCGAGCGCACCTCGCGCTGGCTGCGCCTGCGCTGCGGCCCCCAGGCCTACGCGCTGGAGCTGCTGAAGGTGCAGGAGGTGGTGCTGCCGGTACCGCTGCTGCCGCTGCGCGGCACCCCGTCGGCGATGCTGGGCATCATGAACCTGCGCGGCCAGGTGGTGCCGGTGATGGACCTGGGCATCCACCTGGGCACCGGTCCCGCCAGCGACGACGCCAACACCCGCATCGTGGTGCTGGAAGAGGACGGCGAGACCATGGGCCTGCGCGTATCGGCCGTGGAAGACGTGGCCAACCTCACCGATTCGCAGATCGAACCGCCCGATACCGCGCGCATCTGCCAGATTTCCAACGACCTGTTCCGCGGCGTGGCCCGGGTCACGGCCCAGCCGATGATTCTTTTGGATGCCACGCAGCTGTTGAATTAGGAATGTGGCCGGCCGTGCGTGGGACACGCATGGCGTGTCGCTACATCGCGGCGGCGTAGGGACACGCCATGCGTGTCCGCGGGATGTCCGTCGGCATCGGAACAACGCCCACCCTAAAGGTTTCCAGAAATACGCCGTTATAGACCTCGGAACCGTTTGTCCGGAGCAACGATGAGCACTGTGGCCCTGGGTGATGATCTCGGAATCGAGACCAGCACCGAGCTCAAAACACGCCTGGCCCCCTTGGTGGACCAGGGCGGCGACCTGACGCTGGATGCCAGCCAGGTGGGCCGTATCCATACCGCGTCGGTGCAGGTCCTGTGCGCGTTCGTCGAGGCCCGCCGCCTGGCCGGCCACCCGACCGCGTTCGACGGCTGCACGGCCACCTTCCGCGATGCCGCGCGCCTGCTCGGTGTCACCCAGGCCCTGGGCCTGGACGCAACCCATGACAACCTGAAATCTGTGGAGAACGCGGCATGAGCGCACGTATCTTGGTGGTGGACGATTCGGCGTCAATGCGCCAGATGGTTTCCTTCGCCCTCACCTCGGCCGGCTTTTCCGTCGAGGAAGCCGAAGACGGCGCCGTCGCCCTGGGCCGGGCGAAGGGCCAGCGCTTCAACGCGGTGGTGACCGACGTGAACATGCCGAACATGGACGGCATCTCGCTGATCCGCGAGCTGCGCCAGCTGCCGGACTACAAGTTCACCCCGATGCTGATGCTCACCACCGAATCGGCCGCCGACAAGAAGTCCGAAGGCAAGGCGGCCGGTGCAACCGGCTGGCTGGTCAAGCCGTTCAACCCGGAACAGCTGGTCGCGACCGTCCAGAAAGTCCTGGGCTGATCCCCACCCGCCTTCCCCTCCCCCTTTGGTAACCGGACCCGAACGCCCATGAGCATGGACCTGCAACGCTTCCACGCCACCTTCTTCGAGGAAAGCCGCGAGGGCCTGGACGCGATGGAAGCGGGCCTGCTGGCACTGGAATCGGGCCAGCAGGATCCGGAAATCATCAACTCGGTGTTCCGCGCCGCGCACTCCATCAAGGGCGGCGCCGGCACCTTCGGCTTCGACGCCATCGCCGCGCTGACCCACGTGCTGGAAACGCTGCTGGACGAACTGCGCGCCGGCAAGCGCGCGCTGGAAGCGGCGGCCGTGGATGCCATGCTGTCGTCGGTGGACGTGCTTCGCGCCCTGCTGCGCGAAGCCGAACACGGCCAGCCGGCCGACCCGCAGGCCGTGGCCGCGGTCAAGGCACGCCTGGAAGCGGTGCTGTCCGGCCAGGCGCCGAGCGCGGCCGCGCCGACTGCCGCCAAGGTCGATGACACCCCTGAAGCGTGGCAGATCGGTTTCGTGCCGGCGCCGTCGCTGTTCATGAGCGGCAACGATCCGCTGCGCATCATCCGCGAACTGGAACACCTGGGCTCGCTGCAGGTCGCCGCGCGACTGGAACGCCTGCCCGGCTTCGACCAGCTCGACCCGCTCGAGGCCCACCTGGCATGGGACCTGGGCTTGGTCGGCAAAGTGCCGCGCAGCAAGATCGAAGACACCTTCGCCTGGGTCGTCGACGACTGCGAACTGGACATCCGTCCGGCCGCACCGCCGAGCCTGGCCACCAGCGCCCCGGCCGCCGCGCCAGCTGCCCCCGTGGCCGCCCCGGCAGCGCCTGCCGCCGCAGCCGCACCAGCCGCACCAGCTGCCACCAGCGAAGCGGAAACCTCCATCCGCGTCGCCGTGGAAAAGGTCGATGCGCTGATCAACCTGGTCGGCGAACTGGTCATCACCCAGGCCATGCTCAAGCAGGTCTCGCACGCCCTGGACCCGGTGCATGCCGAGCAGCTGTTCGCCGGCCTGGACCTGCTGGAACGCAACACCCGCGACCTGCAGGAAGCGGTGATCGGCGTGCGCATGCTGCCGGTGGACGCGGTGTTCCGCCGCTTCCCGCGCCTGGTCCGCGATCTCTCCTCGCGCCTGGGCAAGCACGTGCGTCTGCGCACCATCGGCGAAGGCACCGAGCTGGACAAGGGCCTGATCGAAAAGATCGCCGATCCGCTGGTGCACCTGGTGCGCAACTCGATCGACCACGGCCTGGAAATGCCCGACGTCCGCCGCGACGCCGGCAAGGACGAAACCGGCACCATTACCCTGGCCGCATCGCACCAGGGCGGTCACATCGTCATCGAAGTCAGCGATGACGGCCGTGGCCTGAACCGCGACAAGATCCTGGCCAAGGCGCTCGAACGCGGCCTGGCCGTGCCGGACAACCCCACCGATGCGCAGGTCTGGGACCTGATCTTCCAGCCTGGCTTCTCCACCGCCGATGCCGTCACGGATCTGTCCGGTCGTGGCGTGGGCATGGACGTGGTCCGCCGCAACATCCAGTCGCTGGGTGGCGAAGTGCAGCTGGAAAGCAGGGCCGGCAATGGCACCCGCGTGCTGATCCGCCTGCCGCTCACCCTGGCCATCCTCGACGGCATGACCGTGGCGGTGGCGGGCGAAACCGTGATCCTGCCGCTGGCGTACGTGCTGGAAGCGCTGCAGCCGCAGCCGGAAGACGTGCGTTCGATGGCCGGCGAAGGCCGTGTGCTGCGCGTGCGTGGCGAGTACCTGCCGATCCTGTCGCTGAGCGAGTATTACGGCTTCGGCCGCCGCACCACCGATGATTCGCTGGTGGTGGTGGTGGAAGGCGATGGCCAGAAGATCGCGCTGGAAGTGGACGAACTGGTCGGCCAGCAGCAGGTGGTGGTCAAGAACATCGAGAACAACTACCGGCGTATCAGCGGTGTGTCCGGTGCGACCATTCTCGGCGACGGCCGCGTTGCGCTGATCGTGGATATCGGTGGCCTGGTGCGTTCGCTGCGGGTGCCGCAGGCGGCGTAAGCGTCCCTGGCTCTGCCGGCTCGAAACGCCCCCGTTTGGTGACGGGGGCGTTTTTCGTTCTGGACGCCTGATGGGTGGCTTCGGTTTGCTCTAAACGTTGGACCCACGACGGCAACCGTTCGGACGTGCGCTTCGGATGCTTGGGCCGCGCTGCGCGCGGTGTCCGGCCGACGGCCGGGGCTACGAATTGTTACGGGCCCATCCAGATCATGATCAATCAACCAGAAGCGGTAGCCCCGGCCGTTGGCCGGATGCTCTTCATTCCGGCGCCATGAACGTTTGATGGAAAACCGTGATGTCGGTCGGACGCGATACGGTCGCGTATCGGTGACCCATTCGCCACCGCATGGCAAACCCATTGGTATTGCTTGCTTTCGCAACCATCGACCGCAACCCGCGCCGCTGCGTGGGCCGGGAAAAAATGTGACATCGCGCACTCAAGAAACCGCCCCGCGCCGCCGTTATCCGCAATAGCGATGACACATTCATCGCCAGCCTGACGCCCTACCGCTTTGCCGCCTTCGCCCCTTGCCCTTCCGCCCAGCGTTCCCACGGCTGTGCGCCCCTGCCCTGCCCGGAGTTTCCCGCATGAAGTGGTTCCATGATCTGCCCATCAGCCGCAAACTCGCGGTCGGGTTCGCCCTCACCACCCTGATGACGGTCGCGCTGGGCGTGTTCGCCCTGGTGCGCCTGAACAGCCTCAACGCCGAACTCGCCGCGATGGCGAGCAACGACATTCCGTCCGTGCAGCACCTGGGCGAAGTCCGCGCGCAGCTGGGTGAGTTCCGCACCTTTGAACTGGCCCAGCTGAGCATGCTGGACCAGCCGGACAAGGTCGCCGACTACAACAAGCGCATGGATGCCACCGCCAAGACCGTGCGTGAGGAGCTGGGCGCCTACGCCGCCCTGCCGGCCGGCGAGAAGGAGAAGGGCCTCTACAGCAAGGTTGCCGCCGACCTCGAGGCCTACTTCGCCGCCAATGCCGAGATGCGCGCGGCCGTCGCCGCCGCCGATGGCGTACTGGCCCAGCAGATCTCCGATGAGAAGTCGCGGCCGGCGCGCCGCAAGATGTTCGACGACCTCAAGGAGCTCGGCGCCTTCAGCAGCGGCCTGATGCAGGCGAAGATCGCCGACGCCAACGCCACCCACCACAGCAGCGTGGTGGCCATCATCACCAGCATCGTGCTGCTGTCGCTGCTCGCCGTGGCAATGGGCGTGGTGATCTCGCGCGCGGTGACCCGGCCGATCCGCCAGGCCATGCAGGCCATCCAGGCGGTCGCCCGTGGCGACCTGACGGTGAACATCGCCTCCAGCACCACCGCCGACGAAGCCGGCCGCATGCTGGCGGCCACCCGCGACATGACCCTGATGCTGCGCCGCTACTCCAGCGAAACCCAGCAGATGGTCGAAATGCATGCCGGACCGGACATCAGCCACCGCATCCCGGAAGATTTCCCGGGCGTGTACGGCCAGCTGGCCGTGGGCGTGAACACCGTGATCTTCGAGCACCTGGACTCGATCAAGGACGCCATCAACGTGCTCAACCAGTACGCCGCCGGCGACCTGTCGCAGAACGCGCGCCGCCTGCCCGGCACCCGCGCGATCCTGCATGAATCGATGGACGCAGCGAAGGCCAGCCTGCTGGCGATCAATACGCAGATCCAGACCCTGGCCCAGGCTGCGGCCGCCGGCGACTTCAGCCAGCGCGGCGATGCACTGCGCTTCGACCACGACTTCCGGGTCATGATCGAGCACCTCAACACCATGATGGAAGTGGCCGACGGCAACCTGTCGCAGCTGTCGCACCTGCTGCAGGCCATCGCCAACGGCGATCTCACCGCGCGCATGCAGGGCCAGTTCCACGGCGTGTTCGCCAGCATGCGCGACGATGCCAACACCACCGTGGCCCAGCTGACCCAGATCGTCAGCCGCATCCAGCACGCCTCGGGCAGCATCAGCACCGCCGCCGGCGAAATCGCCTCGGGCAACAACGACCTGTCGCGCCGTACCGAACAGCAGGCCGCCAACCTGGAAGAAACCGCCGCCTCGATGGAGGAACTGACCTCCACCGTGCGCCAGAACGCCGAACACGCCCGCCAGGCCAACCAGCTCGCCATCGGCGCGCACTCGGTGGCCTCGCAGGGCGGCGAAGTGGTCGGCAAGGTGGTCAGCACCATGCACGAGATCGACGCCTCCTCGCGCCGCATCGCCGACATCATCACCGTCATCGACGGCATCGCGTTCCAGACCAACATCCTGGCCCTGAACGCGGCGGTGGAAGCCGCCCGTGCCGGCGAGCAGGGCCGCGGTTTCGCCGTGGTCGCCTCCGAGGTACGCACCCTGGCCCAGCGCTCGGCCAGCGCTGCCAAGGAGATCAAGGGCCTGATCGACGAGTCGGTCGGCAAGGTCGCCGAGGGCTCGGCCCTGGTCAACCAGGCCGGTGCCACCATGGGCGAGATCGTGGCCTCGGTGCAGCGCGTGACCGACATCATGGCCGAGATCTCGGCCGCCTCGCAGGAACAGTCGGCCGGCATCGAGCAGGTCAACCAGACCGTGATGCAGATGGACGAAACCACCCAGCAGAACGCGGCGCTGGTTGAAGAAGCCACCGCCGCCGCCCGCTCCATGGAAGAACAGGCCGGCCACCTCACCGATGCGGTGTCGCTGTTCAAGCTCGAGGGCCAGGCGGCCCCGGTCGTCGCCGCTGCGCCGGCCACGCGCCACGCCGCCCCGGCCCGCCCGCGTGCCCCGGCCGCGCCGGTCCGCCGCGCGGCGGTGCGCGAACCCGTACTGGCCAACGAAGGCGACTGGCAGGAGTTCTGATCGTCGCCGCTGCACGCCCCTGACACCACCCCGCCGCGGCGGGGTGGTGTTTCTTGGCCGAAGGTACCGCTACACACATTGGCCCTACATTATTGTGAACTGCTGCCGATAAACGGACAGAGACCTGATATCGCACGATATCCGTACCCGCCCAACGCAGCAGAGTCCATGTCCGAAGGCAGCCTTGACCCCCATGACGCATCCCATGCCGCCCATGATGACGGCACGGACGATCGTTACCTGGTCCGCAACCCCCGGCAGATCCGCCAGCTGCTGCAGGCGCTGATCGACCAGCGCTCGCTGATCAACGCGCACCTGGGCGGTCGCGACCAGTCCTTCCCGACCGCGATCCTGGAACTGGACGAAGACGACGACTGGCTGCTGCTCGATGGCAGCCCGTCTGAGCCGGCCAACCGCGCCGCCGAGGACGCCGGCCACCTGCTCTGCTTCGCGCAGCTGGACCGTGTCATGGTCCGCTTCCGGCTGGACCACCTGGAGCGCACCGGCGGCCACCGCCACGTCGCCTTCCGCGTGCCCTTCCCCACCGAGCTGGTGCACCTGCAGCGCCGCGAACTCTACCGGCTGGAAACCCCGTTCACCGACTCCCCGCATTTGCTGTTCCCGATCAACGAAGACCGCAGCGAAGCCCTGCACCTGCGCGTGGTGGACATCAGCGGCGGCGGCCTGGCCGTGACCGTACCGGTGGACTGCAACGTCTTCAGCATCCAGAAGCGTTACGACGCCCGCCTGGACATGCCCGAAAGCGGCCCGCTTCAGATCTCGCTGATCGTCTGCAACCAACTGGCGGTCAAGCTGCCCAGCGGCGTGGAAATGAAGCGCATCGGCATGCGTTTCGATGGCCTCCCCCGCGGCGGCGACAGCGCCATCCAGCGCTACATCTTCCGCATCGACCGCCAGCGCAGCGCCCGCAAGAACGGGGAATGACAGCGACGTCGGAACCGATTGGGAGGCCCGCGTAGGTCCGACCGTTGGTCGGACGCTCTTTCCTAAAGTCGTCGCCATCCAGGCCGATATCCGGAATGACGCCCCGGTTTTCCGACCGCCACGCCCGACCCAGGATTCCTTCCATGAACGACAGCAACCCCAACGCCGCCAGCAGCGGTGGCGAGTACCTCAGCTTCACCCTCGGCGCCGAGCACTACGGCGTGGACATCCTCAAGGTGCAGGAAATCCGCGGCTACGACTCCGTCACCCGCGTGCCCGATGCCCCCGATTACATCAAGGGCGTGATCAACCTGCGCGGCACCATCGTTCCCGTCATCGATCTGCGCCTCAAGCTGCGCCTGGACGAAGCACGCTACGACGCCTTCACCGTCATGATCGTCCTCAACGTCGACAACCGCGTGGTCGGCATCGTCGTGGACAGCGTCTCCGACGTGATCCCGCTCAACGCCGACCAGATCCGCCCCACCCCCGAGTTCGGCGCCGCCGTCGATACCCGCTTCATCTCCGGCATCGGCACCCAGGACGATCGCATGCTGATCCTGCTCGATATCGAAACCCTGCTCGACAGCGCCGACATGGGCCAGCCGGCCGTTGTCGAAGACGCCGCCGCCTGATCCGCCCGCTGCGACAGATCGGAACGACTTTCGTTCAACAAAGTCCTTAAGTTGTGTCGCAACTGGCCGATAGCTGGATTCAGGAACCGGACGCGCGGCTTCGCCACGCCCCGGACCACTTATCCATATCCCCCGGAGAATCTCCCGATGAAGTCCCTGCTTGCTCTGCTTTCGGTCGCTGTCCTCGCCTCGTCCGCCTCGTCCGCTTTCGCCCAGTCGGCTGAAATGATCCCGCCGGAGCTGGCCGCGCGCGCCGTTGGCAAGGATGGCATGGTCTGCGGCAAGGTCGAAAAGGCCCGTTACGCCGAAGGTTCCGAAGGCCAGCCGACCTTCCTGTACATGGGCGGCGCCTTCCCGCGCCACACCTTCTCGGCCCGCATCGCCGGTGAGAACCGCGGCAAGTTCAGCTTCCCGCTGGAAACCCTGGAAGGCAAGACCGTCTGCGTGATCGGCAAGATCGCCCGCGACGCCTCGCGCGCTGAAATCGAAGTCAGCTCGCCGGCCGGCCTGAAGCTCGCCAACATCAAGTAATCGCCACACGCCCTGCCACGCCGGCCCAGGCCGGCGTGGCCGCTGCAACCGGGCGCCACGCCCGGACGCGTCTGCCACCGGAGAGTGCACCACCATGCAATGGATCAACAACCTCAAACTGATGCCGAAGTTGATGCTGACTTTCGGTGTAATCCTGCTGGTGATGCTGCTGCAGGGCGTGGTCGCCTATCGCGGCCTGCACTCCCTCAACAACGTGACCACCGAACTGGCCGGCAACCGGATGGAAAGCATCCGCATGGCCGGCGAAATGCGTGGCATGCTCGGTGAATACCGCAACTCGGCCTACCAAGGCCTGATCCGCGCCAGCGATGACGTCAAGGCCGAAGCCAAGACCCGCGCCGCCGACCTGCGCACCAAGATCGATGCTTCGATCAAGAAGTACCCCGCCCTGATCGACAGCCCGCAACAGAAGAAGCTGTTCGACGCCTTCGCCAAGGACTGGAACGACTCGCTGGCCTCCTACGACTCGGTCACCGAGATGCTCGAGCTGGACCTGCCGGACGATGCCATCGACACCTTCGTCGGCGAAACCCGCACCAAGCATCTCAAGGCTTCTGCCGCCCTCGAGACCCTGATCGCCGAAGACAACCGCCTTGCCCGCGCCTCGCGCGAAGAGGCCGAAAGCACCTACGCCACCTCCGCCACCCTGACCATCATCGCCCTGCTCGGCGGTGCCGCCATGGGCCTGGTGCTGGTGTACCTGTTTGCCCGCTCGCTGGTCGGCAGCGTCCGTGGCGCCGTCTCGGTCGCCAACGAAGTGGCCGGTGGCAAGCTCGACGGCCATATCGACGTCACCCGCAAGGACGAAGTCGGCGACCTCATGCAGGCCATGCAGCGCATGCAGCGCGACCTGCGCGACCGCACCGAAACCGAACAGGCCGTGGCCCGCGAGAACCTGCGCATCCGTACCGCGCTGGATTACAGCTCCACCGGCGTGTACCTGACCGACAACAACCTCAACATCGTCTACGCCAACCGTGCGCTGGAGCAGACCCTGTCCCAGTACCAGGACGACCTGCGCCGCAACCTGCCGGACTTCGACGCCTCCGTTTCGCTGGTCGGCCGCCCGCTGACCGTGCTCGAACACCGCGGCGAAATGGACGCCACCCTGCTGGCCAACCTCAAGCAGCACGGCGTGGCCCGTCGCGCCATGCAGTTCGGCGATGCCCAGTTCGCCCAGGTCGTGTCCACCATCCGCAACGAAGACGGCGAGAGCGTCGGCCACGTGGTCGAATGGCGTGACCGCACCCCCGAAGCGCTGGTCGAAGCCGAAGTGGCCCGCGTCATCGCCCAGGCCGCCGCCGGCGACCTGTCCGGCCGCATCAGCGCAGAAGGCAAGGATGGCTTCTTCCTGCAGCTGGCCCAGCAGATCAACGGCCTGCTCGACGCCAACGCCTCCAGCATCGAACAGATCTCCGGCCTGCTCACCGCGCTGTCGCAGGGCGACCTGACCGTGCGCATGCACGGCGACTTCGAAGGCGTGTTCGCCACCATGCGCGATGACGCCAACGCCACCGCCGAACAGCTCAGCAGCATCGTCACCCGCATCAAGCAGTCCAGCCAGGCCATCAGCTCGGCCGCCAGCGAAATCGCCACCGGCAACAGCGACCTGTCGCGCCGTACCGAACAGCAGGCCGCCAACCTGGAAGAAACCGCCGCCTCGATGGAGGAACTGACCTCCACCGTGCGCCAGAACGCCGAGCACGCCCGCCAGGCCAACCAGCTCGCCATCGGCGCGCACACCGTCGCCTCGCAGGGCGGTGAAGTGGTCGGCCAGGTGGTCACCACCATGAGCGCGATCCAGACCTCGTCCAAGAAGATCGCCGAGATCATCTCGGTCATCGACGGCATCGCCTTCCAGACCAACATCCTGGCGCTGAACGCCGCGGTCGAAGCGGCCCGTGCCGGTGAACAGGGCCGCGGCTTCGCCGTGGTGGCCTCCGAAGTGCGCACCCTGGCCCAGCGTTCGGCCGGTGCGGCCAAGGAGATCAAGGGCCTGATCGACGACTCGGTCGGCAAGGTCAACGACGGTTCGGCGCTGGTGCACAAGGCCGGCGCCACCATGGGCGAGATTGTCGCCTCGGTGCAGCGCGTGACCGACATCATGGCCGAGATTTCCGCTGCCTCGCAGGAACAGTCGGCCGGCATCGAACAGGTCAACCAGACCGTGGTGCAGATGGACGAAACCACCCAGCAGAATGCCGCGCTGGTGGAAGAAGCCACTGCGGCTGCCCGCTCGATGGAAGAACAGGCCGGCCAGCTCAGCGACGCGGTCTCGATCTTCCGTCTCGACGAGCAGGACGTCGTCGCTGCCGCACCGGTGTTCGCACCGGCACCGCGCGCCGTGACCCGCCCGGCCGCCGCCCCGGCGCCGTCGCGCAAGCCGGCCAGCCGCGCGGTAGCCGCCGAGCTCGCCGAAGGCGACTGGCAGGAGTTCTAAGCCGCACCGCGCAGCAGCGCAGCGCTGGAAAACGCAGGCCCCGATGCCCCGGCATCGGGGCCTTTCCATGTCTGAAGCTGAATGCGCTCAGCTCACGCACCTCAATAGCTGCGGTTTTCTGCCGATAACAGCATTGCCACGACACGTTCGTCGACGTCGGCCCCCACGCAGTACGCCCCCGTTCGAAAAGACCCCACGCCCATGAATCTTTCCAGCCGCTTCTCCAACCTGTCCGTCCGGGGCAAGTTGAACCTGCTCACCGCCCTGATCGCCGTCGGCGTGATCGCCCTGGCCATCATTGCCGCGCGCATGCAGTACCTCGATCTGGCCGAGACGCGCAAAGAAGGCCTGAAGACCCAGGTCGAACTGACCTACGGCATCTTTGACCACTACAAGCGCCTGGCCGGCACCGGCGAGCTGACCGAAGAAGCGGCCAAGGCGGCCGCGCTGCAGGCACTGAACAGCATGCGTGCCGACGGCGACAGCGCGTACTACAACGTCCTGGCGACCGATTACACCCTGCTCATGCACCCCTTCGCCCCGGCGCGGGTCGGCAAGGTGCAGAAGGACTACACCTCCAAGGATGGCGTGCCGATCTACCTGCAGCAGGTGGACATGGCCAAGACCGGCGGTGGCTTCACCTACTATTCCACCACCAAGCCGGGCGCCGGCGACGACCTGATTGAAAAGGCCACGTACGCCGGCATGTACGCGCCGTGGCAGTGGGTCGTCACCAGCGGCGTCTACATGGACGACGTGCAGACCGATGCGCTGGCATTCACCGGCGTCATGGCCGCTACCGGTGGCGCGCTGGTGCTGATCGTGCTGGCCCTGAGCTGGCTGATCGGCAACCGCATCACCGGTCCGCTGCGCCAGGCCACCGGCGTGGCCGAGAGCATCGCCGGCGGCAAGCTCGACAGCCGCATCGGCCCGCAGGCCCAGGACGAACCGGGCCGCCTGCTGGAAAGCATGGGCCGCATGCAGCAGCAGCTGCACGCCGTGATCGGCGCGCAGCGCGAAATGGCCAGCCAGCACGACGCCGGCCAGACCGGCTACCGCATGGACGAAACCGCCTTCCCGGGTGAGTACGGCCGGATGGTGCACGAAACCAACACCCTGGTCGGCGCCCACGTGCAGACCATGCAGGATGTGCTGGCCGTGATGCAGCGTTACGCCGTGGGCGACCTGAGCGCCGACATCGCCCGCTACCCGGGCGAAAAGGCCGCCATCAGCACCACCGTGGACACCGTCAAGCACAACCTGGCCAGCATCAACGCCGAGATCAAGCGCCTGGGCGCTGCCGCGGCCGCGGGCGACTTCAGCCAGCGTGGCGATGCCGCCCGCTTCGACCACGATTTCGGCCAGATGATCGCCAGCCTCAACGCGATGATGCAGGTCAGCGACGACAACCTCGGCAAGCTCTCGCAGCTGCTGTCGGCCATCGCCGAAGGCGACCTCACCGCGCGCATGCAGGGCGAGTTCCAGGGCGTGTTCGCGACCATGCGCGACGATGCCAATGCCACCGTGGCCCAGCTGACCCAGATCGTCGGCCAGATCCAGGAAGCGGCGGGCAACATCAACCTGGCCGCGGGCGAAATCGCCACCGGCAACAGCGACCTGTCGCGCCGTACCGAACAGCAGGCCGCCAACCTGGAAGAAACCGCCGCCTCCATGGAGGAACTGACCTCCACCGTGCGCCAGAACGCCGAACACGCCCGCCAGGCCAACCAGCTGGCGATCGGTGCGCACAGCGTGGCCTCGCAGGGCGGTGAAGTCGTCGGCCAGGTGGTCACCACGATGAGCGCGATCGAAGCCAGCTCCAAGCGCATTGCCGAAATCATCTCGGTCATCGACGGCATCGCCTTCCAGACCAACATCCTGGCATTGAACGCCGCCGTGGAAGCAGCCCGTGCCGGCGAACAGGGCCGCGGTTTCGCCGTGGTCGCCTCCGAAGTGCGCACCCTGGCCCAGCGCTCGGCCGGTGCCGCCAAGGAGATCAAGGGGTTGATCGACGAATCCGTGTCCAGCGTGGCCGACGGTTCGGCCCTGGTGCACAAGGCCGGCAGCACCATGGGCGAGATCGTCGCCTCGGTGCAGCGCGTCACCGACATCATGGCCGAAATCTCGGCCGCCTCGCAGGAGCAGTCGGCCGGCATCGAGCAGGTCAACCAGACCGTCGTGCAGATGGACGAAACCACCCAGCAGAACGCTGCACTGGTGGAAGAAGCCACCGCCGCTGCCCGCGCCATGGAAGAGCAGGCCACCCAGCTGGCCGACGCGGTGTCGATCTTCCGCCTCGACAACCAGGTGGCGGCGGCCGTCAGCGCGGTGACCGCCCGCATCGCCGCACCGGCCACGCCGCGCAGCGTGAAGCCGGCGGCGCCGACCAAGCCCAGCACGGTGAAGCCGGCCCCGGCCGCGCGTGCACCGCGCACCACCGCCGATGACGGCAACTGGCAAGAGTTCTGAGCGCCGGCGGCGGCCGCGCGGCCGCCGCCTCCCTTCTTCGATCGAGTTCGCCCGTGACCACGCCTACCGCACCTGCTTCCGCTGCCTCCTCGACCGGACGCGAATTCGAGTTCGCCGACCGCGACTTCCGCCGCATCTGCGACCTGATCTACCAGCGCGTCGGCATCTCGCTGGCGCCGGCCAAGCGTGACATGGTGTACGGCCGGCTGTCCCGGCGGCTGCGTGCGCTTGGCCTGCGCAGCTTCCAGGAGTACCTGGACCAGCTGGAAAGCCAGGGCGGGGATGAGTGGCAGGCGTTCACCAACGCGCTGACCACCAACCTGACCGCGTTCTTCCGTGAGCCGCACCACTTCGAGAAGCTCGATACCGAACTGCGCGCGCGGGCTGGAAATGGCACCCTGCAGCTGTGGTCGTGCGCGGCCTCCACCGGTGAAGAGCCCTACTCCATGGCCATCACTGCCTGCGAGGCGTTCGGCACGCTGAAGCCACCGGTGCGCATCCTGGCGACCGATGTGGACACCCAGGTGCTGGCCACCGCCAGCCGCGGCGTGTACGCCATCGATCGCGTGTCCGGTCTGGATCCGGCCATCAAGAAGCGCTACTTCCAGCGCGGCAGCGGCCCCAATGAAGGCCAGTGCCGCGTGCATCCGGCGCTGCGCGAGCTGATCGACTTCCGCCCGCTCAACCTGCTGGCGCCCCACTACGACGTCGGCGGCCCGTTCGACGCCCTGTTCTGCCGCAACGTCATGATCTATTTCGACAAGCCCACCCAGCGCGGCATCCTGTCGCGGCTGATCCAGCAGATGGGCGACGATGGCCTGCTCTACACCGGCCACTCGGAGAACTACCTGCACGCCGCCGACCTGATCCAGCCGTGCGGGCGCACCCTGTACAAGCGCGCGCCCGGAGCCCCGGCATGAACCTGGCCGCCCGTCCTGATGACGTGATGCGTTACTTCGACAGCCGCTTCAAGGTCACCGCCGCCAAGCTGCTGCCGACCCAATACCTGGTGGTCGACGACGAGACCGCGCTGACCACCACGCTGGGTTCCTGCGTGGCCGCGTGCCTGCGCGACCCGGTGCTGAAGATCGGCGGCATGAACCACTTCCTGCTGCCCGAAGGCAATGTCGGCGATGGTGCCCCGGCGCGCTACGGAAGCTATGCCATGGAACTGCTGATCAACGACCTGCTCAAGCGCGGCGCGCACCGCAAGCGCCTGGAAGCCAAGGTGTTCGGCGGCGCCAACGTGCTCAAGGGCTTCACCAGCAACCCGGTGGGCACCCGCAACGCCGAATTCGTGCGCCAGTACCTGCAGGCCGAACATATCCCGGTGCTCGCCGAGGACCTGTGCGGCATCCACCCGCGCAAGGTGTGGTTCTTCGCCGACACCGGCCGCGTGGTGGTGCAGCGCCTGCCGCATGCGCACGAGGCCGAAGTGGCCGCGACCGAATCGGCCGTGCGTGCCCGCCTGTCCAAGGCCCCGGTCACCGGTGGCGTGGAGCTGTTCGAATGATCAACGGTTCACCCTGCAGGGTTTTGATCGTCGACGATTCGGCGGTGGTGCGGCAGATGCTGAGCGAGATCCTCGCCAGCGACCCGGCGATCGAAGTGGTCGGCACGGCGGCCGATCCGTTGCTGGCGCGCGAGAAGATCAAGCGCCTCGCCCCGGACGTGATCACGCTGGACGTGGAAATGCCGCGCATGGACGGGCTGGCGTTCCTGGAAAACCTGATGCGCCTGCACCCGCTACCGGTGGTGATGATCTCCTCGCTGACCGAGCGCGGCGCCGACACCACCCTGCAGGCACTGGCGCTGGGCGCGGTGGATTTCATCTCCAAGCCCAAGTTCGACGTGGCGCGTGGCCTGCAGGGCTATGCCGAAGAGATCATCGGCAAGGTCAAGATGGCGGCGCGCTCGCGCGTGCGCACCCTGGCCCGCCCGATCACGCCGCGCATCACCCTGGACGCCGTGCCGCCCTCGCCCGCACGTTCGATCCAGTTCCGTACCACCGACCGCCTGATCGCCATCGGCGCCTCGGCCGGCGGTACCGAAGCGCTGCGCGTGGTGCTCGAAGGCCTGCCCGCCGATGCCCCGGCGGTGGTGCTCACCCAGCACCTGCCCGCCACGTTCAGCACCGCCTTTGCCGAGCGCCTGGACCGCCACTCGGCGATGTCCGTACGCGAAGCCAGCGACGGCGAAGCCGTGCTGCCGGGCCATGCTTACCTGCCACCCGGCGGCAAGCACCTGCGGGTGATCCGTGACGGTGCGCGCTGGCGCTGCCGGGTGGATGACGGCCCGGCGGTGAACCGGCACAAGCCGGCGGTGGACGTGCTGTTCCGTTCGGTGGCAGAAAGCGCCGGTGCCAACGCCATCGGCGCGATCCTCACCGGCATGGGCGACGACGGCGCGCGTGGGCTGCTGGAACTGAAGAACGTCGGCGCGCCCACCCTGGTGCAGGACGAAGCCACCAGCGTGGTCTGGGGCATGCCCGGCGCCGCCTTCAAGCTCGGCGCTACTGACGAGCAGGTTCCGCTGGAGCGGATCGCCGAACGCCTGATGGCGCTCGCGCGAGGATAACACCCCGACGCTGCGCGTCGCCGCACGACCAACGGTCGTGCGCTACCTGCCTCGACCTGGCCGCATGACCAACGGTCGTGCGCTACCGGGTCCGACCTGGCCGCACGACCAACGGTCGTGCGCTACTTGCCTCGACCTGGCCGCATGACCAACGGTCGTGCGCTACCGGGTCGACCTGGCCGCATGACCAACGGTCGTGCGCTACCGGGCCTGACGTGGCCGCACGACCAACGGTCGCTGCCGAACCCGACTTGGTAGGTCACGACCGTTGGTCGTGACGCTCTCAACCGTCACGCCCAATACAACCGCATCGGGTTGTCCACCAGCAGCTTCTGCTGCTGGTCGGCGGTGACCGCAATCCGTGGAATGAAATCCACCAGCTTGCCGTCATCGGGCATGTGCGATTTCAGGTTCGGGTGCGGCCAGTCCGTGCCCCACAGCACCCGGTCCGGGAACTGCTCCACCAGGTGCCGTGCGAACGGCACCACATCGTCATACGTGGGCGGCCCGGACTGCGACAGCCGCTCCGGGCAGCTCACCTTGCTCCATACATTCGGGTGCTCGCGCATCAACCGCACGAAACGCTGGAACTCCGGCCCGTCCACAGGCTGGGTCACGTCCGGCCGGCCCATGTGGTCCACCACCACCGTGGTCGGCAGCGAGGTGAAGAAATTCCAGCGCTCGGCCAGGTCCGCCGCCTCGAAGTACACGACAACATGCCAACCCAGCGGCGCGATCCGTTCAATGATGGCGTGGTAGTACGCATCCGGCTTCGGATCCACCAGCCGCTTCACGAAATTGAAGCGCACCCCGCGCACACCCGCCTCATGCAGCTCGCGCAGTTCCTCATCGGTGACCGTATCGCGCACCGTGGCCACGCCGCGCGCGCGGCCGTCGGCACTGCGCAGCGCATCCACCAGCGCCCTGTTGTCGGCACCGTGGCAGGTTGCCTGCACGATCACGTTGCGCTCGAAGCCCAGGTGATCTCGCAGCGCGAACAGCTGCGCCTTACCCGCATCGCAGGGCGTGTACTTGCGCTCGGGCGCATACGGGAACTGGTCCCCCGGGCCGAACACATGGCAATGCGCATCCACCGCGCCCGGCGGCGGCACGAACACCGGCCGGCTCGGGTCCGGACAGAAATCCAGCCAATCGGCATCCTTCACGAAATCCGCCATTACAGCCCCCTCGCCTTCAGCTGCGCATCCAGCCGCGGGTACACCCGACGCGCGTTGCCCGACAGCACCTTGCTGCGATCCGCTGCCGACAGCCCCAGCGCTTCCACATAGCGCAGGGTGTCGTCGAAGTACTGCCCGGTTTCCGGATCGATGCCGCGCACCGCGCCGACCATTTCCGAGCCGAACAGGATGTTGTCGATGTCGATCACCTTGAACAGCAGGTCTATGCCGGGCTGATGGTAAACGCAGGTGTCGAAGAACACATTCTTCATCACATGCTCGTTCAGCGGCGGCTTGCCCAGCATGTCGGCCAGGCCGCGGAAGCGACCCCAGTGGTAGGGCACCGCGCCGCCGCCGTGCGGAATGATGAAGCGCAGCTCCGGGAAGTCACGGAACAGGTCGCCCTGCAGGAACTGCATGAACGCGGTGGTGTCGGCATTGAGGTAGTGCGCGCCGGTGGCGTGGAAATTGGCATTGCAGCTGCCCGACACATGCACCATGGCCGGCACGTCCAGCTCCACCATCTTCTCGAAGAACGGGTACCAGGCCCGGTCGGTCAGTGGCAGCCCGTTCCAGTGGCCCCCGGAAGGGTCCGGATTGAGGTTGCAGCCGACAAAGCCCAGCTCGTTGACGCAGCGCTCCAGCTCGGCGATCGAGTTGGCGATGGGGACGCCGGGCGACTGCGGCAGCTGGCACACGCCGATGAAGGTCTCCGGGTACAGCGCCACCACCCGCGCGATCAGGTCGTTGCAGCGCCGGGTCCATTCCGCGCTCACCGCTTCGTCGCCGATGTGGTGGGCCATGGTGCTGGCACGCGGCGAGAAGATCGTCATGTCCGCGCCGCGCTCGCGCAGCAGCCGCAGCTGGTTGCCTTCCACGCTCTCGCGCAGTTCGTCGTCGCTGATCACCGGGTACACCGGCGCCGGCAGCGTGGGGTCGTTGAAGTGGGCCACCTGCGCCTTGCGGAACGCATCGTGGCTGGCGGGGGCGGTCGTGTAGTGACCGTGGCAATCGATGATCATGTGGGGCCTCGTGGGGGAGGAATCACCAGCCGAACAGCTGGGCGAAGTGGACATCCACGCGCAGCCCGACGATCAGCGCGTCGGGAATGTCGGTGGTGCGGGTCGGCGCGTAGATCGGGTCCGGGTTGATCACGTACTGCAGGTTGGGCATCAGCCGGATGCCCTTGTGCACCGCCCAGCCATAGCTCAGCTCGGCAATGATCTCGTCGGCATTCGGCGCACCGCTGCCGCCGTTGCGTGCGCGGCGGTCGCGCAGGAACGCGATCTGCTCATCGCTGAAGTGGGTGTTGGACACGAACATCGCCAGGGTGTCCTGGTCGCGTCCGGCGAAGGTGCCGGTCTTGACGAAGCCGACGGCGGCGAACTCGTCCACCGGCGCTTCATTGCCGGTGTTGACGTAGGCGCGGGCGAACAGCGCCAGGTTGCGCTTGCCCTCCCCGCGCCACACGGTCTGGTCGGCCATCGCGTACCAGCCCGCGCGTGCGCCCTCCTGCATCGCCGTCGGCTTGCCGGTCAGCGCGGCGGAGTCGCCGTTGGCGTCGAAATAGGAGCTCTTGCCGCCATCGGTGTTGCGGTACATGCCCACTCGGTAGGTGCGCGGCAGGCGGTCATTGGCGAAGCTGGTCTGGTAGCCGGCCTCATAGGCCGTGATGGTGCCGGTGCCCTCGCCCACCGAGAAGTCCAGGCCGTTCTTGCCGGCCTTGTTCAGCTCGTTGTTGTAGTCGAATGCGCCGCCCTGCACATACCAGCGATCATTCACGTCGTAGCGCAGGATGCCGGCCCACGACGAATTCGGGAAGGCGGTAATGCCCAGGTCGGTGATCGCACCATAGGGGGTGAGGCACATCGCGTTGCTCATGAACACGCAGTTGAGCGCGGAGTTGTTGAAGTAGCTGTTCACCGGCGCGCGGCCGGCGGTGATGCTCAACCCGTTGTCGAAGCGGTGGCGCACGGTCAGCCGGGTCAGGCGGCCCCCGGCCACCGGGCGCCAGGTCTGCTGCGCGCTGATCGAGTTGCCGATCTTCTCGCGCGCCAGGTTGCGCCCGGCGAACCAGGCCCACTGCGCGTCCACATCGGTGTTGTGCACGCCGAACAGTTCGTCCAGATCGAACTTCGACTGGGCCATGATCCAGTACGAGCCTTCGGTACCCTGCTCCACCCCGCCCACGGGGTTGGAGGCAACGTTGCCGACGAAATCCAGGGTCAGGTCGACGCCCTTGGGCACGGTGCCCTCGGCGGCGGCCGGTGCGGCCAGCGCAGCGCTCAGCAGCAGCGCCAGCGGGGTGTGACGGAGGATGGACATGAAATCTCCCTCCCCGCTGCCGTGGGCAGCGGGTTCAATGCATTCGGGGGGGCGCCGCGGGCAGCCCGCGGCGCGTCGGTCAGGCTTCGCGCACGCCGAGATGGCGCAGGCGGGCGCGGCGGGTGCCGATCTGTTCGGCCATCACCTTCTCGTCCAGCTTGCCTTCCCACTTGGCGATCACCAGCACCGCGATCGCGTTGCCGACCAGGTTCACGAAGGTCAGGCCTTCGGCCAGGATGCGGTGGATGCCCAGGATCAGCGCGATGCTGGCCACCGGAATCGTCCCGGTGGTGCCCAGCGTCGCCGCCAGCACCACGAACGCCGCACCGGCCACGCCGGCGGCGCCCTTGGACGTCAGCAGGAGTACCGCGATCAGCCCCAGCTGGTGCCACACGGTCAGCTCGGTGTTGGTCGCCTGGGCCAGGAACAGCGCCACCGTGGTCAGGTACAGGCAGGTGCCATCGAGGTTGAACGAGTAGCCGGCCGGAATCACGAAACCCACCACGCCCTCTTCGCAGCCGAGCTTTTTCATCTTCTCGATCAGGCGCGGCAGCACCGTTTCGGTGGAGGTGGTGGCCGCCACGATGACGATTTCATCGCGCAGGTACGCCAGCAGCCGCCACAGGCTGGCACCGGTCCACCAGCACACCGCGCCCAGCACGAACACCGTAAATGCCGCGCAGACCACGAAGAACTCGATGATCAGCTCACCCAGCGACAGCAGTGACCCCGCGCCGAACTGGCCCACGGTGAAGGCGATGGCACCGAACGCACCGATCGGCGCGAAATACATGACGTAGCCGATGATCTTGAACAGCACCGACGACGTGCCTTCGATGACCTTCATCACCGGCGCGCCGCGCTCACCGACCGAGGCCAGCGCCACGCCGAACAGCACCGCCACGAACAGCACCTGCAGCACGTGCGCCTCGGTGAACGCGCTCACCAGCGTATTCGGGATGATCGCCATGATGTAGGACACGATCGACTGGTCGTGCGCGGTATGCACATACCCCTGGATGCTGGCCATGTCGATGGTGGCCGGGTCGATGTTCATGCCGGCGCCGGGCTGCCAGAGATCCACCGCGACCAGCCCGACGATCAGCGCCAGGATGGTGATCACCTCGAAATAGATCAGCGATTTCAGCGCGAGCCGGCCCACGCTGCGCATGTCGCGCATGCCGGCGATGCCGTGCACCACCGTCACGAAAATGATCGGCCCGATCATCATGCGGATCAGCTTGATGAAGGCATCGCCGAACGGCTTCATCGCCGAACCCCAGTCCGGCTGCAGCCAACCCAGCACGACGCCGATGATGGTGCCGGCCAGCACCTGGAACCACAACTGGCCAAAGACGCCGAAGCGGCCCTGCCGCTTCTCAACAACAGTCATAACAACCCTCCCAGGTCATAAGAATAGAGACGTCGTGCGTATTCAGTCGAACAGCACGCCGTCGAACAGCTTTCGGGCGGTGCGCAGGATGGCCGCAGCGGCCACCTGCCCGTGCGCGTCACGCTCCAGCACGCAGCCGGTGCTGCCGCTGGGGTGTTCGATGTCCAACTGCAGGCGGCTGCCTTCGGGCACCACCGCGAGCGCGTGGGCCGGTGAGCCGGGCAGCAGGCAGGCCGTGGCCACGGTGACCGCGCCCAGCACGCCGATGGAGGCGTGGCAGCGGTGAGGAATGAACGAACGCACGCAGATCGCGCCACCGTCGCGCGGAGCAGCCACCAGCATCATCTTGGGTACCGACTGCGCGCTTACATCGCCCAGGTTCATCAACGGCCCGGCCTGCAGGCGGATCGCCTCCAGCCGCGTCTTCAGCGTGTCGTCGGCATCCAGCGTGGCGCGGTCTTCGTACCCGCTCACGCCCACATCGCTGGCGCGCAGCACCACGCACGGCATGCCGTTGTCGATCAGGGTGAGCTCCACCCCGTCGATCACATCCACCGCGTTGCCGGTCGGCAGCAACGCGCCGCAGCTGGAACCGGCGATGTCGGCGAAGGTCAGCGGAATTGGCGCCGCCGTGCCCGGCACACCGTCGATCCGCGCCGAACCGTCGTAGCGCACCTGGCCGCCGGGCGTCTGTACGTTGGCGATGGCTACCTTGCCGGTGTTCACCATGAAGATGCGCACGTCGGTGCTTTCGCCGGTGGGTTGCACGAGCCCGCGTTCAAGGGCGAACGGCCCGACCCCGGCGAGCAGGTTGCCGCAGTTCTGTGCGTCGCTCACCACGGCCTGGTCGACGAACACCTGCAGGAACAGGTAATCCACGTCCGCGCCGAGGTGGCGCGAGGGCGAAACCACCGCGACCTTGGAGGTCAGCGGATCGGCGCCGCCCATGCCATCGATCTGGCGTGGGTCCGGCGAGCCGTACGCGCGCAGCAGGAACGCGTCGCGCGCGGCCGCATCGGCCGGCAGGTCGGTGGCCAGGAAGTAGCCGCCCTTGGAGGTGCCACCGCGCATCCACATCGCCGGCACGCCGTTACTCATAGCGCAGGCCCTTGGCCGCCAGGCGTTCGCGCATCGCGTAGATGTCCAGACCCAGCTCGCCCTTGGCCAGGCGTTCGCGCTTCTCCGCCTCGCGCGCCTCGCGCGCCTGCGATTCGGCGGCGACACGTGCCGCGTCGGCACGCGGCACGATACACACGCCGTCATCGTCGGCGATCACCACGTCGCCGGGGTGGACCAGCGCGCCGCCGCACACCACCGGCACGTTGACCGATCCCAGCGTCTCCTTGACCGTACCCTGCGCGTGGATCGCCCGGCTCCAGACCGGGAAGCCCATTGCGGTCAGGTCGCGCACATCGCGTACGCCGGCATCAATCACCAGCCCACGGCAGCCACGCACCTGCGCCGAGGTGGCCAGCAGGTCGCCGAAGTAGCCATCGGTGCAGTCGCTGGTCGGCGCCACCACCAGCACATCGCCTTCGCGCAGCTGCTCGATGGCCACATGCATCATCCAGTTGTCGCCGGGGGGCACCGACACGGTGATGGCGCTGCCGGCAACGCGGGCGCCGCTGAAGATCGGGCGCAGCCGCGGGTGCAGCAGGCCACTGCGACCCTGCGCCTCATGCGCGGTGGCCACGCCTGCTTGGGCCAGGAGCTGGAGTGCGCCGGCAGCGGCGCGTTCGACACGGGTGATGACGCGGGACATCCATCCATCCTTCAATGACGATGATGGAGTCTTGTCCGCCAGCGCCCACCCCCTCAAGATCGATTTCCGCAACAGCCACTGGTTTGGTTATAGTTGATCCATGAACCGGCCCTTTGAGTTGAACCTGAAGCATCTGCATGCGCTGGTTGCCGTGCACCACCACGGCGGCATCAGCGCCGCTGCGCCGCACGTGAATCTTTCCCAGCCGGCGTTGACCCAGGCCATTGCCCGTCTGGAAACCCAGCTGGATGCAACCCTGTTCGACCGCCAGCCGGGTGGGATGGCGCCCACCGAAGCGGCAGAGCTGCTGGTGCCCCGCATCGAGCGCGCATTGGGGTACATCGCCGATGGCGTGCGGGTGGCAAGGCGTGCACAGCGCCTGCCTGCGTTGCCTGCCGTTGAACGACGCGTCACGCTCGGCCAGCTGCGCGCACTGGTGGCGGTGGATGACGCCGGCAGCTTCACCCTGGCCGCAGCGCGTGCCGGCATCTCACAGCCGGCGATCTACCGCGCCGTGCATGAGCTGGGTACCGCCATCGAAACCCCGCTGACCGAACGCCACGGCAAGACCGTGCAGACCACCCCGGCGGCCACCCGCATGCTGCGGCTGGTGCGGCTGGCCCTGTCCGAACTGGCCGCGGGCCTGGACGAAGTGGCCCTGCTGCGCTCCGAACAGGGCGGCAAGGTCACGCTCGGGGTGATGCCGCTGGCCCGCGCGATCCTGCTGCCGCAGGTGCTGGCGCGCTTTGCCCGCGCCCACCCGGGTGCATCGGTCAATGTGATCGAAGGGCCTTATGCGGAACTGCTGGGCGATCTACGCGCCGGCAGCCTGGACCTGTTGATCGGCGCGATGCGTGACTCCCTGCCCGTACGCGACGTCGCGCAGGAGGGCCTGTTCGACGATGACCCGGTAATCGTCGCGCGCAGCGGGCACCCGCTGGCCGGCAGCGACCCGCTCGACTTCGACCGGCTGCTGGCGTTCCCGTGGGTGATCGCGGCCACCGGCGCGCCGGTGCGCGCCCGTTGGGAACGAATGTTCCGCCAGCATGGCCATGAACCGCCGCGCCTGCGCATCGAATGCGGCTCGGTGCTGATCACCCGCGGCCTGCTGCTGGAAGACGACTGGCTCACTCTGATGTCACGCGACCAGTTCGTGATCGAACGCCGCGCCGGCCTGCTCAGCGAAATCGGCAGCGCCGGCGACGACCTGCGCCGCCGCATCGGCCTCACCACCCGCGCCGACTGGCACCCCACCCGCCTGCAGCAGGCGTTCGTTGAAACCTTCCGCGCCGTCTGCGCCGAACGCAGCAACGATGCCGACAACGCGTGGCCGTTCCGCTATCCCACGCGTTGATGCCATCGGAAACCGGCGCCGGAACGGTGGGGTCGGCTTCCAAACGCCCGCCGGCCACGGTTCTGGGCGCATTGACGCATGGACCCCGAACAAAACCGTCTTAGGTACGTTCGCTCCGTCACACGTCAATGCCCCAATGAACCAATCACCACCCTGACAATCGATCGAGAGGCGACCCTACCGGCGGCATAGCGAGTGATCGGCTACGACGCGCACTTTTCTGAATGCGAAGGCATTGGAACGGTTCGCAACGCGCATCTCGCTGAAAGTCATTTATCCAAGCCTTGCGGCAGCCTTGGCTGCAGGTCAGCGCACGAGCCAACAAATGGAAGCATCCCTGGGCCGCTTGCGACCGTCACAGTTCCCAACGTCGCAAAGTCTCCAAACGGCTTATCGCGATAAATCCCTTGCACAGTGATTGGACACAGGGCCTCGTACTTCCAGTCGCCCTCACCTGGGATAGGACGCATCTCGGAAAATGCGGCCTCCAACGTTGCCTGGTCCATTTGCACCGCGATGCCACCGACTGCCTTCTGATACAAAAAAAAGTCCTTTCCGGGATACAGAACCAGTTGACCAAAACCACGGACCAGGTATCCACTGATTTCTATCCGGCGTCCCGCGTACTGCTCACGGGAGCTCCAAAGGTCGCCAAAGGAAAGTGCGCAGGTCTGGTCCTTCCCTTCACCGTAGCACTGCCGCGGCGCTGACGCTTCCGCACCAGATACAGACGCAAAAAACAGCCAACTAAGGAGTGGAATACTTAACATTCGCATCAGTTTTTCCATCATTCTGCAAGTATGACCAACCATACATCTTACCGTTTGTTAGTCCAACAAACGCTTCAACATCCAGAGGAACCGACCGGCCGTAATTCACCTCTCTATACATCGACTGTGCCATCTGGATGTCTGCACCACTGAAGAAGTCTGTACCGGGATGTGTATGAGCGTAGCCGATGGGGGCGAACTTTTCCCCAAGCCCCGACAAAGAGCTGTAGAGCGTCATGCGTGTGATTGAATATTTCATTCCGTCGCTGACCGAGTTACCCAAGACCGCGCCTTGGCCCATGCCCTGAAAGATCCTGACACCAATTTCAGATTGATACTTGATGCCTACCGGCATTACGGCTTTGAACCAGGCACGAGCGGCCGAACGAGCGTTCGGGTGCTCCGTTGCGCGGAGACCCGAAGTGCGGGCCGTGGCCTCTGCTGCGGCTTTCGCAGCGATCTTGACTGCCTCATTTTCACTCCGGTCATTCTGAGAGCCGGAGCCGCTCCTTATTACGGACCCTGCCTCACCTTGCAACAACCTGCACGTCGTGCTCTGACCGCAGGCTCGTCTGCCATCCGGGTCAACGTATGCATAGGGATTGCCGTTGGCATACCGATATCGGCTGAACATGCCGACAGGGTCTGACGTCGCCGTTACCGGGTCGACCGACAGGAACTGAGCCAAGTCAGGATCGTAGTACCGTTGCTGCATGTAGGTCAGTCCGGTGCTTTTGTCCGATACATGGCCCGTGAACCCCGGGCCATCCTCAATCCCTGCACCGACAGATCCGCCGTAGGGTTCGTACGCGAACCTGACGACAATATTGCCGCCTTCATCACTCTCCGCTACTGGAGACCCCAGCGCGTCAGTATGAATATAGCGCACCACCTCCTGCGCACTGGTTGCGAACGCAGAAAGTCCCAGGCAGACGGTCGCAGCACCGCGCAGTAGCATGTTGATTCTCATCGGAGTATCCAGCGCACTCATCGCGGCACCCCGCCACCATCTTCATCCAGGTCCCCAAGGTCATTGATGGGTTGGGGCGTGGGTGGATCGGACCACGCCGAACAACCACTGGCGTTGCATGCGCGAATCACGTGGCTCGGGGCGCAGTAATTTGAGGAGTTCTGAGGCGAGGACACAGACGTTGCGGTGCCGTCGTACTGAAGACTTCCGCCAGGCACCTGCAATTGGTAAGAGGTGGCACCCACACTGGCCGTCCACTTCATATCGCAGCGCTGCTTGTAAAGGCGGGCGATACGCCAACGGGTCTGCAGCGAATACGTGATCTGGGGCGTCGCGGGCGGCGGCGTGGAGACAACGCTGGCAGTGTTGGAGTAGCCACTGCAGCCCGCCTCATTGCAGGCCTTGACCTGGTAGAGGTACGTAGCGAACCCCAGCCCCGTGAGCGTGGCCTGGGTGGATCCATCGTGCTGGACGCCCGTCCAGCCCGCGCCATTGACGTTCTGCTCCAGCAGGTAGCTGACAGCCATCGGAACGGGCGTCCAGTTGACCGTGACGCTGCCGTTGGAGCTGCTTCCCGGCGCACTGAGCGAGGGCGCCGTCGGCGGTTGGATCACTGTCACGGCACCTGCACCCGAGTACGGACCCCAGCCCGCTGCATTGCCGGCGCGAACGCGGTAGGAGTAGGTGCCGGTTGGCTTGCTCCCGAAACCCTGCGACGTTGACGCGTGGGACACCACCAGTGCCCAGCCGCCGCCATTGATGCTCTCTTCCAGCCCGTACACGTCCGCACCGGCGACGGGTGCCCAGCTCACGGTGTAGGTGCCGCCCAGGCTGGTGGCCGGAACAGAGAGGCCCGGCGCCGAAGCTGGCGCGTAGACCACGGTGGTGGATGCCATGTTGCCAGGCCCGCAGCCTGCTGCGTTGCAGCCATGCACACCATAATTGTATGGACCGGCAGGCTTCGCGGTGAGGGTCAGCGTCCGCCCTTCCAGGCATTGGAGCGATGCCCACGTCCCGCTGCCGATCTGCTCGGTCACGCAGTAGCTGGAAGCACCTGCTACTGCAGTCCAGCTGAGGGCGATGGTTCCGCCCCCGGAGACGCTGGGCACGCTGAGCTGGGGCGCCACCGCAGGCGGCAGTTGAACCGAAACCTTGGCCGCTGCGCTCCACGCGCCGCAGACAGTCTGGAGGCAGGCCCGAACGGTGTAGGCGTAAGTCCCGCCCGGCCTGCCTGTGGTCGACCAACTACGCCCCGCGCCCGAGAAGACGTCGGTGGCCGCCGCGGAGTCGATCTCCTCCCGAAGCTCGTAACGATCCGCCGTAGCCGCAGCTGTCCACGACACCTCGAACGTGCCGGTCCCGCTGAAGGCCGGAGCCGTCACGGTCGGCGCGGCCGGGGCGATGTATTGCGTAGCTTTCGCCACGAGGCTGCCATTGAGGTGGACATACTCGGTGCTGGTGCCGGCGCGGTAGTTGCGCTGGCGCTTGAGCAGGCCGTCACTGCCGTAGAACGACCAGATCGAGGCAGAACCATCCGACGCCAACTGCAACAGACGACGCCCATGCATGTCATATCGGTAGCTCTCGGCGCCGGTTGCCTGCAGCAGTCGATTGCCGAAGTCGAACACGAAGGCAGCCCCGTTGCGCTTGACCATGTTTCCCTGCACGTCGTAGTCGAGGGCGATGGTCGTTGCGCCACCGCTGTTCTGCACATTTGTCATGCGATTGCGCGCGTCGTACCAGTAGCCATGGTCTTTCACGCCGCCCAGCCGAGCCGAGCGGATGTTGTCCAACGCATCGTAGGTATAGCGGAACGCGCCATCTCCACCGAACGAGGGAGAATCAGCGCTCACCAGACGATCGAGCCCGTCATAGGCCATCGTCCGCGTACGGTTGGCATCAAGATGGTCCACGATTCTGCCCACGTTGCCGTTGGCGTCGTACTCATAGGTGGTATCCAAGGCCCCGCCGCCGTCGGTCACGCGCGCCGGAAGCTGCCGGGCGTTCTGTGCCATGGAATGGACCAGTCCATTGCCGTAGGTGAACTGCTTCATGCCACCGTTGGGGTAGTACTGCACTCTCGAGGCATACGAACCTGCCTTGGTTGCCTGTCCCAGGGCATTGGGCGCGTAATCCACCTGGCGGCCGCTGGGATAGATGATCGACGCCAATGCCCCACTTGGGTCGTATGCATACTGGATGACTTCCGAGCCGAGCGTCATCTCGCCGACGTACTCTGCACTGATCAATCCACGCTTGTTGTAGATATAGGAGTTGGCGGCATGCGATGTTCCGCCTTCACTCAGCGTGTAGACCTTGAGCGGCTTCCCATCCGGCGTGTACTCCCAGTTCTGGTCGCCATTGAGGTCTGGAAAGTGCAGGTTCGTTATCCGATTCCGCGCGTCATACCTGCGGATCACCTGTCGGGCAGTCGCCGCCGCAGCGCCGGCGTCGCAGCTGTCTGTCGAAGGCAGGTCCAGGCCTGCCGCACTCCACGCAAGGTTTCCAGCCCCGTCGTAGGCCATCAACGTGGAACCGGTTTCGGGTTCGACGCTCTTGCACAGCAGCTGATTGCCGTCGTACACATAACTCCGGGTCAGGCGCGTGCTTCCATCCTGGCTGCGGCGGGTGATGCTGCGTGGTTTGCCGAACACGTCCCGCTCAATTTCGGTGACCACGCCTTCCGGGTGAGCGATGGTCAGCGGTGCATCGGTTGAAGGGCCACCGAAGGCCTGGAAGCGTGTCGTCGTGCTCTGGCCACGCGGGTTGGTGACACGCACCTGGCCACCAGGCAGATAGTCGGTCAGCGTGGTCAACAGGCCCTGTTCGCTGTCTACCGAAGCGGATCGCGCACGCCCCAGCGCGTCGTAGGTCGTCCACATGCCGACGCTGACTGCGGGCGAGGTCGAGGGCTGCGATGCGAAGGCCTGACGCCCCGCCTCATCGTAGGCGAACCGCTGGAACCGCTGGGTAGTACCCTGCTGCGCGGCGTCATACTCTTCGGTGACCAACGGCCGCCAGAATGCATCGAAGTACACGTACTTCCGCGCGTTCCCGGTTGCCGTGGTCTGGCGCCAGTGCCCTTCCCCGATTCCATGTTCGGTTCCTGCAACCTGCTCGAACGACTGCGTTGTCTTTGCCCACGCGGTCGTGTCGCCACTCGGCCAGTTGATACCCGAAACCCGCCCCATCGGATCGTACTCATAACCTATCTGAGTACCGACTTCATCAGTGACACTGGTCAGCCAGCCATTGTCGTCCACCAGCGCAGAGCGGCTGGTGCCATCGGCAAACCCAACCGATTGTGGAATGCCCCGCTTCCACCCGGAGAGACTTGTCACGTTTCCGTTGCCGTCGATCACCGTGGCTACAGTGCCGTCCCCGTTCCACGTGAGCTTCTGTGCCACCTTGCCATACTTCAGAATCTGCACAGGACGCATCAGCTCGTCGTACTGGGTCTGCTCGACGACTGCTCCCGTCTCCGCATTCGTCGACTTTGCCGTGCTGCCCAGGATCCAGCGAGCACGGTCGTCCTGGAACTCTGTAATGTCCGTACGGGAGCCCGTGGTGCTCGACTGGTTCACCCGGGTCGGTCGCGCCAGATCATCGAACGCCAGCATCGTGGTCTGATAGCTCACGCCGTCCTGCTCGACCGCCTCAGCCACCACAGGGCGCACCTGGGCCGTACTGGGGTCTTCCCCGTTCCAGATGATGCCGAAGCGCGGCGCGAACGGCTGGCCCGCCACTTCGTCGCTGGTCATATACACACTGGTGCTGGTCTTCACCACATTGCCAGCAGCATCCAGCACGCTCGAACCCAGCAAACGCCCTTCGTTGAGCGCGTACTGCGAACCATATCGGTAGCGGACGGCCGAGCCATCAGGATTGGTGACGGTGACCGCTTTCTCGCTCTTGCACGTGGTGCATGGATATGCGCCGCCCGTGTCAGGGTTGCCCCAAAGTCCCTCGTAGCCGCTGCCGTAGCCGTACGACCAGGCCAGCGGCGCGTCGATTCCCGGCCCCGTGATGGTCTTGGAGAACAGCGAGACAACGTCAAAGAAGTAAGGCGTGGCCAGCTCATAGTAGTAGGAGCCGTTCCTGGCGATCTTCCGCGCGCACTCGGATGCATGTACCCCGCTTCGGTAGTGGCGTACGTTGCCGAACTTGAACTCGCCGACCGCACCGGCGGGATGACCGATGGTCATGGTCAGCGCACCCGTCAGCTCAGGCGGCTGCTCGCCACATCCCGGCTGTGAGTTTCCGTCCCACAAAGGGGAAGAAACCCGCAGAGCGCTCGAGTAGGCATAGGTCCAGCGACTTCCATCCGGCTGTACGACTGTTCCCAGCCGGTCCACGCCGTCAACCTGACCATGGTAGTAGGACCATGTGCGCCCTGCCGCAGACGCCGTGGCCAGGAGCTTGCCGTTGTAGACAAGGTTGATTTCGCGGCCATCGCTGGACCAGATGCGAACGGGCCTTCCATCGCCGTTGTAGGCGTACTGAACCCAGTTTCCATATCGATCCTCAACACGCGTGGCAAGGACATAGATCCGCTCGCGTGATGAGGTCGCACGCGCTCCTTCACCGATGGACTTCTCAAGGGTGCCACCATATCGGGTGGTAGCGGTGTCGAAATAGTAGGAGATGCCTTCCGTTGTCCGCACACGGTAGCCCTCGCCGGTCAGACCAGATTGCATCGGAATGCAGTCGATGGCGTCGCGCTGCGAGGTGGACCATTTGCGCGCGATACCATCGGTTGGGCGAGGCGTATTGGACTCTGCCAGCAGCATGACGCGATCGCTGCCTTCCGGTATGTGGATGGTATTGCCCTGCCAGATATCGGTGAGCTTGAAGGCGATGTTGTACGTCGGCGCCATATTGACCGAGCACCGGGTGTCGGCCCACGAGCCGACGCCTCCGAAGGTTCCGGAGATGTGCGGCACATCCACTTCCCACCCACCGACGCCATCGAGATTGGCATTGAAGTTGGCGGCCGTGCCTACCAGGTCCAGCTCCACGCTGAAGCGGCGCGTCAGGCGAACCGGCAGGCTGTTGTTCCCGGGCAGATCGATATCCGTGGCCGAGAACTGGGTCTTGCCGGTGTAGAGATTGACCTTTTCGCCGAACAGATCGTCCTGCAGTGCGGTCAGGTTCTGCGCCGATTCGATAAGTTTGCGGTATTCCTGATACGGCTCAACCGCGCTTGCGGGCGTGACCACCGCATTCACCAACACCGCCACTGCCATGCGCAGTCGCCACTTTCTTGCTTGCACCTACGGATCACTCCCCTATGACCGCATGCGCTCGTGCTGCCATCAGCTAACGACGCGTCCATGCGCTTTACCATCAACAAAGTTTATCAATGACACCGCGCGCAAAAGGGAGACGGAGTACGCACAATCAGGTGTTCGTGGCTCCTTGCGCGCGCATCACGCCGCCGCAAACAAAAACCCCCGGTTCTCACCGGGGGTTTTCGTTCAACACATCAGCCGATCAGGCTCAGGCAGCGACCGTCTTGGCCACGTCCTGGTAGTCCTCGATCTGGTCGAAGTTCATGTAGCGGTAGATGTCCTTGCTGCTGGCATCCAGCACGCCGATGTCGGCCATGTACTCTTCCTTGGTCGGGATGCGACCCAGGCGCGAGCAGATCGCGGCCAGCTCGGCCGAACCCAGGTACACGTTGGAGTTGCGGCCCAGGCGGTTCGGGAAGTTGCGGGTCGAGGTCGAGAACACCGTCGCGCCCTCGCGCACCTGTGCCTGGTTGCCCATGCACAGCGAGCAGCCCGGCATTTCCATGCGCGCACCAGCGGTGCCGAAGGTGCCGTAGTGGCCTTCCTTGGTCAGCTCCGACGCATCCATCTTGGTCGGCGGGGCAACCCACAGCTTGGTCGGGATGTCGCGCTTGCCTTCCAGCAGCTTGGCGGCCGCACGGAAGTGGCCGATGTTGGTCATGCACGAACCGATGAATACTTCGTCGATGGCCGCACCGGCCACGTCCGACAGCGTCTTGACGTCGTCCGGATCGTTCGGGCAGGCCACGATCGGCTCGTGGATGTCGGCCAGGTCGATCTCGATGACGGCGGCGTATTCGGCGTCGGCATCCGGCTCCAGCAGCTCCGGGTTGGCCAGCCACGCTTCCATCTTCTCGATGCGACGCGCCAGCGAACGGGCGTCCTGGTAACCCTCGGCGATCATCCACTTCAGCAGCGTGATGTTGCTGGTGAGGTACTCGATGATCGGCTCCTTGCTCAGGTGCACCGAGCAGCCGGCAGCCGAACGTTCGGCCGAGGCATCGGACAGTTCGAACGCCTGTTCGACCTTCAGGTCCGGCAGGCCTTCGATTTCCAGGATACGGCCGGAGAAGATGTTCTTCTTGCCCGCCTTGGCGACGGTCAGCAGGCCCGACTTGATCGCGTACAGCGGAATCGCGTTGACCAGGTCACGCAGGGTCACGCCCGGCTGCATCTTGCCCTTGAAGCGCACCAGCACCGATTCGGGCATGTCCAGCGGCATCACGCCGGTGGCAGCAGCGAAGGCGACCAGGCCCGAGCCGGCCGGGAACGAGATGCCCACCGGGAAACGGGTGTGCGAATCGCCGCCGGTGCCGACGGTGTCGGGCAGCAGCATGCGGTTGAGCCAGCTGTGGATCACGCCGTCGCCCGGGCGCAGCGAGATGCCGCCACGGGTGGAGATGAACTCCGGCAGCGTGTGGTGGGTCTTGACGTCCACCGGCTTCGGGTACGCGGCGGTGTGGCAGAACGACTGCATCACCAGGTCGGCCGAGAAGCCCAGGCAGGCCAGGTCCTTCAGCTCGTCACGGGTCATCGGGCCGGTGGTGTCCTGCGAGCCCACCGAGGTCATCTTCGGTTCGCAGTAGGTGCCCGGGCGCATGCCCTGGCCTTCCGGCAGGCCACAGGCGCGGCCGACCATCTTCTGTGCCAGCGAGAAGCCCTTGCCGGTGTCCGGCGGGTCCATCGGCAGCCGGAACAGGTCGGTCGGGGCCAGGCCCAGCGCTTCGCGCGCCTTGGCGGTCAGGCCACGGCCGATGATCAGCGGAATGCGGCCACCGGCGCGCACTTCGTCGAACAGCACGTCGGACTTCACCTGGAACTCGGCGATGACCTGGCCATCCTTCAGCGCCTTGCCGTCGTAGGGACGCAGCTCGACCACGTCGCCCATGTTCATCTGCGACACGTCCAGCTCGATCGGCAGCGCGCCGGCATCTTCCATGGTGTTGTAGAAGATCGGGGCGATCTTCGAACCCAGGCACACGCCACCGAAACGCTTGTTCGGAATGAACGGAATGTCCTCACCGGTGAACCACAGCACCGAGTTGGTGGCCGACTTGCGGCTCGAACCGGTACCCACGACGTCGCCCACGTAGGCCACCAGGTGGCCCTTGTCCTTCAGCGATTCGATGAACTTGACCGGGCCGCGCTTGCCGTCTTCTTCCGGTTCGATGCCATCGCGCTTGTTCTTCAGCATCGCCAGCGCGTGCAGCGGGATGTCCGGGCGGGTGGTCGCATCGGGGGCCGGCGACAGGTCGTCGGTGTTGGTTTCGCCGGTCACCTTGAGCACGGTGATGGTCAGGCTCTGCGGCACTTCCGGGCGGCTGGTGAACCACTCGGCATCGGCCCAGCTCTGCAGCACGCCCTGGGCGTTCGCGTTGCCGGCCTTGGCCTTTTCCTGCACGTCGTGGAAGGCATCGAACACCAGCAGGGTGTTCTTCAGCGCGGTGGCGGCGATCGCGCCGACCACGGCGTCGTCCAGCAGCTGCACCAGCGGCGCGACGTTGTAGCCGCCCAGCATGGTGCCCAGCAGTTCGGTGGCGCGCTCGCGCGAAATCAGCGCGTTGGTTTCGCTGCCGAAGGCAATGGCGGCCAGGTACGAGGCCTTGACCTTGGCGGCGTCATCGACGCCGGCCGGCACGCGGTGGGTGAGCAGGTCGAGCAGGAACTCGGCCTCGCCCGCCGGCGGGTTCTTCAGCAGCTCGATGACGTCGGCCGTCTGCTGGGCGCTCAGCGGCAGCGGCGGGATGCCAAGCGCGGCGCGCTCGGCTACGTGGTGGCGGTAGGCTTCCAACATGACAACTCCCGGGGAATTCTTTGAAAAGACTTCGGTTGAATACGGCGGTTGAGTTACGGGCTCAGGCTTGCGGCACGATCAGCTTCAGGCCCTTGAAGTAGTCGCGGTAAAATTTGTCGTTCCAGGTGATCAGGCCGTCGCACTGCAGCAGTGCGTGCGCGCCGACCATGAAATCGTCGATGCCACGCCTGCCGGTACCGCGCTGGCGGTGGCGGCGGTGCATTTCACCGGCACGCAGCGCCGACTTGGCTTCCAGCGCGTTGAAATGGACCCCCATTTCCTCCAGCGCCTCCAGCACCTCGGCACCGCCGCGCAGCGAGGCGCAGATCTCCGCCAGCGTCGCGCCGCACACCACCACCCGGCCACCCACCAGGCTCTGGCGGAGGCAGGCCTCGACGGCGTCGGCCTGCGGGCCGTTGCTCAGCAGTTCGACCAGGACCGGGGAATCGACGGCGATCATCACGTCTTATTCCTCGTCGCGCACCGCGCGGACGGCGGCCTCGGCCGAGTCGAAACCGTCCAGGGCGAACTTGCCGCGGGCGCGGGAAATGGCGTCATCCACGCTCTTGCGCAGGATGATCCGGCTGCCTTCCAGCTCCACTTTCAGCTGGGTGCCCTTGGTCAGCCCGAGCGCGTCCCGCACTGCCTTGGGGAGGGTGATCTGGCCTCGCTCTGCGACGGTGGCTTCCATACATACGCCCTGTTCGGTATGTACGAATTATACATACTTTTCGCACCATACCGCTACCGGCCCACCCGCACCCCAGAGATACGTACAGCCTCTTCTCAGGTTTCTAACCCGGTGCGGGCGAGCATGCTGCCAGGTCGAGCGATGACGGGGGTCACCGTTGCATGTTCCGGAGTGCCAGACATGACCGTCAATACCACCCACTACGACCACATCGGCATGGCGTTCGAGCCGCCCGCCATCTATGCCCCGCCCCGCTTCCACCGCAGCCAGATCGTCTACCTGCACACCGTACGTCCCCTGCCTGAAGGTGCCCGGCTGGACTACCTGTTGAATGGCGAATCCGGGCCGGTGGATGGCCTCAGCCTTCTCGTCACTCCCGAGGTGGTCAGCGTGTATTGCGCTGCTCTTTTCAAAGAAATGTATCGCGGTCCGTGGCCGGCGCTGATGGAGGTGCGCTACCTCAAGAACGACCTGCCAGCAGACCTGGTGCGGCTCCCCATACTGGACCCGGAAACCGCAGCGGCGACAAGCATGCGGGTGCACGTAGTGGGGAGTCCGGCTGCGGTGCCGCCGCAAGGATCTGAGGCCTACGTGCAGATCACGCCGCGACTGTTTGACTCGGACCTCGTACCGCTGCCTTTCATGTATGGAACTGATATCCAATTGCTGGATGCAACCGAGGGCATCGTATTGGACGAGAACATCCTCCGCGTCACCGACCAGGCCGTGCCGGGCGACTACCGCGTACAGGTTTCGACCCGGTGGGGGCTGGAACAGACGTTGACCATCCAAGTGAACTCGGCCCGTTGACCTGGACTGGGTGAGCAGCCTGGACCCGGGTTCGCCAGAACAGCTGACGCCCGGCCAGGCTGCCCTTCGCAGTGACGTAACAGGGATGCGGCCAGCATCGCTCGGAGGTCGAACGATGACGGGGGTCACCGTTTAACGTTCTGGAGAACGTCACATGACCATCCAAGCCTCGAACCACGACCATATCGGCATGGCGTTCGAACCGCCGGCGCTGTATGTGCCGACAAATCTCTTCGGAAGTGAGCTCGCCTACCTGCACACGGTGCTGCCTGTTCCAGAGGGCGCAGAGTTCGAATTTCTGCTGAATGGCGCAGAGGGACTGTTCCCCGGGCTCAGCCTGATTGTCGTCCCGACCGCTGTGGCTCTGCGCGTCGATCACCGGTTCCTGGAAAATTACGTCGGCCCCTGGCCCGCCGTCGTCGTCGTGCGTTACTTGAAGGAGGGAAGACCGGCCGATCTTGTGCAGGTACAGCTTCGAAATCTGCTGACCGCTGATGTTGCTACCCTGCGCGTCGATGTCCTCAACAGTCCCGCCACCATTCCGCCTGAGGGACAACTTGAGTTCGTGCAGACCAATCCGCGTGTATTCGATGCGGACATGATCCCGTTGCCCTTCGGCTACGGAACGGAAATACGTTTCCTGGACCATGCCCACGGCATTTACCAGTCCGATAATACTTTCGCGATCGATTCAGAGGCGACACCGGGAAGGTATCGGGTACAAGTCACCGGACCGAAGGACCTCGAACAGATCGTTGAATTCGTTGTACGCGGCGCTGGAGAGAAGTGACGTCGCGGGACACGGGCCTGAAAATGTGACGGAGGCGCCTGACGGCCACGCCCCGGGTGGCTGGAACGTCGGGACCGGCCGAACGGCCGGTCCTGAACACCGCATTGCTCAGACAAGGACATCCACGATACGCGCAACCGTTCTTACTACGGTGTCGTCCAGATCAGCCGTGACACGAAAACTACATACGAATGTATAACCTTGTGTTCCGGGCCTGCGGCGCTGGGCCCGCCCGGCATCGGCCATACTGGTGACCTGCCGGGCTGGGCACGGCGCCCGCCGGCCATCGCAAGCCGGCCTGGAAACGGGCCAGTGCAAGCCATTCGCATGAGGAGTTTTCCCGCATGAGCGATTCGTTCTCCACCCGCAGCCAGCTGGACGTCGGTGGCACCACCTACGACTATTTCAGCCTGCCCAAGCTCGGACAGCAGTTCGACATTTCCCACCTGCCCTATTCGATGAAGATCCTGCTGGAGAACCTGCTCCGGCACGAGGACGGTGGGGTCACCGTCGGCAAGGATCACATCGAAGCAGTGGCGCGCTGGGATCCCAAGGCCGAGCCGGACATCGAAATCGCCTTCATGCCCGCCCGCGTGGTCCTGCAGGACTTCACCGGCGTGCCCTGCGTGGTCGACCTTGCCGCCATGCGCGATGCGGTGGTCAAGCTGGGCGGCCGCCCCGAGCAGATCAACCCGCAGATCCCCTCCGAACTGGTCATCGACCACTCGGTGCAGGTCGACGTGTTCGGCACCCCCGACGCGCTGGATCTCAACGGCAAGATCGAATTCCAGCGCAACCAGGAGCGCTACGGCTTCCTGCGCTGGGGCCAGAAGGCGTTCGACAACTTCAAGGTGGTGCCGCCCAACACCGGCATCGTCCACCAGGTGAACCTGGAAAACCTCGCCCGCGTCGTGATGACCGCCGACAAGCGCGGCAAGCAGGTGGCCTATCCGGACACCGTCTTCGGCACCGACAGCCACACCACCATGATCAATGGCATCGGCGTGCTGGGCTGGGGCGTGGGCGGCATCGAGGCCGAGGCGGCCATGCTCGGCCAGCCCTCCTCCATGCTGATCCCGCAGGTCGTCGGCTTCAAGCTCACCGGGCGCCTGCCCGAAGGCGCCACCGCCACCGACCTGGTGCTCACCGTCACCCAGATGCTGCGCAAGCACGGCGTGGTGGGCAAGTTCGTCGAGTTCTTCGGCGAAGGCCTGCAGCACCTGCCGCTGGCCGACCGCGCCACCATCGGCAACATGGCGCCGGAGTACGGCGCCACCTGCGGCATCTTCCCGATCGACAACGAATCGCTGACCTACCTGCGCCTGTCCGGCCGCAGCGAGGAACAGATCGCGCTGGTGGAAGCCTACGCCAAGGCCCAGGGCCTGTGGCACGACGCCAACACCGCCCACGCCAGCTACAGCGCCACGCTTGAACTGGACATGGGCGAGGTCAAGCCCTCGCTTGCCGGCCCCAAGCGCCCGCAGGACCGCGTGCTGCTGGAAGACGTCAAGCAGAACTACCGCGACAACCTGGGCGGGCTGACCACCAACCGCGACAAGCGCAACGAAGAGATCTCCACGTTCGTCAACGAAGGCGGCGGCGCCGCGGTCGGCAACGAGCAGCTGGCCAAGGGCTATGCCGATGTCGAGCATGACGGCACCCGCTACCGGCTCAAGGACGGCGCGGTGGTCATCGCCGCCATCACCTCCTGCACCAACACCTCCAACCCGGCGGTGATGATCGGCGCCGGCCTGCTGGCCCGCAACGCGGCCGCCAGGGGACTGGACCGCAAGCCGTGGGTGAAGACCTCGCTCGGCCCAGGCTCGCGCGTGGTCACCGACTACCTTGAGAAAGCCGGCGTGCTTACCGAGCTGGAAAAGGTGGGTTTCTACGTGGTCGGCTACGGCTGCACCACCTGCATCGGCAATTCCGGCCCGCTCCCCACCGAAGTCAGTGCCGCCATCGCCAGTGGCGACCTGGTGGTCACTTCGGTGCTGTCGGGCAACCGCAACTTCGAGGGCCGCGTGCACCCCGAAGTGAAGATGAACTACCTGGCCAGCCCGCCACTGGTGGTGGCCTACGCCATCGCCGGCACCACCGACATCGACCTCACCACCGAACCGCTGGGCACCGGCAGCGATGGCCAGCCGGTGTACCTGCGCGACATCTGGCCGAGCAACAAGAAAATCGGTGATGTCATCGCCGCCACCATCGGCCCGGAGATGTTCAAGCAGAACTACGCCGACGTGTTCAAGGGCGACAGCCGCTGGAACACCATCCAGTCGCCCGATGGCGACCTGTATGAGTGGGATGGCAGCTCCACCTACATCAAGAACCCGCCCTACTTCGACGGCATGACCATGCAGGTCGGCCACATCGAGGACGTGCACGGGGCGCGGGTGATGGGCTTGTTCGGCGATTCGATCACCACCGACCACATCTCCCCGGCCGGCAACATCAAGAAGGATTCGCCCGCAGGCCGCTTCCTGCAGGAGCGCGGCGTGCAGCCGGCCGACTTCAACAGCTACGGCAGCCGCCGCGGCAACGACGATGTGATGGTGCGCGGTACCTTCGCCAACATCCGCATCAAGAACCTGATGTTCGGCGGCGAGGAAGGCGGCAACACCCTTTACTTCCCCAAGGCGGGCGGCGAGCCGCAGAAGCTGGCCATCTATGACGCGGCCATGAAGTACAAGGCCGAGGGCGTGCCGCTGGTGGTCTTCGCCGGCAAGGAGTACGGCACTGGCTCCTCGCGCGACTGGGCGGCCAAGGGCACCAACCTGCTGGGCGTGAAGGCGGTGATCGCAGAAAGCTTCGAGCGTATCCACCGCTCCAACCTGGTCGGCATGGGCGTGCTGCCGCTGCAGTTCCAGGCCGGCGAGAACGCCCAGAGCCTGGGCCTGGACGGCTCGGAAACGGTCGACATCACCGGCCTGGCCGATGGGGCCAGCAAGACCGCCACCGTGACCGCCACCAAGGCCGATGGCACCGCCAAGACCTTCCAGGCCCACGTGATGCTGCTGACCCCGAAGGAAGTGGAGTACTTCAAGCACGGCGGCCTGCTGCAGTACGTGCTGCGCCAGCTCGCAGCCGCCTGACCCCAGCCTGCTCCCCAAGGCGCCGGCCCCTGGCCGGCCCTCCCCGGAACCCCGCGCCACGCGGAGCTTCCGGCGGCCGCCACGCCCGATTTTCACGAATCCTTCGCGTTTTCCATTCGGCCCGGTATGCTGCCGGGGACCGAATCGACGGATACTCTCCGTCAGCATCACACCATCAACGTTTCCTGGAGGGGGAATAATGAGTCTGGAACGTCCCTGGCTGCAGAGCTATCCCAACGGCGTACCCGCCGAAATCGACGTCAACGAGTTCCATTCGGTGTCGGCCGTGTTCGATGCGTCGGTGGCCAAGTTCCGCGACCGTCCCGCCTACTCCAGCTTCGGCAAGGTCCTCACCTACGGTGAAACCGATGCCCTGGTCGAGCAGTTCGCCGCCTACCTGCTGGGCGAGCTGAAGCTCAAGAAGGGCGACCGCGTCGCCCTGATGATGCCCAACTGCCTGCAGTACCCGGTGGCCACCTTCGGCGTGCTTCGCGCCGGCCTGACCGTGGTCAACGTCAACCCGCTGTACACCGCCCGCGAGCTCAAGCACCAGCTGGTCGATTCCGGCGCCGCCGTCCTGGTGGTGGTGGACAACTTCGGCGACACCGTGCAGCAGGTCATCGCCGATACGCCGATCAAGCAGGTCATCACCACCGGCCTGGGCGACATGCTCGGCCTGAAGGGCGTGGTGGTGAACTTCGTGCTGAAGTACATCAAGAAGATGGTGCCCAACTACACCCTGCGCGGCGCGATCCGCTTCAACCAGGCGCTGAAGCTGGGCAGCGGCCACACCCTGCCGAAGGTGGAGCTGGACCACGACGACGTGGCCTTCCTGCAGTACACCGGCGGCACCACCGGCGTGGCCAAGGGCGCCATGCTGACCAACCGCAACCTGGTGGCCAACATGCAGCAGGCCTCGGCGTGGATCTCCGCGTCGGGCATCGAGATGGGCAAGGAGTGGATCATCACTGCCCTGCCGCTGTACCACATCTTCGCGTTGACGGCGAACGGCCTGGTCTTCATGAAGTTCGGCGGCTGCAACCACCTGATCACCAACCCGCGCGACATGAAGGGCTTCGTCAAGGAGCTCAAGGCCACCCGCTTCACCGCCATCACCGGCGTCAACACGCTGTTCAATGGCCTGCTCAACACCCCCGGCTTCGACGAGGTGGATTTCTCCTCGCTGAAGGTCACCCTGGGTGGCGGCATGGCGGTGCAGCGTGCCGTGGCCGAGCGCTGGAAGAAGGTCACCGGGGTGACCCTGGTCGAGGCCTACGGCCTGACCGAGACCTCGCCGGCGGCCTGCATCAACCCGCTGAACCTGGCCGAGTACAACGGCGCGATCGGCCTGCCGATCCCGTCCACCGACGCCTGCGTGAAGGACGACAACGGCGTCACCCTCGCTCCGGGCGACGTCGGCGAGCTGTGCATCCGTGGCCCGCAGGTAATGAAGGGTTACTGGCAGCGCCCGGAAGAAACCGCCAAGGCGATCGACGCCGACGGCTGGCTGCACACCGGCGACATGGCGCGCATGGACGAGCACGGTTTCTTCTACATCGTGGACCGCAAGAAGGACATGATCCTGGTGTCCGGCTTCAACGTGTACCCGAACGAAGTCGAAGACGTCATCGCGATGATGCCCGGCGTGCTGGAAGTGGCCGCAGTCGGCGTGCCGGATGAAAAGTCCGGCGAGATCGTCAAGGTGGTCATCGTCAAGAAGGACCCGAACCTGACCGCCGAGATGGTCAAGGAACACGCCCGCGCCAACCTGACCGGCTACAAGCACCCGCGCATCGTCGAGTTCCGCAAGGAACTGCCGAAAACCAACGTCGGCAAGATCCTGCGCCGCGAACTGCGCGATACACCGGCCGCGTAACTGCCGACACCAAGCAATTCCGGAACGCCCGCCTAGCGGGCGTTCTGCTTTCTGCCTACCGCGCTCACTGATACCCCAACTCACCCGTCACCCGCGAGCAAGCTGGGTCCGTATCCACATGGAACGACTCGGCGCCACCTGCAAGCCGCTGGGCGCTTCTCTCCGCCAGCAAACGGACAGAGAAGCCGCGCCCCGAACCTCCAACGTCTTCAGCATCAACCGCGTATGCGGTCGCATCCCACCCGCGTGTTCGCTTCACGTAATCACGAACAGTCTCCAGGCACTGCTCCGGTATCGCTGGCGTCGCCCGCCCCCTGTCACCCTCGGCAAGCGCTTGCGCAACCGGCAGGTTGAGCAACACCATCCCAATCATCCACCTCAGTGCGCACATCGCATCCTCCAACCATTGGAGCCAAGCCCGCTCGTCCCGACTTGAGCGCTGACCCGCATCGCTTGGGGGATCCTAGCATCGCCCGCTGGAGTGCCAATGGAAAGCGTCGACCGGGGCCTGGCGGTATAATTGGATTCGTGAACGCACCCAGCCGGCAGCGTACTGCTGGCTGCGGCTGAAAAAGCTGCCACTTCCGAGCAGGACCCGCGCAGATGCATCGAACTGCTTCCACATCTCTCACCATCGCAGACATCCTGTCAGTCGCGACCCCGTCAGAGTTGAGAATGCTGGGGCACTTCAATGTGCTGAAAACGTCACTCAGCGCATTGCTTGGCCTGACAATCGCGCCGCGCAGCTGGCAGTCGCTCTACCGCTTCGTTGGAGATCTCCAAGCGGTCATTCAAAGTGATCCGTCCATTCGCTCCCCTGGTCCGCATCCCGTCTCCGAGGCGGCAAGAACCAAGCTGTCGACCGTCCTGATGAGCGTAACGTCGGTCCGGATCCCCGCCGCGGATCCGGAGGCAGCCCTGTCGCACGCTGTTGCAACGCTTGTGGCTGCCGCCCGCGACCCTGCCGCTATGTACCAGGCCACGCGCACACGCAACTTTCATCACAGCTCCCGGCTCGAGGGCATAGACATGCGCAAGTCGAAGCCGGCGCAATCCCTGCAGACTGTACTCAACAGGTATCGAAAGCGCTGAGATGGACCTGTATGACGATGTAGACGACAAGTACTGCATTGGCGACTCAGGCGTCTTGAAGAACAAGCTGGGCATTACCCGGATGGACATTCTGGAAGCGGCCGAGCGCGACATCACGGCCGTCACGCATAGAACCATCCAATACTCGCCCCCGCCGTACAGCCTGCAGTCTCTTCAAGACATTCATCGAGCGCTGTTCGCCGACCTGTACGACTGGGCCGGCGAAGTACGGAATGTCGATATTTCCAAGGGCAGCACGCGCTTCTGTACCCATGGCCGGATCGGAGCCGAGGCGCGACGCTGCTTTGATGCCATGGCCGAGGACGGATGGCTGCAGGGACTTGGTCGGGATGCCCTCTGCAGCAAACTGGCCGAGCATTATTGCGAACTCAATATGATTCACCCATTTCGCGAAGGAAACGGGCGCGTCCAACGCATTCTGTTCGAGCAGCTGGCGCTGAGTGCGGGTCATTCGCTGGATTGGTCGACCATAGACCCTGGGGAATGGATCCAGGCGAATCTGGACGGCGTTCGAGTCGATTACCGGGCCATGCAGGCGATCTTCGAACAGATCATCCCCGGATAACAGTTTCATCAAATTCCTATGCTGACCCGTCAGCGTGCCCCCCTTCCGCGCGGCGCGATGTGAATCGCCCGATTCCCTTGCGGCATAAGGCTGAACGAGATTCCGGACGGTATTCTGGAAGCCGCTGGACATTATGCAGGGCGTTTGCATTCCGGCCCGGGTTGGCGGTGTAGGATCGCGGCGTGTGGACCCGTCCGGCCTGCCGCCCACCGTCCTCCCTGCAGGCCAACCCGCCGAGGTAATCCCCATGCAATCCATCGAAAAGCTCCCGTATTCCCACGGCTATGCGACCATCCGCACCGAATCGACCCCCGACAACGCCGCCCACTGGCTCTTCATGCACGCCGATGCCGCCACCGGCATCCGTCCCTGCTGCCGCAAGGACATGCTGGACGAGATGTGGAGCGTGATGAGCCAGATCACCCTGTCTCCTGCTGAGCGCAACAGCGGCAAGCTGCGCCACTTCGTGCTGGCCTCCGATGCCACCGCCTACAACCTGGGCGGCGACCTGGCCCTGTTCGCCCAGCTGATCCGCGAAGGCAACCGCGACCGCCTGCTGGCCTATGCCCAGCGTTGCGTTGAAGGTGTGCACCACCTGCATACCGGCTTCGGCGGTGACGTGCGTTCCATCGCCGTGATCCAGGGCGATGCACTCGGTGGCGGGCTGGAAATGGCGCTGGCCTGCCACACCATCATCGCCGAGGAAGGCTGCGGCATGGGGCTGCCCGAAGTACTGTTCGGGCTGTTCCCGGGCATGGGCGCGTACTCGTTCCTGTGCCGCCGCGTGGCCCCGCAGCTGGCCGAGAAGATCATCCTCGAAGGCCGCGTCTACTCGTCCGAAGAAATGTACGCCATGGGCGTGGTCGACGTGCTGGTGCCCAAGGGACAGGGCATCAAGGCCGCCGAAGACCTGATCCGCCAGCAGCAGCGCACCCCGCGCACCTACCTGGCGATGAACGCTGCACGCAACCTGGCCCAGGCGGTGGGCTATGACGAACTGCTGGAAATCACCAAGATCTGGGTGGATTCGGCACTGGCCCTGGAAGACAAGTCGCTGCGCACCATGGATCGGTTGATCAAGGCGCAGACCCGTCGTGCCCAGTCCGATGCCGCGTAACTGCGCCATCGCAAGCAGGGGGTTCCAGTAAAAAAGCCCGGTTGGAGCCGGGCTTTTTTTCAACGCATGTCGATGCCACCGTCGTCCGTGGACGAGGCACCCGGGCGCCTGCGCTCTTCCAGCGCCTGCTTTCCTTCCTTCACCGCCGTGCGGATCAGCTTCATCCGCTCGCGCCATTCGCTCTTGAGCTGCCAGTCGGCCATGTGCATCACCTCGCCGGCACGGTAAGCCACCCGCACCAGGCCCAGGTTGCTGGCCACGCCCTTGATGGCGTGCGCCTGCTCGCGCAGGTGCACCCAGTCGCCACGTTCGCCCGCTTCCCCCGCCACGCCCACGCACTGCGTGGCGTCGGCCAGGCACTGGCGGATGAACTCCTGCTCGAAGCCCTCGCCCATGCCCAGCGCGGCCAGTTCATCGAGCACGCCGGTATCGAGCACGCCCACGGCCACCGGCGTGGACGGCACCACGGCGGTGCGGGCTTTCAGGCCATCGTTGGCGGCGATCTCGGCGAGGGTATCCAGCAGCTTCACCGGCACCACCGGCTTGCCGAAAAAGGTGTGCGCGCCGGCCTGGGTGCACTGCTGGATCGACTCGGGGGTGACGTCGGCGCTGAGCACCAGCACCGGCGTGCGCGGGGCGCCACCGGCCTGCAGCACGCGCAGCTCCTTGAGCATGTCCAGCCCGCTCATGCCCGGCATGTGCAGGTCGACGATGGCCACGTCGTAGTCGCTTTCGGCCATCGCATCGAGCACCGCTTCGCCGCCGTTGACGCACACCACCTTGTGCCCGGCCTTCTGCAGCAGCCGCTGCAGCACCAGCCGGTTGGCCTGGTGGTCGTCAGCCACCAGCACCTTCATGCTGCGCACGCGAGCGCGGTGGCGCAGGAACGGGTCGGCGAAAGCGATTACATTGTCCTGCGCGCTCTGCAGGCCATTGCCGAGCACGGCCGGGGTGAACTCGCCGGCCACCACCGGTGGCAATGCGAACGGCAGTTCGAACCAGAAGCAGCTGCCCTGCGGCGGGTTCTCGGCATAGCCGATCTGCCCGCCCATGGCTTCCACCAGCCCGCGCGAGATCGAGGTACCCAGCCCGCTGCCTTCGTGGCGGCGGCCCAGGCTGACATCAGCCTGCTCGAAGGCCTGGAACAGGCGCGAACGCATTTCCGGGCCCACGCCAATGCCGGTGTCGAGGATGTCGAAGCGCAGCCGGACCTGGCCGTGGCCCTCCTCGCCTACCTGCGACACCCGGATCTCGATCCTGCCGTGCTCGGTGAACTTCACGGCATTGCCCGCCAGGTTGAGCAGGATCTGGCGCAGGTGACCGAGGTCGCCGCGCAGCAGGCGCGGCACGCCTGCGGCGACCTTGACCTGGTAATCCAGGTGCTTCAAACGCGCCTGCGGCATCAGGATCAGGCCAATCGACTGCACCACGTCGTCCAGCGAGAAGTCTTCGGCCACCACCCGCAGCTTGCCCGCTTCGATGGCCGAGATGTCCAGCACCTCCTCCACCAGCGCCAGCAGGCTGCGCGAGGATGCCTGGATGGTATTGACGCACTCACGCTGCTCTTCATCCAGCGTCGTGGTCGCCAGCACCTCGGTCATGCCTGACAGGCCATTGAGCGGCGTGCGGAACTCGTGGCTCATGTTGGCCAGGAAACGGCTCTTGGCCTCGCTGGCGCGGCGCGCCTCGTCCATCGCATGGGTCAACTGGCGCAGCAGGCTGGCGAAGTACAGCGGCACCGCCGCCAGGCCCAGCCACAGGCCGAAGCCCAGTCGCGCATTGGCCTGCCAGTAGCCGGTGGCGAGCACGGTTACCCCGAAACTGACCAGCGCCATGCCCACGGCGGCGTACAGGTACTTGTTGCCGTAGCGCATGCCGTTGCCCACCGTGACCCACATCACCACGATGTAGACCCACGACAGCGGCTCGCCCATCTGCACCATGCCGGCAGCAATGAGCCCGTAATCGGCCAGCATGCCGGCCACCCGGCGCGGGTCCGAACGACCGGGGCGCGCCAGCAGCCACGAAAACAGCAGCACCGACAGCGTCAGCCCGGTCAGCACGATGCCCAGCACCACCTGGTACTGGTGGTGCGGCAGGTCGTTGCGCACCCCCGGCATCAGCACGTAGCCCAGGATCAGCACGATCAGGACGATGCGTACGATCGCCTGGCCATGCTCGCTGTCAGGGCGGTTGCCCAGCTGGTGCCTGAGCAGCGCCAGGCCCGGGAGCGCGCCAAGCCGCTGCTTCAACACCTGGAACAGACCGGCCATGTCACATCCCCGGGCGGGAGGACGCAACGGAATGCTGCGCGCAGATGTCGTCCAGCTGCACGCGGCCGCGCAGCAGTGCGTCCACGCAGCGCGGGTCGAACAGGCGCCCGCGTTGTGCGTACAGATAGGCCAGGGTGGCTTCCATCGTCCATGCTTCCTTGTATGGGCGCGGCGAGATCAGGGCATCGAAGACATCGGCAACGGCCACGATCCGCGCTTCCAGCGGGATGGCTTCACCGACCAGACCGTCGGGATACCCGCTGCCGTCGTAACGTTCGTGGTGGCGCAGCGCGATCAACGCGCCGACCTGGATGAAACGGTTCTGGCTGCCACTGAGCAGCTCGTAACCGATACGCGGGTGCCGGCGCATGATGGCCAGCTCCTCGTCGTTGAGTTTGCCCTGCTTGAGCAGCACGGCATCGGGAATGGCGATCTTGCCCATGTCGTGCAGGGGCGCGGCCATCTCGATCAGTTTGACTTCTTCTTCCGGCAGCCCGAGCTGCTCTGCGATCAGCCCGGCCACGTGCGCCATGCGCTCGAGGTAGGCACTGGTGCCGGCATCACGGAACTCGATCGCGCGGGCCAGCCGCGACAGCGTCTCGCGCTCGCGTTCCTCGACCTCGTGCATGCTGGCCAGCAGCCGCTGTTCCAGCGACAGCGCGCGTTGCTTCACGTTTTCCGACTGCTGCCGCAGCTGCAGCAGGTTGTAGCAGCGCGCGCGCAGCTCGCGCGGGCGGATCGGCTTGACCAGGAAATCGATGACCCCCGCTTCCAGCGCGGCCTGGCGGATCGGCTCATCGCCGACCACGGTGATCAGGATCACCGGAATGTCGCGGTGCTTGGGCAGGCGGCGGAAACGCCGGGCGAATTCCAGCCCGTCCATTTCCGGCATGCGGTAGTCGAGCAGCAGCAGGTCCACCCCGTGCGATTCGCACCAGGCAAGCGCCGTCAGCGGGTCCCCGAAATCATGCACGCTCAGTTCCGGCGCGATGTCCTCGATGACATGCCGCAGCATCGTGCGCGCGGACGTCTGATCGTCAACGATGACAATATTCAAGGCTGTTTCCGTCGTCTTCCTGGACCACACTGGCACATGCTGCGGTAAGGATACCCCGCCGCTCTGCATACCGGCACCTTGCATGGAACCACCTCCGGTCACGATTCCCCAGTTCATGATCGTGGTCACAGTGTGATGCGCGTGTCACGCATGCCCCGTCCCACCTCATGCTCCATGGCCGGCGCGGATTGCGCCATCTAGGGCCACGGGGAAACCATACGCGTCCGGCCACCGCAGCGGAAGCCCGCCGGGACGGCCCCTGCGGGGCCATCCGGACCTACGTCTCAGTTTTCGGGACGCATGTAGGGGAACAGCAGCACGTCGCGGATCGAGCTGCTGCCGGTCAGCAGCATCACCAGGCGGTCGATGCCGATGCCCAGGCCGCCGGTCGGGGCCATGCCGTACTCCAGCGCACGGATGTAATCGGCGTCGTAATGCATGGCCTCGTCATCGCCACCTTCCTTGGCCGTGACCTGGGCCTGGAAGCGGGCCGCCTGGTCTTCCGGGTCGTTCAGCTCGGAGAAGCCGTTGGCCAGTTCCTTGCCGTTGATGAACAACTCGAAGCGGTCGGTGTAGCCGGGCTGGTCGTCGTTGGCGCGGGCCAGCGGCGAGACCTCGACCGGGTGGTCGGTGATGAAGGTCGGCTGCACCAGGGTGTGCTCGACGGTGGCTTCGAAGATCTCCAGCAGCAGCTTGCCCCAGCCGTAGGACGGCTTGACCCGGATCTTCAGGCGCTCGCAATGGCGCAGCAGTGCCTCGCGGTCGGTGCAGTCGGCCAGGCTGATTTCCGGGTTGTGGTGGCGCACCGCCTCGTCCATCCGCCAGCGGCGGAACGCCGGGGCCAGGTCGATGGTGGCGCCGTCCCACTCCACCGTGGTGGTGCCCAGCACCTTGCTGGCCACGTCACGGATCACGCCTTCGGTCAGGTCCATCACTTCGTTGTACGTGGCGTAGGCCTCGTACAGCTCCATCATGGTGAATTCCGGGTTGTGCCGGGTGCTGACGCCTTCGTTGCGGAAGTTGCGGTTGATCTCGTACACGCGCTCCAGGCCACCCACGACCAGGCGCTTGAGGTACAGCTCCGGGGCCACGCGTAGGTACAGGTCCAGGTCCAGCGCGTTGTGGTGGGTGGTGAACGGCTTGGCCGTGGCGCCGCCGGGGATGTAATGCATCATCGGCGTTTCGACTTCCAGGAAGTCGCGGTTGTCCAACCATGCGCGCATGGCGCGGATGATCCGAGAGCGCTTGATGAACACCTCGCGCGACTCCGGGGTCACGATCAGGTCCACGTAGCGCTGGCGGTAGCGCTGCTCGACGTCGGCCAGGCCGTGCCACTTGTCCGGCAGCGGGCGCAGCGACTTGGTCAGCAGGCGGATGCTGGTGGCCTTGACCGACAGCTCGCCGGTCTTGGTCCGGGTTAGCCCGCCTTCGACGGCGATGATGTCGCCCACGTCCCAGCCCTTGAAGGCGGTGTAGGCATCGCCCAGCGTGCTGCCCTGCAGGAACAGCTGGATGCGGCCGGATTCGTCCTGGATCTGGGCGAAGCTGGCCTTGCCCATCACCCGCTTGGCCATCAGCCGGCCGGCCATCTTGACCGTGCGGTCGGTGGCTTCCAGCGCTTCGGCGGTCCACTGCTCGGCATCGGCGAACTCGCCCTGCAGGGTGCCGGCGAAATCCTCACGGCGGAAGTCGTTCGGATAGGCGATGCCCTGCCCGCGCAGCGCGGTCAGTTTCGCGCGGCGCTCGGCGATGAGGCTGTTCTCGTCGACGGGGGTCTGCGGCGCGGGGATCTGATCGTTCATGGCGTGGGTCTATGTCTGGGGGGATATGGACGGGAATTACGAAACCCGGGGTGCCGGGATGGAGCGGATCGGGCCGCACGTGGCGGCCCGACCGTCAGGCGTCGAGGCGTTTGGAACCGACTTCCAGACCCGACTTCAGGCTGGCTTCGACGAATTCGTCGAGGTCGCCATCGAGCACCTTCTGCGTGTCCGAACGTTCGATGCCGGTGCGCAGGTCCTTGATGCGGCTCTGGTCCAGCACGTAGTTGCGGATCTGGCTGCCCCAGCCGATGTCGGACTTGGTCGCTTCGACCGCATCGCGCTCGGCGTTGCGCTTCTGGATTTCCAGCTCGTACAGCTTGGCGGCCAGCATCTTCATCGCGTTGTCGCGGTTCTGGTGCTGGCTGCGGCCGGTCTGGCAGGCCACAACCGTATTGGTCGGGATGTGCGTGATGCGCACCGCCGATTCGGTCTTGTTGACGTGCTGGCCGCCGGCGCCGGACGAGCGGTACACGTCGGTACGCAGGTCGGCCGGGTTGATGTCGATCTCGATGTTGTTGTCGACTTCCGGCGACACGAACACCGAGGTGAAGCTGGTATGGCGGCGGTTGTCCGAATCGAACGGCGACTTGCGCACCAGGCGGTGCACGCCGGTTTCGGTCTTCAGCCAGCCATAGGCGTAGTCGCCTTCCACGCGCAGCGTGGCCGACTTGATGCCGGCAACATCGCCACCGGACACTTCCATCAGTTCGGTCTTCCAACCGCGCGATTCGCACCAGCGCAGGTACATGCGCAGCAGGATTTCGGCCCAGTCCTGGGCTTCGGTACCACCGGCACCGGCCTGGATGTCGACGAACGCCGGGGCGTTGTCCATCTTGCCGGAGAACATGCGCTGGAATTCCAGCTGTTCCACGTGCTTCTGGTACTTGTCCAGGTCGGCGACCACGGCCAGGGCGGTGTCTTCGTCCTGTTCGCTTTCGGCCAGTTCCAGCAGTTCGCCGGATTCGGTCAGGCCATCAAGGATGGTGGCGATGCCGCCCACGGTCTTTTCCAGGCTGGAACGCTCGCGGCCCAGGGTCTGGGCATATTCGGCGTTGTTCCAGATATCGGGATTTTCCAGTTCCCGGGTTACTTCTTCCAGACGCTCTTTCTTGGCGTCGTAGTCAAAGATACCCCCTGAGCGAGAGCACGCGATCGGTGAGATCGGTGATTCGCTGGCGCACGGGATTGAGCTCGATCATATCGGCGGTAATGAAGGCTTGGGACAAGACCGGAATTGTAGCCCAGAGCGCTTGTTCATGTTGCTGTCGGCGTCGCTGCAGGCTCGGCCGGCGCAGACCCCTGCCCCAGCGCGGCGCGCAGCCCCGGCAGCTGGCGGCGGCTGCACGGCAGCGTGCTGCCATCTTTCAGGTGGGCCCGGGCCTCCCCGCTGTCCAGCGGCTCGATCGAGACCAGGAAGCCCAGGTTGAGCACGTAGCTGCGGTGGATGCGCACGAACCGGGCCGGGTCCAGCTGCGCCTCCAGCGCCGCCATCGTGCTGCGCAACGGGTACTCATGGCCGCGCACGTGCAGGTTCATGTAGTTGCCGGCGGCCTGGGCGTACTCGATGTCGGCGGTGGCCACCAGGAAATCCCGGCCCAGCTTGCGCACCAGGAAACGCTCGGGGCGCTCGACCGGCTCTTCCGGCGGGGCATCGTCGGGCGCGGCCAGCAGGTGCGCCTCGCCCTGCCGGCGGCGGCCGAACCAGCTGAAGAAGTGCTCCAGCGCCACGAAGCTGAAGAACGCGCGCACATCCTTCAGATACTCATACAGGAGCCGGGTCGGCCAGGCCGAGCCGTCGACGTAGTGCTCGCCCACGCTGGCATAGGCCAGGTGGCGCAGCAGCATCATCCCGGCCACGTGCAGCAGCGACCAGCACACGCTGGCCAGCAGGTACAGCGGCAGCCGCTGCTTCCAGGTATCGGCATGCAGCGGCCAGCGCTGGCAGCCCCACCACAGCAGCGGCAGGGTCAGCAGGATCATGCCGGCGCTGCTCAACTCCCAGGTCATCGGCTCCCACAGCGCCAGCACTTCGCCCCGGCGCTGGGCGTCCATCACCTCGACCACGGCATTGGCCACGCCGCTGCCGAGCAGGATGGCGGCCCATACCAGCAGGCGGCTGGTGGGCCGCCAGCGCGGAGAACTTCGGTGTGGCACGTTCGGGTCCATGCAGCGGGCGCCGGGGAATCAGCGCCCGATTCTACGGGCTGCGGCTCAGCGCACGTCGAACTCGCCCACCAGCACGGTGTCGGCACTGTCCTTCAGGCGCAGGGTCACCTGCTGGTCCTGTTGGCGGCGGCTGCCCCAGTGCGTGCTCAGGCGCAGGGTCAGCGTGGTGGCCCCGGTAACCAGCTGCTCGCGGCTGCCGAAGTAGTTCGCCTCCACCTTGTAGCGGCCGGGCTTGGCCTGGCGCAGCGAGAACTGTTCCGGACCGTAGCCGCCGGTGAAGTCGCGCGACATCTGTCCACCCTGGAAGGTCAGCCGATTGCCGTAGTAGGCGCGCTCGCCGTTGGGGTCGGTCACCCACAGGTCCATGTCGCTGTTGTCGCTGTCCCAGCTGAGCACCACGCGCAGGTCCAGCGGCATCGGCCGGCGCAGGCGCGGGTCCACCGCGCGTGCATCCACCCCGGTGCGCGCCACCAGCGTGGTCAGCTCGTCCAGCGCGATCAGCGAGATGCCGTCGAAGCGCTCGTCCCACGGCCGCACCACCACCTCATTGAACGCGGCCAGCGCCGCCTGCGGCTGGTTGTCGGCTTCCAGCGCCAAGGCCAGGTCCCGGAAGCTCTGCGGCTCTTCCTCGCCCAGCGCCAGCACGTCACGGAACACCGGTACCGCCAGCGCCGGTGCCTTGGCCTGCATCAACCGGTAGCCCAGCACGCGCAACACGTGGCGGTTCTCCAGCTGCATCTCGGCCAGGTTGGACAGCACCCGCAGCGCCAGCTCGCGTTGGCCGTGGGCGAACAGCATGTCGGCCACGTCCAGATAGAAGGCACTGCTGTCAGCGTGCTGTTCGCGTTCCTGCAGATACAGCGTGTACACCGCCTCCGGGCGTGCCGCGCGCAACCGGCGTGCGTAGGCCGAATCCGGTGCCCAGGCGGCGACGGCGATGCGCAGGCCGCCCTGGTTTGCCCGGTCATCGGCATCGCCTTCCACCGCCATCTCGGCGGCAGCATCGGCCTGCGTGCGGCGGGCCGCGGTGAGCTCCACGCGATCCAGCGTGGTGGACGCGGCCTCCGCTCGCTCGCGCTGCGCGCTTTCGGCCGCCACCATCATGGCCGGCGCGGGCGGTGCGGGTGCGGCAGCTGGCATCGGCGCCATCAACTGCTTGCTCGACGCCGCCGCTGGAGGTGCGCCTTTCGGCCAGGCCCGGTTCCACCATTGCTCGCGTTCGGCGAACTGCCGGGCCAGCGTGTCCAGGCGCGCGCGGCGGGCGCCGGCCTCGTCATCCAGCTTCACCGCGTGCAGCCGGTCGTAGTCCCGCTGTAACGGTGCAGCCGGGCGTATGCCGTAGCGCAGGTAGTCGTCCAGCGTTTCCAGCACCAGCAGCGAGGTATCGGGGCCCACCAGCCCGAAGCGCTGCGACAGCGCCTGGATGGCGGCACGGTTGCCTGCGGGATCTGCGGCCAGCTCGCGACGGCGCGCGTCTGCCCAGGCATGGGCGACCAGTGCACCTCCAGTATCGCGCGCCTGCCCCAATGGCACCGTCAGCGCCTGCCGGCTACCGCCCGCAGCCGGCACCTGCAACCGCAGCACGCCGTTCGCGTTCTGCATCCGGGCCAGCACGCGCACCCAGCCCTGGCCGGCGCGTTCGGCATCCACGATCAGGTCGTTCAGCCCGTCGCCTTCGGCCTGCACGTTGCCCGGGTTGTCCCGCAGCAGGCGCGCTGCCATCGATTCCACATCCTGGCTGCCGTTCAACACCAGCAGCTGGCCCTGCCCTGCACGCGCCCACGCACGCAGCCGGTCGCTGTCGGTGCGTGCACCGGCGCCACTGAGCGCATACAGGCGCTGGTTCGCACGCAATGCGGGGCGCTCGCGCTTGCCGTAGTTGGCCAGCCCGTCGCTGACCAGCAGGTACTCGTCGATATCGGGCTGCGCGGTCCAATCGCCCAGCGCACTGGCACCGTCGTAGGGCAACGCCTCCAGGTAGCGGCGCAGCGCGCTCCAGTCGCCGTTGCGGATCGCGAAACGACGGGCCGGCTCGGCGCGATCGCGCAGCACGGTCAGCTGTACCTCGCCATTGCCGATGGCGGCGAAGTAACGCTCAAGCACGGCCAGTTCCGCAGCCGTGTCGCGATGGCGGGCCGAGCCGGACGCATCCCACAGCAATCCAACGCGATGCGGCAAGGTGCGTTGGCGGGACTGCACCGGCACAGGCACCTGCACCATCACATAGTGGTCGCCATCGAAGTCACCCCGCACCGCATCCAAGCCGCGCGGCAGCGGCAGGGTCCAGCCCAGCTGATCCGGCAACTGCCTGCCGCTGCCCTGCCACTGGGCGCGCCAGGCGCCGTCGCGCAGGGCCAGGGCCAGCGTCGGCGGTCCGTGCGTCACCGGTACGCCGGTGGCAACCGCGTCCAGCTGCAGCTGTACCGCGTTGGCCTGGCCCACGAACTGCAGCGGCAGCGTCCAGCGCAGGCCCTCCCTGCCCACCGGCAGGGCCTCACGCACGGTCAGCGCGACCCGGCGCGTGCCCAGCGCTGGGATGGGGTAGATGCGCAGGCGGAACTGGTTGCCGGCGGTCTGCTCCAGCAGGCCCGGGTCAACCCGGCGCCGCTCGATTGCCTCGAACACCTGCCGTCCCTGCGCCTTGGGCACGGGCACCGCATCGCGCAGCACGCCGTCGATATCCAGCGCGAACGCGGTCACCTGCTGGCCCTCGGCCAACGGGAATTCCAGCGCCCCCTCCAGCACGCGCCGGTTCGGGTTGCGGAACACCAGTTCGATGCGGGTCTCGGCCAGACCGGCCGCCACATGGCTGTCGATGCGCGCCTGCTCCAGCTGCACCGGCTGTTCCGCACCGGCCACCTTCAGCAGCGGCTCGACCACGCGCTGCGCTGCCGCCGTCGACACACCCGCTCCCCCGCCCACCCACAGCAACAACCCCAAGCCAATACCGCGCAGCACGCTGCCCATGTGACGCTCCTTATCCGATGACGAAGGGTTGAACGCACCAGCACCGGAAACGGGGTTGGACAGCACGCCCCCTGCTGGTCCACGATCCCTCCCCCATGGAATGTTGCAGAAGAAGGATGTCCGCATGCGCCTGTCCCTGATCCCCCTGCTGATTGCCGGCCTGCTCCCGGTCGCACACGCTGCACCGGCCGGCGCGATCACGCCCGGCGTGGCATTCAGCCATGAGGACTGGACCCTGGCCTGCGACAACACCCGCACCTGCCGGGCTGCCGGGTACCAGAACGAGGACGCCGGCGGCGATCCGGTCTCCGTGCTGCTCACCCGGCGTGGCGGGCCGGACCAGCCGATCGGGGCCGAGCTGATGCTGGGCGAGTACGAGGAAAGCGACCTGCCGGCCACTGTCACCCTGCGCATCAACGGCACCGCGCTGGGCACCGTGGCGGACAACACCCGCTTCTCTACGGCGCAGGTAACGGCACTGCTCAAGGCCCTGGTGAAGGACAGCAGCATCGAGCTGATCGGCGACAACGGCCGCCAATGGACCCTCTCCGACCGTGGCGCATCGGCGGTGCTGCTGAAGATGGACGAATTCCAGGGTCGGCTCGGCACGCCGGGCGCGATCCTGCGCAAAGGCAGCCGGGCCGAAGCCAGCGTGCCCGCCTCGCTGCCGGTACCGGTGGTGACCCTGCCCCGGCGCGTGGCCACCCGCCCGGCCGACGAAGCCTTGGCTAACGCGCCGGCGCTTCGCGCCGCACTGGCCGCCGCGACCTCGCAGGACGACTGCGAATCACTGCACCCCACCGAGGGCACCTATGCGGACGAAGGCCCCCAGGCAATCGCGGTGAAGCGCCTGGACAACCGCCGGCTGCTGGTGTCCATGACCTGCTGGCGCGGCGCCTACAATGCGGGCAGCGGCTACTGGGTGGTCAACGACCGCGCGCCTTACCAACCCGCTTACATCACCAATCTGGGCGTGGACGACGATGCGCTGACCATCTCGTCCTCGCACAAGGGCCGCGGCCTGGGCGACTGCTGGTCCAGCGCCAGCTGGGCGTGGAACGGCGCCGCTTACGTCAAGACGTCAGACAGCACCACCGGCCTGTGCCGCCTGGTCGCCGCGGGCGGTGCGTGGGACCTGCCCACGCTGGTAACCGAGGTGAAGGAGGCTCCCTGAGCCGCCCGCAGGGTCAGAACGGGAACACGGTCGAGGTTGCCTGCGCGGCATTGAACAGGCGCTGCAGCAGCAGGTAATCGCCCTCGGCACTGTCGTTGGTGACAAAGCGATGGGCCTGCTGATCCATGCCGCCTCGATAGAAGACCATGAACTGGTTGGCTTCCAGATTCCGGTTGAAGTCGTGCCGCACGGTCATGCTGAACTCCGGTGTGCCCACCGAGACATCGTCACCCTCCGCATCGAACAGCCACGCCAGTTCGCCAGCCTCCGTCTTGAGGAGGACCTTTTCCAGGAACGTCAATAGACCGGTCGGCAGCATCATTCTTCCACTCCTCTTCGTTCCAGCGTCTCCACGCTTGACTTGATCCTGACCAGATAATCGCTGAGCGTGTGGCGGGCCGCCCGGCTCATCGTCGCGCTTGTCGTGTTATGGATTGCCTTCAGGATGATCATTTCCGCATCGTTCAACAGGGGCGTGAGCGAAGGGTGCTGGGTGAGGTCCTTCGCGTACCGCGCATCCAGCCGCGCCAGGAACCGGCGCGCCATCTGCAGTGCCCTCAAGGCCGCACTATAGTCTTTTCGCTGAACTTTCGAGCTCACGTCATCTATCAAAGAGATGACTTCGATAGCCAGAACCTTTGCTTGCTGGTGTGCGGCACGCGCAAAGGCCTTCCTTACTGCCTTTCCAGCGGTTCCGGCATGCACGATCTCCCCGATGGCAACGACCAGCGCCACCAATGTCGCGCCTCCGCACCAGTAGTTGAACACGTTGATGCTGTCGGAATTGCCCCACTCCCCCTTCAGATGGACGAGCGATGCGCAGACCAACAACGTGGCAACCAGGTAGGTCCAGCGAACATGCGACATGTCTTTCGCCACTCCCCAAGCCAAGATGGCGGGCAATGGCGTGACACTACGTGTCTCGATCCAGCGCCACAGTAGGCGCAGTCCCAATCACGCGTCGGCGCAGTGCTCGATGATCAGCTGGATCGCACCGCCGCCGCGGTAGTCGTCGCTGACCAGGCGATAGGCGATGTGCACGTTGTTGGCCGGCGCGTTGCCGCGCCAGCCACTGAAGTGGATGGCGTTGATCGGCTCGGCGTGGCCGGGCACGCGCAGGCTGAGCTTGAGATGCTTTTCCTTCAGCACCTGCCAGCGCGCCACCTGGAAGTGGCCGTCGAACAGCGGCTCCGGGAAGCCCTGCCCCCACGGGCCTGCCAGGCGCAACGCTTCGGCGTGCTGGAAATCCAGCTCGGCCGGGGCAAGTTCGCCATCGCTCATCAGCAGCTGCTGCAACGCAGCCGGATCCATGCTGGCTTCGACCACGGTGACGAAGGCGTGCTGGAACTCCTGCAGCCGTGCGTGCGGCAGGCTCAGGCCGGCCGCCATCGCGTGGCCGCCGAACTTGTCGATCAATCCAGGGTTCCCCGCGTTGACCAGCGCCAGCGCGTCACGGATGTGGAAACCGGCGATCGACCGCGCCGACCCCCGCAGCGAATCGCTGCCGGGTTCGGCGGGCGCAAACGCAATCACGGGCCGGTGCAGGCGATCCTTCATCTTCGATGCCACCAGGCCCACCACGCCCGGGTGCCATTCGGCATCGAACAGGCAGGCCGCAATCGGGCGCTCGCCTTCGGCAGTCAACACCGCGCGGGAGACCGCGAGTTCGGCGTCATCGGTCATCAACTGCTGCACCGCGCGCCGCTCGGCGTTGATCTGCTCCAGCGTCTGCGCGATCTCACGCGCCTGGCTGCGGTCTTCGGTGAGCAGCAGTTCGATGCCCAGCGCCATGTCTTCCAGCCGACCGGCCGCGTTCAGGCGTGGGCCAAGGGCGAAGCCGATATCGGTGGCACTCAGCCGCGCCGCATCGCGGCCACTGGCCTCGATCAGCGCCTGCAGCCCGACGCAGCCGTGGCCGGCCCGCAGCCGGCGCAGACCCGCCGACACCAGTGCCCGGTTGTTGGCATCCAGGGCGACCAGATCGGCCACGGTGCCGACCGCGACCAGGTCCAGCAGGGTCAGCAGGTCCGGCTCGGCACCCGCGGCAAACGCACCCTGCACCCGCAGGTGCCGGCGCAGGGCCATCAACACATAGAAAATCACGCCGACACCCGCCAGCGCCTTGCTCGGGAACGCATCACCGTTGATGTTGGGATCGACGATCGCATCGGCCGGCGGAAGCTGTTCGCCCGGCAGGTGGTGATCGGTAACCAGCACCTTCCAACCGAGCGCCTTGGCCGCGGAAACGCCGGCATGGCAGGCAATGCCGTGATCGACCGTCACCAGCAGGCCGGGCTGCAGCGGCGCCAGCTCGGCCACCAGCGACGGCGACAGGCCGTAGCCGTGCAGCATGCGGTTGGGTACCGCATGCACGACGTCGCGTGCGCCGAGCATGCGCAGGCCGCGCACGCCGACTGCGCAGGCGGTGGCGCCATCACAATCGAAATCGCCCACGACAAGGATGCGCTCATCGGCCGCAATCGCCGTGGCCAGCAGGTCCACGGCGGCCTGCATGCTGCCCATCAGTTCCGGCGCGTGCAGCTGGGCCAGCTTCGGCTGCGCCTGCGCCGCATCGGTAACCCCGCGCGCCGCGTACAGGCGCTGCAGCAGCGGCAGCATGTCGCCCGGCCACTCACCGAGGGCGGCAACGGGACGACGTTGGATCTGGAGCGAATCAGGAGAAGTCAAAGCGGGCTCGATAAACAGCGCGAACGCCGATGGCGACCATGATACGCGCGGTCAATCCACAAGGCAGGCGCTACGGGCGACCGATCACGCTTCGTGAAGTTGGACCGGTTTCTTCCAGAACCGCCAGCGCTGGCCCTTGTCCAGTTCGAACCGGGCGCCATCCTCGAAATCCAGCACCAGCCGACGCAGTTCGCCGCGCTGCAATGCCGACAACAGCGGCCGGATTGCATCGTTGCCCAGCTGTTCCAGCGAACGCAGTTGGCGCAGGTCCACCAGCGCATCCACCTGCTGGTCGCCATCGGCCTGCACGCCGGCCGCCTTGGCCAAGGCCTGCAGCAGCGCATCGCGGCTGCGGACCTGGGCGTGCGCGGTACGCACCGCCCCGGGCAGCTCACCGCCACCCCAGAACCACAGCGAATTGACCGCCCGCTTGCCGGCTGACAGGCGCTGCACGTTCCACGGGTGCTGGTGCAGCACCACCTGGGCTTCAGTCAACAACGCCCGCCAGCGACGCCCGGCGTCGCCTTCTGGCAGGTGCGCGAACAGGTCATCACCCAGCACGTCATCGGGCGCGGCAAACGCCGGCAGCGTGGTGCCTGGCGGCAAGCGCAGGTACCAGCGCGACGGCGTCGGCGCATCCAGGCTGAATCCATATCCGGCAAACAGCGGCTGCAGCGCCGGCAGCAACGCCGCCACGTCGTCGGCCTCAAGCCGCAGCGTGTCGCCGTGGCCCATCATCCGTGCGCCGTGCATGTCCGGCACCACGTTGGCCGGGTCCGCCCGCAGCCACACGCCATCGTGGGCATCGCCCACATCCAGCTGCCGGGTCAGTGCCGCCACCGGCCAATCGGCCGGCTGCAGCTGGAAATGCCGCTGCAGCTGGGCGCGCTCGCCGGCATCGACCCGGCTGCGCTCGGCACGGCCGAGCGCTTTGGCCACGTCATCAGGCAACGCCGCCGCCGGGAAGCGGCTGCGCGCCGGCAGCAACAGGGTTGCCGTGGCCATGGTCAGGTCAGTCCAGGTACTCGACGCTGACGATTTCGTACTCGCGTTGCCCGGCCGGGGCGTCGATCACGATGCTGTCGCCCTCGTTCTTGCCGATCATGGCACGCGCCACCGGCGAGGAAATCGCGATCAGGCCGAGTTTGATGTCGGCCTCCAGGTCGCCCACGATCTGGTAGCGCTTCTCTTCATCGCTTTCCACATCGGCCAGTTTGACGGTAGCGCCGAACACGACCTTGCTGCCGGCATTGAGCTTGGTGATGTCGATGATCTCGGCATGCGACAGCTCGCCTTCCAGCTGCTTGATGCGGCCTTCGATGAAGCCCTGCTCTTCGCGCGCGGCGTGGTACTCGGCGTTCTCCTTGAGATCGCCGTGCTCACGTGCCTCGGCAATGGCCGCGATGACCTTGGGGCGCTTGACCGACTTCAGCTGGTCAAGCTCTTCGCGCAGACGCTGCGCGCCCTTCAGGGTAATCGGTGCTCTCATGCGTTCAACTCCTTGTGCAGCTCCTGCAGCGACCAGACCGGGCCGGTACCGCGGAATTCCAGTGATTGCACCAGCGCCTTGGCGCCGGCAATGGTGGTCGAATAGGTGACGCGGTGCTGCAGCGCCTCGCGACGGATCGAGAACGAGTCGTTGATCGCCGCACGCCCTTCGGTCGTGTTGACGATATACACGATCTCGCCGTTCTTGATCGAATCGACGATGTGCGGGCGGCCTTCAACGACCTTGTTGACGATCTCGCACTGCATGCCGTGCTCCTGCAGCCACGCCGCGGTGCCGCGGGTGGCGACCAGGCTGTAACCGCGCTCAAGCAGTGCCTGTGCGACCGGCAGCACGCGCTTCTTGTCCGGGTCGCGGACCGACACGAAGGCCTTGCCCAGCGGCGGCGCCTTGATGCCGCCGGCTTCCTGCGCACGTGCGAAGGCGGCGCTGAAGCTGCGGCCCACGCCCATCACCTCACCGGTGGAACGCATTTCCGGCCCGAGGATCGGATCGACGCCCTGGAACTTGGCGAACGGGAAGATCGCTTCCTTGACCGAGTAGTAGTCCGGCACGATTTCCTTGGTCGCGCCCTGCTCGGCCAGGGTCTTGCCGGCCATGCAGCGCGCGGCGATCTTGGCCAGCGGCATGCCGGTGGCCTTGGACACGAACGGCACGGTGCGCGAGGCACGCGGGTTCACTTCCAGCAGGTACACGATGTCCTCGCCGTTGTCGCCGGCCTGGATCGCGAACTGGGTGTTCATCAGGCCGACCACGTTCAGGGCCTTGGCCAGCTCCACCACCTGGCGGCGCAGCTCGGCCTGGGTCTCGGCCGACAGCGAGTACGGCGGCAGCGAGCAGGACGAATCGCCCGAATGCACGCCGGCTTCCTCGATGTGCTCCATCACGCCGCCGATCAGCACGTTGCCGTCCTTGTCGGCAATGATGTCCACGTCCACTTCCACGGCGTTGTCCAGGAAGCGGTCCAGCAGCACCGGCGAATCGTTGGAAACCTTGACCGCATCGCGCACGTAGCGCGCCAGGTCGGATTCACCGTAAACGATTTCCATCGCACGGCCGCCCAGCACGTAGCTCGGGCGCACCACCAGCGGGTAGCCGATCTCGCGGGCCAGCAGCAGGGCTTCCTGGTCGTTGCGGGCGATGCGGTTCGGCGGCTGCTTCAGGCCCAGCTTTTCCACCAGCTGCTGGAAGCGCTCGCGGTCTTCGGCCAGGTCGATGGAATCGGGCGAGGTGCCGATCACCGGCACGCCATTGGCTTCCAGCGCGCGCGCCAGCTTCAGCGGGGTCTGCCCGCCGTACTGCACGATCACGCCCTTGGGCTGTTCCAGCTCGACGATTTCCAGCACGTCTTCCAGCGTCAGCGGCTCGAAGTACAGGCGGTCGGAGGTGTCATAGTCGGTCGAGACGGTTTCCGGGTTGCAGTTGACCATGATGGTTTCGTAACCGTCATCGCGCAGCGCCAGTGCCGCGTGCACGCAGCAGTAGTCGAACTCGATGCCCTGGCCGATGCGGTTCGGACCGCCGCCCAGGATCATGATCTTGTCGCGGTTGCTCGGCGCCGCTTCGCACTCGTCCTCGTAGGTCGAATACAGGTAGGCGGTGCTGGTGGAGAACTCGGCGGCGCAGGAATCCACGCGCTTGTACACCGGGCGCACCTTGAGCGCACGGCGCAGTGCGCGCACGCCCGCTTCATTGGTGCCGGTCAGCTCGGCCAGGCGGGCATCGGAGAAACCGGCGCGCTTGAGCTTGCGCAGGCGGGCGGCATCGAGTGCGTCCAGGCCATCGGCGGCCAGCTGGGTTTCGGCCTGGATGATTTCTTCGATCTGGTCCAGGAACCACGGGTCGATGTGCGACAGCGCGAACACGTCTTCCACGCTGAAGCCGGCGCGGAATGCATCACCCACGAAGAACAGGCGCTCCGGGCCCGGGGCCTTGAGTTCGCGCTTGAGGGTGGTGATGTCGTCTTCGTTGGCCAGGTCCAGGCCGGTCGGGTCGAGGCCGATCTTGCCGGTTTCCAGGCCACGCAGGGCCTTCTGCAGCGATTCCTGGAAGGTGCGGCCCATCGCCATCACCTCGCCCACCGACTTCATCTGGGTGGTCAGGCGGGCATCGGCAGCCGGGAACTTCTCGAAGGCGAAGCGCGGGATCTTGGTGACGACGTAATCGATCGACGGTTCGAACGAGGCCGGGGTCAGGCCGCCGGTGATTTCGTTCTTCAGTTCGTCCAGGGTGTAACCGACCGCCAGCTTCGCGGCGACCTTGGCGATCGGGAAGCCGGTGGCCTTGGAGGCCAGCGCCGACGAACGCGACACGCGCGGGTTCATTTCGATGACAACGACGCGGCCGGTGGTCGGGCTGATGCCGAACTGCACGTTCGAACCGCCGGTATCCACGCCGATCTTGCGCAGCACGGCGATGGAGGCATCGCGCAGGCGCTGGTACTCCTTGTCGGTCAGGGTCTGGGCCGGGGCGACCGTGATCGAGTCACCGGTGTGCACGCCCATCGGGTCCAGGTTTTCGATGGAGCAGACGATGATGCAGTTGTCGGCGGTGTCGCGCACCACCTCCATCTCGAATTCCTTCCAGCCCAGCACCGATTCTTCCACCAGCACTTCGGTGGTCGGCGACAGTTCCAGGCCGCGGGTCACGATATCGACCAGCTCTTCGCGGTTGTAGGCGATGCCGCCACCGCTGCCGCCCAGGGTGAAGCTGGGGCGGATGATGGTCGGGTAGCCGACGCGGGTCTGGATCTCGATGGCTTCTTCCAGCGTGTGGGCCACGGCCGCACTCGGGCACTCCAGGCCGATCTCGCCCATGGCCACGCGGAACAGCTCGCGGTCTTCGGCCATGCGGATCGCTTCGCGCTTGGCGCCGATCAGTTCGACGTTGTACTTCTCCAGCACGCCGTTGTCGGCGAGGTCCAGCGCGCAGTTCAGCGCGGTCTGGCCACCCATGGTCGGCAGCAGTGCGTCGGGCTTTTCCTTGGCGATGATCTTTTCGACCGTCTGCCAGTTGATCGGCTCGATGTAGACGGCGTCGGCCATCTCCGGGTCGGTCATGATGGTGGCCGGATTGCTGTTGACCAGCACCACGCGGTACCCCTCGTCACGCAGGGCCTTGCAGGCCTGGGCGCCGGAGTAATCGAACTCGCAGGCCTGGCCGATGACGATCGGGCCGGCACCGATGATGAGGATGGTCTTTAGGTCAGTGCGCTTGGGCATTGTCTTCTCTAAGTCAGTACAGCGTGTCAGGGGTCGCAGCGCCGCGCCGAAGGCAGCGGCGTCTCGAATCAGGCCTTGGCCTGCGCCATCAGGGTGATGAAGCGGTCGAACAGCGGGCTGACGTCGTGTGGGCCCGGCGAGGCTTCGGGGTGGCCCTGGAAGGAGAACGCCGGCACGTCGGTGCGGGCGATGCCCTGGTTGGTGCCGTCGAACAGCGAGCGGTGGGTCACGCGCAGGGTGGCCGGCAGCGTGGCTTCATCCACCGCGAAGCCGTGGTTCTGCGAGGTGATCATCACGCGGCCGTCGTCCAGGTCCTGCACCGGGTGGTTGGCACCGTGGTGGCCGTGGCCCATCTTGACCGTCTTGGCGCCGGAGGCCAGCGCCAGCAGCTGGTGGCCCAGGCAGATGCCGAACACCGGCACCTTCCTGTCCAGGAACACCTTGATCGCTTCAATGGCGTAGTCGCACGGTTCCGGGTCGCCCGGGCCGTTGGACAGGAACACGCCATCGGGGTTCATCGCCAGCACTTCGGCAGCCGGGGTCTGGGCCGGTACCACGGTGATGTCGCAGCCACGCTCGGCAAGCATGCGCAGGATGTTGAGCTTGGCGCCGAAGTCATAGGCCACCACCTTGTACTGCGGGGCGGCGCTGACGAACGTGTTGGAATCCAGGTCGAGCTGGCCCTCGTTCCAGCTGTAGGCCTTGTCGGTGCTGGTCACCTTGGCCAGGTCCATGCCCTTCAGGCCGGGGAACTTGCGTGCGGCTTCCAGGGCGATGTCGACGTTGATGTCGTCACCGGCCATCAGAGCGCCGTTCTGCGCGCCGCGCTCGCGCAGGATGCGGGTGAGCTTGCGGGTGTCGATGCCGGAAATGGCGACCACGCCACGCTGCAGCAGCCAGTCCTGCAGCGAGACCTGGCTGCGCCAGTTGCTGGGACGGCGCGGCACGTCGCGCACGATCAGGCCCGCCGACCACACTTTGCGGGCTTCGTCGTCCTGGTCGGTAAGGCCGGTATTGCCGATATGCGGGTAGGTCAGCGTGACCATCTGCCGGGCGTAGGAGGGATCAGTCAGCACTTCCTGGTAACCGGTCATGGCGGTGTTGAACACCACCTCACCGACGGACAGGCCGGGCGCGCCTACGGATTCGCCCTCGAATACGGTGCCGTCTTCGAGGACGAGGATTGCGGCTTGGGTCACGGGAATCTCACTTTGGCTACCGAGGGGTCACCGAAGTCACGCCACGCTTCACGGAAAAGCGGTTGCAAAAAAGCGCGGACTGCGGTGCGGGACCGGTCCGGCTGTCGTGATTCGGCGAGCGGGAATTGTAAAGGCAACCCCCCTCCAACGCCAGCGTTTGCTTGCAATGGGCAGCGTACGGGAGCGTCCGGCCACCCTGGGGTTCAGGCGTGGCCGGTGTACGCGTTCAGGTTGCGCTGGCGGCGAGCAGGTCGCGCACGCGGTAGCTGGCGGGGGCGCGCCCGTTCAGCTGCACGGCGGCGAACAGGGCACCACGGGCGAAGATGTCGCGGTTGGTGGCGCGGTGGGTCAGTTCGATGCGCTCGCCGAGGCCGGTGAACTGGACGAGGTGTTCGCCGACGATGTCGCCGGCGCGCAGGCTGGCGTAGTGCGGCTGGGCGCCGCCCTTCTGGGCGGCGGCGCCGAGGGTGAGTGCGGTGCCGGAGGGGGCGTCCTGTTTGTGGACGTGGTGGGATTCGACGATGTCGCAGTCCCAGCCGGCCAAGGCGGCGGCGGCACGTTCGACCAGTTCATCGAGCACGGCCACGCCGAGGCTGAAGTTGGAGGCCCACACGAGCGGGATCCGGGTGGCGGCCTGGATCAGGGCCTGGCGCTGGGTTTCGCTGATGCCGGTGGTGCCGGAGACGAGGCCTGCGCCGCGCTCGACACACAGGGCCAGCACGGGATCGAAGCCTTCGGGCAGGCTGAAGTCAATGGCGACGTCGAACTGGGGCGCGCCGTGGAGTTCGCTGGCGGCGAAATGCGGGACGCCGTCGACCACGCGCTGGGCGGGCGAGCGGCGGGTGACGGCGGCAACGACCTGCAGGTCGTCGCGTTCGGCGGCCAGGCGCAGCAGGGCCTGGCCCATGCGGCCGGAGGCGCCGTGGATGAGCAAACGGATGGGGGGAGTAGTCATGCCCGCAGGCTAGCGAATGGGCTTGGATTGGGCAATCGTCAACGTCAACATCAAGGTCAACCGCGTCGGCTCTGCGTTGCCGTCTGGCTGGGCGGGTCCGGGGCAGGCCCGCGGGGGACGCCGTGAACCCGTCCATGGGGGCTTGGTCGCGGCATCCATGCCGCTCACACCCCCGCAAACCTGCCCCGGCCCCGCCCTCTACAGGTTGTCGGTGACGGAGAACAAGAGCTTGGAGCTTTACTCGATCAATGTTGCTTGGGCTGAGTTGGGCCGCAGCTGTCGCAACCACCACAGGCGCCGCCACCGCCGGTGGCCGGCGGTGCGATGCGGCGCCCTAGTGCTTGCAGCCAGCTGGCGCGCTCCGGCTTGATCAGCCCAAGCGCTATCGCGCCACGCGCTTTGCGCACGGTGCCGGGGAATTGCTTTTTCAGCACTACCCAGGCGCTGATCAGGACGATCAGCGCGACCACGATGTACTGCAGGAGCAGGCCGGTGCTCATCAGCCGCCGCCCAGGGCCACGGTCACCTGGTAGGTGACCAGCGCGGCGACGTAGGCGGCCGCGAACAGGTAGAAGGTGGCAAAGCCGACCTGCTTCCAGGAGTTGGTTTCGCGCTTGATGGTGGCCAGGGTGGAGATGCACATCGGGGCGTAGATGAACCACACCAGCAGGGACAGGCCGGTGGCCAGCGACCAGCCGTTGGCGACCACCGGGGTCAGGGCCTGGATGGTGGCGTCATCGTCGGCGGCGGACAGGGCGTAGATGGTGGCGAGCGAGGACACAGCCACTTCGCGGGCGCCCATGCCGGGGATCAGTGCGATGCAGATCTGCCAGTTGAAGCCCAGCGGGGCAAAGAACACGGCCATGGCGTGGCCGATCTGGCCGGCGAAGCTGTAGTCGATGGCCGGCATGGTGGCGTTTTCGGGGGCACCCGGGAACGACAGCAGCACCCACAGCAGGATGGTCAGCGAGAGGATGATGCCGCCCACGCGCTTGAGGAAGATCATGCCGCGCTCGTACAGGCCCACGGCCAGGTCGCGCGGGTGCGGAATGCGGTAGGACGGCAGTTCGAGCATCAGCGGGTGTTCGCTCTTGTCGCGGCGCCACTTCTTCATCACCCACGACATCGCCAGTGCGCTGAAGATGCCGGCCGCATACAGGGCGAACAGGATCAGGCCCTGCTGGCTGACGAAGCCCCACAGGGTCTTCTGCGGGATGAACGCGCCGATCAGCAGGGCGTACACCGGCAGGCGTGCCGAGCAGGTCATCAGCGGGGCGACCAGGATGGTGGCGAGGCGGTCACGCGGGTCCTGGATGCTGCGGGTGGCCATGATGCCGGGCACCGCGCAGGCGAAGCTGGACAGCAGCGGGATGAACGAACGGCCCGACAGGCCGGCCGAGGCCATCATGCGGTCGAGCAGGAACGCGGCACGCGGGAGGTAGCCCGACTCTTCCAGGGCCAGGATGAAGGCGAACAGGATCAGGATCTGCGGCAGGAACACCACCACCCCGCCCACGCCGGCGATGATGCCGTCGGTGAGCAGGCTGGTCAGCGGGCCGGGCGGAAGGTTGGCGCCCACCACCTCGCCCAGCCAGCCGAAGCCGGCCTCGATGCCGTCCATCATCGGCGTGGCCCAGGCGAAAACCGCCTGGAAGATCAGGAACATCACCACGATCAGGGTCATCAACCCGAACACCGGGTGCAGCAGCCAGCGGTCCAGTGCGTCGTCGATCTTCGCAGTGCGGGTGGGCATGCTGACCGCGGCGGCGAGGATGCCGCGCACCTGGGCGTGGTAGTCCGTTTCCCCGGCCACCGCCGCCACCAGCGGGGCATCCAGGTGCGGCACCATCGCATCCAGGCGTTCGACCAGCGCCTGGGCGCCGTTGCGGCGCACGGCCACGGTTTCCACCACGGGCACGCCCAGGGCCTGCTCCAGCGCCGGCACGTCGATCTTGATGCCACGGCGCTCGGCCGCATCCACCATGTTCAGCGCCACGATCATCGGCTTGCCCAGCTCGCGCAGTTCCAGCGCGAAGCGCAGGTGCAGGCGCAGGTTGGTGGCGTCGATCACGCACAGCAGCACGTCGGGGGCGGCCTCGCCCGGGTAGAAACCCCGGCACAGGTCGCGGGTGATTGCTTCGTCCAGGCTGGCCGGCTGCAGGCTGTAGGCGCCCGGCAGGTCGAGCACGGCGAATTCACGGCCAGATGGCGCGCGCAGGCGGCCTTCCTTGCGCTCCACGGTCACGCCGGTGTAGTTGGCGACCTTCTGGCGGCTGCCGGTGAGCTGGTTGAACAGCGCGGTCTTGCCGCTGTTGGGGTTGCCGACCAGGGCAATGCGCAGGGTGGCGGCGCTCATGCGGCCGCTCCATCTGCAACGGCGGTGATGTCGATGCGCCTGGCTTCGGAAATCCGCAGGGCGAAACGGGTGAACCCGACCTGCACCAGCAGCGGTTCGCCGCCGATGGGACCACGGGCTACCAGACGCACATCTTCACCCTTGACGAAGCCCAGTTCCCTGAGCCGGCGGGCGATGGCGTCGTTTGCATGGAGGTCGCGCACCGATTCCACCAGAGCGGAGCCGTGCAGCGGCAGATCGGACAACGTCACAGGTCGCCTTCGGTCGATAAGAATGGTTATCAATTCTAGCATCGCCGCGCCGCGTCATGGCCCGGGCCGCATGGGCCGCTATGATCCATACATGTATGGAGCAGGCGCAGGCCCCCGATGAGTGACGCTTTACGAATTGAACGCAGCGCGGCCGTGCTGACCCTGTGGCTGAACCGCCCTACCCTGCACAACGCCTTCGACGCCGGGCTGATCGCGCAGCTCACCGCCGCGCTGGACGCGGCCGGCCGCGATGCGCAGGTCCGCGCGGTGGTGCTGGCCGCCACCGGGGCTTCTTTCTCGGCCGGCGCGGACATGCAGTGGATGCGCGGCATGGCTGCGGCCAGCGAGGAGGACAACCGCCAGGATTCGCTGGCGCTGGCCCGGCTGATGCGCACCCTGGATGAGCTGCCCAAGCCGACCATCGCCCGCGTGCACGGGGCGGCGTTCGGCGGAGGGGTCGGCCTGGTGGCCTGCTGCGATATCGCCATTGCCAGCACCACCGCCCGCTTCGGCCTGACCGAAAGCCGGCTGGGCCTGCTGCCGGCGGTGATCTCCCCTTATGTGATCGATGCGATCGGCCCGCGCCAGGCGCGGCGCTGGTTCGCCACCGGCGAGCATTTCGACGCCGACACCGCCCTGCGCATCGGCCTGGTCCACCAGCTGATCGAACCTGAACGGATCGACGAAGCGGTCCAGCGCCAGCTGGGCCTGCTCGACAAGGCCGGCCCGATCGCATCTTCGTCGGCCAAGGAACTGGTGCGCCGGGTCACCCTGGGGCGCGACCGCGACGCAACCGACCGGGACAATGCCGCCCTGATCGCCCGCCTGCGGGTGTCCGAGGAAGGCCAGGAGGGCCTCGGCGCTTTCCTGGACAAGCGCTCGCCGCATTGGGTTACCCAGGACTGAAGAGCCCCCGGCCCACGCACCCGCGGGCTGGCCGCTTTGCCGCCCATCCCGCGTATCCCCCTTTCATGGCCCACAGGGAAACCTGGGTCGCTCCACTTCGCCAGGAACGTTCGTGACTCCATCCCCCACCCGTCCACTGCAGGCTGTGCGTCTTCCCTCCCATGGGGAGCATCGGCATGGATGATCTCGTACGCATCGTCGAAGTCGGTCCGCGCGACGGACTGCAGAACGAAGCCCAGCCGGTGGCCACCGCCGACAAGATCGAGCTGATCCGCCAGCTCTCGCTGACCGGCCTGCGCACCATCGAAGCCACCAGTTTCGTCAGCCCGCGCTGGGTACCGCAGCTGGCCGATGCGGCCGAGGTCTATGCCGGCATCGAACGCCGCCCGGGTATTGCTTACCCGGTGCTGGTGCCCAACGAGCAGGGCTACGACCGGGCCCGCGCGGTGGGCGTGGAGGAAGTGGCGGTGTTCACCGCCGCCTCTGAAACGTTCAACCGTACCAACACCAATGCCGGCATCGACGAATCGCTGGCGCGCTTCGCACCGATCCTCGAACGCGCCCGCGTCGACGGGGTGAAAGTGCGCGGCTACGTGTCCACCGTGCTCGGCTGCCCTTACCAGGGCGAGGTCGCCGTCAGCGAAGTGGTGCGCGTCGCACGCGCGCTGCACGAGATGGGCTGTTACGAAATCTCGCTGGGCGACACCATCGGCGTCGGCACGCCGCGCAAGGCCCGCGCCATGCTGCGCGCGGTGGCCAGCGAAGTGCCGATGCCAGCCCTGGCCGTGCATTTCCACGATACCTACGGCCAGGCGCTGGCCAACATTGATGCATGCCTGGAGGAAGGCGTGCGCGTGGTCGATTCGGCCGTGTCCGGTGCCGGCGGCTGCCCCTATGCCAAGGGTGCCAGCGGCAACGTGGCCAGCGAAGACGTCGTGTACCTGCTGCATGGCATCGGCATGCGCACCGGCATCGATCTGCCGGCGCTGGCCGCCACCGGCCGCTGGCTGGCCGCGCGGCTCGGCCGCGAAACCGGCAGCAAGGCCGGCAGGGCCCTGGCCGCGACATGAGCCGACGCCGCCCGCGCACGGATGCAGCGGTCGGTGATCACCTCACCGGGCACGTCGACGCGCTGGCGGCCCTGGAAGAGGCGCTGGCGCGCCCGCCCGGCGACGATCTGCATGCCCTGCTGCGCGATGTGCAGCAGGCGCTGCAGGAAGCGATGGACGAACGCCAGCTGGCGCTGCGCCGCTACGCGGCACTGTTTGATGCGGTACCTGATCCGGTCAGCATCCTCAGCGAATCCGGCGTGGTGCTGGATCTCAACAAGGCCGGCATCCGCGCCTATGGCCGGACCCGCGAAGACATCATCGGCCAGCCGATCGAACTGCTGAATCCGGACCTGCCCAGCGATCACCTTGATCCGGTCTGGGAAGCGTTGCGCCGGGGCGAAACCTACGTCATCGAAGTCACCAACATGCGCGGCGACGGCAGCCGCTTCCCGGTCGAAGTGCACTCTGCCGGCTTCGAGCACCAGGGCGAGCACTGCATCGTGGCGGTGGCGCGCGACCTGAGCAGCCGCTGGCAGGCCGAATCGCGCTACCGGCTGCTGATGGAATCCATCGACAAGGGGGTGATCCTGTTCGACCGTAACCTGCACGTGGTTTCAGCCAACCCGGCCGCGCACCGCATCCTCGGCACGCAGGGCAACGGCGGCAGCCTGCAGGCGATGCTGGCCCCGGACGACTGGATCAGCGTGGACGAACACGGCCACCCGCTCACCCGCGAGCAGTGGCCGGCCAGCGAATCCCTGAATCGCGGGCGCATCATCCGCAGCACCATCGTGGGCCTCTACCACCGGCCGCGCGGCCGCATGATCTGGATTTCCACCACCAATGTGCCGGTGTACGGCAACGGCCGCGACATTCCCGACCACGTGTTCGCGCTGTTCAGCGACATCACCGAACTCAAGCGCAACAACACCCTGTTCGACCGCGCGCAGTCGCTGGCGCACATTGGCGGCTGGGAATGGGACCGCGGCCTGCAGCGCCTGTACCTCACCGATGAAGCCGCGCGCATTCTTGGCCAGGAGCTGCCGCTGCAGGACATGGCGCACCTGATGGACTGCCTGCGCCTGGACGACCGCGCGCAGCTGCAGCAGGCGCTGCTGGACGTGATCGACCGGCAGGTGCCGTTCGAGCTGGAGCTGCAGGGGCAGCGCAGCGACGGGCATTCGTTCTGGGTGCGCATGATCGGCGAGGCCGAGGCCGGCGACGTCAACGCCGCGCGCATCGCCGGCACCGTGCAGGACATCACCTCGCGCAAGCATGCCGAGGAAACCCTGCGCATCCAGGCCCGGACCGACCCGCTCACCGGCATCATGAACCGCGATGCGGTGCTCACCGACCTGGCCACCCGCATGGGCAGCCCCACCCACTGCAAGGTGGGCGTGCTGTACATCGACCTGGACCGCTTCAAGACCGTCAACGACCTGCTCGGCCACAACGCCGGTGATGAACTGCTGATCGATGCCAGCCGGCGCATTTCCACCGCGATCGGCACCGAGGGGCTGGTGGCACGGTTTGGCGGCGACGAATTCCTGGTGGTGTGCGATACCCGCGACCAGCCCGACCAGCCCGAGCGCCTGGCCGAGGCGATCACCCGCGCCTTCTCCACCCCGTTCCGGTTCGGCAGCGACGAGTTCTCGGTCACCACCAGCATCGGCATCGCCCGCGCGCCGCAGGACGGGCTGCGCCCGCAGCAGCTGATCCAGAACGCGGACATCGCCATGTATGACTGCAAGCGGCGCACCCGCAACGGCTGGCAGGTGTTTTCCCCGGAGCTGGCGCAGCGCCAGCACGACCGGCTGCAGATCGAAAGCCGCCTGCACCGCGCGCTGGACGACGACGAGTTCCACCTGGTCTACCAGCCGCAGGTGAACCTGCATACCGGCCAGCTGGTGGCCGCCGAAGCACTGATCCGCTGGCGCAACTCGCAGCTGGGGGAACTGCGCCCGGACATCTTCATCGGCCACGCCGAAAGCACCGGTGACATCGTGCGGATCGGGCTGTGGGTGCTCAACGAGGCCTGCCGCCAGGTACGCCAGTGGCAGGACGATGGCCTGGGCATCGTGCGGGTGGCGGTGAACGTGTCCTACCGCCAGTTCGTCGGCGAAGACCTGGCCCGCAACGTGCGCCAGGCGCTGGACCAGTACGGCCTGCCCGGCAGCGCGCTGGAGCTGGAATTCACCGAGCGGGTATTGATCGAGGACGCGCCCGATACCCTGCAGACCTTTGCGCGGCTGCGCGAGATGGGGGTGCTGCTGACCATCGACGATTTCGGCGAAGGCTACAGCGCGCTCAATTACCTGCGGCGGTTGCCCATCCACGGGCTCAAGCTCAGCCAGATGTTCGTCGAGGGCGTGCCCGGCAACCGCTCGGACGTGGCGGTCTGCGAGGCCGTTTGCGGCATCGCCCGCAGCCTGGGACTGGGGCTGGTCGCCGAAGGCATCGAATCGGAGGAGCAGCGCCGCTTCCTGCACGGCATGGGGGTCACCGTCGGCCAGGGCTTCCTGTTCGCGCCCGGACTGTCCCCGGACGAGTTCGCCCGCCGCCTGCCGCCGCGCCGCTGAGCGCCCGTCTGCGCTGCACAACGGCGAACGGGCCGGCATCCGCTAGAATCGGCGGCTCTTGAACCTGCGGGATCGTGCAATGCAGCTGTCTTCCGTCCGCGCCGTCGTCACCGGCGGTGTTTCCGGCCTCGGCCTTTCGGTGGCCCAGCACCTCGTCGCCCAGGGCGCCAAGGTGGCCCTGTTCGACCTCAATGACGACAAGGGCGCCGCCGCCGTGGCCGAGCTGGGCGCTGCCAACGCCCGCTACTTCAGCACCAATGTCAGCGACGAAGCCGCCGTGGCCGCGCAGATCGACGCCGCGCACGACTTCCTGGGCGGCCTGAACGCCGTGGTCAGCTGCGCCGGCATCCTCGGCGCGGGCCGCGTGCTCGGCAAGGAAGCGCCGATGCCGCTGGCCACCTTCCAGAACACCGTCATGGTCAACCTGGTGGGCAGCTTCAACGTGGCCAAGGCCGCGGCCAACCGCATGCAGCACAACGCCGCCGGCGACGATGGCGAGCGCGGCGTGATCATCAACACCGCCAGCGTGGCCGCCTACGAAGGCCAGATCGGCCAGGCCGCCTATGCCGCCTCGAAGGGTGGCGTGGTCGGCATGACCCTGCCGATGGCGCGCGAGTTGTCGCGCTTCGGCATCCGCGTGATGACCATCGCCCCGGGCATTTTCTGGACCCCGATGGTCGATGGCATGCCGCCGGCCGTGCAGGAATCGCTTTCCGCCTCCATCCCGTTCCCGCCTCGCCTGGGCAAGCCGGAAGATTTCGCCGGCCTGGTCGGCCACATCCTGACCAACACCTACCTCAATGGCGAGACCATCCGCCTCGACGGTGCGGTGCGCCTGGCACCCAAGTAAGCAAGCACCACTACCTCCCACGAACCGACCTTCATTACATGAAAGCCAACGACATCAAGAAAGGCAACGTCGTCGAATACAACAACGGCGTGTACCAGATCCGCGACATCGAGCGCAGCTCCCCGCAGGGTCGCGGCGGCAACGTCCGCTTCCGTTTCATCATGTACAGCGTGCCGGGTGGCAACAAGCTGGACGCCAGCTTCGATGCCGACGACAACCTGCCGGAAGTCGAACTGCTGCGCCGCCAGTCCACCTATTCGTACAAGGACGGCGATGCGTTCGTGTTCATGGACGATGAGGATTACACCCCCTACACCCTCGATGCCGATGTCATCGGCGATGACGCCGGGTACATCACCGATGGCCTGACCGGCATCTACGTGCAGGTCATCGATGACCAGCCGGTGGCCGTGCAGCTGCCGAGCAGCGTGGTACTGGAAGTGGTCGAGACCCCGCCGGAACTGAAGGGCGGCACCGCCACCAAGCGCCCGAAGCCGGCCAAGCTCAACACCGGCATTGAAATCATGGTGCCGGAGTACATCTCCAACGGCGAGCGCGTGCTGGTCAATACCGCGACCGGTGAATTCGCCGGCCGCGCGGACTAAGGTAGCGCGCTGAATCAGGGGCGCTCGGCCAAGGCCGGCGCCCCTGCGAAATCGCCACAGCCGTGGTACTGGCGTGCGCCCACCGTGAGCATCACGGTAGCGCCGAATGCCTGCCCGCTCATGTCGTCATGGCAGACCGTGCGCTGGAAGCTGACCTTGATGTCGGTGCCATCGGCGGCCTTGCCCGACCAGCCATCCTTGCCCTGGGTCGGCGCGACCACTTCAAACTTCTGCTCGCCGTAACCGGTCTCCACGCGCAGCACCGGTTTTTCGCCTGCGCTCACCTGGGCCAGCCAGCCCGGCTCGTTGCCGGTGGCACGGAACCCGGGCGGCGCTGCTGCGCTCGCGGCGGCGGCAGCGATCTCGCCTTCCTTGCCCGATCCGGTGCAGCTGCGGTCCGGCTCGCCCTTGAGGGTCAGCGTGCCTTCGGTGGTGCCCTTGGTCCAGAACGCGTTGCCCTGCCCGTCGCTGAACTTCGCGCCGGAGGCGGCAGTGTCCGAGGCCATCACGAACGTACGCCCGCCGACGACCACCGTGGCCGAATCCTGGCCGCGATAGGTGGCCTGCACCGGCAGATCGCCGCACTGGAAGGCATAGACGCGTTCGTCGGACGTCGGCGCGGCCGCCGGCGGCGGGGTTTCATTCCCGGCCGCAACGGGATCGGGTGCCGCGCTGTCGGCCTGCTGCGCGGGCTGGCACGCGGCCATGCCGGTGGCGATGGCCAGGCTGAGAATAAGGGGAGATGCGCGCATGTTCGACTCCTTGCCGATGTTCTGGTTCAACCGGGGATCGTAGCCCTGCACGTGTGAGCGAAGGTGAAACGCCGCGTAGGGACACGCCATGCGTGTCTGCTCTTCGCCGGGCACCGCGCAGACACGCGCGGCGTGTCCCTACACCCCTTCGCGTGCCAGCTGGCGCATACGGCTTCCCAGCCGGGCCAGCGTGTCGTCGATCGTGGCCAGTTCCTGCTGCTGCGCCGCAGGCAATCGCGCGCGCATCTGCGCCTGCAACGCCGTCCATGCCGGAACGCCGCGTGCGCTGATCTGTTTTGCAGCCTCGGCCGCAATGATGCGCTCCTCCGTGCTCGGCAAGCCATAGCCGTCACCGCCCACCAACCCGGCCGGATTCACCAGCTGCCCGGCATCGTCCAGCAGCGCGAGCAACGCCGCATGCGCTGCATCATCGCCCGCATCCGAACCGCCCAGCGCCCGCTTCAACCCATCGCGCGCACGCAGTTCTTCGCGGTACCGCGCCGCCTGCTCCAGCAACAACAATGCCGAAGTGGCACGCAATCCGCCGCGGTCCGCCCAGTGCGCACGCTGCGCCGCCGGCAATGCCAACCACGCGGTCACTTTCGCCGTCGGCAATGCCAGTTCCGAACGCGCCACATCAAACAACTGCTGGTAATGCGCCTGCGCCGACGGGAAGTAGTAGCCCATGCGCATCGCTTCGCGCCTGTCCTCCAACACCGCGCCATCCGCACGACCCTGCCGCTCCAGCCGACGCAGCAGGCCACCGGGGCTGAGCCGGTTCAGGCCGGGATCGGCCCAGCGTGGCACGCCTTCCTGCAGCAGCTTGCCGGTTTCCACCGCGCAGTTGTTGCTGACAAAACGATACCGCCCGTCATAGCTCCAGTGCACCTGCCCTACGCGTTCCAGCAGACCCGCGATGTCGCTTTCATCAAGCGCCAGCGGCACCGACTTCAGCCCGCGCAGCTCCAGCTGGGTGTACTCGTTGATCACCTGGTTGAGCGGCAGCACGAACAGCCGCGACGGATACGCGCCGGTCAGCCCGCGCCAGCTGGAAATCTGCACATCGCCGACGAACGCGCGGAACGACAGTACCCGGTGATGGGCCAGATCCAGCCGGCACGCCGGGCCGCGCGGACGCCCCGGCGCGCAGATCACCAGCCGCAGCATGCTGTGGCCCCAGCGGCTCATCAGCTGGTCGTTGCCCTCGGCCAGCAGGTAGTCCACCGCATATACCCGCTGCGGATCCAGCTCCAGCAACGAGGCTTCGCCGGTGACATCACCGGCCTGCACCAGCGCCACGCGCGGGTCGCACGCGGCCTGCGGCCCGGGGCCAAGGTGATCTGCAAACCACGCCGCCAGCGCCGGCCGACGGCACGCGAACCCGGTGTCGAGCAGGTAATGCTCGGCATTCACCGCCAGGTATTCGGCCGGGCTGTGGCGCTCGTACGGGTCGGGGCTGCGTTCGGTGAACGCGTTGTCACCACGCCCCCAACGCCACGGGTGCTGCTGCCAGCCGGCCAGGTCACGCCAGCGGGCGCTGTACGACCAGCGGCCATCAACGGCGCGGTCCAGCACGTGGGTCAATTCATGGATCAGCGCCGCCTGCACCGCGCGTGGCAGTGGTTGGCCGGGTTGTACCTCGTCCAGCAGGCTGCGCCGCAGGGTGATCGCATTCCTGCGGGTGCGGCCATGCACCGTGTCGGGAAGCTGGTCCGACCAGGACAGGGTCACCGGGGCGACGAAGCGCGCCTGCCATGACGCAGGCAGCAACGCAGGCGCCTGCTGCAGCACCTGCTCGGCGTTCGCCCGCTGACCAGGATCGAGTCCGTCCGCCTGCAGCTGAAGCTGCAGGGCGGCATGGGCGGCCGGGGCGACCAGCAACGCCGCCAGGACCGCCGCGCACCGGCGCAGGGCCCTGCGGCGCAGTTGCATCAGCGGGCCAGCAGGGCCTGGGCCAGCTGCATGTCGCTGGCGTCGCGCTGGGCGGCACCGGTTTCGCGCAGGTGCACGAGCGCCGCTTCCAGGCGGGCGCCACGGATGGCGCCGTCGGTGGCCACGAACGCCGCTGCGTCTTCGCGGGCGTCCACCACCACCTTGTCATCGTCCGAGCTGGACGAACCGGCCGAGGAGGCACCGGACGCCGAACCCGCCGAGGAGCCGGCGAAGCTGGAGGCGAATGCCGAAAGCGGCAGGGCGAGCACGGCAAACAGCAGGATCGATCGCTTCATCTTGGGTTCGTTGAGGACAGGAAGAGGCAAAGCGTATCGGCTGCGTGAAATTCTGTCGCCTGCTACAGGTCGAATACCTTGCCCGGATTCAGCAACCCTTGGGGATCAAACGCACGTTTGACCGCCTTCATCAGCGCGATTTCCGCCTCGCCGCGGGTGCTGTCCAGGTAGCCCTTCTTGACCAGGCCGATGCCATGTTCGGCCGAAATGCTGCCATCGAAGTCCTTCAGCACCTGCGCCAGCAGCTTGGTCACGTGCTCGCACTGCTGCAGGAACTCCGCGTCGTCGGTGGCATCGGGCTTGAGCACGTTGATGTGCAGGTTGCCGTCGCCGATATGGCCGAACCAGACCACGTCGAAGTGCGGGTACGCCTGCCCGATCAGCGCCTGGGTGCGCGCCATGAACGCCGGCATGGCCGAAATCCGCACCGACACATCGTTCTTGTACGGCTTGTAGCGCGCCACCGCCTCGGTGATCCCTTCGCGCAGGCGCCACAGCTGGGCGGCCTGCGCATCGCTCTGGCTGACCACGCCGTCGCTGACCCAGCCCTGCTCCATGCAGGCCTCGAACGCGGCCATCGCCGCAGCCTCCTGCACCTCATCGCCAGCGGCGAACTCGGTCACCACGTAGAACGGATGCACCTCGGCGAACGGCGCCTGCGCGCCATGCGCCAGCACGTGTTCCAGCGCCCGGTCGGTGAAGAACTCGAAGGCCTGCAGCTGCATGCGTTCACGGAACGCGGCAAACACCTGCATCAGCACCTCGAACGACGGCAGCGCCAGCAGCATCACATTGCTGGCCGGCGGCGGATCGGTCAGCTTGAGCGTAGCTTCCACGATCACGCCCAGCGTGCCCTCGGAGGCGATCAGCAGCTGGCGGAAATCGTAGCCGCTGGAATTCTTGATCAGGCCCTTGTTCAGCTCGAGCAGCTCCCCGTTGGCGGTGACCACCTTCAGGCCGGCAATCCACTCGCGGGTGTTGCCGTAGCGGATCACCCGGATGCCACCGGCATTGGTGGCGATATTGCCGCCGATCGAGCAGGAGCCGCGTGCGGCGAAGTCGACCGGATAGATCAGGCCGTGTTCGAGCGCTGCGTTGTGGACGGCTTCCAGCGCCATGCCGGCCTGCACGGTCAGCGTGCGGTCCACGGCATCGAAGTCCAGCGGCTTGTTCATCCGCTCCAGGCTGAGCACCAGCTCGCCGTTGGCCGCGACCGCGCCGCCGCTCAGGCCGGTACGGCCCCCGGAAGGCACCACCGCCACGCCCTGGGCACTGGCCCAGCGCAGGATGGCCTGCACCTCGTCCACGCTGCCCGGCAGCGCAATGGCCAGCGGTGCCGGCGTCCAGCGCCGGGTCCAATCGCGCCCGTAATGCTCCAGCTCGGCCGGCTCGGTGGTGAGCCGCAGCCCGGGGCAGTCCTGCAACAGCAAATCAAGGCGCGGATCAGTCATATGAACAGAGAGGCCAAGGCAATCCCAAAGGGTAGCGCACGACTGTTGGTCGTGCGACCTCGCCAACAATTGGTCGCATCTGAAACCGTCAAACCGGCCCCATGGCGCACCGCACCATCCCTGCCCCGATCTGGCATAGTGGGCAGCTCCCGCCCAACATGCTGCCGCTTGCCCATGTCGCCGAAGAAGACCTCATTCCCGAAGCAGGATATCCGCGTGCTGTTGCTGGAGGGGGTGAGCCAGACGGCCATCGACGTGTTCAGTGTGGCCGGCTATTCGCAGATCGAACTGCACAGCAAGGCGCTGCCCGAAGACGAACTGAAGGCGCGCATCGCCGAAGCGCACATCGTCGGCATCCGCTCGCGCACCCAGCTCAGCGCCGACGTGCTGGCCCATGCCAAGCGCCTGATGGCGGTGGGCTGCTTCTGCATCGGCACCAACCAGGTGGACCTGGAGGCAGCCGAGCTGGCCGGCATTCCGGTGTTCAATGCGCCCTATTCCAACACCCGCAGCGTGGCCGAACTGGTGATCGCCGAAGCCATCATGCTCACCCGTGGCATTCCGCAGAAGAATGCCGAATGCCATCGTGGCGGCTGGTCCAAATCGGCCGCCGGCAGCCATGAAGTGCGCGGCAAGACCCTGGGCATCATCGGCTATGGCCATATCGGCACCCAGGTCGGCGTGATGGCCGAAGCCATGGGCATGCAGGTGATCTTCCACGACATCGAAACCAAGCTGTCGCTGGGCAACGCCCGCGCTGCCATCGACCTGGACGACCTGCTCGCCCGCGCCGATATCGTCACCGTGCACGTGCCCGAAACGCCGGCCACCCAGTGGCTGATCGGCGCGCCGCAGCTGGCCCGCATGCGCCCGGGCGCGCACCTGATCAATGCCGCACGCGGCACCGTGGTCGACATCGATGCGCTGGATGCGGCGTTGCGCTCGGGCCACATCGGTGGCGCGGCGCTGGACGTGTTCCCGGTGGAACCCAAGGGCAACGGCGATGCCTTCGTGTCGCCGCTGACCGCGCACGACAACGTCATCCTCACCCCGCACGTGGGCGGCAGCACCCTGGAAGCACAGGACAACATCGGCGTGGAAGTGGCGGCCAAACTGGTGCGTTACAGCGACAACGGCAGCACCCTGTCGGCGGTCAACTTCCCCGAAGTGACCCTGCCCGAGCATGAAGACAGCCTGCGCCTGCTGCACATCCACCAGAACGTGCCGGGCGTGCTGTCGAAGGTCAACGAGATCTTCTCGCGCCACAATGTCAACATCGATGGCCAGTTCCTGCGCACCGACCCGAAGGTCGGCTACGTGGTGATCGACATCACCGCCAGCGAAGCACAGGCCGCGGCCGTGCGCGAAGAGCTGGCGGCGATTCCGGGCACGCTGCGGACGCGCGTTCTGTATTGATCGCACTGCCGGCCGCGGACGTGCGCATCAACGCGCACGTTTCGCTCCGCGGTAGGGTCGCATCCCAATCGACTGCCGATAACGGTGATCGGCGCGATGGCGGCATGACCTCTGGACGAAACGCGCTTCTTCGCCAAATGGTCATGCCCTACCGAACGTGGAAACACGGCCGGTGGTCGATCGGGATGCGACCCTACCAGGGCGGGGACTTATCGCGCGCGCTTGGGCACGTGGTCCTGGTAGCGGTACGGCACCGGGATGGGCGTTTCATCCAGCGTCAGCGTGATCCGCTTCGGTTCCACCTGCACCATCACGCGCCCGCCTACGGGCAGTTCAAAGCGGTCCAGCCACATGCCGCGCAGCACCACGCACGGAATGCGCCCGCCGTCGGGCAGCCGATGACCACCGGGATGCTTGAACGAGCCGATCCGCAGATGTTCCGGCGCGTGCAGGCCGATGCCGGTTTTGGGTTGTTCGTTTGAGGGTAAAGCAGAATTCGTACGACGCATTTGCCACCTCCGAGGAAGTCTCCCTCGCCGGAATGGCGAGGGAGTCGGGAGGCTGAAACCGTGCAAAACGTCGGCATGGTGTATTTCCGCGAGGGTGTTGTATTTCACCACCCTCCCGACGAAGAACTTCCACGTTGCGTCTGTTTCACGGAGATTTCAGGCTCCTGAGCAAACCATGCGCGATATGGAACGCGATGGGAAATTGCTTGTTCCGAAGGATATTGGAGTTTCAGTAGGCTGTGTCTACTGCATGACGCAATCGGTGCGGTTGCACGCGCATTTCTTCGCCAACGGTCATGCCGCAACCGAACGCTGAAACACCGTCGGCAGTCGATTGGGATGCGACTCTACCGGTGCATTGCGTGCTGGTCGATCACGTTCGGCGACTCATTGGTAGGGTCGCATCCCTATCGACCGCCGATAACGGTGATCGGCGCGACGAAGGCATCACCTCCGAACGAAACGCGTTTTTTCCGCCAACGGTCATGCCACAACCGGACGCTCGAACACGGTCGGCGGTCGATCGGGATGCGACCCTACCGGGTCACCGTGCGAGCCAGCGCTTGGCCATTCGCGGCAACGAATCGTCCCCGTCCGGCGTCTCGATCGCGGCATCGGCCACGTCGACGACGTCGCGCCAGGCCAGCGCCAGCGACTCCTCGCTGATCGCGAAAACCTCACTCCCCACCGCCCGCACCACGTAGCGGGCGTCGTAGTGCCAGTGGCCGGGCACGTCATGCCGTTCCGGAATCCAGTGCTTATCGATATCGAACAGCACCGCCCCGTCCTCCAGCACCAGCCCGGTCAGGCCGGATTCCTCCTCGGCCTCGGTCAGCGCCACCTTGGCCAAGTCGCGGACGCCGTCAGCGTGCCCGCCCAACTGCAGCCAGCGGTTCAACTTCCGGTGATGGGTCAGCAGCACCCGCGCCCCATCGGCGCTGACCAGCCAGGCGCTGCCGGTGAAATGGCCGGCCAGCCGGTCACGCAGGAAAGGGTTTTCCGGGTCGTCCAGCAATGTGCTGAATTCGTCAGCCAAGGCGGCGTGTTCGGGGTGCCGGCGGGCGTAATCGGCCAGTTGGCCGCGCAGGGCGGCGTCAAGTGCTACAACGGATTCAGGGTTTGACGACATGGCAACCGGGCAATCAGGCGGATTTGGCAGATTATCGCCCGGCATGCTGCATTTGCGCTTGTGCGCAGGCTTCAGCTTTGGCTAAGGTACAGCGGGCCGTTCCTTTGGGGCGGCCGGTCACTACTCAAGGGCGCGGCAACGTATCGCGCACTTGCCTTTCGATTTCGCGGGGCCCGCCCCGCACCAACGTCCACCTGGGAAGCACTGCATGCTGAAGTCTCTGTTGAGGGTCAAACCGGTCGAGCCGGCCGGGCACGTCGATGCCGGCGAACCGATTGAAGGCAGCCTGGACGGCGAAGCCTCGCTGAAAAGGACCCTCACGGCGAAACATCTCATCATGCTGGGTATTGGCGCCGTGATCGGTGCGGGTATCTTCGTGCTGACCGGCCAGGCGGCCGCCAACCACGCCGGCCCGGCGGTGATGCTGTCGTTCGTGATCGCCGGCTTCGCCTGCGCCCTGGCGGGCCTGTGCTACGCCGAGTTCGCGGCGATGATGCCGGTCTCGGGCAGCGCTTACTCCTACTCCTACGCCACCCTGGGCGAAGGCATGGCCTGGTTCATCGGCTGGTGCCTGGTGCTGGAATACCTGTTCGCTTCGGCCTCGGTCGCGGTGGGCTGGTCGGCGTACCTCATCAGCTTCATCACGACCACGCTGCACATGCCGTTCCCGGACGCGCTCAGCGCGGCGCCGATCAGCTGGACCGGGCAGGAGTTCATCTCCTCCGGCAAGCTGTTCAACCTGCCGGCGGTGCTGATCGTGGCGGCGGTGTCGGGCCTGCTGTACGTGGGCGTGACCCAGTCGGCGTTCGTCAACGCAATCATCGTGGCGATCAAGGTCACGGTGATCTGCCTGTTCATCGGCTTCGGCGCGCAGCACATCGACATGGCCAACTGGACCCCGTTCATTCCGGAAAACACCGGCGTGCCGGGCGAGTTCGGCTGGAGCGGCGTGTTCCGTGCGGCCACCATCGTGTTCTTCGCCTATATCGGCTTCGATGCGGTTTCCACCGCGGCCGGTGAAACCAAGGACCCACAGCGCAACATGCCGATCGGCCTGCTTGGCTCGCTGGCGGTCTGCACCATCGTCTACATCATCGTGTGCGCGGTGCTGACCGGCATGATGCCGTACCACCTGCTGGGCACCGACAAGCCGGTGGCGACCGCGCTGGAGCCGTATGCCAGCCTGTCCTGGCTGAAGACCGCCGTGGAGATCGGCGCCATCGCCGGCCTGTCCTCGGTGGTGCTGGTGATGATGATGGGCCAGACCCGCATCGCCTACACGATCTCGCGTGATGGCCTGATTCCGAAGCTGTTCGGCAAGGTCCACCCGCGCTTCCGTACGCCTTACTGGGCCACGATCGTGGTGGGCGTGCTGGCTGCTGGGCTGGCGGGCCTGATGCCGCTGAACGTGCTGGGCGAGCTGGTCTCGATGGGCACCCTGCTGGCCTTCGCCACGGTCTGCATCGGCGTGCTGGTGCTGCGCTACACGCGCCCGGAACTGACCCGGCCGTTCCGGGTGCCGCTGGTGTGGGTGATCTGCCCGGTGGGCGCGCTGTCGTGCCTGTTCCTGTTCTGGCAGGCGTTCGTGGTGCATTGGCACCTGTTCGTGGGCTGGACGGTGCTGGGCCTGCTGATCTACTTCGGCTACGGCATCCGCCACAGCAAGCTCAACAAGGTGTCGTGATCCCATGCTGAAGCAACTGTGGGCCACCAAGCACCCGCACGCCGCCCATGAAGATGCGAACGGGCTGAGCCTGAAGCGCACCCTGGGTCCCTGGGGCCTGACCGCGCTGGGCATCGGCGCGGTGATCGGCGGCGGCATTTTCGTCATCACCGGGCAGGCGGCGGCCAACCACGCGGGTCCGGCGATCATGCTGAGCTTCGTGCTGGCGGCGATCTGCTGCGCGTTCTGCGCGATGGCGTATGCGGAATTCGCGTCGATGGTGCCGGTCTCCGGCAGCGCCTATACCTATACCTATGCGACCTTCGGCGAGCTGGCGGCGTGGTTCATCGGCTGGATGCTGGTGCTGGAATACGGGGTGTCGGCGTCGGCGGTGGCGGTCAGCTGGACCGGTTACTTCCTGAGCCTGCTGAGTCATTTCGACATCTACCTGCCATCGGCGCTGGTCAGTGCGCCGCTGGATGGGCAGCTGCGCCCCACGGGGGCGATCGCGAACCTGCCGGCGGCGATCCTGGTGCTGCTGCTGACGTGGCTGTGCTATCTGGGCATCAGCAAGTCGTCGGCGATGAACATGGCGATGGTGGTGCTGAAGACGGGCCTGATCATTCTGGTGATCGTGGTCGGCTGGAAGTACGTGGACCCGGCCAACTGGACGCCGTTCATTCCGGCCAATGAGGGCCCGGGCAAGTTCGGGTTCGAGGGCGTGCTGCGCGGTGCGGCGATGGTGTTCTTCGCCTACATCGGCTTCGAGGCGGTGTCGGTGGCGGCGCAGGAATCGCACCGGCCGCAGCGCGACATGCCGATCGGCATGCTGCTGTCGCTGGTGATCTGCACGATCCTGTACATCGCGATGGCGGCGGTGATGACGGGGCTGGTGCCGTACACGCTGCTGGGCACGGACGAGCCGGTGGTGACGGCGGTGGCGGCGCACCCGACGCTGGGCTGGTTGCGGGTGGTGGTGGAGATCGGTGCGTTGATCGGGCTGTCGTCGGTGGTGCTGGTGATGGTGATCGCGCAGCCGCGCATCTTCATGATCATGGCCAACGACGGTCTGTTGCCGAAGGTGTTCACGACGATCCACCCGAAGTACCGCACGCCGCACATCAATACGGTGATCACGGGCATCGGCATTGCGCTGCTGGCGGCGCTGTTCCCGCTGGACGTGCTGGGCGAGCTGACCTCGATGGGGACGCTGATCGCGTTCGCGGCGGTCTGCGCGGGCGTGCTGATCCTGCGCCGAACGCAGCCGGACCTGCCGCGCCCGTTCCGCATTCCGGCGGCCTGGCTGATCTGCAGCCTGGGCGTGCTGAGCTGCCTGGCCCTGCTGTCGGCGATGACGATGCACAACTGGATGCTGATGGGGATCTGGACCGTGATCGGGTTCGCCATCTACTTCGGCTACAGCTTCAAGCACAGCCGCCTGCGCGGCTGAACGTCCGATGCAACGGCCAGAGCCAGAGCGTCGGCTCTGCCGTTAGCGTCGTTCAGGGCGGGTCGGGTTGGGTTTGCGGGGGACGCCGTAAACCCGTCCATGGGGGCTTGGTCGCCGCATCCATGCGGCTCACACCCCCGCAAACCCAACCCGCCCCACCCTTCGACAGGCTACGGGTGACGGCGCCAAGGGCCAAAGCGGTAGGTCACGACCGTTGGTCGTGACGTCCTGACCGGCCCGGGAACCTGCTTTTAACGCCAGACGCCGTTAAAATGCCCGCCATGAACGACACCCCTTACGACACGGCTCGTCTGAGCGAACTGGCCCAGGTGCTGATCGACAACATCCGCGAACTGGCCCAGGCCGGGTGGACGCCGGCGACCAGCAGCAATTTCTCGCACCGCCTGGATGACCAGCATGCGGCGATCACGGTGTCCGGCAAGGACAAGGGCCGGCTGATCGAGGACGACATCATGGTGGTGGACTTCGACGGCAAGGCCGTGGGCCGGCCGCTGCGTCCGTCTGCCGAGACGCTGCTGCATACGCAGCTGTATCGCCGGTTCCCGGAGATTGGCTGCGTGCTGCATACCCATTCGCCGGTGCAGACCATTGCCTCGCGGCTGTATGCGGCCAATGGGCATATCCGGTTGGAGGGGTATGAGCTGCTGAAGGCCTTCCACGGCAACAGCACCCATGAAACCGCCGTGGACGTGCCGGTGTTCGCCAACACCCAGGACATGGACGAGCTGGCCGCCAAGGTCGAGCAGAAGCTCGACGAGGGCTGCATGTGGGGCTATCTGATCGACGGGCATGGGCTGTACGCCTGGGGCCGGGACATGGCCGAAGCACGCCGCCACATGGAGGCGTTCGAGTTCCTGCTGCATTGCGAGCTGGAGCTGCGCAAGCTGCGCGGACCCTGAGCTACATGCTCCAGCGTCATCAGGTCGCGCCCCCATTCAGGGCCGGCCGCTGATACTCTTTGAGGTCCCCCTCGCCGTTCAAGCTGCCGCCATGAGCCGACTGCGCATTTACGATCACGATGAACCCCAATCCCCGCTGCTGGATACCCAGGACGGCGCGCTGATTGCCGCCGAGCTGGAGAAGATCGGGGTGACCTTCGAACGCTGGCAGGCGGCCCATGAGGTTTCGCCGGGCGCGAGCCAGGACGAGGTGTTCGCTGCCTACCGCAGCGACATCGACCGGCTGGTGGCCCAGCACGGCTTCAAGAGCGTTGACGTGGCCTCGATCGCGCCGGACAACCCCAACCGCGCCGAGCTGCGGAAGAAGTTCCTGGACGAGCACTTCCACAAGGAAGATGAGGTCCGTTTCTTCGTGGCCGGCTCGGGGCTGTTCACACTGCACGTGGACGACAAGGTCTATGAGATCGAGTGCGTGAAGAACGACCTGATCGCGGTGCCGGATGGCACCACGCACTGGTTCGACATGGGCGATGAGCCCAGCTTCGTGGCGATCCGCTTCTTCACCGAGCCGGATGGCTGGGTCGGGCACTTCACCGGCACCGACATCGCCCAGAAATTCCCCCGTTACGTTCCGACCAAGGCGTCCTGATCCATGCCCCACCCCACTGTCATCCTCACCGACATCGAAGGCACCACCAGCAGCATTTCGTTCGTGAAGAACGTGCTGTTTCCGTATGCGCGCAAGGCGTTGCCGGCGTTTGTCGCCGCGCATGGCCAGCAGCCGGAGGTGCGTCGCTGGCTGGATGCGGTGGCGGTGGAGATCGGCGGAGCCTGCCAGGACAGCCTCATCGTGGAAACGCTGCAGGGCTGGATCGACCAGGACCGCAAGCACACCGCGCTGAAGGCGCTGCAGGGCATGATCTGGGAAGCCGGCTACCGCAATGGCGACTACAAGGCGCACTTCTACCCGGAAGTGGCCGCTGCGCTGCGCGGCTGGCATGCGCAGGGCAAACCGCTGTATGTGTACTCCTCCGGATCAGTGCCCTCGCAGAAGCTGTTCTTCGGTTTCAGCGAGGCCGGCGACCTGACCAGCTTGGTGTCGGGCTGGTTCGACACCGAGATCGGCGGCAAGCGTGAGGCGGACAGCTACCGCAACATCGTCAAGGCCATTGGCGTTTCGTCCGGCGAGATCCTGTTCCTGTCGGACGTAGTCGAAGAGCTGGATGCCGCGCGCGAAGCCGGCCTACAGACCCGGTTGCTGGATCGACGCGAGGATTATGCGATGCCGCGTATCGGCGCCGCCGCCAATGGCCACGACCGCGTCGAGAATTTCCAGCAGATCACGCTGAAGTAACGCTGTCAGGAAGGTTGGTTCCCGAACGACGTCGCGCATGGATGCACAAGTGGTGCGGCCGCCTGCGCTCGCTGCACGATGACGCCGGCTGTCACTGTATCGAAGATCGACATTTGACTCCGGAATCAACCTCGGCTGTTAGTGCCCCGGCTCACCCGCAGTCCCATACTCCGCACTTCGCGCTTGGCTGATGAGATCGACAACTTCAGCACGACTCCTGCCGTCGATTGCCCAACCTGTCCCCTGGCCAACAACCTTCCCATCCTTCAGCACGTAGAAGGTCGGCGTCGACCAATGCTTGAAATTCCATTGCGAGGTTCTATCGACAAGCCGCACGGGCACGGTGGGATGATCCGAGTTCCAGCTGCCCATCAGGTCAAAATTCAGGTCGCGCTCCGGCGGGACGACCCATAAGACGGGTAGACCGCGCAACTCAGGGTCTGACTCGAATGCAATCATTGCGGCCCTGGAGAACCTGCATGCGGGATGGGAAATCACCACAAGCCGCATTCCTCGCGAGACATCAACCGACTGACGAACAAGCGACTTCGATGTGACATCGACATGCCACAGAGCCTTCTCGGCAGAAGTTCGCTCTTCAGGGATGACGATGGAAGGCAACGCCGGAAGCCAGTCGTTGAAACGCATTTGTACCAGCGCCGCCTGATCGAAATCCCGCGCCAGAATCAGCGAACGGAAAAAGGTATCCCAATCGCTCTGCGTATCTTGGCCAGCGGACGCCAGCGCCCCTACTGCCGCATGCATGGCTGAAACATCGCGGACATCATGGGTGTAGAAATGCCGTGCCGCAGTGGCTCGAATGAAGAAGTGAAGAGCCTCCGGGGGACTTTTCTCCAGCCCCTGATTCTCCAAGAACCCAAGGTAGGAAGCGTCAAACAGTTTCGCCGCCTCCCTGGCCGCAGACGTGGCGTCTGAACCGTCAATCCTGCGCATCTTTCCATAGTATTCATTGAACGTGGCTTCCCAGCTCGACATGTCCCCGGCCGTAACCGGGGATGACATCAGAAGCCCGAACGCCATCAACACGTAAACTTTCACGTCTTCCTTCCGATGGTGCCGTGCACGGAGCTAGCAGCCAGGCGCAACGCAAATGTCTTCAAGCTTTCTCGTACAGGTCGACGTGGTGCGGCACCAATAGTCCATGTAATCCGTATTGCGGAGGCCATCGGACACCTTGGCGATCATTCGATCCTCATCGGACTCAATCCGAATTCCGCGGATGGACGCAGCCGTTGCCTCCCGCCCAAACAACGCAAGCAGTTGGTACGCTTCCGACAACGTGAGCTCATTACGGATATCTGCGTAGGTGAAACTGCCGAGACCGTTGGGCGTGAACACCAAGCTGTCGATGAAACGTCTCTTTGCCCCTGGAGACAGTCGATCCAGCGGCGTCTGCATCGCGCGCATGGACGCCAAGTAAGCGTGGAGGTCGGCCTCGCTCTTGATTCTGGCCAACTTTCCGGAGATCTCACGCTGCAACGCCGCTCGGCTCTCAGCGTCCTGTAATTGCGCGGGGTTCACGGAAGCATCCGTAGTGTCCGCTTGAGCGGAACCTGCCACGAATCCAGATAGCAGTAAAGACATAAGGACAGTTTTCACAGTCAACCTCACTAGTTGGGAGTCGATGTTCACGGCTTCTGTCCGCGGACTCTACGCCCGCATATGCACGAATCAAGAGCCGTTTCCGACGTCGCAACAGCTGCATCAGCGTTCCGTCGCCGACACAGGTCGTAGGGTGTTTGACGTATGGTCTGAGAGCGGCAGACCTCTCCGATGGAGGTCATGCTTTCCAGCGCCGATCAGCGGTGCGTGCGGTCGTTTGGGAACCGACCCTACCGATCCCCATCTGTGCAGTCATTCCATCCGGCAAAAAGTCGTCGGTTACCGACTTGCCATCGCGTCTGCAACTGAGCGCATCCGCAGCGCCTTGCGCAGCGTTTCGAGCCCGGCACCGGCATTCACCTTGATCCGCACCGGTTCGCCGGGGACCAGGTCGATGGCGTTGTCGTCCAGGGTGGCGTCCATTCCCTCGAATTCGACCCATACGCCGCGCGCGAGCTGCGACGAGCGCAGCTCCAGCACGATCTCATCGCTGTGCTGCGTCCAGTGGCTGTCGATCTGCGCCTTCGGAAGCTGCATGTCCTTGGCCGCCGTGAAGTAGACCACCTGGCGCGACAACACCCGGGTGCCATCCAGCAGTTCCACCACCGCGACCGTGCGCGCGGGGTCGGCCGTGCCGAGCAGCTCGGCATCACCGAAACGCCCGACCTCCAGCGACGACAGAGCAGGCACCGTCACCGCGTGCTGCTGTTTTGAAACCTGGCCGCCATCCACATCCATCACCCGCAACCGCCACTGCGCTTTCAGGGGCTTCTGCAGGTCATTGAGCAGGCTCACGCGGGTAACGCCCTCATCGCGCAATGCCGCCACGGCATGGTCGGCGAAGAACCGCTTTGCATGGAAATGCAGGGCCTTCCAGCGCCCGGCGTAATCGATGCTGGACCAGGACGCCCCCGGCCACACGTCATTGAGCTGCCAGTACAGCGAACCCATCGTGTACGGGCGAGAGGCGCGATGATGCAACGCGGCCAGTTCAATGCCTTCGGCCTGCATCACCTGGCTCAGGTAAACGAAATCAGCGAAGTCGCGCGGCGTGCCGAATTCCCGCTCGACGTACTGGAGCAGACGCTGGTTGCCCTCGCCTGCCATGAATTTCTGGTGGGCCTTTACGGTAGCGCTGTCGACCTTCCGTTCGCCCGCGGGAATGATGCCATCCAGCGTGCGCAGCACCGGCCACGCCTGCAGCCCGTATTCGGACATGAAACGCGGGGTCTCACGCAGGTAGGCCTGCACCGGCAGCGCCGGATTGCCCCATACCTGCCAATAGTGCTTGTCGCCGCGGGTGGAGTCGTTGGCCACGGTATCGAGGTCGTTGCTCGGCGAGCTGGACCAGTACGGCACGCCCAATCCTTCCTCGGCCACCACCTTGCGCAGGTCGTTGCCGAACAGGTCGACGTAGCCCTGCCAGACACGTCCGGCAAACGCCGGATCGGCCGCCTTCAGGTCGCGGCCATGGCCCCAGTCCTTCCACGCGGTCTCCTCTTCGTTGTTGCCACACCACAGCACCACGCTGGGATGCGCACGCAGCCGACGCACGTTGTCGCGCGCCTCGGCCACGACGTTGGCGCGGAACGCCGGATCGTAACCCGGCTGCATGCCGCCGCCGAACATGAAGTCTTGCCATACCAGCAGGCCCAGTTCGTCGGCGATGTCGAAGAACACCTGGTCCTCGTAATAACCACCGCCCCAGTTGCGCAGCATGTTCATGTTGGCGTCGCGCGCGGCCGTCAGCTCGCGGCGGATGCGCGCCGGATCGACCCGCGCGGGGAACATGTCGAACGGAATGACGTTGGCACCCTTGGCGAAGATCGGCACGCCGTTGATGACGAAGGCGAAGCCCTGCCCGCCTTTGGCGTCGTTCTCCCGGCGCAGCTCCACCGTGCGCAGCCCGGTTCGCATGCGGTATTCGGACTCATCGGCGGTTCCCGCGTCGGCAACCACGCGCACGGTGTAGCGCGCCTGTTCGCCATGGCCTGCCGGCCACCAGCGCCGCGGCCGGTCCAGCGTCACCGGCACCGACAGCACCTGCTGGCCTGCACGCAGCGACGCCGTCTGCTGCACCGTCGCCGCCACCTGCCCATCCGGATCAAGCAGCGACACACTGAGCGGCAGGTTGCGCGGTGCCGCGCTGTCCAACTCCACCGCCACCGTCAGATCCGCGCGGCGCGCATCCAGCGCCAGCGTCTGCACGGCCACGTCGGTGATCCGCTGCGCGTTCCAGCTCTCCAGCTGCACCGGGCGCCAGATCCCGGCAGTCACGTAACGCGGGCCCCAATCCCAGCCGAAGTGGTAACCGGGCTTGCGCACGAAGTTGCCGACCATCGCATCGCGCGGCTCATCGCCATACGGCGAGGGGTAATTGCCGGCGATCTTGTGCGGCATTGCCTGCACGCCGGGCAGCAGCGTGGTGATCGGCGAACGGAACACGATCCGCAATACGTTGCCGGTCGCCTTCAGTTGACCATCCACCCGCGCCCGCCAGATGCGGTGGCTGTTGTCGGCGCGCAGCAGCGCCCGATCGTTGAGGCTCACTTCCGCAAAGGTATCCAGGCCTTCAAATGCCAGTTCGGCATGCGCGTCGGCCAGGGTGGCGGCGTCCACGTCGAAACGCGCCTGGTACTCCCAGTCGGCCAGCCCGATCCACTGCAGCCCGGCTTCGGGCGCACCGGCGTACGGGTCCGGAATGAGCTTGTGGGCCAGCAGGTCGGTATGCACCGACCCCGGCACCGACGCGGGCCGCCATTGGCCCGCCTCCGGATGCGCCTTGAGCTGCGCGTTGCCCGGCAGCAGCCGGAACGACCACTGCGCACGCAGCTGCGCCGCGCCCGCGGGGAGCGCATGAAGCGCAAGCAACAGAACCAATCCAACGCTCCACGCCCAACGCTTCATGCATCGCCTCACTGTAAGGTCAACTCAACGCACCACGTTGAGAACTTCGTAGCACGCGCCCATGGTGTGGTAGTCGGTCTTGCCGGCCGGGCTCTTTTCGTTGCTGTATTTGCGGTTGTCCGCATCCAGGATTCGGTACCACGCGCCGTACTGGTGGTCGATCATGTGCTGCCAGGCGTACGCCCAGAGCTTGTCGTACCAGTCCCAGTAGACCGCGTCACCGGTACGCGCGGCCAGCAGCGCCGCGGTGGCCAGCGATTCGGCCTGCACCCAGAAGTACTTGTCGTCGTCGCACACGCTGCCGTCCGGTGCGAACCCGTAGTACAGGCCGCCGCGCGCTTCGTCCCAGCTGCGCTCGACGGCAACATCGAACAGGTGGCGCGCGGTTGGCACCAGCCAGTCGGCCTGCACATGGCGGTCGAGGATCAGCAGCAGCTTGGCCCACTCGGTCTGGTGGCCGGGCTGGAAACCCCACGGGCGGAACAGGTGCTTGGGGTTGTCGAGGTTGTAGTTCCAGTCGATCTGCCAGTTGCGGTCGTAGTGCTCCCAGACCAGCCCGTTGCCCTGCGCCGCCTGGCGGCGGGTCATGTGGTCGGCCAGCAGCAGCGCACGGTCGCGGTAGCGGGCTTCGCCACTGGCCTCGAACGCGGCCAGCATCGCTTCGCACATGTGCATGTTGGCGTTCTGGCCGCGATAGTCGCTGAAGTTCCAGTCGGCGTCGGCTTCGTCCTTGTACAGGCCGAACTGGGGTTCCCAGAAGCGCGTTTCCAGCAGCGCCCAGGTTTCATCCATCCACGCACGTGCTTCGCCGATGCCGGCCTTCAGCGCGCAGCTGTAGGCCAGCAGCACGAAGGCCACGCCGTAGCAGTGGTTGGTGGCATCTTCGACCACGCCGTCGCGCAGGGTCCAGGCGTAGCCGCCGGTGACCGGGTTGCGGTGCACCTCGCGCAGGTAGCGGATGCCGTGCTCCACCGCCTTCAGGTCGTCTGCCTTGCCGAATTCGCGGTAGGCCATGGCGTGGTTGAACACGAAGCGGGTGCTGCTCACCAGGTGGCGGTGGCTGGCGTCGTAGACCGTGCCATCGTCCAGGTAGTAGTGGAAGAAGCCGCCGTTGGGGTCGATCTCGTGCGGCTGGTAGAACGCCATGCTCTGCGCGATGTGCGCGCGCAGGAATTCCGGCGAACGGAAATCAGGCTGGGCGGGAATGGCGGTGGTCATGCGGCGGTTTCCTGTTGTTGCTGCAGCAGTGTCTGGACATCGGCCAAGCTCGGCATCGCGGCGAACGCGCCCTTGCGGGTCACGGCCAGCGCGCCGACGGCGGCACCGAAACGGATGGCGTCCTGCAGCCCGGCCGCGTCGCGGCAGAAGTCGACGAACGCATCGCCATCGGCACCGCGCTCACCGAGCGCGAACAGCAGCCCGCCTACGAACGCATCGCCTGCGGCGGTGGTGTCCACGGCAGGCACCTGGAAGCCGGTGACCACGCCGCTGCCATGGCGGGTGTGCCAACGCATCGGGGCCGCGCCATCGGTGACCACCACGGCCTGCGCATGCGCGGCCAGCAGGCGCTGGATGACCACGGCATTGCCGTCGGCGCCCAGCGGCGCGGCCAGGTATTCAAGTTCCTCGCGCGAGAGCTTGACCAGGTCGGCCAGCACCAGCGCTTCCCACAGCTGCGCGGTCGGGTCGACATCGGCCGGCCACAGCGCCGGGCGCAGGTTAAGGTCCAGGCTGACCATCGCGCCGGCCGCACGTGCGCGCTGCATGCCGTCGAGCGTGGCCTGGGCGATCGACGCTTCAGTCAGGCTGTTGGAGCACACGTGGAAGCTGCGGGTGCCGTCGAAACAGGCCGGGCTGAAGTGCTCGGCGCGGAACAGCAGGTCCGCGGCCGGCGGCCGGTAGAAGCTGAAACTACGCTCGCCGTGCGCGTCCAGCGCCACGAATGCCAGCGCGGTCTTGGCCGCGTCGGTGCGCACGACGCAGTCGGTGGCGACCCCGGCACCGGCCAGGCTCTCGGCAAGGAAGTCGCCGAACATGTCCTGGCCGAGCATGCCGGCGAAATGGGTGTCCGCCCCGAGCCGCGCGGCGGCCACGGCAACGTTGGCAGGGGCACCGCCGGCGTACTGCAGGAACGCGCGAGGCGTGTCCGGCGTGGCCGGCGGCTGCGCAAGTAGATCGATCAAAATTTCGCCGAAACAAACAATCTTGGTCATGACGCGCTCAGCCCCCCTGGCTGAAACCGGCGCGCGGGCGCGAGCCCCACACGCCGTAGAAGAGGATGTAGCCGTAGCACAGCAACGGCAGGATGAAAGACAGGTGCAGGCCGATGCGGTCGGCCAGCAGGCCCTGCAGGAACGGGATGATCGCGCCACCGACGATGGCCATGATCAGCAGGCTGGAGGCCTTGTTGGTCAGCGCGCCCAGCCGCTCGATGCTGAGCGCGAAGATGGTCGGGAACATGATCGAGTTGAACAGGCCGATGGCCACCACCGAGTACATCGCCACCTGCCCTTCGGTGGCCATGGTCACTGCCAGCAGCACCGCGTTGGCCGCGGCAAACAGGGTAAGCAGGAGGCGCGGGGAGAAGCGGGTCATGATCGCCGAGCCGGCGAAGCGACCGATCATCGCCATCGTCCAGTAGGCGGACACGTAGCCGGTGGCCTGCTGTTCGGTCAGGCCGCCGATGTTCGGCATCGACAGGTAATTGACCAGGAAGCTGCCGATCGAGACTTCCGCACCGACGTAGAAGAAGATGCCCAGCACCCCGAAGGTCACATGGCGGTGGCGCAGCGCATCCATCAGGGTGTGCTTGACCGGGTCGGCCTGTTCGGTGGTTTCATTCAACGCCGGCAGGCGGAACAGGTAGACGAACACCGCCAGCAGCGCCAGCGCGATCGCCAGGCCCACGTACGGGCCCTGCACCGACTGTGCTTCCTGGGTGCGGTAGGCCAGCTGTTCGGCCGCGCCGAGTGCGGCCAGTTCATCGGCACTCTTGACCGTGTTGCCGAGGATCAGCAGGCCGCCGAAGATCGGCGCGATCGCCGTACCCAGCGAGTTCAACGCCTGCGCCAGGGTCAGGCGGCTCGAGGCGGTCTGTTCCGGGCCGAGCAGCGCCACGTACGGATTGGCCGCCACCTGCAGCACGGTGATGCCGGTGGCGAGCACGAACAGCGCACCAAGGAAGGCTTCATACACCCGCAGTTCGGCGGCCGGCCAGAAGCCGAGCGCGCCAACGGCGGCGATGGCCAGGCCGGCCACGATGCCCTTCTTGTAGCCCAGGTGCGCCACCAGCCGACCGGCCGGCAGCGACATCAGGAAGTACGCGCCGAAGAAGGTGAACTGCACCAGCATCGCCTTGGCGTAGTTCAGTTCGAACACCGCCTTCAGGTGCGGAATCAGGATGTCGTTGAGGCAGGTCAGGAACCCCCACATGAAGAAGATCGTGGTGGCCACCGCCAACGCCATGCGCGTGTTGACCACGGGCGCGGTGGATGACGATGTGGGCAGGCGATGCGTTGGAGAAATGGGCATGCGTAACGCGCCTCAGTGTGCGGGCAGGTGAAAGGGAACGGGATCAGCCGACGGCGGGACCGCTGCTGTCACGGATACGGAGCTGCACCGGTGCCACGGTATGGCGCGGTGCGGCGGTGGGATCGTCCAGCCGCTGCAGCAGCAGTTCGGCCGCCTGGCGGCCGCGCTCGCGCGGATTGACGGTAAGGGTGGTCAGCGGCGGCAACGCCACCGCTGCTTCGGAAATGTCATCGAACCCGGTCACCGCGAAATCGCGGCCCGGCTGCACGCCGCGCGAGGCCAGGCCCAGCATCAGGCCCAAGGCTACCGTGTCGTTGTAGCAGACCGCTGCGGTGGGCACGTCGCCGGCAAACAGCTCGCCCGAACGCGCGGCGGCTTCCAACCGGTTGGGCGCCGATTCAATGAGCCAGTCCGGCTTCACCGACAACCCCGCCTCTGCCAAGGCCTGCGCGTAGCCAGTACGCCGCTGGTGGCAGGAGCTGGACTCGGCATGGCCGCCGAAGAAGGCGATGCGGCGATGGCCCTGCTCGATCAGGTGGCGGGTGGCCAGGTAAGCGCCCTGCTGGTTGTCCAGGGTGAGGAAATCCCAGTCGCCGCCCTTGAGCTCGCGGTTGAACAGCAGCACGTTGGCATAGCCCACGGCCTGGCGCACTTCGGTGGCATCGCTGCCTTCGGCCGGCGACAGGATCAGGCCGGCCGGGGTGTGCTCCATCAGCGTGGTCAACACCGCCTGCTGCCGCACCGGCGATTCACCGGTGCTGCCCAGCAGGGTCACGTAGCCCTTCGCGCCAAGCGCCTCGTCTACACCGGACGCGAATTCGGCGAAGAACGGGTTGGACAGGTCGTTGATGACCAGTGCCACGCTGGTCGAGGTCCGCCGGCGCAGGTTGGCTGCGCCGCGGTTGTACACATAGCGCTGCCGGCGCAGTTCGGCTTCCACCCGCGCGCGGGTGTCGACATTGACCAGCGGGCTGCCCCGCAGCACCAGCGACACCGTGGCGCGCGACACGCCGATGGCATCGGCGATGTCGGTCACGGTGACCGCACGTGCGGCACCGGCACGGGGCGTGCTGGCGCGGGTTCCCTTGGCAGCGGAAGTGTCCTTTTTCATCGTGGCGTCGGCGTCCTCATGGTCCTGCAAGCCTAAACGATCACATCGGTCAACGGATCGCGGCCGGCGGGCTCATTCCAGCGCGGCCCCCGGAGTGGCGCAGTACGACACCGGCAGGGCGTCGACCTGGGTACCCCAACCGCTTTCCGGTGCGGTATCGCCCAGGGTGTAGGCGATGGTGCCGCCCTGCTGCAGGCGGTTCCAGTCCACCCACACCGGGGCATGCGCCTGGCCATCGACCTGCACGCCCTGCACGTACTGCAGCTTGCGGCCGTCGGCACCGGGAGCCTGCAGGCGCAGCGTGCGGCCCTGGCCGAGGTCGACCTCGACCTTGGCAAAGCGCGGGGTATGCAGCAGGAACTCGCCGCTGCCCGGCACCGCCGGGTACAGGCCCAGCGCGCTGAACAGGTACCAGGCCGACATGGTGCCCAGGTCATCGTTGCCGGTGACGCCATTGGGCGCGTTGGTGAACAGCTGCTGCGCGGCGCGCACCACCGTGGCGGTCTTCCACGGCTGGCCGATCAGCGTGTACATCCACGGGGTGTGCAGGTCCGGCTCGTTGTTGGGGTTGTAGCGGTACTGGTTGTAGTAGCTGTACGGGCCCACCACCCATTCCTTGCGGGCGGCCTGCAGCGGCGACTGCAGCAGCGCGTCGTAGGCAAAGAACGCATCGAGGCGCTTGCCGGCGTTCTCGCGGCCGTGCATGGCCTGGACCAGGCCGGGGATGTCCTGCTGGGCCAGCCACTGGTACTGCCATGCCGTGCCTTCATGGAACCCATGGTGCGAGCGCGGGCTGTAATGCCCGTCGGCCGGCAGGTACCACTTGCCATCGTCCATGCGCGGGCGCGGGAAGCCGCTCATGCCGGTTTCCTCGTCACGCACGCTCGGGTCCCACACCTTCTGCCAGTTGCGGCCGCGCTGGCGCAGCACGCCGGCATCGTCGGCATGGCCCAGGCCATCGGCCATCTGTGCCAGCGCGCAGTCGGCCAGGGCGTATTCCAGGGTGGCCGAGCCGCCGTGGTGCGGATCGACATCCATGCCCTTGGACGGGAAGGCGCGGTCGTAGGCGACGTAGCCATTCTCAACATAGCCCGGGTTGCCCGAGCGGCCGGCATGCCGCGAGTTCATCGGCGGCAGTTCGAACGCATTGCGGCGCAGTGCGGTGTAGGCCTCGCCTTCGCGCCCGGCCAGCGCGCCGAAGCGCCACAGGTCGACCATGAAGGGGGTGACCGGGTCGCCGGTCATGATGTTGGTTTCGAAGTTCGCGTAGCCCCAGCGCGGCAGCCAGCCGCCCTGCTCGTTGATCGCGAGCAGGCTGCGGCCGATATCCCTGGTCACCTGCGGGCGGGTCAGCGCCAGCCACTGGTTCTGCGCACGGTAGGTATCCCACAGCGAGAAATACTCGTAATAGGTCCAGCCCTCGGCGCGGTGGATGTTGTCGTCGTAGCCACGGTAGCGGCCGTCGGCATCGCTGCCGGTCAGCGGCTGCAGCAGCGCGTGGTACAGCGCGGTGTAGAGCACGGTGCGGTCGTCGGCATGCTTGCTGTCCACGCGCACGGTGGACAGTTCCTTGCGCCACTGCTGCTGCGACAGGCTGCGCATGCGCTCGAAGCCAAGCAGGCGGCCATCCTGCATGCCATCGCTGCGCAGGTTGGCGCGTGCGCCGTCGGCATCCACGTGCGAAATGGCGCTGACCGCGGTTACCGCGCGGCCCTTGGACAGGTCGAAGCTCAGCCACGCACCGCTGGGCTTGAGCTCGCCTTCCATGCCATGGCGGGCGCCGGGCAGGCCACCGCCCTCGCCCCAGGTGCCATGGGCCTTGAACGGGCGGTCGAATTCGATGCGGAACCAGGTGGTGTACTGGTGGCCACCGCAGAAGCTCTTGGTGACCAGCTTGCCTTCGACCACGCGGTCGCCGACCACGTCGATCACGCTGCCGATCACCGAATGGCGCTCGTTGGCCTGGCCCACGTTGACCAGCACGTGGCCGGTACCGGCGTCGGCCGGGAAGGTGTAGCGCTCGGCGGCGGCACGGGTGCGTGCGGTAGCTTCGGCGTCGATGCCGCCGTAGCTGGTCAGGCGCACCTTGTAGTAGCCGGCCTGGCCGACTTCGCCTTCGTGGGTGTAACCGGAGGCGTAGGCCTTGTGGTCGAAGCTCTTGGCGTTGTCGGTATCGAAATCACCGCCCGGGCCGATGGTGCCGGTCACCGGCAGCACCGAGACCTGGCCGCCCTGCTCCCAGCAGCCTGCGCCGGACAGGAAGGAATGGCCGAAGCCGCGGATCTTGGGATCGTCATAGCGCCAGCCGGCATAGTGTTCGCCGATGGGGCTCACCTGGATCAGGCCGAACGGGGCCGAGGCGCCCGGGAACGTATTGCCGTCATCCTTGCTGCCGATGAAGGTGTTGACCTCCCGCTCGAGCGCGGCCGGGGCGGCCTGCAGCATCGGGGTGAAGGCCAGCACGGCCAGGCAGGCCAGGCCCGCCAGCGGGCGGCGCAGGGGCGGAAGGGCAAGGCGGGACGGCAATCGGCGCATGCAGTGGGTCCTATGGTTTGGATCGCTCCAAAGTCACGACGACGTGAATTTAGATCGATTTAAGTAAACCATGGACAAATTGCGGGATGCATTCTGCGGCGCAACATAACAGACCACCCACCAGGGGCCATAGGCACATCTGCCCCCTCCCCGTCCATATTGCGCAGCAGCATGCGTCCCGGGCCCGGCCGTGTTAAAAATTCGCCGCCAGCGGTTTAGATCGATCCAACTCCAAACCGTCACAGAACCGGCCACGGCGGGCGTGGAGCCCTGTAACCCCACGCCAATTCGGCCTCCGAATTTAGATCGATACAACGTGTCAGCCATACGCTTCAATCCAAGGGAGAGAGTGGAATGAACCAGATGTCCCGCAAACACGGCCGCGACGCGTTGTCGGCCGCCATCACCTTCGCATTGGCCGCCGCCGCCTTCGTGCCGGCCGCCGCGTTCGCCCAGCAGGCCACCACCCCGTCCGAGACCCCCTCGGCAACCACGCTCGACAGCGTGCAGGTGACCGGCTACCGCTACGCCATCGAGAAGAGCCTGCAGCAGAAGCGCGACGCCAACGCCGTGGTCGAAGTGATCACGGCCGAAGACGTGGGCAAGTTCCCCGACAAGAACGTCGCCGATTCGCTGCAGCGCGTGCCGGGCGTGGTGATCACCCGTGACGGCGGCGAAGGCAAGAGCGTCAGCGTGCGCGGTCTGGACCCGGACCTGACCCTGACCCAGTTGAACGGCAATTACATCGCCACCTCGGAAACCAATGACGAGGCGAGCCGTTCGTTCAATTACACCCTGCTGCCGTCGAACATGCTGTCCAGCGCCGAGCTGTTCAAGTCGCCCGAAGCGCGCATCGACGAAGGCGGCATCGGCGGCACGGTCATCCTGCACACCCGCCGCCCGCTGGAGATGGAGTCCAACTCCGGCTACGTGACCCTGGAAGGCACCTCCTCGGACAACAGCCGCGACGTCGACCCGCAGGCGTCGGCGCTCTACTCCTGGCACAGCGACGACGAGCGCTTCGGCGTGCTGGTCGGCGTGACCCAGCAGAAGCGCACCAGCCGCACCATGGAAGCCACCACGGAAAACTACCAGTGGTATGGCACCGACACCACTGCGCGCGACGTGTTCGGCAATGACATGAACCAGGGGGGTGTCAACTACTGGTGGGGCAACTCCGGCTTCAACGACCAGAACGGCCGCAACTACACCGACTTCTACATGCCGACCTCGGTGAACTTCGCGGTCAAGGAAGAAGAGCGCCAGCGCAAGGGCGGTCAGCTGACCTTCCAGTTCAAGCCGACCGACAACGTAACGCTGACGGCGAACTACTTCCGCTTCGAGCTGGAGGGTGACTACACCCAGAACATGCTCAAGATTCCGGAATGGAACATGGCCCGCTACAACCAGGACGGCAACTGGGCCGGCGGTCGCCTGCTCAACGGCCTGACCATGGATCCCAGCGGCTCCATCGTCACCGGCGCGCAGTTCGAGAAGATCCCGGGCAAGACCTACTACTGCAGTGAAGACGAAGCTGCCGCCGCCGGCCTGCCGCCGGGTGGCTGGGGTCCGGACGATTGCACCATCCCCACCCCGCAGCTGACCGGCGATTACAGCCGCGAAAAGGCGCTGTCGCAGACCGCCGACCTGAGCGTCGACTGGGACATCAGCCCGCTGTGGAAGGCGTCCTTCAGCGGCGGCCGCACCTGGTCCGAAGGTGGCCCGTCGATGAAGTTCCGCATGTCGGCCAAGCCGCGCCGCCGTGTCGATGGCGTGTGGCAGACCGGCAACCAGTACTCGGCATGGGACCTGACCGGCACGCCGTCGGCCACGTTCTCGCCCGACCTGCAGCAGCAGCTGATGAACGGCATTGCTGAAGTGGACACCGGCTCGACCGATTCGTCGTGGATGCAGACCGAGATCAAGCAGAACCACTTCCAGGCCGACTTCACCAAGCTGTTCGAGACCGGCTGGCTGGATTCGTTCCAGTTCGGCGCCAAGTACAGCGATGGCAAGGTCCACCGCAATACCGGCAACACGTACTGGGTCTGCCCGGGCACCGACCCCGCCGACTATGACAACAACCGCTACCAGGCGGGCTGCGACAACACGGCCGGTATCGCGCAGCCGGGCTTCTTCCTGTCCAACCCGATCAGCGGCATCAACGGCGGTTTCAACGCCAACGTGTTCCCGGGCATCAACTACCCCGCGTACATCAACTACCTCAACGACCGCTACGGCGGTTCGCACAACCGCACCGAAGAAGATTTCGTCTACAACGTCAACGAGAAGGTCTACGCCGGCTACTTCCAGGCCAACTTCCGTACCGACCGCCTGCGCGGTAACGTCGGCCTGCGCGTGGTGCGTACCGAGCAGTTCGCACAGTCCAGCGATGCGATCGAACGCTTCAACGACTACTTCCTCGACAATGCGTCCGGTGCGCCGATGTCGTGTACCGACCCGGCGGCGGCAGCGTTCCCGACCTACGGTTGCGAAAGCGGCTTCGTCCGCCTGCCTGACAGCCTGGCGCGGCAGAAGTCGTTCGAGCTGATCGGCACCGACAAGACCTACACCGACTTCCTGCCGAGCTTCAACATCGCCTGGGACATCACCGAGAACCTGGTGCTGCGCGGCGCGGCGTCGAAGGTGATCGCGCGCCCGAGCTACACCAGCATTGCCGCACCGGGCGCACTGAGCTACTACAGCGCCGAGTACGTCAACGACCGTCGCGTCGCCGGTGGCGCGCCGCAGGAAGGCTGGCAGGGCCACGGCAGCAACAAGAACCTGGAGCCGTTCGAGGCCACCCAGTTCGACGTGGGCCTGGAGTGGTACTTCAAGCCGGGCGCGGTCGCGGGTATCGGCCTGTTCCGCAAGAACGTGGACAACTTCACCGTGCCGGTGGTGCGTGACGTGCAGATGGTGGTCGGCGGCGAGTCGGTCACGGTGCAGGATTACGAGACCCAGGCCAACGGCCGCGATGGCGTGTCGCAGGGCGTGGAGCTGTACGGTCAGTACACGTTCGACATGGGCTTCGGTGTGCAGGCCAACTACACCTACAACGACACCAACCTGGCCTCGATCGTGCTCGACGGTGAAAGCATCGGTTCGTCGCCGCTGGTCGGCAGCGCCAAGAACCAGGCCAACGTGACGGTGTTCTACGAGAACGAGAAGTTCCTGGCACGTGCCTCGTACAACCGTCGCGGTGAAGTGGTCGGTGGCCTGAACGGCGGCATGACCGAGTACACCGAGCCGTACGCACAGCTCGATCTGAACGTGGCCTACAACTTCACCGACGCGCTGACCTTCACCGCCTCCGTGTTGAATGCCACCAAGGAAGAACAGCGCGTCCACCTCGGCAACGATACCGATGCCCGTCTGATCTCCAGCCTGTACTCGGGCCGCCAGCTGTACTTCGGCGCGACCTACAAGTTCTAAGCGTCAACCCAACCCTGCCTTCGGGCAGGGGAAACGCTCCTCCACGGCAACCGCGCTTTCATAGGCGGTTGTCGTTTTTTTTTGGGCGTCGACTTCGATTATTTTCATGCGTTACTGGGCGCGGTGTGTTTCACGGCAGTCGTTTGGGAACCGACCCTACCCCGCCCTAGCGGCTTGCACCCTCGTAGAGCCACGCCCTGCGTGGCTGCTTGAGCCAACCGCACACGCAATCCGTCGGGGAGGCAGGCGGGTAGCCCCTGTAGGGACTGTCAAAAAACATGGATGTTTTTGCCAAGCCCCCACGGATGGGTTTACGGCGTGTCCCGTAAGGGGCTGCCCGACTGCCTCCCTGCTCGTAGCATTGAAGACGCTGCTGTTGCTGTTGCCTTACGAGACGATACCGTCCAGCGCAGCGCGCAACCCAGCCACGATGTTGGCATCCGTCTGCGTCCAGTCGTTGTCCAGGCCACGCAGGTTGGCATTGCGATAACGCATGCCCGAGACGCGGATCGCCTTTGCAGAGGCGTGCAGTTCACGGCATCCGGTGGCCGTCGCGATGCTGGCGATGTTGCCCGGCCCGATACCCGCGCCAGCCATGACCGACAGGCGCTCACCTGCCTGGGCGACCAGCCTGGCCAGCATGTCGCTACCCGCTTCCGCGCTGGCCTGGCCACCGGAACTCAGCACCCGCTGGCAGCCCAGCGCGATCACCTGCTCCAACGCGGTCGCCAGGTCGCGCGCAGCGTCGAATGCCCGGTGGAAGGTGACGCCCAGCGGGCCGGCGGCCGCGACCAGTTCGCGGCACAGCGCGGTGTCGATGTTGCCGTCTGTATCCAGCGCGCCGATCACCACCCCGTCGCACCCCAGCTGCCGGCACTGTGCGATATCGCGCAGCATGATGTCCGTTTCGAGGGCGTCGTAACGGAAGTCACCCGGGCGCGGGCGGATCAGCACGAACAGCGGAATCCGTAACCGATCCCTCGCCACCGCGATGCTGCCGTGGGACGGCGTGGTGCCGCCCTCGGCCAGGTTGTCGAACAGTTCGATGCGGTCGGCGCCGCCCTGCTGCGCCGCCAGGGCCGATGCAACGGAGTTCGAGGCGATCTCGAGGGTGCGCCGCTGCATGCTCAGGTCTGCTCGCTGGTGTATACCGAGGCCGAATCGCGCAGGTCGTCCTGGCGATCCTTGTCGCATACCGCGTAGACGAAACCGCGATGCAGTGCGTACGCGCCGACCTCACCATTGCGGTCCATGGCCAGGAAACAGACCTGCAGCGTCCTGCTGGCTTCGGGGCGCTTGCGCACCACCCGTGCGATCGCTTCGCGACAGGCTTCTGCCGGAGAGCGGCCCTGGCGCATCAGTTCCACCACCAGGAATGACGCTGCGTTGCGGATCATTTCCTCGCCTACGCCCGACGCGGTGGCCGCGCCCACCTCGTTGTCCACGTACAGGCCGGCACCGATGATCGGGCTGTCACCTACCCGACCATGCAGCTTCCACGCCATGCCGCTGGTGGTGCAGGCGCCGGCCAGCTGGCCCTGTGTATCCATGGCGAGGATGCCAAGCGTGTCGTGGTTGCTGCTGTCGCCTGGCCGCGTGCGCCGTTCGGCGTTGATCTCGGGGGTGTACTGCGCGGTCTTCAACCACTCCTGCCAGGCTTTTTCCGCGGCCGGAGTGAGCAGTTTTTCGCGCTTGAAGCCCTGCTGCACCGCGAACTGCTGGGCACCCTCGCCTACCAGCATCACGTGCGGGGTCTGTTCCATCACTTTGCGGGCAACCGATACCGGGTGCAGGATCTCGCTCAGCGCCGCCACCGAACCACAGCGGCCGTCGCCGGACATGATGCTGGCATCCAGGCTCAGCACCCCGTCGCGGTCCGGGTTGCCGCAGCGCCCCACGGTCGGATTGCACAGTTCGCTTTCCGCCCAGCGCGCTCCGGTTTCCACCGCATCCAACGCACTGCCGCCGGTGGACAACACTTTCCACGCAGCCTGGTTGGCGCCTACGCCGAAATCCCAGGTGGAAACGACCCGCGCGCGCCCGCTGGCCTTGGCCTGCACGCGCGGAAACGCCATCACGCCTGCGGCCAATGCACCGGCCTGTAGGAACTGTCTACGATCAGTCACTGGTTGCTCTCCCAACGCCATGAACCAGCCCGGGAGGGCCGGGAAAATGCTTATGCGGCCGCGCAGCGATGTTCGGCGTGCCATACGGCCGCGCCCACCACGCCCAACTCGCCATGTTCGACCCGCCATACCGGCACCTGTTCCAGTACCCGGCGCATCACGCCCTTGGCCAGGAAACGGGTGCGGAAATGGCCATCGTCGAGGAAACGGGCCACGTGGCTGGAGATCCCGCCGGCCAGGTACACCGAGCGCGCCCCGAAGGTCACCGCCAGGTCCCCGGCCAGGCTGCCCAGCCAACCGCAGAACACCTCCATCGTCTCGACCGCCAGCGCGTCGTCGCCCGCGTGCGCGGCGGCGATCAGGGCTTCCGGCGTGGTCCACTGCGGTTCCACCCCGCGAATGCCGCACAGGCAGGGATACAGGTTCATCAGGCCGCTGCCGGACAGGATGCGTTCGTTGTCCACGTGGTCCCAGCGCGCCAGCATCTGCTGCAGCACCTGCAGTTCCAGTGCGGTGCCGGCGCCGAGCGCGGCATGCCCGGCTTCGCTGGCCAGCACCGCGCGTGCACCGGCCTCGAAGCGCAGTGCGCCGCCCAGCCCCGTGCCCGGGCCCAGCACCAGGGCCGGCCAGCGGTTGCCGTTGGCTGGCTCGCCGTTCAACGCCACCAGGGTGTCCGCTGCCACGTGCGGAATCGCATAGGCGACGGCTTCGAAATCGTTGATCAGGTCCAGCGTGGCGAGCCCTGCGTCCCGGCGCGTGTCCGCCACCGAAACCGGCCACGGCAGGTTGGTGTTGACCAGGTGGTCGCCTTCCAGCAATCCGGCGATGGCGACCACGGCGGTGGCGGGAGCCAGGTGCTGCGAAGCCCGGAACGCGGCGAGGATGGCCGCCAGGCTGGGGAACTCGGCGCAGGCAAAACGACGCAGGTTGCGGATGCGCGGCGCCTGGCCGGGCACCACGTCGGCCAGGGCGAGGCGTGCGTAGGTACCTCCGACATCGGCGACGATCAACGTGTCGCCTTGGGAACCCGCGCGCGGGTGGACCGGATGCGCGTCCGGGAACGGTATTGCAACGCTCACGCGCAGGCCTTGGGTGGATTCGATGTCATTGCCGGGATTTTCGGTGATCGTGTTGGCTTTGCAAAGCCGGGGTTTGCCGTACCTGGGCGTATTGCGGTGTGCGCCCTGGACCGTTACGGGTTGGCTACCTGCAGGCGGTAGGTGGTACTGGCCGTTGCCGTGGGGCCGTCGGCGTGGACGGCGCGAACGTCCACTTTGTGGGCGCCAGCGGCCAGATCCGTCGGCAGCGCGCCGCGCCAGAGGTGCGGCGAGGGCGTGGCTTCGGGCGAGCGGTCGAAACCGCGCAGGCGTTCGGCGGTGTCGTCGGCGACGTTCTCGACCACCAGGCGGGGGTCCGGCTGCTCCACCCGCTTCATGCTCTGCCACGCGCCATCGTCGACGCGATACTCCACGAGCGTGTCGGCCTGGCCCATGAACACATTGGCGTACACGCCCCAGGCCGGGTAGGCGCCCTTGCGCAGCACCTTGGGCGCGTGCAGGGCGATCTGGTAATCATCCGGCGCGCGCGCCACGTAATAGCGCAGGCCGTACTCGCCACCCGGCTTCACCGAGAGCACTGCGTACCCATTCGGGGTGCCGTCGCTCATGGTGGCATCTGGAATGCCGCTGCTGTCTTTCACGCCTGACCAGAACGCACCGCAGGCCGCGCCCACGTTGTACTCATGCAGCGGCTTGCTGCCCTGCCAGCCTTCGGCCGCACCGTGGTAGTAGTGCTGCTGGGTGTGGCTGTGACCACTGAGGACCAGCACGTTCGGGAAATCCTTGAGCAGGGCGAACAGGCGCGCGCGGTCGGCGTGGCGGAAGGTCTCGCGGCCCGGCGCGGCATCGAACAGCGGAATGTGCATGCCCAGCACCAGCAGGCGGTCACGCGGCACGCTCTTGAGGTAGTTGGCCAGGAAGGTGAACTGGTCCGGGCGCAGGCCGCCGACGTACTTCGGCTTCGCCGTCGGGTCATACACCACGTCATCCAGGAACACGAAGCTGGCGCCGCCCTCCTCCACCGCGTAGGTGTCCGGGCCATAGACCGCGCGCCAGCTGTCCAGCGAATGGCGGTCATCGCCGGCATCCATGTCCAGGTCGTGGTTGCCCGGCACATGGAACCACGGCACCTGCAGCTGTGCGGTGGCCTTGTTGATCTGCGGGTACAGCGACAGATCGTCGTTGACGATGTCGCCCAGCGTGGTGCCCAGCCGCGCCGGATGCTTGCCGATGATCGGTTCGACGATGGCGCGATGGTAATAGCCCACGTCCTGGCGGCTGGCGGCCTGCGAATCGGTGAACACCAGCATCTCGAAGCCGGCGCGTGCGGCATCGGCGTCCTTGACCGGCTCCAGCGCGAAATCCCAGTTGCGCACATTGCCGCCGGTGGCGGCGATGCCGTCGTACTTCAACCGCGGCGACCCCTGCGGGGCGTAGTGCCGCCAGTAGCTGGGCATGCCGTTGGCCGCGGCGGGGAAGCGGAACTCGTCGGGCTTGATCACGAACACGGTCTGGCCATCGCGCACCGGCAGGCTGTAGCTGCCGTCGGCGGCGCTGCGCACGATCTGCTCACCGTTGGAGACCTGCACCCCTGCCAGCGCCGGGTCGGTCGGACCGCGACCGGGCTTGCCGTCGCGCTCCTGGTAGACCTTGCCGGTCACGGTCGCCTCGCTGGCCCAGGCAGGTGCGGACATCAACAGCAGGCAGGCCAGCCAGGCAGCAGTGCGGGTCATCGGGGCGTTCCGTTGGAGGTGGGCGATTGTAAAGCCGCACATCATCCCCTGTGGCCCGTTTCAACGACGTTAAATCACGTGCTGCCCGCTCAACCGGCGTGGCGGGCCACCAGTACCCCCACCGCATCCTGCAGCGACAGCCCACGGGCGCGCAGCAGCACGGTGAGGTGGAACAGCAGGTCGGCCGATTCGCCCAGCAACGCTCCATCGTCCTGCGCCACGCCAGCCAGTGCCGTCTCTACGCCCTCTTCGCCCACTTTCTGCGCGATCCGGCGCAGACCCTGCTCGAACAGGGTGGTGGTGTAGCTGTTGGCCGGGCGCTGCTGTTCGCGTTCGCGCACCAGCGCGTCGAGGCGACCGAGGAAATTGCCGGGCGCCTGGGCGAAGCAGCTTTCGCTGCCGGTATGGCAGGTCGGGCCGGCCGGGCGCGCGCTCACCAGCAGGGTGTCGCGGTCGCAGTCCACGCGCACGGCGACCACCTCCAGCACGTTGCCGGACGATTCGCCCTTGGTCCACAACCGCTGCCTGCTGCGGCTATAGAAGGTCATGCGCCCGGTTTCCAGGGTCAGCGCCAGCGATTCGGGGTTGGCGTAGCCCAGCATCAGCACCGCGAGCGTGTCGGCGTCCTGCACCACCACCGGCAACAGCCCATCGCCCTTGGCCCAGTCCAGCTGTTCCAGCGACTCACGGGCGGGCAATACTTCAATAGACATCACGAACCTCGATCTGCTGCTCGCGCAGGAACTGCTTGAGCGCGGGAATGGCAATGGCGCCACTGTGGAACACGCTGGCGGCCAGCGCGCCGTCAACATCCGCCTGGTCGAACACATCGGCGAAGTGCTGCATGTCGCCGGCACCGCCGGAGGCGATCAGCGGCACGCTGCACAGCGCCCGCGCCTGGCGCAGCTGGGCTACGTCGTAGCCGCGGCGCACGCCGTCGCTGTCCATGCAGTTGAGCACGATCTCGCCGGCGCCACGGCGCTGGGCTTCCACCAGCCAGTCCAGGGTCCGCACCGGCACCGCCTGGGTCTTGTCCGGGTCGCCGCTGAAGCGACGCACGCGCCACTCGCCATCGGGCTCGCGTACCGAATCGATGCCGACCACCACGCACTGCACGCCGAAAGCATCGGCCAGCTCTTCGATCAGCGCGGGGCGGCCCAGCGCCGGCGAGTTGATCGAGATCTTGTCCGCGCCGGCATACAGCACGTGGCGGGCGGTCTCCACGTCGCTGATGCCACCCGCCACGCAGAACGGAATGTCGATCAGCCGCGCGATGCGCTCGATCCAGCCCACGTCCACCGCGCGCCCTTCCGGGCTGGCGCCGATGTCGTAGAACACCAGCTCGTCGGCGCCCTGGTCGCGGTAGCGCAGCGCCAGTTCGGCGATGTCGCCCATGTCCACGTGATCGCGGAAGCGCACGCCCTTGACCACGCGGCCATCGCGCACGTCCAGGCACGGAATCAGCCGGCGGCTCAACATGCCAGCGCCTCCTGCAGGGTCATGCGGCCTTCCAGCAGCGCTTTGCCGAGGATCGCCCCGCCGCAGCCGACCGCCTTGGCGTCGGCCACGTCTGCGCCACTGCGTACCCCGCCCGAGGCCTGCACCGCTACGCCAGGCAGCAGGTTGGAGAGATGACGGTAGAGGTCGATGTTGGGGCCGGACAGCATGCCGTCGCGGGCGATATCGGTGCACAGCAGGTGGCGCATCCCGGCCTGCGCATAGCGCTGGGCCAGCTCGTCCAGGGTCACGTCGGCAGTTTCAGTCCAGCCATGGACCGGCAGCAGCCAGCGGCCGTCGTCGGCCTGGCGCGCGTCCAGTGCGATGGTCAGGCGCTCGGCGCCGAACGCCTGCAGCCAGCCGATCACGGTCTCGGGCTCGCGTACCGACACCGAGCCCACCACCACGCGCGCCGCGCCGGCATCCAGCAGCCGCGCCACATCGTCGCGGCGGCGGATGCCGCCACCGGTCTGCACCTTCAGGCCGCTTTCGCTGGCAATCGCGCTGAGCAGCGGGGCCAGGGTGTAGCCGCCGGCGCGCGCGGCGTCCAGGTCGACCAGGTGCATCCAGCTCGCACCCGCTGCGGCGAACGCCTTCGCGCGCGGCAGCGGATCGTCGCCGTAGGTGGTCTGCTGGGCGTAGTCGCCCTGCAGCAGGCGCACCACGCGCCCCTCACGGATGTCCAACGCGGGATAGACGGTGAAACTCATGCGGGTTCGTTCTCGAGGAAGTTGCGCAGGATCCGCGCGCCGGTGGCGGCGGAACGCTCGGGGTGGAACTGCGCGCCACTGTGGCGGCCTCGCTGCACCACTGCCGCGAACAGGCCGCCGTGGTCGCAGGCGGCCACGGTGTGTTCGTTCAAGGGGGCGGCATAGCTGTGCACGAAGTAGGCGCTGGCGCGGTCGGCCACGCCGTCCATCAACGCGGCCTGGCGCAGCGGCAGCAGCCGGTTCCATCCCATGTGCGGGACGCGGATGCCGGTCGCCGGGTGCAGGTGGCGGACCACGCCCGGCAGCAGGCCCAGGCATTCCACGTTGCCCTCTTCGGAGTGTTCGAACAGCAGCTGCATGCCCAGGCAGATGCCCAGCAGTGGCACCTGCAGCTCACGCAGCGGCTGCACCAAGCCCTGCGCATGCAGGCGTGCCATGCCGTGCGGCGCCGCGCCCACGCCGGGCAGGATCACCCGCGATGCGCCGCGCAGGCCTGCCGCATCGCGCACCAGTTGCACGCGTGCCCCCAGTCGCTCCAGTGCGTAGCGCACCGAGCCGAGATTGGCGCCGCCGGCATCGATGAGGGCAACGTCGGTCACAGCGCCCCCTTGGTGCTGGGCAGCGCCGTGCCCTGCCGTGGCAGCGCCTGGCGCAGTGCGCGGGCCAGCGCCTTGAAGCAGGCTTCCACCTTGTGGTGGTCGTTGTCGCCGCGCACGCTCAGGTGCAGGTTCAGGCCCGAGGCATCGCACAGCGAACGGAAGAAGTGCGGCACCAGCTCGGTCGGCATGTCACCCACGCGCTCGCGCTTGAACTCGCCTTCGAACACGAAGTATGGGCGGCCGCTGAAGTCCAGCGCAGCGCTGGCCAGGGTCTCGTCCATCGGCAGGGTGAAGCCGTAGCGGCCGATCCCGCGCTTGTCGCCCAGTGCTTCGCGCAGGGCCTGGCCCAGCGCCAGCCCGGTATCTTCGATGGTGTGGTGCTCGTCGATGTGCAGGTCGCCTTCGGCCTGCACGCTCAATGCAAACCCGCCGTGCTTGCCGATCTGCTCCAGCATGTGGTCGAAGAACGGCAGCCCGGTGTGGGTCTGCGGTTCGGCGGTGCGGTCCAGGTCGACCTCGACCCGGATGCGGGTTTCCCTGGTGTTGCGCTGTACGGTGGCGCGGCGTGGCGCATCGGCCAGTTCATGGGCGATGCCGTTCCAGTCCCACTCGCCGCCAAACTGTCCGGTGCGCAGCTGGAAGCCACGGATGTTCATGTTCTGCGCGAACTGGATATCGGTCGGGCGGTCACCGACCATGGCCGAGCGCGCCCAGTCGATGCTGCGGTCCTGCAGGTACGGCAGCATCATGCCGATGCCGGGCTTGCGCGTGGGCGCGTTGTCGTGCGGCCAGCTGCCATCGATCAACACGTCACGGAACACGATGCCCTGGCTGGCGAAGATCTGCAGCATCAGGTCGTTGGGGCCGTCGAAGGACGCCTGCGGGTAGCCTTCGCTGCCCAGCCCGTCCTGGTTGCTGACGATCACGAACTGGTAGCCGGCATCGCGCAGCTTCAGCATCGCCGGGATCACATCGCGCACGAAGCGGATCTTTTCGTAGGCGTCGATCTGGAAATCGGCGGGCTCTTCGATCAGGGTGCCGTCGCGGTCGACGAACAGGATGGGGGTCATGCGGCGGCCCTCCGGGCGCTGAGTACCTGGAGCACGCGGTCGTTCTCCTCCGGGCTGCCAACGGTGATGCGCAGTGCATCGTGCAGTTGCGGCGCGGCGCGCTGGTCGCGCACCACCACGCCAGCGGCGAGCAGCGCGTCGAACGCGGCCTGGGCGTCACTGAAACGCACCAGCAGGTAATTGCCCTGCGAGGGGTACACGCGGACCACGCCGGGGGCCTGCTGCAGGGCCGCCGCCAGGCGGCCACGTTCGGCCTTGATCTGGGCCACGCGCGACGCGGTGACCTCGAGCGCAGCCGGTTCCAGCGCGGCCAGGGCCAGTGCAGTACACGGCGCGGGCACCGGGTACGGGGCCTGGCAACGGCGCAGCGTCTGGATCAACGCGGGGGCGGCGATCAGGCTGCCGATCCGGGCGGCGGCCAAGGCGTGGGCCTTGGACAGGGTGCGCAGCACCGCTACGTTGTCACGGTGCGCCAGCAGACTGGTCGCCGATGCCTGCTCCGCGTACTCGCCGTAGGCCTCATCCACCACCACCAGTGCCCTGCCCTGCAGCGCCCGGGCAACGCGTTCGATGTCGTCCAGCGAGATCGTGCTGCCGGCCGGGTTCGACGGCGTGCACAGGAACACCAGCTTGGCATTGCCTGCCAGGGCGGCGGCGATGATGGCGTCGATATCCGCCTCCAACCCAGCCCCGGTATCCCGCAGCGGCACTTCCAGCAGCGGTGCATTCTGCAGGCGCGCGCACACCGCATACATGCCGAACACCGGTGGGGTCACCAGCACGGCGTCGCGGCCGGGTTCGCACAGTGCGCGCACCAGCAGGTCGATGGCTTCATCGCTGCCACGGCCGATCAGCAGCTGGTCGGGGGAGCAGCCGTACAGCGCGGCCAGCCGCGCGCGCAGCGCTTCGGGTTGCGGTTCTGGGTAGCGGCGGGCGATGCCCTGCGCGTCGGCAGGATTGGCCCAGGCCGATTCATTGGCATTGAGCCATACGTCACCCACCAGCGCGCTGCTGCGTGCCGAGGAATACCCGGCGAACGCGCGCAGGTCGCTGCGCACCAGGTCAAGCACGGTACCGGCGCTCATGCGGCCGTCTCCATGCGCAGTGCCACCGCGTTCTCATGCGCGTCCAGCCCTTCGGCACGCGCCAGCACGCGCGCGCAGTTGCCGATGGCGGCGATGCCCTGTGCGGTGGCGGCCTGCACGCTGATCATGTTCTGGAAGCTGGCCACGCTCACCCCGCTGTAGGCGCGCGCGGCGCCGGCAGTGGGCAGCACGTGGTTGGTGCCGCTGCAGTAATCGCCCAGCGCTTCGGGGGTGTAATCGCCCAGGAACACCGAACCGGCTGCTTCCACCTGTGCCAGCCAATCGCGCGGTTCGCGCAGCGCCAGGATCAGGTGCTCGGGAGCGTAGCGGTTGCTGATCTGGAAGGCCTGCACCAGCGAATCGACCAGGATCAGCCGCGAGGACTGCAGTGCCTGCGCGGCGATGTCGGCGCGCGAGAGCTGCGCCAACTGTACCTGCACCTGCGCCTCGACCCTGGCCAGCATGTCGGCATCATCGGTAAGCAGCAGTACCTGCGAATCGGGGCCGTGTTCGGCCTGCGAAAGCAGATCGGCGGCGACGAAGGCGGGGTTGGCGCCGGCATCGGCGATCACCAGGACTTCCGAAGGGCCGGCCGGCATGTCGATCGCCGCCGCGCCATCCTGGGCGACCTGCTGCTTGGCTTCGGTCACGTAGCTGTTGCCCGGGCCATACAGCTTGTCGCAGGCGGGTACGCTGGCCGTTCCGTAGGCCATGGCGGCGATCGCCTGCGCACCGCCCAGCTTGAACACGCGGTGCACGCCGGTCAGGCGCGCGGCGACCAGCACGGCCGGATCGGCGCTGCCGTCGCGGCGCGGCGGGGTGCACAGCACCACTTCACGGCAGCCGGCCAGCTGCGCCGGCACGCCGAGCATCAATGCGGTGGACGGCAGCGGCGCGCTGCCTGCCGGCACGTACAGGCCGACGCGGCCAATGGGCCGCACCATGCGTTCGCAGCGCACGCCCGGCGCGGTTTCCACCGCATAGCCTTGGCTCATGCCGGCCTTGTGGAACAGGCGGATGCGCTCGGCGGCTTCGGTCATCGCCTGGCGCAATTCGGCCGGCACCGTACGCTCGGCGGCGGCAAACTCCTCATCATTCACTTCAAACGAGGCCGGGGCCACGCCGTCGAAACGCAGGCTGATTTCGCGCAGGGCGGCATCACCATCATCACGCACCGCCGCGATCAGGGCGGCCACCGATTCGCGGGTACGCGCGGCCACGGCCTGCACCGGGCGCTGCAGCGCCTGTGCCTGTTCGCTGTCGCTCAACTGGGACCATTGCAGACGATTCATGCCAGCGACCGCTCCACGCTCAACACCATCAACCCCTGGGCGCCTGCGCGCTCCAGCTCTTCCAACCGCTGCCAGGTCAATGCGCCGTGGCACATGGTCTGCAAACGCAGGTGGCCGCCATCATCGGGCAACTGCACCAGCGGGTCGGCATCGGGCAACAGGCGGGCCAGTTCAGACACGCGGTCCAGTTCGGCGCGGAACATCAGCAGCTTGCTGTCCTGCAGCTTCACCACGCCGTCGAGGCGGCGCAGCAGCATGGCCATCAGGCCAGCGCGGGCATCGTCGGGGGTTTTCACCGGGCCGGCCAGCACGGCTTCGCTTTCCAGCAGCGTTTCCACCGGCTTGAGCTGGTTGGCGGCCAGGGTGGCGCCGCTGGAGACCAGGTCGCAGATCAGATCGGCGGTGCCGAGGCGGGGGGCAATCTCCACCGAACCGGACAGCTCCACCACCTGGGCATCCACGCCGCGCTCGGCCAGCCAGTCGGCCAGGATCGCGGGGTAGCTGGTGGCGATGCGCTTGCCGGCCAGCTGCTGCACGCCCTGCCAGTCCCATTCCTCGGGCACGGCCAGCATCAGCCGGCACTGGCCGAAGTTCAGGCCGCGCAGCGCCTGGTAGGCATCGGGCAGGCCGATGCGGCGGCGGGCGGCGCCCTGCTCGTCCAGTTCATTGCGGCCGACGATGCCGAAATCGCAGACGCCGTCGGCGATCAGGCCGGGGATGTCGTCATCGCGCACCAGAAGCAGGTCCACCGGCAGCGATTCGCCGTAGCAGAACAGCTTGTCGCGGCTCTGCCGCCAGCTCAGCCCGCAGGCGGTCAACAGGCTGCGCGCCGGTTCGGCCAGGCGCCCGCTCTTCTGGATGGCAATACGCAGCCGGTCACGTGCCGGGGCGGTCTGGGTTGCACTCATGGGGGAGGTCTCTACTCGGATTCGGGGGCTGCAGGCGTGGCGGTCGCGGCAATGGCGGCGGCATAGCCGCCGTGGCCATGGTCCAGCGAGCGCGCCACGCGCCCGGTGGTGGTCACGCTGACACCAGTCAATTCATGGATTTCGCGATACGGCACGCCCTGCCGCAGCAGCGGCACTACCTTCCAGCGGTCGGACAGCGCCTCCAACTCGGCCGGGGTGCACAGGTCGCGCAGGAACGCAGTGACCTGCCCGGCGCTGGACAGGCCGGCAAACGCGCCAGCCAAGCTGTCCAGGTCGGCCTGGGGGTCTTTCTCACGGGGAACAGGGCGGATTTTCATCGTATCAATGTAATAGCGTGCTATTACATTAGCGCAAAAGCGGGCTGGTGCCAAATCGGCTTCAACTTCCCGTTTCCTCCGTTCAGGTTTAGGCCCTCATTCCAGCGGGGATCGAGCTACCCGTTCCGTCGCCGGGCGCTGCCCGGCTGGCGATGGATATGGGCGAACAGCTGGCGGCCTTTGGATGGCCCAAGCTGGGCCGGCGGGTGCGGGTACGCGGGACACGCCGTGAACCCGTCCATGGGGACTCGTAGAAAACATCCATGTTTTCTACGGTCCCGCATACCCGCCCCCGCCGACCCTCGACGGTGCGTTGGTGGCCATGGAACGTCAAAGGCCGGGTTCGATGTTTTTCATGCGTTACCGGGCGTTGAGTTGTTCGGTGCGGTCGTTTGGAAACCAACCCTACCGCTGCTACCCATGACATCCGCAGCGGTAGGGTCGGTCGTAAGACGACTGCCAGGAAGCCATCCACATGCGATAACGCATGACCCGGAAACGAAGCCGCTATCGCTGTAACCCCTGGCCACCAACCACCCCGCACCGTCCCACCAAACCAGGAATCACGTGCAAACAGGCTGTTCTCCTGGATGCATGGAAGCACCGGGCAACGCCCAGTGCACAGTGAAATCCCGCTATCAGACACCCAGAAACAACAACGGCACCCGAAGGTGCCGTTGCCAGACAAGCATCAACCAAACCAGACTCACGCCATCGCGCGCGTCTGCTCCAGCTCCACCTGCAATGCACTGGCCAGCTCATCGCGGGCAACGTCGAACTGCTGCTCGCGCAGCAGATCCTTCACCGCCACCACGCCGCGCGCCAGCTCGTCTTCACCGGCCAGCACCACGAAGCGGATGCCTGCCTTGGCCGCGTACTGGAACTGCTTGCCGATCTTCTTCGGCTCCATCTGCACTTCCGCATTGATCCCGCCCACGCGCAGGCGACGGGCGATATCCAGCGAATCGGCCAGGCCGTTGTCGTCCATCAGCGCCACCAGCGCGTGCACGCTGCTGTCTTCGATGCCCGCGATCAGCCCCGCCTCGCGCAGCTGCCAGAACAGGCGGGTCAGGCCGATGGAAATGCCCACGCCCGGCAGCTTTGACTTGCTGTAATGGCTGGCCAGGTCCTCGTAACGGCCGCCCGAACAGATCGAACCGATCTGCGGGTGGTCGGTCAGCGTGGTTTCGTACACCGTGCCGGTGTAGTAATCCAGGCCGCGCGCGATCGAGAAGTTCAGGCAGTACGCCGTTTCCGGCACGCCCAGCGCCTTCACCAGCTGCAGAACCTCGCGCAGCTCGGCCACGCCCAGCTGCAGCGTCTCGCTGGCAGCGCCATCGGCCACCAGCGCATCCAGCTGCGCCAACGCATCGGCATGGCTGCTTGACCGCACCGCCACGAACGCCAGGATCCGGTCCACCTGTTCGGCCGGGATCGCGAAGCCTTCGCCGGTCAGCGTTTCGCGCACGTAATCCGGGCCGCGCTTGTCGAGCTTGTCGACCTCGCGCAGCACCGCCATCTGGCGCTCGCCGTCGGCCACGCCGAGGCTTTCGAAGAAACCGCGCATCAGCTTGCGGTTGTTCAGCTGGACCGAGAAATCACCGATGCGCAGCTCCGCGAACACCGCATGGATGACCGCCAGCACTTCGGCGTCATAGCGGGTGCTCAGGCTGTCCTTGCCGATCACGTCGATGTCGCACTGGTAGAACTCGCGGAACCGGCCGCGCTGGGCGCGCTCGCCGCGGTACACCCGCTGCATCTGGTAACGGCGGAACGGGAAGGTCAGGTCGTGTTCGTGCTCGGCCACGTAACGCGCCAGCGGCACGGTCAGGTCGAAGCGCAGCGCCAGCTCCGGCAGGCTCTTGTCACCCGCTTCGGCCGCATTGGCCAACGCGCCGGTCGACTGCACGAAATACACCTGGCGCTCAGTCTCGCCACCGGACTTGGTCAGCAACACATCGGACAGCTCGAACACCGGGGTCTCCACCGGCAGGAACCCGAACCGCTCGTAATTGCGGCGGATGACGTCCAGCATGCGCTGGAACGCGATCTGCTCGCGCGGCAGCAGTTCCATGATGCCGGGCGGCGTACGGGGCTTGATCACTTGCGGGACTCCTGCGGGGGAACTTGGGGGAAGAGCGAGCTGCATATTCTAGCCGCAGCCGGGCCGCGCGGCCGTCATCGGCCGCGTCGAACTTGGCCAACGGCCGCATGACGTATCATAGGCAGGCCCCGCTCCCTGGTTCGACATGACCCGGCCCCACTCCGGAACCACCGTTGACGCTGTAGAAGATCCCGCACCGGGCTGCTCGCCGCTGCGTGACTGCCTGCACTGCTCGGTGCGCCACCTGGCCGTGTGTTCGGCGCTGTCGCCCGATGAAGTCCAGGCCCTGGAACGGGTCACGGTGTCGCAGCCGCTGCCGCTGGGGGCCACCCTGGTCCGCGCTGGCGAGGCCCGCCAACATGTCTATACCTTGACCGAAGGCGCGCTGCGGCTGGTCCGCACCCTGGCAGATGGCCGCCGCCAGGTCAGCGGATTCGTGCTGCCCGGTGATTATCTCGGGCTGACCGGCAGCGACCATCACCGCTACGACATCGAAGCCATCGCCGACAGCCGGGTCTGCCGCGTGGGCCTGGCCCCGATGAAGGACCTGCGCGCACGCTATCCGCACCTGGAGCGCAAGCTGCTGCAGCGCGCCTGCCAGGCGCTGGACGAAGCAGCCGATGCCGCGCTGGCGCTGGGCCGCCTGCAGCCCGCCGAAAAGCTGGCTGATTTCCTGCTGCGGCTGGCCGCGCGTGAAGCGCGGCTGGGCGGGGATGGGTTGCGGGTGATCCTGCCGATGGGGCGCAGCGACATTGCCGACCATCTTGGCCTGACCATGGAAACGGTGAGCCGCACATTCACCAAGCTGCGGCAGCAGGGCTTGATTGCCCTGCCCCACCTGAACACCGTGGAGATTCTGGATGAGGCTGGGTTGCAGGTGCTGTGCGGGGGCTGAGGGGTAGCTTCGGTCACCTTTAAACTCCGGCCGGGTGTGCATCAGCCGAAACAGCACGGTTTTTGATGCTTGCGCCGCGCGTTGCGCGGTGGTCGACCAACGGTCGACCCTACGAATTGCTACGTCCCGGGTTGGGATCCGGATACATCAGGACAGCAGGAATTCGCGCAGCGCCGTGTAATGCGGTGGGCACGGTTGGGCGTGCGCGGGGCGTTCCAACAGCGCCGACAGTGCTGGCGGTACCTCGATGGGGCGGCCGATCAGCGGTTCGACCACCGATTCGAATTTGGCTGGATGTGCGGTTGCGGCGACCGCCCAATCGCCCTGCACGCCTTCGGCGCGAAGTTGTTCCAGCAGCTTCACCGCCGTGGCGGTGTGCGGGCAGAAGACCTCGCCCGCTGCCGCATGGCGCCGGGCGATCAGTTCGCGGATCGCCGCATCGTCGACCGCCTCGACGCGGAACGCCGCGCGCAGTGCATCGTCGTCTTCTTCATACAGCCAGCGCAGCCGCTCGAAGTTGCTGGGCGCGCCGACGTCCATCGCGTTGGCCAGGGTGGCTACGCTGTGCAGCGGCCGGTATCCACCGCCGTGGAAAAAGCGCGGCAGCACGTCGTTGGCATTGGTGGCCAGTGCGATCTGCCCCAGCGGCAGGCCAATCGCGTGGGCAAGTACCGCTGCCATCGCGTTGCCGAGGTTGCCGGTGGGCACCACCAGGTTCAGTACCTCGCCGGTCGCCTCATGGTGGGTCAGAGCCGCGTCGGCGTAGTAGCTCATCTGGGGCAGCCATCGGCCGAGGCTGATGCTGTTGGCCGAGCTCAGGGGAACCTCTGCCTGCAGCTCGCGGTCGCCCAGAGCCTGCTTCACCATCGCCTGGCAGTCGTCGAACGAACCGGCCACGCGCAGCGCGTGGATGTTGTCGCCGAAGCAGCCCAGCTGGTGCGCTTGGCGCGGCGATACCCGGCCATCGGGATACAGCACCACCACGCGGATGCCCGGCTGGCGATGGAACGCGGCCGCGACGGCCGCGCCGGTGTCGCCCGAGGTGGCCACCACGATGGTCAGCGGGCGGGCACGGTCACGCTGTAGCTGGGCCAGGCTGGCCGCAAGGAAACGCGCGCCGAAATCCTTGAACGCGGCGGTCGGCCCATGGAACAACTCCAACACGTGGTCGCCCGGGGTGGCCAGCGCACGCAGCGGTGCCGGGAAATTGAAGGCCTCCGCGCACAACGTGGCCAGGTGCGGCGCAAGCGCGTCACCGGCGAAGAACGGCGCCAGCACCGCTTCGGCGTTGCGCGCCAGGCTGCCCTGCGCCTGCCAGCGCTGCGCCTGGGGTCGCTGCTGCGGAACATACAGCCCGCCATCGGGGGCAAGGCCGGCGGCGATGGCCGCACTCAGGGTGGCTGCAGGTGCGGCGTGACGGGTCGAAACGAATTGCATGGAAGATCCTGGCAGAAGAGTGGAAAGCGCGCTCACAGCAGGCATGCCCCGGGCGCGTCCAACGGCGATACCCAGCCCTGGCTGTCGAAACCAGCAACGGCAAAAGCGTCCTGCACGGCGTGCTGCGCGGCCTGCGCCGCCGCTTGGCTGTCAAACCACGCGAACACGCTGGGGCCGGCCCCCGAAATGCTGGCGCCCAGTGCACCGGCCGCCAACGCAGCGTCGCGCGCCGCGTCGAAGCCCTCGATGAGGCCGGCGCGACGCGGTTCCACCAGCACGTCGCGCAGGCCGGCGCGCACCAGCTCGGCATCTCCGCGGAAGCAGCCGCTCAACATCAGCGCCAGGTTCGCGCTTTGCGTGACGAATTCGGAAAGGTGGTAGCTGCCTTGCAGTGCCGCGCGCGCACGACGGGTTTCCAGGACGGCGTCTGGATGCACCAGCAGGCTGTACCACCCGGCGGGCACCGGGATGCTCACCAGCCGGTCCGCCGTGCTGAGCACCAACCCGCCCAGCAGCATCGGTCCGAGATTGTCGCCATGCCGGCCGCCACTGGCCACCGCCTCACCGGTCAGCGCGAACGGATACAACGCCTCGCGCGACAGCGGCGTATCCAGCAGCGCATTGGCCGCCACCAGCGCGGCCACGCACGACGCCGCCGAGCCGCCCATGCCCGAGCCCAGCGCGATGCCCTTGTCGATCTCCAGTTCGAAGCCGAACGGCAACGCAAGCGCGTCGATCATCGCCAGCAGCGCCGCCCCTGCCGTGTTGTCGGCCGCCACCAGCGGCAGATCCACCGTGGTGCCGCGGATCGCCAGGATTCGCACGCCCGGCGCGTCAGTGCGGCGCACGGTCACGGTGTCGCCTACGCCCGCGATGACATGGCCGAGGATGTCGAACCCCACCGCGACATTCCCCACCGATGCCGGCGAGAACGCGCGCGCCTCCAGCACGTCGTCTGGATTCACAGGCGCGCTCCTTCACCCGCCGCGACCCGCAGCACATCGGCAAACACGCCCGCAGCGGTCACCTCAGGACCCGCACCGGGGCCCTGCACCACCAGCGGGTTCTCGCAGTAGCGACGCGTGGTGAACTGCACCACATTGTCGGTCAGGCGCAGGTTGGCAAACGCATGGCCGGCCGGCAGCTCCACCAGCCCCACCTGCGCCGCATCCGCCGACAGCCGCGCCACGTAACGCAGCACCGCACCGCGTGCACGCGCCTGCTCCAGCCGTTCGGCGAACACGCTGTCCACCGATGCCAGCCCGCTCATGAAGTCGTCCACGCTGGCCTGGCGCAGGGCTTCGGGCACCAGGCTTTCCACGCTGACCTGTTCCAGGCTCAGTTCACGGCCGGCCTCACGCGCGAGGATGACCAGCTTGCGCGCCACATCCACGCCGGACAGATCGTCGCGCGGGTCCGGTTCGGTGTAGCCCATGCCGCGCGCCTGCGCGACCAGCTCGGAGAACGGCACCTGGCCGTCGTACTTGTTGAACAGCCAGGCCAGCGTGCCGGAGAAGATGCCATCGACCGCCAGCACTTCATCACCGGTATCGACCAGGTCGCGCAACGTGGTGATCACCGGCAGCCCCGCGCCGACCGTCGCTTCGTAGCGGAACCGCGCGCCGGTGGCAGCGGCCGCCTCGCGGATGGCGTGGTAGCGCTGCAACGGGCCGGCGCCGGCCTGCTTGTTGGGAGTGACCACATGGATGCCGGCCGCCAGCCAGCCGGCGTAGCGGTCGGCGACATCGGCACTGCCGCTGCAGTCGACGATCAAGGCGTGCGGCAGGTGCGCCGACAGCAGGTGCTCGGTGAACTGGTCCAGGTCTGTCGCCTGGGCCTGCCCGGCGAGCGCAGCGCGCCAGTCGCCCTGCACGCCCCGCGCATCCAGGTGCATGCGGCTGCGCGATGCCACCGCACGCACGCGAAGGTCCACGTTGGCACGCGTCAGCAGGGTGGGCTGGGCGACCAGCAACTGGTCAAGCAATGCCGCGCCCACGTTGCCAGGGCCAATCACGCCGACCGAGAAGGTCTGCGGCGACAGCCAGAACCCGGCGTGCGCCGCGCGCAGCGCCTTGGTCGCGTGGCGGCTGTCCACCGCCACCGAGATGTTGCGTTCGGAGGAGCCCTGCGCGATGGCGAGGATGTTCACCTGCGCACGTCCCAGCGATTCGAACAGGCGCGCGGCCACGCCTGGCTGCCCGGCCATGCCATCGCCCACCGCCGCCAGCACGCTGACATTGTCGGTGAGCTGCACGCGCTGCACCTGGCCCAGGCCGAGTTCGTGCGCGAACGCCTGCAGCAGCGCATCGCGCGCCCGCTGCGCTTCAGCCTGGCGCACCACGCAGCAGATGGAATGTTCCGACGAGCCCTGCGAAATCATCACCACCGACACGTGCGCGTTGCGCAGCGCGGCAAACACGCGCTCGGCCGTGCCGGGCACGCCGATCAGGCCGGTGCCTTCCAGGTTCAGCAGCGCCAGCTCCGGGCTCAGGGTGAGGCCCTTGATCGGGCCGGAGCTGGTGCGTTCGGCGGTGATCCGGGTACCGGGATGGTCCGGATGGAAGGTATTGCGGATGATGATCGGCAGGCCGCGTTCGATGGCGGGCGACATGGTCTGCGGGTGCACCACCTTCGCGCCGAAATACGCCAGTTCGCAGGCCTCGTCGTAGCTCAGCGCTTCCAGCTGCACGGCTTCGGGCACCATCCGCGGGTCGGCCGAAAGCACGCCGTCCACATCGGTCCAGATATGCAGCTCATCGGCGTTGAACAGAGCGGCAAAGATCGCACCGGAGTAGTCACTGCCGTTGCGCCCCAGGGTGGTCACCCGGTCGCGGCGGTCGCGGGCCACGAACCCGGTGGCCACCACGCGCGCCGCCGGGTGCGCGTCGCGCCATACCGCCAGACGCTGCGCGCTCTGCACCCAGTCCACGTCCACGCCCAGTTCGCCGCGGTCCACCACCAGCACCTCGCGCGCATCCAGCACGGCGCAGTCCTCGCCGATGCTGCGCAGGTAGTGGCCCAGCAGATGCGCCGAATACACCTCACCCAGGCCCTGCACGCGGTCGAGTACCTCGCTGGGCAGCTCACCGATCACCGCCAGCGCGCCCAGCACTTCGGCCAGGTGGTCGAAGCGCGCATCCAGCCATTCCACCGTGTCGCCTGCATGCTCGCCCAGCAGCGCAACGGCGGCACCGCGATGGCGGGCGCGCAGTGCATGCCAGTCGTCGCGCCACTGCGGCGCGTTGTCGGCAGCGGCACCGGCCAGCGCGATCAGCGCATCGGTCACGCCCTTCATCGCCGATACCACGGTGACCTGCACCGCTTCGTCTCGGGCCAGCAGCAGCTGGGCCACGTGGCGATAGCGGTCGGCGTCAGCCACGGAGGTGCCGCCGAACTTGTGCACGACCGTCGAGGTGGCCGCGCGCAGCGGCGCGGGGGAGGCAGGTGATGCAGCGGCATCGGGTGAAGCGGCGACAGAAGACATGCTGACCTCGATTCGAGGCCCCGCGTCAATCAGGCTGAAGGAGATCCCCCGCAACCTGATCTGGTGCGGGGCCGTTGTTTTCGAAAATTACGCGAAGACGACGGGCCGCACCAGGCGAGTGGTGACGGTGGTAATGGTGGTGGTACCGGTGGCCAGGGCACCGCTGCGCATGCCGCCGGTGAGGGCGGTGGAGCGAAGCGTGACGGTGGCGGCGGCAAGGACCATGGACCAAGAAAACTACGCCGACCGGGTGCTTGTCAAGTGTTGCACCGCAAAAAATCAGACGCGACGAACAGCAGGCATCGCCGGCCAAAAAGTTGCGAATGTGACCATCCAGGCCGCGCAACGGAATCAGCCAGCGTGCTCGACCACCGCGCGTGGCGGCCGGTGGGCATGCGCGCACAACAGCACCCCGGAGACCAGGCAGACGATCGCCAGCGATTCCATCAGGGTCGGCCAGCGCCGCTGCCAGCCGAATCCGTACAGCAGCGCGAACAGCGTCTCGAACACGATCATCTGCCCGGTCAGGGTCAGCGGCAGATTGCGGCTGGCCCGGTTCCAACAGGCGTTGCCGAACACCGAGGCAACCACGGCCACGCCCGCGCTGAGGGCCCAGAACCACATCCAGTCGGCTGGTGCGTGCGTGGGACCCGGGACCACAAACGCGCTGGGCACCAGCAGCAGCGCCAGCGCACCGGTGGCCACGCCGGTCAACAAGGACCAGTCGTGGCCGGAAATGTCCGGGCGCCGCGCCAGCCAGCGGCTGTTGCCGATGGAATACAGCGCCCACGAGAACAGCGCACCAAACGCACACAGCAGGCCGAGCAGGCGCTGGTTGGCCGAGCCCTGCGCATGCTCGGACTGCAGCGCCTCATAGCCCACCAGGCCTACCCCGAACAGGCACAGGGTCAGTGCGGGCGCGAGCTGGCGCAGCGGCACTGCGCCCTGCTCGCGCACCCCAGCCACGGTCACCACTACGGGAATCAGCCCGACGATCAGCGACGCCGCCGCCCCGCCCGCCCACTGGACCGCATGGGCCAGCAGCACGAAGTACACCAGGTTGCCGGCCAGGCTGAGCCACAGCAGGCCACGCCATTCGGCCGTGCCGATCCGCTCGCGCAGCTCACGCCAGCGCGGCGCCAGCAGCACCACGGCAATCAGTCCATAGACCAGATAGCGCCCGGCCGACAGCTGCACGGCACTGAAATGGCTGAGCACCGCCGGCGCCAGGAACACCACCCCCCACAGCGCCCCGGCAGCCACGCCATTGGCGATACCCACGCCCATCGAACGATTCATCAGCAGCCATGCGCCCGGCAACAAAAAGACCGCGCCAGTGTAGGCGCGACGCGGCGGACAAGCTTGACCCAGACTACTGCGAGTGCCGGAAGCGACGGCGATAATCGGCCGGGGTCATGCCCCACTCCCGGCGCAACGCGCGGGTCAATGCGCTCTGCTCGGAATAACCGGCGTGCTGGGCGATGTCGGCAATGGACGCATCACTCGCAGCCAGCTGCCCGCGCGCCCAACGCAACCGGCTGGCGCTCAACCAGGCCTGTGGGCTGAGCCCGAAGGCCTGGCGGAACACGGCATGCAACCGGCTGCTGCTGACCCCGACCTCACTGGCGATGCGCTCCACCGGCCACGCCTGTCCGGGTGCGCGTTCCATGCGCGCACAGACCGCCTGCAGCCGTGTTGCACTGCCGGCCAGCGAAAACGCCTGCATCAGTCCGGGCAGTTCGCATCGGACCGTGTCGTCGTTGACCCGTTCGTGTGCGGCGTCCGCCACCCGCTGCGCCATCGCGCGCACCTGCACTGGCAGGGCCAGCACGGGCTGGCGATGCAGGCGTTCGAGCGTGTCGTCGTCGATCATCTCCGCCGGGCAGTCCACGATCAGGAAGCGGTCGTCATCACCGGCGGCCTGGGCATGCCCGGCCATGGGCGCCACGAAGGCGCCCTGCAGGGGGTCCAAGCGTGCGCCATGTCCTTCCAGCTCGAACGCCAGTTCACCCCGCACCGGCACCACCCACTGCGCGAACGCGTGATGGTCCACGCTGGACGAGCGGCCATAGCGGCGAAGGTTGAACGCGGGTGAAGACACCGTGAGCGCAGGCCTGAGCGAAGATCCAAGTCTGCGCGCGGTTCTCAAAACCTGCAACGCGTCACGACAAGGGGCCAATACCCCAGTGGTATAACGGGGGCGTAGTCATGGGAAGTACCGTCGCGCCGTACAGGGAGTACCCGATGCCGTTTCTGACCCTGAGCCATGCACCGCACCTGTTGCCCGTTGTTGCACGCTGGTACTTCGACACCTGGGGCCACCGCGTGCCCGGTTGGACGCTGGAAGACGAACAGCAGCGGCTGGAAGTGTTCCTGCACGACAACGAACTCCCCATGCTGCTGATGGCAACGGACAACGAGGTGCCCGTTGCTGCCGCGCAGCTCAAATTCCATGAACTCACTGAACGCCCCGAACGGCTGCACTGGCTGGGTGGCGTTTACGTGTGCCCGTCGCATCGTGGCCATGCGCTCGCCAGCGACCTGATCGCGGCACTGATGCAGAAAGCGCAAGGCTACGGCGTGCGCGAAGTGTTCCTGCAGACCGAGCACGATGATGGTGGCCTGTATGCGCAGCTGGGCTGGGAGCCACTGGAGCGGCAGACACATCGCACAGGCGTGCCGGTGCGCATCATGCGCCGGGTACTGCCCCTCGCCCGCCAGGCAAGGTAGCACGCCTCAGCGGAAGCGCACCGGCTGTGGTGCCGGGCGATCGGCAAGCGAGCCCATGGTGAAGGTGTAACCGGCCTTTTCCAGCAGCTCGCGCATGCGCAGCTCGGCCCGCTTCGGGTAGGCCAGCGAAGTGGGCGCATGCAGCGCGTAGGCGGTCGAGCGCCCGTCCGTATCGCGGGTCACCGACGACTGGTTCGTCTCGCACGCGTTGGACCACAGGTCCTTGAGAACGCCAGGACCGATGGACTGGTTATTGCCAAGACGAAGCGTGAGCCAACGCATGTGTTCCATGAGCAATCCCGCCGGTAACTGTGATCGAGTATGCACCATATCCGACGAGGCCGTACGCGGGTGTGTGGAGTCGCTTGATTGGCTGATACGCAGACGCCCCGGCTGAACCGGGGCGTCTGCAGACAGGAGGGGCGAACGGGGTCGCCGCGGCCCGTTAGTGCTTCATGGCGTGCTTGCGGTTACGCATCACGTCGTGGGTTTCCTGGACCAGCGGCAGCAGGCGGCTGACTTCGGCGCGGGCGGCCGGCGGGGTATCGCTGTCGGTCAGGGTCTCCTTGAACGCCTTCAGCAGGCGGTCTTCGGATTCCTCGAGCTCGGCAACGTAGCCGTACTGGGTATCGCCCAGCGTGGCGCGGACCTTGCCGTAGAACTGCTGCATGGAGCCCACCACGGTGCCATGCTCGGCCGGCTTGGCGCCGGTGGCGGCAACCGTGCTGCTCAGCGAGGTGACAATCTGCGACTTGACGCCAGCAATCTTGGTAAACAGCGCGGACAGCTCAGTATCTTCCACCTTGCGCGCGGCTTCGGTGTAGAAGTCCTGGCCATCGCGGGCAATCTCGATGATGTCGTTGAGGGTATGCGCGGTCTTGGATTCGGTGCTCACTGATTTCTACTCCTGGAAGAATTTCGTGTTGACCCGTGTCGGGGTGAGTCCACTTTTCCGCAACTGCAATGAAGTCGGCGTGACCTTTGAGCGCTTGGAAAATGCGGCGTTAAGTGATGTCTGCATCATGGAAAGCCGGCGTCGTCGTGACGTGTTCGCACCGCGACGGTGAAATCACATCGACGTGCAACCTATTCTCGCCACAACAAAAAGCGCCGCAGTGAATGCGGCGTTTCAGCAACAAGCGTGTCATTCCTGGCGGGAAGGAACCGGTGCCTCCAGCGGCGGCTCCGCCGGTGGAGGATCGCCTTCGGGCGGCGCTTCGCTGGGTGGCTCGGTGACCGGCGGCTCGCGCAGAGGCGGCTCTTCCATCGGCGGATCCGGTGCAGCAGGAGACGGCTCGGGCGCAGGAACCTGAGCAACGGGTTGCCACGGAAATTCGAGACGGTTGTCCAAGGTCGACATGGGGGTTCCTTCGGTGGCGTCGAAGCAACCCTGACAGGTGGTTCGTCAATGGACGGCGAGGGAAGCGTGCAGACAGCGTCCTGCGGGACGTGATGGTGACCCCGGCCCGATTCGAACGGGCGACCTTCCCCTTAGGAGGGGGACGCTCTATCCAGCTGAGCTACGGGGCCATGTGCCGGCCAGGCGTGCAGCCTGGCTGCAGGCTGCATGCACCTTGCGTGCATGCAGCGGTGAAGGATACCGGTATTCAGCGACAGGACCAAGGCCGATGGCGCCGCACGGGTACGCCCGGATCAGCGGATTTCCAGCTCCGCGAAGCCCTTGACCAGCTCGTCCACGGCCTTGATCTGGGCCAGGAACGGTTCAAGCGCGCTCAGCGGCAGGGCGCTGGGGCCGTCGCAACGGGCGTGGTCCGGATCGCGGTGCGCTTCCAGGAACAGGCCGGCCAGGCCCAGCGCCATGCCCGAACGGGCCAGTTCGGCCACCTGGCGGCGGCGGCCACCGGAGGCTTCGCTGCCGGCATCGCGGCGCTGCAGGCTGTGGGTGACGTCGAAGATCGCCGGCAGGCCCCCGGTGGATTCAATCATTTCGCGGAAGCCGAGCATGTCCACGACCAGGTTGTCGTAGCCGAACTGCGAACCGCGTTCGCACAGGATGATGTTCTCGTTGCCCGCTTCGCGGATCTTGGACACGATGTGCTTGATCTGCGTGGGGCTGAGGAACTGCGGCTTCTTGATGTTCACGGCACGGCCGGTCTGGGCGATGGCCACCACCAGGTCAGTCTGGCGGGCCAGGAACGCCGGAATCTGCAGCACGTCGACCACTTCGGCCACCGGGGCGGCCTGGGCGACTTCATGCACGTCGGTGATCACCGGCACGCCGAGCTGGCGCTTCACTTCCTCGAAGATGCGCAGCCCTTCGTCCAGGCCCACGCCGCGGAAGGAATGGATCGAAGAGCGGTTGGCCTTGTCGAACGAAGCCTTGAACACGTACGGGATGCCCAGCTTGGCCGTGACCTTGGTGAAGTGTTCGGCCGCGTGCAGGGTCGAATCGAGGTCTTCGAGCACATTCAGGCCGCCAAACAGCACGAACGGGAGACGGTTCCCGACGACCACGCCTTCTGCAACGGTAACGTTCATTCAGATTCCTGGGGGGCGAACAATGGTGTCCATTCTAGCGGTCGCCGCGACCGGGCGGGCGGCGCCGTGTGGCGCTGCGGCAATGCCGGCTGGGCGCTGCTGATAGAATGGCGGGTCTGCACGCCGCACCCCCACCCTGCCAGCGGCTGCGCCCTTTTCGATCCGCAACAGGAGTTTGCATGTCCTCTGACCTGCTCAAGGCGCTCGGCCTCGACGCGACCAACGCTGGCACCTACCTCGGCAACGGCGAGTGGTCGTCGGCCACCAGCGCGGGCGTGATCACCTCGGTCAACCCGACCACCGGCGAGGCCATCGCCCAGGTGCACGCCACCACCGACGCCGACTACGAAACCATCGTGGCGCGTGCCCAGGAAGCCTTCAAGGTGTGGCGCACCACCCCGGCCCCGCGCCGTGGCGAAGCCGTGCGCCTGTGCGGCGAAGCACTGCGCGCCAACAAGGATGCGCTGGGTTCGCTGGTTGCGCTGGAAATGGGCAAGAGCAAGCCGGAAGGCGACGGTGAAGTGCAGGAGATGATCGACATCGCCGACTTCGCCGTGGGCCAGAGCCGCATGCTGTACGGCTACACCATGCATTCCGAGCGCCCCGGTCACCGCATGTACGAGCAGTACCAGCCGCTGGGCCTGGTCGGCATCATCAGCGCGTTCAACTTCCCGGTCGCCGTGTGGGCATGGAACTCGTTCCTGGCCGCAATCTGCGGTGATGTGTGTCTGTGGAAGCCGTCCAACAAGACGCCGCTGACCGCCATCGCGTCCATGCGCATCTGCAACGAAGCGCTGCGTGGCGCCGGCTTCCCGGACATCTTCTTCCTGGTCAACGACGCCGGCACCGAGCTGTCGCAGAAGCTGGTGGCCGACAAGCGCGTGCCGCTGATCAGCTTCACCGGTTCGACCCAGGTCGGCCGCCAGGTCGCCGAAAAGGTTGCCCACCGCCTGGGCCGCTGCCTGCTGGAACTGGGCGGCAACAACGCCATCATCCTGGATGAGAGCGCGGACCTGAAGCTGGCCATCCCGGGCATCGTATTCGGTGCGGTCGGCACTGCTGGCCAGCGCTGCACCACCACGCGCCGCCTGATCGTGCATGAATCCATCTACGACAACGTGCTGGCCACGCTGGTCAAGGCGTACAAGCAGGTGGAGGGCAAGATCGGCGATCCGACCGATGCGGCCAACCTGATGGGCCCGCTCAACAGCGACAGCGCCGTGCAGCAGTTCCTGGCCTCGATCGAAAAGGCCAAGGCCAGCGGCGGCACCATCGAAACCGGCGGTACCCGCATCGACCGCGCCGGCAACTTCGTGCTGCCGGCCATTGTCACCGGGCTGAAGAACAGCGACGAAGTGGTGCAGCACGAAACCTTCGCGCCGATCCTGTACGTGATGAAGTACAGCACCCTGGACGAAGCCATCGACATGCAGAACGGCGTGCCGCAGGGCCTGTCTTCGTCGATCTTCACCCAGAACCTGAAGGTGGCCGAGCGTTTCCTGTCGGCAGCCGGTTCGGACTGTGGCATCGCCAACGTCAACATCGGCACCTCCGGTGCGGAAATCGGCGGCGCGTTCGGCGGCGAGAAGGACACCGGCGGTGGCCGTGAGTCCGGTTCGGATGCATGGAAGGTCTACATGCGCCGCCAGACCAACACCATCAACTACTCCGATTCGCTGCCGCTGGCCCAGGGCATCAAGTTCGACCTGTGATGGTTGACCGCCCCAGCCTGGATTACACCGGCCGCCGCGTACTGGTGGCCGGTGGCAGCAAAGGCATCGGCCGCGCGATGGCGCTGGCCTTTGCCGCTGCCGGTGCCCGTGTCTCGGTGTGCGCCCGCGGCGAACCCGGCCTGGCCGCACTGCGCGATGACGCCGCTGCCCAGGGACTGTCGCTGCACACCGCGGTGGCCGATCTTTCACGCCTGGCCGATATCGAGCACTGGCTGGCCAGTGCCGCCGATGCCCTCGGCGGTATCGATGTGCTGATCAACAACGCCACCGGCTACGGCATGACCGACGATGAAGCCGGCTGGGAAGCCAGCCTCGGCGTCGACCTGATGTCGGCGGTGCGTGCCTCCCGCCTCGCCCTGCCCTGGCTGAAGCAGTCGACCGAGGCCTGCATCCTCAACCTGGCCTCGATCGCCGCCCAGCAGCCGCGCCCCGGCGCCGCCCCGTATGGCGCCGCCAAGGCCGCACTGATGCACTACACCACCTCGCAGGCGTTGGCGCTCGCCCCGCACCGGATCCGGGTGAATGCCATTGCCCCGGGCTCGATCGAGTTCGAGGACGGGCTGTGGGCACGCCGGCGCGAGCAGGACCCCGACCTCTACCACGGCACCCTGGCCAGGATCCCGTTCGGCCGCTTCGGGCAGCCGCAGGAAATCGCCGATGCCGCCCTGTTCCTGTGCTCGCCGATGGCGCGCTGGATCACCGGGCATACCTTGAATGTCGATGGCGGCCAGGTCCTGATGGGATAAACCCGTCGCTGGCCCTATGATTCCCTTGTCCCACCTTCCCCCAGGAGCCGCATGAGCCTCCCGCCCCGCCAAACCAGCGCCATGGCCCTGATCAGCCTGATCGCCGGCATCCTCGGCTGGACCGCCCTTCCCTTCCTGGGCAGCGTGGTCGCCATCGTCACCGGGCACATGGCCCGCGCCGAAATCCGCCGCCGCCCGCTGGAACTGGAAGGCGATGGCCTGGCATTGGCCGGCCTGATCATGGGCTGGGTGGTGGTGATCGGCAGCCTGTTGGCGCTGCTGGCCATCGTGCTGTTCTTCGGCGGGCTGGCCTGGTTCGTTTCCCTGCAATCGTGAGGTGCCCATGAGCGGATCGGACGCAACCGGACGTTTCAGCAACCGCGTGGCGGATTACGTCCGCTACCGTCCCGACTACCCACCGGCACTGCTGGACTGGGTGCACGGCGAGATGGGCGTGCCCACCGAAACCCTGGTCGCCGACATCGGCGCCGGCACCGGCATCTCCACACGCCTGTTCCTGGCCACCGGGCATCCGGTGATCGCGGTGGAACCCAATGCGCCGATGCGCGAGGCGGCCGAGAAGCTGCTGGCCGCCGAGTACCTGCGCCTGAAGCTGGTGGACGGCACCGCCGAAGCCACCACGCTGGCCGACGACAGCGTCGGCCTGGTCGCAGCGGCGCAGGCCTTCCACTGGTTCGACACCGATGCGGTGCGCACGGAATGGAAGCGCATCCTGCACCCGGAGGGCCTTGCGCTGGTGTTCTGGAACTCGCGCCTGCTCGACGCCTCGCCGTTCCTGGTCGGCTACGAACAACTGCTGCTGGAGTTCGGTACCGATTACACCCAGGTGGCCGAGCGCTACCAGGACGACGATGCCATGCGCGCGTGGTTCGGCCCGGGCCTGCGCGGCACCGCCCGGTTCCCCAACGCGCAGTACATGGATGCCGACGGCCTGCGCGGTCGCCTGCTGTCGTCATCCTATGCCCCGCCGCCGGGCCACCCGCGCCATGCCCCCATGCTGGAGGCGCTGCAGCAGCTGTTCGATGCGCACGCGGTCGATGGCAAAATCGCTTTTGAATACCAAACCCGTGCCTTCGTCGGCACGCTGGACTGACTGGACGCCATGTACTCGCTTGCCCGACCCTTCCTGTTTTCCCTGGACGCCGAACGCGCCCATGGCCTGGGCCTGAGTGCGCTGGACCTCGCCTACCGTACCGGCACCACGCCGCTGCTGGCACGCCGCCCGGCCCCGTTGCCGACCAACGTGTTCGGGCTGAACTTCCCCAACCCGGTCGGCCTGGGCGCCGGCCTGGACAAGAACGGCGAGCACATCGACGCGCTGTTCGCGCTGGGCTTCGGGTTCGTGGAGATCGGCACCATCACGCCGCGGCCGCAGGAAGGCAATCCCAAGCCGCGCCTGTTCCGGCTGCCCGCCCACCAGGCGATCATCAACCGCATGGGTTTCAACAACCTCGGCGTGGATGCACTGGTGCGCAATGTTGAACGCGCGCAGCGCCGCAGCGGCCTGCTTGGCATCAACATCGGCAAGAACAAGGACACTCCCAACGAGCAGGCGTTCGACGATTACCAGCACTGCCTGCAGAAGGTGTACCCGCTGGCTGATTACATCACCGTCAACATCTCTTCGCCCAACACCGCCGGCCTGCGTGAACTGCAGGAAGAAACCGCGCTGCGCCAGCTGGTTTCGCAGCTGCGCGAAAGCCAGGAAGCGCTGGCGGCCAAGCATGGCAAGCGCGTTCCGATGCTGGTCAAGGTCGCCCCGGACCTGAGCGACCGCGACATCGATGCCGCAGCGCGCGTGCTGGGCGAATTGAAGGTGGACGGAGTGATCGCCACCAACACCACCATTGACCGCAGTTCGGTTGCCGCCGACCGGCATGCCAGCGAAGCCGGCGGCCTGTCCGGCGCGCCGCTGCTGGGCCAGTCCACCCTGGTGCTGCGCCGCCTGCGCGCGCGCCTGCCCGAATCCACCCCGTTGATCGGTGTCGGCGGCATCCTGTCCGGTGCCGATGCCGTGGCCAAGATGGCTGCTGGCGCCGCGCTGGTGCAGTGCTACAGCGGCCTGATCTTCCGCGGCCCGGCGCTGGTGCACGACTGCGTGGAGGCGATCCGCCGACGCCGCGAAGCACCGAGCCGTGGCGCGGTGGCCCCCCTATGAGTACTGCAATGCCTGCCTGGTCACTGACCGAAAACGCCTCGCTGAAGGCCCTCAACACCTTCCACGTCGACGCGGTTGCCGAGCAGCTGCTGGAGCTGCACGACGCTGCCCTGCTGCCCGATGTGCTGGCCCTGCCCCAGGTCGCCGGCCACCCGCTGCTGGTACTGGGCAGCGGCAGCAACGTGCTGATCGCCGACGACGTGCCCGGCACCGTACTGGTATTCGCCAACCGCTCGATCGAAGTGCTGGAACACCGCGCCGACCACACCGTGGTGCGTGCCGGCGCCGGCGTGAACTGGCATGGGCTGGTGATGTGGTCGCTGCAGAACGGCCTGTCCGGGCTGGAGAATCTGGCGCTGATTCCCGGCACGGCCGGTGCGGCCCCGATCCAGAACATCGGCGCCTATGGCGTGCAGGTCGATGAGTTCATCCAGGCGGTGGAAGCCTGGGACCGCCAGAACAACGAATGGGTGCGGCTGGACGCCGACGCGTGCGCCTTCAGTTACCGCGACAGCGTCTTCAAGCACGATGCGGACCGCTACCTGATCAGCGCCATCGAACTGCGCCTGCCCCTGTTGCATGCCCTGCGCCTGGGCTATGCAGGCATTGCCGAGGAAATGCAGGCGATGGGCGTGGAGCTGCCGGTGGCCGCCGACGTGGCCAATGCGGTGATCGCCATCCGCCGGCGCAAGCTGCCCGACCCGGATGTGCTGGGCAATGCCGGCAGCTTCTTCAAGAACCCGGTGCTGCCGCTGGAACAGGTAGAGGTGCTGCTGCAGCACTTCCCCGGCCTGCCGGTGTACCCGGCCGACCAGGACGACCGGCGCAAGCTCTCGGCCGCCTGGATGATCGAAGCCTGCGGCTGGAAGGGCTTCCGCGAAGGCGATGCCGGCGTGGCGCCCCAGCATGCCTTGGTGCTGGTCAACCACGGCAATGCCACCGGTGCCGAACTGCTCGCGCTGGCGCGGCGCATTTCCGCCTCGGTGCTGGAGAAATTCGGCGTTCCCATCGAACCGGAGCCGCGCCTGATCGGCGCACAGTGGTGACCGTCCAGCTTGCCCTTCCCGCGCCGACACCGATGCGTGCGGCGCTGCTGATGCTGGGCAGTACCCTGGCCTTCGGGTTGATGGCCGTGGCGATCCGCTATGCCACCCGCTACGTGCCCACCCAGGAAGTGGCGTTCTTCCGCAACGCGTTCGGCCTGCTGGCGCTGCTGCCGTTCCTGTTGCGCCCGGGCAGCTCGCCGTTCCGCACGACACAGTTGCCCCGCTATTTCGTGCGCAGCCTGATCGGGCTGGCCTCGATGCTCTGTGCGTTCTGGGCCATCGGCCACCTGCCGATGTCGCAGGCGATCTCGCTGTCGTACTCCACGCCCCTGTTCGTCACCATCGCAGCCGTGCTGTTCCTTGGCGAGAAGGTACGCGCGCGCCGTTGGGCGGCCGTGGTCTGTGGCTTCATCGGGGTCCTGATCATCGTTCGCCCCGGCGCCGCCACCTTCAGCCCGGGCGTGCTGGTGGCGGTGCTGGCCGCCGTGCTCAGTTCGCTGGTCGCCATCCAGATCAAGCAGCTGACCCGCGTGGACGGGGCCGACACCGTGGTGTTCTACACCTACGTGTTCTGGGTACCGCTGTCGCTGGTGCCTGCCCTGTTCGGCTGGGTATGGCCCAGCGGCGTTGCGTGGGCCTGGCTGGCCGCTACCGGCGTGCTGGGCACGTTGGGCCAGCTGTTATGGACCCGCGCGTTGCGGTTGGGCGAAGTCTCGGCGCTGACCCCGATCAGCTTCATGCAGCTGCCGCTGGTCAGCCTGCTGGGCTGGCTGCTGTTCAATGAAACGCTGGACCGCTGGACCGTCATCGGGGCGGGCATCATTCTTGCCGCCAATGCCTACATCGCGCACCGCGAGGCGGTACTGGTGCGGCGCGCGGCATCCGAAGCCGCCACGGCCGGCGCCAAGCCGGGCGAGTAAGCACGGTCGACGACCCGCGCTACGCCACGGCAGCCCAACTGCGGGCAGCCGCGTCGATCACGTTGCCCGGCGCGAACTGCTCCTCCATGAAACGCAACGCCTGGCGGCGCTGGCTGGGCGGACGCGAGGCCGCACCCGGCTCCAGCAGCAGGTCGTGGAACTCCTGCAGGTCGTGCAGGATCCGCCAGTGGCGGTAGTACGCCAGCCGGGCCGGATCCAACGCCACCGCGCCATAACCTTCGCGGAACCGCGGCGGATCATCGCGTCCCCAGCGACCGCCCACGCCTGCGCCGACGAACATCAGGTCGCGCTCGCGCGGCGCCAGCACCATGTCGTCCCAGTCGATCAGGTGCAGCCCACCATCGGCGCGCAGCAACAGGTTGCCGGCGTGCAGGTCGCCATGGCACAACCCCCGTGACCAGCGCTGCCCGGCAAGGCGCTCACGCAGCGTCATGCAGTGCTGCCAGACCTCGGCCACCCGCGCCTGCCGCTGCCGCCAGACCCGCCGGTAGTCCTCCGCCAGGGCATCGGGAATGGGCCAACGCTTATCACCGCGCTGCAGCCACGACCCCACCCGCTCCACCGCCGTGTCATCGTCGAAACCCGGTTGCGCAAGACCGGACGCCAACCGGGCCGGCAACGCGGTGTCGTGCACCTGGCGCAATACCTGGCCCAGCCGGTGCCACTGCGCCTGCGACAGGGCCACTTCGAACCCCGACTCGCCCTCCACATAGGCAAACAGCGTCCACTGCAGGCCCTCGGCGTACGTGGCCGGGGCACCATCAAGCGCGGGCTGCGGGGCCACCACCTCGTCCAGGCCGAGCGCGCAGCGCAAATGCTGCATGACCTCCCACACGGCATCGGCCACGGCATAGCGGCGGCACTTCAACCACCAGCGCGTGCCGTCATCGGAGGTCACCTGGTACACCGTGGCGCCCGCATCGGCACCCGCCGGCCGCTGCACGAGATGGCTGACCTGCAGGCCGTAGGCCTGGGCCAGCACGGCGCCGATCTGCGACGAAGACAAATCCTGTGGATGCAGCATCAACTCCGCCGTGGCGCACGAACATCGCACCACTATCCCAGAATCGCGTCGATACACACAGGGAAATGCGTCACGAAGAGACGTAATTTCTCATTCGTTATCTTGATACAGGAGTCATACCGCCGCGCCCGCGGCCAGCGCCTGCAGTTCGCGCTGCAGCAGTGCCTGCACTTCTTCACGCTGGAACTGGGTAACGAACACCGGCACCGCAAATACGTAGGGCAGCCCATCGGCGTCACGGCGAACCACATACGCCAGCTGCAACCGTGCCAGGGCGTGGCGGACCTGCTCCGGATCGACCCGCGCACCCGCTGCATCGAATGCAGCCAATAGTTCCACCAGGGTGATGCCGCGCTCGCCGCTGCCGACCAGCTGCGCACCGGCGACCTGGTACACCACGATGCGGTCGATACGGCACGCCAGGGGATCGGGACTCAGCCGCGCCCAGCCGGCCAATGCATCGAACATCGGCTCGCTCACCAGCGCCGCGTGTACCTGCGTTGCATCCAGTACGCGCTGGCCACGGTCCAGCTGGCCCAGCAGCTGCTGGCAGGCAATGGCGACCAGGTTGGCGCGGCGACCACACGCCGCCACCAGCCGCTGCGGCAGGTCCGGGCTGGCAAAGTGCACGCCCAGGCGCGCCATCGGTTCGGTCGCCAAGGCCACGCAGGCGTCCTGTTCCAGCCCGCCAATATGGATCACCTCGCCGAAGTTGCGCAGCGGCGATGCGAAATCCAGGGTGACCGCTTCGTACAGGTCCCAGAACCCGGCCAGCATGAAGTGGCAGCGTCCCTCTTCGCTCAGCGCGCGCAGCGCCGCCAGCTGCGGGTAGCCCTGTGCGGCTTCCGCGCGCAGGAACAGGTCGGTCTCGTCGATCAGCAGCAGCAGGCCGCGCCCCGCCGCCCGCGCGGACAACTCGGCGACCAGCGCATCGATCCCGGTGTCCTCGGCCAGGCCCAGTTCCAGCGCCAGCCGCATTGTCAGCCGATGATCGCGCAGCGACAGGTACACACAGTGCACGCGCGGGTGGCCGACAAAGCGTCGCTCGATGGCCTTCATCAAACTGGTCTTGCCCAGCTGCCGACCGCCCACCAACAGGTAGTTGCCGGGCTCGCGGTTGAGCACGCGCGCGAGCAGCGACTCGCGTCCAAAGAAGGCCGCCGGGCGGGTGATGCCGCCATGGGTCTGGTAAGGCGAGATGCGGGTCACCCGGAGCTGCCGGGCCAGCAGCCCGACCAGCGCGTCGAGCGCGCCCGGCTGCAGCAGCCAGCGGGTCTGGGCGGCCTGGCCAAGGCACACGCACAGGTTGGCCGGATCCTCGGCGTAGGCAGCCAGTTCGGCCTCGACCGCCAGCGATGGGCTCACCACCAGCACCACGTCCTGACCGTTGGGCATGGCGCGCAACTGCTGCACGATGGCATCGGCCGCCAACGCCGGATCGGGCTGGTACAGCCACAGCCGTTCCAGGGCCAACGGCAGCTTGTCCGGCAGGGTCCATTCGCGCACCAGGCCGGTGAGCGCCCAGCCGGTTGCCGGCGCATCGATCGCACCGATGCGCGCGGCCAGCTGCAATGCGCGTGTGGTTGGGGTGGCCTGCAGGTGGCGCAGCGCGTCGCGCCAGCGCACCGTGGCGATCCCGGCACCGGCGAGGACCCGATCTCTGAGCCGGAGCCATCCCAGCTGGCGGTCGATGGCGGGCAATGCCTGCAACGGCTGGGCAAGCAGCCGTTGTGGCTCGCGCACGATGTCGGCCACCGCCGGTCGCACCCAGTACCAGAGCATGCCAAGCCCGGCCAGGCCCAGCACCGACAGCCCCAGCACCACCGACAGCCACTGCACGATGCCCCACGGTGCCTGCGCCCTGCAGTTGGCCGGTAGCCAGCGGGACGGTGGCGCAGGATCGCCAGGGCGGCAACGCCAGTACTGGGTGCGCGGCTCCAGCGTCTGCTCGATCACCGCACCGCGCAGCCCGCTGTTGGCCGGGAAGCGGTCGGTGAAGCGCAGGCGCAGCACGAACGGCTGCGGCAGTTCGGCAACCACCAGCGTTTCTTCCGGATCATGCACGCCCGGCACGTGCACCTGCCGCGGCCAGCTTTCATGCTGCAGCCAATACGACAACGCCTCTTCGCGCAGGAACATCATGTCGGTGTTCGCCCGCTGCATGAGCATCATGCTTTCGCCGTCGCGCTGCATGCGCAGCAGCTGCACCGGGTTGAGCCAGGGCACGAACAGGTAGCTGCCAACGAACCAGGTCAGGCCGGCCACCAGCAGCAGCCACCACCAGCGCAGCACCGGCTGTCGGCGCGGTGGCCTGCTCATGCGGTCTGCACCTGCATGCCATCGATCACCTGCCGCACGGCGCGGCGGATCGCCTCGCAGCGCCATTCCAGGCACTGCCCCTGCGGGTGCGCGCGCGCGGTCAGAAGGTTGTTCCAGTACAGGTGGCGAAGCAGCGGATCGGCCAGGTACGGCCGCGCCGGCGCCACCACCGGCTGTGCCAGCCAGCCCTGCACGGCGGCACGCGCCGCGTCATCCCGCAACAGCGGTACCAGCGCTTCCCACAGGCGCGGATGGCTGGACAGCGTATCGGTGACCGCCTCATCGTCGACAGTAGTGTCAACGAGCAACGTCAACGCCGCCTGCGCCAACAGCGGATGCCCGCCGGACAACCGCAGCGCGCGCGACAGCGTGTCATCGCCAATGCCAGGGGCACTGCGCCGCATGTCCTCGATTCCCAGCTCCGGCCAGCTCTCGCTGGCCGCAATGTTGAGCAGCGAAAGATCGCCGCCCTGGTACTTCAGGTCGGCCAGCGCGGCCCCGCCACAGATCAGCAGGTGCAGCTTGCCGCTGTACATTTCGCTGAGGCTGCGCAGGATGCCGGCCAGCACGTCGCGCGGCCCGGACTCCCCCTGCTCGAACCGGCTCACCAGGCAGAACAGCGCACCGGGCTGCTGCAGCCGACGCGCCAGCGCCATCTCGAAACTGGCGTCCGAGCCAACGCCGTCCAGCCCGCACTGCGCGGCCAGCAAGGCAAAGTAGTCCTGGTCGCCCTCGCCGGAGCGGAACGGCGGCTGAAGGTGCAGCACGCGCGCCTGCCCATAGCGCTTGGCTGCTTCAGCGAGAATCGCCGCGCGCTCCGGGGGCTGTCCCCAATGGGCCTGGGTCAACAGCAGGCTCACCGGATACGGGCGCAGCAACTGCAGCCGGTCGAACAACCGGGTGACGGTGGGCGGCACTGAAACGGCGGGATCGGCGTGCTCTTCCCGTGCCGATACCGGCTCCACCGGGAATTCCGGCTCGAACCCCACCGACTGCAGCAATGCATTGCATTCGGTTTCGGTCAGGCGCAGGTAATTGGCGCAGGCCAGGACCCGGTCGCGGTGCCGGCGGCTGGGCCGCGAGGTGCCGGCCCGCCAGTTGTTGACCGCCTCGCGGCTGATGCCGATTTCGGCGGCCACCCCGCCGGCACTGGCCCGGATCCGCCGCATGTGTCGAGACAGCAGGTCCGCGAACTCAGGGGCAGGCATCGGAAACGACCAGAACGGAAGAGAGTCGCACACCCTACCGTGACCGTATGGACTGTCAACCATGCCTGCGCTCCCCTGCCTGCCGCCGGCTCAGACCGCAGGAAGCGCAGGGCCCTGGCGCACGAACAGCTTGCGCGTCACCAGCAGGTGCACCACGAAGACCAGGATCGCCAGCATGCCCAGCGCCACGATCACCCGGCCCAGTACCGAACCCAGCCCTTTCTGGCCTTCGAGCCGATCAAGCCGGTCGAACTGCGCCGGGTTGCTGCGTGCGTAAGCCACGTCGACCTGCGGCGCTTCGCCCAGGTACGGCGTGGCGTTGTCCTCGGAGGTGGAGAAGTGGCCGGTGTACTCAACGCCATCAACGCTGAAGTCGTAGCGGAAGTGGTACTGGTAGGACACCCGCCCCTTGCGGCGCTTTTCCTCGATGTGGTCGACCTGTACCGGTGCCTGCACGGTCACCGCATCCTTGAGGATGGCTTCGGCCTGGCGGTGTCCGCTCAGGGCCGACCAGGCAAAGAACACTGCAAGGAAAGCGTAGCCGATGCTGCACAGCCAGCGCGAAACGCGGGACAGGCGGGCGTGCGAGGTGTCTGAAACAGGAATGCTGATCATCTGGTTTTCCCCTTGATGGTTCGACTGCGTCGACAGCCGGGTGGCTGTGACTTCGTGAACCAGTCTGGGGAAAGCGCGGTCATGCATGAAGCAGCAGCCCGTCAAGTCGCGGCCTGCACCACTTGACGATTCGTCAAGGCAGGCAGGCGCTCACTTCGCTCCGGCAGGATTCGACCGGGAAAGCCGCATCCCTTCCCTGGCGACATTCACTTCGAGCGCTGCCCGGGCAACCTCCACAAGGCCCGCGGTCAGCGCATAGCCACCGCGTGCCTGCAGCCAGGCCAGGACATCGGCCAGGTGCCAGATCGAGGTGCTGCCGTCGTGAACGGGGAGGGGAAAACTGTCTGGATGGGACAGCATCAGCTTCCGCATGTTCTGCCGCGACACCCCGACCAGGGCGGCGACGTCGGTGAGGCCGACCAGATCGGGCGTCACCTCGATAAGGGTCGCGCCTGGCAGGGCACGCCGCACATCGTCAAGCGCACTGCGCACCGCAGCGTCAGCATTCCCGGCCTCACGGGTAAACTCCAGCGCGATACGGCCTGGCAATCCGGTGCCGACCAGGGCGTCATCGCACCCCTGCTCCCCGAGCTGTTCAACCAGCGCCTGCAGGTCGCCATGGGCGTCTGGCAACTGGTACTTCAGGGTGAAGATGTACTCCATGATCCTGCTCCTCGGACATTGATCACCTGCGCTTCGCGCAGTTGTTTACGACGCGACGCAATGCGTCTGCGTGGTTGCCTGGATTCTTCGGCGTACTCCAGATGCTGGAAACGCAGAATTCACCACAGCGGCAGTCCTTGTCGTTGAAGGGGCAGTAGATGCGCCCCCATGCATGGCTCCCGCCAACCACTACCCGCCAACCCATCAATTCGGCGTGCGCGATGGCAGCTTCTATTTCCCGCTTTGGATGCTTCGGTCTTGCCATCGGACGGCTCCAGTGTGGTGGTGCGGGCAACAGTTGTCAACTGACAACCATCACCTTCTTCCGTGAACAGGTGTCCTGATCGTGCTTTGCTGGTCGGACTCCTTCCACCGCCATGTGAAGAATGTGTGGAGTACCGCACCTTTACGCGGGTCCCGATATTGCATCGCGTCGTGTAACCGATTACAGCGCCTGATAGCGTTGGCCCTGCCTCATTGGCGAGGCATATCAGGCAGGGACTTTTTGATGGGTTTGCACATCGCTCGTCGCGCCGCGCTGCTTTCGGTTCTCGGCCTGGCCTTCGCTCCGGCCAGCTTGGCCCAGGACCTCCCTGACCGTGGTCAGTGGCGTGCCAGCAGTTCCTCCCAGCAAGTCCCGGCCATGGCGGTCAGCCACCTCATCGACGGCGATCCCAAGACCGTCACCGGCGGAGCGTTCAGCCCGGGCCACTGGTTCCAGGTGGATCTGGGAAAACCCAGCACGCTCAGCGGCGCACGCCTTACCTGGGACGTCTCCAATCCGGAGGGCTACAGCCTGCAGACCTCACTGGATGGGAGGCAGTGGCAGACCGCTTACACCATGCGCGACTCGCTCGGCGGCATCGAAACCCTCTACTTCGCGCCGCGCCAGGCCCGCTACCTGCGGCTGGCCAGTCCTGAGCGGACATCGGACTGGGGCGTGTCCATCTTCGAACTCGAGCCGCTGGACCAGCGCGCGACAGCACGCATGCCCGGATTGGACGCGACCCAGGCAGCGGCCGTGTGGCAAGGCGGAAGCGCCGTGGCCATCCCCGCCGGAAAAGACGGCAGCCACGTATTGGAGATCGCTCTGCCGAGGGCCCTCTCCACCACCGGGTTGGCAGTGGACTGGGCAGGCGCGCACGGCGGCGCGCGCCTTCAGGTACAGGATGCACAGGGCCGCTGGAGCGAACTCGCGCATGACCCGCAGGCCGGCAGCCGGCAGCAGAGCTGGCTGGCCGGCACCGCGCCGGTAACAGCACAGGCGCTGCGCCTGCAGGTGCAGGGTGATGCGCCGAAGATCGCGCGCCTGCGCCTGCTCGGTCCGGCGGCAGTGATGACGCCGATGAAGCGCTACCAGAACGCGGCCAACGGTGCGCAGCGGGCCCTGTTCCCGGCCTCCCTGCACCTGCAGCAGACCTACTGGACGGCGGTGGGCGTGCACGGCGGCCTGCAGAAATCGATCTTCGACGAGTACGGCAACATCGAGGCGTTCAAGGGCGCACCGTTGGTACAGCCGATCTGGCGCAATGCCGATGGCACCGCCGCCGGCGCCGCCGACCAGCCAGTGCAGCACGCGCTGCGCGACGGTTGGAAGCCGATGCCGTCGGTGACATGGAAACCGCAACCCGGCCTGGAATTGAAGAGTGAGGCCTTCGCCGTGGAGCTGGGCGGCCAACCGGTCACGCTGGTGCGCCACCGCCTGCGCAACGTGGGCACTGCGCCCATCGCCGGCAGCCTGTCGCTGGTGACGCGCCCGATGCAGATGAACCCACCGTGGCAGAACGGTGGCCTCTCTCCGATCCGTTCGGTAGCCATCGAAGGCACCACGGTGCGGGTCAACGGGCGTTCCCTGCTGCATTCGCTGACGCCGGTGGATGCTTCAGGCGTGGCGCCGTTCGACCCCGATGGCAGCACCGAGATCACCGCTGCCGTGGCGCAAGGCGAACTGCCCAATGCGCAACAGACCGATGACCCGGATGGCCTGGCAGCGGCCGCCCTCGCCTACCGTATCGACCTCGCCCCGGGTGCCACCGAGTCGGTCGTGGTCGCGTTCCCGCTGGGTACCGCGGCTGCCAATAGCGACGGCGCGCTTCCGGAGCCGCCGCCGATCGCATTCGGCGTCAACAGCCGCGATCCCGATGCGATTTTCGACAGCCTTGCCACCCGCGTTTCCGGAGATTGGCAGACGCGGCTGGGCCAGGTCGGCCTGCGCCTGCCCGACCCTTCGCTGGTGGATATGCTGCGCGCCCAGGCGGCGTACATGCTGATCAACCAGACCGGCCCGGCGATGCAACCGGGGCCGCGCAACTACAACCGCTCCTTCATCCGCGACGGCATGGCCACCTCGGCAGTGCTGCTGCGCATGGGCGAATCACGGATCGCGCGCGACTACCTGGACTGGTACACCGAGCATGGCGTGCACGCCAACGGCCTGGTCTCGCCGATCCTCAACAACGACGGCAGCGTCAACACCGGCTTCGGTTCGGACATCGAATACGACAGCCAGGGCCAATACGTCGCGCTGGTGGCCGATGTCGCGCGTCTGGACGGTGGCCCGGAATCGGTGCGCGCCTACCTGCCGAAGGTGAAAGCAGCCCTGCGCTTCCTGCAGGAGCTGCGCGAGCGCACGCTGGTGCCCGGCTACATGGCCAGCCAGCCCGCACCGGAGCGGTTCGCCGGCATCCTGGCACCGTCGATCAGTCACGAAGGCTACCCCTCGCCGACCCACAGTTACTGGGACGACTACTGGGGCCTGAAGGGCTGGCACGACGGTGCGTGGCTGGCCGAATCGCTGGGTGATCACGAAACCGCCGCGTGGGCGCGCGAACAGTACCGCTTGCTGCACGACGCGCTGGCCGCTTCGATCCGCGCCACCATGGCGTGGAAGGGCATCGACTTCATCCCCTCCTCCGCCGACCTGGGCGATGGCGACCCTACCGGCGTTTCAATCGCGCTGGACCCCACCGGCGCGCAGGACGTGCTGCCCGAGCAGGCCCTGCGCACCACCTTCGCGCGCTATCTGGAAGACGTGCGCAAGCGCAACCAGCCCGACGCGCTCTATGCCTACACGCCGTACGAAATCCGCAATGTGCTCAGCTACGTGCACCTGGACCAGCCCGACGCCGCAGACGAACTGCTGCAGGGCCTGCTGCGCGACCGCCGGCCGCTGGAATGGCAGGTGCTGGCGGAAGTCGTCCACTCGCGGCTGCGCTTCCCGCGCTACCTGGGCGACATGCCGCACACGTGGATCGGTGCCGAGTACGGGCGCACGTTGTTCGGCATGTTGATGCGCGAAGACGACGATGCGCTGTCGCTGCTGCCGGGTACGCCGCCGTCGTGGCTGGCGGGCGACGGGTTGGCGGTGGAGCGGTTGCCAACGGCGTTCGGGACGCTGCAGATCGACGCGGTGCAGCGCGGCAACACGCTCAAGGTAACGTTGGGCAAGGGCCTGCGGAAGGACGCTGCGGTCCGGGTCTGGTGGCCTTCGCGCACGCGGCCCAGCCAGGTGCGGGTGGATGGGCGGGATGTGCAGGAGTTTGATGCGAAAGGGGTTCTGATCAGCAAGCCGTTCCGGACGCTGGAAGCAGTCTGGTAGAGCCGGGCCCTGCCCGGCTGCACGTCACTCCATGCGCCTGTTGCGCGCATGGATCATCCAGCCCTGCGCGGTGATGCCGATGAGGAACACGACAAAGCAACCCAGCAGGGTCTGCAGCACTACCGGCGCCATCGGTGCGGCGGCCAGCGGATGCGACACCGGCAGGCGGGTCAGCGATTCATTGACGGCAGGCACCAACCCGAGCAGGAAACTGAAGGACAGCGCGAACGCGGACAGGTACGGTCGCAGTCGCCCAAGGAAGCCGATCCGGTTCACCAGCACCCCGCCGAACGCCACCAGCATCACCACGATGCCGAAGGCGTGGCCGGGGTTGAGGCCACCGGTGCTGGAGACGGTAAACGAGGTCGCCACAGCAAGCACCAGGCCGACCAGATAAAGCTTTCCGGCCCCGGTGGCGGGGTCGATTTTCCGATGGCGCACGAAGCCGTACAGACCGGCGAACACGGGGATGAGGCTGATGGCGGTATGCAGTACACCGAGTGCGGAGAGCGGGTGTGTCATGGGAGCGATCCTCGATTAAACCTACTAGTAGGTAGGGTGGGCGGTCATGAAAAAGTCCGCACAAGGCGGGCTTACGAAAAACGGTTCAACGCTGTGCAGTCACCCGCGCAACCGACAGCCGCGCCAGGGCTGCGAACGTCTGCGCATCACCAAACCCACGCGCGGCCAGCATCGCCCCGTGCACGGAAGCCATGAATGCCTTGGCCTCGTCCGAGGGTGCGCCCTGCAGCTGGAACTGCCCCTGCGCTACGCCCTTTTGCAAGGTGGCGGCCAGCCAGCCACTGAGATCCTCGAAATGTCCGCGCACTTCTTCGGCAATTTCGGGCGGAATCATCGGCGACTCCGCCGCCAGCATGGCGCAGATGCAGAACGAGGCCGTGCCACCGGCGATGCAGCTGGACCAGTAGTCGACGTAGGCATTGAGTTCTTTCAGCGGATCACCCAACTGCCGGTCCAGCATGGCCAGGCCCGCGCGGGCCTCGGCGCGGTACAGCGCCACCACCGTGCGAACCAGCTCGGCCTTGCTCGGAAAGTGATGATGAATGCTGGCCTTGCTGATGTTCACCCTGGCCGAGATATCGGCATAGCTGAAGCCGTTGTAGCCGCCGGCCTCCAGCAACGTACGGGCGTGGGCGACGATTTCAGCGGCTTTGGGGGAGAGGTCGTGAACCATTCCTCATCCTACTAGTTGGTAGCCTGCTGATCAAGACAGCTTGCACGTGTCCCGTTGGCTGGAGGATAGTGCCGAAAATGAACCGGGGGTAAGGGAATGGATACCGTTACGGAAGCCGCTTCCCGCCCGACCATACTTGCGGTCGACGATTCGCCCGAGAACCTCTGGCTGATCTCCGGCCTGCTGAAGTCGCGTTATCGAATCAGGATGGTCAACTCCGGCGAGGCAGGCCTCGAGGCCGCTGGCACCGAACCGCTTCCCGACCTGATTCTACTGGACGTCATGATGCCCGGCCTTTCAGGACATGATGTCTGCAGGGCACTGAAGGCATCACCGGTGACCCGGCACATTCCGATCATCTTCCTCACGGCAATGGCCGAACCCGAAGATGAAAAGAAAGGGCTGGAACTCGGGGCGGCGGACTTCATCACCAAGCCGATCAATCCGCCAGTCCTGATCGCCCGTGTCGCCACGCAACTGCAGGCCAAGGCAGCAGCCGATTTCCTGCGGGACCAGAACGCATTTCTTGAAAACGAGGTACAGCGACGCACGCGCGAGCTGACCGCGATCCAGGACGTCACCATCCATGCCCTCGCGTCGCTCGCCGAAACGCGCGACAACGAAACCGGCAATCACATCCGCCGCACCCAGCATTATGTCCGTGCCCTGGCGACTGCGCTCCAGAATCATCCGCGTTTTCGTTCGCAGCTGGATGACGCCACCATCGACAGTCTGTTCAAGTCCGCCCCCCTGCATGACATCGGCAAGGTGGGCATCCCGGACAGCATCCTGCTCAAGCCCGGCCCGTTCGAACCCCACGAGTTCGAGATCATGAAGACCCACACCACGCTGGGGCGCGACGCGATTCAGCACGCAGAAGACGCGCTCGGCATGCCGGTGGAGTTCCTGGCGTACGCAAAGGAAATCGCTTACGGGCACCAGGAGAAATGGGACGGCAGCGGGTATCCGCAGGGGCTTGCAGGCGAGGCGATCCCGTTGTCGGCGCGGATCATGGCGGTCGCGGATGTGTATGACGCGCTGCTCAGCCGTCGGGTCTACAAGAAGGCCATGTCCCAGGAAGAAGCGGTCGCGATCATGCGTGAGGGCCGCGCCAGGCATTTCGACCCTGACATCCTGGATGCTTTTCTCGGGCTGCTCCCCGAGCTGGAGCGGATATCCCGTCAGTTCGAGGACACTTCGCGATGAACGCCCTGAGCCGCTACCTGCAAGGTGCGTCGCTGGGCCACAAACTGTCGGCGGCCTTCGCCGTCATGCTGTTGCTGGCCGTGGGGCTGGGCATCCTCGGCGTCCACGCGCTGGGCAGGTTCAGCGCGGAAATCCAGCGCATGTACGAAAAAGACCTGCAGGGGGTCTCCAACGCGCGCGCCGTGCAGTTCCACTACGCGACCATGGGTCGCCACCTGCGCCAGGCGCTGCTCACCGCCGATCCGTCGCTGCAGGTCTTGGCGTCACAGCAGATCGAACGCGAGCACGCGCAACTGCAGCGAGAGCTGGACCAGCTGCACCAGCGTGTCTTCCGCGACATCAACCGTGCGCACCTGGCGGCGTTCGAGCGGGACTACGCCACCTACCGGCGAAACATGACCGCCGTACTCCAGCTGGCGCGCCAAGGCAGGCTCCAGGAAGCGCGTGCTCAAGCATCGAGCCCGCAGTTCGCTGATATGGGCGACGCGGTAGCCAACGCCATGGAAGCGGTCGCCACGACCAAGGAAGAAGGCGCGCGGCTGTCGTTGCAGAAGGTGCAGGCACTGGCCGTTGATACGAAGTGGTGGGTGTGGACGATCCTGCTCCTGGGTGGTGTGTTCAGCACGATCTTCGCCTGGCTGATCACGCGCTCGATCGGCATCCCCGCAGTCGAGCTGAGGAAGGCGGTGGAGCGCATTGCGGGCGGGGACCTCCAGCACGAGGTACCGCATACCGCATATCCCAATGACATGGGCGCCCTCGCCCGCGCCGTTGCCGTCCTTCAGGTGGCCGCGCGTGAGCTGGAAGACCAGCGGTGGGTCAAGGCATCGTCGGCCGCCTTGTCGGCCGAACTGCAGTCCGCGACGAGTACCCAGGAACTCGCCAAGGTCTTCTTTGCCTTCATGGCGCCCCTGCTCGGCGTCGGCCGGGGTGCCCTGTACCTCCATGACGAAGTGCATCACAGGCTGCGCCTGCTCTCGGGCTTCGCCAACGATGGCCATGACGCCCCGCCGGGCCAGATCCGCCTGGGCGAGGGCCTGGTCGGCCAGTGCGCGGCAAGCAGAGCGCCGATCCTCCTTACCGATCCGCCCGCCGACTACCTGCGCATCGGCTCCGCGCTGGGCAGCGCGGCGGCAAGGTCCGTAAGCGTGATCCCACTGATCCGGGGTGCCCGACTGCTCGGCGTACTCGAAGTCGCCAGCCTCGACCTACCCAGCCCTGCGCGGCAGGCGTTGCTCGAGGCCGCCTTGCCTGCGCTGGCGGGCAATCTGGAGATCATGCAACGCGCCGAGCATACCCAGCTGCTGCTTGAGGAAACCCGGGCCCAGGCCTCGGAACTGGAAATCCAGTCCACCGAATTGGCCGCACAGAAGGATGCGATCCAGGCGACCGAAGCATGGTACCGGGGCATCTTCGATTCCTCCCCCGATGGGTTGCTGGTGGCCGGCGCGGACGGCCGCATCACCATGGTCAACCCTCAACTCGAGCGCATGTTCGGCTATGCCACTGGCGAGCTGCACGGCAAGCTTATCGAAACGCTGGTGCCCGATGCCGTGCGCGCGGCCCATCCCGGACTGCGAGACGGTTTCATGCAGGCCGGCGGCATGCGTTCCATGGCGGTGCGCAACAACGAACTGTCGGGGCGACGCCGGGACGGCAGCACATTCCCGATCGACGTGGGCCTGTCGCGGCTTCCCGCGTTCGGGGGCGGCGGGGTCTGCGTATGCGCGGCAGTGCGCGATGTCACCCGCCTGCGTGCCACCGAACAACGGCTGGGCTTCGCCCTGCGCGGCGGCAACCTTGGCCTGTGGGACTGGGACGTGGCCACGGGCACCAGCGAGGTCAACACGATATGGGCGCAGATGCTGGGATACACCTTGGATGAGCTGAGCAGTGCCGGTGGAGCGGCGAAAGCGTGGAACGCGATGCTGCATCCGGATGACAGCGTCGAGGTCCATCGGCAGTTCGACCATTGCATCAACGACCCCGAGGCCGACGACTTCGACGCCCATTTCCGCATGCGGGACCGTTCGGGCGCGTGGCGCTGGATCCACTCGTTGGGTCGCGCCACCGAACGTGACCACGGCGGACGCGCCGTGCGCCTGGTCGGCATCCACCAGGACGTGACCGAGCGCAGGCAGCTGGAGGATGAGACGCTTCGGGCCAAGGAAGCAGCCGAAGAAGCGACCCGCGCCAAGAGCGAATTCCTGGCGAACATGAGCCACGAGATACGTACGCCGATGAACGCCATCATCGGCATGTCCCACCTTGCGCTGCAGACCGAACTCGCGCCACGGCAGCGAAACTACATCGAAAAGGTGAACCGCTCTGCCGAAGCGCTGCTGGGCATCATCAACGACATCCTGGACTTCTCCAAGATCGAGGCCGGCAAGATGGGGATGGAGCGCCTCGACTTCCGGCTGGAGGACGTACTCGACCACGTAGCCAATCTGGTGTCGATGAAGGCGGAGGATAAAGGGCTCGAACTTCTGTTCAGCTGCGCTGCGGACGTCCCTACGGCGCTGGTCGGCGACGCGCTTCGTCTTGGCCAGGTGCTGCTGAACCTGTGCAGCAACGCGCTCAAGTTCACCGAGCGTGGCGAAGTGATCCTGGGCATTGAAACCGCGGCCCGCACCGAGGACGGTATCGCGCTGCACTTCTGGGTGAAGGACACCGGCATCGGGATGACCCCGGAGCAATGCGCCCGCATGTTCCAGTCCTTCAGCCAGGCCGACGGTTCGACAACGCGCCGGTACGGCGGCACCGGGCTGGGGCTGGCGATCTCGCGCACCCTGGTGGAGCTGATGGGTGGCCGGATCTGGGTGGACAGCATGCCGGACCAAGGCTCCACCTTCCACTTCCATGCGCACTTTGGCCTGCAGGCGGACCCTGCCCCGCGCCGCATGTTCCGGGCGGAGGAACTGCAGGGGCTGCGCGTACTCGTGGTCGACGACAACGCGGCCGCGCGCGAGATCCTGTCGACGATGGCCAGGCAGTTCGGGCTGGAGGTGGATACCGCGCGCAACGGCACGCAGGGGCTGCGCATGGTGCGCCAGGCCTACGCAAAGCAGCTTGCCTACGACCTGGTACTGATGGACTGGAAAATGCCGGCGATGGACGGCGTGGAAGTCGTCCGCAGGCTGCAGTCGCTCAGCGAGGGCGAGGCACCGGCGGTCATCATGGTGACCGCCTTCGGGCGGGACGAAGCGATTGCCGAAGCGGCGACCACCGGGGCGCGCCTGAAGGGTGTGCTGACCAAGCCGGTTACGCCGTCAACCCTGCTTGAGTCGATCGGCCAGGCACTCGGCACGGGCACCGTGGGCGATGACCGCATTGAACTCAAGGCGTCAGCCGGTTCAACGCGGTTCGAGCAGCTGCGGGGTTCGCGTGTGCTGCTGGTCGAGGACAATGAACTGAACCAGGAGGTTGCGCGCGAATTCCTTGGCCAGGCGGGCATCGAGGTCACGTTGGCGGTCAACGGGCAGGAAGCATTGGACATCCTGTCGCGCGAATCCACCTTTGATGGCGTGCTGATGGACTGCCAGATGCCGGTGATGGACGGCTACGAGGCGACCCGTCGCCTGCGCGCCCAGCCGCGGTTCCAGCACCTTCCCATCATCGCCATGACCGCCAATGCGATGGCAGGCGACCGCGAAAAGGTCCTGGCCGCTGGAATGGTCGACCATATCGCCAAGCCCCTGCGCATGGAGGCCATGTTTGCCTGCATGGCAAAGTGGATCGGCACCGACCGCGCCTCCAGTGCGGCGTCCGCGGTACGCGTCAGCGACCCACCCGCTTCCGCGTTCCCCCACATCACGGGCATTGATGTCGCCCGGAGCCTGGCCGGCGTCGATAACGATGTGAAGTTCTACCGGCGCCTGCTGGGCCTGTTCCGGACCGAGAACATGAGCTTCCTGCGCGATTTCACCCGGGCCCTGCGCGAGGGCGATGCCGAAGCCACGATGCGCCGTGCCCACACGCTTCGAGGGACGGCCGGAACCGTGGGCGCCATTGGCGTGGCGGAAGCGGCGGCCAGGCTGGAAAGGGCATGCCTCGACCGCGCCGACACGGACAGCCTGGAAGCCCTCCTTGCCGAGACGGCGGGGCGGCTGCAGCCGGTACTTGACGCAATTGCGTCGGCAGGCATCGATGAACGCCAGACAGCAGCCGACGCTCCCGTGACTGGCGTGCCAACGGCCGCTCCCGGGCCAGCCGCAGCGCTGCTGCTGGCGCGACTGCGCGCGCTGCTGTCGGAGAACGATGCCGACGCCCAGGAGGTATTCGAACGCCTCACGCATCAACTGCACGCAGAAGGCAATCCATTGGCGGCAGCGTTGGCGCCAATGGCCCGCTTGATCGACACCATCCGGTTTGGCGAAGCGCTTGACTGTCTGGATGCAGCGATGCGCGCCGATGGGCCATGACCCGTTTCGGCAGGGCGCAGCGGGGCAGAGCCCCGCGCTACCGGGTGGTTACTCCCACTCGATGGTTGCCGGCGGCTTGCCGGAAATGTCGTACACCACGCGCGAGACGCCACGCAGCTCATTGATGATCCGGTTGCTCACCGTGCCCAGGAAGTCATAAGGCAGGTGCGCCCAGTGCGCGGTCATGAAGTCGATGGTTTCCACCGCGCGCAGCGCGATCACCCACTCGTACGCGCGCGCGTCGCCGACCACGCCCACCGACTTCACCGGCAGGAACACCGCGAACGCCTGGCTGGTCTTGTCGTACAGGTCGGCCTTGCGCAGCTCATCGATGAAGATCGCATCGGCCTTGGCCAGCAGCTCGGCGTACTCACGCTTCACTTCGCCCAGGATGCGCACGCCCAGGCCCGGGCCCGGGAACGGATGGCGGTAGACCATGCTGCGCGGCAGGCCGAGTTCGACGCCGAGGCGGCGCACTTCGTCCTTGAACAACTCGCGCAGCGGTTCCACCAGGCCCAGCTTCATGTGCTCGGGCAGGCCGCCGACGTTGTGGTGGCTCTTGATCACGTGGGCCTTGCCGGTCTTGCTGCCGGCCGACTCGATCACGTCGGGGTAGATGGTGCCCTGCGCCAGCCACTTGGCGTTGCTGAGCTTGTTGGACTCTTCATCGAAGATGTCCACGAACAGGTTGCCGATGATCTTGCGCTTGGCTTCCGGGTCGCTCACGCCTTCAAGCTTGGCGAAGTAGCGGTCGGCGGCGTTGACGCGGATCACCTTGACGCCCATGTGCTCGGCGAACATCGCCATCACCTGGTCGCCTTCCTGCCAGCGCAGCAGGCCGGTGTCGACGAACACGCAGGTCAACTTGTCGCCGATCGCCTTGTGCAGCAGCGCGGCCACGACCGACGAATCGACGCCGCCGGACAGGCCCAGGATCACTTCGTCATCGCCCACCTGCTCGCGCACGCGCGCGATCTGGTCGTCGATGATGTTGGCCGCGGTCCACAGGGTCTGGCAGCCGCATACGTCCACCACGAAGCGGCGCAGCAGCGCCTGGCCCTGCAGGGTGTGGGTCACTTCCGGGTGGAACTGCACGCCGTACCAGCGCTTTTCCTCGTTGGCCATCGCGGCCACTGGAATGCGATCGGTGGTGGCGGTGATGGTGAAGCCCGGGGGTGCCACCGAGACGTGGTCGCCGTGGCTCATCCACACGTTCAACTTCGGCTCGCCGCCATGGTCGCTCAGGCCCTTGAACAGCGCGTCCGGGTGCACGACGTTGACTTCGGCATGGCCGAACTCGCGCTGGTCGGCCGCTTCGGTAGCGCCGCCGAGCTGTGCGGCCAGGGTCTGCATGCCATAGCAGATGCCGAAGATCGGCAGCCCGCTGTCGAACACTTCCTGCGGCGCGGCCGGCGCGCCCGGCAGCGTGGTGGATTCGGGGCCGCCAGACAGGATGATGCCCTTGGCGCCGAACGCGGCGATGTCCGCCGGGTTGTGATCCCACGCCCAGATTTCGCAGTACACGCCGAGCTCGCGGATGCGGCGCGCGATCAGCTGGGTGTACTGCGCGCCGAAATCGAGGATGAGGATCTTGTCGTTATGGATGTTGGTCATGGCGCCCGGCAATGCTGGATGGAAAACGGAGAAACGAAAATCAGGCAACGAATGGCAGATAGAGAAAGAGGAACGGGAATCAGCTTCCTCGTTCCTCTTCGCTCATGCCGCGTCAGGCGCGGTAGTTCGGCGGCTCTTTGGTGATCTGCACGTCATGGACGTGGCTCTCACGTTGGCCGGCGCCGCTGATCTTGACGAACTTCGGCTTGCTGCGCATGTCTTCGATGGTGCCGCAGCCCACGTAGCCCATGGTGGCGCGCAGGCCGCCCATCAGCTGGTGGATGATGCCGCCGACCGGGCCGCGATACGGCACGCGGCCTTCGATGCCTTCGGGCACCAGCTTGTCGGCACTGGAAGCATCCTGGAAGTAGCGGTCCTTGGACCCCTTCTCCATCGCCGCCAGCGAACCCATGCCGCGGTAGCTCTTGTACGAACGGCCCTGGAACAGCTCGGTTTCACCGGGCGATTCCTCGGTACCGGCCAGCAGGCCGCCGATCATGATGGTCGATGCACCGGCGGCCAGCGCCTTACCGATGTCGCCGGAGTAGCGGATGCCACCGTCAGCAATCAGCGGAATGCGGTCCTGCAGCGCTTCAGCCACCAGGTCGATCGCGGTGATCTGCGGCACGCCGACACCGGCGACCACGCGGGTGGTGCAGATCGAGCCCGGGCCGATGCCGACCTTGACCGCGTCCGCGCCACTGTCCAACAGCGCCAGCGCGGCTTCGCCGGTACAGATGTTGCCACCGACCACCTGCACCTGCGGGAAGTGCTTCTTGACCCAGCTGACGCGGTCCAGCACGCCCTGCGAATGGCCGTGCGCGGTGTCCACCACCAGCACGTCCACGCCGGCAGCGACCAGCGCTTCGACGCGGCGATCGGTATCGCCGCCGACGCCCACCGCGGCACCCACCAGCAGGCGCGTGGCGACGTCCTTGGCGGCGTTGGGGTAATCGGTGTTCTTCTGGATGTCCTTCACGGTGATCAGGCCGCGCAGGGCGAAATCATCGTTGACCACCAGGATCTTTTCGATGCGGTTGCGATGCAGCAGCTGCAGCACTTCCTCGGACGCGGCGCCTTCCTTGACCGTGATCAGGCGATCCTTCTTGGTCATGATGTGGCGGACCGGATCGTCCAGCTCGGTTTCAAAGCGCATGTCGCGGTGAGTCACGATGCCCACCAGCTGGCCGCCATCGACCACCGGCACGCCGGAGATGTTGCGCGCCTGGGTCAGCGCCAGCACGTCGCGGATGGTGGTTTCCGGGCCGACCGTGATCGGATCGCGGATGACACCCGCTTCGAACTTCTTGACCTTGGCCACTTCGGCGGCCTGCTGGTCCACGCTCAGGTTCTTGTGGATGATGCCCATGCCGCCGAGCTGGGCCATGGCGATGGCCAGGCGTGCTTCGGTGACGGTATCCATGGCAGCCGACAGGATCGGAAGCTTCAGCCGCAGGTCGCGCGTCAGGCGCGTTTCCAGGGTGACATCCTTGGGCAGGATGATGGAATGGGCGGGGACGAGCGAGACGTCGTCGTAAGTCAGTGCTTCAGCCTGGATGCGCAGCATCGGCATACCCGAGATGTGGGGAAGCGCGACATTTTACCCTGATTTCGCCCCGTTGGGCAGGGGGCGGATGCGACGCTGTGTCGCGCCGGCGCAGCGCGTTCATGCAGCGGTTCGGCGGCCGGGCCGCACGACCAACGGTCGTGCGCTACCGGTAGGTGACGACCGTTGGTCGCCACGGTGTCCCGGCGTCAGGATGCTTCGGCGGCTTCTATCGTGTTCTGCATCAGCGTAGCGACGGTCATCGGCCCTACCCCGCCCGGCACCGGGGTGATCCAGCTGGCCCGTGCGGCCGCCGCCTCGAAGCCCACGTCGCCGACCAGGCGGCCATCGTCCAGGCGGTTGATGCCCACGTCGATGACCACCGCGCCCGGCTTGACCCACTCGCCCGGCACGATGCCGGGGCGGCCTACCGCTACCACCAGGATGTCGGCATTGCGCACCGACTGCTCCAGCACGTCCTTGGGGGTGAACTTGTGGCAGCTGGTGACGGTGCAGCCGGCGATCAGCAGCTCCAGGCCCATCGGCCGGCCCACATGGTTGCTCACGCCGACGATGGTGGCGTTGCGGCCGCGCACCGGCTGGTCGGTATGGCCCAGCAGCGTGGTGATGCCACGCGGGGTGCACGGGCGCAGGCCGAATTCGCGCAGGGCCAGGTGGCCGACGTTCTCCGGGTGGAAACCGTCCACGTCCTTGCGCGGGTCGATGCGGTGGATCAGGCGGCTGGCGTCGGGGATCCCCGGCAGCGGCAGCTGGACCAGGATGCCGTGGATCTTCGGGTCTGCATTGAGCTGGTCGATCAGGGTCAGCAGCTCGGCTTCACCGGTGCCGGCCGGCAGGTCGTAATCGAACGCCTCGATCCCGACCTTCTCGGCGGCACGGCGCTTGTTGCGCACATACACGGTCGAGGCCGGATCGCCGCCCACCAGCACCACGGCCAGCCCCGGCCGGCTGCCACCGGCGGCCAGGCGGGCATCTACGCGCACCTTCAAGCTGTCCAGCAGGTCTTCGGCGATGCGGCGTCCGTCCAGGATGCGGGCGGAATGACGGGGGGCGGAATCGTTCATCGAATGCGGGGCGTGCGGCGGCGGAAGGGTATTGTCCCCGATTAACGTGCCGCCGAACACCGTCACAGCCGGGCATGGCCCGGCCCTACGCTGCGGTCGCGCTCACGCGCGTCATTCTTCTTCCGGCACTTCGTCGGCGTTGAGGGTGCGTGCCTTGCGCTTGGGCGCGGTGAACGGGGTCGGCGTGGGCACGCCCGGCAGCGCGCTGCCGAACACCATGTGCGCACCGGCACGCAGGTCGCCGCCGGCCATCTCCAGCTCGAAGCGCTCTGCGTCGCGTTCGCGGATCTGCTCGGCGATGTCGCGTGCGTCGTCCTCATCCGCGCCCAGCTCGACCAGCGCGGCCTGGCCGAACATCAGCGCGGATTCGAAGGTTTCGCGGATCTGGAAGTCCACCCCGGCGTGGATCAGGCGCAGCGAGTGCTCACGGTCGAACGAACGCACCAGCAGCTTGGCCTGCGGGAACTCGTGCGCGACCAGTTCGACGATGCGGTCGGCGTCCTGCGCATTGTTCACGCACACCGCGATCGCACGCGCGGTGGCCGCGCCGGAGGCGTGCAGCACATCCAGGCGGGTGCCGTCGCCGTAGTAGATCTTGAAGCCGAAGCGCTCGGCGTTGTGGATCATGTCCACGTCGTTGTCGATGATGGTCACGTCCACGTCGCGGGCCAGCAGCGACTGGCTGGCCACCTGGCCGAAACGACCGAAGCCGATCATCAGCACGCTGCCGGACATGCCCTCGGCGGTGTCCACGCCTTCCAGCGAGACTTCCCGCGCCGGCATCAGCTTGTCGTGCAGCAGCACGAACAGCGGGGTGAGCGCCATCGACAGCACCACGATGGCGGTCAGGTTGGCGTTGACCTCGATACCGATGACACCGGCAGCAGCGGCGGCCGAGAACAGCACGAAGGCGAATTCGCCGCCCTGTGCCATCACCACGCCACGATCCAGCGCCTGCCGGTGGTCGCTGCCCAGGATGCGCGCCACGGTGTAGATGCACACCGCCTTGGCCAGCATCAGCGCCAGCACGCCGGACACGATCAGCGGCCAGTTGTTGGCCACCACGGTCAGATCCAGCGCCATGCCCACGCTGAGGAAGAACAGCCCGAGCAGGATGCCGCGGAACGGTTCGATGTCGGCTTCGATCTGGTGGCGGAAGGTGGATTCGCTGAGCAGCACGCCGGCCAGGAACGCGCCCATTGCCATCGACAGCCCGCCCAGCTGCATCAGCAGTGCCGCGCCCAGCACCACCAGCAATGCGGCGGCGGTCATCACCTCGCGCGCCTTGGCGGCGGCCAGGATGCGGAACAGCGGGTTGAGCAGGAAGCGGCCCACCAGCACCAGCCCGATGATCGCGCCGGCGGCGATGGCCACGCTGATCCAGCGCGAGCCGGTACCGGCATCGGCCTGCACCGGCGCCATGAAGGCGGCCACCGCCAGCAGCGGCACGATAAGCAGGTCCTCGAACAACAGGATCGAGACGATCTTCTGCCCGGACGGCAGCGCGATATCCCCGCGCTCGGCCAGCAGCTGCATCACCACGGCGGTGGAGGTCAGCACGAAACCGGCCGCACCGATGAAGGCCACCGGCAGCGGGAAGCCGAACAGCATGCACACGCCGGTGAGCACCGCACCGCAGACCACGATCTGCAGCGTGCCCAGCCCGAAGATTTCCCTGCGCAGGCTCCACAGGTGCGAAGGCCGCATTTCCAGCCCGATCACGAACAGGAACATCACCACGCCCAGTTCGGCCGTATGCAGGATCGCCTGCGGATCGGAGAACCAGCCGAAGCCGAACGGACCGATCGCCAACCCGGCGGCGAAATAGCCCAGCACCGAGCCCAATCCCAGCCGGCGGAACAACGGCACCATCACCACTGCCGCACCCAGCAGGGCGACTACTTTCACCAGTTCACTGGCACCTGCTTCCACCGCCATGCGGTTTGTTCCTTGCAACTCCGATCAGCCATCACGATAGGACAAGTTGATGCACGGACATAGCACGCAGGTGCGCAAGATCGTGCTGGGAATGGAACGATCGGTCAGTAAATCGCCATATCGTCCTACGGACCTGCGCAGAATGCGGCGTAGTCGATGTAACCCGGGAACGCCTGCCCGGGCGCACACAGTGGGCAGGCGGGGTCCGGCCCGAGGCGGATCTCGCGGAACCGCATGCCCAGCGCGTCGAAGGTCAGCAGGCGCCCCACCAGCGGCTCACCGATCCCGAGCAGCAGCTTGAGCACTTCCGTGGCCTGCAGCAGGCCGACCATGCCCGGCAGCACGCCCAGCACCCCGGCCTCGGCACAGTTGGGCGCGAACTCCGGCGGCGGCGGCTCGGGGAACAGGCAGCGGTAGCACGGCGCCTGTCCGCGATGGCGGCCGGCGTCGAATACCGACACCTGGCCGGTGAAACGCTCCACCGCGCCGTAGACCAGCGGGATCGCGTGCTGGATGCAGGCATCGTTGAGCAGGTAGCGCAGCGGGAAGTTGTCCGAGCCGTCCAGCACCACGTCCACGCCGTCGAGCAGCGCGTCGATGTTGTCCGAGGTCACCCGCGCCTGCACCGCTTCCACGTCCAGCCGGGGGTTGAGCGCCAGCAGCCGCGCGCGGGCCGACTGCACCTTGGGTTCGCCGATGCTGGCGTCGGTATGCAGGATCTGCCGCTGCAGGTTGCTGCGCTCCACCACGTCGTCGTCGGCGATGCGCAGGTGCCCTACCCCGGCGGCGGCCAGGTAGAAGGCGGCCGGCGAGCCGAGGCCGCCTGCGCCAAGCAGTAGTACCCGCGCGCCGAGCAGCGCCTGCTGGCCGGCAACGCCGACCTGCGGCAGCAGCAGGTGGCGTGAGTAGCGTTCGTTGAAATCCCGCTCGTCGTCGCTCTGCAGCGGCTGCACTAGTGGCAGCCCGGCAGCACGCCAGGCAGTGGTGCCGCCGTGGACCGACGCGATGTGGGTGTAGCCGAGATCGAGCAGGGCCTGCGCCGCTTCCATGGAGCGTTTGCCGCTCTGGCAGATCAGCAGGATCTCGCGGTCGAGCGCTGGGAGCTGCGCGCTGGCTTCGCGCAGGAGATCGCCCTGCGCGATTCCCCTTGCGCCCTCGGCCATGCCGGTGGCGCGCTCGTGCGGTTCACGCACGTCGATCAGCAGCGCGCCGTGGAGGGTGCGTTGGCGGGCGTGCTCGGGGCTGAGTTCGGGTACTGCGGTCATGGCCCATTATGGGCGGGTTGGGTCCGGCTGGGACACGCGTAGCGTGTCGCTACCGTGGGATGGCGTCCCGGCGTGCCGGGACGCCACGGGCTTCAGCGACCCTTGACGTGCTTGATCAGGCGCTTCTTCTTGGCGATCTGACGCTCGCTCAGCACGTTCTTCTTGCCCTCGTAGGGGTTGGCACCCTCGCGGAAGATGAACTGTACCGGCGTGCCGATCAGCTTGAAACGCTTGCGGAAGAAGTTTTCCAGGTAGCGCTTGTACGACTCCGGCAGCTCCTTCAGCCGCGTGCCGTGCACGATGAAGGTCGGCGGATTGGAGCCGCCCGGGTGCACGTAACGCAGCTTGGACACGTGACCACGGATCGCCGGCGGCGGGTTGGTCTCGTAGGCGATTTCAAGCGCCTTGTTGACTTCGCTGGTGCTGAACTCGTGGGTCGCCGAGGCATGCGCCTGGTGGATCGCACGGAACAGCTCGCGCAGGCCCGAGCCGTGCTTGGCCGAGATGCGCACCGTTTCAGCCCACGGCACGAAGCCGAGCTTGCGCGAGACCAGCGCTTCGGCCTGTTCGCGCTGGTAATCGGTCAGGCCATCCCACTTGTTGATCGCCACCACCAACGCGCGGCCAGCATCCAGCACCGCGCCCAGCACGGTAGCGTCCTGGTCGGTCACGCCTTCGCTGGCGTCCAGCATCAGCACCGCCACCTGGCACTGCTCGATGGCCTGCAGGGTCTTGATGACGCTGAACTTTTCCACCACCTCTTCGACACGGCCGCGGCGACGCAGGCCGGCGGTGTCGATCAGGCGGTATTCGCGGCCGTCACGCTCCAGGTCCACCGCGATCGAGTCGCGGGTGGTGCCGGGCACCTCCGAGGCGATCATCCGTTCTTCGCCGAGAATGCGGTTGACCAGGGTCGACTTGCCCACGTTGGGGCGGCCGACGAAGGCAATGCGCATCCGGTTCGGATCGTTGTCCATCTCCTCGCCGCTGCCCTCTTCGGGCAGGCGCTGGACCACTTCTTCAAGCAGGTCGTCCAGGCCTTGGCGGTGGGCAGCGGACACGGTCAGCATTTCGCTGAACCCGTAGCGGGCGAATTCCGCGCGCACGGTGTCTTCGTTGGTGCCATCGATCTTGTTGATCAACAGCAGGGTCGGCCGCGACAGCTTGCGGAGCCACGACAGGATCTCGTCATCCAGCGCGGAGGTCCCGTCACGGGCATCCACCACGAACAGGATCAGATCGGCTTCGCCGGCGGCAGCGCGTGCCTGGTCGGCGGTTGCGCCGGCCAGGCCTTCGTCATCCTCCGAGATACCGCCCGTGTCGACGACGAGGAAAGGGTTGTCCTCGTCCAGACGGCAAACACCATAGTTGCGGTCCCGGGTGACGCCGGGCTGGTCATGGACCAGGGCGTCACGGGTACGGGTCAGCGCATTGAAAATGGTGGACTTGCCGACGTTCGGCCGTCCAACCAGGGCGACCAAGGGCAGCATCGCGGTAACTCCTTATTGTGCCAACCGGAATGCGGTCAGCTTTCCATCAACGTTCTGCACCAGCAGAATCCCATCGGCGACCACCGGCTGCGCCAGCAGGGCATCGCCGCCACTCTTGGCGCGCGCGGCCAGTTCACCATTGTCTGTCCGCAACCAGTGCAGATAACCCTTGTAGTCACCCACCACAACGTAATCGCCGTGGATGGCCGGCCCGGTCAGCGAGCGACGGGCCAGGCCGGTCTGCGACCACATGGCGCTGCCGCTGGCCTTGTCCAGGCCGAACACGCCGCCCTTGTTGTCGGTGACGATCACATTGCCCGAGGTCAGGGCCACGCCACCGGCGCCGCCATGGTCACGTGCCCACAGCGGGCGGCCGGTCGGGCCTTCGATCGCCATGGTCTGGTTCTTGAAGCTGCTCACGAACAGGGTGTTGCCTTCCAGCACCGGCGCGCCGTCCACATCGGACATGCGCTCCAGTTCGGTGCGGCCTTCACCGTTGGAGACCATCTGGTCCCACACGGTACGGCCGTCCTGCATGCCCAGCGCGGCCACGCTGCCGTCATCGTTGCCGATGAACAGCACGCCCGGGCCGGCCACCACCGGCGCGTTGCCGCGCACGGTCAGCATGGGCAGCTCACGCGGGTTGAACCACTTCTGGGTGCCGTTGCCGGCATCGAAGGCGGTCACCCGGCCATCGTTGCTGCGCACGAACACGATGCCCTGGGCGATCGCCGGCGCGGCGATCACTTCGCCCGGCACCTTGGCGCGCCACTTTTCGCTGCCGTCGTTGGCGTCCAGCGCGATGACCTGGCCATCCAGCGTACCGATCACCACCAGTCCTTCGCCGACGCCCGGGCCACCGGACAGACGCAGCTTGGGCTGCTTCTTGACCTTGGCCGGCTCGTAGGTCCAGACCGTCTTGCCGGTCTGCAGGTCCAGCGCATGCACGCCGCCGGTAATCGCGGCCGCGTACACGCGGCCATCGGCCACGACCGGGCCCTGGCGCACGCCGATGCGCTTCTCGCCCTTGCCCAGGTTGGTGCTCCAGATCCGGTCGACCTTGGCGGTCGGCTCGAACTTGACCAGCTCTGCCGGTTCCAGCGCCTTCTTGGCCTCCGCGTCCTTGCCGGCGAACCAGCCCTTGACGGTGGTGCAGCCGGACAACGCCACGCCCATCAACACCAGGGTGGCTACGCGCTTGATCATGACCATCTGCTTCATTACACCGACTCCGCAGGCTCGGTGACGGTGCCACCGGCATCCATCACTTTGGTTTCCAGCACGCGCCGCTGGGGCGCTGCCACATCCAGCGTCTTGAGCGCCTTCTCATACTGCCCGCGGGCTTCGTCACGCTTGCCCAGCGCCATCAAGGCGTCGCCATGGATTTCCAGGCTCGCACTGTCGGTGGCACTGCCCAGCAGCGTGATGGCTTCGTCGCTCTTGCCGGTGGCGATCAGCAGGCGCGCAATGCGCTGGTCGATCGCCGCCTTGTATTCCGGGTCGGCCTTGATGGCACGAAGGGTGGCCAGGGCCTCCTCGTTCTTGCCTGCATCGACCTGCGCCTTGGCCAGCTGCAGCGCTGCCAGGTCGCCGTAGACCTGGACCTTGCCGCCTTCCAGCGTCTTCACGCCCTTGGCCGCTTCGTCCAGCTTCTTGTCCTCCAGCTGCTTGAGCACCACCTGGTACTCACCGTGGGCACCCGCAAGGTGGCTGCCCTGTTCTTTCTGCCACCACTGCCAGCCGGCGATGCCGCCGATGGCAATCGCCACGCCGGCGATGATGCTGACACCATTCTTCCGCAGCCAGCTGCGGACGCGTTCACTTTGTTCGTGCTCGTCGAGCAGGTCGTCGATCGCCATGCGTACTCTCGCCCCTGCCCGTCAGGAGGGACTGTTTGAATTGGATTGTCGAAATGAATCGGAAAACGCGGCTCAGTGTGAAACCGGAGCCACGGAGCCGTCAGAGGATACCGTAAAGCGTGCCACGTTGGCTCGCTGGTAGGGCGAAAGGTCGATGATGGTACCGGCCTGCTGAACCTCCACCGCCGACGCATTGCCGAGCACCATGCGGGCTACCTGGCCCGGGCTGAAGGCGCGGGTTTCACCTGATTTGATCAGGGCTTTCTCGACGGTGCTGCCGTCGGGCGCGACGATATCCACCCAGCTGTCGCCCTTGAACTGCAGGCTGAGCGCACCGGCCGGCGCCGGCGCGGCGGCCGTGGGACGGGGCACCGGGGTCAACGAGGCCAGGTAGGGGGCCGACGGCGCCGTCGACGGCGCAGGCGCCACCACCGGCGCCGCCTGGGCAGCCGGCGCGGTGCCCGCCACCGGTACGGCGGCGGGAATCACATCCAGCGAAGCGGTATTGGGGGTGGTCGAGGCACTGTCGAAGTGGCCGCGGGTGGCGAACCACACCGGAACGGCCAGCACCGCGGTGATGCCGACATACAGGGCGCGGCGGCCGAGGCTCTCGGCGATACGGCGGGCCCGCGGGGTATGGGTGTGGCTGACCAGCTGCGGCGGCACCACCGGCCCGATGTGGGCCTGGTCCAGCACATCGCCCAGGTCGACCTTGAGCAGGCGCGCATAGCTTTTGAGCTGGCCGCGGACGAACACCGGCGCACCAAGGCGGTCCCACTGCTCGGCTTCCAGTGACTTCACCACCTGCACCGGCATGCGCAACTGCTGCCCCACTGCTTCGAGCGTCAGTCCTGCCGCTTCCCGCGCCTGCCGGAGACGTGCTCCACAGCCGGCCGCAGTGTCAAAAGCGTTCACAGTCTGGTCATCAATCACAATGCTTCAACCCCGGGAATTAGGAGCCGCATCCTGCGGAAATTCGTCGCGAATTCGCTGCAGATAACGACCGGATGCCACTGTGTCGCCAAGCTGCGCCTCGATTTGAGAGGCAAGTTGTAACACGGAACGTGTGGCCGGTGCAGCCGCAAGACGACGTTGCACGAAGGCCCGGGCCTCGAAAAAGCGGCCCTGGGCATGCTCGTTGCGGGCCATGGCCTCCAGCGCATAGGGGTTGGCCGGATCCAGCGCCAGGGCCCGGCGCAGGTCACGCACGGCGCGCTCGGGCTGGCCGGCGTCAAGCGCACAGCCCCCTGCGTTGGCCAAGGCTGCGGCCGGCGTGCGGTAACCCGGCGCGGCAACGGCCCGGTCGAACAGTGGCAACGCTTCGGTGGCGCGGCCATGACCACATAACCAGGCGCCATAGTTGTTGAGCACCTCGCCGCTGTCCGGCGCCAGCTCGGCCGCCTTCTGGAACAGCGGACCGGCGGCGGCATCGTCACCGCGCCGGTTGGCCAGCGCCGCCAGCATGATGTAGGCATCCGGCCGGCCCGCGTCGAGCTTGAGCGCGCTTCGGGCGCGCTTTTCGGAAGCATCCAGCGCTCCGGCGCGGAACGCCTCGGCCGACAATGTCATCTGGTCCTGGTAGCTGACCCGGCGACGGGTGTCAGCGTTGTCGCGCGCCACGTATTCGGGCGCTACGCCCAGCGGAGCGGTCATGGGTTTGACGCCTTTGTTGCCACACCCGGCGAGTGCCAGCGCGACGAAAAAAACGGCTGGCAATCGGCGGTCAGGCAGCGGCATCCCGGTTTTTCCCGTCCTGGAGCGTTTTGTTGAACTCGGCCTGGCGGCGGGTACGATCCATCACCTGGCCCTTGAGCTGGCCACAGGCGGCATCGATGTCGTCGCCACGGGTCCGCCGCACCATCGTCAGCACCTGCTGGTCGAGCAGGATCTTCTGGAAGGCGCGGATCTCCGCATCGCCGGAGCGCTCATAGCGGGTACCGGGGAACGGATTGAACGGAATCAGGTTGACCTTGCCCGAATGCGAGGCCTGTACGGCATTGTCGAACTGGCGCATCAGCCGCGCCAGCTGGCGGGCGTGCTCGGGCTGGTCGTTGATGCCCTTCATCAGGGTGTATTCGAAGGTGACCGATTCGCGGCGCTTGTTCGCACGCAGGTAGCGCGCGCACGAGGCCATCAGTTCCACGATCGGGTACTTCTTGTTGAGCGGCACCAGGGTCTCGCGCAGCGCATCGTTCGGCGCATGCAGCGACACCGCCAGCGACACATCGCTTTCGGCCGACAGGCGGTCGATCTGCGGCACCAGGCCGGAGGTCGACAGGGTCACGCGCTTGTTGGCCAGGCCGTAGCCCAGGTCGTCGCGCATCACGCTCATGGCGCGCACGACGTTGTCGAAATTCATCAACGGCTCGCCCATGCCCATCATCACCACGTTGGTGAGGCGACGCTGCTTGTGCGGGATGTTGCCCAGGTGGCGCGCCGCCACCCACACCTGCCCGATGATCTCGGCGGTGGAGAGGTTGCGGTTGAAGCCCTGGGTGGCGGTGGAGCAGAACGTGCAGTTCAGTGCACAGCCCACCTGCGACGACACGCACAGCGTGCCGCGGTTCTTGTCCGGGATGTAGACCGCTTCGATCGCGTTCTTGCCATCGGTGCCCATGGCCAGCAGCCACTTGTGGGTACCGTCGGCCGACGGCTTGTCGAAGACGATGTTCGGGACGCGGACTTCGGCATGCTGCTGCAGCTTGCTGCGCAGCGCCTTGCCCAGGTCGGTCATCTGGTCGAAATCGGTGACGTAGTGGTGGTGGATCCACTTCATGACCTGGTGGGCACGGTAGCGCGCTTCGCCGAGTGTCTCGGCGAAGAAGCGCTCCAATCCCTCGCGATCGAGGTCGAGCAGGTTCTGCTTGGCCACCGGCGCGCCCTGGGCGAGCACGATGGGGATGGCGTTGGGCTGTACGACCTCGTTCACGGCATTACTCTCAGCGCGAGACCACTTCGGTCGCGGCGAAGAAGTACGCGATTTCAATCGCGGCATTCTCGACCGAGTCCGAGCCGTGGGCGGCATTGGCATCGATGGAATCGGCGAAGTCGGCGCGGATGGTGCCCGGCGCAGCGTCCTTCGGATTGGTGGCGCCCAGCAGGTCGCGGTGGGCCAGCACGGCGTTGTCGCCTTCCAGCGCCTGGATCATCACCGGGCCGGAGATCATGAACTCGACCAGCGCGTTGAAGAACGGACGCTCCTTGTGCACGGCGTAGAAGCCTTCGGCTTCACGGCGCGACAGCTGCTTGTACTTGGCAGCCACGACCTTCAGGCCAGCCTTTTCGAAGCGGGCGTAGATTTCACCGATGACGCTCTTGGCGACGGCGTCCGGCTTGATGATGGAAAGGGTGCGCTCCAGCGCCATGGGAATTCTCCGTTGGGCGGGCCACTGATCGGCCCGAGAGTAACATGAAAAAAACCCGCGTCGAAACGCGGGCTTAGCCTATATACGTGGCGTGATTCTACAACCTCTCGGTACGTCTTGCCACGCCCTGCGCGGCAACCTCGCGCTGGCGGCGACTGCCCGCCGTTCAGGTTGATGGGCATGAACGAGGACCAACATCTTGTGCGTCGCAGCATGCCAGCGGCGATGCCGGGGTCTAATATCAAACAATCGTTTGATTGAACCCCTTCCCCGCCCATGGCCAAACCCGCCCACTTCTCCACCAAGGACCGCATTCTCGGCGCCGCCGAGGAGCTGTTCGCCCTGCACGGGTTCGCCGGGACATCGCTGCGCCAGGTGACCAGCCAGGCCGATGTGAACATCGCTGCGGTGAATTACCACTTCGGATCCAAGGAAAACCTGGTCAACGAGGTGTTCCGCCGGCGCATGGACGAAATGACCGCCGCCCGGCTGTCGCAGCTGGACAGCGCCCGTCGCGACCACCCCGGGCAGCTGCGGCCGGTGCTGGCTGCGTTTGTCGAACCGGCGCTGGCCATGGCCCAGGACCGCCAGACCGGGGGCGCGTTCGTGCGTGTCATCGCCCGCGCGTACGCGGAAAAGAACGACAACCTGCGCAAGTTCCTCTCCGACCACTACGGCCACGTCCTGCGCGAGTTCGGCAAGGCGATCGCCGCCAGCGTGCCGGGCCTGAGCAAGGAAGAGCTGTATTGGCGACTGGACTTCCTGGCCGGCGCACTGACCTACGCCATGGCCGATTTCGGGCTGATCAAGCGCCCCCCCGGTGTCACCGAAGCGGCGCATCGTGCCCATGCAGCCCAGGAACTCATCCATTTCGCCGAAGCCGGTTTCCGCGCCAGCGCGGCCACCGCCCCTGCGGCGGCGACCCTTGCCACCCCGTAACGCCGGACCCCATATCACCCCCGTAGAGCCGGGCCCTGCCCGGTTTCCAGACCAACAAAGGCTTATCGACATGTCCAATTCCCTGCTAGTCCGCCGCGCCGCCGTGCTGGGTGCCGGCGTCATGGGTGCCCAGATCGCGGCCCACCTGACCAATGCCGGCGTCGACACCGTGCTGTTCGACCTTCCCGCCAAGGAAGGTCCTGCCGACGGCATCGTGCTCAAGGCCATCGCCAACCTGGGCAAGCTCAGCCCTGCCCCGCTCGCCAGCAAGTCCTACGCCGAAGCGATCACCCCGGCCAACTATGAAACCGGCCTGGAGCAGCTGCGCGACTGCGACCTGATCATCGAAGCCATCGCCGAACGGATGGACTGGAAGCAGGACCTGTACAAGAAAATCGCCCCGTTCGTGGCCGATCATGCCGTGCTGGCGTCCAACACCTCCGGCCTGGGCATCAACAAGCTCGCCGACGTGCTGCCCGAACAGCTGCGCCACCGCTTCTGCGGCGTGCACTTCTTCAACCCGCCGCGCTACATGCACCTGGCCGAGCTGATCCCGGCCACCACCACCGACGCCGCCGTGCTGGAAGGCCTGGAAAGCTTCCTGGTCACCACCCTGGGCAAGGGCGTGGTGTACGCCAAGGACACCCCGAACTTCATCGGCAACCGCATCGGCGTGTTCTCGATCCTGTCCACCATCTTCCACACCCAGCAGTTCGGCCTGGGCTTCGATGAAGTCGATGGCCTGACCGGCCCGCTGGTCGGCCGCCCGAAGTCGGCCACCTACCGCACCTCCGACGTGGTCGGCCTGGACACCATGGCCCACGTCATCAAGACCATGGGCGACACCCTGCCCAACGACCCGTGGCACCAGTACTTCGCCTCGCCGAAGTGGCTGGACGCGCTGATCGCCAAGGGTGCGCTGGGCCAGAAGACCGGCGCCGGCATCTTCCGCAAGGTCGGCAAGGACATCGTGGTGCTGGACCTGGAGAAGCAGGACTACCGCGCTGCCGATCGCACCGCCGCCCCGGAAGTGGTCGAGATCCTGAAGATCAAGAACCCGGCCGAGAAGTTCGCCAAGCTGCGCGAAAGCCAGCACCCGCAGGCGCAGTTCCTGTGGGCGACCTTCCGCGACCTGTTCCATTACAGCGCCTACCACCTGGCCGACATCGCCGAAACCGCGCGCGACGTCGACCTGGCCATCCGCTGGGGCTACGGCTGGTCGCTGGGCCCGTTCGAAACCTGGCAGGCCGCCGGCTGGAAGCAGGTCGCGCAGTGGATCGCCGATGACATCGTGGCTGGGAAGAGCATGAGCAACGCCCCGCTGCCGGACTGGGTGTTCGATGGCCGCGATGGCGTGCACGCCGCCGAAGGCAGCTACAGCCCGACCCGCAACGCCAAGCTGCCGCGTTCGGCGCTGCCGGTGTACCAGCGCCAGCGCTTCCCGGATCCGCTGCTGGGCGAAACCTTCAGCCCGGGCGAAACCGTGTTCGAGAACGACGGCGTGCGCATGTGGCACGACGGCGACGGCATCGCCGTGGTCAGCTTCAAGACCAAGATGAACACCGTGTCCGACCACGTGCTCAACGGCCTGCAGGAAGCCATCAAGCGCGCCGAGCAGGGCTTCAAGGGGCTGGTGATCTGGCAGCAGAAGGAACCCTTCTCCGCCGGTGCCGACCTGGCCGGCGCGCTCGGCCTGCTGCAGGCCGGCAAGGTCGACCAGTTCGAAGAAATGGTGCACAACTTCCAGCGCACCAGCCAGGCCATCAAGTACGCGCTGGTGCCGGTGGTGACCGCCGTGCGCGGGCTGGCCCTGGGCGGCGGCTGCGAATTCCAGATGCACAGCGCCAAGAGCGTGGCCGCACTGGAAAGCTACATCGGCCTGGTCGAAGCCGGCGTCGGCCTGCTGCCGGCCGGTGGTGGCCTGAAGGAACTGGCGGTACGCGCCTCCCAGGCCGCCGGCCCGGGCGGTGATGTATTCGCCGAACTGAAGAAGACCTTCGAAACCGTGGCCATGGCCAAGGTCTCCAACTCCGCGGTCAACGCCAAGGAACTGGGCCTGATGCGCGCCACCGACAAGGTGGTGTTCAACAGCTTCGAAGCGCTGCACATCGCCAAGGCCGAAGTGCAGGCGCTGGCCGAAGGCGGCTACCGTCCGCCGATGCCGGCCCGCCGCATCCAGGTGGCCGGTGACGTGGGTATCGCTACCTTCAAGATGATGCTGGTGAACATGCTCGAGGGCCGTTTCATCAGCCCGTACGACTACGAAATCGCCGTGCGTATCGCCACCGTGCTGTGTGGTGGCGAAGTGGACCGCGGCACGCTGGTGGATGAAGAGTGGCTGCTGACCCTGGAGCGCAAGCACTTCGTCGAACTGGCCCAGCAGGAAAAGACCCAGGCCCGCATCGCGCACATGCTGAAGACCGGCAAGCCGCTGCGCAACTGACCCATAAGAGACCACCACAATGACCAAGCAGATCCAGGACGCCTACATCGTCGCCGCCACCCGTACCCCGGTTGGCAAGGCGCCCAAGGGCGTGTTCCGCAATACCCGTCCCGACGACATGCTGGCCCACGTGCTCAAGTCCGTGGTCGCGCAGGCACCGGGCATCGACGTCAACCGCATCGATGACGCCATCATCGGCTGCGCCATGCCCGAAGCCGAGCAGGGCATGAACGTGGCGCGCATCGGCGTGCTGCTGGCCGGCCTGCCGGACACCATCGCCGCGCAGACCGTCAACCGCTTCTGCTCGTCCGGCCTGCAGGCCGTGGCGATGGCAGCCGACCAGATCCGTCTCGGCAACGCCGACCTGATGCTGGCCGGCGGCACCGAATCGATGTCGATGGTGCCGATGATGGGCAACAAGATCGCGATGGCGCCGAGCGTGTTCGACAACGACCACGTGGCCATCGCCTACGGCATGGGCATCACCGCCGAGAAGGTCGCCGAGGAATGGAAGGTTTCCCGCGAAGAGCAGGATGCGTTCGCCCTGGCCTCGCACCAGAAGGCCATCGCCGCAATCCAGAACGGCGACTTCAAGGATGAGATCAGCCCGTATGACGTGCGCACCCGCCAGCCGGACCTGGCCGACGGCCGCCGCATCATCACCCGCGACCGCATCGTCGACACCGACGAAGGCCCGCGCCTGGACTCGTCCGCCGAAGGCCTGGCCAAGCTGCGCCCGGTGTTCCGCAACGGCCAGTTCGGCGGCACGGTGACCGCCGGCAACTCCTCGCAGATGAGCGACGGCGCCGGTGCGGTGCTGCTGGCATCGGAACAGGCGGTCAAGGACTACGGCCTGAAGCCGCTGGCCCGCTTCGTGAGTTTCTCGGTCGCCGGTGTGCGCCCGGAAGTGATGGGCATCGGCCCGATCGCGGCCATTCCCAAGGCGCTCAAGCAGGCTGGCCTGACCCAGGACCAGCTGGACTGGATCGAGCTCAATGAAGCGTTCGCCGCGCAGTCGCTGGCGGTGATCCGTGATTGCGGGCTGGACCCGTCCAAGGTCAACCCGCTGGGCGGCGCCATCGCACTGGGCCACCCGCTGGGCGCCACCGGCGCGATCCGGACCGCCACGCTGCTGCATGGCCTGCGCCGTCGCCAGCAGAAGTACGGCATGGTCACCATGTGCATCGGCACCGGCATGGGCGCAGCGGGTATTTTCGAATCGCTGTGATCCGGGATCCAGGTACCGACCAACGGTCGGTACCTGCCGGCCGGAAGAGATGGCCGCCTGCCGTTGGCAGGCGGGCGGAGAAGCAAAAAGGCGACCCGTCCGGGTCGCCTTTTTCATGCGCGTGCATGGGACGCGGGGCTTACCCCTCGTCTTCTTCCAGCATCTGCGCCAGCTTCTCACGCGCCGGCTTGCCCAGTTTGTGGCTTTCCAGCGCGAAGCGGATGGTGGCTTCCACCAGCCCGAGGTGGGTGCCGCAGTCGAACCGCGTACCTTCGAAACGGTACGCGTTGACCTCTTCGGTTTTCAGCAGGTCGGCAATGGCGTCAGTCAGCTGGATCTCACCGCCCGCGCCCTTGCCGGTGGCTTCAAGCAGTTCGAAGATTTTCGGGCTGAGCACGTAGCGGCCAACCACGGCCAGATCGCTCGGCGCGTCTTCCGGCTTGGGCTTTTCCACGATCTGCGCGATGCGCCCCTTGCGGCCGTCGAAGGCCTCGGTCGCCACGATACCGTAGCTGGCCGTGTTCTCGTGGGGCACGTCTTCAACCGCAATCACGCTGGCGCCCGTGGCCTGGTTGAGATCGGCCATCTGCTTGAGGGCGCCATCGCCGCGGTTCCAGATCAGGTCGTCGGGCAGCAGCACCGCGAACGGCTCGTCGCCCACCACGGATTTGGCACACAGCACCGCATGGCCCAGGCCCAGCGCTTCGGTCTGGGTCACGAACACCGCGCGCACGCCTTCCGGCAGCACGTTGCGCACCAGTTCCAGCAGCTCGGTCTTGCCCGCGCGCTCGAGCTTCTGCTCCAGCTCGTACGCCTTGTCGAAATAGTCCGCGACCGCGTGCTTGTAACGATTGGTGACGAAGATCAGGGTGTCGCACCCTGCTTCGATCGCCTCATCGACGGCGTACTGGATCAACGGCCGGTCGATGATCGGCAGCATTTCCTTGGGAACCGTCTTGGTTGCGGGAAGGAACCGGGTGCCCAGCCCCGCCACCGGGAAAACCGCCTTGCGAATGCGCTTGTTCGTCACAGCCTGTTGGCCTCTCGTGCCGGAAAGGGAAGCACCTTAGCCGACTCGACGTGAGATTCGTGTTGCAACGGCGCAAATTCCGGCATGGTCGCGAACAGGATGCTGTTGATCGCATCGGTATCGTAGTTGGCGATGGCCTCGCGCAGGCGCGGCACGTTGCCCAGCACCTGCTCGCGGGCGAAGGTGCGCACACCGGCCTCGAGGATCTTGGGATGCGCGGTCGGGCGGTAGTCCTCGTCCGAATAGAACAGGGTCTCGTGCAGCTTTTCGCCGGGACGAAGGCCGGTGTAGATGATGGCGATGTCCTTGTACGGCTGCTTGCCGGCCAGGCGGATCATCTGCTCGGCCAGCACCCGGATCGGCACCGGTTCGCCCATGTCGAGCGTATAGATCGCGCCGTGCGAGGCTGATGCCGCCGCCTGCAGGATCAGCTGGCAGGCTTCGGGAATCGTCATGAAGTAACGGGTTACTTCCGGGTCGGTGACCGTGACCGGGCCGCCCTTGAGGATCTGCTCGCGGAACACCGGCACCACGCTGCCCGCCGAGGCGAGCACGTTGCCGAAGCGCACGGTGACGAAGCGGGTATGGCTGGTCTTCTGGTCCAGGCTCTGGCAGATCATCTCGGCGTAGCGCTTGCTGGCACCCAGCGCATTGACCGGGTCGACCGCCTTGTCGGTGGAGATGAACACGAAATGTTCGATCCGCGCTTCCACGCAGGCCCGGGCCACCGTTTCGGTGGACAGGATGTTGTTGCGCACCGCTTCGCGCAGCTGCCGTTCCAGCACGGGCACCTGCTTGTAGGCCGCCGCATGGAACACCGCATCCACCTGCGACAGCGACAAGGCGTGGCGGATCACCGCCGGGTCGCCACAGTCGCCCAGTACCGCCTCCACGACCAGGTCGGGGAAGCTGCGCTTGAGTTCGGCCTCGATGGTGAGCAGCAGCAGCTCGCTCATTTCCAGCAGTACAACCCGCCCTGCCCCGTGGCGCGCGCACTGGCGGCACAGTTCCGAGCCGATCGAACCACCGGCGCCGGTCACCAGCACGGTGCGCCCGCCCAGCCAGCCGCGGATCAGCGACCAGTCCGGCAGGATCGGCTTGCGCCCCAGCAGGTCCTCGATCGCCACTTCCTTCAGCTCACCGGGCAGCGAATGGCCCAGCAGCACGTCGTTGAGCTTGGGCACCATGCGGAATGGCACCCCGGTGCTTTCGCAGATGGCCACCACCCGCTGCATGCCGGCGGCATCCAGCGACGGAATGGCGATCACCAGCAGCTTGGCCGCGGTTTCGCGTACCACCGAGGCGGCATCGTCCAGCGTGCCCAGGATAGGCAGGCCCTGAAGCTTCGCCCCCTGCAGGTGCGGCGCGTCGTCGAGCAGGCCAACCGGTTCGAAATCCCCCGACCGGCGCAGGTCGCGGACCAGCGCTTCGGCAGCCTGGCCGGCGCCCAGGATGAGCACCCGGCGCGCGGTCGCATCCGACTGCAGCGCCTGGTAGTCCTTCCATGCCCGGTACAGCAGGCGGGGCGCGCCCAGCAGGGCCGACAGCGCGAAGGGATAGATCACCAGCACCGACATCGGCACGCCATTGAAGCGCTTGTAGGCCAGCACCACCACGATGGCCAGCAATCCGATGAAGCTGGATTTGAAGATGTGCAGCAGGTCGGCCACGCTGGCGAACCGCCACAGCCCCCGGTACAGGCCCACGCGCCAGAACACGATGGCCTGGATCACCAGCACCAGCGAGGTATCGATGTTCCACAGCGGCAACGAGGGCGCATCGGCCAGCATCGAATAGCGGCCGGCATGCAGCAACTGCCAGCACGCCCAGACCATGAACAGGTCGTGGGCCACGATGGCGGCACGGGGAAGCAGACTCGTGAAACGGTCCTGCCAAGGCGTCATAAAGCAAACAATCCTTCTAGTAGCGCATTCCATTGCGCAGGAGCAGCCAAAGACCGGTCGCGAGGAACATCCACGCTACGGCTACGGCAGCCTCCCACCTCGGCTGCAAATACGTGCAAGCATTAAACACTGTAATACTGAACAGACCAAAAACAAAGTACGTCCCTGTAACCGAAGTGTGCGTTGCACCACTTTTGACGGCACGTTGATACAGATGTTGGGTGTGGGGCTCCATCCATCTTTGCCCCGACAGCATGCGCGAAAGCAGTGTGAAGCCAGCGTCCACGAGGAAAGCCGTCAGCGGTACCAGCAGCAGCAGCCACGAGATGTCGGTTGCCACGCTGGCCAGGCAGACCAGGGCTGCGACGGCATAACCTAACGCCCCGCTGCCCACATCGCCCATGAAGATCCTTGCATTCGGAAAATTGAACGGCAGGAAACCCAGGCAGGCCAGTGCCAGGACAATCCCAGCCAACGCCAGCGGACCCGGCAGGACAAGCGCGAACGCGGCGCCGGCCAGAATGGCCTGGCTGGTCGCGATCCCGTTGATCCCATCCATGAAGTTCCAGATGTTGATCAGGGATGTCGTAAACAGCAGCGCCAGCAGCGCCTGCCAGGGGTTGCCTGTTGCCTCCCAGACCAGACCTGCCAGCAGGCCGGCGGCCAGCAGATGGACCAGCAACCGGCGCACCGCCGGCAGCGGCCGGTGGTCGTCCCACCAGCCGATCCCGGCCACCAGCACCAGGCCCAGCCCCGACACCAGCAACGGCGTCCGGGCGCCCGGCCAGATGACCGCCGCCGCGGCCAGCGCCAGCAGCAGGGTCACCACGATGGCAATGCCGCCCCCGCGTGGGGTCGCCACGACATGGCTGCGGCGTTCCCCGGGCTGGTCGAACAGCTTGCGCCGCAGCGCGTACCGGCGGGCGCACCACGTGAGCACCGCCGCCACCGCCAGCACGGCTGGCAGCCCCATCCACCACGCCGCCGGCATGGCTCAGAGCACCGCGTAGTTCAACAGCGGCTTGACCGTACCCCACTCCTTGCAGCTGGGGCATTGCCAGTGGTGGGTCCGCGCACCGAAGCCACAGCGCGTGCAGCGATAGGCCGGATTGCGGACCAGCAGCTGGTCGGTGATGTGCTTGAGGTCATGCAGGGTGGCGGTGGAATCGGCACCTTCGGCCAGGGTCAGGTCGATCAATGCCGACTCGCCGCGTACCGACGGGCGATCCTTCAGCTGCCGGCCGAGATAGGCGCGTGCCGGAGCTACGCCCTCCTGCTCTTCCATCAACTGCGTCAGGGCCAGTACCGGGGCGATGCCACGATAGTGCTCGGTCATTTCCGACAGGAACGCGCGCGCGCCGCCCAGATCGCCCACCTTGCGGTAGTTCTGCATCAACGGCTGCAGCACCTCGGGCAGGTATTCGGGATCGTTGCGGGCGGCCCGCTCGAACGCGCGCACGGCGGCTTCGGCGTTGCCGGCATCGGTTTCCAGGCGTCCTTCAATGATGCCGGCACGCACCGACATCGCATCGGCCTGGTAGGCACGGGCAATGGCCGCGCGGGCTTCATCGATCTTGCCGGCGCCACGGAAGCGTTCGGCCAGCTCGCACTCGAACTGCCCCACCAGCTTGCCCATCGGCTCGCCGGTGACTTCTTCGTAACGGGTGGCGTTGTCGATCGCCTTTTCCCAGTCGCGCTCGGCCTGGTAGATGCCGATCAGGTGCTTGAGCGCCTGCGGGGCGCGCTGGTCGATCTGGGCCAGTTCGGTAAAGACAGTTTCGGCACGGTCGAGCAGACCGGACTTCATGTAGTCCTCGCCCAGCGCCAGCAGGGCCTGGACGCGCTGCGCGTCGCTGAGGTCGGTACGGTTGACCAGCCCCTGGTGCAGGCGGATGGCGCGATCAACCTCGCCCCGGCGGCGGAACAGGTGGCCCAGCGCGACCTGGGTCTCGAAGGTTTCCTTGTCCAGTTCGGCAATGTGCAGGAACAGTTCGATGGCCTTGTCGGGCTGCTCGTTGAGCAGGTAGTTCAAGCCACGGAAGTAGGTGCTGGACAGGTGGCTGACCTGGTTGTCGCCATGGCGCTGGCCACCGCGACGGCCGATCACCCAGCCCGACAGTGCTGCCAGCGGCAGGAACAGGAAAAACCAGAACCACTCGGATACAAATTCCATCGGCGCTCAACGTCCGTCGAAAGGTGAAGAAGAAGACGCCACGGGGGCGGCGGCCGGAGCCGCTTTCTGCGCTTTGCGCAGTCGGGAATACAACGGGATCACCACGCCGACCAGGACCAGCCCGGCACCGATGATCGCACCGGTCAACAGGGCCACGGTAATGGCCAGGCCGGTGCTGGAATGGATGGCAGTGAACCCCAGGTTGAGGGTCATGTCCTGCGAATTGAGGGCACCGATGACGAGCCCGGCCACCAGCACGGCGAGCAGGATCAACAGACGTGCGACTTTCATTGTGGCAGCTCCCATTCCCTTTGAGGTAGAGAGTAGCGGACTAACCATCCGCTCTACTAGGCCGGATCGCTTTCCAGCGGCACCACGGCGCTTACGCGCTCACGGAGTTCCTTGCCCGGCTTGAAATGCGGGACATGCTTGCCCGGCAGTGCGACCGATTCCCCGGTCTTGGGGTTGCGCCCCAGCCGCGGCGGCCGGTAGTGCAACGAAAAACTGCCGAACCCGCGGATCTCGATGCGATCCCCGCCAGCCAGCGCCCCGCCCATCATTTCCAGCAACGACTTCACCGCCAGATCGACATCGTCCGACTTCAGATGCGCCTGTCGGCGCGCCAGGATTTCGATCAACTCGGATTTGGTCATTGCGGACTCGCGTCGAGGGTCTCAAACCCTGAAACGGCCCGGACAATTGTCCGGGCCGTCCAGGAAACTACTGCTACGGGTAAAGGCCGATTACTCGGACTTGTTGCCGTTCAGCTGTGCACGCAGCAGCGCGCCGAGCTGGGTGGTGCCGCTGGAAGCCGAAGAGGACTGGTATTCCTCCAGCACTTCGCGCATTTCCGCGTCGTCCTTGGCCTTGATCGACAGCTGCAGGGTACGACCCTTGCGATCCATGCCCACGAACTTCGCTTCAACCTTGTCGCCGACCTTCAGGAACTGGGTCGCGTCGTCGACGCGCTCGTTGGCAACGTCACGCGCAGCGACATAGCCTTCGATGCCGTCAGCCAGTTCGATGGTAGCGCCCTTGGCGTCCACTTCCTTGACCACGCCTTCGACCTTCGAACCCTTCGGGTTGGCAGCCATGTACTGACCGAACGGATCCTGCTCCAGCTGCTTGACGCCCAGGCTGATGCGCTCGCGCTCCGGATCGACGGCCAGGACGACGGCGTCCAGGTTGTCGCCCTTCTTGAAGTTGCGGACCACGTCTTCGCCGGTGGTGTTCCAGCTGATGTCGGACAGGTGCACCAGGCCATCGATACCGCCGTCCAGGCCGATGAAGATGCCGAAGTCGGTGATCGACTTGATCTGGCCCGACACCTTGTCGCCCTTCTTGTGGATGGCAGCGAAGGTTTCCCACGGATTGGCGGCAACCTGCTTCATGCCCAGCGAGATGCGGCGACGCTCCTCGTCGACGTCCAGGACCATGACTTCAACTTCGTCACCGACCTGCACAACCTTGGACGGGTTGACGTTCTTGTTGGTCCAATCCATCTCGGACACGTGCACCAGGCCTTCGACGCCCGGCTCGATCTCGACGAACGCGCCGTAATCGGTGACGTTGGAGACCTTGCCGAACACGCGGCTGTTGGCCGGGTAACGACGGGCGATGTTGTCCCACGGATCCTCGCCCAGCTGCTTCAGGCCGAGCGAAACGCGGTTGCGCTCGCGGTCGAACTTCAGCACGCGCACGTCCAGCTCGTCGCCGACGTTCACGACTTCGGACGGGTGGCGCACGCGCTTCCAGGCCATGTCGGTGATGTGCAGCAGGCCGTCGATGCCGCCCAGGTCCACGAATGCGCCGTAATCGGTCAGGTTCTTGACGACACCCTTCAGGATCGCGCCTTCCTGCAGCTTGTCCATCAGCTGCTCGCGCTCTTCCGAGTGCTCGCTTTCGACGACAGCGCGGCGCGAGACCACGACGTTGTTACGCTTGCGGTCCAGCTTGATGAGCTTGAATTCCAGCTCCTTGCCTTCCAGGTAGGCCGGGTCGCGCACCGGGCGCACATCCACCAGCGAACCGGGCAGGAACGCGCGGACATCCTTGATGTCCACGGTGAAACCACCCTTGACCTTGCCGCTGATGCGGCCGGTGATGGTTTCGTTCTTTTCCAGGGCTTCTTCCAGCTCGTCCCACACCATGGCGCGCTTGGCTTTCTCGCGCGACAGGACGGTTTCACCGAAGCCGTTCTCGATCGAGTCGAGGGCGACCTTGACGACATCGCCTTCGGCGACGTCGATTTCGCCGGCGTCGTTACGGAACTGTTCGATCGGCACGATGCCTTCGGACTTCAGGCCGGCGTTGATCACCACGACGTCGCCGCGGACTTCAACGACAACACCGCTGACGATGGCGCCCGGCTTCAGCTTGGCCAGATTGGCCTGGCTGGCTTCAAACAGTTCGGCAAATGATTCGGTCATTAGATTTACTCTGTTGGACACATGGGCATTGGTCCCCGCGAGGGTTCCGTTTACTGCCCGCCTGTTGGTCGACCCCGGAAACGCAGGTCGTGTGTGAAGTAGGAAAACCGCCACGCATCATTGCGGGACGGAGCTTTTACTGCATTGCATTGGTGCGACTACCGCCGATGGACTGGCGGCCTCCTTGCCACGGATCAGGCACCCGAAACCGGAAGCAGATCCAGTACCTTGGCAACGACTTCGTCGATGCCGATACCACTGGTGTCGATGACGACGGCATCGTCTGCCGGCTTCAGGGGCGCCACTGTGCGCTGTGCATCACGGGCGTCGCGGGCCATGATCTCGCGCAGGAGGTCATCAAAGTTAACAGAAACCCCCTTGTCTTTCAACTGGTTATGCCGGCGCTCGGCGCGCTCCTCGGCACTGGCCGTCAGGAAGACCTTGAATGGGGCGTCGGGGAAGATGACCGTCCCCATGTCCCGCCCGTCGGCCACCAGGCCGGGGAGAACCCTGAATGCGCGTTGACGCTCTTTAAGGGCGGCGCGGACCTCGGGAATGGCGGCAATGGCCGAGGCCAGGGCCCCGGTGGTTTCCAGCCGCAGCTCGTCGGTGGCGTCGGTCTCATTGACGATGACACGCAGGCTGCCATCGTCGGCCTCGACGAAGCGGACATGGGTGTCGAAGGTGCAGCGGACCAGCGCCGAGGCATCGGAGGTGTCGATATCGGCCCAGCTGGCAGCCACGCCCACGGCGCGGTAGAGGGCGCCCGAATCCAGGTAATGCCAGCCCAGCCGGCGTGCGACAATGCGGCTGACGGTCCCCTTGCCGGCCCCGGACGGGCCGTCGATGGTGAGCACGGGAGAAGGCTGGTTCATGGGGTTCCCTGTGGATTTGACCCCCCATTCTAGCCCCTGCCCGGCCCCGTCCAAGACATTTTTAGTGCAAGCACTTGAAAGGATGGAAAAAAGCCCGGTAGAATGGCGGGCTTGAACGGGCGTCACCTGCCGATTGTCATCTGCATATCGCGGCCGCGCTCCAACCGAATCCACGTTTACGCCGAGGTATGCAATGAAAGTCCTGTCTTCCCTGAAGTCGGCCAAGTCCCGTCACCGTGACTGCAAGGTCGTCCGTCGTCGCGGCAAGATCTTCGTGATCTGCAAGTCGAACCCGCGTTTCAAGGCTCGCCAGCGCTGAGCCTGGGCCGTCGCGACCACCGGTCGCGACCTGCCTGAATAAAAAGCCGCCTCCGGGCGGTTTTTTATTGCCAATTTTGTTGTAATCGCCGGGTGCCCCACGACCGCCGGTCGTGGCTGCCTAGCCGGATTCACGGCAGGTCACGACCTTGGTCGTGACTGCCTTGCCGGATTCACGGTAGGTCACGACCGTTGGTCGTGACTCCATTCTTGATAACTGGGGAGTAGATCGAGATGAAGCGTTACCTGACCACACTGCCGTTGCTTGCCCTGCTGGCCTGCGCCAGCGCCCACGCCGACACCCTGCTGATCGACCGCACCAAGGAACAGGTGGCGCCGGTAGTGCCGGTGCGCGGCGAGACCACCAGCCAGGTCCTGAGCCGCTTCGGTGAGCCCAGCGAGAAGCTGGAGCCGCGCGGCGGCCAGAAGCGCCAGTGGCCGACCATCAACCGCTGGGTCTACCCGATGTTCACCGTCTACTTCGAAAAGCAGAAGGTGATCGACGTGGTGGCCAACAAGGCTGACAGCAACGAAGTCGGCCCGAAGCCGCCGATCCGCTGATCCATCAGAACGCCCGCCGCCCGGCGGGCCATCGCACCGAGACCATGAACGATACGCTCCGCTTTCCGGCCGAATGGGAATCCCAGTCCGCCATCCTGATCGCCTGGCCCCACGCCGACACCGACTGGGCCGACCGCCTGGGTGACGTCGAGGACACCTACATCGCGCTGGTCGCGGCCATCACCCGCTTCCAGCCGGTGGTGATCATCGTGGCCGATGACGACCTGGAGGCGTACGCCGACGCGCGCCTGCGCTCCAACCGGATCGACACCGACCGCGTGCGTTTCGTCACCGCGCCGTACGACGACACCTGGCTGCGCGATTCGGGCCCGATCACGCTGCGCCGCGCCGACGGCGGCTTCCGCCTGCTGGACTTCCGCTTCACTGGCTGGGGCGGCAAGTTCGAGGCCAGCCTGGACGACCAGCTGGTGGGCGTGCTGCACGCCGCCAACCTGTTCGCCGACGCGGAGCTGCAGAGCATTCCGTTCGCGCTGGAAGGCGGCGCCATCGAAACCGACGGTGCGGGCACCCTGCTCACCACCTGGAAGTGCCTGCACGAACGCCACCCGGACCGGGATCGTGCGTCGCTGAGCGCGGACATGGCAAGCTGGCTGGCGCAGGACCGGGTGCTGTGGCTGGACCACGGCTACCTGGAAGGCGACGACACCGACGCGCACATCGATACGCTGGCGCGCTTCGCGTCGGTGGACAGCATTGTCTACCAGGCCTGCGATGACGCCAGCGATTCGCACCATGCCGAGCTGCAGGCGATGGGCAACGAACTGGCCGCGCTGCGCACCGCCGACGGCCAGCCGTACCGCCTGTTCCCGCTGCCGTGGGCACGCCCGGTGATCGACGAAGGCCGCCGCCTGGCCGCGTCCTACGCCAATTACCTGATCCTCAACGGCGCGGTGCTGATGCCGGCCTACGGTGACGTGGCTGACGACGCGGCACGCGACGTGCTGGCCCAGGCCTACCCGGACCACGAGATCGTGCAGGTACCCTGCCGCTCGCTGATCTGGCAGAACGGCAGCCTGCACTGCATCACCATGCAGTTGCCGGCTGGGTTGCTGGCGGCGTAACGCGCTTCGGCAATCGTGAGTTTCCCAGGCGCCGGGCTTTGCCCGGCGCTTTTGGTTTTGGGCGAACAGCCGGTGGGCACAGCATGGCCTGAGCTGGGTCGGCGGGTGCGGGTTTGCGGGACACGCCGTAAACCCATCCATGGGGGCTTGGCAAAAACATCCATGTTTTTGACAGTCCCGCAAACCCGCCCCCGCCGACCCTCGACGGTGTGTTGGTGGCCATGGAAGATCAAATGCCAGATCCCAGAACGAAGACGCAGTCGATGTTGGCTGCGGCCGTTGCTTTCCCCTGGCCTCCGGCCAACCGTCGAAGGCGGGTCGGGGCGGGTTTGCGGGGGTGTGAGCCGCATGGATGCGGCGACCAAGCCCCCATGGATGGGTTCACGGCGTCCCCCGCAAACCCGCACCGTCCCGCCAAGCCTCGGAGCCGCTGCCCCAAGGCTGTTCGCCTGAAGCCACCAGCAGCCGGGCAACGCCCGGCGATCCGCAAACCCGGCTACTGAAGGCGTTAACAGCACCGGTTTAACAACCAGCACGCCGCACACACCCATCCGCGATAAACTGCGTTTTTCCCCCTGCAGGACCCGCCCCGGATGAGCTCACGCCACACCCTTTCCGTCGCCCTGATCCAGGAGCGCAACCACGGTGACGCGGCCGCCAACCTGGCCGTGATCGAAACGCGCGTGGCTGAAGCGGCTGCCCAGGGTGCCAAGCTGGTCCTGCTGCAGGAACTGCACAACGGCGCGTACTTCTGCCAGCACGAATCGGTGGATGAGTTCGACCTGGCCGAACCGATCCCCGGGCCGAGCACCGAGCGCCTTGGCGCGCTTGCGAAGAAGCATGGCGTGGTGATCGTCGGCTCGCTGTTCGAGCGCCGCGCCGCCGGCCTGTACCACAACACCGCCGTAGTGTTCGAGAAGGACGGCACCCTGCTGGGCAAGTACCGCAAGATGCACATCCCGGACGATCCCGGCTTCTATGAGAAGTTCTACTTCACCCCCGGCGACATCGGCTTCAAGCCGATCGATACCTCGGTGGGTCGCCTTGGCGTGCTCGTCTGCTGGGACCAGTGGTACCCCGAAGCCGCGCGCCTGATGGCGCTGGCCGGTGCCGAACTGCTGCTCTACCCCACCGCCATCGGCTGGGATCCGGATGACCAGAAGGACGAACAGGGCCGCCAGCGCGATGCCTGGGTGCTCAGCCACCGCGGCCATGCCGTGGCCAACGGCGTGCCCGTGCTGAGCTGCAACCGCGTCGGCCACGAGCCGTCGCCGCTGGGCGCCTCGGGCATCCAGTTCTGGGGCAACAGCCACGTGCTGGGCCCGCAGGGTGAGTTCATCGCCGAAGCCGGTGGCGACCCGACCGTACTGGTCTGCGATGTCGACCTGCAGCGCAGTGAACACGTGCGCCGCATCTGGCCGTTCCTGCGCGACCGCCGCATCGACGCCTATGGCGACCTGCTCAAGCGCTACATCGACTGACCTTCCCACAGGAACCCTGCCCCGTGACCGTGCTGCTGCGCGACGCCACCGATGCCGACATTGCGGCCATCACCGCCATCTATGCGGTGGAAGTAACCGATTTCGTCAACACCTATGAGTACGACGTTCCGGATGCGGCCGAGATGCAGCGGCGCATGCACGACATCGTCGCACGCGGTTTCCCGTACATCGTGGCCGAGGTTGACGGCCACGTGGCCGGCTACGCCTATGCCAACACCTACCGTGGGCGTATCGCCTACCAGTGGACGGTCGAAAACTCCGTCTACGTCGATGCCGCGTTCCAGGGCAAGGGCGTCGGCACCGCGCTGATGCAGGGCCTGATCGACGCCTGCGTCGCGCGTGGCTACCGGCAGATGGTGGCGGTGATCGGTGAACCGACCAACACCGCATCGATCAAGCTGCACGAACGCTTCGGCTTCCACCTGGTCGGCATTTTCCGTGGCCTGGGCCGCAAGCATGGGCGCTGGCTGGATACGGTGCAGATGCAGCGCGCGCTAGGCGACGGTGTCGACAGCGCCCCTTCGAATGAATGATGAAATGACTGAAAACCTGATGGACGACAACGGCGACACCCTGTTCGCCGGCCAGCCCGTGCGCGTGGTCGAGCGCGACGGCGTGCGCTATACCCTGCTGGGCACCGCGCACGTCTCGCAGGCCAGCGTGGAGGTGGTGGAACGGGCCATCAACAGCGGCCGCTTCGATGCGGTCGCGGTGGAGCTTGATCCGCAGCGCCTGCAGGCGCTGACCAATCCCGATGCGTTGGCCAAGCTGGACCTGGTCGAAGTGATCCGCAAGGGCCGCGTGGCGCTGTTCGCCGCCAACCTCGCCCTGGCCGCCTACCAGCGGCGGCTGGCCGAGCAGCTGGGCATCGAGCCCGGTGCCGAGCTCAAGCGCGCGGTCGGCCTGGCCAACGCGCACAACCTGCCGGTGCACCTGATCGACCGCGAAGTGGGCCTGACCTTCAAGCGCGCCTCGCAGCGGCTGGGCTTCTTCGGCAAGATCAAACTGGTCATGGGCCTGGGCGCCGGCCTGTTCGCCTCCGACGACGTCGGCGAAGACGAGATCGAGAAGCTCAAGCAGGGTGACATGCTGGAAGCGAGCTTCGGCGAGTTCGCCAGCGAAAGCCCGGCACTGTACGAAACCATCATCGGCGAGCGCGACCGCTACATGGCCACCCGCCTGCGCGAAGTGCAGGATCCGGCGCAGCGCGAAGTGCTGGCCGTGGTCGGTGCCGGCCACCTGGCCGGGCTGGCGAAGTACCTGGAATCGGACACCGAAGCGCCCGGCCCGCTGCGCGCGTCGCTGGAAGACGTGCCGAAGAAGCGCAACATTCCGTGGATCACGCTGACCATCCTGGCGGTGGTGTTGGCCGGTATTGCCGTGGGGTTCTATCGCGGCGGACTGGGCGTGGGCACCGAGCTGCTGGCGGTGTGGGCGATGTACACCGGCGGCCTGGCCGGGTTGGGCTGCCTGCTGGCCGGCAGCCACCCGCTGAGCATCCTCACCGCGATCGTGGTGGCGCCGTTCAAGCCATTCCGCCTGAGCATCCCGACCGGCGCCTTTGCCGCGCTGGTCGAGGCGCGCCTGCGCAAGCCGGCGTACGAGGATTTCCTCAAGCTGCGCGATGACGCGCAGAGCGTGCGCGGCTGGTACCGCAACCGCGTCACCCGGGTGGTGCTGACCTTCATGCTGACCAACCTTGGCAGCATGCTGGGCTTGTGGCTCACCGGCTTCCAGGTCTGGAACAAGGTCGGCGGCTGACGGCGCCGTACCGACCAACGGTCGGTACCTACCCACGGGGATCGGAACGGTGGATACCCACGGGGATCGGAACGGTAGGTATCGACCGTTGGTCGATACGAAAAAGGGCCACGCATTGCGTGGCCCTTTTCATTCATGCCGGTTCGATCACCGCACCGCTGCCCTTGGGCGGCAATCCCCTCGCCCGCCGCACGATGCGGGCCACGTTGATGCTCATGTCGTCGAGCATGGCGTAGATGGTCGGCAGGAACAGCAGGCTGACCACGGTGGAGAACGCCAGGCCGCCGGCAATGGCGCGCGCCATCGGGTAGTACGGCGGGCCATCGCCCAGCAGCTGGGTGTCGGTGAGCGAGATCGGGACCATCGCCAGGATCGCCGTGCCCATCGTCATCATGATCGGGCGCAGGCGCTCGCGCGAGCCTTCCACCAGCGCCTGGGTGCGCGCCAGGCCGCGCCGGCGCAGGTTGTTGATGTGCTCGATCATCACGATGCCGTTGTTCACCACCACCCCCATCAGCACCAGGATGCCGATGAAGGACATGATGCCGAACGAGGTACCGGTGAGCCAGAACAACCAGAACACCCCGAAGATCGAGAACAGCACCCCGCTCATGATGGCGGCCGGGAACAGCAGCGATTCGAACACCGCCGCCATCACCACGTAGATCATCACCAGCGCGATGACCAGGTTGAACAGCATCTGCTGCATGGCCTCGTTGTCGTCACCGAAGTCGCCGCCGTCGAAGGTGAAGTTATAGCCGGCCGGGAAGCTCATCGGCTTGAGCGTTTCCTCCATCGCCTTGCGGCCTTCCGGCGCAGTCACCTTCTCGGCCAGGTTGGCCTTGATGGTCAACGTGGTCTGGCGGTTGGTACGGCCCACGCGGGTGGCGGAGGGCTTGATGCTGACATCGACCAGGCTCAGCAGCGGTACCGAGCGACCGTCGCCGGTGCGCACGGTGAAGCTGGCCAGGTCTTCCGGGCTGCTCTGTTCGGCACCGGCAAAACGCACCCACACCGGCACTTCGCTGTCACCGCGACGGAACTCGCGCAGCGGTGCACCGCGCAGCGCCAGGCCGACGAAGCTGGCAACCTGCTCGGCATTGAAGCCGAACGCAGCGGCGCGCTCGCGGTCCACATGGATGGACAACTCGCTGCCCTTCTCGCCATTGTCGATGCGTACATCGCGCAGTTCCTTGCGCTGGGCCAGCAACGGCACCACGTCTTCGCCGATCTCCTGCAGCATCTGGGTCGAATCACCCACCAGCTGCACTTCCACGCCCTTGCTGCCACCGCCACCGCCGCCATCGCCGCCCTGGTTGCCGACGATGTAATCGGCGCGCGCCGAGCGCGGCAGTCCCTTGCGCAGCGACTCCTGCACGGCGGCCATGTTGCCCGCGTGCTTCTGGTCCAGAGTGACAATCGTGCTGCTGCCTTCCTGTTCGCTGTACCAGGAATACACCTGGGTGATGTGCAGCTTCTCGCGGTTCTGGTCCAGGTACTGCTCCACCCGCAGGATCTCGTCGGACATCTGCGCGCGGGTGAAGGCCCCCTTCCAGTTGTAGCCGATGAAGACATCGGTGCCACCTTCGCCACCGAACATGTCGATCTTGGTCAGCTTCATCGGCACCAGGCTGACCAGCACCACCATGATGATGCCGAACACGCTCCAGCCGCGGTGTTCCAGCGTCCATTGCAGCAGCTGGGCATAGCGGCGTTGCAGGCGGGCGATCACGCCGGTCTGCGAGTGCACCAGCTTGGGCGTCTGCATGCGCGCGGACAGCATCGGGATCAGGCTCACCGCCACCAGCCACGAGGCCATCAGCGAGACCGAGATGGTGATCGCGATCTGCGCCATGAAGATGCTGATGTTGTTGGTTTCGCCAAACAGGTTGGGCACGAATACGATGCAGTGGCACAGGGTGCCGGCGCTGAGCGCGATGGCCACGTTGCGGGTGCCGATGATCGAGGCCTGCACCGGCTGGTCGGGCATGCGTTCGCGTTCCTGGTAGATGCTTTCCACCACCACCACGGCGTTGTCCACCAGCATGCCGACCGCCAGCAGCAGGCCCATCATGGTCAGGATGTTGAGGGTCACCCCGACGAAGTACATGAAGCCCAGGGTGATCACGAAACAGATCGGGATCGCCAGCGTCACCATCAGCGTCGATGGCCAATGGCGCAGGAAGAAGAACAGCACCGTCACCGACAGCAGCAGGCCGACCGCGCCGGCTTCGGCCAGCTCCAGCAGCGAGGACGTCACCGTCTTGCCCTGGTTGTCGATCACCTTGATGCTCACATCGCGCATCGACGGCTGCCGGCGGATGGCTTCCACCTCGGCCAGCGCGCCTCGCGAGACTTCCACCAGGTTGGCGCTGCGCTCCTTGTAGATGTCCAGGCCCACTGCCGGATTGCCATCCAGGCGACGGCCGTAGTTCATGCGCGCCGCCTTGAGCCGCACGTCGGCAATGTCGCCCAGGCGCAGGCCCTTGGTGTCGATGACCAGGTCGCGCAGTTCCTGCAGGTCGGTGATCTCGCCGACCGGCTGGATCCGGACCCGCTGGCCGTTGTCGTCGATCTGCCCGGCCGAGATGGAGAAGTTGAGCGTGCGCAGGCGGTCGCTGAGTTCGTTGATGCTCAGGTTGTGCGCGGTCAGGCGATCGGCATCGATCGCGATCTCCACCTCATTGGGTGGCGCGCCCGAAATCTCCACCCGGGCCACGCCGGGAATGCGCTCGATCCGCCGCTTGAACTCGCGGTCGAGCATGTCGTAGGCACCGGTCAGGTCCGATGCACTGGCCAGGCGCACCTTGAGTACCGGCTCGTCGCTGCTGGACCACTTGAACACGTTGTAGCGCTGCAGGTCATCGGGCAGGTCGCTGCGGATCGCGTCGATGCGCTCGCGTGCGTCGGAGGCGGCGATGGCGATGTCGCGGTCCCAGTCGGTGAACTCGATGAAGATGCTGGCGCCTTCGGCGGTCGCCTGGGAGCGCATGCGCTTGATCCCGGTCATCGTGGCCAGCGCTTCCTCGGTCGGCCGGATGATGGTGCGCTCCACTTCTTCCGGTGTCGAGCCGGTGTAGGGCACCTGCACGAACAGGAACGGCGCGGAGATGTCCGGCAGCGCCTCCAGTGGCAACCGGAACGAGGCAATCAGGCCCACCACCACCAGTGAGACGAAGCACATGATGGTGGTGATGGGGCGGCGGATGGAGAACTCGGCGATGCTCATGCCGGCTCCTGGGCCGCACCACCGGCGCTGCCGGCATCGGGCGTACCGCGGTGGTGATGGCGGCCACGTTCGCGGTAATAGGCATCGCCACGGCGATCAAGCAGGTCGTACACCACCGGGATCACCAGCAGGGTGAGCAGCGTGGACACCAGCAGGCCGCCGATCACGGTGATCGCCATCGGGGCGCGCACTTCTGCACCCTCGCCCATCGCCACCGCCAGCGGCAGGAAGCCGAACAGCGTGCACAGGGTGGTCATGATGATCGGGCGCAGGCGCGAGCGTGCGCCTTCCACCAGCGCCTCATGCTTGGCCACGCCGGCTTCGCGCAGCTGGTTGACCTTGTCGATCAGGATGATCGCGTTCTTGGTCACCAGCCCCACCAGCAGGATCAGGCCGATGAACACCACCACCGAGATCGGCTTGCCGGTGAGCATCAGCGCCAGGATCGCACCGACCAGCGCCAGCGGGATGGTGAACAGGATGACGAACGGGTGCAGCAGCGATTCGAACTGCGAGGCCATCACCAGGTAGACCAGGAAGATCGCCAGGCCGAAGGCGAAGATCAGCGAGCGCGCGGATTCGGCCAGCTCCTCGCCCTGCCCACCGATGTGCATGCTGACGCCGGCACCCAGCGGGTCGTTGGCGACCATGTCCTGCACTTCGCGCACCGCGCCGCCCAGGTCGATGTCGCGCAGGTTGGCCGACACCACCGCCACGCGGGTCTGGTCGGCCCGGTGGATCTCGCTCGGGCCGTTGGTGGCCACCACGTCGGCCACCGCGTCCAGCGTCACCGGGCGCGTGCTGCCCGGGTTGACGATCAACCGGCGGATGCTCTCCACGCTGGCGCGGTCGCCTTCCTGGGCGCGCACCAGCACGTCGATCTTGCGGTCACGGAAGCTGTAGCGCGTGGCCACGTCGCCGCGCACCTTCTTGACCACCACGTCGGCGATCTGCCGCGTGGTCAGGCCCAGCGCACCGGCGCGCTCCTGGTCGAAGCGGATCTGGATCTCCGGGAAGCCCTCTTCCACGGTCGATTTCACGTCGGCGTAGTGCGGGTTGCTGCGCAGGCGCGCGGCCAGCGCCTGCCCGGCACGTTCCAGGGTGGCCATGTCCTGCCCGCGCAGCTCCACTTCCAGCGGCGTGGAGAAGCTGAACAGTGCCGGCCGCGCGAAGTCGACCTGCACGCCCGGGTGGCCCTGCATCGAAGCGCGCAGGCGCTCGGTGATGGCGGCCTCGGTGCGGGCACTGCCGCCGTCGGCCATCACCACGGTGAGCTTGCCGATGTTCTCGCCGCTCTCGGTCGGGCTGGCGTCCAGCCGCGTGCCGCTGCCGCTCACGCCGTACAGCGAGGTGATGCTGTCGTCCTTGGCGTGGGCCAGCTGCAGCTCGCGCACCAGCGCATCGGTCTGCTTCAGCGGCGTGCCGGCCGGCAGCTTTGCGGTCATCTCAAAGCGATCCTGGGCCAGCTGCGGAATCAGGTCCGCGCCCAGCATCGGCACCAGCGCCAGCGTGGCCACGAAGGCCAGCGCCGCCATGCCCAGTACCTTGCCCGGGTGGGCCAGTGCGTTCGGCAGCAGGCGCAGGTAACCGCGCTCGGCACCGGCGTACGGCTTCATGGCCAGGTCGCTGGCCTTGCGCATCACCGGGCCGATCACCGCCACCAGAAGGCGCCATACGCGCACGATGGCCCACGCGATGCCGAACACGGTCCAGCGGACCAGTGCGCCGAAACCGCGGCGGCTGCCGGCGACCGGCTTGAGCCAGCGACGCTGCGGCTGCCATGCGGCATGCGCGGGCTCTTCCGGGAACGCCAGCGGCGGACGGCCCTTGAGCGAGCTCAGCATCGGGATCAGGGTCATCGCCACCAGCAGCGAGATCGCTATCGCGATCGCCACGGTCAGCGCCTGGTCGCGGAACAGCTGGCCGGCGATGCCGTCGACGAACACCAGCGGCAGGAACACCGCGATGGTGGTCAGGGTGGAGGCGACCACGGCCATGCTGACTTCGCGGGTGCCGGTGATGGCCGCCTGCAGGATGCCCAGGCCGCGTTCGCGCGCCTTGGCGATGCTTTCCAGCACCACGATGGAATCGTCCACCACCAGGCCGGTGGCCAGCGCCAACCCGCCCAGCGACATCACGTTCAAGCTCAGCCCAAGCTGGCCCATGAAGAAGAACGTGGTGATGATCGAGACCGGCAGCGACAGGCTGATCACGAACGTGCTCCAGCCATCGCGCAGGAACAGGAAGATGATCAGGATGGCCAGCAGGCCGCCGATCACCGCGTCTTTCTTGACGTCGCTGATGGCGTGCTCGATGAAGCGCGACTGGTCTTCGATGGTGGTCAGTTCGGCATCACCGGGAATCTGCGCCTTGATCTGCTCAAGCTTGGCGCGCAGTGCTTCGGCGGTGGCCACCGTGTTGGCATCGCCTTCCTTGTAGATGGCCAGTTCCACCGCTTCGCGGCCGCCCAGGCGGATGATCGCTTCGCGTTCCTTGAAGCCCTGCCGCACCGTGGCCACGTCCTTCAGCCGCACCGGCACGCCGTTGGCCACGGTGGTGGAGCTGCTGCTGGACGCGCTCTGCGCGGCGGACGCGGCGGCGACCGCTGCATCCGAACCGGTCGAGGCGGCGATGGCGAACATCTGCTGCATGGCCGCGTCGGCGGCACTGCCGTTGCTGCCCTGGGTGGTCACCAGCAGGTTGCGGATGTCTTCCAGGTCGGCGAACTGGTTGACGGTACGCACCAGGAAGCGCTGCGACCCTTCTTCCAGCCGACCGCCGGAAATGTTGATGTTCTCTTCCTTCAGCCGCTTGATGACGGTATCGATCGGCAGGTTGAGCTGGGCCAGCTTCTGCTGGTCGATGTCGACCTGGATTTCATCTTCCAGGCCGCCACCCACCTTCACCGCCGCCACGCCGGCCACCGGTTCGAGCTTCTTCTTCAGGTCTTCATCGGCATAGCGGCGCAGCGCGGTGAGCTGGCGCACCGCGTCGGCATCACTGGCCGGGTCGTCCTTGGCCGCGATCACCAGGCGCATGATCGGCGCGGTGGAGGGATTGAAGCGCAGCAGCACCGGGGCCTTGGCCTCCAGTGGCAGGTTCAGCGCTTCCATCTTGTCGCGCACCTCCAGGCTGGCCTGGTCCATGTTGGTGCCCCAGGCGAACTCCAGCACCACATCGCTCTGCCCGGTGCGCGAGATCGACTTCAGCTTGCGCAGGTTCTTGACCACGCCCACGGCTTCTTCGACCGGTTCGGTGATCAGCGTTTCGATCTCGGTCGGTGCCGCGCCGGTGTATTCGGTGCGCACGGTCAACGTGGGATAGCTCAGGTCCGGCAGCAGGTTGACCTTGAGGTTGCCCAGCGCGATCAGGCCGAACAGCACCAGCGTGATCATGAACATGAAGATGGTGACGCGGCGGCGGGTGGCGAATTCCACCAGGCCACCACCAGGCGCCGCCGGGCCTTCGCCCGGCTGCGGTTCGTTACCGTGGTCGTGCCCGGCCGAACTCATTGGCGGGTCTCCGCCTTGGCCGGGGCGGCCTTGCTGGCCACCGCGCTGGCCGGCTTGTCGCCGATCACCTGCACGGCGGTGCCGTCGCGCAGGGCGACCTTGCCGGCCGTCACCACCTTGTCTCCCTCGGCCAGGCCCTCGCGGATCTCCACCCACGGGCCTTCGGCGTAGCCCAGCTTGACCGGCACGCGGGCAACCTTGCCCGCGCGCACGCGGAACACCGCCGGGTCGCCGTCGTCGAGCAGCGCCAGGCGCGGCACCACCAGCGCGTCGGCGCGCTGGTCGTAGTCGATGCGGATGCGCCCGAACATGCCCGGCTGCAGGCCGGCGGCATCTTCGCCGAAGCCGCTGACCACGCGGAAGGTGCCGCTGCCGGCGTCGACCACCGGGGAAATACGGTCCACGGTGCCGGGGAAGGATTTACCCGGCAGCGCATCGGCCACCAGGGTCACCGGCTGCCCGGCACGCAGCGTGGCCAGTTCGCGCTCGGGCACGTTGAGCGTGGCTTCCAGCCGCGAGTTGTCGACGATGCGGAAGATCGGCGTATTGATCTGCACGAAGTTGCCGGTCTTGATCGAGCGCGATGCGATCACGCCGGAGATCGGCGCCACCACCGTGGTGTAGGACAGCTCAAGGGTCGCCAGGCGGTACTGCGCGCGCGCGTTTTCCAGGTCGTAGCGCAGCTGGTCGACATCGGCGGCGCTGACCATCTGCTGGCCCACCAGTTTCTGGGCGCGCTGGTAGCTGTTCTCCAGCTTGCGCATCTGCGCTTCGCTCTGGGCCACGGCCAGGCGCGCCCGGTCCGGGTCCAGCCGCACCAGCGGCTGCCCGGCGCGGACCTGCTGGCCTTCTTCGACCATCACGGCCAGGGCCACGCCCGACGTTTTCGCCACCACCTGCGATTCGGCGCGCGCTTCCAGCGCGGCGGTGCCGGTGTAGCTGGCGGCGACCGCACGGCGGCTGGCCGCTACCGCCTCCACCGGGACGGCGTCGGGAGCTTTTTCGGCCTTGGGATCCTTCTCGGCCGCCGCGGCATCGCCGGCGGGGCCACCGGCGCCGCAACCGCCCAGCAGCAGGGTCGTAGTGATCAGCAGCGCCGCGGCGCAGGTTCCGGTGCGGCCGGGCAGAAGAGAGATTCGCAACATCGTCGTGTCCCTGAAGGATGCGTGAGCAGGTGTGGTAGCAAAGTAATGCACCACGTCACGACAACACCATATCCCAAAGGTCATGGTGACCTGCGACCACTCGCCGGCGTTGCCCGGTTTCAGCTAGATGAAAACGCAGGCTATACTCGGGACAGTTCCGTACCCCACGCCGGAACGACCAGAACCCGTATACCGGAAACGACATCATGCGCCCGCAGCCGCTCGCCGCTTGTCTTGCTCTGGCCGTCCTCCTGCCCTTCGGGGTTGCCGTCCAGGCCGCACCTGCTCCTGCCGTACCCGCGCCACCCGCCGCTGCCCCGGCAGCCGCGCCCGCCGCCCCGCCTGCCCTGACCGGCAGCTTCGACAATGGCCGCGTGCTGGCCTACACCTGCCAGGGGTGCCACGGCATCACCGGCTACAAGAACGCGTACCCCAGCTACCGGGTGCCCAAGATCGGTGGGCAGACCCAGCAGTACCTCAGCCAGGCGCTGAGCGAGTACCGCCAGGGCAAACGCCGGCATCCCACGATGCAGGCGCAGTCCATGAGTTTCTCTGAACAGGAGATCGCCGATCTCGCTGTTTACCTGTCCACCGTCAAATAAGCGCGCTCATGACGAAAGCCACGCCCTTCAAGCGTCACGCCATCGCCCTGTCCGTTGCCCTGCTGCTGGCTGCCTGTTCGCAGTCGCAGGTGGAAAACAGCGCAGATTCCGCCGCCGACCCGGGCCACGCCAGTGGCGAGCACGGGTCAGGCTCCTCCGCCGGCCTGCCGGCAGGCCGCATCGCCGCCGGTGAAGCGCGGGCCAAGGTCAAGGGCAAGGCGACCGGGCAGAGCTGCATCGACTGCCACGGCGCCGACGGCAACCAGCCGATCGACCCGACCTACCCGAAGCTGGGTGGGCAGTACGGCGATTACCTGGCCCACGCCCTGCAGGCCTACCGCGCCGGGGACCGCCAGCATCCGCTGATGACCGGGCAGGCCACCGACCTGAGCGACCAGGACATTGCCGACCTGGCCGCGTATTTCGGTTCGCGGCCGAGCCAGCTCAGGGATCTGCACGGGGTCAAATGATCTGCGCGCCATGTGTGATCCCACGGGGTCCGTGGGACACGCATGGCGTGTCGCTACGATCCAACGCCATGGTCCTGCGCACGTAAGAATTCGTAGGGACACGCCATGCGTGTCCACCGCGCGCAGCGCGGCCCAAGCATCCGAAGGCATTACAACGCCGCCCCCGGCACCGGGACCGGCGTTTGGATCCGCCGAAGCCGCGGATCAGGCGTCCAGTTCTTCCCACCGCGCGTAGGCGGCATCCAGCTCAGCCTGCACCGCACCCAGCTTCTGGGTGTGTGCGGCCATGTCCGGCGCGCTGCGCTGGTAGAACGCGGGATCGTTCATCGCGGCGGTCAGGCCTTCGACATCCTTTTCCAGCGTTTCGATCTTCAACGGCAGCTGCTCCAGCTCGCGCGCGTCCTTGTAGCTGAGCTTGCGCTTGGGCGCGGCCGGTTCGGCGCTGGCCGCCGGCGCCGGTGCCGCTGCGGGACGTGGCCCGGCAACCGCTGCCGGTGCTGCTGCAGCCGCCGCTTCCACGCGTGCCGCATGCCGCTGCCAGTCGGTGTAGCCACCCACGTACTCGCCGACCACGCCATCGCCTTCCATCATCATCGTGGAGGTCACCACGTTGTCGAGGAAGTCGCGGTCATGGCTGACCAGCAGCAGCGTGCCGGTGTAATCACCGAGCAGCTCTTCGAGCAGCTCCAGCGTTTCCACGTCGAGATCGTTGGTCGGTTCGTCCATCACCAGCAGGTTGGAGGGCTGCGCGAACAGCTTGGCCAGCAGCAGCCGGTTGCGCTCGCCACCGGACAGCCGGGTGATCGGCGCGCGCGCACGCTCGGGCGTGAACAGGAAATCCTGCAGGTACGCATGCACGTGCTTGCGCTTGCCGTTGACCTCGAGGAAATCGCGGCCTTCGGCCACGTTCTCGATCGCGGTCCAGTCCTCGCGCAGCACCGAACGGTACTGGTCGAAGTAGGCGATCTGCAGGTTGGTGCCGGCGCGCACTTCGCCGCTGTCCGGCGCCAGGTCGCCCAGCAGCAGCTTGAGCAGCGTGGTCTTGCCGCTGCCGTTGGGACCGATCAGGCCGATCCGGTCGCCGCGCAGGATGGTGGTGCTGAAATCCTTGACCATCACCCGCTCGCCGAACGCGAACGAAATGTCCTTGACGTCGATCACCTTCTTGCCGGAATTCTCCGCCTGCGACGCTTCCATGCGCACGTTGCCGCCGAGTTCACGGCGCTGCGAACGCTCGCTGCGCATCGCCTTCAGGCGGCGCACGCGGCCTTCGTCGCGGGTGCGGCGGGCCTTGATGCCCTGGCGGATCCAGACTTCTTCCTGCGCCAGCATCTTGTCGAAGCGCGCGTTTTCCTGTGCCTGCGCGTTCAAGCGCTCTTCGCGGCGGCGTTCGTAGTTGGCCCAGTCGCCCGGCCAGCTGGTGACCTGGCCGCGATCGATCTCGACGATGCGGGTGGCCAGCGCACGCAGGAAGCGGCGGTCATGGGTGACGAACACCACGCTGCCGTTCCAGTTCTTGAGGAACATTTCCAGCCAGTCGATGGCTTCGATGTCCAGGTGGTTGGTCGGTTCGTCCAGCAGCAGCAGGTCCGGCGCGGACACCAGCGCGCGGCCGAGCAGCACGCGGCGCTTCATGCCGCCGGACAGGCGCGCGAATTCGGCATCGCCGTCCAGGTCGAGCTTGGTCAGCGTTTCGCTCACACGCTGGTCCAGTCCCCAGCCGTTGGCGGCATCGATCTTGGCCTGCACCGCCGACAGCGCATCGCCATCGAACTCGTCGGCCACGCTGAGGTGGTGGAATTCGGCCAGCCACTGGCCCAGCTCGCCCAGGCCATCGGCGACCACGTCGAACACGCTGCCGGCCGCGCCGTGCGGCACTTCCTGCTCCAGCCGGGTGATGCGCACCCCCTGCTGCACGCGCACTTCTCCGTCGTCGGGCTTGTGGTCGCCGGACAGCAGCTTGAGCAGGGTGGATTTGCCGGCGCCGTTGCGGCCGATCAGGGCGATGCGTTCGCCCGGCTCGATCGACAGTTCGGCTTTTTCCAGCAACAGCGGGCCGCCGACGCTGAAGTCGACGTTTTGCAGAGTAATCAGAGGCATCCCGCCATTGTACGGGCTGGCGGCCTGCGGCGTCGCTCAGCCGGACGCAAAAGCGGATGCCGGCAGCCCCAGCAGTGCGACCAGTTCCGCCGGCACCCGCTTGCCCGGGTGGCGCACCACCCACAGTTGGCGCGACAGGGGCGGCAGCGGGGTCTGCAGGACCCGCAGGCTGCCCAGCGCGATCAGGTCGGCCACCGCGTGCCGCGACAGGCAGGCCAGGCCCAGCCCCGCCGCCGCGGCCTGCTTGATCGCCTCGGTGCTGCCCAGCTGCATGGCGCGCCCGAAGTGGTGCAGGTGCGGCAGCAGGGCCTGTTCAACCGCCTCGCGGGTGCCCGAACCGGGCTCGCGCAGCAGCCAGCGCGCCGCGGCCAGTGACGCGACATCCACCGCATCCGGCAACGGCGAGGCGGCCGCAGCCACGATGACCAGGGCATCGCGCTGCCAGGGCAGCACCTCCAGGCCGCTTTCGTGGCACGGTCCTTCGATCACGCCCAGGTCGACCTCCAACCGCTGCACCGCCGCCACCACGTCGGCGCTGTTGCCGATGCGCAGGTCCACCTGGGCCTGCGGATTGGCCGCCAGCAACGAAGCCACCCGGGTAGGCAGCAGGTAATTGCCGATGGTGGTGCTCGCGCCTATCCGCAACTGCAGGGCCAGTGTGCCGGCCGCGTGCGACTGCCCTGCCCCGGCCTGCTGTTCCAGCTCCCTCGCCGCCACCAGCAGCGCGCGGGCTGGGTCCAGCAGCGCGCGCCCGGTGGCGTTGAGCACCAGCCGGCGCCCGATCCGGTCAAACAGCGGTGCGGGAAGCTGCCCCTCCAGTTCGTTGAGCGCGGCGCTGGTCGCCGACTGCGACAGCTGGAGCTGGGCGCCTGCCGCTGCGGTGGATCCGGCATCGGCCACGCTCACGAAAACCTGCCATTGGCGCAGCGTCAGACGCATCGTGGCGTAACCTTCTTTATAGGTTGATTTGACACAAACAATGCGTTTTACCAATTGATTGGTCAAGGGCACGCTGTAGCCCTGTTTCGACGAGAGCGAACCGTGACCACTTCAATGGCGAGCGCCCCCACCCCGGGTGCATTCCAACGCTGGCGCAGCCGGCTGCCCGGCCTGCTGCTGACCGCCATCCTTGCGGCGGCGGGCATCGGCCTGTCCTCCGTGCCATGGCTGCAGGCGCACGGCATCAGTGCACTCACCCTAGCCATCGTGCTGGGCATCGCACTGGGCAACACCGTGTACCCGCACCTGGCGGCATCGTCGGCAGACGGCGTGGGCTTCGCCAAGCACTGGCTGCTGCGCGCCGGCATCGTCCTGTACGGCATGCGCCTGACCTTCCAGGACATCGGCCAGGTCGGCGCAGGCGGCGTGCTGATTGACGCACTGGTACTGACCAGCACCTTCGGGCTGGCGTGGTGGGCCGGAACCCGCTGGTTCGGGATAGACCGCGATACCGCGATGCTGATCGGCGCCGGCAGCGCCATCTGCGGAGCGGCCGCGGTGATGGCCGCCGCGCCGGTGGTACGCGGCCGCGCCGAACAGGCCACCGTGGCGGTGTCGACCGTGGTGGTGTTCGGCACGCTGGCGATGTTCCTGTATCCGGCGCTGTACCGGCTGAACCTGGAACACGCCTGGCTGGCGCTGGGCGAACAGGCCTATGGGGTGTTCACCGGCTCGACGGTGCATGAAGTGGCCCAGGTGGTGGCGGCCGGGCGCGCGGTCAGCGAAAGCGCCGCCGATACCGCCGTGATCGCCAAGATGGTGCGCGTGATGATGCTGGCCCCGTTCCTGGTGGCGCTGTCGCTGCTGCTGGCGCGCGGCCATGCGACGCAGCCCGGCGCGGCGCGGGCGAAGATCGTGGTGCCCTGGTTTGCGTTCGGTTTCGTGGCCGTGGCGGGCATCAACTCGCTGCACCTGCTGCCGCCCGCCGTGGTCGGCGCGGCCATCGATCTGGATACCGTGCTGCTGGCCATGGCGATGGCCGCGCTGGGCCTGACCACCCACGTGTCCGCCCTGCGCCGGGCGGGGCCGAAGCCACTGCTGCTGGCGCTGCTGCTGTTTGCATGGCTGCTCGGCGGTGGGTTGGGGATCAACCTGGCGGTTCACTGGCTGATCGGCTGAGCGGGTAGAATGTGGCATGAACGAATTCTCCGAACTGCCCCTGTCGGCCTCGCTGGCGGCGGGCATCGACGCGCTGGGCTATACCCAGATGACTCCCGTGCAGGCGCAGGCGCTGCCCGCCATCCTCGCCCGTCGCGACCTGATCGCCCAGGCGCCCACCGGCAGCGGCAAGACCGCCGCCTTCGGACTGGGGCTGCTGCAGGCGCTGGACCCGGCGGTGATCCGCGCGCAGGCGCTGGTGCTGTGCCCCACCCGCGAACTGGCCGACCAGGTCGGCAAGCAGATCCGCAAGCTGGCCACCGGCATTCCCAACCTCAAGCTGGTGGTGCTGACCGGTGGCATGCCGCTGGCGCCCCAGCTGGCGTCGCTGGAAGCACACGACCCGCACGTGGTGGTCGGCACACCCGGTCGCATCCAGGAACTGGGCCGCAAGCGCGCCCTGAAGCTGGGCGGGGTGACCACGCTGGTGCTGGACGAAGCCGACCGCATGCTCGACATGGGCTTTGAAGAACCGATCCGCGAAATCGCAGGGCGCACCAGCAAGGACCGCCAGACGCTGCTGTTCTCGGCCACCTACCCCGACGAGATCCGCGAGATCGCGCGCGTGCTGCTGCGCGATCCGGTGGAAGTGACCGTGGAAGGCGCCGACCACGCCCCGGCGATCCGCCACCTGTTCTGCGAAGTGGACCTGGCCAGCAAGCAGAAGGCGCTGGCCGGCCTGCTGCTGAAGTACACGCCGGAATCGACCGTGGTGTTCTGCAACACCCGCCGCGACGTGGATGACGTGGCCGTATCGCTGCAGCAGTTCGGCTTCTCCGCGTTGCCGCTGCATGGCGAAATGGAGCAGCGCGACCGTGACGAAGTGCTGGTGCGCTTCGCCAACCGCAGCTGCAACGTGCTGGTGGCCAGCGACGTGGCCGCGCGCGGGCTGGACGTGCAGGACCTGGCGGCGGTGATCAATTACGAGCTGCCCACCGACATTGAAACCTACGAACACCGCGTGGGCCGCACCGGCCGCGCCGGCGCCACCGGGCTGGCGATCAGCCTGGTGACCCACCGCGAGCGCAACCGCGCCGATTCGCTGGAAGCGGCGCAGGGCAAGCCGCTGGACTGGCAGAAGACCCCGCTGGCCACCGCACGCCCGGCGGTACTGCCGCAGGCGGCGATGGAAACGCTGCGCATCGACGGCGGCAAGACCGACAAGCTGCGTCCCGGCGACATCCTGGGTGCATTGACCGGCGATGCCGGGCTGTCGGCCAAGGTGATCGGCAAGATCGACATCTACGCCACCCGTTCCTACGTGGCGATCGCCCGCGAACACGTGGGCAAGGCCATCGCCCGCCTGGAAGCGGGCAAGATCAAGGGCCGGCGTTTCCGCGTGCGGAAGATGTAATCAGTACACCAGGTTCGCGACCAGCGGCACATCGCTGGTCCAGCGTTCGCGGCCGCCGAGGCCGGCCAGTTCGACCAGCACGGCGGCGCCGAGCACCTCGACCTGCAGCTGCCTGGCCAGCGACAGCGCGGCCAGCAGCGTGCCGCCGGTGGCGAGCACGTCGTCCACCACCAGCACGCGCGCGCCGGGCGGCAATGCATCGGCATGCACTTCGATGCTGTCGGTGCGGTATTCCAGGGTGTAGTCCTGCTTCAGCGTGCGGCCGGGCAGCTTGCCCGGCTTGCGCACGGGCACGAAGCCCACGCCCAGTACACGGGCCATCGCCGCGCCGAGGATGAAGCCGCGCGACTCGATGCCCATCACCGCATCCAGCCGTGCCTCGCGCCACGGCGCGACCATCGCATCGATGGCGGCGGCGAAATCATCGCCATCGGCCAGCAGCGGCATGATGTCCTTGAACAGGATGCCCGGCTTGGGGAAATCAGCGACGTCGCGCAGGCGGCCGGCCCAGGCGGGCGTGGCGGGAAGATCGGTCATGGCGGAAGACAACGAATGGGTGGCATAGGGTAACCCGGCCTCATGAACTGCAGGACAGCGTCGAGCAGCCGGCCTTGTTGCGCGCCCACTCCGGCCGCTTGGCCGCGTAGTGTTCACGCCCGGGCTGGACCTCATACGGACGCCGCAGCACCTCCTGCAGCGTGTGCACGCCACTGAGGTCGCCCTGCCCGGCCAGTTCGATGGCTTCCTGCGCCAGCCAGTTGCGCAGCACGTACAGCGGATTGGCCACGGACATGCGCTCCCTGCGCTGCACGGAGTCGAGGGCGTCCGCCTGCAGCCTGGTCGCATACCGATGCAACCACTGCTGGAGCGCAGGCAGCACGGCCTCACGTCGCGCCTCGCTGTAGAACGCCTCTTCCAGTACGGCGAGCCGGGGCGCCTGCGGATCGAGGTCGATCAGGCCACGGAACGCGAGCGTCATGTCCATCTCGCCATCGTGCAGGAGCGTCAGCCAGTCGGCCATCAATGCCAGGTCCGCATCCTGGCACTCGGCGAGGCCGAGCTTGGCGGAAATGTCGTCACGCTCGCAGCGCGCATGCACGGCCTGGAAACGCGCCAGACCTTCGTGCAGCGGCGCCACGTCCTCGAACAGCGGCGACAGCGCCTGCGCCAGCCGGGTCAGGTTCCAGTACGCCACCTGCGGCTGGGTGCCGAAGCGGTAACGGCGGCCCTGCGCATCGGTGGTGTTGGGGGTCCAGTCGGGATCGTAGTCGTCCACCCAGCCATACGGGCCGTAATCGATGGTGAGGCCGAGGATGGACAGGTTGTCGGTGTTCATCACCCCGTGCACGAAGCCCACCCGCATCCAGTGCGCCACCAGCACCGCCGTGCGCTCGCAGACCTGCGCGAACCAGGCGGCGTACCGTTGTTCGCCGGCATCGTCCAGTTCGGGAAAATCGCGCGCGATGCACAGGTCGGCCAGCTGCCGCAGCAATGTCAGGTCACCGCGCGACGCGGGCAGCTCGAAGCTGCCAAAGCGCAGGAACGAGGGCGCCACCCGGCACACCACCGCGCCCGGTTCCGCTTCGGGATGGCCGTCGTAGAACATGTCGCGCACCACGCTGTCACCCGTGGCCACCAGGCTGAGCGCGCGCGTGGTCGGCACGCCCAGGTGATGCATCGCTTCGCTGCAGAGGAATTCGCGGATCGACGAGCGCAGCACGGCGCGGCCGTCGGCGCCGCGCGAATACGGTGTGCGTCCCGCCCCCTTCAGCTGCAGCTCCCAGCGCGCACCCTCCGGCGCCAGCAGCTCGCCCAGTGAAATGGCGCGACCGTCGCCGAGCTGGCCGGCCCAGTGCCCGAACTGATGCCCGCCATAGTTGGCGGCCCAGGGCTGCATGCCGTCATACAGGGCGTTGCCGCCGAACACGCGGGCAAAATCCGGGCTGTCCAGCAGATCCTGGCCCAGACCCAACTGCTCCGCGAGTCCAGGCGAGTACGCCAGCAGCGTGGGCGCGGCCACCGGCGTGGGCATCACCGCCGACCACGCCGCGCCGCGCACCTCGCGCACGCGGGGGCCGGTTTCGTCGTCGCCGGGCAGGTCCCGGATGAATCGGTTGTCGAAGCGCAGCGGTTCAGTGCTCATCACGACAAGGTGGGGGCACCGGCACGCCCCCGCAAGCTCAGGCCGCGCCCGCGCCCAGGTCGAGCGGGCCACCGCGCTCCACGGCACGCTGGAACGCGGGGCGCTGTGCGATCCGGGCCAGGTATGCCTGCAGCTTGGGGTAGCGCTCCATGCTGCCGGCGCGTGCGGCCGCGGCCTGGATCGGGAAGCTCATCTGGATGTCGGCGGCGGTGAAGCGCTCACCCGCGAACCAGGGCGAGCTGGCCAGTTCGCGCTCCATCCAGTCCAGGTGCAGCTTCAACTGCGGGCCAACGAAGCCCTTCATCACCTTGTCGGCGATTCCGCGCGCGATGGGTTTGGCGAAGAACGGCATCGGCGCCTTGCGTACCCGCGCGAACACCAGGCTCATCAGCAGCGGTGGCATTGCCGACCCTTCGGCGTAATGCATCCAGTAGCGGTAGCGCACGCGCTCGGCGGCCTGCGCCGGCATCGGCTCGGGCGACAGCTGGCGGCCACTGTCGTAGCGGTCAGCGAGGTATTCCAGGATCGCGCCGGATTCGGCCATGACCAGGGCATCGTCCTGCAGCACGGGCGATTTGCCCAGCGGATGGATGTTGCGCAGCGCCTGCGGGGCCAGCCAGGTTTTCGGGTCACGCTGGTAGGTAACCAGCTGGTATGGCAGGTTCAGCTCTTCAAGCATCCACAGCACGCGCTGTGAGCGCGAGTGGTCCAGATGGTGCACCTTGATCATCGGCAGGTCCGCAGGGGGGCAAACGCCCATGCTACCCGCAATAAAAAACGCCGGAAGCTTTCGCTCCCGGCGTTCTTGGCACCTTGCGGTGGCAGGAGCCTATTAGGCGGCCTGCACCTGGTCAGCCTGCATGCCCTTCTGGCCCTGCACGGCGACGAAGGTCACCTTCTGGCCTTCCTGCAGCGACTTGAAGCCGGTGCCCTGGATGGCACGGAAGTGCACGAACAGGTCCGGGCCGCTTTCCGGGGTGATGAAGCCGAAGCCCTTGGCATCGTTGAACCACTTGACGGTACCGCTCTGACGATCAGACATGTAACTAACTCCTGAAACATAAGTTGAAATAATCGCGACCACCGGATTTCCGGAGCCGAGACTGAGTTGCAGGCGTTGGTAAAGCGGATCGATGAGCGGATCGTGAGATCAACCGCATCAGGCCACGATTCACGGTGACCCTAGCAAACACAGTGTGGGGGACGATACGCGTCTTTTACCGAAAAAGCGATAGCTGGGTTATTCAGCCACCTCCCCCCTCCCGCCTGACAGGACAAGGGATTGGGGAATCCTACACGAATTCCGACACCCTATTCATGTATTTACCGCCTTAATTTCAGCCAAACGGCAGTCCCACCGGCCCTAAAGGTTCAGACCGCTGCTGAACTGTCTTGGCTCGCGGGTCAACGGATCCTCGAACGCGAGGGCCTTCGCCAGCAGTTGAAGCGCAGGTGCGGAAGCGCCCTGCCCGGCCGGGTTCAGTTCCGGATACAGGTCATCCCCGCAGATCGGCGCCCCCAACGCGGCCATATGCACCCGCAGTTGGTGCTTGCGGCCGGTCTCTGGAAGCAGGCGATAGCGCCAGAACGGGCCCGCCGCGTCGATCACCTCCACCCGGGTCCGCGCATTCGGCTCGCCCGGGGCCTCGGTCATGCGCAAGAACGGCTCGCCCGGCACCAGCCGGCTGTGCCGCTCCAGCGGAAACGCCAGCCCGGGCAGTCCCGGCGCGATGGCCTCATAGGTCTTCACGATGCGCCGCTCACGGAACAACCGCTGGTACGCATCGCGCGTCTCAGGGCGCGTAGAGAACAGCACCAGACCCGCCGTCAGCCGGTCCAGCCGATGCAACGGCACCAGGTGGGGATTGCCGGTCCGCGCAACGAGCCGCGCCAGCAGGGTCTGCTGCACGTACCCGCCAGCCGGGGTCACCGGCAGAAAGTGCGGTTTGTCCGCCACCAGCAGGTGCGCGTCGACATGCACGATGGCCTCCTGGCGCGGAATCACCGGCTCGTCCGCCACCTCACGGAAGTAGTGGATCTCCAGCCCCACCTGCCAGGGGTGGTCGGCCGCCAGCGCCCTGCCCTGCGCATCGCGCACCCGGCCCCGCGCGAACCGGTCCTGCCATTGGGTACGGTCGATGCGCGGGAACCGCGCACACAGCCCATCCAGCAGGCAGCGCCAGTCGCCCGGGGGCAACTGCAGGCGGCTGGCGGCAACGTGGCCGGTAATCGGATCGGACGGGTGCATACCCCACGCATTATCATGGTGCTCTTTGTTTACGGTACCCCCATGGCCCTCACCGCCACCATCCGCAAGGCCCAACTGCAGATCAGCGACATGGATCGTGGCTACTACGCCACCCATAACCTGACCCTGGCCCAGCACCCGTCGGAAACCGATGAGCGCCTGATGGTGCGCATGCTGACCTTTGCCCTGAACGCCGACGAACGGCTGGAATTCGGCCGCGGACTGAGCGTGGACGACGAGCCGGACCTGTGGCGCCGGGACTACACCGGCGACATCGAACTGTGGATCGATCTGGGCCAACCGGACGAATCCCGCCTGCGCAAGGCCAGTGGGCGTGCCCGCGCGGTGCAGCTGGTGATGTACGGCAGCAGCAACCTCACCGACACCTGGTGGAAGCGCAACAGCGCGGCGTTGAACAAGCTGGCGTCGCTGGAGGTCATGGACCTGCCGGGCGACCTCGTCACCGAGCTTGGCGAGCAGATCGAGCGCACCATGCGCTGGGACGTGATGATCCAGGACGGCGAAGTGCGGCTGATCTCGGACACGAAGGAACTGACCTTCACCCCGACCTGGCGCAAGCAGAAGCCGCAGGCCTGATCCAGCGCCGATGAGTACGATCCGCTGCGATGTCCTGGTGATCGGTGCCGGCGCTGCCGGGCTGATGTGCGCGCTTACTGCCGGCCGGCGCGGGCGCATGGTGCAGGTGATCGACCATGCCAACAAGGTCGGCAAGAAGATCCTGATGTCCGGCGGTGGCCGCTGCAACTTCACCAACACCGGCACCACCCCGGCCAACTTCCTGTCGGCCAACCCGCACTTCTGCAAGTCCGCGCTGGCGCGCTACACGCCATGGGACTTCATCGACTTGGTCGAGCGGCACGGCATCGCCTACCACGAGAAGGAGCTGGGCCAGCTGTTCTGCGACATCTCGTCCAAGCAGATCGTGCGCATGCTGGTGGACGAATGCACGGCCGCCGGCGCGCAGATCCGGACCGACTGCGCGGTGGAGAAGGTCGAGCGCGGTGCGGACGGCTTCCACGTGCAGACCGCGCAGGGCCGCTTCCATGCCGCCTCGCTGGTGGTCGCCACCGGCGGCCTGTCCATCCCCAGCCTGGGGGCCACCGGCTTCGGCTACGAGCTGGCCCGCCAGTTCGGCCACGAGGTGCTGCCGACCCGCGCCGGGCTGGTACCACTGACCCTGAGCGGCAAGCACCAGGAGCGCTTCCATGACCTGAGCGGGGTCGCGCTGCCGATCGCGGCGCGCTGCAACGACATGGAGTTCCGCAACTCGATGCTGATCACCCATCGCGGCATCAGCGGCCCGGCGATCCTGCAGATCTCCTCGTTCTGGCAACCGGGCGACGACCTGCGCCTGGACCTGCTTCCGGGACAGGATGCCGAAGACTGGCTGCGCACCATGAAACGCGACCGGGGCGCGGCCGAGCTGCGCACGGTATTGTCCGAGGTGCTGCCGCGCCGGTTGGCGCTGCGCCTGTGCGAACACTGGCTGCCGGACCGTCCGGTGCGCCAGATCGACGAGCGCGAGCTGCGCCAGGCCGCCGCCCTGCTGCAGGATTTCCCACTGGTGGCCAGCGGCACCGAAGGGTACCGTACCGCGGAGGTCACGCTGGGGGGCGTGGACACCCGCAAGGTGTCGTCCAGCACGTTCGAGTCGCAGCTGGTGCCGGGGCTCCATTTCGTCGGCGAAGTGCTGGATGTCACCGGCTGGCTGGGGGGATACAACTTCCAGTGGGCCTGGGCCAGCGGCCATGCCGCCGGCCAGGTCGTGTAGCGGCCCTTTCATTCCGTGATCGGCGCCCGCCGCCGGCATGGACGAAGTCACATGCATCGTGTATCAAGTTTGCAGTCCGGGGAGTAGTGAATGCAGAACGCGAATGACATCACCGTCCGCCTGCTGATCGTGGATGACAGCGGCGAGAACGCCGAAACCATCGTCAGCATGCTGCGCAACAGCGGCATTGCCGTGCGCCCGGCGCGCCCGCAGAACGTCGAGGAGCTGGGCCAGATCATCGGCGGCCAGCCGATCGACCTGGTGCTGGCCGCGCCCGCGCAGAGCATCCCGCTGCTGCAGGTGACCCAGCAGATCGCGGCCAGCGGCAAGGACATTCCGATGATCCTGCTGGCCGAGACCATCAACGAAACCGAATGGGTGGAAGCCAGTGCCAACGGCATCCGCGCGGTGGCCCTGCGCAGCCGCCCCGAGCACCTGCTGGCGGTGGTGCGCAACGAGTGGACCGACCTGCACGCGCGCCGTGGCCTGCGCCGCATCGAGGCGCAGATGCGCGAGACCGAGCGCCGCTGCGACGCGCTGATCTCCTCCTCGCGCGACCCGATCGCCTACGTCCACGAGGGCATGCACATCCGCGCCAACGAGGCGTACCTGGAGATGTTCGGGTTCGAATCGTTCGACGACGTGGAAGGCATTTCGCTGCTGGACATGGTCGCCCCGCAGCACGTGGACGGCTTCAAGCAGCTGCTCAAGTCGCTGAGCAAGGGCGAAGCGCCGCCGCCGCAGTACCAGGTGGACGCGCGCAACCAGGACGGGGCGGTGTTCGCCGCCACGATGGAATTCACCCCGGCCACCTATGAAGGCGAAAGCTGCCTGCAGGTGGTGTTCCGCCGCCGCATGGAATTCGACCCGGAGCTGGCCCGCGAGGTGGAGGACCTGCGCCAGCGCGACCAGGTCACTGGCCTTCTCAACCGCCAGACCTTCATGCTGCACGTGGAAAACGCGGTGGCCCAGGCCGGCCGCAGCGAGGGCCGGTTCGGCCTGCTGCTGATCGAACCGGACCACTACGCGCGCCTGCTGCCGGACATCGGGCTGGACTCGGCCGATGCCCTGATCGCAGCGCTGGCGCGGGTGCTGGCCGACACCGTCGGCGACACCGCGCAGTTGGCCCGCTTCGGCGAGCACAGCCTGGCGGTGCTGACCGAAGGTGCGTTCGCCCAGACCGAGGCACTGGCGGACCGGATCCGCGAGGCGTTCGCGGCGCAGGTGTTCAGCATCGGCGAGCGTTCGGCCACGGTCACGGTCAGCATTGGCGGTGTACAGGTCGGCGAGAAGATCGCGAGCATCGGCCAGGTGCTGGCGCGCGCCACCGAATGCCAGCAGGCTGCATCGGAGCTGGGCAACACCAGCCGGATCTTCGATCCGGCGGCAGTGGACCGCGTGGAAGAAGAACGCATCCAGCGCTGGGTGGCCCGGATCAACGAGGCGCTGGCCGGCGACGGCTTCCAGCTGCATTACCAGCCGGTGCTCAACCTGGGCGGCGAACCGCTGGAGCTGTACGAGGCGTACCTGCGCCTGGACAACAACGGCGAGCTGCTCAGCCCGACCGCTTTCCTGGGCATTGCCGAGGAGCACGGGCTGCTGGCGGACATCAACCGCTGGGTGGTGGCGCATGCGATCAGCGTGCTGGGCGAGCGCGCGCGCGCGGGCCATGCCACGCACATGATGGTGAAGATCACGCCGGAGTCGTTCAACGACCCGCAGATGGTGGCCACCATCCGCCGCGAGCTGGAGGCGCACGGCGTACCGGGCGAGCGGCTGTGGCTGCATGCACCGGAAGCGAAGGTGTTCACCCATCTGCGCAACGCGCAGCAGTTCCTGGCCGACGTGGCACCGCTGGGGTGCCGGATCGGCCTGGAGCAGTTCGGCTCGGGCCTGGATTCGTTCCAGCTGCTGGCGCACTTCCAGCCGCAGTTCCTCAAGCTGGACCGCGACTTCACCAGCGACTTCGCCCGCACCCGCGAGAACAGCGAGAAGATTGCCGAAATCACCACCCGCGCGCAGGAGGCCAACATCCGCACCATCGCCGAGTTCGTCGCCGACAACGGCTCGATGAGCCTGTTGTTCAGTGCCGGGGTTGATTACGTGCAGGGTGAATTCGTGGGGCCTGCCGCGCCTGCGATGAACTTTGATTTTGGTTGATTGCTGACAGCAAAAGCAGGGGCCTGCGGTTTCACTGTTTTGGGCCGGCGGGGGTGGGTTTGCGGGACACGCCGTGA
>NZ_JBWJPC010000006.1:0-282514 GCF_056393145.1 Stenotrophomonas sp. Steno-Z4 | reverse complement strand
CTACAGTCCCGCAAACCCACCCCCGCCGACCCATTGACGGTTGGCTGGTGGCCACTGGTGTAGAGCGACGCCCTGCGTCGCTGCCCTTGATCTTGATCTTGATCTTGATTTTCCAACCGCATGCGGCGATCTGTCGGGGTCGGTTGGCGGGCAGCCCTCGTAGGGACTGTCAAAAACATGGATGTTTTTGCCAAGCCTACATGGACGTACTTGCGGCGTGTCCCGTAGAGGGCTGCCCGCCAGCCGACCCACCCGCAGGGATCGAGACGCTGCTCTACGCGGAAGCCACAAACAAAAATGCCGCCCAGACCGGGCGGCATTTCGCTTTTCAGCTTTTCAGCTTTTCAGCAGACCAGACTCAGGTCAGATCAACCAGGTTCGGAATGGCCACATCGGTGGGCACGTCCGCTTCGTAATCCACGCCTTCCACGCCGAAGCCGAACAGGCGCAGGAAGTCGGCCTTGTAGCCGGCCAGGTCGCTGATCTCGTACAGGTTCTCGTTGGTGACCTGCGGCCACAGCGCCACCACTTCGGCCTGCACGTCCGGCGCCATTTCCTTGTAGTCCGCACGCAGGCGTCCGGCTTCGTCGACCAGCTCCACCGTGCGGCCATCGGCCAGCAGCTGGTGGCGCAGGCGATCGGCCGCCGCGCCGCTTTCCTTGCCGCCGTAGATGATGTCGTACAGCGTGTCGAGCTGCTCGATGCAGCCCTCGTGCGTGCCGCGCTCCTTCATCACCTTGAACAGCAGCGACAGGTACAGCGGCATGGTCGGGATCGCCGAGCTGGCCTGGGTCACCACCGCCTTGAGCACCGACACGCGCGCGTCGCCGCTGATCGGCGCCAGCTTGGCGCGGATGCCCTGCACCTTCTGGTCCAGGTCCTTCTTGGCCGCACCGATCGAACCGTTCCAGTAGATCGCCTGGGTGATCTCTTCGCCCACGTAGGTGAAGGCCGTGGTGGTGGCGCCGTCGGCCAGCACGCCGGCTTCCAGCAGCGCGTCGATCCACATCTGCCAGTCTTCGCCGCCCATCACCGCCACCGTGCCGGCGATCTCTTCCGGCGTGGCCGGCTCGATCGTGGTTTCGGTGATCACTTCCTTGTCCGTATCCAGCCCGCGCAGCGTGATTGGCGCGCCGATCGGCTTGAGCGTGGAACTGATCACTTCGCCGGTCTTCGGGTGCTTGCGGCGCGGCGCCGCCAGGCTGTACACCACCTGGTCGACCTGGCCCAGGTCCTGCTTGATCAGCTCGATGACCTTGGCCTTGACCTCGTCCGAGAAGGCGTCGCCGTTCACGCTGCGCGCGTACAGGCCCGCCTGCTCGGCGTACTTCTGGAACGCGGCCGAGTTGTACCAGCCTGCCGTGCCCGGCTTGGTTTCGGTGCCCGGACGCTCGAAGAACACGCCCAGCGTGGCCGCACCGCTGCCGAACGCGGCGGTGATGCGCGCGGCCAGGCCATAACCGGTGGACGCACCCAGCACCAGCACCCGCTTGGGACCGTTCGGCACCTTCGGCTGGGCCTGGATGTAATCGATCTGCTGCTTGACGGCTGCGTCGCAGCCGACCGGATGGGTGGTGACGCAGATGAAGCCGCGCACACGCGGTTTGATGACCATGATGACCTCGATGGGAATGGTGGGCCTCGGGAACGGCCGCACGCAACCCGGGAATCGTAGTGCGCACGGCCAGACAGCACAACCGACGCCCCGGTACGGTGGACATGAAAAAACCGCGCAGCGCGCGGTTTCTTCAGGTGCCACCGGAGTTGCCGGCCTGGGCCGGCAACCGTTACGGCCGGCGTTCCAGGGCTTCGACGTCCTTGGCCTTGGGCAGCAGGTCCTGCTTGCTCACGCGCAGGAAGCCGATGGTCAGCATCGGCACGGCCACCAGGATCGAGGACAGCACCACGATCACCGCACCCACCATGTGGGTTTCGGCCAGGCCTTCCAGCGAAGCGCCGCCGTACATGTACAGCGCGAGTGCCGACAGGAAGAACATCACCGCGGTGATCACCGTACGCGACAGCGTCTGGTTGATCGAGCGGTTCAGCACTTCCAGCGGGTCGGCACGCAGGCTGCGGAAGTTTTCGCGGACACGGTCGAAGACCACGATGATGTCGTTGATCGCAAAGCCCATCACCGACAGCAGACCGGCCAGCAGGTTCAGGTCGAACTCGCGTCCCATCAGCGACATGTAGGCCAGCGTCACCAGCAGGTCGAACAGCGCCACGATGCTGGCGGTGACCGCGAACTTCCACTCGAAGCGGAAGCCGATGTAGATCAGGAAGCCGGCCAGCATGAAGATCGTCGCGTACAGACCGTTCAACGCCAGGTCCTTGCCGATCTGCGGGCCCACGAACTCGTTGCGCAGGATCGTGGCCGGGTTCTCGCTGGTGGTGATCGCCTTGAGGACCGCGTCGCCAGTGGCCTTGTCTTCGGCGCTGGCCGCACCGGTACCCGGTGCATGTTCGCCGTGCGGGGCCAGGCGGATCAGCACGTCGGTGTTGCCACCGAAGCTCTGCACCTGGGTGCCCTCGAAGCCATTGGCTTCCAGGCGCGAGCGGACCTCCTCGACGTCCATCTGGCGATCGAAGCGCGCTTCGATCAGGGTGCCGCCGGTGAAGTCGAGTGCGAAGGTGAAGCCCTTGATGCCGATGATGGCAACCGAGGCCAGGAACAACGCGATCGTGACTGCCATGGCGACATGGCGCCAACGCATGAAGTCGATCTTGGTGTCGTTCGGGAGGATGTGCAGCGGAAACAGTTTCATTGTGCGTGTCGTCCCGTCAGATGGCCACGTTCTGGAGCTTCTTGCGACGGCCGTAGATCAGCGTCGCAAGTGCGCGCGATACGGTGATCGCGGTGAACATCGAGGCGAAGATACCGATGATCATCGTCAGGGCGAAGCCCTTCAGCGGACCGGTGCCGAAGGCGAACAGCGCCACACCGACGATCAGGCCGGTCAGGTTGGCGTCGAGGATGGTGCCGCTGGCGCGTTCATAACCGGTCACGATCGCAGTCTTGCCCGGCATGCCCGCACGCAGTTCCTCGCGGATGCGCTCGTTGATCAGCACGTTGGCGTCGACCGACAGGCCCACCGACAACGCCAGGCCGGCAAAGCCCGGCAGGGTCATGGTGGCACCGAACAGCGACATCACCGCCACCACGATCAGCAGGTTGAACAGCATCGCCACCGAGGTGATCAGGCCGAACATGCGGTAGTAGATGGTGAAGAAGACCAGGGTGAACATGAAGGCGTAGACCACCGCGGTGATGCCGCGCTCCACGTTCTCCGCACCCAGGCTCGGGCCGACCACGCGCTCTTCCACGAAGTCCATCGGCGCGGCCAGCGAGCCGGACTTCAGCAGCTTGGCGAGTTCTTCCGATTCCTTCTTCTCCAGGCCGGTGGTCTGGAAGTTCTTGCCGAACACGCCGTTGATGTTGGCCACCGAGATCACTTCCTCGTTGACGCGGAAGCTGCGCACTTCCTTGCCATCAACCATGGTCACGGTCGGCACGCGCTCGGTGTACACCACCGCCATCGGCTTGCCGACATTGGCACTGGTGAAATCGAACATGCGCTGGCCGCCGACGCTGTTGAGCGTCACGCTCACCGACGGGGTGCCGGTGGTGGCGTCGTTGACCGCCTGCGCGGCCACCATCTGGTCACCGGTGACGATCACGCGCTTGTTCAGCAGGATCGGGACGCCGCTGTCGCGACGCTTGTAGACCTTGGCTTCCGGCGGAATGCGGCCGGTGTCGATGGCGTCCTGCGCGTTGCCATCGACCACCGCGCGGTATTCGAGCGTTGCGGTCGCGCCGATCATGCGCTTGGCTTCGGCGGTGTCCTGCACGCCCGGCAGCTGCACGACCACGCGGTCGGCACCCTGGCGCTGGATGATCGGTTCGGCCACGCCCAGCTGGTTGACGCGGTTGCGCAGCGTGTTGATGTTCTGCTCGATCGCACCGTTGGTGATCTGGCTCAGCTCGGCGTCCGGCACGGTCACCGTCAGGCGCTTGCCCGACACGTCATAACCGAGGGTGGGCTGTGCCTTTACCAGCGCCAACCGTGCACGCTCGGCGGCAGCATCGTCGGTCGACGGGCTCAGCGTGGCGACGATCGAATTGTCCGGGCGACGCTCCACCGACTGGAACGGAACGCGCGCCTCGCGCAGCGTGCCGCGCACGTCTTCGGCGTAGGCATCCATGCGCTTGTCGATGGCCGCCTTCTGGTCCACCTGCAGCACGAAGTGCACGCCACCCTGCAGGTCCAGGCCCAGCACCATCGGGCGACCGCCCAGGCGCTGCAGCCAGTCCGGCACGGTCGAGGCCAGGTTCAGGGCCACCGTGTAGTTCTCGCCGACGCTGTCGCGCAGCCGGGCGCTGGCCGCCGCCTGCGCCTGCAGGTCCGGCAGGCGCACGATCAGGCTCTCGCCTTCCTTGTCCGCGCCGATGGTGTTGATCCCGGCCTGCTTCAGGTCGGCCAGCACGCGGGTGCGAAGGGCGTCATCGACCTGGCCGCCACGGTTGGCGGTGATCTGGACGGCGGGGTCCTTCTGGTAGATGTTGGGCAGCGCGTACAGCGCGCTGAGCGCCAGTACGATCAGGATGACGACGTACTTCCAGCGTGGAAATTCAAGCATTGCCAGGTTCCTGCGCGGCGCCAGTCCCGGCGCCGCGGTTGTGCTTCGGAAAGGGAGTGGCTTAGTTGGCCGACTTCAGGGTGCCGGTCGGCAGCACGTTGCCCACGGCGCCCTTCTGCACGCGGATGTTCACGTTGTCGGACACTTCGATGGTGACGAAGTTGTCGCCGATGGCCTTGACGGTGCCGGCAATGCCGCCGTTGGTCAGCACTTCGTCGCCGATCTTGATCTTCTCCAGCATCGCCTTGTGTTCCTTCTGGCGCTTCATCTGCGGGCGGATCATCAGGAAGTACATGATCGCGATCAGGATGATCGGGAACAGCAGCGTGGTCAGGCCCATGCCCTGCGGCTGGCCACCAGCGGCTTGGGCGTGGGCGGCGGGAATCAGGAAGGCGATCAGGTTCATGGTGTGTCCTTGGGTTGGGAGGCGCCCTACTCCTTATGGGGTCGGGTGTCGCCGCGAAACAGGGGTCAGCCGCGAAGTATGCCACGGCCCCGGGAGTTCGTCCTTGGGCCGTTTGGCAGGGTCCGCGCGCCGGATCGGGGCCGGGCCGGCCGCTTACAGCGGCGGCGTGGCCATGCCCCGGGCCGCATAGAAGGACTCGCGGAAGGCCTCGAAGGTTCCCGCCGCGATGGCCGCGCGCATGTCGGCCATCAGCTTCTCGTAGTAGTACAGGTTATGGAGGGTGCCCAGCATCGGCGCCAGCATTTCGTTGCAGCGGTCCAGGTGGCGCAGGTACGAGCGGGTGTAGCCACTGGTGCAGGCATGGCAGCCGCAGCCCGGCTCGATGGTGTCCATGTCGCGCTCATAGCGGGCGTTGCGGATGCGCACGGTGCCGAACGAGGTGAAATAGTGGCCGTTGCGTGCGTTGCGGGTCGGCATCACGCAATCGAACATGTCCACGCCGCGGGCGACGCCTTCGACCAGGTCTTCCGGCCGACCCACGCCCATCAGGTAACGCGGGCGGTCGGCGGGCAGGATCGGGTGCATGTGGTCGAGCATCGCGTTGCGCTCGTGCTCGGGCTCGCCCACGGCCAGGCCACCGATGGCGTAGCCGTCGAAGCCGATCTGCTGCAGGCCTTCGGCCGAGCGGCTGCGCAGGTCGTGGTGGACCCCGCCCTGGACGATGCCGAACAGCGCCGCGTCATTGCCCAGTTCGTCGTGCGCGTTGCGGCTGCGCTGGGCCCAGCGCAGGCTCAGCTCCATCGAGGTGCGCGCCACCGGCTCGGTGGCCGGGTACGGGGTGCACTCGTCGAAGATCATCACGATGTCCGAATCGAGCACCTTCTGGATCTTCATGCTCTCTTCCGGGCCCAGGAACACCCGGGCACCGTCGGTCGGCGAGGCGAAGGTGACGCCCTGTTCGGTGATCTTGCGGCGATGCGCCAGCGAAAACACCTGGAAACCACCGGAATCGGTCAGGATCGGCCCGTTCCAGCGCGCGAAGCCGTGCAGTCCGCCGTGGTCGGCGATCACGTCCAGGCCCGGGCGCAGGTACAGATGGAAGGTGTTGCCGAGGATGATCTCGGCGCCCAGGGCGCGGATCTGCTCCGGCAGGATGCCCTTGACCGTCCCATAGGTACCCACCGGCATGAAGGCCGGGGTTTCCACCGTCCCGCGCGGGAAGGTCAGGCGGCCACGGCGGGCGCGCCCGTCGGTGGTCTGGAGCTGGAACTGGAGTCGGGACATGGAGCGGGCATTCGGGCAAATAATTGCCGATTATCGCCGAAAACCGCCGCCGACGCGCTCAATCCCCCTGCGGGAACAACAACATGGCGTCGCCATAGCTGAAGAACCGGTACTTTTCCTCGATCGCGGCGCGGTAGGCCTCGAACACCCGCGCCTGCCCGGCGAAGGCGGAAATCATCATCAGCAGCGTGCTTTCGGGCAGGTGGAAGTTGGTGACCATCGCGTCCACGCTGCGGATCCGGTAGCCCGGGGTGATGAAGATCTGGGTTTCGCCGGCATATGGCAGCAGCTCGCCGTCGCGCATGGCGCTTTCCAGCGCGCGCACCACGGTGGTGCCCACGCCGATCACCCGGCCACCGGCGGCGCGCGTGCGGCGCACCTGCTGGACCAGTTCGGGGCCCACGTTCAGCCACTCGCGGTGCATCACGTGGTCCTTGAGGTCGTCGGCACGGACCGGCTGGAAGGTACCCGCGCCCACATGCAGGGTCACGTGGCCGAAGCCCACGCCCTGCGCGGCAAGCTCGGCCAGCAGGCCTTCATCAAAGTGCAGGCCGGCCGTCGGTGCGGCCACCGCGCCCACTTCGCGCGCGAACACCGTCTGGTAGCGCTCGCGGTCGTCCAGCCCCGGCTCGCGCTGGATGTAGGGCGGCAATGGCAGCCTTCCCGCGTGGAGCAGCCACTGTTCCAGCGGCTCGGGCACGTGGAACCGCAGCACGTAGAATTCGCCATCGCGGCCCAGCACCTCGGCCTCGCCGCCGGCATCGAGCGCGATCCGGCTGCCTGGCTTCGGCGATTTGCTGGCGCCCACCTGGGCCCGGGCCTGCTGCCCGCCCAGCAGGCGTTCGATCAGGATTTCCACGCGGCCACCGCTGGCCTTCTGGCCGAACAGGCGGGCCGGGATCACCCGGGTATCGTTGAAGACCAGCAGGTCGCCGGCCTGCAGCAGCGACGGCAGGTCGCGCACCTGGCGGTGTTCGAACGCGGCCGGGGCCTGCGGCACCACCATCAGGCGGCTGGCCGAGCGCTCGGCGAGCGGAGCCTGGGCGATCAGTTCAGCGGGAAGGTCGTAATGGAAGTCGGACTTCTTCAAGGGAGCGCACGGCAACGTGTAGACAATGTCGGGCATTGTACGACTGGCCCCCGGTGGCAACGCCAGAAGCGTTGAACGTCGCGCAAAATGCTGCTTTGCAACAGTTTTTGGCTGGGTTATCGCGCGAAAAACCGCGTGATAGCATCGAACCGGAAGTCTGATGCATGAGCCGCATTGCCCCAGGCGCGCGCCCCCGGTCGCGCGTTTTGCATTTGCGCCATGCCGCCAATCGTTTCAGGAGATCTGCAATGAGCTTCATCGAACGCCTCGCCCCCCTTCGCGCCCAGCCCGGCACCCGCCTCACCACCGGCCTGGATGACGCCACCCTTGAACGCCTGGCTGCCGGCCACCCGCAGCTGGTGGCAGCCGTTGACGCCGCCGCCGCCGAATTCGAGCGCGTCCGCGCCGACCTGGAGGAGGTGCTGGCGCTGGATGAGCGTGCCCAGATCGATGCGATGCAGGACGGCTTCGTCAATTTCTACGCCGATGACGCCGTGACCCCGTACGTTGCCCTCGCCGCCCGCGGCGCCTGGGTGGTGACCCTCAAGGGTGCGGTGCTGTACGACGCCGGCGGCTACGGCATGCTCGGCTTCGGGCATACCCCGGAGGCGGTACTGGAGGCGATGGCCGCCCCGCAGGTCATGGCCAACGTGATGACGCCGAGCCTGTCGCAGCAGCGCTTCATCAAGGCGCTGCGCGCCGAGATCGGGCACCGCCGTGGCGGCTGCCCGTATGCGCGGTTCATGTGCCTGAACTCCGGCTCCGAAGCGGTCGGCCTGGCCGCGCGCATCGCCGATGTCAACGCCAAGCTGCAGACCGACCCGGGTGCGCGCCACGCCGGCGCGAAGATCAAGCGGGTGGTGGTCAAGGGCAGCTTCCACGGCCGTACCGACCGCCCCGGCCTGTACTCCGATTCCAGCCGCAGGACGTACCTGCAGCACCTGGCCAGCTACCGCGGCGAGGACACGGTGATCGCGATCGCGCCATACGACGAGGAGGCCCTGAAGCGGGTCTTCGCCGAGGCCGAGCAGAACCACTGGTTCATCGAAGCGATCTTCCTGGAACCGGTGATGGGCGAAGGCGACCCGGGCCGTGCGGTGCCGCCGTCGTTCTATGCACTGGCGCGTGAACTGACCCGCCAGCACGGCAGCCTGCTGCTGCTGGATTCGATCCAGGCCGGCCTGCGCGCGCACGGCGTGCTGTCGATCGTGGATTACCCCGGTTTCGAGGGCCTGGACGTGCCGGACATGGAGACCTATTCCAAGGCCCTGAACGCCGCGCAGTTCCCGCTGTCGGTGCTGGCGGTGACCGAGCATGCCGCGCAGCTGTACCGCAAGGGCATCTATGGCAACACGATGACCAGCAACCCGCGTGCGCTGGACGTGGCCTGCGCGACGCTGTCGTTGCTGACCCCGCAGGTGCGCGACAACATCCGCCAGCGCGGCGAAGAGGCCGTGCGCAAGCTGGAGCAGCTCAAGGCCGAGCTGGGCGGGCTGATCACCAAGGTGCAGGGCACGGGCCTGCTGTTCTCCTGCGAGCTGGCCCCGCAGTTCAAGTGCTACGGCACCCATTCCACCGAGGAATGGCTGCGCAACCATGGCATCAACGTGATCCATGGCGGCGAGAACTCGCTGCGCTTCACCCCGCATTTCGGGATGGACAGCGACGAACTGGACCTGCTCGTGAACCTGGTCGGCCGCGCCCTGAAAGAGGGCCCGCGCCGGGAACAATCGCAGGCCGCCTGACGCCCGTGCGAGAATGGGAGGTTTCCAGTGGAAACCTCCCCATGAAATCCATCTGTGTCTACTGCGGCTCCAACGCCGGCAGCAAGCCCATCTACACCGAACGTGCCATCGCACTGGGCGACCGCATCGCCCGCGATGGCCTGCGCCTGGTCTACGGCGGCGGCAACGTCGGCCTGATGGGCACCGTCGCCAATGCGGTGCTGGCCGGCGGCGGCGAAGTCACCGGGGTGATCCCGCAGCAGCTGGCGGACTGGGAAGTGGCCCACCGCGGCCTGACCGAGCTGGAAATCGTCGGCTCCATGCATGAGCGCAAGTCGCGCATGTTCGAGCTGTCCGACGCGTTCGTGGCCCTGCCCGGCGGCTTCGGCACCATGGAAGAAATCTTCGAGATGCTCACCTGGCGCCAGCTCGGCATCGGCAACAAGCCGTGCGCCTTCCTCGACGTGGATGGCTTCTACGCGCCCCTGATCGGCATGATCGACCGCATGGTCGAAGAGCGCTTCCTGCACCCGGACCAGCGCGCGGACCTGTGGTACGGCTCGGACATCGACGCCATGCTGGACTGGATGCGTGCCTATGAGCCGGCGCAGGCCTCGAAGTGGATCGACGAGAAGCGCCGTACCGCGCTGATCAGCCCGTAACGAAGGTATCCATCGGCGCGGGGCGACCCAGCAGGTAGCCCTGGCCGTAGTCACAGCCCAGCTGCAGCAGGGTCTGCCGCTGGGCCATGTTCTCGATGCCCTCGCCCACGGTTTCGATGCCCAGCGTGCGCGCCAGCGACAGCACGCCCTGCACCAGTGCGTAGGTGCTCTGCAGGTCCTGCCCATGCAGGCCGGCGATGAAGCTCTGGTCGATCTTGAGCGTGGAGATCGGGAAGCGGTGCAGGTAGGACAGCGCCGAGAAGCCGGTGCCGAAATCATCCAGCTGCACCAGCACGCCGCGTTCGCGCAGCGTCTGCAGGATCCGCAGGGTGCGCGGACCGTCGTCCAGCAGCGCCACCTCGGTGATTTCCAGCCGCAACCGGCGCGGGTCGGCACCCGCCGCTTCGATCAGCCCGAACAGGCGTGAGCTGAAATCGGCCGAACGGAAATGCCGCGGCGACACGTTCACCGACAGGTAGCCCTCGCCCCCACGTGCGAGCTGGCCAATCACGTCTTCGTAGAGCAGCCAGTCGACCTGCTCGATCAGCCCGCTTTCCTCGCCCAGGTCCAGGAACGCGCTGGGCAGCAGCAGCCCGCGCCGTTCGTGGCGCCAGCGCAACAGTGCTTCATAGCCCACCACCTGTCCGTCGGCCAGGCGCACGATCGGCTGGTAATACGGCAGGAAATCGCGGTTGTTGATCGCCCGGCGCAGGTCCGCTTCCAGGTCAAGGCTGCGCAGCGCCTCTTCGCGCATGGCTTCGTCGAACACCGCGAAGCGGTCCTTGCCCTGGGCCTTGGCCCGGTACATCGCCGCATCGGCGTCGCGCACCATTTCCTCGCCGTTGCGGTAGCGTGGGCTCCACATCGCGATGCCCAGGCTGCCGGAGGGGAACAGCTCGCGGCCCTGCACCCACATCGATTCTTCCAGGGCCATCAGCATCCGCTGCGAGAACTCGCGCGCCGAGGCCAGCCCCTGCTCGCATTCGAGCAGGATCGCGAATTCGTCGCCGCCCAGCCGCGCGACCACGTCATCGCTTCCCACCATCGAGACGATGCGCTTGGCCACTTCCACCAGCATCTGGTCGCCGGCGGCGTGGCCGATGCTGTCGTTGACCAGCTTGAATCGGTCCAGGTCCAGGAACAGCACGGCAAAGCGCAAGCCGTCGCGCGAACGTGCGCGGGCAATGGCATCTTCCAGCCGGTCCAGCAGGTGCGCGCGGTTCGGCAACCCGGTCAGCGCGTCATGCAGCGCCTGGTGGGTGAGCCGCTGTTCGGCGCGCAGGCGCTCGCCGATCTGGCCCAGCAGCTTGCCGTTGACGTCGGCCAGCTCGCGGGTGCGTTCCTCCACCCGTTTCTCCAGCTCGGCATGCGCGTTGCGCAGGCGCTCCTGGTCGCGCTGGCGGGCCAGCCCGTTGCCGATGTTCTGGGCCACGAAGGTGAGCAGGCGCTGGTCGTGGGCGGTGAAGCTGATCTCCGGCGAATAGCTCTGCACCACGATCACGCCGACCACGTCGTCATCGCTCAGCAGCGGCACCCCCAGCCAGCAGTGCGAACGTGCACCGAACTCGTTCACCGTGCCCGACGCGCGCAGTGCATCGATGTGCTCGCGCGAGGCCAGCAGCGGCTGCCGGTTGCGCACGATGTATTCGGTAAGGCCCTTGCTGAACGGTCGTGGCGCACGCGCCGGGTTGTACTCGTCCACCGAGTAGACGAACTCCAGGCCTTCGCCGGATTCATCGACCAGGGCGATGTAGAAATTGCGCGCATCGAGCAGCGTGCCCACCACCCCATGCACCTGCACGTAGAACTGGGCCAGGCTTTCAGCGCTCATCGCCATCTCGGCGATGTTGAACAGGGCCAGCTGCAGCTTCTCGGCGCGGCGGCGTTCGATCACCTCGTCCTGCAGGCTGTGGTTGGCCCGCTGCAGTTCCAGCGTGCGTCGCTCCACCTGGCGCTCCAGCTGCACCTGCGCCTGGCGCCGGTCCATCGCGGTGAGGATGTGCTGGGCCACGTAGCCCAGCAGCGTGCGGTCGGCTTCGTTGTAGCGCACCCGGTGTTCGTAGCTCTGCACCACGATCGCACCGCACACGCGACCCTCGCGCAGCATCGGCACGCCCAGCCAGTCCAGGCTCTCCGGCCCGCGGCTGGGGTCGTATTCGTCGCTCATCGCCGCCAGCAGTTCATTGGACGGCCCGCTCAGCGGCTGCCCATGGCGCAGCAGCGCGAAGGTCAGGCTGCGCGGCATTTCGTGTTCTTCGTAGCTGCGATCGGGATCGGCCACGAAGCTGTCGCGCTGGTCGGCGAAATACAGGAAGCGGATCCGCCGGCGTACATCGTCGTACTCGACGATGTAGCAGTTCTGCGCGTACATCAGGGTATTGAGCACGCGATGGAAGTGCCGCAGCATCTCGGCCATTTCCAGATCGGCACCGGCCAGGTCGGCGATCTCGTACAGCGCCTGCTGCAACCGCTTTGACGTTTCCAGCGAACGGATCTGCTCACGTTGCCGGGCCAGCGCCAAAGCGTCCTGCAGGCCGGTGCGGGCCGCCGCCCACCAGGCGCCATGGGGCGCGGCGCCGTCGGGCAGCGCCACGCGGATGGCGAGCTCGCCGCCCTGGTGCTGCCAGCGGTACAGCGCAGCGGTGTCCGGCGCTGGCGGCGTGCCCAGCAGCGCTTCCAGCAGCGCGTGCTCCGGTTGGGCCGACGGCGGGTGGCTGATGCAGCCCTCGCCCAGCGCGGCGTCGGACCAGCCCAAGGTGAGCTGCGCCCCCTCGGGCAGCAAAGCGCACAGCGTCCGCGCAAGCGCGGTGGACACCACCGCGCCACGGTCCGGATGCCCCGAGGTCGTCACTACCTGGCTGGACAACATGTTCATCTCTTCTGGCACCGGAGAACCGGCACCTCCCCTGTACCCCGAGCATAACGCGCTCCCCGGGGGGCAATGGAAGCCCTTGACCCCGTTGCCTGCCCTGGGCCGTTGTTCGCTGTGTCTTCCGCCCGGGTCCACCCTTGTGATTTCCGCTGCAGCCCCCGCTCCGCGCCGCTATGCGCAGGCCCATTCAGCGCTTACTCTGTGCGCCGTGGATGCCGCCGCCCTGCCAACCGATGAATCGCTGATGCTGGCCTGGGCCGGCGGCGACCTGCCTGCGTTCGAGGCCTTGTACGCCCGCCACCGCAACCGCCTGTACAGCTTCCTGCTGCGCCAGCTGCGCGATGCGGCGCTGGCCGACGAAATGTTCCAGGACGTGTGGCAGCGGGTGATCGCGGCGCGTGCCGGCTGGCAGCCCGAAGCGGCCTTCACCACCTGGCTGTTCCGCATTGCCCATAATCGGCTCAATGATCATTGGCGGGCGTCACGCCATCGCCCCACGGCGCCCGGCGATGCCGAGGAGCGTGTGGCGCGGATGAGCGACACCCGCACCCCGGAGAGCCAGCTCTCTGATTTCGAACAGCGGCGCCGGCTGCAGCTGGCCATGGAGCAGCTGCCCGATGACCAGCGAACGGTGCTGCAGCTGCGGCTGGAGCAGGAACTGAGCCTGGAGGAGATCGCGCAGATCACCGGTGTCGGCCGTGAAACGGTCAAATCGCGGCTGCGCTACGCGATGGACAAGCTGCGCGCGGAGTTGAGCCCATGATCCGCCCTGATCCACTGACGCCGGAAGAACGCGAGCTGGCCCGCCTGCTCGGTCGCCCTGCGCCGACGGCGCCGCCTGCGGCCGTGGACGAGGCGGTGCTGGCCGCCGCCCGCGCGGCGGTGCGCCCCGCCGCCGCCGCGGATGCCCCCGCGGCCGCCGCCCCGATGCGCAGCGCCACCCGCCCGCGCTCGCGCCTGCCTGCGGTGTTCGGCCTGGCGGCATCGCTGGTGTTCGCGGTGGGCATCGCCTGGCAGCTCAAACCCGAGGCGCCGCCGCCCGCTGCCCCGGTACCCGCGGCTGCGGAAGCTGCTGCGGATGCGCCTTCCGGTGACCCGGCCGCTGCCGGTGCAGACGCCGCTGCCGCAGCCACGGCTGAAGCCGCCGCGCCGGTGAGTGCCGAGCCGGCACCGCCCGCTGCCGCGGCGAAACCACGGGCCGCGCGCGCCGCGCCAGCGCCGAACGCGGTGCCAGCGCCCTTGCCGCCGCCGCCGCCCGCACCGCCGGTTGCGCTTCGGGCCGAGGCGCCCGCGCCGCCGGCTCCCATGGCGGCGCCGATGGCAGCGTCCAGTCCGCCCGATGCCAGCGTGCAGGCCGATCAAGCCTCCGCACTCGACCGCGTGGTGGTGACCAGCAGCCGCGTCGACGAACCACGTGAACGTGCGCAGGCCAAGGGCGCCCCGGGTGTCATGCGGCGCGCTGCACCGACCCCCGCTGCGGCGCCGGGCGACAGCCCGCTGTCGGCCAGCGCGATCACCGTGGCGGTGGATGCCGACGCAGCGTTGCCCCGCCGGCAGTGGATCAAGCGCATCCGCGAGCGCCGCGACGACCGCGACCTGGATACCGCGCGGGCCAGCCTGGAGCGTTACCTGCAGCAGTATCCGGAAGCGCGTATTCCCGAGGATCTGCGCGAGCTGCTCGACCCCCACTAGAATGGCGGGGATGCCCGATACACTCGCCACCGCCGTCAGCCACAGCCTGGAAATCAAACACAGCCGTTTCGTCGCGCATGCCGCGCCGATCGGCTCTGCCGAAGACGCACTGGCGTTCCTGCAGCAGGTCGCGGTGCCCGACGCCACGCACAACTGCTGGGCCTACCGGCACGGCAACGAATACCGGTCCAGCGACGACGGGGAACCGGCCGGCACCGCCGGTCGCCCGATCCTGGCGGCGATCGACGGCCAGGGCTTTGATCGCGTCATGGTGGTGGTGATCCGCTGGTACGGCGGCATCAAGCTGGGCGCGGGCGGGCTGGTGCGGGCCTATGGCGGCACTGCCGCCGAGTGCCTGCGCACCGCGCCACGGCTGCCGCTGGTGGCGCTGGCCGAGTTGACCGTGCAGGCCGCGTTCGAGGACCTGGGCGCGCTGCATGCCGCCCTGGCAGCGCACCTGGCCGAAAAACTGGACGAAACGTTCACCGCCTCGGGCGTGGAACTGCACGTCCGCCTTCCCGCCGATCAGGCCGACCCGTTGAAAACCCGCCTGCGCGACGCCACCCGTGATCGTATCCGCGTGCATCCGCGCACCGAACCAGGCCTTGTCCATGACTGAACCCTCTTCCGCACCGGAACCGGCGCTGCGCCGCCTTGGCAGCCTGGGCACGCTGTGGCCGTTCGTGCGCCGGCACGGTGGGCTGTTCTCGGCCTGGCTGGTGGCGCTTGCCGTCTCTTCCACCGCCACGCTGAGCCTGCCCCCGGCGGTGAAGCTGATGATCGACCACGGGTTCAGCGGCAACGGGCAGATCAACCGCGCGTTCGCCCTGCTGTTGCTGGTGGCGGTGGTGCTGGGGCTGGCCACGGCCGCGCGCTTCTTCTTTGTTTCGCTGCTGGGCGAGAAGGTGGTGGCCGACCTGCGCAGCCGCCTGTATGCGCACCTGATCTCACTGGGCGCCGGCTTCCACGACCGCAGCCGCAGCGGCGAGCTGGTCTCGCGGCTGACCGCCGACAGCGAGCTGCTGCGCAGCGTGATTGGTTCCACCATGTCGGTCGCGCTGCGCAGCAGCGTCACCGTGGTCGGCAGCCTGGTGATGCTGTTCGTGACCAGCCCACGCCTGGCCGCATGGTCGCTGGTCGGCATTCCGCTGGCGGTGCTGCCGATCGTCATCGGGGCGCGGCGCGTGCGCGGCATTTCGCGCGCCAGCCAGGACCGCATCGCCGATGCCAACAGCCTGGCCGCCGAAACACTGGGCGCGGTGCGCACGGTGCAGGCGCACGCGCGCGAACCGTATGAACGCAACCGTTTCAATGAAGCACTGGCCGAATCGATCCGCGCCGCGCGGCGCCGCATCGGCGCGCAGTCGCTGGTGACGGCCACCGCCATCGTGCTGGTGTTCGGTGCCATCGTGGGCGTGCTGTGGCTGGGTGCGCATGACGTCAACGACGGCCGGATGACGGCCGGCACCCTGGGCCAGTTCGTGCTGTACGCGCTGATCGGCGGCGGCTCGGTCGGTGCGCTGGCCGAAGTGTGGAATGAACTGCAGCGCGCGTCCGGCGGCATGGGGCGCATCGCCGAGCTGCTGCACGAAGACATCGAAATCACCGCACCGACCGACCCGCTGCCGCTGCCCACCCCGCTGCGTGGCGAGATCCGCTTCCAGGACGTGGTCTTCCACTACCCGCAGCGCCCTGACACCGCGGCACTGGCCCATTTCGACCTGCACGTGCGCCCGGGTGAAACCGTGGCGCTGGTCGGGCCCTCGGGCGCTGGCAAGAGCACGGTGTTGTCGATGCTGCTGCGCTTCCATGATCCTGCCGCCGGCAGCGTGCTGGTGGATGGCGTGGACGTGCGCCGGGTCGATCCGGCGCAGCTGCGCGCACAGATGGCGCTGGTGCCGCAGCAGCCCACGCTGTTTGCCAGCAGCGCGCTGGAGAACATCCGCTACGGCCGGCTGGAAGCCAGCAACGAGGAGGTGCAGCGTGCCGCGGAAGCGGCCGAAGCCGATGACTTCCTGCAGGCGCTGCCCGACGGCTACCTGAGCGAGCTGGGCGAGCGCGGTGCGCGCCTGTCCGGCGGCCAGCAGCAGCGCATCGCGATCGCGCGCGCGCTCCTCAAGGACGCGCCGATCCTGCTGCTGGACGAGGCCACCAGCGCGCTGGACGCGCAAAGCGAACGTGCGGTGCAGCAGGCGCTGGAGCGGCTGATGGCGGGGCGCACCACGCTGGTGATCGCGCACCGGCTGGCCACGGTGCTCAAGGCCGACCGCATCGTGGTCATGGACCACGGGCGGATCGTGGCGCAGGGCACCCACGCCGAGCTGCTGGCCGAAGGTGGACTGTACGCTGAACTGGCCAAGCTGCAGTTCATCGATTGATGACGCACCGATAACGCGGCAGGTTGCATGGTGGCAGCGCCCCATGAACCTGCTGCAGGAGGTGTTTGATGTCGTTCCGTCAGTTTCCCGCGATCGATGCCAATGGCGAAGACCATGTGGTCATCGAATTCAAGGACGAGGCCGGCGATACCGCTGCCGACCCGCACGTCCGTTACGAATTGGCCGATGGCCGTCACCTGGTGCGTGAGGGTCGGGTGTTCCGGACCAGCGGTGGCGAGCTCACCCTGACCATCTGACTGGTCAATTATTCGCCACCCATCTTGACAGCGTTGCCCCACGGGGGCTGCGCACGGTTATCCACATGCTTGTCCGCATTTCATCCACACCCCCTGTGGATGAATGCGACAGGCTGTCAGCGCGGCAGCACCCGCCCGACGCCGCTGGCGTCAATTTCCACCGCCGCCCGCTGCAGCGCATCCCGGTCACTGCCAGCCACGAATCCCATCCGGAAATGCACCTCGCCGCCTGGCGTGCGCGAGGAGTGGATGGAGGCCAGGCTGACCCCATGCCGTTCGAACACATGCAGCAGCTCACGCAATGAACCGGGGCGATCTTCCGGCAGGTGCACGCTGATCGCGTTGCGCTCGGTCAGGTCGGCCAGCAGGTAGCCCACGCGTTCGAAGGTGTAATTGCCCGCCTCCAGCAGCGCCTTGCCCTGGTGCTCGCGGTTGTCCTGCAGCAGCCGCTCACGGAACGCGGCGCGCGCGGCATCATCGCCCTGCTCCACCTGGCTGCGCAGGGCCTGCAACTGGCCCAGCAGGCGGTCCAACATCGGCGCCACATGCGGGTTGCCGAACTGGATGTCTTCGTAGATGGCGGGGTTGAGCGAGAGGATGCGCGCGATGATCGCGGTATCGAGTTCAAATGAAGCCGACCGGTACGGCATCAGTTCCGACAGCGGCCCGAGCAGCGGCGCGTATTCGCGCAGCACCCCTGCCTGGGCCAGATGGGTGGCATGCACCATGGCCTGCACCAGCGCCATCACCTGGTCGTGGTGTTCGGGCGTGGCGCGCACGCACTCGGCTTCCAGCGCCGCGCACAGCCCGCTTACCCACGCCTGCCAGTGCGACAAGCGCGCTTCGCATACCACCATCACCCTGCCTTTCAGCGTGGGTGCCTTGGGCGGTGCGGTCATCGGGTGCAGCCCCACCACTTCGGCCTGCGAAGCCAGCATCGCAGCCACCGGCTCGCTCTTCACCGAGGTCACGTCCAGCCACAGCCGGCCGGCTTCGCGGCCGGCCGAACGCTTCACGTAATCGGCAATCAAGGCGGGCGTGTGCCGGATCGGCGCGGAGAACACCAGCACGTCCGCGCGCTCCAGCAGTGTTTCGGGATCGTCCGACTGCGGATCGGCCGGATCATGCCCGATCACCTCAAGCCCCAGGCGCTGCTCGAGGAACGTGCGCAGCCAGCGCCCATACGCGCCGGCGCTGCCGACGATGCCGACAACCGGGCGCAGGCTCACGCCAGCCGCTCGGCGCGGAAGCGGTGCGGCTGCGCCAGCGCGGCCGGTGCGGCGGCCAGCACGTCGAATTCTTCGTGGTCGTTGGCCAGGGTGGCCTCCAGCGCGGCGTGTACGCCCGAGATCGACCGCGACAGTGCCTGCTCGAAGCGCTCACCGCGCAGCAGGAACGCCACCAGCAGCGACATCAGCACGTCGCCGGTGCCGGCCACGTCCACCGGCAGGTGCGGCGAGGACCAGCGCCAGATCGCATCGCGACTGACCGCCAGCGTGACCAGCTCACCCGGGTCGCCGCCGACGCTGTGCGCCAGCACCCATTCCGGCCCGCGTGCCAGCAGCGCCTGCGCGGCGGCAATCGCATCGGCCTCGGCCAGGCTGGGCATGCCGGTCAGCCGGCCCAGCTCGAACGCGTTCGGGGTGACCAGCCAGGCATGCGGCAGCAGGCGCTCGGCGAAGATGGTTTCCAGGCCCGGCTCCACGTAAGGACCGGTGTGGGTATCGCCGATCACCGGGTCCAGGCAGTAGCGCAGCTGCGGCGACGCCGGCAGCACCGTGTCCAGCCAGTCGGCGAACGCCGCGCCATTGCCGACGCTGCCGAAGTAGCCCGACACCAGCATCTTCGCGCGTGCCGGCAGGCCGCGCTCGCTGGCGCCCAGCAGCAGGTCGGCGAACCAGTCGGCCGGCAGCACGCGGCCGCGCGTGGTCGGATAGAAAGGCGCATTGCTCAGCAACGTGGTCGGCACTTCGGCCACGCGCACGCCCAGCGCACGCAGCGGCGGCACCGCCGCGCTGTTGCCGGCGTGTCCGTAGACCAGCTGCGACTGGACCGAGATGACGTCGACCGGCGACGGACCGTCCGGGCGCTGGCGGCGCCCATGGACCAGATGGCTTTCGAGGGTATCGTTCATGGCCCATTTTAGAGCGTACCGACCAACGGCCGGTACCTGCCCGCTGAATCGCAGGCACAAAAACGCCGGGACGTGCCCGGCGTTTTCGTTACCGATGGAACCAACCGCTTACGAGGTCATGCGATCCCAGAAGCCCTTCACACCATCGATGAAGGTCGCCGACTTCGGCGAGTGCTTGCGCGCTTCTTCGCCGGTGAAGGTGGTTTCGAACTGTTCCAGCAGCTTGCGCTGCTCGGCGGTCAGGTTGACCGGGGTTTCCACCACCACGCGGCAGTACAGGTCGCCTTCGCTGCGGCTGCGCACCGAACGCACGCCCTTGCCGCGCAGGCGGAACAGCTTGCCGGTCTGGGTTTCGGCCGGGATGCGGATTTCCGCATAGCCGCCCAGGGTGGCCACGCGCACGGTGTCGCCCAACGCGGCCTGCGAGATGCGGATCGGCACTTCGCAGTGCAGGTCGTCGCCATCGCGCTGGAAGATGGCGTGCTCGCGCACCCGCACTTCCACGTACAGGTCGCCCGGCGGCGTGCCGGCCGGACCGGCCTCACCCTCGCCCGCCAGGCGGATGCGGTCGCCGGTGTCGACGCCCGCGGGCACCTTGACCGACAACACCTTGTCTTCCTCTACCCGGCCATTGCCGTGGCAGGTCTTGCAGGGGTTCTGGATGATCTGGCCGCGGCCATTGCAGTTATGGCAGGCCTGCTGCATGGCGAAGATGCCACGCTGGATGCGCACCTGGCCCTGCCCACGGCACACGCTGCAGGTTTCGACCTTGCCATCGTCCGAGCCGCTGCCGTGGCAGTCGTCGCACTCGGCCAGGGTCGGAATCTCGATGCGGCGCTCGATGCCACGCACCGCTTCTTCCAGGTCCAGCTCCATCACGTAGCCGATGTCGGCACCGCGACGCGCCTGGCGCGGACCGCCGCCGGCACCGCCAAAAATGTTGCCGAAGATGTCGCCGAAGATGTCGCCCATGTCCGGGCCACCCGGGCCGCCGCCACCGCCCATGCCGTGCTCGAAGGCCGCGTGGCCGTGGGCATCGTACATGCGACGCTTGTTGGCATCGGACAGGGTTTCGTAGGCTTCCTTGCACTCCTTGAAGGCCGCTTCGGCGGCGCTGTCGCCGGGGTTGCGGTCAGGGTGGTGCTTCATCGCGCAACGGCGATAGGCCTTCTTCAGTTCTTCTTCGGTCGCCGTGCGGGTAACACCCAGCACTTCGTAGTAATCGCGCTTGCTCATGGTGTGAATCAGTATCCGGAAGTCGGGATTCGTCAAAGCGGAAGAGCGGAACCAGGTCCGCTCTTTCGTCGGGCGCCCCGGCACACCGGGGTACGGCGGTCAGGACCCAGTGGAATGACAACGGGACGTTGCCTGCGCAACGTCCCGCGTCGTGTCCGGATCAGGACTTCTTGTCGTCCTTGACTTCGGTGAACTCGGCGTCGACCACATCGTCGTGCGCGCCGCCATTGTTGCCGGCGCCGGCATCGGCACCCGGTGCGGCACCGCCCTGCTCGGCCGCGGCCGATGCAGCGAACAGCGACTGGCCGGCTTCTTCCAGCACCTTCGACTTGGCTTCGATCTGGGCCTTGTCGTCACCCTTCATCGCGGTTTCCAAGTCGGCCAGGGCCGATTCGACCTTGCCGATGACATCGCCACCGACCTTGCTGCCGTGTTCGTTGATCGCGGTACGGGTACCGTGGATCAGTGCGTCGGCCTGGTTGCGGGCCTGGACCAGCTCGTGGAACTTCTTGTCTTCTTCGCGGTTGGCTTCCGCGTCGGCGACCATGCGCGCGATCTCGTCCTCGGACAGACCCGAACCGGCCTTGATCTCGACCTTCTGTTCCTTGTTGGTCTTCTTGTCCTTGGCCGACACGTGCAGGATGCCGTTGGCGTCGATGTCGAAGGACACTTCCACCTGCGGCAGGCCGCGCGGGGCCGGCTCGATGCCGGAGAGGTCGAACTTGGCCAGCGACTTGTTGTAGCGGGCCTGTTCGCGCTCACCCTGCAGCACGTGCACGGTCACGGCCGACTGGTTGTCCTCGGCGGTGGAGAACACCTGCGAGGCCTTGGTCGGGATGGTGGTGTTCTTTTCGATGATCTTGGTGAACACACCGCCCATGGTTTCGATGCCCAGCGACAGCGGGGTCACGTCCAGCAGCAGCACGTCCTTGACGTCGCCGCCAAGCACGCCGCCCTGGATCGCGGCACCCAGTGCCACGGCTTCGTCCGGGTTGACGTCCTTGCGCGGTTCCTTGCCGAAGAACTCGGTCACGGCCTGCTGCACCTTCGGCATGCGGGTCTGGCCGCCGACCAGGATCACTTCGCTGATGTCGCTCGAACGCAGGCCGGCATCGTTCAGGGCGATGCGGCACGGCTCGATCGACTTCTTGATCAGGTCTTCCACCAGCGCTTCCAGCTTGGCGCGGGTCAGCTTGATGTTCAGGTGCTTCGGACCGGAAGCATCGGCGGTGACGTACGGCAGGTTCACTTCAGTCTGCTGGCTGGTCGACAGCTCGATCTTGGCGCGCTCGGCAGCATCCTTCAGGCGCTGCAGGGCGAGCGGATCCTTGCGCAGGTCGATGCCCTGGTCCTTGTTGAACTCGTCCACCAGGTATTCGATGACGCGGTTGTCGAAGTCTTCGCCGCCCAGGAAGGTGTCGCCGTTGGTGGCCAGCACTTCGAACTGCTTCTCACCGTCGACGTTGGCGATTTCGATGATCGACACGTCGAAGGTGCCGCCGCCCAGGTCGTACACCACGATCTTGCGGTCCTTGCCGTCACCCTTGTCCAGGCCATAGGCCAGGGCAGCAGCGGTCGGCTCGTTGATGATGCGCTTGACTTCCAGGCCCGCGATGCGGCCGGCGTCCTTGGTCGCCTGGCGCTGGCTGTCGTTGAAGTAGGCCGGCACGGTGATCACGGCCTCGGTGACGGTCTCACCCAGGAACGCTTCGGCGGTCTTCTTCATCTTCTCCAGCACGCGGGCGGAGATTTCCTGCGGCGCCATCTTCTTGGCATCGCTGGTCTGCACCCAGGCATCGCCGTTGTCGTGGGCCAGGATGCCGTAGGGCACGTGCGCGATGTCCTTCTGGACTTCAGCGTCGGTGAACTTGCGGCCGATCAGGCGCTTCACGGCGTAGAAGGTGTTCTTCGGGTTGGTGACGGCCTGGCGCTTGGCCGAGGCGCCGACCAGCACTTCGCCATCCTTGGTGTAGGCGACGATGGACGGCGTGGTGCGGTCGCCTTCCGCGTTTTCGATGACGCGGGCCTTGCCGCCGTCCATGATCGCCACACACGAGTTGGTGGTGCCGAGGTCGATACCAATGATCTTGCCCATGAGGGAGACTCCTGAAAATTTGGGGAACATCCGGCAGCTGCCGGGTTATGAATGGGATGTGTGGGGCGCTGCTGACACTTTCAACCCATCCATCGAACGCTGTGTCCGATGGCGGCCAAACGCGTTCAGGTCAGTCCCGGGCGACCACGACCAGGGCCGGCCGCAGCAGGCGATCGTTGAGCAGATAGCCCTTCTGGAACACCTGGACCACGCTGCCCGGCGCCGCGCCGGGGGCGTCGACCTGGCTGATGGCCTGGTGGTGTTCGGGGTTGAAGGTCTGGCCGGTGGGGTCCAGCAGGGTCAGGCCGTTGTCGGCCGCGACCTTGAGCAGCTGCTTGTAGGTCAGCTCCAGGCCTTCGCGCAGCGGGCTCGGTTCGGCGCCGGCGGCATTGAGCCCGGCGTCCAGGCTGTCGAACACCGGCAGCAGTTCGCCCAGCAGCTTTTCGTTGGCGAAGCGGCGCGCCTGTTCAACGTCGCGGGCCACGCGCTTGCGCTGGTTGTCCAGGTCGGCGCGCTCACGCAGCGACTCGGACCGGAGCAGCGCCACTTCGTTGTGCAGGGCATCGAGCTGCTGCTGCAGGGTATCGCCCGTGGCGGCGTCGCCGACCGGGGTCTGGGATGCGATATCAGGCTGATCTTGGTTCATTTCCGGATCCTTGGCGGTGACTCTCCGCCTCCACCCACCCCAATGTGGGCGGCCGGACCCGATTCAAGAGCTGGGGGCGTGTTTAGGTGCGATCCCGGGACAATCCGCCGCCGGCCGGGGCATCCAGGGCCGCACCGAGCACCTGGGCGGTGGCCTCCACCAGCGGAATCATGCGGTCGTAGGCCATCCGCTTGGGCCCGATCACCCCCAGCACGCCCAGCACCTGGCCGCCGGCCGAGTACGGGGCGGTCACCAGCGAGACGTTCTCCAGCGGCATCACCCCGGTTTCCTCGCCGATGAAGATGCGCACGCCCGGGGCCTGGATGGTGCGCTCAAGCAGCTGCAGGATCTCGCGCTTGCTGGCGAACAGGTCGAACAGCTCGCGCAGGCGGTCCAGGTCGGACAGGTCCTGCACCCCCATCAGCCGTGTCTGCCCGGCCAGCACCATGTCGTCGGCCGGCGGCGCCATCGCCTGCTCGGCCAGCTCCACGCTGTGCGCCAGCAGCTGCTCCATTTCCGTGCGCGCCTGGCGCAGCTCCACCAGCAGGGTGGCGCGGATCTCGGCCAGCGGGCGGCCGGCGCAATGGGCATTGAGGTAGTTGGCCACCTTCTCCAGTTCGGCCGGCTCCCAGCTGCGCTTGGGCTCGATCACCCGGTTCTGCACCTCGTTGTCGGCGAACACGAGGATGGCCAGCACCCGGCGCGCATCCAACGCCACGAAATCAATGTGGCGGAACGCGAACTGTTCGCGCCGCGGCGCGCCGACCACGCCGACGAAATGGCTCATCGCCGACAGCAGCTCCGAGGCACTGCCGAGCAGCGCCTGGGTGCCCGCCCCGGTGGACAGCTCGCTGCGCAGGCGGCTCAGCTCGCTTTCGCCGGGCGGCTGCATCTTGACCAGACTGTCGACGAACACCCGGTAGCCATGCGCGGTGGGCACCCGCCCGGCCGAGACGTGCGCCGAGCTGAGCAGGCCCAGGTCTTCCAGGTCACCCAGGATGTTGCGGATGGTGGCCGGGCTGACATCCAACCCGGCCAGCCGCGCCAGCGTCTGCGAGCCGACCGGCTCGCCGTGCTGGATGTGGCGCGCGATCAGCGTCCGCAGCAGATGGCGGGCGCGCGGCGCAAGATGGGGCGCGGAAGGGTGCATGGAATCAACCTGTGAGACGCGACGTTGGATAATGGCAGGAACACTGCCTGCCCCACCCATGCTAGCGTTGCGCGGCTCAAGAACCCAATACCATGCTCAGACATCTATCGATCAAGGATTTTGCCGTTGTCCGCGCCACCGAACTGGAATTCGGCGCAGGCATGACCGTGGTTTCCGGCGAGACGGGCGCAGGCAAGTCGCTGATGGTTGACGCCTTGGGCTTCCTGTCCGGGCTGCGCGCCGACAGCGGCGTGGTCCGCCACGGCGCGGCGCGCGCGGAGCTGTCGGCCGAGTTCGCGACGGGCGAACACGCCCCGGCCCGGCAATGGCTGCGCGACAACGAACTGGATGACGAGGAGCAGTGTCAGTTGCGCCGGATCATCCGTGCCGACGGCGGCTCGCGCGCCTGGATCAACGGCCGCCCGGTGACCCTGTCCCAGCTCACCGAGCTGGCCGGCATGCTGGTGGAAATCCACGGCCAGCACGAACAGCAGGCGCTGCTGGCACGGCCCTCGCAGCTGGCGCTGCTGGACGCCTACGCCCGCAACGAGGCCGAGCGCGTCCAGGTGCGCCAGGCCGCTGGCCGTTGGCAGGCCCTGGTCGACGAAGCCGAGTCGCTGTCGCGACAGGGCGATGTCAGCGACCGCATCGGCTTCCTGGAACACCAGCTGGGCGAACTGCAGCGCGAAGACCTGGAGCCCGCCTCGATCGCCGCCCTGGGCAGCAGCCACCGCCGCCAGGCCCACGCCGGGGCGCTGGTCAGCGCCTGCGACGTGGCCGCCGCCCGGCTCAATGGCGACGATGAGGTGTCCGTGCTGCAGCTGCTGCAGCAGACCCGGCATGACCTGGCCCGCGTGGCCGAACACGACACCCGCCTGGGCGAGGTGGACGCGCTGCTGGACAGCGCGGTCATCCAGCTGCACGAAGCGCTGGCCCTGCTCGACCGGGTCCACGACGACCTCGACGCCGATCCGGAGCAGTTCGAGGACATCGAACGCCGCCTCGGCCGTCTGCACGACCTGGCGCGCAAGCACCGCGTGCCGATGGAAGGCCTCGCCGATCACCGCGATGCGATGGAAGCCGAAGTCGAGCAGCTGCGCGGTGCCGATACCCGCCTGCAGGCGCTGGCCGGCGAGATCGACCGCGCGGCCGCCCAATGGCAGGCCGTGGCGGCCACGCTCAGTGCCAGCCGCGCCACCGCGGCCAAGGCGCTGTCGGAGACCACCACCACGCTGATCGGCGAGCTGGGCATGGGCGGGGGCCAGTTCCTGATCGAGATCGAACCGCACGCGGCCGCCAGGCCGGACCCGAACGGCGCCGAGCGCGTTGAATTCCTGGTGGCCGCCAACGCCGGCCAGCCGCCGCGCGCCCTGCGCAAGGTGGCCTCGGGCGGCGAACTCTCACGCATCTCGCTGGCCATTGAAGTGGCCGCACTGGGCCTGGATGCGGTGCCGACCATGGTGTTCGACGAAGTCGATTCCGGCATCGGCGGCGCGGTGGCCGATATCGTCGGCCAGAAGCTGCGCGCGCTCGGCGAGAAACGGCAGGTGTTGTGCGTTACCCACCTGCCGCAGGTCGCCTCCAAGGGCCACGCCCATTACCGGGTCAGCAAGGCACCGGTGGAAGGCATGACCCAGAGCGCGGTGGAGAAGCTGGATGCCAAGGCCCGCGAGGAAGAGCTGGCGCGCATGCTTGGCGGCGTGGAAGTCAGCAAGGAAGCCCGCGCGGCCGCGCGCAAACTCCTGCAGGAGACCTGACGGCGTACCCACCAACGGTGGGTACCTGCCGATGGCCTGACCGGGTTACGCCAACGGCTTGGCCAGGTCCACCTGTTCCACCAGGAAATCCAGGAACGCCCGCACCCGCAGGGGCAGGTAACCGCCCTGCCCCACGAACACCGCGTGCACATCTTCCAGGTCGCCCGGATTGGCCTGTTCCAGTACCGGCAACAGCCTTCCGGCGGCGACATCGGCCTGCACCTGGAACGCGGCCAGCCGCGCAATGCCCGCGCCGCCCAGCACCAGCCGCCGCAACGCCTCGCCATCGCTGGCACGTGCGTTGCCGCCGGTCGGCACCGTCAGCACCTGCCCGTGTTCGCGCACCGGCCAGCCGGTCTGTGCCCGTGCGTGACCGATATCCAGCCGGTTGTGTGCCAACAGCGCCGCCGCATCGCCGGGCAGTCCATGCCTGGCTGCGTATGTCGGCGCCGCCACGATCATCATCCGGGTACTGCCCAGCCGCCGCGCAACCAGGCTGGAGCTCTTCAACGGGCCGGCCCGTACCGCCACATCGGTACGCTGCTCCAGCAGGTCGATCACCTCATCGGTCAGCATCAGGTCCACCCCCACCTGCGGGTGCCGCTCCAGGAAGGCCGGCAGCAGCGGCAGCAGGAAATGGTGGGCGAACGGCACGTTGCTGTTCACCCGCAGCCGCCCGCGCGGTTCGGCATGCGCGCTGGCGCAGCGCTCGGCCTCGTCCAGGTCGGCCAGCACGCGCAGGCCACGCTCATAGAACGCGCAGCCTTCCGGGGTCAGCTGCAGCTGGCGGGTGGAGCGCTGCAGCAGCCGCGTGCCCAGCCGTTGTTCCAGCCGCGCTACCAGCTTGCTGACCGCCGAAGGACTCATGTCCAGCGCGCGAGCCGCCGCCGAGAAACTGCCGGCTTCGATCACCCGCACGAAGATCTCCAGCTGGCCGGAGCGATTGATGTCGGGTGTGGGCATGGGATGAATTCAGTTCACAGATGATTGTCCATGGCCAGTCTATTTCACAGATGGTCCGCCGCGCACCATGGCCTCCTCTTCCACGGGATGGCCCGCATGAACCGCTTGATCCGCTTTGCCACCGGCACTCTGCTCACCATTTCAGCCGCGACGTCCGCCGCCGCGTCTGGTGCCCCCCCGCCACCGCACTGGGTTGCGAGCTGGCAGGCCAGCCCGCAGCCGGTCTGGGACGACGACTTCCTGTTTCCGACCGGTATCCCGCAGGTGCTGGACAACCAGACCTTCCGCCAGACCGCGCGGATCAGCCTGGGCGGGCCACGGCTGCGCGTGCGCTTGAGCAATGCCTACGGCACCACGCCCTTGCGGATCGACGCAGCCAGCGTGGCCGGCAGTGCCGGGGCAGCGCCGGTCGCGCTGTCCTTTGATGGACACCCGGGCACCGACATCCCGCCCGGCCAGGACCGTCTGAGCGACCCGCTTGCCCTGCCCATTGCCGCCCAGCAGGCCGTGCAGGTCGACGTGTACGTTGCCGGTCCCACGCCACTGCAGACCTTCCACTGGGATGGGCGCCAGACCAGTGCGATCGCCCCGGGCGACCAGACCGGCCGCGTTGCGCTGCGCGGCAGCACCCCCACCACCGCGCGGCTGTTCCTGACCGGGATCGAGGTGGAGGCGCCGGCCGCGGCGCGCACCGTGGTGGTGATCGGCGATTCGATCACCGACGGCGCCACCGCCAGTCTCGACCGCGACCAGCGCTGGACCGACCACCTGGCTGCCCGGCTGGCGGCGCAGGGAATGGCAGTGGTCAACGCTGGCATTTCCGGCGGGCGGCTGCTGCGTGACGGGATGGGCGACTCGGCGCTGGCCCGGTTCCAGCGCGACGTGCTGGGCGTGCCCGGCGTGGCCAGCGTGGTGGTGCTCGTCGGCATCAATGACATCAGCTGGCCCGGCACCGCCTTCGCCCGCGACCAGCCGCGACCGTCGCTGGCTGAACTCCAGGCCGGCTACCGCCAGCTGGTCGAGCGCGCGCATGCCCACGGCGTGCGGATCATCGGCGCCACCCTTACCCCGTTTGCCGGGGCGCTGCCGGGCACCCCGCTGGACGACTATTACGCCACGGACAAGGACGCCCTGCGCCAGCAGCTCAATACCTGGCTGCGCGAGGAGGCCCCGTTCGATGCCGTGATCGACCTGGACGCCGCCCTGCGCGATCCGGCCGACCCGGCCCGGCTGGCACCCGCGTTCGACTCCGGCGACCACCTGCACCCGGGCGATGCCGGCAACCGGGCGATGGCCGAGGCGGTGGACCTGGCGGTGTTCGGGCAGTAAAAAACCCGGGGGCGGCCCGGGTTCTTTTTACGGGTTCTTTTTTAAAGGTCTACCGACCAACGGTCGGTAGCTACCGTGACGGCTACGCCGTCACTTCCTTTTCTTGCGCACGTAGAGCACCAGCGAGTGCTCTTCCAGCTCGTAGCCGTGGTCGGCGGCGATCTTGCGCTGAAGTTCTTCGATCTCGTGGCTTTCGAACTCGATGATCTTGCCCGAATCCACATCCACCATATGGTCGTGGTGGCCGCCCCGGTCCAGTTCGTAAACGGCCTGGCCGCCTTCGAAATTGTGCTTCAGCACCAGGCCGGCGGCCTCGAACTGGGTCAGCACGCGGTAAACCGTCGCCAGGCCGATCTCGTCACCGTGCTCCAGGAGCTGGCGGTAGATGTCTTCGGCCGTCATGTGGTGCTGGTGCTTCTGGGCGTCGCGCTGCTCAAGCAGGGCAAGGATCCGCATACGCGGATGGGTCACCTTCAGGCCAACTTTGCGCAGGTCGTGGGTTTCCATAAGTCTCCGTTCATTGGCGATTTAGCGCCAGCTGCCTCGGATTGGGTCGCGGCGACACGTTCGGAGTGTATCATCGACTGGATTTCCCAAAACGCCATTCCCCGATGCGCAATCTCCTGCTGGTCGCCGCCGTTGCCCTGTCCACCACGGGCTGCGGCATCATCTATAAGCAACCCATCTATCAGGGCAACCTGATCCGGGAGCAGGCCGTCGGTCAGCTGCAGGTGGGCCAGAGCAAGCAGCAGGTCAACGCGCTGCTCGGCACCCCCTCCATTGACGACCCCTTCCACGCCCAGCGCTGGGACTACACCGCCAGCCAGCGGCTCGACCGCCTCGGCCGCACCGAAGTGAAGAACTTCGTGGTGTTCTTCGAAGGCGACCAGGTCACCCGTTGGGAAGGCGACTACTTCCCCAACGACGATGCCCAGCTGGCCCGGGACCAGGTGCGCCAGTTCGGCCGCAACCTGGCCAAGGACAAGAAGAAGCAGCGCAGCCGCTGATCCGGCGCACCGCCCGGCACTTCATTGACCGGGCGGGTGGCGACGCGGCATCAGCGCGCGCGGGCCCGCTTGCGCCGGTTGTCCTTCGGATCCGCGAGCAGGGGCCGCAGCAATTCCACGCGGTCCCCGTCGTTGAGCACCTGGCTCGCCTTGGCCAGCAGCCCATGCACGGCCACGGCCGGGCAGTTCCCGCTGCCCTCGATGGCGGCGGCGGCAATGGCGTCGGCTACGGTGGCGCCTTCAGCCAGTTCCAACGGGCGCGACTCGGCCCGGTCGGGCCAGGCCAACACCACTTCCACCCGGATCACGGCTCAGTCCTGGTCGTCGGCGACGCGGACGAAGTCATTGACCATGCGGTCGGCCAGGCCCTGGAAGCCCAGTGCCAGCGCCGGCCCCAACAGGCGTGAGTTGGGTTCGAACTCCAGGGTGAGGGTGACCTTGCAGGCATCTTCGGCCAGCGCATGGAATTCCCAGCGGCCGTGCAGGCGCTTGAACGGGCCATCGCGCAGCTGCATGTCGATGTGGTGCGGGCGCTGCAGGGTGTTTTCGGTCATGAACCAGGTGGAAAACGACCCCAACCCCAGGTCCAGCCGCGCCACCAGCCGGTCCGGACCGGATTCCAGGATCTGCGACGCCGAGCACCACCGGAAGCGGTGCGGGTAGGCCTCGATATCATTGACCAGGTCGAACATGCGGGCAGCCGAATGTTCGACCAGGGCACTACGTTTGATGGTTGGCATGCGAAGGCTTGGCTGGCGAATCGACCGCGGGGGCCCGAATCGGAGACAATAGGTAAATGAGCAAGAACAGCGGCAAGGATAAAGCAAAGAACGCGACGGCCAACAAAACCATCGCGCTCAACAAGCGTGCCCGCCACGAATACACCCTCGAGGACCGTTTCGAGGCCGGCCTGGCCCTGCAGGGCTGGGAAGTGAAATCGATCCGGGCCGGGCGCGGCAACATCATCGACGCCTACGCCTACGTCAAAAGCGGCGAGATCTTCCTGATCGGCGCCCAGATCACCCCGTTGATCCAGGCCTCCACCCACGTGGTGGCCAACGACCGCCGCGAGCGCAAGCTGCTGCTCCACCGCAGCGAGATCGACAAGCTGGTCGGCAAGGTCGAACGTGACGGCTACACCATCGTCCCCACGGCGATGTACTGGAGCAAGAACAAGATCAAGCTGGAAGTGGCGCTGGCCAAGGGCAAGCAGACCCACGACAAGCGCGACGCCGAAAAGGACCGCGACTGGGCCCGCGAAAAGCAGCGCACCATGCGCCGCCACAACCGCGACGCCTGAGATTCACCCCATCCGTAGAGCCGGGCCCTGCCTGGCTGCCCTACCCGCCCCAACTGTCCGGAGCACCGCGTGACCCAGGAAATCCCCCAGGAGACCGCCCCGAGCGCGGACTCCATCGCCACGCTGCAGGCCGACGTCGCCGCCTACGAGACCATCTTCGGCGAACTGGCCCGCGCCATGGACCCGGCCGCCCTGCTCAAGGTGCTGACCTACACCCTGCGCAACGCCAAGCGCGTCGCCTCGGAGGCCCAGAGCTACGACTCGCTCGAGCACCGCCGCCTGGTCGCCCGGATCGAGGCCCTGATGGCCCGGGCCGAACCCGAAGCCCGCAAGCAGGCCATGACCCAGCGCAACGCGCAGAACCACGACCGCAAGGTCCGGGCCAAGCACCAGGCCGACAGCAAGCGTCAGCGCGAAGGCCGGTAGATCCGACAAGGCCGTGACGTTTTCAGGTGACTGTTCAGCTGAATCGGAGTAGGATCAGTCCCATCAAGTAACGTCTGGGTCGCCAGACGCCTTGCAGTTCTTGAAGAAACCGGGGGTGCATTGGTTTCGACGGGGGTTGTGAAGTCACTTGGTGCATGCCGAGGGGGCAGCTTTCCTCGTTAATCCAGCAGCAAACTTCTAGTTGCCAACGACGACAACTACGCTCCGGTCGCTCTCGCAGCCTAAAAGCTGTTTGAGTTACCTTCTGCCGACTTAGGCGGAGCCCCGAACCCACTTGTGTCCATGCTCGTCGGTGTAGGGTCATTATCATGGAATCGGTTGCGATGGCTGCCTGTCAGTCGCGACCTAACCTAAAGCAGGCTGATCCTGGGGTGCGTTTCGCACACCGTACTGCCACAGGACGACACCAAACGGTGAGCTAAGCATGTAGAACTGGGGATGGAGTGCCTTCGGACGGCGGTTCAATTCCGCCCACCTCCACCAACGAAGGGTCTGAGAGGACCCAAAGAAGCCGAGAGATCCTTATAAAACGGGGCTCTCGGCTTTCTTTTTGTCCAGAGCAGTCCGGGCGTATCCGTTGCAGGCCATGCGACTGTGGGGGTATATCTTGGGGTATCCGCCCCGCTCCCAAACCCGATACCCCCATGCCCCTGACCGACGTCGCGATCCGTCGCGCCAAGTCGTCCGACAAGCCCCAGAAGCTGACCGACGGCGGTGGCCTGTTCCTGTTCCTCACCACCGCCGGCGCCAAGAGCTGGCGCTGGAAGTACCGCGTCGCCGGCAAGGAAAAGCTGCTGGTGATCGGGCTCTATCCTGACGTGACCCTCGCCATGGCCCGTGCGTCCCGCGACGATGCTCGTCGACTGCTGGCCACCGGGGTGGATCCGGGCGTTCAGCGGAAGGCGGCCGCGACGGCAAGGGCCGGCATCGACCCGGACAGCTTCGAGGTCATCGCGAGGGAGTGGTTGCGCGGCAGGCAGTGGGTGCCCGGCTACAAGAAGAAGGTCGAGGCCTGGTTCGAGAACGACGTGTTCCCAGCCATCGGGGCCCGACGGGCGACTGAGCTGCGCGCGTCGGACTTCCTGGGCATCGCCCGCAAGATGGAAGAGCGCGAGGCATTCGAGTCCGCCCACCGGGTAATGCAGAACTGCGGCCAGGTGATGCGATACGCCGTGGCCACCGACCGCGCGGAACGGAACCCGGTGGCAGACCTGCGCGGTGCGTTGGTGCCCGCGCCGGAGAAGAACCATGCGGCGGTGGTGGATCCGGTCCAGTTGGGAGGGTTGCTGCGCGCCCTGCACGCCTACACCGGCACGCCGGTCGTCCGGGCTGCGCTGCAGCTGATGCCGCTGGTATTCGTGCGACCCGGTGAGCTGCGGGCCGCGGAATGGGCCGAGATCGACCTGGACGCTGGGCTCTGGAGCATCCCCGCCAGCCGCATGAAGATGCGGCAGCCCCACATCGTGCCGCTGGCACGCCAGGCCGTCGCCATCCTGCAGACGCTGAAGGCAACCTTCCCCACGGACTACGCCGGACCCTACGTGTTCCCGGGCCTGCGTTCGGACGCCCGCCCCATGTCTGAGGTCGCGGTGCTGGCGGCTCTGCGCAGCATGGGGTTCGACAAAGACACCGTCACCGGCCACGGCTTCCGGGCGACCGCGCGGACGCTCTTGGATGAGGTCCTGGCCTACAGGCCGGACATCATCGAGCACCAGCTGGCGCATGCGGTCAAGGATCCGAATGGCCGGGCCTACAACCGCACCACGCATCTGGTGGAGCGGACGCGGATGATGCAGGAATGGGCGGACTACTTAGATCGGCTTCGCGCGAGCATTCCCGTGCTACCGCGACCCGGCCAAGCTGCGGCATGAGCTTCCCAGCCGCTCGAAACGTCAGGGAACTGGACGCCCTCATGGAACCCAGACAATGCGGCAAACTGCACGAAGCCCAGTGCATCAGTGCCGCCCCTCCCTCACAGCCGCTAAGCTGTGCGGCTCATCCCAGCGTGTTCGACCACCCCGACGAGCATATTGATTGCATGCTGCCTCGCCTTCTTTTGATCCAAGATGGCAGCAAGCTTCGGGCCCAGCTTACCTTCCATCCTTACTCGAATCAGCTCAAGAAAGCCATCGAGAAGAACGATATGAGAGTGTGCATAGACGCCGTTCTCAGGCTCATGCTCAACTTCGAAGACTCCAGGCTCGCAATACATGTCGTCCGCCTGATAGCTACCTCTAACCCTGCCCACCAAAACAGGGAAGAACCCAACGTACCGAGGAACCTCATCATCGGCAAGATCGGGCTTTTTTTCCTTTTTCAGAGCTGCGTCTCGCTCAGCCTTCAGGACTCCGAGCTCGTGACATGCTTCCACGTTAGAAGCTTCGCCCCAGATGACGGACTCGACTCTACGTCCGTTTTTCTCGGCAAATTTGAACTGTGAGGGATACGAGGCGCCGGAAACGTTAGGGTATTCCTCAAGCATTCTTGGCTCGAAAATTTGTCGCCAGACAGAGTCCACGTCAGCGATGAACTTCGGATATTCGGCTGCCATCCTTGACCCACTCCCAACATCGTAATAAATGACGAATCTTCAATCGCCTTCTCAGTCACCGGAACCTCCTCAGTTAGGTAGGCTATATCTCTGCCCTCGCTAACAATGCTGGAAATACCGGTTTCCGTGATCATGGCGCTTCCGCGAAGGTTGCCATGGGACCATGTGAGGACGACATCCCCATCTGCATCCACAGAGGGGATCGGGGCTGCACCGAGGCCTCGCCTCTCCAAGGAACACAGGAACGCTGAAGCGATCGACAAAGACTTAGGATTTACGTCCGGGTCTCTGCTCATCACGTTAAGCACCCGATTCGCCACAGCTAAGACCCGCGACGTCTTTTCCAAGCTCGCTGATTTTTGGCTAAGCCAAAAGGCCATCGGTTTGAACTCACGAGAAACGCTCATCAGCCCACCATCGCAGAATCCATGGTTTTAAATAAGGCGCCAATCGCTGTAGTGAGTCGCGCCCCATGCAGCTCAGGCCCCATGCCAGTAGTATTCACGTCAAGCGAGTCGCGGAAGGCAGACCACGTTTGCACATTCGCACCTTCCGGCCCAACGTGAATCATTTGTGCGGTCCCGATAGACTTATGGTGCAGTTGATTTAACTCCAGCTTGTGACTACCTGCTATAACCTCACGACGCACGTTGTATTGAACCGCAACATCTTCCGAGGATGGCGGCGCGCCGAACTCAAACGGCAACGAGCGCTTAAGCGCTGCTAGCGCCGCCGCCGGGGACGAACAACGCTCAACTCTAGCGACCACCAAGCCTATTCTTTGCAGCTTTTCCAGATAGTCTGCGGATTTTTGAACAATAGGTAGCGCAATCGCTGAGACCTCGCCGTACGACTGCGTCACCGGAAAGGGGCCGGAACTGTCTTGCAACGGCTGGGCAATGAAGTGGATATCGCACCGAATCGGATTAAGAACAAAACGAATCTGCAGCTGCCCTTCCGTTATTGTCGCGATTGTGACCCCGGCCGTCTTCTGACGTTCTGTAGAGTCTGGCAACGCGCCGGTTGCCGCCTCACACAGCTTCTCCACGTCATATGAGTTCCCTTGGCTAAAGAACATTGCGACCTGAAATCCGTCCAGACTCTTAGTCATTCCCTTTCCCCGCTCCTAAGTGCATCGCTATCGCCAAACACTCATTGTACGACAGAGATCCCGCTTGGAAGTTCTAGCCCAAGATGAATAAAAACACAACGGGGCTGACCGCTACGCTGGGATTTCCTGAATCCTTCGGGCTCGCAGCGAACCCAAGTTGTTGATTTACCTAGTCTACGTCGCCGGCGTCTGCGCGCAGCCGGCCGCTTCCAGCATGGGGTGCTGCTCCGCACATGGCCTGCTTATCAGCCCTGTGACCTCGCGACGGCGCGATTCACCGCCCCGGCCCCTGACCACTCGTCGCTCGGCGTCGGGCGCGCTTCCAGAGGTGTTGAGCGCCCGAGGGCCGGGCCACCTTGTGGAGTCCAAAAGAGCTGCCGACCTGTCGATATTAGAGGGTCTTGGATCCGGCAAAGCCGCTAGGCGGACCAGCTGTAAGAGTGAAAATGTCAAAAGGCAACGGCAGATGAATGCCGCAGAGTTACCGCATCATGAAAGGCTTACGGATGCGCAGGTGCTTCATGCGCTGGTCGACTTCCGCGCGCAGCCGCACCTGGTGCCGCTCGGCCCAGAGTTCGGCCCCGAGCTTCCCCTGTTCGTAGCTGCTGCAGTCGCGGTGCTTCCGGAGGTTCCAGTCATCTCGCTGGTTGTTCAGGCTGATCCACCAGGTGCCATCGTTTATGCGCCGGTGCAGGCGTAGCACCTCGGTGCTGTCCAGCAGCAGGGAGTTGGGCTGGTCGAAGGTTGCGGTGCCGACGGAGTGCCAGCGGAAATCGGGCGGAAGCATGGCGCGGAATCCTACGGGTCCGGCTCTCAAATCCTGCGACCCCTGCGGCCGGGCCTCACAGAGGCGAGCTGAAATCGGGGATCTCAATCCCCAGAAGGGGATCGACGAGCTGCATGACTCGGTCAATGCCAGTAGGAACCTGAAACATATCGACCTCCGTCCGATGCCCCAGGCCGCGCCAATCGCTGACGATCGCGATGCGGAGGTCTTCAGGTTCCACCGGAAGCCAATGCAGGGGCCGCGATGGGAATCGCCTGAGCCCGGTCTTGCTCCGACCTAGCTCCACCATGTCGGTGTGACTTCGGGCGGTGATGATTCGGCTGTAGACGACCTTTACCGCTTCTTCGGGCCCCTCCAAGTACTGAAGGAATCGGTTCCCGTCGGTCAGGAGCACCCCCGTGACGTCCATGATCAGGTTGTTCGCTGCGGCATTCCGGGCGAGTTGGCCCACCTGATCGAGGCTCAGACCGGTAGCGGCCCAGCTGCTATAGGCAATGGCATGTATCAGCATTCCGCCCTCCCCCTGTTCTAACTTCCCCAGCCAGCATTCCCCACCCCGTCCGCGCCTCGCTCACCAGCGGCCTACAATCTCGCGTAGCGACGTGGCAAGCCTTCGTCCGCAACCCCCTTGATCGCGATCTTCTCCGCCTCTTCGAGGGCTGCTCTACAGGAAAGAAACGGAGGCAACCTCACCTCGAACTCTCTGGAGCTCTCAATCTTTACCGAAAGCAGCCGCCATTGCGTCGGACCGCCTCTCCAGATGTTGGCCGTGTAGGACTTCCCCGAAACCGACAACGTGACACTGTGAAAAGACTCAGGCGACTGCTCTGTTGCCATTTCGATTTCCGAAACTACTCCCGGCCTGAGTCTGCATTGCAGAGGCCGCTGCAACAAGAGCCTAAAGCTTAAGCGCTCAGCTTGATCTCTGCCTGGCACCTGATAGTCCAACCCGGATATGCAGGTAGCGGCCCCCGCCGCATTTCCTCGACCCTCTTGGGCAACTCTGGCTATCGGCCTTCAGCTCCTGCTGCGCCTGCAACCTACCCAAGTTGAAAGGTCTTCAAGTCGACTGCTTGGCGGAGCGACCGACTTGAGACCTATCAGGTCACCTGCAATATCCGGGTCCTTCCATCATGGAAACCCCACCCATGAAGGGTGAGCGTCTCCCCCGTTGTCGGCCAAAAATGTGCACCTGCGGGTGTGAAGTCTCTGCGAATCTACCCGGGACAGGAGAGATGAGGCGCGGCAAGCTCAGCGAGGTGATCGATGCCCTTTTTAGCGGCTCGACTCCCCGGCTTCCCCCGAGGCACGAGGCTAGTCCAGTCGCTGAAAGCGGCCTCATTGAATCTAGCTTTATCGGTCGGGAGCCAGCGCATAGCCCAATACGGCATGCGGCGTTCCCCTACGCGACTGCGGGCAAGCTCGATCACGTCCGTGTGGAAGCGAGAAGCCAGGATGCGGGAATAGACGACGGCGATCCCGCTGTCCGGCCCTTCGATGTACTGAAGGAAGCGTGATCCATCAAAGAGCAGCAGACCGGAGACGCCGGCTAGGCGGTTGTGCAAAGACGCCGCTTGGACAAGTTGGTCCAATTCCGAAGTGCTCAGGCGTGGCACCGCCAGGCTTGCATAAGCGACTGCTTGAAGCGACATGCGAGACCCCTATTCTCTCATCCATTTTTTTGGGCGGGGGCGGGAGGCCCAGTATATGCCTGACTTGGCAACGTTTGAAGGGCGCAATCTTGTGCAAGGCCCGCGTTACCCGGTTCCGCCAGCCGGCCAAAGAGCAGGTCTGTGCTCACCGGCCTCGACACCCGCCAAGATCCTTTGCGCACAAAGGTCGAAGGCATCCTGGGCCGCCTGCAGATAGCTGCTTCCCAAGCCGGCCGCGTCCAGCCGCGCCATGATCCCGCCCCTCATCTCTTCGAGCCTACTTTGCAGCAGTTCCCCAGCGGTCTGAAGCCCTTGGTAGCGCACGGCCTCGACGGCCGTGTCGATGGCGGCCTCTGTCACGACGATCATCCCGATCATCCGCGCCAAGTGGGTGGGTGTGTCAGTGGACAAGTGCCGGCCTTGAGCCTGATGAACAGGTTCAGATCCTACTGCTAAAGACTCCAGTGCGCATCACAGGACGAAGAACAGACGCCAAGGCGACTTCGCTCTCACCGTGAGTGAACTCAGAAACAGGCCTACTCGGCTGGCACCTCCGCGTTCTACACAGGACCAACCAATGCCGTATACCGGCCTTTTCCTAATCAAGCACGTATCGGCCAATTTCAAATTTACTCGCGGGCCCCTATCCGAAGTGACATCCGTGACAGCCATGTGCCTTAACTGCGAGCACATCGTTGAGGCGAATCACACACCGGACCTCGAGATTCTCAACGGCGGCGTCATTCTCTACTGCAGCGAGTGCGGCACCCGTCAGGTCATCACCAACGCCCACTTTGAGGAGTTCCTGGCGCGCACCGAAGGGGACAACTGCCAAGCGCGCTGGCTAATCCCCGGCCGGTCATCCGGCACCGACTGACATTCGCCTCGGCGAAATGCGAATGCTTCTCCAACAGGCGATGCCCGTTCTCCGGCAGTAATCTGGTGTTGTTCGCAACAACTCACATGGAGAGCGTTATGCGCGAAGTGCTGATCACTGCCATCCTTCCCCTCGCCGCCGGCACCGCCGCGGCTGCCGATACGGGCCTCATCCACGGGCGCACGGTGGACCTGTACGAAGAACAGTCCAAATCAGGCGAGAGCCTGGACGCATTCGTGGTGCGGATCGCGCCGCGCGCCGTTGACGCATCGAAGGCCGCCCGGGCTACCGTCTGCGGGCAGGTGGAGGGCAGCGGCCCCTACCTGGTCAAGGTGAAGACCGACGGCTTCTTGAGCACCTGCGACCTGCCGAAGACCGCGCTGCCCTACGTTCTGGTGAACGGCACCGCCGTCGACGTGCGGGAAAACCACTTCTCGCAGGTCAACTGGCAGCGCCCCGGCTACCTCGTCACGCCTTGGTCGGTGAAGTACCAGGACGGCCGGCAGAAGCGTCCGCGCACCGTGCGCTAGTAGTTCCGCAAGTCCAGCACCTGAGCGAGCAAGTTGCGGTTACCCATCAAGCCGGTGGCCGGGGGCGTTCCTTGGCCTTCCTGCGTGCTTGCGGCCAACTGGATCAGACCGACGCTCACAGTGCCATTCGTGTTCGTCCGGATGCCGGCAACATAGCCAGCTCGTTGGATAAACCAGAACCCCGGGGTAGTCGAACCGCCGACTACCGTCGTGTAGAAGCCTGAATTACTGATTGCAACCGCATAGCCCGAGGTCAGTGGTATCGCGACGTCCACGGATCCGGTGCCAGCGTCCATGTTGATCATCTGCAATATTCGCATGTACTTGTAACGCGAATCGAACAGCACCCTGCCGTTCGCCGAATTTCGAAAACGCATGCCCTTGGTGGTGTTGAAGGCCATCTGCGCGACGTCGGTCGTGTCGAATATCCAGTAGTCGACCGTGGCTCCGGGAACGCTTGTAACCAGCGTCCAAGTGAAGGCGGCCCCCGATTGCGTTTTCGACAGAATGCCGACGAAAGAGCCATTGGACCTGACCGCAAGAATCGGCTCGTTGCACCCGCCGACAGTAATCGTTCCGCGCCCGGTCGAGCCGTTGACAGGACACACCACGGAACCCAACGTTTTCATCGCCAGGCATTCCCATGTCGGATCGATCTGAATCAACGAGCCATCTTCCGGCCTGATCCGCACGCCCGCGACCATACTCAGTACCTCCCGTAAACGAGGACGCCACCGCGCTGATATAGCGGATTCGGCGACACATATTGCCAGCTGATCCTATTGGCGCCGTCGTAGGTGAAGATCGGTGACGTGTTGTAATCCGGCTGCGAGGTGTCAGCATTGAACCAGAACGTCGCCGGGTTGTTCCCCATCACCGGAACGTCTACGAATCCGCTCACACCTGGCGAAAGCGTTACACGACCGATGATCTTCGGAAGCCTGGACGTTACATCGACGAGAATGGCCCCAGTATTGGGATCGCGCTGTCGGATTCCACGGGCCATTACAGAAGCTCCCCGAACTCGCAGATCGCGATGGTGCCCGCCGGGTTCCAGAAGCGAATTGCCTGGTCCGAAAGGTCCATGAAGCCGCTGCCGGCGCTTGCCCCTCGCATTGTCAGCGTGCCGTTTTTGTCGAGCTTCCAGCGTGGCAGCCCGCCTGCACCCACTGCCGTGGACTGGATGACGTCGCCGATCATCGCGTTTTGGATCCAGCCAGTGCCGATGAGCGCCTGGCTGATGAAGGTCTGGCCACCTTGGATCACGAAGGGCGACGTGACGTTGCCGTTGACGACGTTGATCACCGCGAACCGGTCGGCCTGGAAAAGCGCTTGGGACTGGTAGCTGCCGTCCGGCTGCTGTTCAACGCCGAGACCCATGCCGGAAACGTAGATTTGCCCACCCGATGCGACCTGCGCTCGAATCGTGTATGTGGCGCTCACCTTTCCATTGAGCGTAACGACCGCTTGGGAAACCTGCGACACAGAGGCAGTCGTCTGCTGCAGGTCCGAGTTGGTCTGCTGCAGGCTTGCCTGGACAGTGGTGATGTTCTGGGCTAGTGCGGAGTCACCGGTCACGCGAGCGAGCGATTCCTGCTGCACCGTAGCGCTGAGGCCCGACAGGCCGGCGTTGACCTGGTCCACGCGCTTGGCTTGAGCAAGGTCGCCGGAAGCAATCACCGACTGGATGGTGATCGTCCCTGCATAGATGTCCGCATCGCCTGCGCCCCAGTCCGTGTCGCCAGCAGCATTGACATCGAGCTGGACAAACAGGCCGTCAAGCTTCTGGCCCTGCGCGGTCACCTGGCCATCGATGTTGGTGATATCCAGCTCTATCTGGTCTACCCGCCCGACCAACGCGCCGGCTTCGCTGATCGCAACACCGACGTCCAGCCAGCTCGTGCCCGGGGGTTCCTCGTTCCCCGGCTCGGCCCCCTGCCAAGACCATATTTTTCCTTCGTGGATGACTGTCTGGCCGGGCTGGTACGTTGCGTCGGGGTCCCACACAAGCGGCACTATCTGATCGATCGAGTCGATTTTCTCAAGAAGATCTTGGCCTAGCGCGCTCTCCGAGATCTTCCCGGAGAAGTACTCGTCGTACTCGGTCTGGTCGGTACTGGCCTCCCCCATCACGCCCGCGCCAGCGGGATACCATGGCCCCACGTTGCCGCTCCGGTCGACCAACCGGCCCCAGAAATAGAACCGCGCTCCGGCTGCAAGCCCGTTGATCTGGTGCCGATTCTGGGGGTAGGCGAAGTCGCCCAGCTTGACGGTTGCCGGTCCCTCCCGATCTGGCGTAGGCCCGTACCAGATCTCCGTGCGCTGTGTATCCGTCGCACCCGCCGGGAACGCCCAACTCAACGCGATAGCAAACACCTGGCTTGCGGTCGTCAGGGAGCTCAGCGCCGGCGGCGGATCGGTCTTGCCCTGGATCGTCGTCAGCGCGCTCATGGCCGGCATGGAAACGGCATTCAAGGCGTTGATTGCTCGCACTCTAGCCAAATACGCGCCGGCGTAGATCCCGCGCACTTCCACGCTGCTGGTCGACACCCGCTCGGTCCGCACCCAGTTCAGGTCGTCCCTGCGCCACTCGACGTCGTAGGCGATGGCCTTATCTGCCGCGTCCCACGCGATGGTAAGTACCGGGGTTGCAATGCCCTGATCGATGACCACATGCGACGTCAGGACGACGTTGGTCGGTGGCGGCTGGACGCTCGGAGGCACGATGCTGATCGGCGGCTGCTCCAGGCGCGTGCCGTCATCGATTGCCGCGAACTTGCCTGGAACATGCTTGAGGGCCGTGATCCGGTAGGTGAGCCCTTCCTCGCCGTTGACGGGATTCTCGGCGACCCCGAGGACGCGGAACTGCTGCAGCGCAAGCTCAGAACTTTCCACCGCCCAGATCGACTGCGCCACCGGAACTGTGGAGAAAGGAGCGGTGGCCGTGATCGTGGACCCATTCACGGCTTCTACGGTGCGCGCTTCCGTGCGGCCTGTGGGTAGTGTCACGCGCAGGGTGTCGCCAGGTGAAACGCCCTCGGTCATCTTGTCGACCACGACGGTGTCTGCACCTGCGCTCCGGATGCGCCCGGCGTTGCGGCGGCCGGCTCGGTTGGGGTCCGCAATCTGGATGATGTCTCCGGGCATGCAGATCAGAGCATCCAGCCCCACGCCGAAGGACACCGTTTCCGTCTCCAAATTCTCGGTATAGAGGATGTGGTTCCCGATGCGTACCGCCTGCGACCGAGAATGGCAGCCCAAGGCGGTGACTTCGGTCTGCTGGATGCCGTAGCGCTGAATACCGGGCAGGTACGGAACTGGTTCAACCTTCTGCCGACCGAAGTCGTCCGGATCCGTCCAAGACACCAGCGCGACGGTGTGCCGCATCTTCCTGGTGCTTCCCTCGTAGACGAATCGGCCGCCTACCACGTTCGCCTGGGAGAAGGTTGCGACCGGATCCGCAGGCATGTCCGCCGATGCCATGACCTGCCCCGCTGCGTAGAAGCTGATGCCACGGAAGATCGAGGCCATGTCCTGAAGCACGCGGTAGGCGTCGGATCGCGTCTGCAAGTACAGGCTGCAGGTGAAGCGCGGCTCCTGCCCGCCCTGCCCGTCGCTCACCAGCTGGTCGCAGTACTGGGCAATCTGGTAAAGCCGCCACTTGTTCACCCAGTCCAGCGGGATCCGGTTACCGAGACCGAATCGGTCGTTGGTCACGATGTCGAAAAACGGCCATACGGGGTTGTTGGTCCACGCGGACTTGAACGTGCCGTCCCAAGCCCCGTTGGTGGTGCCGGGCCCGGTTGTGGCGTAGACGCGCGTCAGGGGGTCGTAGTTGGCCGGGACGCGGACAATTCGACCCCAGATTCGATATGAGCGCGTTGGGACGTTCTGGAACTGACTCGCATCCACCTCAATGGCGGCCAGCGCGCAGTTGGGATAGCGCAGCTTGGCGTCGATGACCTCGGTTAGCGAGAGCACGTTGACCCGGTCGGTAATCAGGCCACTGCTTGAGTCCGGGGTTAGCCGTCGAACACGGATCTGCCACTGCAAGCCGGCAGGAAGGTCCACGCGGTGGCTTCGCTCGTACTGGGTTGTCGTCTTGCCGCTGAAGGCGTTGGTCAGGACCGTGCCGTAGGGTCCGCCGTCGGTGGAAAGGTCGATGGCGTAGCTGACCGTGTAACCGTTGGTATCCCCGTTCTCGCTGTTAATCTGCTGCAGAGCGGGCAACCCGAAGCGCACTCGGAGGGCAGACAGCTCTGAGCCGGTAGCGCCGCGCACGACCGGACTGTCGCTCCGCAGCTCCACGTTGACTGGCTGCTCGTTCTCAACGGACGGGAAGCCCGCGATATGCTCCTGGTCCTGCGTGCCGGACCGGGTCTCTACTCGGACGCCCTCAAAGTTGAAGCTGCCATCGGCGTTCTGGATTGGCACCTGGTCGAGGTAGATCGATTGGTTCCCGGCGACCAAGCCACGAATCTCACCCTCACTGACTAAGTCCAGGATCCGGGCACGCGCTATCGAGTGAAGGCTGTCGGGAGACTCGACAGGGGTGCGCGCCCCGCCGCCGCTCTTCCCGCCAGCACCCACCAGATCTTGGCCAGCCCTGATCAGCGCCAGCTCGGTCCCGGGATGCTGGTACACGACCGGAAGGTTCATAGCTGGTCCTCGGCCAAGATGCCGCCACTGATCACGGCCGAGCCGACCATCATTCCCTTCTCGTCATCACCGCCGTAGGCAAGCGGCACGGGGTTGCCTTGTGCCTGCGTGTTGACCGTGCCGTTCATGCTGTAGCTCGGCCGGTTCTCGACGCTGTCCTGCGCGCCCAATCCTTTTGGCTGCGGCGAGAGCATCTGCACTACGCCGCCCACGACGAGGCTCACACCAAGCTGCGTGGCCGGCTGGAAGCCGGTGTAGACGCCTACGACGATCAGCACGATGCCCAGGACCGTCTGCAAGATTCCGCCGCGCTTCGAGCCGACCAAAACGGGGGCGATGCGGATGTCTTCTTTGCCAGGCGGATCTTTGAGCTGGTCCTCGGACAGGTTCTTCTTGCCCACGAACACCGCGAACTGGATCCCCTTGGCCTTCGCCTCCCGCATGAACGTCCTAAAGCCAGGCACCATCACGCTCAGCGCATAGGCCGCCTCGCGTGGGCTATTCACTGCCAAACGGAACTCTCGCCCGAAGCGGGAGCCCAAGACGCCATACAGGCGAACGGTGCGCAGCTGCTCAGTCATGGCGAACCTCGCGGTGGCGCACGATGTACCGGGTACGCTCGGCCCACATGCCGCCATAAGGCACGCGCTCGGACAGCCGGCCGTCCATGTGGTGCAGCATCTGGCCGTCGCCGAGATAGATGCCGGCGTGGTTGGGGACAGGCGACCGGATCTCCATCAGGATCATGTCGCCCCGCAGGGGGTCGCCGGTAACCGGCTGGAAGCCTTCTGCCTTCAGCCGCTCGATGCTGTAAAGGTCCTGGCCCTTCTCCCACCATCTGTCCTCCCGGTCGTACCGCCCCAGGCGGATGCCAAGGTTCCAGGCATAGAAGTCCTCGACCAAGCTGTAGCAGTCGAGAACACCATGGGCGAACTGACGACCCACCAGCGGGGCGAGATAGCCGCAGGGCCGGATGGTCTGCAGGTCGTGGCACTCCGGCTCCGAGCCGACCACCTGGCCCACGCTTACGATGTGCCAGGTCAGGCCGCTGCCCTCGCACATCACGCGGTCTGCATCGGACGGCGTTGCCGCAGCGTTCGGGTGGCTGTGCACCAGCGCCAGGACTTCTCCGAGATCTTCCGCTGCCGCGTAGTCCTCACCGGGCAGCCGGAAGTGCTCGCTCGCGTTCTCCGCCGCGTTGCGGCAGGCGACGTACAGCTCGCCTTCCTCTGTGGCTACGACAAGTCCGCAGCACTCGCGCGGATATTCGGCGATGGCGTGTGCCTGAATCGCCTGAAGGGTCGTCTGTTCCATTGCTTCGCCCATAGAAAAGGCCCGCACATGGCGGGCCTCGGGTGATAGGTGGCGGTGGCCGGAGCTGATCCCGGCATTGAAGGACTCCCGGTTCCTTCATGACGCTGCGGTCAGTAACGCATCAGCCTGCGTATTCACCACCGTGGGAAATCGTACTACGTGCGCAGAAGACCGGCCGCTGGGAACCCGCCATAGGGCAGCGGGTTGTTCTCGCCGAAACGAAGCTTGCAGCTCTTCAGCCGTCCGCCGCACTGATCGCGCGACGGATCAACCGTTGGATTGTCGTCTGCATCGGCCACGGCCGGGCCGTTGTACCCGCAGTACGGCCCGCGATAGCCGCCGCGGATGATCCAGCCGCAGTTACCTGCGACGATCTGACGGCCGGGAAGCTGCTCACCGTTGAGGTCGATTGCCGTCGTCAGCTCGAACTCGACGGTTTCGAAGTCCTCGGACGCTTTGCGCTCGATGAACCAGATCTCGTCCTGGAAGTGCTCGTTGGGGTCGGCGGTCGGGTTGCCATCGGCGAAGTTGGCCGAGTCCAGGTACTTCACCAGTGTCTGCCGGCGGATGATCCTCGCACCCACCAGGTCATCGAACATCAGGCACAACGCACCGATGCGGCCATCGACGTTGCCAACCCGGAGCCGAGGACTCGGCGGCTGGTCACTGGTGCGCTCGAAGCCGGTGGCCTCGATCGGCCAGGCCCCGTATTCCTGGCCCTGCCACCAGATCACCCCGGACTGCAGGTGCTGGTGAAAGAAAAGTTGGTCGGCGCCGAAGCTGCTTGCGTCGAGCTCATACACGGTGATGCGCCCACCCGGTTCGAGCTGTTGTGCGTCTGCGGTGATCATTCCAGGGGCACACCAGCCTCAACGCCAAGGGGCAGCTCGACCTGCGCGGGCCAGGCGTACTGCTCGGGCTGCGGGAGAATTTCCCTGACCTGTTCCCACGTTTCGATGCCGTCAGGCGGAGCCACGACCAGCGTTTCGAGAGCTTGATTGATGTCGTCGCGCCACTCGATCATGGCCATGGCCTCGGCCCGATAGCGCGACACAGTGCTGTTGGCGTAGCTGCAGCAGCTCTCCACTGAGTCATATCGCCGTTCCTGCACGTAAGCCGTCATCCATTTCCATGCAGCCTCCCGGATTGCTGCGTAGTGCTGGGGGCTGTGCAGCTCGTAGGGAGGCGGAGCCGGGGCGGGCGCGTTGGTCAGCAGCCACTCTTCGGGCCAGTCCCGGTGCCCGCGTGGGATCCACGCATTGGTCTCCACACAGAATAGGATGTCGGGGTCACTGGTCTCTCGATACATGTTAGAACTCCGCGTCAGCTGTGTAGTGGAACGAACCGCCATACTGGCCCGACCCATTCGTGTAGGTCACCTGAAATCCCGTCAAACCCGTGGCGGAAACACCGTTGATCGCGACTGCCGTACCGCTTGCCTGCGATACAGCGTTTGCTTGACCGTTTTCCGATGCGTACACCGCGATGCTCGGCGTCTGCCGCTTCGGAACCATGAAGCCTACAGATAGCGAATTCGCCGCATTGCGCGGATTGATGCCGATGAATTCTCCACGACGCCCAAAGGCGGATGCAGCGCCAGGGTAGATGCTGCCGTCATAGCTCTTTTCATAGAAACGCATGCAACGCGCCAGTTCGTCGGCGTATGGCACGTAGTCGAAGTCACTGGCAATTCCACCTTCTTCAAGCTGCACACCAGTTATGAAATAGGTGCCAGGGCTGTTGAAATCGAAAATCACCTGCAACGCGTTATTGCCACCTGCAACTTTCCCTACCACGCTGGGAATTTGGAAATCGAGAGTGTAGCGATACCAACCGGTCGTCATTGCCACAACGCCGCCACCGGCAGCTCCAACATTTGCACTTCCACCTGATCCGAACACCTGCGTGATGCGAGCGCCGAGCGCCAACCCCGCAAAGTTGCCGCGTGCCCAGAACGACAGCTTCGCAGTTTTGCCCGCAAGCGTGTTTACCAGTTCGATGGGCTGACGCATGTTTACGCCGCCACCGACAGCGCTAACACCGACAGCCATTGCCAGAGGGAACTGATCGACCTCGCCCAGGCTCAAGGAAGCGCGCGACACGTTCACACTCACACCTGCCCCGGCGTTGAAAACCCAGCGGTCAGCCGTATACATAGCGCCGTTGGAAGGAAGCGAGAACGAAATCTGCCGCTGCCAGATGAGCATGGATCCGTTGATCAGCCTGTTCTTACCCGACCGCCGGCTCTGCAGGTCGTAGAGGTCAGCGAAGTTTTCGTTGACTTTGCCGAAAGCCACTACCGCAGGGTCGCCGATATACGCTCCATTGTTTGTAGTTGTGTCGATTACTTGGCGTGCCATTGGCGCTCCTTACGGCTGAAATGTCTGTTCGAACGTGGCGGTGACGGTATGCGTCAGCCCGTTGGGAAGTGGTTCGGTGTGGGTGTCGCAGCTGTAGAGCGCAGTGCCGCGAGGACCTGTCCAGAAGAAGGATCGGCCCGCGTGCGCGTCGAGGAAGTCGACGATCTGGTCGATGCGCGCTTTTGGACCTGTGAAGGTGAGTTGGTAGCTGCGGCTGCGTGGGTTGATGCCTTCCGGCGCCCGCTGGGTGTAGCCATCGCCGAATGCCGCCTTGCGCACAGCCGCATTCGCTGTCGCCGCGCCGCTGCTGGTCGGCTTCCAGATGAAGGTGTCCGTCATCGGCGTGCCCCCGCCATGTGGAGCGCTCCGCCCGGGCGCATGTCCTTCAACTGCAGCTCGCGGTACTTGCTCTCCACGAATCGGCCAAGTTCCTGCCCGAACTGCTGCATGAGCGAGGTGTCCCCGTTCGTCTCGGTGGTTCCGTCGCTGTTGACGATCACCTGGACGTGCACCGCAGCGGCGCCGCCGGCGGATGCGCCGGCACTCGCTGCAGGCGCCGCAGGTATGACGCGACCGTCGTTGCCAGGGATGAGGTAGGTACGGCCGCTGCCGTCGTCAAAGAGCTCAGGCCGGCCACCCTCACCCACTTCGTACAGCGTCGAGCCGCGCACCGGACCGCCCATCGCTCGGCCGCCGCCGAAGTTCACGCCCTCATTGAGCCAGCCGGTGTTGTTCCCGAAGCTCTGTGCACCATAGGTGGACATGCTCGTTCCGCCGCCACCGCCCCACGCCGAGGCCACCGCGTTGATGATGCCCACGGCGGCCTGCTTTGCAGCGATGCGTGCCAGGTCAGCAACGATGGAGTTGGCCAGATCCTTGAACGACAGCTTGCCGGTCTTGGCGAACTGCACCCATGCGTCCTCCCACCCCGACAGCGCGGTGTTCATCAGGCTGCTGGCGTTCTCCATGGCGTTGTTGGCTGCGAAGGCATAGTCCTCCCATGCCCGCTGTGCGCCGGCACGCCAATCGCCCAGCATGGCCAACCGCGCTTCCTGGAACACCCTTTCCTTGGCCAGCTCCTGATCCCGGAAGGAAGCTGCATTGGCAGCCATCAGGTCCCAGGTCTCCTTGTCCTTGGCCACGTCACGGCTGCCGAGGCGCTTAAGCTCGTCCTGGTACTCCCGCTGGATGTCCAGCTGCCGGCGCAGCATCGCCACCGCATCGCCGCCCTTGCCCATGCCCATCAGGTCCAGCTCGTTGGCACGGTCGCGGTTGCTGCTTGCCTGGTTGAGGATGGCCTGCTGCCTGGCCAGCGCCTCAGTGGCCTCCCGCTCCTTCTGATAGGCGGCGGCCTTCTTGCCGGAGGTCAGCAACTGCTCGCGCTCGGCCACCAGCAGCGCCCGGGTGGAGGCCGTCATGGTGTTGGTCTTGTCGTCCAGCTCCTGCTTGATCTTGGCGGCCAAGCGTTCGCTCTCCGTCACCTTGACCCCGGTGTCGACCAGCTGCTTGTTGGCCTCGATCTGCCGCTGGGCGTTCGCGAGCATGGTCTGGGCGGCGGTATCGTCCGCGTTCCGCTTTCCTACGCCCTCCCGGCGGTTGAAGGTCTTGTCCACGTCTGCCTGGGCCTTCGCGATCAACCGCTGCATGGACCCATCGAAGTGCCGGACGTCGTTGTCGGCGAGCCGGTTGTACTGGGCAATGATCTTGAGGCGGGCAGCTTCCTTGGCCGTGGCGCGATCGAGCCCGGCAATCTGGGCATTGATGGCCTCGGATGCCGACTGCTCGGCCGTGGCGCGCTCCTGGCTGGCTGCTGCGAGCTCGCGGGCCGTCTGCGGCTCCAGTGCACCGCCCTCATCGATGGGCGTGGGCATCCGGGGCATACCGCGCATGCGGGTCGAAAGCCCGTTGAGGGCTTCTGTAAGCGACGGCAGGCCGAGGTTCTTGACCAAGGTGCCGCCGACCGCTCCCAGCCCCAGCATGTCGCTGAGACGCGGCAGGCGGGCGAGGATGCCCCACTCCTTGGCCAGGTCGGTGATGGCACCGGTGACGTTGCCGATGGCGCTCCAGGCGCCGCCGATATCGTCCTTCAGGTCTCGCCACCACTTCGACATGCCGGGCATCACCGCCTCTGTGCGGTTGGCCACCTCATCGAGGTGCGTCGCGTAGAGCTGGATTGCCTCGTTGGCGGCCTGCTGGGTGCGGCCCTCTTCCTCCAGCGCGGTGATGCGCGCCAGCTGTGCAGCGGTCAGGAAGCGCTCCGCATCGTTGAGCTTCAGCAGGCCTTCCACCGGTTCCTTGGCGATGGATTGGAATGCGCTGACGGTGGCTGATGCGGCGCGGCCGGAGGACGCCTCCATTCGCGCAGCAGCAGCTGCCACCAGCTCGAACTGCTCGCCGGCGAAGCGGCCAGCCTTCGCGGTCTCGGTCAGCGCGGTGACCGCACCGCCGCGCGACACGCCGTCCAGGCGGTCGATGCTGGCGGCCAGCGCCTCGAAGCCATCGACCCCGATCACCGCACCCTGCCCGCTCAGGATGAGCTGCTTCTGGAACTGGAAAAGCTCGTCTTGGCTCTGTTTGGCCGCGAGCGCCATGGCCGTCAGGGCAGCTGCAGCGATGGTCAGCGGGTTCACCAGGCCGATCACGTAGCCGCCCACGGCCCGGGCAGCCGGGCCGATGCCGCCAAACTGGTCCTTCAGCTGCCCACCCTGCTGGATGGCCACCATCCATGCCGGCTGCCCGCTGATCAGGCTGGTGGTGATGTCAGTGACCTGCATCGGCACCATCCGCAGGTTGTTCTGCAGCTGCCGCGCGGAAATGCCCATGCCGTTCTGCGCATTGGTCGCATTGAGCACGGAGGTGCGCATGCCCTCGATCTTGGTCTGGTACTGGTCGAACACGCTTGCGTTGACCAGGCCGGCCTTGTGGGCCCGCTCCAAGCGGTCCTCCATGGCGGCGAGCCGGTTCAGCGCCGCCACGGTCGGGTCGATCTGCCCCAGCAGCTGCTGCAGGTTGATCTTCTGCGCCTCTGCCGCCGCAGCTGCCTGCCGCTGCTCGTTCGCTGTCCGGGCCTCAGCCTCCTGCAGTGCCTTTGCACGGGCGGCCAGCCGCTCCTGCTCGCTGCCTGCAGACGCCATGGCACGCGCCTTGTGGTCAATGCCCAGCGCAGCGTCGCGGGCAGCCTCAGCCAAGGCACGTTCCGACAGGTTCGCCGCCTGGTTACTCTGCGTCCATGCCATCGCCTGCTGTGCCACCGCTTTGTAGCGGGCTTCCTGCTGGCTCAGCTGCTGCTCCAACTGCTGGCTGGCAGTGGCCACCTGGGCCGTCGATGCGGCTGCTGCGGCGCCGGCGGCACCGTAGGCCTGCACCTGCCCGGCGGTGCTGGCCAGCTTCCCGTCCAGAGCGCCCAGCGATGCCAGGATCTCCGCATTGGTCCGATTGAGCGTCTGCAGCTCCCCAATGACCGCGCCCGTGCCGGTGCCGATACGGTCGAGGGCGCCGCCGAGACGGTCACCAAGGACGCTGGAGGAGCGCTCAACCGTCCTTGCCAGCGCCTGGTAGTCCCGGTCCAGACGATCAGCAGCCCCACCGGCGCGTTCAGCGGCCGCCGCGTTCTCGTCCAGTGCCTTCGTACCTTCGACCAGGCCACTACTGTCGACCTTGTAGCCAAGCTCGGCGATATCCATCAGGGGCTCCTGTTCTACTGCTGCTGTGCCCGCTCACGCGCGGCTTTCTGGTCTTCGCGCACCGCGCGGAGGTACTGGTCATCCATCGCCAGGAGCATCTGCACCTCCTCTGGCAGGAGGTCGATCTGCAGCAGGCGACTCCATTCGCCTACGTCAGCAAATGTCAACGCCTCCGGACCGCTGTGTCGGCGGCCGGAGAGCTGCCAGAACCAGTCCCAGACGTGGGTAATCGCGTCCGGGACGTCCAGCTCTGGCGATTTGGTCTCGAAGCGCTCGTTGCGCTGACGCCGGGTTTCGCCGTTCTCATCCGCCATGTCGTAGCGGACGGCGATGTAGGTGGCCTCAGCCGCCTGCTTCACCAGATCCGCGAAAGAAAGCCGGACGGTCGTTCAGCGCTGCATCGGCCTGTTCGCCCACCCACGGCAGCTCCTTCAGCAGGGTCTTGAGGGTCTGCTGGTCGAACGCGGGCTTCTCGCCATGGAAGGTCAGCTCCCCCTTCCACTCCCAGCCACTGATCGACGCGGCCAGCATCGACAAGCGCACGGCCTCCAGCTGCTCGGCCGTCACCTTGCCGCGGTGGCCCATGCGCTCGTTGAGCGACTTGCGGGAAGCGGCCTTCACCTGCGGGTGGCTGTCGGGCAGCAGGATGAGCACCAGGCCCACGGGTTCGTCGGTGGCCGGGTGCAGGATTTCCAGACGGCGTTCTGCCGCCACGATGTTGGTCAGTTCGGTCATGTCGTGATCCTTGTTGCGATCCGAGAAGGAACCGGCGGGGAAGCTGTCGGATCAGGCAGCCTTTCAGGCGCGCGCCCTACCCCGCCGGTATTCGGTTACGGGGTGACGGGAGCCGGCACCACGAGCGGGGGCTGGTTGAGGCCCAGGACGTAGGTGTTGAGCACGAAGTCCTCGTTGCGGCCGCCCGGGGTGTTCGGGCCGGCCACCAAACCGCGCAGGTACTCGATGGAGCCGTCCGCACGCTCGACCTTGAAGGCGTAGGCGTCCGGGACGTCGGGCGCACCAGCGGCACGCATGGCGATCTGGCCCGGGTCGGTCAGATCCTCGGCCACTTCCACCGGCGGGTCACCGGCATTGGTGATGCCCTTGCCCTTCAGGGCCACCAGCGTGTCCCAGGTGTCGTAGGTGACGATGTTGGTGTTGATGCCTCGCTCACCGACGCTGCCGACCTTCTTCACCTGGACATAGGCAAGGGCGGCGAACTCGGTCTGCGTGAGATCTTCGTTCTGGGGGGTCACGCAGATGAACAACTTGGAACCTGCGTTGGTCTTTGCTTCAGCGGCCATAGCCGTGGTCTCCTCGCGATGGGCGTAAAAAAACCCGCCACGGGGCGGGGTCGGTAGAAAAGAAAAAGCCCGCTGTTAGCGGGCCTGTTGGTGTCACCTAAGCCTTGTCAGGCTCTGCAGCATTCGTAGTGCGGTGTACGCGCGAACTGACCTGTCTTGCAGCACCCGTCCAGAGAGAGAAACGCGCTTTGCCTTCTTGTATTCAAGTTCGATGATGTGCAGGAGCTGGAGGAACTGCAGACTATCTTCCTCACTGAGCCGTTCCCCCAGCGCCAACCTTTCTGCTGGCCCCGGCGCTGGGTCGTATCCCTCGTTTCGCGAAAGGTGAATTGCAATCCAGTCCTGAAACGGGCGTGCAGCCTCGTTGAACTCTTTACGCTTGTCCCGAAACACCGCCGCTTGGTGAGAGACGAATGCTCCTGCAACAAAGCTGAAGATGCTCCACCCTATCGTCCACGCCGTATCCGCCACGCCGGTACTTTACTTGCTTCCAGGACTAAGCTTAGCGGCCACCAGCTTCAGTGCCTCAGCTGGCTTAAACCCGGCCCGCAGATACTCCTCATACTCATTGCGGACCCAGATGGCCTGCTCTTTGTTGAACTCGTACATCAAGCTGCGAGAGGCCTTCATGCGGTCGACGGAATCGCGCAGCTCTTTCAACGCTCCCTCGCTGAGGGGGCCATCGCTTCGCACCAGGTGCAGGTTGGGCGTCTTGGGACTCATGGGCCGGAGTCTACCCCGAAACGAAACCCCTCCACCGGATGGTGACCGGGTGCATTACCCGCTCCGGGTCCTGAATGATGCTGCTGGTGGACGGCCGCTCGTAGACAGCCATGCCGGCGAAGCGGGTGCCCTTGGCAAACGCGACGATGATGGCGTCCGTGATGGGCGTGCCCACCATGATCCCCTTCCCCGGCCGGTAGCAGGCTGCCAGCTGGCCGAACCCCTGCATCAGGGACGGGCCGTCGTCGGCCAGGCCGTAGTTCTGGGTCCGGTTGGGGAACCACTGGAGCTCCAACCACCTGGCATCCTTGCCGGTCGGCGGGGTGAACCCGATTCCGGGGTACGAGCAAGGCAGTCCCTGCGCCGCCGCGAATGCGGTGACCAGCTTCGTGAAGGCGTCGTAGATCTCGGTGTCGTTCATCGCATACGGCCCCTGATCTCGGCGGTGACCTCGGCCACGATGAAATCCCAGCGCTGCGCCGCCGCCCTGGCAAAGCCCTTGCCGGCCTGCGCGTAGGTCCTGCCCTTGCTGTCCTCGCCGTAGAACCCGTGCTCCATGCGCATGGCGTATTTCGCGGTCCACCCGGCCCATACCGTCTGGCCCAAGTCCATGCTTGCAAACACCAGCGGCGGATCCGTCGCGCCACCGGTGGGCATGCCCTCCAGGGAAGCCGCAACCGAGTTACGCAGGAACCCGGTGTCCACTGGCATGCGGCCTCCCATACTCTCCGGCGTGTTGGCCTCCTCCATGAGCCGCTGCGATGATTCGCGGAACACCGCTAACTGCATGCCCTTGGCCTTCTCGGCGAAGGCACGGACTTGGCTGCCAAACTTATTGGCCACGCTGCACCTCCGCTGCCATGTCCACCCGGTAGGTCTTCGTGCACCGGCAGCCGATGGTTTCTTCCGCCGGCGCCCCGAGCGCGGTGTCGCCCGGGAACCTCATCAGCGCACCGCTTGGCGTTTGGAACGGCTCACCGAACCGCCGCTTCTGGCCGTTCATCGCCTTGTGGCTATGCCGCGTGCGGTCATCACCGGTGGCAGACCAGCCGCAGGTGACGTTCTCAGGGGCCAAACGGCCCGATTCAATCTGCTGCCGGTAAGCCTCATCGCGGCCGGCGTTCATGGCCGTCAGCGATTCGGTCCTCGCGATCATCTCGCCGCGCAGCGACAGCAGCCGGTCGGCGTAGCGGCCGGCAATCTTCTCGATGTCCGCCGCCGCCACCGGCTTGCTGCCCGCGATCGCGCGCTTGACGATACCGTCGAGGCGCTTGTCCCGGCGCTGCCGGTCGAAGTACGCCGCCATCTGCGTGGGATCGCCGCTGGCCAGCTGCTGCCGCACGTTTGCAACGTACTGCGCCTGCTGTGAAGTCAGGCCCACCACCCCGCCGGCGCGACGTCCGGTTTCGCCTACCCGGCCGACGAGCTCGAGCGCGCTCTGGCGCGGATTCTGTCCGGCAGCCATTCCGCGCACCAGGTGCTGCCTCACCATCTGCCGCTGGTCCTCCACGATCCCAACGATCAGGCGCGACGAGTTCTCCTGCAACCAGCCCTCAGCGCCGCGGTTTCGCAGGTCGAACCGGAACCGAAGCGTCGGCGTCTCGACGGCGGGGTTGTAGCCCCCGCGAACCTGCTGCCGCATCGAGAGCCGCGGTAGCTCCTTGATGCCTGCATCGCCACCAGCGACGAAGGCCTGCCGCACCGATTCCGCCATCGGCGAGAAAGCTTCCGAATCGAAGCCCAACGCTTCCAGCACCCTGTCGACCTGGCCAGCGCGCAGCAGCTCTGCCAGATGATCGACCTGTGCTTGGTTCCGCATGCCCGCGACAGCCTGCTCAAAGGATCGGCGGATAGCCGGCTCCAGGCGACGCGCCAGCAACTCCAGCTCGCGTGGGGTGAGGTAGTCCATCAGCGGCGGGCGTGGAATTCGTAGAGCAGAACCTGGCCACCTGGCGAGAGTGGCTGCAGGTCGATGAAGTGGAACGTCTCCCCTCCCAGCATGATCCGATCATCCTTGCTGGGCGCGATGTCGACCGCCGTAGAGATCAGACCCAGCTTGTCGCCCTGCAGCACCAGCGTGGCGTCGCGGTCGGTCAGGCTGTACTCGATCTCGACCACCTTGCAATCGTGGTGCGTGGAAGGGCCAGGCTGCGGGTTGTGGGGCGGCCCAGTAGGCGCTCCGTCCCGTTCGAGCTGGGTGGCGTACCCGTAGCGCGCAATCAGCCGCTCGGCGGTGGCCTGCATGCGGTTGTAGAAACGGCTCATACGACGCGCACCGCCGGGCCGACCGCAGGGGTGCGCAGCAGCGGCGCCAAGATCTCATCAATCGCTGGAATCACCGGTCGATTCGGCAACTGGCCAGCCGCCGCCGCATCGGCATAGGTCACCTCGATGGGACCGACCTTTTCTCGGGTGACCGCCTCGCTGGAGATGAAGTCCGGCGACAGGCTGCCAGGGCTGGCCAGCTCGCGCAGCGCCGCCTCATACGTGGCCCGCTCCACCTCTTCCGGAATCTCGTCGGGCTGGATTGGGTCGCCGTCGTAATCCGAAGCACCGGTGCGGGGCCATTCGTTGGGTTGGCCCCGCCCGGCAGTACGCACGCCAGGGAACATCGACGACCAGCGGCCGGATGCCAGCAGCACCCGGTGCCGGCCATCGACGTAGTCCGTGGCGCGGACCAGCGCGCCGGTGCGGGCCTCATCACTGCCCGCTGCCCAGGCCGCGTTGCCGCGCGCCTGGTGATAGCTGTCCGCGCCTTCCAGCGTGCCGTACATGGTCAGCCCTCGCCCTTCTTGGCTTCGGCGGCCGCAATGGCTTCCTGCAGCTTCGGAACGCCCCAGGTTGCCTTGGCGGCGATGCCGAGCGCCTTCGCGCGGGCGATCAATGCATCCTTGTCCGCCGCGGCATCCGGCTTCTGGGTACCGGTGGTGGTTGGGATGCTGGTGGTGCCCTCGCCCTTCTTGGCTTCGGCATCAATCGTCAGCTGCTGCACCGATGCGGCCAGCAGCGCCTCACGGGCATCGCTGTCCAGGTTGTTCCAGTCCTCGACGGACAGTCCCGATGCCGAATGCGCGTGCTGGACGATGTGCCCCAGCGGAACCGTGGTGTCGTCGACCAGCAGCACGTGCGAGGGCAGAAGGTCCGACCCGAGCAGGGAAGGTGCAGCCGGCGGCGGCGAAGTGGCCGCGGAGGCGCCGCCGACGGAGATGATTTTCCCGTCCAGCCAGCCCTTGACGACCGCGTTGTTCTTGACGCTGTCCCAGGACGCAACGGGCGTGGGCACGCCAGGCGGCAGCACAGTGCCGTTGGGCAGGCCGATGGGGCCCTTGTGGTGATTGGTGATCTTCATGCTTCGCTCCAGTGGGGCCCCGGCACATGGCCGGGGCCGTTGCAATCAGATGCCGTCCAGGTAGACGACTTCCTTCGGCAGGCGAACGTCCAGGCCACCGAGGCGCATGACGCCCGGGATATCCCAGCGCAGCGGGCCGCTCTGCCAGGCAGGCAGGAAGCGGTGCGGCATCGGCATGTGCATCTTCAGAACCTGAGCATCCTTGCGATACGCCACCAGGCGCGTGGTGCCACCGACACCCGCCGTATCCAGGCCACGCTGGCCGCGCACGGTGAGCGGCCGGCCAAACTGGACGGTGTAGATGTTGTTGGCCAAGAACCACTGCAGGACGGTCATGTCGCTGTTGTCGCTCATCTTTCGGGTGGCGATGAGCTGGTACTTCGACCACGGCATCAGCAGGGTGTCGGCCATCGAGGCGGTGTTGGTGCCATTGAACACGTTGATCAGCGCTTGATTGAGGGTGCTGACGATGAGTTGCGTGTCCGTGCTGGCGTCCCAACTGCCGGTCGGAGCCGCCACCGGGGTGACACCAGCGGCATTGAACAGGCCGGTGAAGCCCTTGGTGTCATCACCGAGCAGAGCGACGCGGTCGACCATCTCCTCCGAAGCCTGGCGCGCTGCGGCGGCATCGTCCGACTGCAGGCTGATGCCCAGCAGCTGAGCACGGCCGACCTCTTCCCAGCCGAAACCGTATCCGATACCTGCGGTGTGCACGCCGGTCTGATGCTGAGCGCGGGTGATGCCGGCCTTGGGGACGTCATCGGCGTTGCCGTTGATCCAGCCAGCCTTGCCGTACTGGTCGGACGAGTAGTAGGTCACCGAGGTGGCGAACTCGCTACCGGAGGTGTCGACCGGAACCAGGTCGCGGTACTGGACCGACGGATAGACGGTCCTGTAAACGCCCGGCTCGATGATCGAGGTCTGGGCGACGACGAAGCCCAGTGCTGCCTGGGCGTCGAAGAGGGGGATTGCTCCATTCATGGGGTTGGCTCCTTAGCCGAGACGGACGACGGCCAGCTGACCGGCGGCGGTGGTGCTGGTGTCCCAGCGGGCGCCTGCAAAGGCGGTGTTGCCGGTGTCCACGTTGGTGAACGTGCCGGTGCCGGTGACGTACACCGGGTCGCCGGCCTTGACCGCCACGGCAGCGGTCACCCACACGTCGCCCTTGGTAATCACACGGGCGGAGGTGCGCTGCGCGAAGCTGTCCGGGACGCCTGCGCTGCCGACGGCAGAACGGTCCAACAGGGTGATGCCGACGAGCTTCAGCGCGCCGGTGCCAGCCAGGACGATGCCCTTGTCCGCAGTGCCTTGAGCGACAGCGCGGCCGAAGCCGATGCCAGGAGCGGTTTCGACGTCGCGGGAGATGATCGTGGCCGGCAGCATGGTCGCCTGCGCGCCGAGGATGGCTGCCGGCGGGGTGTCCGGATAGGTGGTCTGCAATGCCATGGCTTAGGCCTCCTTCTGATTGGCGGTGCGGTAGTCCAGGCTGGCCACGGACGCGGCATAGCCATGGTCCTGGACGGGCTGGCGATGGATAGCCCGGTCGCCGAGGGCAACGACGACCGGATCGCGGGGCGTTGCGCCGTCGGCCAGGATGTCGAAGCGGGCTTCGATATAGGCGTCGGGCTTGCCAGCCACTGCGGCGTCGCCAAGCTTGGCGACTACGGCGATCTTGCGGACTTCGGGGTCCGACTTGCCGCTGTAGTCGGTGTCATGGATGGCCTTGGCCTTGCCGATCAGGTCGCCGCGCTCCCGCACGCGATTGTCCAGATCGGCGTCGCTCAACACCTTGGCCTTCAGGTCGTCGCGCTCGGCTTCGAGCTTGGCGATGGCTGCGTCCTTTGCGGCGATGGCGGTCTGGTGCGCGGCATCAGCGGTGCCCGCGGCGGTCTGCGCATCCTTCAGCTGCTGCTGCAGCTTGCTGATGGCCTGGGCGCCGGCGTCGTTGGTGACGACGGAAAGCCCATCGACCAAGATGGTCTTGTCGCTCATGTGGTTCTCCTGGGGTTGTGGATGGGCGCTTGGATCCGGAGCACCGGGGGTGCGCCCATCCCCGATGCGAAACTGAGAGCCGGCCCTGCCGCGCTGGACAAGGGCCAGATGGTTGTTGCGAATGTTTCGCTGGACCGCGTCGTAGGGTTCACCTTCCGGCGTCACCCCATCGGTCCAATCGATCTCTGAGGAATACCCCTGCGACAGCTCGCGCTTGCCGGCCTCGTAGTCCGCGATCGCGTCCTGATCCATCAGAACCAGCGGAACACGCACGCGGTTCTTGTCGTGTACGACCTCGTCGCCGGTCTGGCCAACGGCATACTTCTTCCAGTTCTGCGCGTTCACCTGTTCCGGCGGGTGGTCGTTGGTCATCGGCCGGTGCGCGAAGCTGCGCATCGTTGCATCGGAGAACACCTCCTCCGGTGGCCGGTAGACCCGCACGTTCAACAGGTCAGGCCGGCCCAGCTCCTCTCCCAGGTAGGTCTGGATGCCGGTCCGCGCCACGTATGCATCGGCCACAAGGTAGCCGTCCACGGTGCGGCGAGGCGCCGACACCGAGACGTGATCGATTAGGTACATGGGGTCAGTCCTCTCGGATCTCTTCGAAGATTTCCGGGCCCAGCACGATGCGGCCGCGGTACGGCTCGACCTTCAGCAGGTCGACGGGAGCCTTGGTGAGGCTGATGTGCGGGGTGAATTCCGGGTAGTCGTGCGAACCGCCGGCGCGGATGATGCTTTCGTGCCGCCACGACAGCGCTGACGAAGCGAACAGGATCACCGCCGACATGCCGCCCAGCGGCTCGACGGCGCGCGGGCCACCTTCCGGTATCACCACCCGGTCCTTCCCGTCGTTGCCCCAGTCGCTCGCGTTGCCTGCCTTGATCCAGTCGAAGGCCTGGCGCGAATAGGCGACGGTCACGTGCAGGTCGTCGACCAGATGCGTGATTCCCTGACCGCGCGCCCAAGCCTCGATTTCGTCCGTGTTGATCACCTTACGGCTTACGTACAGGGACCGAGGCTGAGCGTCGACCACGGTTGCCGTTGCCGTCGCCGCGCTCTCTTCCTCGTCGATCTCATCGCTCTCGCCATCGGGGTTGGCCTGGCCGTACTCCAGCATCTCCGCTTCCAAGCCTGGCGCGACGCCAGCCTCGGTGAGCATGTTGACCGCCACCACCGACATCACGTCGTCGGGAATGAGGCGGGTGTCGGCGATGGTCTTGATGGTGTCAGCCGTGGTCTTGCCGATGGCGGCGCGCTCGGTGTCAGTGGTCTGCCACAGGCTGCGCCAGTTGTAGAACACCTCCTTCGGCCGGCTTCCCAGCGCCGAACGGATCAGGCACTCATCAAGCACCTGCAGCGCCGGCGCCAGCACCAGCTCCTGGCTGGAGCTGATCCGGTCGTAGTAATTGCGCAAATCGCTTTCGCCGCTGGCATTCATGCCGCCGGGCGACTGGCCGAGCAGCCGGGTCATCGGGATATCCGAGGCGCCGGCGGTCAGCTGCATGAAGGCCATCAGCAGGTCGGTGAGGCCGCCGAACTGTGCCTGCTTCTGTTCGTAAGACTCCTCGGCATCCAGCAGCAGCGCGCCGTTGATGCCCTTGGCCATCATGGCCAGCTGCATCCTGCTCAGCATCTGCGCTTCGTATGCCGGATCGGACAGCATCGACATGAAGTTCGGGATCTTGATCACGTCGACCTTCGCTTCAAACACCAGTGAAGCGATGTTGCCGGCCGTGCTGTCGGCGTCCTTGATGGCTCTGCTGATCGCCAGCAGCACCGAATCGCCCCACCCGTCACCAGTGTCGAGCTCCGGATCCGGCTTCGTGGCGCCTTGCAGGATCACAAGCCGGCTTGGATGGATTCGGAGCTGACCGGCAGTGCCACTGCTGAGGTTGTAGTAGGCGGGCCGGCCGTAGCCTGGCGATTCCGGGTCACGGTCCAGCTCCCCCGCCTGCAGCACCCGCTTGGACAGCACGTTGATGTGCTTGATGCCGCCCTTGCCCACCGATTCCGGGTTCAGGGGATTCAGCGGGTCGGACTGCCCCGTACCGATGTAGAGAGCAGCACCGCCGGCGAGACGTGCGCGCGTGAGCGCTTCCAGCATCTTCTGCTGGAGGCCGAGTCGCTTCTCCTCTGCCTCGATGGCGGAGATCTCGGCCTGGTCAGCGCTCCACCCGCGCCACTTGCGGCAGCTGTCCATTGCAGGGATATCGATGACCTTCCGCGCCAGCCAGGTGCCGCGGTAGGCATTGTTTGCGTCTGCGTCCGTCAGGAGCGGCAGGCCGTAGAACGAGGACGCCGCCTTGTCGCGAGGCGTGCCCAGGTTGGCAACCAGGTTGACCAGCCCGTCCTTGATTTGTGCGAGCTTGCCCATCAGAGAGCGTTCCCCAGGTTGTAGGTGCTGCCGGTGACGAGCTCGGCGAACGCGCCCGAGAGCCCGTCCACCTGGTCATCATGTTTGGCGTTCGGGAACTCGGCGATCTCGTCCAAGAACGCTGCGACCCACGGCCCCTTCACCAGCTTGATGTTTCCGGCTTCGGCTTGAGCCTCGACCGGGGTTGCCCGGACCTCCTTGGATCCGGATTCCAGCACCGCCTTGACGTCCCAGCCTGCCAGCAGCTTCACCTGGTGCGCGGCGTTGCTCTTGCCTGCAGCGCCAGGATCCTGCGGGATACGAACCTTGATGCCCTTGCCGTCCTGCACTGCGGTGTTCTTCAGCATCCGCTCCACGCCGGCGGGCGACACCTGGTCGCGCACCACGTCGAGCACGTAGTACGTGCCGGCGAATTCGCCTAAGAGCAGTCCGACGGTGTAGTCCGGATCGCTACTGGTTTTCTCCTTCGGGTCGGTGGCAGCGAAGTCCCACCGCCGGACCTTTCGGGCCGACGCGATCGCTGGCGCGGCCTCGACCACTTCGAACCACTCCCGCTTGAACCGGCCGCCATCGCGCGGCGTTGGCCGCTGCTGGTACTGACCGGCGTATGCGTAGCTGCCTTTCGCACGCTTGAGCCTGTCGACCTCGGCGCGCGGGAAGCGCTCTGGAAACAGGAGCTGGCCGTCTTCGGTGCGCGGGTCCTCGAAGAAAAGCTCACCGTTCACGTAGGTGCGGCACGGGCCGCCGGTTTTCTTGCCGTCCTTGTCGACCCGCTCTGCTTCGAACTCCATTGGCAGATTCAGGTGGACGAAGCCCAGGTCCAGCTCCAGCGCCACCGCTGCAACGTCCTGCTGGTGCAGGCGCTGCATGATGATCACCATCGCCGAGGAGGTGATGTCGTTCAGTCGGTCGGTAATGCCCTCACGGAAGATCCGGACGGCGGTCTTGCGCTCGGCGTCGCTCTCGGCGGTCTCGGTCGAATGCGGGTCGTCCACCTTCACCCGGTCGCCGCGGCCACCGGTCATGGAGCTGAAAGGCCTGGCCTCGCTGAAGCCGTTACCCGTGTTCTCGAACTTCCCTTTCGCGTTCTGGTCACCGCGAAGCTTCATCGGCCACGCGGCCTGGTACTGGTCGCTCTCGATGAGCCGCCGCAGCTTCAGGTTGTCGCGCAGCACGTTGGGCTGGCTGTAGGAAGTGGCCAGCATCTGTAGGTCCGGGCGGCCAACCGGGCCCCATTCCCACGCCGTCCAGAACACCAGCAGCAGCGACTTCATCATGCCGGGCGGCACGGTCATCAACAGGAACTGGATATGGCCCTCGGTGACCGCCTCCAGATGCCTGCACATCGCCCGCAGCGCCCAGCCAAACTTCAACGGCCTGGCCGGCTCCAAGATATGCCAGTGCTCGAGGATGAAGCCCTCCAGCGTCTGCGATCTTGCCCGGATGCCCTCTACGTTCTCGGAAATACGCTCCCGCTCGCGCTCAGCTGCCCTCCTCGCCCGCTCCGCCCGGATCTCCGCCAACGTCGGCAAGCGGACCGAGGATCTGTTCAAGGCGGTCGAGGTCATTGTCCGATAGGTCTTTCAGGTTGTAGGTGCCAACCGCACCGGAGTGCTGGCGCTTCTCGATCAGCAGGCCGGCCAGCTTCCCCTTGCCCATGGTCGCGGTCACTGCGGCGCTGACCTGTTTTTCCTTGAGCGCCAGCTTCCTGGCCTGCTCCAACTCCGCCATGAGGCTGGCCACCGTCACCTCCGCCTGTGTGGCCACCCTCCTCTGCCCGGCGCGGACCGCGGCTTGGACGTCTGGATACGTAAGCAGTCGCGAGCCCTGTTGCTTGGCGGTCTTTTCGCTATATCCCGTACGGATGGCGGCTTGCGTGCCGTTCTGGTCCTTCAGGTATTCGTGAACGAAGCGCTGCTGTTTTGGAGACAATCCGCCGCACGCCGTCTTGGGCCGCTCCCGTGTGGGAGCTGGCTTCTTTCCCAGTCGGTTAGGCTTCATGGTTCGCTGTCGGAAGAGATCTTCTGATTTTCGGCTAATCTGCGCAGGTCCACCTTATATGGCCCGCCACGATGATTACTTCGAACGTCTACCACCGCATCCGCCAACTGAGAATCGGTGAGAATGTCGGAACCATTTTTGCAATCGACGTTGATCGACGCCAGTATCTCGTTACTGCAAATCACCTGCTGGAACAGTGGGCGCCTGGCCAGACCATTAGCATATGGCATGCAGGCGGGTGGGTCCCACTCCTGCCCGAGTTGGTCGGACGAAACGAAGCGGCTGACGTTGCCGTCTTTTCTCCCCATTGTCAGATTTGTCACCCTCTTTCAATGGAACCCACCGCAGCCCACATGGTTTGGAGCCAAGACGTTTACTTCCTTGGGTATCCCCATGGATGGCGCGCCGATGTTCCAGAGGAGTTGAATGGCGGATACCCGCTTCCCTTCGTGAAGAAGGGAATAGTCTCTGCAATGGTTACTGCCAACGGATTTGAGACCATTTTTCTGGATGGTCACAACAACCCAGGCTTTTCGGGAGGGCCGGTCGTGTTTAGACCGCAAGGTGGTAGTGAGTTGAAGGTGTGCAGCGTGGTTACCGGCTTCAGATATGTTCCTGAGCCAATCTATGATGAGGACGCAGAATTGCCTTTTATGCTTCGCAGCGATACGGGCATCATTGAATCGTCGAACATCAACACGGTCCTGCGACTCATCGAGCAAAACCCCATTGGTTTTCCATTGCCATAGGTGCTTGTACGCCTCTATCAGCGCTGATCACGGCTTGGCAGGCGCTGAGCTGGTCGTCGGCGTCGTGGCCGGCTCGAACAACAGCCCCCGCAAAGTCTGCTCGGCGCTGGGCGGCCGCATCACGTTCGATGGCGGCGGCGGCAGCGTCGGACAGACGCTGGGTTTCGCAGCCTGCCCACCCATCGCGCAGCCGGAGATCGCCAGCACGCAAGTCAGCCACAACAGAATCAGCGACGGCCGGGGCCGCGGCACGGTCTTCTTCATGCTTCGCTCCAATGGCGGCCATGGTGTCGGCCTGCTTGTGTTCGGTGCCGCGCACCTGGTTGACCTGCTGTACTTGGGCGGCACTGGTCCTGGCGTGCTGCTGTGCTTCGACGCCCTCGGCGCGATCGCCGCGCCATGCCCATCCGGCGCCGAAAGCAGCGGCAGACCAGACGATGAACGCTAGTACCGCGATGGCTGCCCGGTTCATCCGGTCACCATGTGTAGCCAGGGCTTGATCAGGCCCCACAGCAGAGGGACCAGCCAGAAGAGGATGCCCATCAAGGCCGCGCCGGCAATCATCGCCAGAACGATGCCGCCGATGAACCAATTGCCATCTCCGCCGTACATATCAGGCTCCAGAACCCCTGCGGGTCATGCCGAAGAAGTAGCCGATCACCATGCCGGTGGCGTTGTTCAACCCGCCGATCAACATGCCGAATGAATCCTTGTTTTCGGGCGGGATGGCCACCGCGATGAGCGCGGCCATGGCCATGCCGAGGAGGAACAGCACCAGGACGGCAATGCCCACCCGGGCCGCGCCGACGTTTCGAGTTGCGAAGGTCATGCGGCACCTGCCAGTGCGTGGATTTCCTCCAGCGCCCAGTGGTACAGGGGCTGGTCTGTGACGGTCACCCGGGTGAGACGCTTGCCGCGCACCTCTTTGATCGCGACCTGTGTTGACTGCTGGACCGCCAGCAGCACGAAGGCAATCCGCTGTTTGGTCGGGTCCGGCTCCTGTAGCACCGCCAGCGCGTCGCTCACCATCTCGCGGATGGCGGTCAGCAGTTCAGCGGTCGGGTTCTTTGCCTTCCGACTCTCCAGCACCACCAGCACGCCCTGCAGCTGGCTGACCGGCGACAGCCGCGGCTTCTTCTTTGCGGCGGTCATGCGATGCCGAACAGCTTCTTGGCCTGCGCCAGCTTGATCGCCCGGTCGGCCAAGCCGTTCAGGCCGCCGTTGACCTTCTCGGTGCTTCCCACGATGTCGTCACGCCGCGCCGGCTCGCCGCAGCCGCGCCACACCCAGTACCACCCGGCAGCCAATGCCGCATCAGGAAGTCGCTCCAACATGGACGGATCCCTGACCAGGCGGGCGTCGCCGTACATGGCGTGCGAGTAGGCGGTGACGTTTTCGCGGCCAGTCAGGTGGATCAAGCTCCTGCCAGCGAACCGCGCACCGTCCCCGGGCTGCGTATTGCCGAGCTTCCGTGCGCCCCACGCGCCGCCGTAGATCGCCTCGGCGATGCCGTCGCGGCCTTTCGCGACAATGATCTTCGCCTGGCCCAGCGTCTTCAGGCCATTGCGACCGGGGAACACCTCCAGCAGGCGCTGCGCCGTGTAGCCCAGGTTCTCCCGGACACGGGTGAAGCCTTGCGACTCCACCGACATGTGCGCCAAGAAGTGGGCCTTCTCCAGCGCCGACACGATGCCGAAGCGGATGCAGACCTCCTCCAGCGCCTGGGCGTACTTGCCGGCGCCCATGGCGGCCGCGACTGTCTCGGTGCTCACCATGGTGTCTCCGTTGGTTGGTAGCAGCTGCCCGACTCGAACGGGGGGACCTCCGGGTTATGGGCCCGGCGAGATGCCACTTCTCCAAGCTGCTGTTGGGTGCCCGCCCCTCGACCGGTCTCTTCGAAGGTTCGTGGTTGGTCCGGGGGGCTGCGGGCGTAGAAGGCCGATCACCACCGCTGGATAGGCACCATGGCCGGGGTCATGGACCCAGCCTCTCTCCGCCCTGGAGTGTTGGTGCCGGCCCGTGTCGCCTCGCGGCGAGGTGTTCAGGCCTGGTCGCGCGGTGGTCAATCGGTGTCGGGGGCTAAGAACGCAGAAGCCCCGGCTTTTGGCCAGGGCTTCAGGGACAATTCTTGACAGTTACAGAATTAGGGCATCTTGATGTGCAACTTGTCAAGGAATTTCGCGGACTATCTCAACTCGACCCGGCTCGCCAGGGATGGATATCCTCATCGCATGCATCCGGGATGGCCGCGACTCTTGCCAGCGCTGGAAGTCCTCCGCCAACACGGAAAAGTCATAGCTTCCACTGCGTTTCATAAACAATTCCATATCCATGCGGACGAAGTATTCACCGCCCCTGAGAGTCCACTTTTCCTCCGGGACGTCTTCTTCAATCCAGTTGAAATCAGTCATGGCGTCACCCTCTAAGCGGCGATCCTGCCGCCCATAAAGTCTACCCCGCGCTGCAGCTCCCGGCGGTACTGCCAGATCGAGAGCGTCCCACCGTACTGGTCCGCCACCATGTGAGCCTTCACCGCCTGACTGGCGGACACGGTGAACTCGGTCCGGACGATGAGCGCCCGAAGAGGGTACTGCCGCTGCATCGAGGCCAGCGCCCGGTCGATCCAACGCAGTTCGTCTGGTGTGCCGAGGTCAACCGCAATCTCAGGGTTGTCGTGCGGCCTGTCCGCATCGTTGGAAGCCCGAACCGGGCTGACGGCCCAGGTAGGCAGGGTGTGCATGCCGACAACCCCAGATCGGGCGCCCATGAAACGCCGGCGGTCGCCGCCATCCCGTCCTACCAGCTCCCGCAGCGCGCGCTCACGTGTGCCTGGCGCCAAATCCCGGGCATGCTGCAGCACATGCACCCCGCGCTCAGTGTGGCTGAAGGCATAGCGGTTCACCTGGGCATGGCCCCAACGGCGCAGGTCTTCGGTCAGGGGATCATTGTTGCGCATCGCGGAGGGCCTCAATTACTTCGGGGTCAAATCGGAAAACGGGCAGCCGCCCATCGGTGTCGCAGCTGCCTTGCCGCTCGGTGTAGCCCTTGCAGTGGTAGCTCTGGCCTGCCTGTTCCCCGAACTGGCATGCCCAGCACCTACCGTGCCGACGCAGCTGGGCGCGGTACCGCTTCCGCATCCGCAGGCCGCTGACCAGCTCGCTGTCGGTCATGCCGCCAAGCCATCCAGCAGCGACGGTGCGGCGGCGAGATACTCAATGCGGACCTCCAGCCGCGCGCCCTTCTCATCCGGCTCCATTCGGTCCAGCACGATCCGGCGCAGTTGTTTGTCGTCCGCCCAGGCGATGCCATTGAGGGCATCCGACAGCACCTTTTCGCAGTTTCCGAGGTCGATGCACTGCACTGTGTCGTCCCACGTGTACGGATCCAGCCGCGCACGCTTTGCCCAGTCCTGCGGCCGGTGCGGGAACAGTTTGACGTGCAGCACCACGCGACCTGGCGCTGGCGTGCAAATGCCAGCGGCCTTGGCCAACAGGCCCACCATCTTCTTGTAGGCCTTCGCGTCCTCGGTCACGTAAGTGATCGCCAAAGGCCTTGGCTTCTTTGGGATCACCCGGGTTGCCCAGTACCGGTTGGCACTGATGGGGTATGGGAGGGTTAGGTGAATGGTCATGCGGCGCTCCTTGGGGCGGATCTCTGCAGTAGTTGGTCTTGATAGGCCTGCCACGCCTCGGTGCCGCGGCCGAGGCTCGGCAGCGCTTCAAGGGTCCAAGCTCGGAACTCGCGGGCCTGTTCCTGGAAGCTGGGCCCATAGATGGCGTACATGGCCTTCCCGTTTTTGCCCGGCATCGGGATGCCCTGGTGGTGCCAGTCGCCCATGGCGACCACAGCCTGCTGGCCGATTTGCTTCTGGCCATGCAGGTCGCCGATGTTCCGGTGGTGGATCCGGACGGGCCCGCACCCTATTCCACGCTGCAGGCCGGCCGCGAAACGCCAGCGGCAGACAACGCACCCCAGCGCGCGTGCGGCGTCCTGGTATGCCTGCTCCGCTTTGTTGGCGGCCTTGATCGCCCGGCGCATCAGCGAATTCCTCCAACCCTGCGGATTTCGCCAACCCGAAGCGAGTTACGCAGGTACGACGACCGGGAGGCACCTGGCGTGTAGAACTCGTAGGGCACGCCATCCATTTCCCACATGAAGTGCAGCCGGCCAGCGCGGTTGCGCATCGTCCGGATTCGCACGCGCCGAGGCGCAAGCACCTTGGCGGCAAGCGCCACGACCAGGCAGTTCCCAATCAGCTTCATCGGGGCACCTCCGGGCGCGCGGCGGACACGGCCATTTCCACCATTTCCGCTGCCTTGATGTAGGCCTTCCGCGCCAAAGGGCTTGCTGCAGACGCGAGTCGGCGAAGCTGGGTGGCAGCCGCCAGGACGGGCTTCTCGGGCACATAGCCGTCGGGCACCATCAGGCGCGCTGTCATCGCGCTGTCACCGCCTGCCGGTACACCAACCTCATGCTCCGGTGCGACCTCTGCCAGCTCGACATTGCCGACGGATTGGTCACCTTGGCCACCGACCACTACGGCACCTGCTTCATCTGCCCCGAATGCGGCCGCAGAAACTACCTCGAGTACTTGGGCCGAGATGCCTCCGGGGTGCTGCTGGTTCAGCAGGTTGACCGCCCCACCAGCCAGTAGGTCGGTCTCCCGAAGCGTGAGGGCCGCGGTGATGGCGTTGATTGCGGCCTTGTCGTTCTGGTCAAGGTCGGCCCCGCACCCAACGTGGTACGCGTCTTCATGCAGGCCGATATCCCGGAGAGCCTTGTCCAGCAGCTCCCTGGCCTTCTTCTCGATGTCGTTCATGCGCCCTCCCGGGGCCTCTGGATGATCAACTCCACCGCCTCGCGGCTCTCTGCGGCCAAGCCGCCGAACACTTCCCGGCGCAGCCACCCGATCCAGCCGCCGTCGCCAGTGCCTCCGTCCCACAGCTCAGCGAATCGGCCTTCGTCCATGTCGGCAAAATTGAGCGACTCGGCCTCGGTGCGGGTGAGCTTGCCGATGCCCGGCAGGTTGTATTCGACGGCTTCGCAGCCGATGCCGGACAGTTCCTGCAGCTTTTTCAGCGCGTCGTGCTGGGAAAGGCCGGTGAATAGCTCCACGTTGTCCGCCAGCCAGCCCGACAGGACATGGGCCTTCCGGTAGAACTTCGGGTTGCGGTCCTCGCGAAGCGTCGCGCGAAGCTGCTTACCGGTGCCGAACTTCCGTTCGCGCAGCGAGCGCTGGTCGACCGGGTGCGCCGGCACCAGTGCCCCGATCAATTCGCCGGTTTCGGGATCGACCAGTTTCCGCACCTCAAGGTTCACGTCTCGGGTGCGCAGCTTCTTCTTGGCCTTGGCCAGGGCGGTTTGGACCGTCATGCGACACCTGCTTGGGGTAGATGGGCGGCCAAGCCGGAGCGCTTCTTCCGCGGCGCCGGGCCAGTGCCGTCCTCATTGGCTGCCTGCTTGGGCTGCCACCATTCCGGCAGCGTGGAGAACCGGAAGTACTCCGGCTGGTAGTGAACCCTTGCCATGCCCGGTGCGCCGTCGCGCTGGATGGCCACGATCAGTTCCGCAGTGCCCTCCCACCGGCTGTCCTTGTGGTAGATCTCGTCGCGGTAGATGAAGATCACCGCATCGGCGTCCTGCTCGATCGAGCCCGAGTCGCGCAGGTCGGCCACGATGGGCCGCTTGTCGCCAGGGCGCTTCTCGACGTCGCGGTTGAGCTGGCTCAGCAGCAGCACGGCGATATCCAGCTCGCTGGCCAGCAGCTTCAGCGCGCGCGTGATGTCGCCGATGCCGGAGGCGCGGTTGTCGCCGGACACGTGCATCAGCTGCAGGTAATCGATGACGACCAAGGCCAGCTTCGGATCCTGCGCCTTCATGCGGCGCACCTGCGCGCAGACGTGCTGCACCTTGGCGATGCGCGGGCGGCTGATGCGGATGGCGGCCTCACCGATCTTGCGCGTCCAGTCGGTGACGTTCTGCCAGTCGATCTCGTCCAAGTTGCCGCTTCGCAGCTTGTTGCCGCTGATGCCGGCCTGGTTGCACAGCATCCGCTTGCCGAGTTCCTCGGGCTTCATTTCGAAGCTGAAGAAGGCAACCGATCGATGCAGGCGCAGGGCCACGTACTCCGAAATGTTCTGCGCCAGCGTGGTCTTCCCCATCTTCGGGCGCGCGGCAAGAACGTAGAGTCGACCGGGCTGCAGGCCGTCCAGAATCACATCGAGGTCCCACATGCCCACAGGCAAGCCGGTGATGCCGTTCGGCGTCGCGGACGCTCGGCTGATCTGGTCGAAGACACGGGCCATCACCGGCGCCACCGGCTCGAGGTCGCACGGTTCGTTGTCCAGCAATCCCCCAATGCGGCTCTGCGCCTGCCCGACCAGATCCAACGCGCTGCGCCCTTCTGGGCTGTACGCAGCGTCGATCAGGTCGTGCCCGGCATCGATCAGGGATCGCAGCTTGGCTTTCTCAGCAACGATCTCCGCGTAGCCGACGATATTTGCCGCCGACGGCGTCGTGGTGGCCAGTTCGACCAGGTACCCGCCGTCGCGCACCAAGTCCAACTTGCCACGCGATTCGAACCATTCGCCCAATGTGACCGCGTCCGGCTCGCGCCCGCGCTGGATCACGTCCTCGATGGCCTGCCAGATCAGCCGGTGGTCGTGCCGGTAGAAGCTTTCCGCACTCAGCAGGTCAGCAACGTCGTCCCAAGCGCGGTGGCGCAGCATAAGGCCGCCCAGCACTGCCTGCTCGGCGTCGACGCTGTGCGGCGGCAGGCGCAGGGCCTGCTGGTCCCCGTACAGGCCGGCCAGGCGATCCGTTTCGTCCCGAAGCCCGCTCACGCTGCATCCTCCGATGCGGCCCGGTCAGCCAGCTTGGCAATGACCGTCTCGCGAAGCAGGTATTCGAAGTCGGGCTTCCAGTTTTCGTGGCCAGGACCACCAGGCAGTCGGCCGGCATGGAAGTCGTCGTTGTCCACAGTCTCGAAGTAGGCCTTCCAGAACTGCGGCGTGACCTTCTCGCTGCCGAACATGGTCTGGCACAGCTGCCGAACGGTCGGCAGTGCTTTTTCCACCGTCTTGATGCGCGACTTGTTCAGCAGGGTGCAGGCGGGCAGCTGGCCGTGAGGTTTGGCCAGGATGGCGTTGTAGGCAGTGCGGGCGTCCTCGGCGATCTGCCGGATCCGGTCTGCTCGCTTCGCCTTGAGGTCGGCAGGTGCCGCAGGGTCACCCGTCAGCGCCAGCTGCGGGGACGACTCCGAACGAAGTGAGGATGTTCTTTCCTGCTCCTGTTCTTGCTCCTGTTCCTGCTCCTGTTCTTGGCTTCGGAGGGGCTTGGAACCCCCTTCCGTTCCCCTTCGATTGGTCAGGTGAAATGCACCCTGATACCGGTCGAAGAAGGCGCCAAGGAATGGGTTTGCGGCGATGGATTCATAGTCGCGCTGGATACCCAGGCAACGGTTGTCGGAACCCTTCAAACCCTCTGCAATCTGGTACTTGGCCATTTCGAAGACCCACACCATTTCCGAGTCTTCGTCGTAGCAGCAGAAGCCGCTATCGACGCAGTCGCCAAGCCCCTTCCGAACCCCTTCCAAGCCCAGGCCGGTCTCATGTGCCATGAAGAGGATTGGCTGGTAGTACAGCCCGAGCATGTTCGAGCCCGGCGCCGACATCAGGTAGAGGGCCACGACAAGCCCCTCCGGGCCTTTTCGGCGAAGGGCCTTGCATGTCTCTCCGGTCCAGAACTTCGGCACCACCTTGGCGTAGTCACGCATGGCAGACATCCCCCAGCAGGTCCGGCGCCCGGCCCGCGCGGCGCGCCTCTGCCCGGGCCTGCTCGTCAGCACAACGGCATTGGTGCTCGGCGCGCTCGGCGTCGGTCATGGGCTCGCTGCGGGCGAGAACGTCCAGGCAGCACTGCAGCTGCCGGAGGGTGTCAGGTCGTGCATTCATGGGTCGTCCCCATCGTTGAAGGGACCACAATCCTGTACCACGGCCGTGAGAATCGCGGACCGTAACCGCAGGCTTGTGGAAGGCAGTTGGGTTCATACCCCGCCCCGCTCCGCTGCGGCGTCTGCGTGCTGGCCAACCTGCGCGATCGCAGCCTGCACCAGCGCGCAGGCCCGGCCGATCTGGTCCGCTTCGTTGGGCGTCACCTTGCCGTCGGCCAGGGCCTCGGCTATGACCTGGGAGAGGTCGCCCTTCGCTGCAGCTGCTGCAAGCAGCGCGCCGATCATCGAGCCGCCATCCGGCGCGTCCACGCGCTGCAGCACGAACCCATGGCTGGCGGCCAGAGCGTGCAGGATCCGGTAGTCGCCGGCCTTGCCCATCAGCTCGTCGGCCTCCTGCAGGCTCAGCAGGTTGCGGTCGGTGTTGGGGTTGACCTTTGCCCGCAGGGTGGCAGCGGATAGGCCCTTGCTCATGCGGGGCGCGAGGCACTCGCTGCCGCCGGGGTATTCGTGGACGGTGTCGTAGGCGGCATCAGTGACATTCATGGGCGGACTTCTCGATTGGAGACGCCTGGGCGTCGGCGGCGCACGATGGGCGCCATGGAAACGATCAACTCAAGGAATGGGCGCCCCACCCAGCCGGAAGCCCGCGGTCACCACACGCACGGGCCGGCTGGGACGGGGCATAAGTCATGCGGCGAAGTCCGTAGCCCCGCCCTCATCACCGAACTCGGCGGGCGGCCAGATATCGGGGCGCAACTGGCTACGGGATACGGCACCGCCGCTCTGGAGGTAGAGCTGGCGAACCAAACCTCCGTCGAACCGCTGGCCAACGCTCATGGCCTTGCGGAGGTAGTTGATGGTGGTGCCGGCACGCTGGGCGTATTCCGCCTGGTCTGCCGGGCTCATCGTCGAGAGGTAGTTTCGGAGGCTGTCCATGGCCGGAACATTACCATATGGTAATCTCCAGTCAACACCATTTGGTGAATTACCCTCTGGTATACGAAACTCGCCGGATGAAGACCGACACCCCGGCCGTGGTTAGACGCAGGCAGCGCCTGCAGCAATGGATTGACGAGCGCTTCCACGGGAAGCAAGTCGACTTCGTCCGCGCAACCGGAATCAACCAGGGCGAGCTGTCCGGGCTGTTGAAGGAGAAGTCGTTCGGCGAGAAGCGGGCCACCGCCATCGAGCGGGCAGCGGGCATGCCGGGTGGTTACCTCTCAGACGAATCCGCGAAAGTCTCAACGGTCGCAGAGATTGCGACACCCACGGACTACGTTCGCGTCGAGCAAATCGATGCGGAGGCGCAGATGGGAGCGGTAGGTCGGGTGAATGAAGATTTTCCGGAAGTCGTACGTGCGATGGACTTCGCGCCCAACTACATCCGTTCCGTGATCGGCTTTATGCCACCCGCTGGGCGGCTGAAGCTGGTGACCGGAGTAGGCGACTCTATGGCACCGAAGATCAAGCCAGGCGAAATGGTCATGGTCGATACCGGCTGCCGTGAGTTCGTCGGCGACGGGCTCTATCTAATCAACACCGGCTATGGGCACCAGATCAAGGCCCTCCAAGCGCAGCCCGACGGAATCTGGGCGCGAAGCGCCGACCACGTCTTGTATCCGCCCTTCCGTTTGACCGACGAGGCCATCATCGGTGGCCGCGTCTATCTCATCCAGCACCTGGAGCGCGTGGCCTAGGCAAACGCAGCGGGCCGCCGCCCGCTGCGTGGTTACTGCTCGCGAGTAAGGCGCAGGCTTCCGTCGGACGGCAGCAGCACTCGATACGCTTGGCGTTCGCCAGCGGCCAGCGTCAGGTTCTGGGACGTCGATACGTTCGGGCAGAGGCCCCCGCCCGTCTCCAGCTTGATGAAGTAGGCGCCTGGTGCGAGATGCAAGGTGGCCGTCTCCGCCTGCCGAAGCGCAAGCACCTTCTCGTTGTTCACAGAGATGTCGTGCGAACAACCGGAGCCGGAAAAGCCTTTGTCCCTGGCGATGACCACGGCGGCTGAACGCTCTGTGGTCGCTTCCAAAAATTGCGGCGCATAGATGCGATCCGCCGGTACTGCCTTGGCCTGCCCTTCGCCTACCGGCACAGTGGAACAGCCAGCGGCGAGCGCTGCGCTCAAAAACAGCAGTAACCCTGAAGCCTTCATCGTTTCCCCTCCAAGTTGGCCCCTGATTCTATCGGGTTGAGGCCACCGGAGCTGCGCTCGGGCGGCCACCCTGAACGTCTTTACCATTTTATTTACCAGATGGTATTGACACTGCATTACCGTTTGGTAATCTCTCCGCACGCCCTGACGCCTCACTCCGAGGAAGGGCGACGGAGACCGCCATGGACCAGCCCAACACCGACCGCCCCGATCCGCCCGCCCACAACGCAGAAGACATCCGCTTCCAGCGCCATACCGCCTGCATCCTCGCCGCCCAGCTCCTGAGCCACGGCCTGACCATGCCGGGCTGCGAGATCGCCTACCTCGGCGCCCATTGGGCCACCAACGGCAACTGCGAACTGGCCTGGGAAGCTGCACGGCGCCACCAGCTCCAGATGCTGGGCGACGCGATCGACATTGTTCCGACCGGCCGCGACGCACGCAGCGACCGCTCCGGCATGACCACCACCGCGTTGCAGGCCCGCCGCGCTGAGCGCCAGGAGCTGATCGACCGCGCTCGCTCGCTCAGCAACCCGTTCGCCCGTAAGCCGTCCCCGGCTACCGACGAAATCCTGCTCGGCAACGCCGATCTGGAGCGTGCGGCATGAGCGCGGTCGTTCTCCCGTTCGCGCCCACCGTGCGCATCCAGCGCGCCGAGGGCGCCTTCGCGGCCGTGAACATCATTGCCCGCCGCATGGGCTATGCCGACCACCTGGCCTTCCGCGCCGCCCGTGTGGCGAAGGGTGAGGTGCTGGCCGGTACGAAGAGTGCGGCGCGAGCTGTCGCCGACATGAAGGCCGACCTGCGCTTGGCCGCCCGCGACAACGGGCCGGAGGCCGCATGAACTTCGAAGAAGCCATCGAGAAGGAAAACCGGTCCATGTCCCGCGAGTTCATGGTGTACGGCGGGGTGGTCGGCCTGGTGCTGGGCGTCGTAGGCACCCTATTCGTGCAGGGGGTGTTCCAGTGAGCCGGCCCATGGCCCCGATTCTGGCGCCGCTGGCCATGTGGGCGCTGTTCTGCGGCTTTGCCGCTGCCGGCTGCGTGCTTGCCGTGGTGCACGAAAGCATCTTCGCGGTGCTGGTGATGCGCGGCGTCCTTGCCGCCTCCGTCTACCAGACCGTTCTGGAATGGCAGCGCGCGGAGAAGGCGCTGGCCGCCCGCCGTACCGCTGTGGACCAGATCCCCGCCGTACCACACGACCTGCAGTAACCACTGCCGGCTTGGCCGGCGCCATCTACGAGGTTCCCATGTTCCATCTGGACAAAAACCCCGCCGTGCTCGGCAACGTCAACGTGCGGATCGAAAGGCACGGTGAGGAGCGCTCGCTCGCGGTCGACGTGACCTTCGTTACCAGCACCAGCAACACCGTGCTGGATCACTTCGACAAGGAGCTGCGCAAATCGCTGTTCCGCAAGCCGAAGGCGGGCGAGCAGCAATCGCTCCCGACCATTGGTGAGCACCTGACCGAGATCAAGATCCCGAGCCTCGAGCCGCTCAAGGTCGGCCACGAATTCAAGGGCTTCGAGCTCCAGATCGACGGCGAGCTGGAAGGCACGCAGCCGATCTTCCTCGTCGACGTGAAGCTTAAGAAGTTCGTCATCGCCCCGAAGGAAGGCGGCAGCGTGGAACTGACCTTCAAGGCGTCGGCAAACGTCGAGCCGGACGAAGTGGCGGAGCTGACCGAAGCGCTGATCCGCGAATCCGTGGTGCTGACGCTGCAGCTCGGCAAGGCCAGCGACGAACCCCAGCAGCGGGAAGACCTGGCTGCCTGATCCCCTGCCCCGCGCTGCTCCCCCTGTGGCGCAAGGCTGACAGCCCGGAAAGACGGGCACCTCTATCCGCCCAGGAGCACAACATGACCGACACCTCGCCGGCCCCGCGCCGCATCCAGCTGATCGACGTCGATTCCTCGCAGATCCACAGCATCGGCCACGATCCCGACACCAACACCCTGGCCATCTGCTTCAAGCGCGGTACCGGCGCTGCCCGTGGCCCTGGGTCGATCTACCACTACGAGAACTTCAGCGCCGCCGAGTTCGAAGCGTTCAAGAACGCCGACTCCATCGGAAAGCACTTCGGCGGCTACATCAAGCCGTTCCCGTTGAAGTACCCCTACAAGCGGGTCAATGAAGAACAGCAAGCAGCCGCCTGACCGACCACGGAGAGGAATGCGCAGGCTGATGCGCGGCTACGGTCCGCCTGATTTGCCCCCGGCACTAGATCCAGCCGGGCCACTGCCGAAAGGGTGACGCCCCTCCGGTAAGGACCAAGAAAACACCGCAGGCAAGCCGGGGATCAGCGCCGGCCCTCTCCACCCCTTTTCCACGCACGCCGGCCACGCCGGCCGGAGCATTCAATGAGCAACATCGCACCCATGAAGCAGCGCGGCGGCGAATTGGTTACAGCCGAGCAGGCGGAGGCCATCCGCACGGCGCTGAAGACCAGCCTTTACCCGGGCGCCACCGACGAATCGGTCGACATGGTGCTGGCGTACTGCCGGGCCGGCGGCCTGGACCCGATGACCAAGCCGGTTCACATCGTGCCGATGTGGGTGCCGGAGAAGAAGCAAGGCAGCCGTGTCATCAGCCCGGCCGGCATGCGCGACGTCATCATGCCTGGCATCGAGCTGTACCGCACCAAGGCCCACCGCACCGGCGAATACGCCGGGCAGGATGAGGCGACCTTCGGGCCGACCATCGAAGAGAACCTGGGCGGGCTCAACGTGCGCTACCCCGAGTGGTGCAGCGTCGCCGTTTATCGCCTGGTCAATGGCAACCCGGTGCGCTACTCGGCCAAAGCCTACTGGCTGGAAAGCTACGCCACGCAGAAGCGCGACAGCGATGCACCGAACGCCATGTGGAAGAAGCGCCCCTTCGGGCAGCTGGAGAAGTGCGCGGAAGCGCTGGCATTGCGCAAGGCTTTCCCCGAGGCCGTGGGCGCGCAGCCGACCGCCGAGGAGATGGAAGGTCGCGTCATCGATGGGGAGGCCACGCCTGTCCGCCAGGAGGCGCAGCAGCAGATTTCCCGCGAGCTGCCGGCCTACCCCGCCGACAAGTTCGCCGAGAACCTGCCCACTTGGGGTGCGCTGATCACCGGCGGCAAGAAGACCGCGAGCCAGATCATCAACATGGTGAAGACCAAGGGCACGCTTACCGAGCAACAGACCCAAGCCATCGAGAAGTTTGGCCAGGTTGAGGACGTGCCCACGGAGGCTGCATCCGCGGCTTCCGTATCCGCCAACAGTGATACCGGCCCCATCGATTGGGACGCCCCGGGTGAAGGAGAAGCCGCGTGATCACCGTCGATCTCGTCCAAGGTAGCCCGGAATGGCATGCCCACCGTGCCCAGCACCTCAATGCCAGCGATGCCCCGTCGATGCTGGGTGTGTCGACGAACCACACCCGCAGCGACCTGATCCGTGAACTGGCTGCCGGCGTGCCGCGCGAGTTCAGTCATTTTGTGCAGGAGCGCATCATCGATCCTGGCCATGAGTTCGAAGCGCAGGCCCGCGTTATCGCCGAAGGATTGATCGGCGAGGACCTGTACCCGGTCACCGGCGCGAAGGGCAAGTACTCCGCCAGCTTCGACGGCCTGACCCTGCTGGAAGACATTGCGTGGGAGCACAAGCGCCTGAACCAGGCGCTGCGCGACGCCATGTTCGACGGCTGCACCGGTACCGACCTGCCCCTCATGTACCAGGTACAGATGGAGCACCAAGCGATGGTTTCCGGGTGTGAGCGGGTGTTCTTCATGGCGTCCGAGTGGAAGCGCGTCGACGACGAATGGCGGCTCGTCGAGGAGCGCCACTGCTGGTACGCACCGAACCCGGAGCTGCGCGCCCGGGTCGTGACCGGCTGGGCTCAGCTGGAAGCCGACGTCGCCGCCTACGAACCGGAGGCAGCGGCAGCGCCGGTCGCTACCGGGCGCGCGCCGGACCAGATGCCGGCGCTCCGGATCGAGGTCACTGGTGCGGTCACTGCCTCCAACCTTGCCGAGTGGAAGGATCAGGCTATCGCCGTGTTCCAGAACATCAGCCAGGACTTGGTAACCGACCAGGACTTCGCAGACGCGGAAAAGACCGTGAAGTGGTGCAGCGATATTGAGGGCCAGCTGGCCGGCGCCAAGCAGCACGCCCTCAGCCAGACCGAGAGCATCGACCTGCTGTTCCGCACGATCGATGACATCAGCGCACAGGCCCGTGCCACGCGGCTGGCGCTGGACAAGCTTGTCACGAAGCGGAAGGAGGAGCGCCGCACCGAGATCGGCAATAACGCGCGCCGCGCGGTGCAGGACCACGTCCGCGCCATCAACGAGACGCTGGGCGAGCACGGCCTGCCGATGCCGACCACGCTTATTGCCGACCTGCAGGCAGCCATGAAGGGCAAGCGGTCCTTCGCCAGCATGCAGGACGCGGTCGACTCGGTGGCCACCAACGCCAAGATTACGGCCAGCCAGACTGCCGACCGGATCCGCGCCAACATCGCGATCCTGGCCGAGCATCCCGAGTACTCCACCCTGTTCGCCGACCGCGTGGCGCTGTGCTCGAGTAAGGCGCCGGAGGATCTGCGCAACTTGGTCGCCGCCCGAATCGGCGAGCACGTGCGGGCGGAAGAGGAAAAGCTGGCGCAGCAGCGGGCCAAGATTCGCGAGGAGGAGGCCGAGAAGGCCCGCAAGGCGCTAGAGGCGGACCAGGCAGCGGCCCAGCAGCCTGCCGCGCCGGTGGCGGTGGCGGAGCCGGTCGAAGAGCCGGTGCAGCAGCAGCGCCCCACCGTGGGCCTGGTCCGCAGCCCGGCGGCATCGCCTGCACCTGCCCCGTCGCCCGCGCCGCGCTCGGTGGTGAAGATCAAGCTGGGCGACATCAATGCCCGCATCGCCCCGCTGACGATCAGCGCCGACGGCCTGGCCAGGTTGGGCTTCAACGCCCTGCCCGAGAAGGGCGCGGCGAAGCTGTACGACGAAGCCCAGTTCCCGGCCATGTGCGAGGCGATGTCCCAGGTCGCCTTGAACGCAGCGATGAAAAAGGCCGCCTGATGAGCACCAAGACCTGCACCGGGTGCGACCGCAAGCTGCCGCTGGCTCAGTTCGCCAGCGATGGCAAGCGCGGCCCGGGATCCACCTGCATCCCGTGCGCGACTGATGCCCGCCGCCTGCGCACGCCGCTGGCGGTGATCAAGCACGACCCGGTGCAGGTCCGCATCAACAACACCTTCAACCTGTGGCACGGGCCGGTGAGCCGCGCGCCGCTGAGGATCGCAGCATGACCGACATCCATGCCCGACCGTTCTTCGACTCGCCTAGCCGCCGCGAGAAGGAGCTGGCCCAACAGGCGCTGGCAGCCGACATCGCGGCGTTCCAGAAGACCGGCGGCCGCGTCCAGGTGCTGGGCAACACGCCCATGAAGAAGGGCAAAAGCCGCCGGCAGGTGATTGAGGGCCGGGTGCCGACGAAGAAGGAGAAAGCAGCATGAGCCGCCCCTTCACCCGACGCGCACCCAAGCGCAACGGCGGCTTCAGCTGGGGCCGCTACCCGATGGGCGATTCCGGCGTGGTCGCCTATCGGCTGTTCCGGCGCGACCTGGCCGGCGCGCTGCACTTCGAGGCGCTGAACTTCTACCCCAAGGACACGCGCCAGGCGATGGCGCTGGCCGTGCGCGCCGCCTGCCACCGACTGCGCGATCGCGTGGATGAACTGGACTTGGCTGCCCTTTACGCAGAGGACATCGCGTGAGCCCCCTGCTGGCGGCGAATTCTCCGCACCTCCCTGCATGCCGCACGAAGGGCCAGCCTCGGGTTAGCGAACGTCTGCAACGACTGCAGCTTGAGCCCGTGATGGGAGATCGAATGGCGAATCTTGGTGGCTGCTACCCACGCCTGCAGAGCCTCTACGTAGACGATGCGGGGTCGGATGCTGTGATGGTGAAACACGTAGCTGGTCGGTTTCATTTCGCTAGTTCCAGTAGTGGCCCGGGGCCAATAAACCACAGATTTCGGTAAGCCGCCACAGTTTTTTCCCGTAATTTCAACACGTTGCGCCCGACGCAACAAACGAGCGAACGATGAACTTCATCCACCCAAATGACCGCGTCTACGCCCTGGAACGGGCCGTGGCCGCAGCCGTCGCCCAAGGCGAGGACCGCAAGGTGCAGGACGACCTGCGCGAGATCCTGGCCGAAGCAAGGCGGGACGCCCGGGCATGAGCGGCCTGGTGCTGGTGCCGCCCGCTGCCAACGCCGGCGTACCGGTGCGCATGCGGCAGCCGACCAAGGACGCCTACCGCCAGTGGCTGGCCCAAGCCCACGACCTGGTCGAGCAGCTGCAGGCGGAGGTTGGCGACCTGCGCGCTGGGCAGCCGCTGCCGGCCAACCAGCACCAGACTCTCAACGACCTCATCGAGGCGGCCACCGCCCTCGGGCACCACGAAACGCTGCGCCGCAGCAGTGACGAAATCATCGACTACTGGCGCGCGCGGGTTGCTGACCTGCGCGCCGCCCTGACTGGAGATCAAAGCTTATGAACGGCCGGGCGTGGACCGACGACGAGGACGAAACCCTCCGGATCAACTGGCCCAAGTTCCCGGCCTTTCTGATTGCGCACGTGCTGGGGCGTGGTCGGGCGTCGGTCTATCGTCGCGCCAGCCAGCTTGCCCTCAAGAAGGCGGACGACTTCGAAACGCAGCCGCTGGCAAGGCTGTGGAACGGCACCGAAGAGCCCGCCTCCATCGCGGCGCGCTTCAAGCCCGGCTCAGTGCCACCGAACAAGGGCCTGCGCCGCCCAGGCTGGGCACCAGGAGATATGGCCAAGACGCAGTTCAAGAAGGGCCGGCCCGCCAGCGAGTCGCGCAACTACGTGCCGATCGGAACCGAGAAGGTCGATCCGAAGCGAAAGGTACTCATGCGGAAGATCACGGACGACCCATCCGTATTCCCGGTCCAACGCTGGCGCCCGGTGCACGTGATGGTCTGGGAGGCAGCCAAAGGCCCGGTGCCGGAGGGTCACATCGTGATCTTCAAGCCTGGAATGAAGACCTTCGCCGCACTGGACATAACCGCCGACCGACTGGAGGTTGTGACTCTCGCCGAGAACATGCGCCGCAACACGCTGCACAACCGCTATCCCGCCGAGGTGAAAGAACTCATCTACCTCAAGGCGCGCATTACCCGCCGGATCAACAAACGCACGAAGGAGCAACAGCATGAAGAACAAGGTCAGTGACGTCCGCGACCACTTGGTGGCCATGCTGGAGCGCCTGGACGACGACAACCTCAGCGCCGAAGAAATGAACCACGTCATCGAGCGCGCCAAGACCACAAGCATGGTAGCGACCACGTACATCGGCGCGGTGAAGGTTGAACTCGACGCGATCCGGCTGATGGACGAAACCGGAAAGCTCGCAACAGCGGTTGGTCTGCCGCAACAGGCGCCTGCGCTGCCTCCCGGGAGGGGCTGATCCTCTACGCCGGAATGGCTGCAGTGGCCCCTTGCCACAACGTTCCCACTTTCCTGATGGAGTACCAGGCATGAGCACCGAGGACACCACCACCAGCGGCGCAGTCCGCAACCTGATCATCTGCGACACGCAGTTCGGCCTGACCGGCTACACCACCCTGAAGCTGCAGGAGCTGCTGGACCTGCAGACACTGGGCTGGCTCGCTGAGGGAGAGGAAAACAACGAGTTCGACCTTACCGACGAAGGCCGCGCCGTGGTGGAGCGTGCACTGCAGAACGCAGTGCCGGCGACCCTGTCCACGGTGAAGCCCGGCGGCACCGTGCAGCTCGCCGGGCAGTCCTCATTCCCCGTGGTTGAGATGCTGGATATGCGCAACCAGCTGCACGTCATGGCTACCACCGTGGTGCCGAACTTCTGCGACTTGGCCGCCGGGCTGCAGGGCAAGGTCCAGCAGCTGATCGACGACCACCGCCGTGCGCATCCCGAGGAACGCTCGTGAAACTCGCGCGAAACTGCAAACACGGATCAGGGTTTCCGGGCCTCGGCGCAGATTTATTTGCCGACGGGACGGCCTCCGTCCGACTTGGCGACAGCCACATCGGAGTGCAGCTCGTCACTCCCGGCCAGACCTTCAACTGTCTTGATCGCCTCGGTCATCGCGGCCTCTTCGGAATCAAAGACGGCGCCGGAGACGGGCGCATGCAGCTCTTGGTCGCCAACGACTGCGACGATAGCTTCGATCCTGGTGTCACCGTCAGCCCCGACCCTGAGGCTAATGATGTACTGGGCGCCGGCGACTTCACCGTTGCGAGTCACAAGGTTGTCGGGTTCGATAGGGCTCATTTGGAAGCTCCGTTAGGGGTGCCTGAAGCCTACAACGCGGGGTGTGAGGACAGATGTGCAGACCCTACTAGGGTCGAACCAGCAGCAGCTGAGCCATTCAGCATCACGACGTTGGCCTTCGAGTTGGCAGCGCTTTCATGCATCGATTTGGCAAAGGCCCGCATCCGCGCGGTGCAGCCCCGGCCTTCCACTTGGAGACGCAGCATGACCCAGCGACACATCAGCCGTCCCCAAGCAGTGTTCCGGTGCGCCTCCGGGTACAGTGCCCGTCATTTCCACGACCGGCACGGAAGTCGAGGCGAACCCGGACCCCGTGACCTTGCCAGTAGCGGAGCTGCCTGATGCACGTCATCTGCCGACCGCAAGGCACAGCGCGCGTCAGGTCTGCGGCCTTAAGCCTTGCGCGGCAATCTTTCGATGTACGCTTCAACGGCAGCAACCCCGACCTGCATGGCATCGCCCTTACTCGTCATGCGGTCAAGCCGACGCGGTCGAATCGATACTGGCTCGCCGTCAATCTCGACCTTGTAGTCGAAGAAGCCGGATTCGTCCTGGTCGACGGTGAGCACAACACTGTAGCCGCCGATGCTGCCTCGGAAGGTACTGCTTCTTGCGCGATCGGGCATTCCGAGTCTTCGATGAATGGGCGGGTGCACTGTACGCCCAGCCGAAGCCCAGGAAAAGATGCAAGCCTTGGTCCAGACCATCCCGCCACCGGGACTTGGCTAAGCAGCGCTGTCGTTCATCTTGGCGCCCTTGATCAACGCTTGGATGGCAACTCTCTCAGCCTCCTCGAGAGCGGATCGGCAAGACCCGAAAGGCGGCGAGTTAACTTCGACCGTCGCGCAGTTGTGGACGTCCACGGACAGCAATCGCCATTCCCTCGCCCCGCCTCGCCAGATATTGGCTGTGTAGGCGTGCCCGGATCCAGCTACCGACAGAGTGACGCTATGAAACGACTCTGGTGCCTGATTTGTTGCCATATACACCACTGCATCTACTCCCCGCCCGAGTCTGCCTCCCGCAACCAGGCTCCACAAGTGCAAAGAGATGAACCGTTCCGAATGAAGATCCTCCAATGACCCAGCGACACATCAGCCATCCTGAGGGGCTACCCAAATGCGCCGCAGGGCACAGCGCGCGGCACATCCTTGACATGCGTGGCCTAAGCGCCGGAGGCGGCCATCTGGTCGAATGCCGCTGCATGGCCCCCAGCAAGCATGCCGAGCCTGCCGCGGCCATGGCGGAATGGCAGCGCATCAACCGCCCCGCCCGCAGCGCGCGGAAAATCCTGCCGGTGATCGAAGCGCCCTCCGGGAACGTCGTCCAATTGCGCTTGCAGATGCCGGGCAAAGGGCCGGTAGCCAGTGGCTGATACACCCCCGCCGTGCCTCGCTAGCTCATCAACGCAACAGCCGCAAGCTGCGGCCCAGGAGAAAAACATGAACACCCACGCGGAGCCCACTCCCCCCCGCCGCCTCCTGCGTCGCGCAGAGGTCATGGACCGCGTCGGCCTGTCTAAGTCGACCCTCTATTCGCGCATTTCGGCCGGAACCTTCCCGAAACCGGTCACCCTGGGGTCTTCGGTTCGATGGGTCGAATCGGAGGTTGAGGGCTGGATTTCGGAGCGGGTTTCGGAGCGAGACCATGCAGAAGAAACCGGGGGTACGTCTGGGGGTACAGGCTCCGGGGGAACCACCCGCCCCCTTGCCGCATAAGGCTTTCAGCCGCGAATGCAGTAGAGCCCACCTCCACCAATGCGGGGTCTGCGAAGACCCTGGAAAGCCGAGAGATCCTTTGGGACTCTCGGCTTTTTTATTGCCTTCAGGGCAGCGTGAACTTCCGCGCCATGCGGGTCGGCCACAGCGACGTGAACTGCGCGCCACCCTCCAGCCGGTAGGCGGCCGACACGCTGTGCAGCACGCCCAGCCGTTCCAGAACGTCCTTGGCGCGACGGAAGGCCGGGCGCGGGTCGGCGGTGAACATGAAGAGGTTGATCTCCTTGGCGCTGACGTCATAACCGTCCAGCTTGGCCGCGCTGCCCAGGGCGGTGCCCAGTTCGGCCTCGAGCGTGGCCAGGAAGGCTTCGTCGTCCAGCGACTTTCTCCAGAACTTGATGATCAGCTGGTAATCCATGCGGCGGGCCCGGGGTTGGCAATGAGGACTGCCCAGAGTACCCCTGTTCCTGCACCCGGGGATTGCTGTCCGGGAACGCCTGCCTCGGTCGGCACGTCACTACAACAATTCCGATCCCGACACCGCCGCCCGATGGCGCACGGGTGATGACGGCCTGCCGGGATCCCGCGCCCTGCAACGACTTCGAAGCAGCGCTTGAATGGTTCAGTCAGGTTCGATTGATGTAGTCGATTGCAGCAGCAGAGCCCGTGGGTAGGATCGGCGCCCTCCCGCGCCCCCTGCGCCTGCCGCGACGCCCTGCCTGTGCCGACGATGTCTCCCTCCCCCGTCCTCTCCACGCTTTCACCTGCCGCGGCACGCGTGCCCGCCATCCCGTCGCGGCCAGCGCGCATGCCCAGCCCGGGCCAGGTGCACAACCGCACGGTAATGGAATCAGGGATCACGCTGCCGCTGCGTGGAGTACCCCACACGCAGCTGCGCGCGCTCGCCGACCGCCTGGCTGCGGCACCGATCGACACCACGCTGTTGCACGCGCTGATCGAGGGAGGGTTGCCGGGAACGCCACTTGGGGATGGCATTGCCGAGTGGCTGGCAGGGCGCTGCGTGCTGCCGGTGTGCGAAAAAGAAGAGGCGCTGGCATGGCGATGCGTGCTGCTGCATGCGCTTCGACTGCCAACTGCCCACTGGGAGGTTGAATGCATCACCGAACGGCAGCGGCTCACGGCAGCCACCGCCGCTGCAGACCCGTTTCTGCAGCGACTGCGCGACGCGCTGTACCGCCCGATGCACGTCACAACCGGGCAGTGGCAGGCACTGCTGCTCGAACGTCGCCAGCAGGACGGGCAGGCAGACGCACGCGCGGTGGCGCTGGATCTTCAGAAGGACCGTCTCGGTGGAAAGAATGACCACCTCCGCTGGGCCTGGGCCCTGGCCCAGCTTCAAGCGCTGGCACCGGAAGCATCGCCGCGAACGCTGCAGCGGGCACTACGGCATGTGCGCCAGCAGCGCGATGCCGGTCTGGTCGAGCCGCGCGCAGGCCTGCCCAAGGTGTTCGACTCGCTCGATGCGTCCGCGATCAAGGCGACTTACGCGCGCTTGGCCGCGCTTCATGGCGGTGCAACCGATGAACGCCGAGCATCGTCCGCAGCTGTCACACCCCACGCGCTGGCCCGCGAGCTGCTGGCGGTATCCCATCAATCCAGCCTCGACTGCCAGGCACAGGTAATGCCGCTGGGCCGCTATGACAGCGTCGCCCGCGCGTTGGTCAGCCTGTTGAGCGTGCCGTGGCAGTTGCCGCAGATGCTGGGAACGGGCTTCGGCGTGGCGTATGCCGGTGCGGTGGGTGCGCGCCTGCTGGGTCACACCGCGCGGGCAGCGGATGCGGTTGTCGATGCCGCGCGGACGCTGGACCTCGATGCCGCCTGGATGCTTCCGTTGCAGAGCGTTGCCTGTACACCGGCAGCTGGCGCCGCCACGCCTGCATCGAACAGCGATGCGCTGCTCGGTCGGCAGCGCCCCGGCACCGCGCTCGCGCAACCGGGCCAGTGCTGGGAAGAACGGCGCACCGTGCCGGGCCTCTTGCGCGCGCAGGCGGCGGCGATGGGTGCGCTGCTGGCACGCCAAGCACAACCTGCTGCAACTTCACAGCGGACGCCGATGCCGGCGATGGTACCCACTGCAGAGGCGCGCTCTGTGCATCATCCCGCTGTGCTGCCACTGGCACTGTCCGGTGCACTCACCGACATGGGCGTGCCGGCGTTCGTCCCGACTGGCACGCCGTCGCTGCCCGGCAGCGCAGCCGCCCAAGCCATGGTGCCGATGCAAGGTACGCTGCCACTGGCGGTACTGGTCCCGCTGATGGACCGCATTCCGCCGCGCGACTGGTGGGAGGCGCTGGACTGGCAGGTGCCGCGCACGCCGGCCGGGCTGCATGCCGCCGTGACCGATGCGTTCGCTGCTGCCGGGCTCGACCTGCAGCAGCGCACGCCGACGCCGGCGGCGTTGGCAGCCTTCTTCGATGCTGCTCCCGCGCGCGCATGGTACGCCGCGCTGCAGGATTTCGCGCTGCTGCCCGAAGGCGCCAAGCGCACGCTTGCAGGCGGCGACAGTGCTGTCGCCCGCGCCTATGCCTTTACCCGCATGCTGGACGTGCTGACCCATGGCCCACACGAGGACACCGATGCTGCCGCGCTGCACCCGCTGGCCCGCATCGGCAGCGCTGCCGTCGGCCATCTGCAGGCGCAGGAGGATGTCCCACTGGCTGCAGCGCACGCGTATTTCGATGCGCTGGCCTGGCAGACCGATACCGTCGCCGGACGCCTGGCGGTGCCGATGACCGCGCCCCAGCTGGACGCCCACCTTGCTCGCATGCGCCAGGCGTACGGCATGCCGGTCCCGCATCCTGGGGACCCGGCGCAGACGCGGCGCTGGCTGGTCGAGGCAGAGCCCGCGTTGCTGGATGCCACCGGCTTCGAGGTGCTGGATGCCGCCGACGCGCTGCTGGCCGACCTGCTGGTCAGCCTGCGCGGGATGGTCGATCCGTTGCGGTTCGGCGAAGGCTGGGATTGGCGCGGCAGTGCCCCCGCGGTTGCCGACTGGCGTGATCATCTGGAACGCCGCGCGGCGATGGCGGGCACGCACTGGGCGACCGAACTGGGCGCGCTGTTCCATCACATTGCCGCGTCGTTGGCGCGCTACGACGACCTGGAACCGGCGCTGCAGTCGGTCATCGATCCGCGCCGCAGCGATCTGCGCGTGCTGACCCGTGAGCTGATCGCACCGGTGGTGCAGCTGTATGCCGGACTGGACATGCCGATGGATCGTGCCGATCCCTGGTACCCCGTGGCGTACAGCACCTGCGCGGCGTTCTTTGCGTGGGTGGGCGACACCCGTTCGTCGCCGGCACTGGACCTGCTCGAACGCATGGATCTGGGCGGCAACCCAATGCCGCTGCGCCGGCTGCTGCCGCCGATCAGCATCGGCCGGCCGCTGCCTGGTGCGGTGATCCGCCATCTACTGGGCAGCGAGCGCTACCCGGCCACGGCAGCGGAGCAGGAGCGCGCCCTGCTGCGGCTCATGCGCGGCGATGAAAGCCGCGAGCTGATCGCCTCGACGCTGGGTATTGCCAGGGAAGCGGTCACGCCGGAGCTTGCACACGGCTTCTTCCGCACCCTGGCGGTGTTGCCCGGTGGTGAAACGCTGGGCGGCTGGCGAACGGCATTCGAGCGCGGTTCGACCTGGCACCTGTCACCCGCCGAATGGCTGACGCTGCAACCGGCCAGTGCGCTGGCCGCGTTATGGCGCGCCCCGGACGGCTACGACAACCGGCGCGGCCTGGTGAACGTGGTGAACCGCGCAAGCGCCTCGCGCGTGCAGACGCGCCAGGCGCAGGGTGTGCCGGAATTGTGGACGCGGATCATGGAAGGACCCGCCGCGCTCGATGACTGGTGCGGCAGCGACGACGCGCGCCACACGGTCTGGCGGCATCTGCTGCGCCCGCTGCCGGGCGGCACCGCGCCGTCGCGACTGGACCATGCCGCTCCGCTGACGGCCGCCACCTGTACCGCGCTGCTGTCGGCCTCGGCACAGGCCCAGCTCGCACTCCCTGCAGAACCGGGCGGATGGGGCGAGCGCACGGCTGCCGACGACGGCGCACCAGTATTGTCGTTGGCGATCGCGCTGCGTGCACGTTACCCGGCATTGACCACCGATGAGTCCATCGCCTTCAGTACCGCGCTGCTGCCGCCAGATGCGCGTGCAGCAAGCGGGCCGGACGCACCCCTGCAGTTCCCGCTGCTGGCGCCGCGCCGCGACCTTCCCGCACCCGTCGATGCCATCGAGCGGGCGCTGCCGGAGTACGCGCTGCGCGAAACGCCAACGCCCGCACCGGCCAGTCCGGCCCCGACCCGGCCCGCCTGCCCGAACTGGATACCCTGCTCGACCGTTTCGGGCTTTCGCTGTTGCACCCACGCAATGAGCGCGACAGCGATGCGGCGCCGTTGGCGGCCGTGGACGCGTGGGCGCTGATGAGCCGCACCCGCCAGTTCGCCGAGTTCTGCCGGCCGCTGCTGGCCGAGGCCGGCTGGCACGGCGGCAGCGCGGGAGAGACAGCGTCGCCGCGTGGCGCGCAGTCGCTGCTGGCAAGGTTGATGCTGGAACGCTATGTGGGCCTTGAGCGGATCGACGCCCTGCGTGATCGATTCGCCTCGCCCAGCGTGGTCGATGCGCGCGTTACCGACCTCGCCCGCGAGCTGCGCGATGCGGTGCTGCAGACCAACCCCGGCGCATCACCGGCGGCACTGGAGATCGTGTACTGGATGCTGGCCAGCGAGCTGGAGCAGCCTGCGCTGCTGGTCAACGGCATTCCGGAGTGGCTGGGCTACGCAGGCTCGCCCCTGAGCGTGTCGCTGCTGCATGCCGCGACGTTCGTGAATGCCATGCAGCCCGGTGCATGCGGCCGGCTCGACTTCGACACGCTCACCGCCCTGCCCGCGCAGCTGGCGAAGCCCGTGGATGCCGCAGGCGAGCACGATGCACTGCATGAGGCGTGGGCACGCACGCTGGTGCCGGCGGCGGTGGCCTGTGCGAGCGCGCACGGCGTGATTCCCCCCAACACCCGGCTCGATGCGGTAAGCGGGCAGCAGATCAGCGATGCACTCGCCTTCCTGCAGGCGCAGCAGGGCCAGCACGCGTTGCATGTGGAGCAGCTGGAAAGCCCCGCACCGCGACGCATGGACGTTGCGGCACAAACGCTGCGCGAAGCCGGCGTGCCGCCAGCGCTGTGGTCGCAGCGCCCGGCGGATATCGGCGAGGACTACCTGGCGCAGCATGGCATCGTGCCGTCGCGCCTGGTGGCATTCGAATCGCATCTCTACGCGTTGGGCAAACCCTCGGCCGCGGGCGGTGATCCGCCCGACGATCCGCAGCAGCGGATCCTGGTCACCAACGATGATTCGCTGCAGGCACTGCTGGTGGCGGATGCCTATCTGTCCACCTCCGGACCCACCACCGCAGACCGCTACGCTGCCGAATTCGATACCTACCAGCGGCGCGTGGAGTCTGGCCTGGCCGGCCTGATCACCACGGCACTGGAGGGCCTGCCCGCGGAGGACCGCCAGCTGCTGCAGGAGGCGACGTGCAGCACGCTGCGGGTCAGCTGCGATGGCCGCCAGGCCGACCAGGGCCTGCTGTTGCGCTGCGATCCGGCCGGTAGCGATGACGCACCGGCGTATTACGAAATCGTGCCGCAGGCCGGCATGGCACGCCGGGCATGGGCGGACCCGGTGCTCGGGCCGCTGATCGATGTTGAAGGACTGATCAGCGGCGCGGTGCGGCGCACCCGCGATGGCAACGGCCTCAACCCGCTGCCGGGTCTGTCGCTGGCGTCTGCCGGCGTGGCCATCCGCGGCAGCGATGGGCAGAAGCTGAGCGGCATCGCCAAACTGGCCGCCACGCATCTGTGGCAGCCGGTGCTGGACCGCGTCCGCAGCGAGGAGCTGGCCCACCTGACCGGGTTGGAACAACGGCGGAAGCGCGAGCTGCATGTACTGAACGAGCTGGCCGAATTCGCCGTGCCAGGGTACGGCTGCGCCGAGCAGCTGCAGGCCGGTGACCTGTCATTGGGCACGCTCGCCAAGTGTGCGATGGACGCACCCGTGCTGGAGGTGGGCAGGTTCGTTGCCTGCACCGTGCGCATCGCGGAAGCGGCCGGCGAGCGAACCATCCAGTCGATTGCCGCCGAGGCCGGCAGCGCGCTGGTGACGCTGGGCAAGGACGTCGCGCGCAAGGGCGGCCTGGGCACGATCGAAACAGTTGGCAAGGGCGCGCTGTGGGCAGGCAGCCACGCCTGGAACAGTGCGCTGGAGGGCGCAGGTTGGCTGCGCCGGGCGCTGCGCAGCGGCACCGCGCTGGACGGATCGGCGCTGGCCGTGGAGCGCGCTGTTTCGCAGGGCGCTGCGCCGGCAGGCGCGGTGCAGGCCCTGAAGACCCGAACGCCATCGCTGGCCGAGGCGCGGCTGGCCGACGGCAGCGTGGCGCTGGTTGTCGCGCAGCGCACGTCCTGGCACCGCTTCGACCTGATCACAGGTCACGCCTATGGGCCGCCACTGGAGGAATTCACCTTCGAGCACGAGCTGCCATCCACGATTCCGGCACGCCGCACGGAACAGGGCCTGCAGGTATCGGTGGGCGATACGCCCGTGCAGTTCCTCGCACACGGGGATGACGAGTGGGACGTGCTGCTGCAAGGCCAACGCTACCGCCTCAATGCCGATGGCGACGCACTGGAAGCCCTGCCTGCCAACGTTTGGCCCAACGAGCGCGGTTATTGGCAACCGCTGCCGGCCAGCTGCCGCCCGCGGCGTTCGCTCGAGGTGCTGCCGTGTGCGCGGCAGTCGCGACTGCGCTTCGTACCGGATGCGGCCAGCGACCTGGACGTCGGCACCCTTCCCCCGGAGCGCATGGACGCCCTTGCCGCTGCCACCCGCGAGTTCACCCTGGACCTGGACCATGTCTCCCCCGGCACCGGTGAAACGCTGCGCCTGATGGTGCACAAGGGCGAGATCTGCACGTGGACCCCGTCGGCGAAGGGTGCACCGCCGACGTTGCCCCCGCTGCCGGCGGCCCTGCGCGATGCGCTCGGCCTGCCCGCCAGCGTGAGCTATCCCGACGCGCTGCGCGGCACGCTGGTGGATGCGCCGGACTTCGGCCTGGGTATGTCGGCGCAGGCGGCAGATCTGACGCGCCTGCGGCAGACGCTGCCCGTGGTGGACGTCGGCGCACTGGTTCCCGGTATCGCGGATGCGCGCCGCCTGCGTGCGATCCGGGTGGAAACACCGTTCCTGCGCGGGTTGTGCATCGAGCCCGATGATGGGGTGTTCTACCAGGCCGCGCTACCGGATGCCCTCGAGGCCGGCGCCGAAGTGCAGTTCACCCGCCTGCAGGACGAGCGCGACGCGGCAGCCATCCATGCCTACCTGCGCACGTCGGAAGGCTACCGGATGAACCTGCTGCGCCCGTACCTGGAACAGGACCGGGAGAACATCGCGCGCCTGGCCTACAGCTTCATCCGCCCCGGCCTGAGCGAGGACCAGCTGGCACAGTTCCCCACCTACGACGCGTACGTCGATTACTTCGCCGCGCGCGGGCGCCCGGATGTGCTCAAGCGCTACGCTGACCGTGTGTTGACCGGCGAGCGCGAACAGCTCGGCTTCGTCCAGATCGCGCGTCGCCGCATCCCGGACTGGAAGGCGATGGGCAGCGCCACGGAAGAAGAACGCGACCAGGTTGCCGCCGTCCTCAATGCGCTGCTGCCGGCGACCGGTGGCAAGGGCACCTGGCAGCCGGTGGACGCGGCCGCGCTGGCCCTGCCGGATACCGGCCGGTTGATCCAGGCGCACCTGAAGGGCGCCAACCTGGCGTTTGCCGAGATCATCGACGATGACGGCAAGCGGACCATCGAGTACGCGCTCTCCGGTGGGAAGCGGGGCCGCAACGTTCAATTGCGGCAAGACGCATCGCTCGGTGACGGCACCCGCTTCGTCGATGCCCGCAAGGCGATGCAGGGCGTAGCACCCTTGAAGACGATCACCAGCCTGCCGGTGGTGCGCAACCTCGACAATCTCGAAGGGCGTCCGTTCAGCCGCAAGCTGGATTCCGAGGCCCTGATCGCCAGCGCCATGGAGGACCACCCGCGCGCAATCTCGTTCAGGCTGTGGACGCTGCAGGACACCTGCCGCTCATGCGGCGGGGTGGTGATGCAACAGCTCCGCAACCGGTTCCCGGAAGCCGAACCCTTCTCGGTGCGTTACATGGTGGACTACGGAGCCCCCGCGCGCGTGCTCGAGCCACTGCCGGCCGCTGCGGAGCGGCTGGAGCCCGACGCAGGGCTGGTCACCTATTTCGACCAGTGGCGTCAGGACGCTGGCATGAGCTAGCGCCATGGGCCATGCTGGTACCGGCGGCGCCGCGTCCTGCGGCGTCGCGCCCTGCCCCGCGCCCGAGGCCTGCATGGATTTCCTCAAGCTGCTGCGTTCGCTCGAAGAGTTCCTGTACGAGCTCTGCACCTGGTTCCTGTTCTTCCCGCGCACGCTGTACCGGGTGGTGATGCATCCGCGGCGGATGGCGCAGTACGTGAACACCGAACTGACCCAGAAGCTGGAGCGCCAGTTCGACGATGCGATCAGCCCGCCGATGTTCCTGATGCTGGCGGTGCTGGTCGCGCACGGGGTGGAGCTGCTGATGCACCAGACCGTGGCCGGCACCAGCGAGCTGTCGCGCACGGTGATGGGCAACGAGGAAAGCCTGCTGCTGTACCGCTCCATCACCTTCGCGATCTGGCCGCTGATCGCCACCGTGCACCTGCTGCGCCGCAAGCGCGTGCCGATGACCCGCGAATCGCTGCGCCGCCCGTTCTTCATGCAGTGCTACCTGACCGCGCCGTTCGCGGTGGCGCTGTCCACCAGCATGGTGTTCGTGCGCCTGCCTGGCGAGCTCTCCACCACGCTCGGGATCGCCACCGGCGTGATCTCGGCCGGCTGGTACCTGGTGATCCAGGCCAGCTGGCTGAAGGTCGCCCTGCAGCGCTCCTGGCTGAACTCGGTACTGTCGGCGCTGTGGGTGTTCGCGCTGGGGACGGCGATCAACATGACGGTCGGGATCGTGCTGCTGGGCAGCTGAGCCGCTGCCCGCCGCTACCGCCAACGTCCGCATAGTCGGGCCCGGTCATTCCATGGCACCCTCTGCAAACGATTTCACGGAATGGAGGGATTCCCATGCTGTCTGCTTTTCGTCGTCCAGCCCTGCTGGCCCTGATCGCGCTGGCGTTGCCGCTCGGCTCCGCCCTGGCCAAGGCGCCCGAGCCGCTGCGGGTGATGTCATTCAATGTCCGCACCCCGGTGGACACCGAGCCGAACAAGCGCTGGGAGGACCGTCGCGATGCGATGGTGGCGCTGCTGCGCGAGCAGCACCCGGTGGTGTTCGGTACCCAGGAGCTCAAAACCAACCAGGCTGACTACCTGGTGCAGCACCTGCCCGGCTACCGGTGGTTTGGCGAGCCGCGTGGGCCCGGCGACAATGAGGAGCACATGGGCGTGTTCTACGACAGCGCCGCATTGAAGGTGGTCGAATCGGGCAACTTCTGGCTGTCCGATACACCGGAGGTGGCCGGCAGCATCACCTGGGGCAACCTGATGCCGCGCATGGTGACCTGGGCGCTGTTCGAACGTGCCGCCGACGGCAAGCGCTTCTACCTGTACAACACCCACCTGCCCTACCGCGATGAAGACGAGCCGCGCCGCGTACTGGGCGCCAAGCTGATCACCCAGCGCCTGGCCGCGCTGCCGAAGGACATTCCGGTGGTGGTCACCGGCGATTTCAACAGCGAACCGGGCAGCACCACGTATGCGGCGTTCACCACCGGACTGGCCGATGCCCGCAAGCTGGCACGCAAGGTCGAAGGCCCGCGCCTGACCTTCCAGAACTTCAGCGATACGCCCACCGCCGAGATCGACTGGATCCTGGTCCGCGGCTTTGGTGTGAACCGATTCGCCACGCTGGACCAGAAACCGGGCGGCGTGGTGCCGTCGGACCACTACCCGGTCCTGGCAGAACTGGTGTTCCCGGCCGCGTCCACGCCTTGACCGGTAACGCGTGACGCTCAACGGAGCACAGGCGGTTCCCGGAAACCCAACGGCAGTCGATCGGGATGCGAAGCTACCCCCGGCGCAGGCCCTCGAGTGCTTTGCACAGGGCCTGGTGCTGTTCGCGCGCTTGGCAGATCCGGGCGCTGATGGCCAGGAATACGCCAACGCCCACTACGCCGATGCCGAGCAGGCTGTCGGGCAAGCGCGCGAAGCCAAGGCTCACGGTGAGGGCGGCGGCAACCAGCAACACAATCACGCCTGGGGACAGTCCAGAGGACGCCGATGCCTGTTCTTCCTTTCCCGCACGTGGCGGCTTCCAGCAATTCCGTTGCATTACACATATCCCCGGACAGGGACTGTTTTTAGCACCGGGTCGGTTCTACCCGGCAGAGGCAAAGCCGTCAGCGCGGGGTTCTCCGGTACGCCTTTGCGGCGAACCATTACAAAGTGTGCAGGGGGCGACTCTTGCCGCCCCCTGCCGTCCATCACCGCATCGTGCCGGCCACCGCCGGCGGGGTTGCATCCTGCTGCTGGCCCCAACCGCCCAGCGCCTTGTACACACCGACCACGCTGACGTTCACCGTCGACTCGGCCGCCGCCAACGCGTCATCCGCCGCCAGCTGGGTGCGCTGTGCATCCAGCAGGGTCAGGAAATCTTCCGACCCTTCGCGGTAGCGGATCTGCGCCAGCTGTTCGGCACGCCGGGCGGCCTGCGCCTGCTCGGCGACGATCGCCAGGCGGGCCTGCTGCTTGGCATAACGGGTCAACGCGTTCTCGGTATCTTCCAGCGCCAGCAGCACCGCCTTCTCATACTCGGCCGCCGCGCCGTCAGCCTGGGCCTTGCTGGCCCGCAGGCGCGCCTTCACGGTACCGAAATCGAACGCAGCCCAGCTGATCGACGGGGTCACCGACCATGCCTTGTTGTTGCCGTTGACCAGCCCGCTGGCATCGCCGGACAGGAAGCCGACAAACCCGCTCAGGCTGATCCGCGGGAACAGATCGGCGGTGGCCACGCCAACCCGCGCCGTGGCGGCGGCCAGGCGACGCTCAGCGACGCGCACGTCGGCACGCTGGCGCAGCAGGTCGGTGGTATCGCCGAGCGGCAATGCCTTGGCATACGGCGCGGCATCACGCGGTTCCAGCAGCGTGTCCAACGCGTCCGGGCGCTGCCCCAGCAGCACCGCCAGCCGATGCCGCGACTGCACTTCGGCCACTTCCAGCAGCGGAATGTCGGCCTCGATCGCCTTCAACCGCGCCCGGCTGCTCTGCACGTCCAGTTCGCTGCCCGCCCCCAGGTCCCACCGGGTTTCGGTGAGCTTCTGGGTGTCGCGCAGGTTCACCAGCGTGCGCTTGGCGACTTCGATGCGCTTCTGGGTGCCGCGCAGTTCGAAGTAGTTGCGCGCCACTTCGGCAGCCACCGTGACCTGCGCGTCGGCCAGGTTGTCCTGCTCGGCGCCCAGGTCCGCACGCGCCGCTTCGGCGGCACGGCGCTGGCGACCGAACAGATCCAGCTCCCAGCCGGCGTCAAAGCCAAGCTGGTAGGTCTCGCTGAAGACACGCTCGCCACCGGCGGTCAGGTCCGGCTGCTTGCGGCGGTCGTAGCTGCCGCCGCTGGTCACGTGTGGCAGCTGGTCCAGGCGCTGCTCGACGAACACCGCACGGGCTTCGCGCACACGCGCCATCGCGATGCGCAGGTCCAGGTTGTCGCCCAGGGCGTCGTGCACCAGCTGTTCCAGCACCGGGTCATCGAACTGCGCCCACCAGCTGGCCACCGGCGAGGTGGTGCTGAACACCGGCGCGGCGGCGCCCTGCAGGACCACCGGCTGCGCCGGTGGTGCCTGGTAGTTGGGGCCGACGCTGACGCAGCCGGCCAGCAGCGCGCTGGCAACGGCGGCGGTCAACACACGGATCACCATGGCAGCACCTCGCCCAGGTAGGTGAAGCTGCCGTTGGGGCCGTCGGCACCGATCAGCGCCATGCCCACGCTGGAGCGCGCGCCATCGGCGATTTCGATTTCGCCTTCGCCCCGGTTCATGTCGGTTTTCACGTAGCCCGGGTGCACGGTGTTGACCTTGATGGTGCCCTCGCGCAGCTCATAGGCCAGCTGCACGGTCCAGGCGTTCACCGCGCTCTTGGACGCGTTGTAGGCCGGCACCGCGAAACCGTATATCGGCGAACCCGGCTGGCTGTGCAGGGTCAGCGAGCCCAGGATGCTGGACACGTTGACGATACGCCCGGCCGGCGATGCCTTGATCAGCGGCAGGAACGCCTGGGTGACCGCAATCACCGCGAACACGTTGGTGTCGAAGGTCTGCCGCCAGGTGTCCAGGGTCTGCGCCGACGGCGCCAGCGCGGGGTCGTCGAGCAGGATGCCGGCGTTGTTGACCAGGATGTCCAGCCGGCCATGGCGGTCGGTGACCTCCTGTACGGCGTCGGCGATGCTGGCGGCATCACCGACGTCCAGCTGGATCGCCTCCACCGGCAGGCCTTCGGCCTGCAGCTTCAGCGCTTCGGCCACGGCGGTGTCGCGCTTGCGCCCGGCCAGCAGCGTGTGCACGCCGGCCTGGGCCAGCTGGCGGACGGTTTCCAGGCCGATGCCACGGGTGGCACCGGTGACCAGGGCGATCTTGGAAGTAGCGGTATTCATGGGTGATTCCTCGTAGGGGTCGGGATCAGTGATGCAGGGTGGATTCGCCGTGGGTGACCAGCTTGCCGCCGCCATTCCGGCTCACGAACTTGCGCAGCGCCACGTAGAACACCGGGGTCAGGAACAGGCCGAACAGGGTCACACCGAGCATGCCGGCGAACACGGTGATACCGGTCACCGAGCGCACCTCCGCACCGGCGCCGTGCGACACCACCAGCGGGATGGTGCCGGCGATGAACGCGATGGAGGTCATCACGATCGGACGCAGACGCAGGCGGCACGCTTCCAGCGCGGCTTCCACGATCCCCTTGCCGCCCATTTCCAGCTCGCGGGCGAATTCGACGATCAGGATCGCGTTCTTGCACGCCAGGCCCATCAGCACCACCAGGCCCACCTGCACGAACACGTTGTTGTCACCGCCGGTCAACCATACGCCGAACAGGGCCGACAGCAGCGTCATCGGCACGATCAGGATCACCGCCAGCGGCAGCGACCAGCTCTCGTACAGGGCGGCCAGCACCAGGAACGCCAGCAGGATCGCCACCGGGAACACGATGAAGGCGGCCTTGCCCTGGGTGGCCTGCTGGTAGCTCAGGTCGGTCCATTCGGTGGTCATGCCCACCGGCAGCACCTTGGCGGCGATCTCGGTCAGGTTGTTCATCGCTTCGGCCGACGACAGCAGGCGCGGGTCGGCTTCGCCGGCCAGGTCCGCGGCCGGGTAGCCGTTGAAGCGCAGCACCGGGTCGGGGCCGTAGGTTTCCTTGACGGTCACCATCGAACCGATCGGCACCATCTCGCCACGGTCGTTGCGGGTACGCAGCTTGCCGATGTCTTCCACGCTGTTGCGGAACTGGCCGTCGGCCTGGGCGATCACCTGCCAGGTACGACCGAACTCGTTGAAGTCGTTGACGTAGGACGAACCCAGGTAGGTCTGCAGGGTGTCGAACAGCTCGGTGAGCTGCACGCCCTGCGCCTTGGCCTTGACCCGGTCCACTTCGGCATCCAGCTGCGGCACGTTGGCCTGGTAGCTGGTGATCGGGAAGGCCATGCCCGGGGTCTGCGCCACCGCACCCTGCATCTGGCTCACCGCCGTCTGCAACGCACCGTAGCCCAGGTTGCCGCGGTCTTCGATGAACATCTGGTAGCCGTTGCCGTTGCCCAGGCCCAGGATCGGCGGCGGCATCATCGCGAAGGCGAAGCCTTCCTGCAGCCCGGCGATCTTCTGGTTGATCTCGGCGTTGATCTCGGCAGCGGTGCGACCATGGCGCTCGTTGAACGGCTTGAGCGGAATGAACGCCACGCCGGTGTTGGGCGTGTTGGTGAACTGCAGCGCGTTCAGGCCCGGGAACGAAATGGTGTGCGCCACGCCCTCGGTTTCCTGGGCGATCCTGGCCACCTTGCGCAGCATTTCATCGGTACGGGCAATGGACGACCCTTCCGGCAGCTTCACACCGGCGATCAGGTACAGCTTGTCCTGGGTCGGGATGAAGCCCGGCGGCACCACCTTGAAGATGAAACCGGTGGCGACCAGCAGCACCGCGTACACCAGGAACACCGCACCACGACGACCCAGGATCTTCGACACGCCGCGCTCGTACTTCTCCGAGCTGGACTTGAAGAAGCGGTTGAACGGACGGAATACCCAGCCGAACAGGCGGTCGATGATGCGGGTGGGGCCATCCTTGGGCGCGTCATGCGGCTTGAGCAGGCGCGCGGCCAGGGCCGGCGACAGGGTCAGCGAGTTGATCGCCGAGATCACCGTGGAGATGGCGATGGTGACGGCGAACTGCTTGTAGAACTGGCCGGTCACACCGGACAGGAACGCCATCGGCACGAACACCGCACACAGCACCAGCGCGATCGCGACGATCGGCCCGGACACTTCCTTCATGGCCTGGTGCGCAGCGGTAAGCGGGGTCAGGCCCTCTTCGATGTTGCGTTCGACGTTTTCCACCACCACGATCGCGTCATCGACCACGATGCCGATCGCCAACACCAGCCCGAACAGGCTCAGCGTGTTGATCGAGAAGCCCAGCACGTACAGCGCGGCGAACGTACCCACGATGGACACCGGCACGGCGATCAACGGAATGATCGAGGCGCGCCAGGTCTGCAGGAACAGGATCACCACCAGCACCACCAGCGCGATGGCTTCCAGCAGCGTGGAGACCACCGCCTTGATCGAGTCGCGCACGAAGATGGTGGTGTCGTACACCGCTTCGTACTTGACGTCGTCCGGGAAGGTCTTCTGCATCTCGTCCATCGTGCCGATCACCGCATCGCGGATCTCCAGCGCGTTGGCACCCGGGGCCTGGAAGATACCGATGCCCACCGCGTTCTTGCCATCCAGCTGAGAGCGCAGGGTGTAATCGCCGGCACCCAGTTCCACCCGGGCCACGTCGGACAGCCGCACCACTTCACCGTCGGTACCGGCCTTGAGCACGATGTCACCGAACTCCTGCTCGCTGCGCAGGCGGCCCTGGGCATTGATCAGGGTCAGGAACTGGCTGTTGGGCATCGGCTCGGCGCCGAGCTGGCCGGCCGAGACCTGCACGTTCTGCTCGCGCATGGCGCGCACCACGTCGCTGGCGGTCAGGCCGCGCGCGGCCACCTTGTCCGGGTCCAGCCAGGCACGCATGGCGTAGTCGCCGCCACCGAAGATCTGCGCGTCGCCCACGCCCTGGATGCGCGCCAGCGCGTCCTTGACGTGCAGGCGGGCGTAGTTGCGCAGGTACAGGGTGTCGTACTTGCCCTTCGGCGAGGTCAGGTGCACCACCATCAGGAAGGTGGGCGACTGCTTCTGGGTGGTCACACCCTGCCGCCGCACATCTTCCGGCAGGCGTGCCTGGGCCTGCGCCACGCGGTTCTGCACCTTCACCGCCGCATCGTCCGGGTCGGTGCCCGGGCGGAAGGTGACGGTCATCTGCAGGACGCCGTCCGAACCGGCCACCGACTTGAGGTACATCATGCCCTCAACGCCGTTGATCGCCTCTTCCAGCGGGGTGGCCACGGTTTCGGCGATCACCTTCGGGTTCGCACCCGGGTACACGGTGCGCACCACCACCGACGGCGGCACCACTTCGGGGTACTCGCCGATCGGCAGCATGGGTATGGAGATCAGGCCGGCGGCGAAGATCACGATCGACAGCACCGCCGCGAAAATCGGCCTGTCGATGAAGAAACGGGAAAAGTCCATTAGGGGATTCCTGGGTTTTCACCAACGCCGGCGTGCAGCACCCCTGCCGCTGTCGAAGACGACAGCGGGAGCGGTGCCCCACGGGGCGTTGAAAGACACGGTAGAGCCGACCGTTGGTCGGCTGCTCTTCAATTCAATGCAACAGGCGCAGCCGCCGCAGCCGGCTGCATCGCAACCGCCTTGGCCTGCACCGGCATCCCCGGCATGAACACCTTCTGCACGCCATCGATGATCACCCGGTCGCCGGCCGCCAGCCCCTGCTGCACGATGCGCAGGCCTTCGGCGGTGCGGCCCAGCTGGATGTCGCGGCGCTGCGCCTTGCCTTCCTTGTCGACCACGTACACGTACTTGCGGTCCTGGTCGGTGAGCACGGCCTTGTCGTCGATCAGCATGGCCTGGAACTCGCCGCTGCCGAGCAGCTGCACGCGGGCGAACAGCCCCGGGGTGAAGGCGCGGTCGGCGTTGTCCAGCAGCGCACGCACGCGGATGGTGCCGGTGCTCCGGGTGACCTGGTTGTCCAGGAAGTCGACCTTGCCCGCATGCGGGAAGCCCTCTTCACCGGACAGGCCCACCTTCACCGGCAGCTCGCTGTCGCGCTCGCTCGGGCGCTCGCCCTTGCGTGCCATCTGCGCGTACCGCAGGAAGGTGCCCTCGTCGGCATCGAAGTACACGAACACGGTATCCAGCGAGACCAGCGTGGTCAGCACGCTCGCGCTGTCGCCCGCGGTGACCAGGTTTCCGGCGGTCACCATCGCGCGGCCCGCGCGGCCGTTGATGGGCGCGCGCACCTTGGTGAATTCCAGGTTCAATGCCGCCGCATCCAACGCGGCCTGCGCGGCCTGCACGTTGGCACCGGCCTGGTCGGCGGCGGCGCGGCGCTGCTCCCAGGATTCGGTGGAGATGGCCTGCTGCTCGGACAGCTTCTTGGCGCGCTCGGACTCGCTGCGGGCCAGGGTGGACTGGGTGCGGGCGCGGGTGAGTTCGGCGCGGGCGCGGTCGTACTCGGCCTGGTAGCTGCGCGCGTCGATGGTGAAGAGCACATCGCCCTTCTTCACTTCGTCACCTTCGACGTAGTTGACCTTGTCGATGTAGCCGGACACGCGCGGGCGCAGTTCGACGCTCTGCACCGCCTCGACGCGGCCGCTGAAGTCGTCCCACTGGCTGACCGGCTTGACCAGCACCGGCGCGGCGCTGACCTGCGGCGGCGGCGGGCCGGCGGTTTCGGCCTGGCTGCCGCTGCACGCGGTCAGCACCGCGGCGGCCAGGATCGACACGCCGGCCATGGCCAGCCGTCGGGAGAAGCGATGCGGAGTGGAATTGGAGGAAGTCATGGAATGCATCCGTACGTAGGGGTGGTCAAAGAAAAACAAAATCACGTGGTACTGCCGGGGGCGGTAGCCTGGGACCTGAACCTAGGTAAAGGTCAAGCGACACCGGCGATGTCGCGCCAGGCGGGAGGTCGGTCCAGTTGCAGCAGTCCACGCGGAAGTTCCGCATCGCGGGTGTCGCAGCGCACGATGGCGCGGTTGTCGACGCAGTTGTCGAGCAGGGAAACCACGCGGCGGCCGACCAGCAGCGCGCTCGGCCATTCGATGCACGCGTTGGCGGCGTTGCTCGGCGTGCACACCGGGTTGCACACTTCCAGCATCTGCGCGCGCACGCCCAGGGCCTGCGCCTCCTGGTGCAGCACCTGCGCGTACATGCGCGTGGCGGCGCCGGTGATGGAGCTTTCGCCGTAGCCGGCCCACGGCTTGAAGCCGGCCGGGCTGCCGACCAGCACATAGCGGCGCGGGTGGCCTTCACTCTGCAGCAGCGGCAGCAGGCGGCGGCCGGCGTGCACGTGCGGCATCACGTCGGCCTGCAGCGCCTGCAGCAGCGCATCGCCGCTGCGGTCGATGACCCGGCCGCGGTTATAGGGGCCGCCCATTGCATCGATGACCGCAGCAAGCGTGCGCGGCCGCTGCGCGATGCGTTCGGCCAGGGCCAGCGCCGAGCCATCGTCGGCGAGCGAGCCCAACAGCGTTTCCAGCCCCGGCTCGTCGGCAAACTGCTCGCGCAGCGCTGCAAGCCGGCCCGGGTCGCGGCCAACCACCAGGACCGGGCTGCCGGCCTCCAGCAGCGCAGCCACGATGCCCTGCCCGACGCTGCCGGTGCCGCCAAGCACCAGCACTTCGGGGGCCAGTGTCCCGTTCATGGGACTTTAACTCCCGTCGCCGGGATAATCCCAATTCGGCCCAGTCGGCCGCCGTTGCGGGCCCCCAGGCGCAGGCTGCCGCCGCGCTGCAGGTTGGCGGGCGGGGTGAACTCGCGGAAAGCCTTGCCGGAGAAGGCCGAGGGGCGCTTTTCAACGGTCAGGGCCAGGTCCAGCGAGGGCGTGCGGCCGCCGATGACGCGGCCTAGAATGTTCTGCAACCACATGGTTGGCGTCCTCCAATTCGGGAATGGCGCCAGATTAGTCCTCGAACTCCCCCTTGATTAGTCCGAATTAAGGGGAATAATCGTCCCGTACCCGGCACAATCTTTCGGGCACCCTACCCATCCCCCGATATGGACTCCGTCATGGCCCACGATCTCAACGACACGCTGATCTTCGTCAAGGTGGTCGAGCAAGGCAGTTTCATTGCCGCTGCCAACGCGCTCGGCCTGCCCAAGACCACCGTCAGCCGCAAAGTGCAGGAACTGGAAACGCGCCTGGGCGCACGCCTGCTGCACCGGACCACGCGCCGGCTGGGCCTGACCGAGGCCGGCTCGGTGTACCACGAACATTGCCAGCGCATCGCGCGCGAGCTGGAAGAGGCCGAAGGCGCGGTCAACCAGCTGCAGTCCGGCCCACGCGGCTGGTTGCGCTTCACCGTGCCCTATTCGATCGGCATCACCTGGATCGCACCGCTGCTGGGGCAGTTCCACGCCCAGTACCCGGAGATCCAGCTGGACATGCACCTGGGCAACGAAAAGCTCGACCTCATCGCGGGTGAAGCGGACCTGGCGCTGCGCGTGGGCGCCCTGCCCGATTCGAACCTGGTGGCGCGCAAGCTGGGCAGCCTGCGCACGCAGGTGTTCGCCAGCCCCGCCTACATCGAACGCTACGGCGAGCCGCTGCACCCGGACGAACTGCAGTTCCACCGCATCCTGGCGATGCGCAAGGCCCGCAACCTCAACAACAACCGGTTCTTCTGGCAGCTCGGCGAGAACGGCGGCGACCTGCGCGATTTCCCGGTCAATCCGCTGCTGGTGGCCAATGACCCGTCGGCGTTGAACGGCGCGCTGGTCTGCGGCGAAGGCCTCCTGCTCACCGGCGATGTGATGGCCAAGCCGTTCATCGAATCGGGCATGGTGCGCCGTGTGCTGGCGGGCTGGACCGGCCCGGAGGTGGACTTCAACGCGGTGTTCGCCGGCGGCCGGCTGGTGTCGCCGAAGGTGCGCGCGTTCGTCGATTTCCTGGTGGAAAAGCTCAACTTCGACGCCAACTACATGCTGGCCCAGTGCCCGGCGGCGAAGCTGGCCAAGCAGCAGCAGAAGGAAGCCGAAGCGGAGCTGCAGGAGACCGGGAAGCGGATCCTGGAGACGGTGACCGCCTGATCGTCGCGGTGGTGCGGCAGGCGGAGCCGGCAGGTAGAGCCGACTTGTAGAGCCGACTGTTAGTCGGCTAAGCGCGAAGCGCGGCTTCCTGCATGCCGACGATGCAGCGGACGGTACAGCCGACTAACAGTCGGCTCTACAGAAAATGCCGCCCGTTGGGGCGGCATTTTTGCGTTGCATCGGCGTGGCCGATGCAACGTAGCAATAAAAGGCGCTTGCGCCTTTTATTGCTGCAACGGAATCACGCGGATTTCCACGCGGCGGTTCTTGGCGCGGCCGGCGTCGGTGCTGTTGTCGGCGATCGGGTACGCCTTGCCGGCGCCCAGCGTCTCGATACGCACGCTCTGCACGCCCTGGGCGGTCAGGTACTGCGCCACCGAATCGGCGCGTTCCTTGGACAGTTTGTTGTTGACCGCGTCACTGCCAATGCTGTCCGTGTGGCCCACCACTTCGATCATGGTCTGGTTGTATTCGTTCAGCGTGCTCGCCACGCCGTTGAGCGCACCGTAGAACTGCGGCTTCAGCTGCGACTTGCCAAAGTCGAAGGTCACGCCATCGGGCAGGTTGAGCACGATGTTGTCACCCTGGCGCTGCACGTCGATACCGGTGTTGGCGGTGCGCTCGCGCAGCTCACGCTCCTGCTTGTTCTGATACGCACCCACGCCGGCGCCGGCAAGCGCGCCAATACCCGCACCCACCATCGCGTGCTGGCGACGTTCGGTCGCGCTGTCACCGGTCAGCAGGCCGGCGGCCACGCCGATGGCGGTACCGATCAGCGCATTGCGGCCGGTGCGGCTCTGCTGCTCGACCGGGTTGCCGTACTGGTCACTTTGCACGTAGGAACCACCGGTGGCGCAGGCCGACAGGGCGGCGGCGGTCATCAGGGCCAGGGCCACGTTGCGGGGTGCGGATCGGATCATGTGTTTTCTCCTGAAGTGCCGGCGGTCGGCGTGCGAACGGCCAGAAGCATAAACACGCCGACGCGATGCCGGCATGATGAACACGCACGGATTCGGCATTTCGTTCAGCTTTGGGGCATCAGCCGGTGTGCCGATACGCGGCCAATGCCGCCTCGCGGCCGGCCGCCAGATCCACCAGTGGCACCGCTGGATAGCCGGGCGCCAGCTCGGCCAACAGCGCGGGCGACTGCCACGGCGCGAACCGTGCCTTCACCGGCAACGGCGCCAGTTCGGGCACCCAGCGGGTGATGTAGCGTGCATGCGGATCGAACTTCTGCGACTGCGTGACCGGGTTGAATATCCGGAAATACGGCGCCGCATCCGCACCGGTGCCGGCCACCCACTGCCAGCCCATGGTGTTGTTGGCCAGGTCCGCATCCACCAGCGTGTCCCAGAACCAGCGCGCGCCGTGCAGCCAGTGCTGGCGCATGTGCTTGCACAGGAAGCTGGCCACGATCATCCGCACGCGGTTGTGCATGTAGCCGGTGGCCCACAGCTCGCGCAGCCCCGCATCGACGATCGGCACGCCGGTCCGCCCCTGCTGCCAGGCCTGCAGCTGTGTCGCATTCGGCTTGGCCCAGCTGAAGTTCGCGAACCGCGGGTTGAGGTTCTGTTCGGGGGTCTGCGGGAAGTGGTGCAGCAGGTGGTAGGAAAACTCACGCCAGCCCAGCTCGCGGATGTAGCCATCGATGTCGCCATCGCGGCTGGCGTTGCGCTCGGCTTCCAGCCGCCGCACGACCTGCCACGGTGAGATTTCGCCGAAGTGCAGGTGCGGCGACAGCAGTGACGTACCCACGCGGTCGGGCAGATCGCGCTGCTGGCGGTAGCCGTTCAACGCACCGTCGATGAACACCGACAGCGCTTCCTGGGCGCCGGTTTCGCCGGGTTGCCAGTGCTCCCAGAACTGCTTGTCCCAGTCCAGCGCAGGAGCCAGCTGCAGCGCATCCAGTGCCACGCCTTCCGCAGCGTGCGCCGGCAGGGTCTGCGGCAGCCGGGTGGCCGCCGGAACGTTCATGCGGGTGAGCGCGTTGCGCCAGAACGGAGTGAATACCTTGTAGGGCCCGCCCTGCAGCGTGGCGATATCCCACGGCTCGAACATCAGGCTGCCGTTGCAGCTGGTCGCCTCGATGCCCTGCTCGCGCAGTTCGCGCTTGATCCGGGCATCGCGCGGTTGCGTGGCCGGTTCGTACTTGCGGTTCCAGTACACCGCCTCGGCGCCGGTTTCTTCGATCAGCGCCTGCAGCTGCGCCCGGCTGTCGCCCCGGCGCAGCACCAGCGCCGACCCGCGCGCACGCAGGTCCGCATCCAGCGCGGCCAGCGAGCGGTGCAGCCAGGCGTTCGACGCACCGCCCGGCGCCCATGCGCCCTCCTCGTCCGGTACATGGATGTAAACCGGCACCGGGGTATGCCCGGCCTCAAGCGCGGCCTGCAGTGCCGGGTTGTCCTGAAGACGAAGATCACGGCGGAACCAGACCAGAGCTACCGACACAAGCACTGCCTACGCTGAAAGAGAGCCACATGATAGCCATCTGGAGTGAAGGCATTGCACGCGCCCTTCGCGCCACGGCGATGTCCCCTGCACCGCTCGTGCACGGCTCAAGCGGGAAGGTGGGCACATGCCCCAGCCGGTCCCTGCCAAGGCAACACCTCGTGGTCGCCGGCGCCTTCTCTCCACTTTCCGGAACCATGCCCATGACGCCGATCCAGCCTGTTGTTGCTTATTCCGCTGACGTGGAGCAGCGCGCGCCTGACGAAGACGCCACCATCGCCGAACTGGTGGAGGTATTCACCCGCATGGCCGGCGTGGTTGCCGAGCATGAAGGCCATGCGCACCGTGCGGTGCATGCCAAGGGGCACGCGCTGCTGCGCGGGCGCTTCCGCGTACTGGATGGGCTCTCGCCCGAACTGAGCCAGGGCCTGTTCGCCGCACCCGGTGAGTACGACGCCCTGGTGCGGTTGTCCTCGCCGCCGGCCGAGCAGCTGCCCGATACCGTCTCCACGCCGCGCGCGATGGCCGTCAAGATCATGGATGTGCCCGGTGCGCGCGTGGAGGGAGGCGATGAGCAACACAGTCAGGACTTCCTGATGGTCAACGGCCCGGCCTTCAACACGCCCGGCATCAGCGGTTTCCTCCGCTCGGCCAAGCTGCTGGCGGCCACCACCGAGCGCATGCCGAGGACCAAGCAGGTGCTCTCGGCCACGCTGCGCGGCACAGAGGCAGCGCTGGAGGCGGTGGGTGGCCAGAGCGCATCACTGAAGGCGCTCGGTGGCGAACCGCAGCACCATCCGCTCGGCGAAACGTTCTTCACCCAGGTCCCATTCCGCTACGGGCCGTACATGGCCAAGTTCTCGTGGGTGCCGGTGTCACCGGCACTGGTCGCGCTGACCGGGCAGAAGCTGCCTTCCGAAGCCGATACGCAGCGTGAGGCGGTGGCCGCGTTCTTCGCCCAGCCCGGCGCCGTGGCTGAGTGGGAGCTGCGCGTGCAGCTCTGCCGCGATCTTGAAAAGATGCCGATCGAAGACGCTTCGGTGGTCTGGCCGGAGGAACTCAGCCCGTTCCAGCCGGTAGGTCGGCTGGTGGTCGGTGAGCAGTCATCCTGGAACACCGACGCCGAGGCCAGCGAAGACCGCCTCGCCTTCGCTCCCTGGCACGCGCTGGCGGCCCATCAACCGCTGGGCAACATCAACCGCGCACGCCGGATCGTGATGGCCGCCTCGCGCGACTTCCGCGCCCGCTTCAACCGTTGTCCCATCCACGAGCCTTCGGCACCCAACGTTTAGTGCCACGCCCTGCGTGGCGGCTTCACACGCGCACGCCAGAGCGCACGAGCCGAAGCTCATCCAACCCCTGCTCGCGCGTGATCGCGTCGCGCAAGTGCAGCTCACGCCGCGCCTTGCGCGTATCCAGCGTCACTTCGACCGCCGAGGCAGCGAACTGCTGCCGGGTCAGCGGACCGCGTACCCGTCCACCACTCACTGCCGCCAGTGCATCGCCCAGCGATGCCAGTGCCCACAGCAGCGCACGCGGGACCGACTTTTCCGGCGCGGCGATCCCCTGCGTTTCCAGCAGCGCGGTGATGAAGGCACGGAACTGGACAGGCTGCTCGTCGGCGATGAAATAGACCTCGCCCGGTCGTGCATGGCGCAGCGCTGCCGAGACAGCCGCGCACAGGGTCGCGATGTGGGTGGTGGAGGTCAGGTAGTTGCCGCCCGAAATCCAGGCAAGCTGTCCGCTCCGCGCCGCGTCGCACAGCTGTGGCAGTGCGGTGGTGTCGTCGCGGCCCCACACGAACCGTGGGCGCAGCACGCTGACCGCAAGGTGTTCGCTGTTGGCCGCCAACGCAACCCGCTCCGCCTCGGCCTTGCTGCGCGAGTAGCCACCGATGGAGCGGCGTGGCAGTGGCGTGCGCTCGTCCACGCCTGGCAACGCGCGCCCGCTGGCCAGCACCGACTCGGTGCTGAGCAGGAGCACGCGGGCGACGCCCGCCTGTCCGGCGGCGTCAATCACCCGGCGCGTGCCATCGACGTTGACACGATGCTGGCGCCCCCCACCGGCCACATGGTCGGTATCGGCGGCCGCATGGACAACGGCGTGGCAGTCCTGCATGCCCGTGGCCAGGTCACCCGAGAGCAGGTCGGCGCGGAATGCCCGTGCGCCGCGCTGTTCGACTGCGCGCGCCGCTGCTTCGCTGCGCGCCAAGGCCACCACGGCGTGGCCCTGGGAGACCAGTGAGGTGATGAGGTTGCGACCGACATAGCCACTGCCGCCGGTAAGGAAAATCCGCTGGAGAGAAGACATGGGGGGTCCTGCAGCCGCTGCCGGGCCGCATTGATGAGTGGGAGAGAAGACAGGTGGGCGTAACGTCGCCCCAAACCGATGGATCAGTCAGGCGGTACCTGCTCCACCAGCCACGCGATGTCCCGCAGCAGCTGTTCCCGCTGTTGCACGGGCCAGCGGTGGTAGTCGAGCGCTTCGAGAAGTTTCAGTCCTTCCAGCGCCAGGTACGCCAGCATCGCGCCACGAGGCTGCTGCGAGGTGGTTTCGACCGCCTCGATCACCTCGCGCTGGTGTTGCTGGAACGGCCCGCGCAGGCTCGAGTCGCCGGCCATGGCCGCCACCAGGCTCAGGGCGACCGGTCGGAAGGCGTCCGGCAGCGGCTGTGCAGCGGCCGCCAGCCGACCCTTGATGACCGGACTGTCATGCGCGGGCACCGCGTCAACCGCGGCCTGGTTCTGGGCACGGTCCCGCTGCAGCGCGCGCACCAGTACGGCCTGCACCAGTGCGGTCTTGCTGCCATGGTCGTACAGCACGCTGGCCTTGCTGATCCCGGCCTCGGCTGCAACGGCCTCCAAGGTAAGCCCGGGAACGCCATGGCGGGCCACCACCCTTTCGGCGGCGTCCAGCAGTTGATTCGGGTCGATGGAGCGCGGTCGGGCCATGCGTTTACCAATTAATATCCGTCCGGATGGATATTAATGGGTCACCAACCAGGGGTCAATCCACGGAAAGCGCGGACCCCTGCAGGCTTTCCCGCGCGGTGTGGCCGAAGCAGCGCTGGTACTCGCGGCTGAACTGCGACAGGCTCTCGTACCCGACGGCAAGCGCCGCCGAGGTCACGTTGACGGCCTTGGTTTCGAGCAGCCGCCGTGCTTCGAGCAGACGCAGCTGCTTCTGGAACTGCAGTGGCGAGACCCCGGTGACCGCGCGGAAGCGCCGGTAGAACAGTGACACGGACATGTTGCTGGCCGCCGCCAGCGACTCCACCTGCAGCGGCTGACGGAAATGCCGGCGCAGGTGCACCACCGCTTCGGCAATCCGGTGCAGCGTGCCTTCCGGGCGCGCCATTGCCGCAACCTCCGGGCCGGTTGGCCCGGTCAACAGCCAGTAGCTGAGTTCGCGCAACAAAGTGGGCACCAGCACCGCCGCCGCATCGTCGATACGCACCGCTTCAACGATGCGTGCCACGCAGTCCAGCAGCGGCGCTGGCAGGGTATGTACGCTGAGGCCGGAGGCGTCGGCGAGGGCTGACGGCCCCGGGTCCAGCCCGGCCAGCACCTGCTGCAGCACACCCGTGTCCAGCTCGATCGAGACGCCCATGAACGGCTGTGCCCTGCTGGCCGCCAGCACGCGCCCGGTTGCCGGCATCGCGATCCCGGTCACCAGTCCCTGTCCGGCGCGGTAATCGAGGCTGCGTCTTCCGGCCAGAACCTGCTTTGCCCCCTGCACGACCACACCCAACGCAGGCCGGTACAGCGCATGGGAGGGCATCCGGGCACGGCGGGTGGTCGAAACGATCACGCCTGGCAGCGGCGACAGTACACGGTCGCCCTCTCCGGCCGAACGGCTCAGCAGGCTCTCCACTGCGTCATGCAGACGCGTCAGCATGCCACCCCCGCGCGGAGGGGTGCAGGATCAGGCAAATGCCTGCGCGTAACCGGCAAGAGCGCGGCGCGGCACCCCGCGATCATGCCTGCTCGTTCCCCTCGTCTGGTTATCGCATGCACACTGGCTCTCCACTTCTCCCCGCCCGCGTGGCCCTGGTCACCGGCGGCAACAAGGGCATTGGCCGCAGCATCGCGCTGCAGTTGGCGACGCGCGGTTGGGACGTGATCTTAACGTACCGCAGCGACCCCGCCGCCGCGCGCAGCGTGGCCGCGGACATCGCACGTCAGGGCCGCGACGTGATGACCCTGGGGCTGGACGTCACCGACAGCGGGAGCTTCCCGGCATGCCTGGCCGCGATGACCGGTTGGCTGCAGTCCCGAGGCCAGGGCCAGAAGCTCGACGCGCTCATCAACAATGCCGGCGCGCACGCACCGGCACCGTTCGGTGCAATCACCGCCGATGACATCGACCTTCTGCATGCGCTGCATTTCAAGGGGCCGCTGCTGCTGACCCAGGCGCTGTCACCGCTGCTGGCCGACGGGGCGCGCATTGTGAACCTGTCCAGCAGCCTCACCCGCCACACCGCCGCCGGCAGCCTCGTCTACGCCGCCATGAAGGGCGCGCTGGAGGTGATGACCCGCTACCTGGCGCTGGAACTGGGTCCGCGCGGCATCACCGTCAACGCGGTGGCACCCGGCCCCACGCAGACGGATTTCTTCGGCGGCGCGGTGCGCGACAACCCCGACGTGCAGCGTTATGTCAGCGACCACACCGCACTCGGGCGCCCGGGCAACGCCGAGGATATCGGCGCGATGGTGGCCGCGCTGGTCGGGCCCGACAACCACTGGGTGACCGCGCAGCGGATCGAGGTGGGCGGCGGGATCCTGCTGTAGGCCCGGGCGGTGCTGAGGCTCAATCGCCCTTGGCGCGGCGTTGCTGCGCGTCGAAGCGCTGCATTGATTCGCGGATGAGCGCCTTGGCTTCGGCCGCGCTCCCCCAGCCGCTGAGTTCCACCGGATTGCGCCCCTCCGGCAGGTCCTTGTAGACGCGGAAGAACGCTTCGATGCGCTGGCGTTCGATCAGCGGCAGGTCCTGCAGGTCGCGGATGTTGGCGTAGGTCGGGTCGATCTTGTCGGTCGGCACGCCGATCACCTTCTCGTCGTGCTCGCCCTTGTCGACCATCTTCAGGTAGCCGATCGGGCGGAAGCGCACGATCACGCCCGGATGCAGCGGCTCGCGGGTCAACACCAGTGCATCCAGCGGGTCGTTGTCGCCGGCCAGGGTGCGCGGCATGGAGCCGTAGTTGGCCGGGTACGCAACCGGCATCGACTGGAAGCGGTCGACGTGGACCAGGCCGTCTTCCTTGATTTCGTACTTGGTGAAGCTGCCGGCCGGGATTTCCACGGCCAGGTTGGCTTCCTCCGGCGCTTCCTTCGGCTGGGCGGCCAGGAAGGGGTGCAGCACCGCGTTGCTGGCGAGGCTGGCGCCGGTGAGCAGCAGCAGTGCGGCAGCCAGGGCGATCAGGGCAAGCTTGGGTTGCGGGTTCATGGCAGTCCTTATTCCCAGCAGCGGTCGGCACGACCCTTCAGGGTCTGGGTGCGCGTGCAGTCGCGGGGGGCGATGCGGCCCTCGGTGAGTTCGGTCCTGCGCTTGCTGCCGTCGGCCTCGCGGTTGAGTTCGAAGCCGTCGTACAGGCGGCCGGTGACCGTGCGTGCTTCATAGCGCAGGTGCCGTGGATCGATCGTGAGCACCTGGTACAGCTGGGTGTCCTCACCGACCGGCGCCATCGTCGCGCGGGCTTCGTCGGACAGCCGGTACTGCTTGGGACCGGCCACGGTCACCACGTACTGCGGGGTGGCCGCCTGGCCTTCGCCACGGCGCCCGTAGGTGTGGTCGTGGCCCTGCAGCACCAGGTCCACGTTGTGGCGGCGCACCACCGGCAGCAGCACATCGCGCAGCTCGGCGTTCTCGCGTCCTTCGCGCGGCGAATAGAACGGCTGGTGCAGCAGCACGATACTCCACGGGTGTGGGTTGTCGGCCAGCACCTTGTCCAGCCACGCCGCCTGCGCCTGGGCCGTGCCCAGGTCGAGCGCGGAGGTGCCATCCAGGACCGCGATGCGCACGCCCTGGTAGTCGAACCAGTAGGTGCTGGTATCGGCGGCATCGACGCCATTGCGCGGCAACGCGAACGTTACCGGCCAGTGCCGGCCCAGTACGCGGCGTTCCTGCGGGGTGTCCTCGAACTCCTCGAAGTACTCGTGGTTGCCGATCGCCGGGGCCACCGCGGTTTCCTGCGGCAGCCAGCCGGCGGCGGCAAACCACTCGCCCCACTCGCTGTCATCCACGCCGTCACCGCCACTCACCAGGTCACCGGCGAACAACGTCAGGCGCGCCTCCGGTGCCGCCTTGAGGCCGGCCCGCAATACGCGCGACACATGGCTGAGGTTCTTGTTCTGGGTGTCGCCGAAGTACAGCAGGGTCAGTGGCTGGTCGGCGCGCCCGGCGGTGCGCAGCTGGTTCCAGGCACCCCACGTCCCATTGCCCTGCACCCGCCACTGGTACAACGTATCGGGGGCCAGGCCAATCACGTCGGCACGGTGGTGGTGGGAGCGGCCCAGCTCGGTGTCCAGCGGCGTGGTGACGGCGGTCACCCGGGTCGGCGTGCCGACATCGGGCGAGTCACCGGCCACCACCCACTCCAGCACCGGGGCGCGCACCGAGCTGTCGGTGCGCCACGCCACGGAGAAGCCGTGCGCGGCATCCTGCGCGGGCGACGCGACGATGCGGTCAGGGAAGCCGGTCGCCGCGTAATGGCGGTTGCCGGCCGGCACCTGGGTGTTCGGTTCGGCCTTGCCCTCCGGCCTGGCCCAGCCGGCGGCGCTGCCCAGCAGCAGCACGACCGCGAGCGCGCGGGCGCATGCATGGATACCGCTCACTTTGCACACTCCAGCGGCAGCGACAGCTGTTTGGCCACGCTGGCCCAGTCGAACGCGACCACGCCCTGGTCGTCATGCACGGCATACAGCGCGCCATGCGGGAAGCGCGGCGAGGCGGCCTGGTCCAGCCAGATGCCGTCGGTATTGGCCACCGTGTTGCCCTGGAACGCGCCGACATGCTTGAAGGTATGCCGGTCGAACAGGTGGAACACGCTGCGCTGCTTGCCCTGCTCGGTGGTGATCCACCAGCCGTCCTTGCCGCAGGTGCGCAGCATCACGCCTTCGGCCTGCGCCTTGAACGCATCGCGGCCGAAGGTGGTGCCGCTGAATTTTCCTTGCAGCGAGTACACCTTGATTTCGCTGGCATAGGTTTCGTCTTCTTCGGCGATCAGCAGGCGGTCGTTGGCCGGATCGCCCCAGATCGATTCAACCACGCGCAGGGCGCCCTTCTCGCTGGTGTCGCCGATGCTGCCGACCAGGCTGGCCTGCGCCTTGCCGTTCGCCACCTGCAGTGCGTAACGACGCACGCGCTTGTCCAGTTCGGCCAGCGGCGGCAGCACGTCATTGCCCTGCGCATCTTCGCCGGCATCGTAGGAATCGGTCACGTACACGTCGTAGCCGCTGGCCTGCTTGTTGACCCACAGTCCATACGGCTTGCGCAGGTCATCGGCCGCGAACGTGCCCAGCGGGGTGAACGACGGCAGCTGCAGCACCTGCACGCGGTGGTTGTCGCGCTCCACGATCATCACCAGGTCATCGACCACGGCGATGCCGTTGGGGCGGTCGAACTGCCCCGGTCCAGCGCCGGTGCTGCCGACATCCCGCAGGTGGGCTCCGGTCTGCCCGTCGTACACCACCAGCTTGTCGGTGGCCTTGGCGGTGGCGATCAGCCACACCTGCCCTTCCGGCGAGGTCCAACTGGCCGGCGAATCGATGTTGTCGGCAGGCGTCATCGGGGTGAGGAACGCTTCGGCGACAGTGGCCACCGAACGCCCGGTGGTCGCTGCCGGGTCTGCTGCCGGTGCGTTCGATGCCGCCGGTGCCGGCGTGACGGCCGGTTTGCAGCCAGCCAGCACGGCCAGCGCGAGCAGGCCCAATACGGGACGTGCGCGCATCACAGGGCCACCTTCAGGCCGAGCGCGTAGGTGCGGCCGTATTCTTCATTCTGCAGGGTGCGCGAACGCACGCCCTGGTAGAGCTCCAGCGGCTTGTCGAGCAGGTTCTGCGCTTCCAGGTACACGCTTACGTTGTCGGTGATCTTGTAGTCCAGGCTGAAATCGAGCTGCGTGTTGGGCGCCACGAAGATGTCGTACGCGCGGCTGTCGCCCAGCGTATCCAGGTATTCGCTGCGGTACACCGCGGCCAGGCGGGTGCTGAAGCCGGCCTTCTCGTAACCCAGGTGTGCGCTGTACACGTGTCTGGAGGCACGCGGCAGGGTGAAGTCCTCGTCGGCACGGCCATCCAAGCCCGGGTCGAAATCGGTGTCCAGCCAGGTGCCGCTGGCACCGACCAGCAGGCCATCCCAGCCGGCTGGCAGGAAGCTGAGCTGCTGCTGCCAGTTGAACTCGGCGCCGTAGACCCTGGCCTTGTCGCCGTTGATCACGCGGGTCACGTCGAAGCCCGGGTAGTCTGGATCGCTGTCGCTGACGGTGTTGACGATGTAGCCGTCGATGGATTTATGGAACAGGCCCAGCGAGAGGATGCCGGTGCTGCCGATGTAGCGTTCGAACGACAAGTCCACGTTCGTGGACTCGTACGGATCCAGTTCCGGGTTGCCCAGCCGCACTTCCTCGTCGCCGCGGTTGTAGCCGATGCGCGGGGCGATGTCGCCGAACGACGGGCGCGACACGGTCTTGTTGGCGGCTGCACGCAGCACCCAGTCGCTGCCGGCGTCGTAACGCAGGTGCAGGCCGGGCAGCACGTTGGTGTAGCTGCGGTTGGCGCTGAGCGGGGTCACGGTGTAGCTGCGGCCGTTGGCGGCCACGTCCACCTGGTTGCCGGTGGCTTGGAACTGGGTGTTTTCCACGCGCACGCCGCCGATGATGCGCAGGTTGCCGACGTCCCAGGTGCCCATGGCATAGCTGGCGAAGATGTCTTCGCTGGCCGTGTAATCCTCTTCCAGCGAGGTCATCGCATTGGCGCCGGCATCCTGCGGGCGGGCACTGTACTGGCTGCCGAACCGGGCCCAGTAGCGACGCATCGCATCCGAGCTCATGCCCTGGCCGAGGCTGCCGCCACGGTGGTCGGGCGTGGTGGTGGTCCAGTCGGACAACGCCACGTCCGGACCCACGCGCAGTTCGCGCTCGTCGGTGTCCACGTCGCGATCGCGCCAGCGGCCCAGCAGGCCGAACTTGTAACTGCTGTTGTCGCCGTCGAAGCGGATGTTGACCTGGGCGCTGTGCTCCTTGTCGTCCACGCGCTTGGGCGAGACCACGAAACGGTCGAAGTCGTAGTTGCCGTTGTCCATCCAGCTGGCATCGTTGAGCGTGTAGCGCGGGATGCCGCTGTTCTGGTCCACGGTGGCGGCCAGGTCATCGCCGTTGTACTCGAAGCGCGCTTCCATCTCGTCGTTGACGCGTTCTTCGGTACGGGTGTAACCGACCTTGTAATCCAGCACGGCGTTGGTCAGGCGGTTCTCGCCGCCCAGGCTGGCGGCGAAGGTGTTTTCCTTCTTGGTGCGGTAGCGCATGCGCTTCTGGATCGCGTCGGCCGGCAGGTCGTCGACCCGGAACTGGTTGTTGCCCAGCGCGGTGACCTCGCCATCGCCGAAGTTGAAAATGGTGCGCTGGCGGGTTTCGGCGTCATCGAACTGGCTGTACAGGGTGCGCAGGTAGTACTGGCTGTCTTCGCTGGGGCGCCAGTCGAAATTGAGGTTGGCGCCGATGCGCTTGCGCTCGATCTCATACTTGCGGTGCTGCAGGCTGTTGGCGAACAGCTCGTCTTCGCTGCCGCCGTCGAATTCGCCGTACTCCACTTCGCTGTTGTCGGACTCGAACCTGCGGTTCTGGTAGTTCACGCCCAGCGCCACGCCGAAGGTATCGGCGAACACTTCGCTGTAGTTGAACGCGGCCTTGGGGCTGGTGTGCCCGGACAGCTCCTGGTGGCTGGCTTCGATCTTGCCGCGCAGGCTGCGCCCGTCTCGGTCGAACGCCGAGGCCGACTCGACCAGGATCGCGCCGCCGATGGCATCGCCCGGCATGTCCGGGGTGGGCGACTTGACCACGCGCAGGCGTTCGGTCGAGTCGGAGGGGATCACGTCCAGCGGTGCGGCGCGGCTGGAATCTTCGGGCGTGCCCACGGCGACGCCGTCGATGCTGACGCTGTTGAGGTTGGCATCCAGGCCGCGCACCACCACGAAACGGCCCTCGCCCTGGTCACGGGTGACGCTGACGCCGGGCAGGCGCTGCAGCGATTCGGCCACGTTCTTGTCCGGGTAGACGCCCATGGCATCGGACGATACCGCGTCCTGGATGGCGTCGCTGCTGCGCTTGAGGTCGACCGCGCGGGTCTGCGATTCCAGCTGCGGGCGGACTTCCACCCGGTCCAGCTCGGTGGCTGCGGCAGCGCCGGCGAGCTCCCCGCTCGCGGCGGCCACGGCAGGCGCGGTGGACAGGACCAGCAACGACAGGCTGATGGCCAGCCCCAACGGCGATTTGTTCTGCACGGCTTCCCCAACGGTGTAAAGGTTGGGTCAGCACGGTATGTCCGGGAGGTTGCATGAACGTGACACCGGTGGCGATTGTGACGCTCGGGGGCGGGCTATGGCCGGCCATGGCACCGGTGCGGCAAAATGGCGTTCTCCCCGTTTTGTTGGCATTCCCATGAAAATCGTCGAAGTTCGCCACCCGTTGGTGCAGCACAAGATCGGCCTGATGCGCGATGCGTCCCTGAGCACCAAGGACTTCCGCGAGCTGGCCAACGAACTGGGCGGCCTGCTGGCCTACGAGGCCACCGCCGACCTGGACACCGAAGCGCACACCCTTTCCGGCTGGGCCGGCCCGGTGACCGTGCAGCGCATTGCGGGCGCGAAAATCACCGTGGTGCCGATCCTGCGCGCCGGGCTGGGCATGCTCAGCGGCGTGCTGTCGCTGATTCCGGCGGCGCGGGTCAGCGTGGTCGGCCTGCAGCGTGATGAGGAAACCCTGCAGCCGGTGCCCTACTTCGAGCGCCTCACCGGCCGCCTGGAAGAGCGCGATGCGCTGATCCTGGACCCGATGCTGGCCACTGGCGGCACCCTGATCGCCACCATCGACATGCTCAAGCGCGCCGGGGCGCGGCGGATCAAGGGGATTTTCCTGGTGGCCGCGCCGGAGGGCATCGCGGCCGTGCAGGCGGCGCACCCCGATGTGGAGATCTTCACTGCCGCGATCGATGCGCGGCTCAACGAGAAGGGCTACATCCTGCCGGGCCTGGGCGATGCCGGTGACCGCATCTTCGGGACCCGCGTGGCCGGTTGATCCGCGCGCCGTCAGGCCAGCGAGCGGGCCTTCAATTCACCCTGTTCGTGGGCGGTACCGAACCGCCCTTTCTCATCGCGGGTGACCTGGGCCAGCGCGCATCCGGGGTCATGGGTAAAGAACAGGTGCACGTTGCGCGCCAGCTTGTCTTCCAGGAAGCTGCGTTTCTCGTCGATCAGCAGTTCGGCGTTGCGGTCGTAGCCCATCGTGATCGGCACGTGCACCCATGAACGCCCGGGAATCAGGTCGGCACAGAACACCACGCCACCGCGCGGCTCGCCCTGCACTTGTTCGGGGCCGACGATCTCGGCCAGCATCAGGCCCGGGGTGTGCCCGTCGCTGAAGCTGAAACGCACGCTTGCGCCCAGCGTGCGCGAATACGGTCCCTGCACGATCTCCAGCCGCCCGCTGTCGCGCAGCAGCTGCGGCAGTTCGGGAATGAAGCTGGCGCGGTCGCGCGGGTGCGGATCCAGCGCGCGTTCCCAGTGCTCGGCGCCGACCAGGAAGGTCGCGTTGGGGAACAGCAGCTCCGGCGCGCGGCCTTCGCTCCACGGCGCCAGCAGGCCACCGGCGTGGTCGAAATGCAGGTGGCTGAGGACCACCACGTCGATGTCCTCATGCTCGAAGCCGGCTTCGCGCAACGATTCGATCAGCACGTGGCTGGGTTCCTGCACGCCGTAACGGTCGCGCAGCTTCGGCTCGAAGAACGCGCCGATACCGGTTTCGAACAGCACGGTCCTGCCGGCCAACGGGCTGGCCAGCAGCGCACGGCAGGCCAGTTCGATCCGGTTGAGATCGTCCGGTGCCGCCCATTTTTCCCAGACCGCACGCGGCGCATTGCCGAACATCGCGCCGCCATCGAGCTTCTGTGAGTTACCGCGGATGGACCATAGTTTCATCGGTAAATTATCCGGCGGACTGCGTTAATAATTCGCTATCCGCCGGCATGAAAAACCCCGCCGTGGCGGGGTTTCTGGTTTACCGTGCCGCCGCAGGAGCGACCGCTCCCGAACCGACCGGGTTGCGCGGGTCGCTGCCCACGCTGAGCTGGTTGCTGCGGCGGTTCCACTCCACCGTCTGCAGGTTGCCCCACACATGGCTGGAGCCGCGCCCGCCTTCGGCGCTGTCGCCGGGCAGGTCGATCTTGTGGCCCATCGCCTGCAGCTGCTGGATGGTGCCCGCATCGAACGCACCGCTTTCAGCCTCGATCACGTCCGGCAGCCACTGGTGGTGGAAGCGCGGCAGTGCCGCAACCTGCTGGGCGTCGAGGCCATCGTCGTAGCCCAGCACGCCCAGCAGCACCATGGTGATGATGCGGCTGCCGCCCGGGGTGCCGAGCACCACGACCTTGTCGGCCGATTCCATGAAGGTCGGGGTCATCGAGCTGAGCATGCGCTTGCCCGGCTTGGGCGCGTTGGCCGCATAGCCCATCACGCCGAACGCGTTGGGCGTGCCCGGCTTGAGCGCGAAGTCGTCCATCTCGTTGTTGAGCAGCACGCCGGTGCCCGACGGAATCAGGCCCGAGCCGTACAGCAGGTTCACGGTCTGGGTGGCGCCCACGCGGTTGCCCTGCTGGTCGATGATCGAGAAGTGGGTGGTCTCGTCGTCTTCCAGCGGGGTCGGGTTGCCCGACAGCAGGTCGCTGGGGGTGGCCTTTTCCGGGTGGATGGTGGCGCGCAGGCCCTGGGCGTAGTCGCGGCTGGTCAGCACTTTCTGCGGAATCTGCACGAAGTCCGGATCGCCCAGGAAGAAGGTGCGGTCACGGAACGCGCGGCGCATCGATTCCACCACCAGGTGGGTGCGGTGGGCCGGATCCATCGCCTTCAGGTCCCAGCCTTCCAGGATCTGCAGCATCGAGGCCAGTGCGATGCCACCGGACGACGGCGGCGAGGCGGTGGTGATCTTCCAGTCGCGGTAATTGAACACGATCGGTTCGCGCTGCTTGACCCGGTAGCCGGCCAGCTCGTCGGCCGTCCACTTGCCACCGGCCTGCTTCACCCCGGCCAGCAGGAGCTTGCCGGTCTGGCCCTTGTAGAAGCCATCGAACCCGCCTGCGGCCAGGCGCTCCAGCGTCTGCGCCAGCTCCGGCTGCTTGAACACATCACCTTCGGCGATCGGCTTGCCATTGCGCAGGTACACCTCGCGCGTGCCGGGGTAGCGCTCCATCACTTCACGGCGCGAGGCATAGCCCTTGGCCATGCGCGCATATACCGGGAAACCCTCGCGGGCGATGCGGATCGCCGGGGCCAGCGACGCCTGCAGCGGCAGCTTGCCGTGCTTGGCCGACAGCTCCACCAGCGCCGCCGGCAGGCCGGGGATGCCGGCCGACCACGGGCCGTTCACCGACCGGTCGCGGTCCAGCTCGCCCTTGCTGTCCAGGAATGCTTCGGGGGTCGCGGCGGCCGGCGCGGTCTCGCGCGCATCCAGCATCACGTCCTTGCCGGTCTTCGCGTCGTGCAGCAGGAAGAAGCCACCGCCGCCCAGGCCGGAGCTGATCGGTTCGACCACTGCCAGGGTGGACGACACCGCTACTGCGGCGTCAAACGCGTTGCCGCCCTTGGCCAGGATCTCCATGCCCGCTTCGGTGGCCAGGTGATGCCCACTGGCGATGGCGGCGCCTTCAGGATGCGCGGCCAGCGTGGCCTGCGGCGCAGGCTCGGCGGCCCACAGGGCCGGTGTCCACAGCAGGAGCAGCAGCAACCAGCGACGGGAGGGGGTGTTCATTCGGGCGCAGACTCCACATAGAGTTCGGGATGATCGCGCTGGAGCCCATGCAGCTTGGCCAGCAGCGCTTCCTGGGTTTCGGGAATGTCCGGATCGGGATCGATGCATTCCACCGGGCAGACGACCACGCATTGCGGCTCGTCGAAATGCCCCACGCATTCGGTGCAGCGTGCAGGGTCGATCACGTAGATGGTTTCACCCATCGAGATGGCCTGGTTGGGACAGGCGGGCTCGCATACGTCACAGTTGACGCAGAGCTCATTGATTTTCAGCGACATGGCGTTACTCCACGCCAGTGCCGGCAGAGGAAAACCGGCCTGCGCAGCTGCGCGGGCCGGTCAACGGCGGCGTCCACGAAGGACGCCGCCCGGGCCGCGCACACGTGCGCGGCCGCCATGGCACGGCTTACTTGGCTTCGACGAAGATGTACTCGGCGCCGGTCGGCTGGACGATCGACTGGACGCGGGCGTTGTCGGCCGCCTGGCCGATGAACACCACGCGCACACCCTTCATCGAGTCGGCGGACACGTCCTTGAACACGGCCTGGATCATGTCGGCCATCTTGCCCGAGGCGGACGAACCGAAGGCCAGCATGTTGCCCGGCTGCACGCCACGGGCGACAGCAGCGGTAGCGCTCTCGACCTGGCGGTCGTACTTGGCCTGGAACTCCGGATCCGATTCCGGGGACAGGTAGTACAGGAACGGGCTGTTGGTGATGTTGCCCATGTTCTGCACGGCGACGGACTGCAGGTACTTCTTCCAGCCCGCATCGTCATCCTTGGCCGGGGCGACGAGCGCCTGCTGGGCATCGGCGACCGGTGCGGCTTCTTCCTTCTTGCAGGCGGTGAACGCCAGCGCGAACGACGCGATCAACATGGCACGCATGGTGTTGTTCATGGAGTCTCCCTCTTGGTGATGCTTGGTATGTGTGGGTCTTGGGGTTTACGTGGGGCCGGACTTCGCTTCGCGGACCTTGCGCAGCGCCTCGAGCACCGAGGCCGGCACGAAGCCGGACACGTCGCCGCCAAGACGGGCGATCTCGCGGACCAGCGAGGACGAAATGAAGCTGTGCTGCTCGGCCGGGGTCAGGAACAACGTCTCGACCTCCGGAATCAGGTGGCGGTTCATGCTGGCCATCTGGAATTCGTATTCAAAATCGGAGACCGCGCGCAGGCCGCGCAGCAGCACCCCGCCCTGCTCGGAGCGCACGAAATGTGCGAGCAGGGTGTCGAAACCGCGCACTTCCACGTTGCGGTGGTGGGCCAGCGCATCGCGCGCCAGCGACACCCGCAGCTCCAGCGGCAGCGACGGACCCTTGGACGGGCTCTGCGCCACGCCGACCACCAGCTTCTCGAACAACGGCGCGGCCCGGTTCACCAGGTCGATGTGACCGTTGGTGATCGGATCGAAGGTGCCCGGGTATACGGCGATGCGGCGGTTGGCTGCGGTCATGCGGAAGCTACGCGTTCTGATCTGGTGAAAGTGTAGCAGTGGCGCGCCTGTACAGGGCAAAGCGGACCTCGCGGGTGCCGCCCTCCCGGTGCAGCAGCCAGCCCGGCGGCAGGCGCAGGGTCTGCCCGGCCGGCGACTCCAGGTACAGCCAGGCATCGGCCGCCAGGTGCGGCCCCAGCCCGGCCAGCACGGACTCCCACAGCCCGTCGGCGAACGGCGGGTCGATGAAGGCGATGTCGGCCAGCCCCGATGGCCGCTGGCCCAGCCAGTGCAGCGCATCGCCCTGGACGACCTCGATCTGGCCCTGGGCGCCCAGTCTGGCCACCGATTCGCGCAGCTGGCGGGCCAGCGCGGCATCGCGCTCCACCAGCGTGGCCTGGGCCGCCCCGCGCGACACCGCTTCCAGTCCCAGCGCGCCGCTGCCGGCGAACAGGTCCAGCACCCGGGCCCCGCCCAAGCGCGGCATCAGCCAGTTGAACAGGGTTTCCCGGACCCGGTCGCTGCTGGGCCGCAGGCCCGGCGCGAGCGGCACCGGCAGCTTGGTATTGCGCCATTTGCCGCCAATGATGCGGACCTGGCCTACGGGGTGGGATGCGGGGGAACGTGAATTCATCCGCCAAGAATACCGTGACCCCATTGAAACGCTGCCATCTTGAAATCGGGACAATCCGTCCTTACCCCTTGTGCAGCCGCCGCGCCGGGCGCGGCACCGTCCAAGGAGCACTCCCCGATGACCGAGCAGACCCACAAAGAAACCCTGGGCTTCCAGACCGAAGTGAAGCAGCTGCTGCAGCTGATGATCCACTCGCTGTACTCCAACAAGGAAATCTTCCTTCGCGAGCTCATCTCCAACGCCGCCGATGCCTCGGACAAGCTGCGCTTCGAAGCGCTGACCCAGCCGGGCCTGCTCGAAAGCGATGGTGAACTGCGCATCCAGGTCAGCGTCGACCCGCAGGCGCATACCCTGACCATCGACGACAACGGCATCGGCATGAGCCGCGACGAGGCCATCGCCCACCTGGGCACCATCGCCAAGTCCGGCACCGGCGACTTCCTGCGCCAGCTGTCCGGCGACCAGAAGAAGGACTCGCAGCTGATCGGCCAGTTCGGCGTCGGCTTCTACAGCGCGTTCATCGTGGCCGACCAGGTCGACGTGTACTCGCGCCGCGCCGGCCTGCCGGCCAGCGAAGGCGTGCACTGGTCCTCGCGTGGCGAGGGCGAGTTCGACGTCGAAACCATCGACAAGCCCGAACGCGGCACCCGCATCGTGCTGCATCTGAAGGACGACCAGCAGGACTTCGCCGATGCCTGGCGCCTGCGCGGCATCATCAAGAAGTACTCCGACCACATCGGCCTGCCGATCCAGATGGCCAAGGAACACCACGGCGACGACGCCCCGGCCGAAGTCGAGTGGGAGACCGTCAACCGCGCCAGTGCGCTGTGGACCCGCCCGCGCACCGAGATCAGCGACGCCGAGTACCAGGAGTTCTACAAGCACGCCGCACACGACCACCAGGACCCGCTGGCATGGAGCCACAACAAGGTCGAAGGCAAGCTCGAATACACCTCGCTGCTGTACGTCCCCGGCCACGCGCCGTTCGACCTGTACCACCGCGACGCGCCCAAGGGCTTGAAGCTGTACGTGCAGCGCGTGTTCGTGATGGACCAGGCCGAGCAGTTCCTGCCGCTGTACCTGCGTTTCATCAAGGGCGTGGTCGATTCCAACGACCTGTCGCTCAATGTGTCGCGCGAAATCCTGCAGTCCGGCCCGGTCATCGATTCGATGAAGTCGGCACTGACCAAGCGCTCACTGGACATGCTGGAAAAGCTGGCCGCCGACAAGCCCGAGGTGTATGCCGGGTTCTGGAAACAGTTCGGCCAGGTGCTGAAGGAAGGCCCCGCCGAAGACTTCAACAACCGCGAGAAGATCGCCGGCCTGCTGCGCTTCGCCTCCACCCATGACGCCAGCGGCGAGCAGAACGTGTCGCTCGCCGATTACATCGGCCGCATGATCGAAGGCCAGGACAAGATCTACTTCCTGACCGGCGACAGCCACACCCAGGTCAAGGACAGCCCGCACCTGGAAGTGTTCCGCAAGAAGGGCATCGAAGTGCTGCTGCTCACCGACCGCATCGACGAGTGGCTGATGGGCTACCTGACCGAGTTCGACGGCAAGTCGTTCGTGGATGTGGCGCGTGGCGACCTCGACCTGGGCGCGCTGGAAACGGCCGAAGACAAGCAGGCGCAGGAAGCGGCCGCCAAGGACAAGCAGGGCCTGGTCGAGCGGATCAAGGGCGCGCTGGGCGATGACGTGGCCGATGTGCGCGTGTCGCACCGCCTGACCGATTCGCCGGCCATCCTCGCCATCGGCGAGCAGGACCTGGGCCTGCAGATGCGCCAGATCCTGGAGGCCAGCGGCCAGAAGGTGCCCGACAGCAAGCCGGTGTTCGAGTTCAACCCGGCCCACCCGCTGATCGGCAAGCTGGACCAGGAAGCCGATGCCGCCCGCTTCGGCGACCTGAGCCGGGTGCTGTTCGACCAGGCCGCGCTGGCTGCGGGCGATACGCTGAAGGACCCGGCGGCTTATGTGCGCCGGTTGAACAAGTTGTTGCTGGAATTGTCGGCTTAACGCGGCACGTGGCCGGCACCGCTTGGGCCGGCCAACGGCCGGCGCTACGAATTGCTGCGTGGCCTTTGGGATCGCGTTTAACCAACCCTGGGCTTCGGACGCGTCTGCCTGGGCCGGCCAACGGCCGGCGGTACGAATTGCTACGTTGCCTTTGGGGTCGCGTTTAACCAACCCTGGGCTTCGGTGCGTCTCGGTAGCGCCGGCCGTTGGCCGGCCCAGGCGGTCCGTCACCGCGCGACCCGTCCGCCACTCCACGCGGGCCTTACGGGCCCGGGTGGTAGCATATCCCCCTGATTTCAGCGCCGAATCCCATGCTCAGTTTCTTCCGTCGCAAAAAGCCCCAGGACGCTCCGCAGGACGCGCCCAAGACCCAGCACTACAGCGCTGAGGAACTGGCCGCCGCGTTCCCGTCCGCCGCCACCGAGGCCGAGCCGGTCGTGCCGGCTGCCGCGCCCGCCGTCGAGCCCACGCCCATCGCAGCACCGGTGGCGACGCCCGGCGTAGACGCAGCCGTTCCCGTGAGCGCGCCAGCGGCCCAGGTCGATGCGCCCCGCATCGAAGCCGTGCAGGCGGCACCCACCCCGCTCTATCCGCCCTCGCCGGTCGTGGTCGCCACCGATATCGTGCAGGAAGCGGTGCAGCCGCTGGCCGCCCCGACCGCCTTCGATGAAGCGGCACCCGCCGCGCCCGGCAAGACCGGCTGGCGCGACCGCCTGCGCAACAGCGTCATCGCACGCAGCTTCGGCGGCCTGTTCTCGCGCAACCCCAAGCTCGACGACGACCTGCTCGATGAGCTGGAAACCGCCCTGATCACCGCCGATGTCGGCGTGGGTGCCACCACCGCACTGGTGGAAGGCCTGCGCAAGCGCATGAAGGCGCGCGAATTCACCGACGCCAACGCCTTGTTGAAGGCGCTGCGCGCCGACCTGATCGCGATCCTGCAGCCGGTCTCCCGCCCGTTGGTGGTCGACCGCAGCGCAAAGCCGTTCGTGATCCTCACCGTCGGCGTCAACGGCGTCGGCAAGACCACCACCATCGGCAAGCTGGCCAAGCGCTTCAAGGACGATGGCCACAGCCTGATGCTGGCCGCCGGCGATACCTTCCGCGCCGCCGCCGTGGCGCAGCTGCAGGCCTGGGGCGAGCGCAACGGCGTGGCCGTGGTCGCCCAGGGCCAGAACGCGGATGCCGCCTCGGTGGCATTCGATGCGCTGCAGGCCGGCAAGGCACGCGGCACCGAGGTGCTGATCGCCGATACCGCCGGCCGCCTGCATACCCAGGGCGGGCTGATGAACGAGCTGGGCAAGATCCGCCGCGTGCTGGGCAAGATCGATGAAAGCGCGCCGCACGAGGTGCTGATGGTCATTGATGGCACCACCGGCCAGAACGCGCTCTCGCAGCTGCGCCAGTTCCATGCAGCGGTCAATGTGACCGGCCTGGTGGTGACCAAGCTGGATGGCACCGCCAAGGGCGGCGTGGTGTTCGCGCTGGCGCGCGAATTCGGCATTCCGATCCGCTTCGCCGGCATCGGCGAGCGCCCCGAAGACCTGCGCGTGTTTGATCCGGAAGCGTTCGTGGATGCGTTGCTGCCGGAAGCGCTGGGCGGTTGATGTTGCCCGCCATCGCCGACGCGTTCGTCGACCGGCTGCTGCCGTGGTTCGACGGCCATGGCCGGCATGACCTGCCCTGGCAGCATCCGCGCACGCCGTACCGGGTGTGGTTGTCGGAAATCATGCTGCAGCAGACCCAGGTCGCCACGGTCATTCCGTACTTCCTGAAGTTTCTTGCCGTGTTCCCCACCCTGCCCGACCTCGCCGCCGCCAGCAACGACGCGGTGATGGCGCAGTGGGCCGGCTTGGGCTACTACGCCCGCGCGCGCAACCTGCATGCCGCCGCGCAGCGCTGTGTCGAACTGCACGGCGGCGAGCTGCCGCGCGACGTCGATGCACTGCATGCACTGCCGGGCATCGGCCGCAGCACCGCCGGTGCGATCCTCAGCCAGGCCTGGAACGACCGCTTCGCGATCCTCGATGGCAACGTCAAGCGCGTGCTCACCCGCTACCACGGCATCGAAGGATTCCCCGGCCTGCCGGCGGTGGAAAAGGTGTTGTGGGCGCTGGCAGAGCTGCACATGGAGCATGTCCCTGGCGGACGCTTGGCCGATTACACGCAGGCGCAGATGGACCTGGGCGCCACGGTCTGCACCCGCAGCCGGCCGGCCTGCGTGATCTGCCCGCTGCAGGACGACTGCGTGGCGCGCCGCGAAGGCCGCAGCGACCAGCTGCCCACCCCGAAGCCCAGCAAGGTCCTGCCCGAACGCGAGGCGGTGGCGCTGCTGCTGCGCGATGCACAGGGCCGCGTGCTGCTGCAGAAGCGCCCGGACACCGGCATCTGGGCGCAGCTGTGGACACTGCCGCAGGCCGACAGCGGCACCGCGCTGCAGGACTGGTTCGATGCGCACGTGTTGGGCTCACTGGAAGATGCCGAAGAGCTGCCGGTGCTGCAGCACACCTTCAGCCACTATCGCCTGCACCTGCAGATCCTGTCGCGGCAGGTGGATGGCCTGCGCAATGACATTGCTGGCCTGCGCTGGGTCCCGGCGCAGGAGCTGCCCAGCCTGGGTCTGCCCGCGCCGATCCGCAAACTGCTGGAAAACGGAAGTAGCCGTAAACTACGCGCTGCAACGACTTTGAAGAGGATCGAGTAGCCCATGGCCCGCACCGTTTTCTGCCAGTACGAACAACGCGACACCGAAGGGCTGGATTTCGTGCCCTATCCCGGCGAGCTGGGCCAGCGCATCTTCAATGGCATCGGCAAGACCGCCTGGGCCGCGTGGCTGGCGCACCAGACGATGCTGATCAACGAGAACCGGTTGTCGCCGCGCGATCCGAAGCATCGCGCGTTCCTGGAAGAAGAGCTGGTGAAGTACCTCTTCAGCGGTGGCGCCGAGAAGCCGGCCGGGTTCGTCCCCGAGGCCTGACAGCAGCGAACGACCTATTCCGCCGGCGGCGTTTGCCCCGCTTCGCGCTCCTGCACCTGCGCCTGGCGCATTTCCTGCTCCGAGGAGCGCAGCGCCTTGACGTCCAGCGGGCGGATCGCGCCGATGAAGCACGGGACACTTGGGCCGTGGTTGGGATCGCGGACCAGCACCCGGTCGAAGCGCGATGACACCTGGCCGGTCTGGCTGGTCAGCCCGATCGCGGTAGCGTAACTGAGCCCGTAGCACGGGCCGCGCAGTTCAATGAGATAGGCCTCGCTGGGGCGGGTCCACACCGCCAGCGCGCTGTCGCCCAGTTCGGTCCAGCCATTGAGCGAGCCGAAGTAGCGCATCGACGGTTGCGGCGGGCCGGCGTGCGCGCGGTACAGCTCCAGGCGTTCGGCGCTGCTCAGGCGGCCGGTGGCACAACCGGCCAGCACCAGGCCCATTGCAACGATGGCGACAAGCGTTTTCATGGCACCTCCGCGGTGGGGAACAAGGCGATCATGCACCCGCTGCCGCCGGCCCGCAGGTTCGGGCGGGCGGCTGTTCAGCTGCCAGCTCAGACCTCGGCGTGGGCCAGGGCGTGCAGCCGGCCTTCGCGCAGTTCCAGCACGCGGTCCAGCTTGCGCGCCAGGCTGCGGTCGTGGGTCACCAGCACCAGGCTGGTGTGGTGGGCGCGGTTGAGGTCCAGCATCAGCTCGAACACGGTTGCGGCGGTCTTGTCGTCCAGGTTGCCGGTCGGTTCGTCGCCCAGCACGCAGGCCGGGCGGTTGACCAGCGCACGGGCGACGGCGGCCCGCTGGCGCTCGCCACCGGACAGCTCGCCCGGCTTGTGCTCCAGGCGGTGGCCCAGGCCCACCGATTCCAGCAGTGCCTTTGCGCGTGACCGGGCATCGGCCACCTCTTCACCACCCAGCAGCACCGGCATCATCACGTTTTCCAGCGCGGTGAATTCAGGCAGCAGGTGGTGGAACTGGTACACGAAGCCCAGCGCGCGGTTGCGCAGGCGGCCGCGCTGGCTGTCGGACAGCGACGACATCTGGTTGCCGGCCACGAACACTTCGCCGGCGGTCGGCGTGTCCAGCCCGCCCAGCAGGTGCAACAGCGTGCTCTTGCCGGCGCCGGAGGCACCGATGATGGCGACCGTCTCGCCGGCGGCCACGCTCAGGTCCAGGCCATTGAACACCGGGGTCTGCATGCGGCCTTCGGCGTAGGTCTTGGCCAGCCCCTGCGCACGGATCACTTCGTCGCCGCGGTTGATCGGCTCATTCATAGCGCAGGGCCTCCGCCGGCTGGGTGCGGGCAGCGCGCCACGCGGGGTACAGGGTGGCCAGGAAGCTCATGACCAGCGCAATGACCGTGATGATGACGATGTCCGGGGTCTGCATGTCGGTCGGCAGGCCGGTGATGTAATAAACGTCTTCGGGCAGCAGCTTGACGTTGAACAGGGTCTCGATCGCACCAAGGATGCGCTCCAGGTTCAAGGTCAGGGTGATGCCGCCGACCACGCCGAGCACGGTGCCGAAGATGCCGATCAGCGAGCCCTGCACCATGAAGACCTGCATCACCCCGCCCGGGGTCAGGCCCAGGGTGCGCAGGATCGCGATGTCGGCCTGCTTGTCGGTGACCAGCATCACCTGCGAGGAGACCAGGTTGAACGCGCCCATGGCGATGATCAGCGAGAGCAGGATGCCCATCACCACTTTTTCCATGCGCAGCGAGTGGTACAGGTTGGCGTTCTGCTGGGTCCAGTCGCTGACCCGGTAGCCGCCGCGGAGGTTGTGGGCCAGGTCCACGCCCACGTCCAGCGCCTTGTCCATGTCATGCAGCTTCAGGCGCACGCCGGTGACCCCGTCCATGCGCAGCACGCGCTCGAGGTCGGCCATGTTGGCGTAGGCCACGCCGCGGTCGATTTCGTTGTAGCCGGCCTCGAAGATACCGCTGACGGTGAAGCGCTTCAGCCGGGGCATCGCGCCCATCGGGGTGCCCTGCACTTCTGCCAGGGTCACCAGCACGGTGTCGCCGACATCCACGCCCAGCCAGATCGCCAGTTCCTGGCCGACCAGCAGGTTGTAGCTGCCTTCCTTCAGGCTGTCGAAGCTGCCCTTCTTGAGCTTGGTGTTGATCACCGACACTGCCGGCTCCAGCGCCGGGTCGATGCCCTGCACGATCGCACCCTGCACGCGGGCGCCGCTGAGCATGGCCTGGATCTCGATGTACGGCGCGGCACCGGCCACGCGCGGATCCTTGTGGGCCACTTCCACCGCATGCTGCCAGTCCGCCATGGGCGCGCCGTCGGCGGTGATCGTGGTATGCGCGGTCATCTGCAGCAGGCGGTCGCGGATTTCCTTCTGGAAACCGCTCATTACCGCCAGCGTGGTGATCAGCACGGTCACGCCCAGCGCGATGCCGAGGATCGAGGCCATGGAGATGAAGGAGATGAAGCCGTTGCGGCGCTTGGCCCGCAGGTAACGCAGGCCGATGGCTACTGGTATGGGTTTGAACATGCAGGTACGCCGGACAATTCAGCCTATGGTGCCATCACGGAGGTGAACGCGGAATGGGACGGGCCCGGATCGCCAGTCGCAGTTCACGTCGGCGCGGCGGCGGCAGGGTGTCGGGCCAGAACAGGCAGGCCTGCCGGCGGCCGTGCTGGCGCCAGCTGAGCTGCAGGAGCGGGCCGCGGTCATGCAGGGAGATCCCCTCCACCGGTTCGCCATCGACCTGGGCCGGGCTGTCGCCGGGCGGAATCACGAAGGCACGCGGCCGTCGGCGGGCATGGCGCCAACCCTGCCAGGCGGTCCCCGCCCCGGCCGCCAGGCCCAGCGGCCACTGCGCGGCGGACGGCAGCGCGCTGGCCGTGGCTACCCAAGGCATCAGCAGCGCAAACAGAACGTGCGCGGCAACCTGCCAGCGCGAGGGGCGCCACTCAAGCCGGAAGGGCGCGGATCCGGGCGATGAGGTCGGTGAGCTCGGCATCCGGGCATACCTCGTAACCCATGAACCAGCGCCACAACTTATCGTCTTCGCAGTCGAGAAGCCGCAGGAAAACCTCGCGCTCTTCAGTGGGTGCAGTGGCCCATTGACGGTCGAGATAGCGCTCGAAAAGCTGGTCGAGCTCGCGCATGCCGCGGCGGCAGCGCCAGCGGAGTTTCTTGAGGAGGGTGGCTTCGTCCATTTCGGTGATTCCAGACTGGAGCACGTCATCCGGGTGCGCGGCAGTACACGGGCGCGTGGCGACGCGCTGAAAACAAAGGCGCCCCCTATGTCAAGGGGGCGCGGCTTCGCCGTCATGCCTTGGCAGCCACGCAGGGCGTGGCGCTACGATCAGGCGCGGCGCGCCATCATGAGCTTCTTGATCTCGGCGATCGCCAGCGCCGGGTTCAGGCCCTTCGGGCAGGTCCGGGCGCAGTTCATGATGGTGTGGCAGCGGTACAGCTTGAACGGGTCTTCCAGGTCGTCCAGGCGCGCACCGGTGTCTTCGTCGCGCGAGTCGACGATCCAACGGTAGGCCTGCAGCAGGATCGCCGGGCCCAGGTAACGCTCGCCGTTCCACCAGTAGCTCGGGCAGCTGGTCGAGCAGCACGCGCACAGGATGCACTCGTACAGGCCGTCCAGCTTCTTGCGGTCTTCCGGCGACTGCAGGCGCTCACGGTCCGGCGGCGGCGGGGTCTGGGTGCGGATCCACGGCTTGATCGAGGCGTACTGCGCGTAGAAGTGGGTCAGGTCCGGTACCAGGTCCTTGATCACGCTCATGTGCGGCAGCGGGTAGATCGGCACTTCGGCCTTGCCGCAGTCGGCGATGGCGCGGGTGCAGGCCAGCGTGTTGGTGCCGTCGATGTTCATCGCGCACGAACCGCAGATGCCCTCGCGGCACGAACGGCGGAAGGTCAGGGTCGGGTCGATCTCGTTCTTGATCTTGATCAGCGCGTCCAGGACCATCGGGCCGCAGGCGTCCAGATCGATCTCGTACGTATCGGTCCGCGGGTTGCTGTCGTCGTCGGGACTCCAGCGGTAGATCTTGAAGGTACGGGTGTTCTTCGCACCGCTCTTGGCGGGGAAGTGCTTGCCCTTTCCGATCTTGGAATTCTTTGGGAGGGAAAACTCGGCCATGGCTGTTCTCGTTGGCTCAGGCGGCTCGCGCTGCAATGCAGGCGCGGCTGGCTCGGAAGGTGAGGAAGTCGATCCGCATGGCGCTTAGTAGACGCGCGGCTTGGGCGGGACCACGTCCACGTCCTTGCTCAGCGTGTACATGTGCACCGGGCGGTAATCGAAGCTGCACTTGCCGTTGTCGTCGACATTGACCAGCGTGTGCTTCTGCCAGTTGACGTCGTCGCGGTCCGGGAAGTCCTCGTGCGCGTGTGCGCCACGGCTTTCCTTGCGCTGTTCGGCCGAGTTGATCGTCGCCACCGCGTTGAGCAGCAGGTTGTTCAGCTCGTAGGTTTCGATCAGGTCCGAGTTCCACACCAGCGAACGGTCCGACACCTTGACGTCCTGGAAGGAGTCGAAGATCTCCGACATCTTGGCGCAGCCCTCTTCCAGCGTCTTGCTGGTACGGAACACCGCCGCGTCGTTCTGCATGGTGCGCTGCATGCGGTCGCGGATGACCGAGGTCGGAGTGTCGCCGTTGGCGTAACGCAGCTTGTCCAGCAGGCCCAGCGCCTTGTCGCACGCATCCGACGCCAGCGTCTTGTGCGGCTGGCCCGGCTTGATGGTGTCGGCGCAGCGGTTGGCCACCGCACGACCGAACACGACCAGGTCGAGCAGCGAGTTGGAGCCCAGGCGGTTGGCGCCGTGCACCGACACGCAGGCCGCTTCGCCGATGGCGTACAGGCCCGGCACCACGGCATCGGGGTCGTCGCCGACCTTGCGCACCACTTCACCGTGGTAGTTGGTCGGGATGCCACCCATGTTGTAGTGCACGGTCGGGATGACCGGGATCGGCTGCTTGTGCACGTCCACGCCGGCGAAGATCCGCGCGCTTTCGGCAATGCCGGGCAGCTTGTCGTCGATCACGCCCGGGCCGAGGTGGGTCAGGTCGAGCAGGATGTGGTCCTTGTGCTCGCCGACGCCGCGGCCTTCGCGGATTTCGATGGTCATCGAACGCGACACCACGTCGCGCGAGGCCAGGTCCTTGTAATGCGGTGCGTAGCGCTCCATGAAGCGCTCGCCGTTGCTGTTGCGCAGGATGCCGCCTTCGCCGCGCACGCCTTCGGTGATCAGGCAGCCCGCACCGTAGATGCCGGTGGGGTGGAACTGCACGAACTCCATGTCCTGCATCGGCAGGCCGGCACGCATGACCAGACCGCCGCCGTCGCCGGTGCAGGTGTGGGCCGAGGTGGCGCTGAAGTAGGCACGGCCGTAGCCGCCGGTGGCCAGCACCACGCCGTGGGCGCGGAACAGGTGCAGCGAGCCGTCGGCCATGTCCAGCGCGAGCACGCCGCGGCACACGCCTTCCTCATCGAAGATCAGGTCGAGCGCGAAGTACTCGATCATGAAGCGCGCGTTGTGCGCCAGCGACTGCTGGTACAGCGTGTGCAGCATGGCGTGGCCGGTACGGTCGGCGGCGGCGCAGGTGCGCTGCGCGGACGGGCCTTCGCCGTACTTGGTGGTCATGCCACCGAACGGGCGCTGGTAGATCTTGCCGTCTTCGGTGCGGCTGAACGGCACACCGTAGTGTTCCAGTTCGATGATGGCCGGAATCGCTTCGCGGCACATGTATTCGATCGCGTCCTGGTCGCCCAGCCAATCCGACCCCTTGATGGTGTCGAAGAAGTGGTAACGCCAGTCGTCTTCACCCATGTTGCCCAGCGCGGCGGAAATACCGCCCTGCGCGGCCACGGTGTGCGAACGGGTCGGGAAGACCTTGGTCAGGCAGACCGTCTGCAGGCCCTTGGCGGCCAGGCCGAACGTGGCACGCAGGCCGGCGCCGCCGGCGCCCACCACGACCATGTCGTATTTGTGTTCCGTAATCTTGTAAGCGGACATCTACTCTGGATTCCTGTCTTGGTGCCTGACTCAGGCAACGCCGAGCGCAATGCGGGCGACCGCAAAAACACTGACGATCGCGCCCAGCACGGCAATGAACTTCACCGTGGTCTGCAGCGCCAGGGCCAGCAACGAATTATGGATGTAGTCTTCCAGCACGACCTGCAGGCCCAGCTGGGCGTGCCAGAACATGGCCACCAGGAAGCCCACCAGCAGCACCGCGTTCCACGGCTTGGACACCGCGTCGGCGGCGGTCACGTAATCGGCGTTGACCAGGCTCAGCACGAAGATGAGGAACCAGATGGTCAGCGGGACCAGCGCGGTGGCGGTCAGGCGCTGCAGCACGAAGTGTTCGGTGCCGGTCTTGGCCGCGCCCAGGCCACGCACGTTCTTCAACGGGGTACGGAACTTGTTCATGCGGTCGCTCCCATGAAGACATAGGCCCAGACCAGCGCGGTGATCACCAGGCTGGCGATGACCGACATCCAGCTGCTGCGCACGAAGGCCGGAATGCTGAAGCCGATCGCGAAGTCCTGCACGATATGGCGGATGCCATTGCACAGGTGGTAGGCGAAGGACCAGGTCCAGGCGAACAGGAACAGCTTTCCGTACCAGCTGCCGGCGTGGCCGGTGAAGCAGTTCCAGGATTCAGGACCCATCATCAGGGCGAGCAGGCCGCCAGCGATGATCAGGGCTCCAACAGACAGAAAGATGCCGGTGGCTCGATGCAGGATCGAGGTGGCCATCTGAATCTGCCAGCGATACACCTGAAGGTGCGGGGAAAGGGGACGTTCTCTGGCGGCCATTCGCTGGGCTCGTTGTCTCGGCTGGGCGGCACAATTGCCGCGTTGGCTCAATGCTGATCAGAAATCGATGCAGCGTCCGTTTTTCTCCCAATCGCCATACCGCACCGGATCCAGTCCGCCGCGGCCACCGATCTCCACAGGCGCCACCGGCGTAACGGCGAGCGGCTGCTCCTCCGGTACCAGCGGGGCTTCAGGATCGATATCGGGAGTGGGGGTTGTTTGGCCTATCATGGGTGGTCTCGCAACGCACAAATTTTAGACCCCGTTCACGTGCCTGACAACCTGCCCTTCGATTTCAGTGGTTTTCCGCGCCTTTCCGGTCACGCGCTGCTCAGCCTGCGCGGTGTGGATGCGGCGGCGTTCGCCCATGCCCAGTTCGCCAGCGATGTCACCGCCCTGCCCGTCCGGCACTGGCAGTGGAGCGCCTGGCTGAGCGCCAAGGGCCGCACCCTTGCTGTGTTTCAGCTGTTGAAGCTGGACCAGGAGCACGTACTGCTGGTGCTGGCCGACGGCGACACCGATGCGATTGCGTCGCAGTTACAGCGCTTCGTGTTCCGCCGCAAGGTCAAGATCGAGGTGCGTACCGATCTTGAGGTGGCCGGCAGCTTCACCGCGCCGGAAGCGGCGTCTGGCGCGGCAGTTGCGCTGGAGGGTGACGCGCTGGAGCTGGATGTGGGCAGCGATGCCTTGCCGCGGACACTGAAGATCGCACCCGTGCCGGCGGATGCATCGCCGGCCGATGCCGCGTTTGAACTGGCCTGGCGCCAGTCCGACCTGCGCTACGGCGTGCCGCGCCTGGATGCCGACCAGCGCGAAACCTGGACCCCGCAGCAGCTGGGGCTGGACCGCCTGAACGGCTACAGCGTCAAGAAGGGCTGCTACCCGGGCCAGGAAATCGTGGCCCGCACCCATTTCCTGGGCAAGGCCAAGCGCGCCCTGCAGCTGCTGCGCGTGGCCGATGGCACCGCCAGTGGCGCGAAGGTCGAGCAGAACGGCGCCGCCGTTGGCACGGTGGCGAGCGTGGCCGGAGACCTGGCGCTGGCGGTACTGCCGCTGGAGATGGCCGAGGGGGCATTGAGCGTTGGCGGCGCCGAAGCCCACGGCGTTCCATTGCTGGACGGCCTCGCCCGTTGACGGGCGACACGACCAACGGTCGTGTCCTACCAACTTTCCGTCTCCCGGTAGGTCACGACCGTTGGTCGTGACCGGATCCATCACACGTCGTGGTTCAACCGCTCGCCGGAATCCGCATCGAAGAAATGCAGCCCCTGCGGCTGGATCGCCACGCGGATGGTGCCGCCCACCGCCGGCAATGCCTGCGGTGCCACGCGCATCACCAGCGCCTGGTCGCCATGGGTCATGTTGACGAAGATCTCGTTGCCCACCGGCTCGATGCCGTCGATGGTCGCTTCAAACGCGTTGGCATCGCCCGGCACGGCCGGCTGCAGATGCTCCGGCCGGACCCCGACCGCCAACGTCCGCCCGATCCAGGATGGGTCGATGGTCGCAGCGCCCAGCGGCGCGCGCAGCGTGCCTTCCTGCACTACTACCCCGCCATCCACGCGCTGGAGCGTGCCGCGCAGCACGTTCATCGCAGGGCTGCCGAGGAAGCCGGCCACGAACAGGTTGGCCGGGCGGTCGTACAGCGCCATCGGCGTGTCGATCTGCTGGATCACCCCGTCCTTGAGCACCACGATCCGCTGGCCCAGGGTCATCGCTTCCACCTGGTCGTGGGTCACGTAGATCATCGTGGTGCCCAGCTTGCGGTGCAGCTGCGCGATCTCGGTGCGCACGCTGTGGCGCAGCTTGGCATCCAGGTTCGAGAGCGGCTCATCGAGCAGGAACACCGCCGGTTCGCGCACCAGCGCACGCCCCAGCGCCACGCGCTGGCGTTGGCCGCCGGACATCGCCTTGGGCAGCTTGTCGAGCATCTCGGTCAGGCCCAGCGTCTGCGCAGCGTCGTTCACGCGCTTGGCGATGGTCGCCTTGTCGTGGCCGCGCAGCTTCAGGCCGAAGGCCAGGTTCTCGGCCACGGTCATGTGCGGGTACAGCGCATAGCTCTGGAACACCATGGCGATATCACGGTCCTTCGGCGCCACGTCGTTGACCACGCGGTCGCCGATGCTCAGCGTGCCACCGCTGATTTCCTCAAGGCCGGCGACCATGCGCAGCAGGGTCGACTTGCCACACCCCGACGGCCCCACCAGGACCATCAATTCCCCATCGGCCACTTCAAAGGTCGCGCCCTGGACGGCCACCTGGCCGTTGTCGTACACCTTGCGCACGCCCTGCAACTGCACTTTTGCCATATCACCCATTCCAGTCCGCCCGCTGCCGGGCTGTTGATGCGGAACTGCCTTCGGCCCTCCCGATGGCAGGTCGATGGCGTGGTGCCGCATGACGGCGACCACTGCAATCGAATACAGTCTGCTCATTCTGCCATGTAAACGTTTTCACGTGGCAGTATCCAATGGTCGGTCATGACCGCGTCGCCGTCAGGACGTGACATGCCCCATGATGGGCGGGCCCGCACCTGTTCATGTTGCGATTGCAGCAACCGGACACCGCGGCCAGCTTGACCCCCGAGAACATAGACGAGAAGCGATTGACAACGATGTCACCCGGATCTGAAACTCGAGCGATGCACGATACCCTCTTCCTGTTTGGCGCCACCGGCGACCTCGCCCAGCGCTACCTGTTCCCTTCGTTGCTGCGCCTGCTGGGTGACGGCCTGCTGCCGGAAGACTTCAAGGTCCGCGCACTGGCACTGTCCCCGCACGACACCGACGCGTTCCGCCAGATCCTGCGCCCGCGCCTGCAGCAGGCGATGCCGGCGGCCAGCCTGGATGACATCCAGTCGCTGCTGGACCGCATCGACTACCGTTCGGTGGACCTGCGCGATCCGCAGTCGGTGGCCGACTCGGTCAGCGACCTGGTCGACCGCAAGTGCGTGAGCTACCTGGCCATTCCGCCGGGCCTGTACATCTCCACCTGCGAGGGCCTGGCCCTGGGGGGCGCGCTGGCCGCGCCGGCGCGCCTGATGCTGGAAAAGCCGATCGGCAGCGACAGCGCCAGCGCCGAACAGATCCTGACCACCATCGGCCAGTGGATCGACGAAGACCGCGTGTTCCGCCTGGACCATTACCTGGGCAAGGCGGCGGTGCAGAACCTGATCGCCCTGCGCTTCGGCAACACGCTGCTTGAGGCGGTGTGGAACCGCAACTACATCGAATCGGTGCACATCCTGGTCGCCGAGAGCGAAGGCGTGGATGGCCGCGATGCCTACTACGCGCGTTCGGGCGCGCTGCGCGACATGGTCCAGAGCCACATCCTGCAGCTGTTGTGCCTGGTGGCGATGGAACCACCGGCGTCGCTGGAAGCCGACCGCATCCGCGATGAGAAGGTCAAGGTGCTGCGTGCGCTGCGACCGCTGGATGCCAAGCATGCCGCGCGCGACAGCGTGCGCGGCCGCTACACCGCCGGCACCATCAACGGCCAGCCCGCGCAGGCCTACCAGCCGCCGGAAGGCAGCGATGTGGAAACCTTCGCCGGGGTCACCGCGCATATCGACAACTGGCGCTGGTCCGGGGTGCCGTTCCACCTGGTCACCGGCAAGCGCCTGGCCGAGCGCACCACCCGCGTGGTGGTCAACCTCAAGCCGGTCACGCATTGGCTGTTCGAACGGCCCGACCGGGCAAACGCCACGCCCAATCGCATCACCTTCCAGCTGCAGCCGCAGGAAAACATCGAGCTGGGCCTGATGAGCAGCCTGGCGGGCCCGGAGTGGGGCGCGCTGGAACTGCACCCGCTGGAACTGGAACTGTCCGTGCCGACCGGCCTGCACCGCCGCATCGCCTACGAGCGCCTGTTCCTGGATGCCTTCAACGGCAACCATGCGCTGTTCGTGCGCGACGATGAAGTGCGTGCCGCCTGGGCCTGGATCGACAGCGTCAGCGATGCCTGGAAGGAAGCGCAGCTGCCGCTGCAGCCCTACCCGGCCGGCGAATGGGGTCCGGAACAGGCGTTCGGCTTCCTGCCGGCCGATGTGGATGCCGAGGCCAACCGCAAGGATCGCGCATGACGGTGTCGACCCAACCGGCGCTGGTGGCCGATATCGGGGGCACCAACGCCCGCTTCGCGCTGGCCGACACAAGCCTGGCCGCGCCGCTGCTGAAGGACAGCATCCGCGAATTCGTGGTCGCCGATTTCCCGTCGCTGGGCGATGCCGCACGGCATTACCTGGAGCAGATCGGCGCCGAAGCACGCCGCGGCGTATTCGCCGTGGCCGGCCGCGTCGATGGTGACGAGGCGCGCATCACCAACCACCCGTGGGTGATCTCGCGCATGCGCACCGCGCACATGCTCGGCTTCGATGGCCTGCACCTGATCAACGACTTCGCCGCGCAGGCGATGGCGATCTCGCTGCTGCAGCCGCAGGACGTGGTCCAGGTCGGCGGCGCGGCGTGGGTACCGGGCCAGCCCGGCCAGCCACGCAACTACGCGGTGATCGGCCCGGGCACCGGGCTGGGCGTGGGCGGGCTGATCCTGCGCCACGGCCGCTGCTACCCGCTGGAAACCGAAGGTGGCCACGTCAGCTTCCCGCCCGGCACGCCGGAGGAGATCCGCATCCTGGAGATCCTGTCCGAGCAGTTCGGCCGCGTCTCGAATGAACGCCTGATCTGCGGGCCGGGCCTGGTCAACATCCATCGCGCGGTCTGCGAGATGGCCGATGTCGACCCGGGCCAGCTGCAGCCGGTGGACGTCACCGCGCGCGCCCTGCATGGCGATCCGCAGGCGATGCGCACGGTGGACCTGTTCTGCGCGGTGTTCGGCGCCATTGCCGGCGACCTGGTGCTGATCCAGGGCGCGTGGGACGGCGTGTTCCTGACCGGCGGGCTGGTGCCGAAGATGCTCGATTCCCTTCAGCATTCCGGCTTCCGCCAGCGCTTCGAACACAAGGGCCGGTTCTCGTCGATCATGGCCCGGGTGCCGTCGCTGGCGGTGATGCACCCGCACGCGGGCCTGCTGGGCGCGGCCGCCTACGCAGCCGACCTCGAACGCGACCTGCCAGGAGGCGCCGCATGAACGCACTTGAAGATTCCAACCGCTTCACCCTGATCCGGCACACCGACGCCGATGCGTGGATCGAGACGATCGCAGCCGAAATGGCGCAGATCCTCAACCATGACATCGATGCTGCCGGCCGGGCCCGGATGCTGCTCTCCGGCGGCACCACGCCGGCACCGGTGTACCAGGCGCTGGCCGAACTGGAAGTGCAGTGGGACCGGGTCGAAGTCAGCCTGGTCGACGAGCGCTGGCTGTCGCCGCAGGACCGCGACAGCAATGCCTGGCTGGTTCGCCAGAGCCTGCTCAACCGCGCCGAGGGCGCACACTTCGATCCGCTGGTGCGGGTGGGCAAGCCGTTGCCGGAATGCGTCTACACCGCCAACCTGCAGGCGCAGCACACCGAGGCACCGTCGCTGGCGGTGTTCGGCATGGGCAATGACGGGCATACGGCATCGCTGTTCCCCGGCTCGAAGGACCTGGCCCGCGCGCTGGAAAGCACCCTGCCCTACGCCGCGCTGGATGCCACCGGCTGCCCGGGATCGAACCAGTGGCCGCTGCGCATCACGCTGACACCGCACGGCATGCGCCAGTGCCGCCAGCGGCTGCTGCTGCTGCGCGGCAAGCAGAAGCTGGAAGTGCTCAAGCAGGCGCTGGAAAGTAACAACGCAGCGCTGTATCCCATTCTCAACGCGATCGATCTCGATGGCCGCCCGACGCTGCGCATCCACTGGTGCGACTGATTCGATGCCGCTGTCATTCCGTTCGCCCTCTCATAGCCGGTAGCCAATGAGCCTGCACCCCAAACTCCATGCCATCACCGAGCGCATCGTCCAGCGCAGTGCCGCGTCGCGCGCTGCGTACCTGGCGGGCATCGACGCCGCGCTGCGCGACGGTCCGTTCCGTTCGCGCCTGAGCTGCGGCAACCTGGCCCACGGCTTTGCGGCCTGTGGCCCGACCGACAAGAGCCGCCTGCGCGGCGGGGTCACGCCGAACCTGGGCATCATCACTGCCTACAACGACATGCTGTCGGCGCACCAGCCGTTCGAGCATTACCCTGAAATCCTGCGCGAGACCGCGCGTTCGGTGGGCGCGACGGCGCAGGTCGCCGGCGGCGTGCCGGCGATGTGCGACGGGGTCACGCAGGGCCGTGGCGGCATGGAGCTGTCGCTGTTCTCGCGCGATGTGATCGCGCAGTCCACGGCGATCGGGTTGAGCCATGACATGTTCGACAGCACGGTCTACCTGGGCGTGTGCGACAAGATCGTGCCGGGCCTGCTGATCGGCGCGCTGGCGTTCGGTCACCTGCCGGCGATCTTCCTGCCAGCCGGGCCGATGACGCCGGGCATTCCGAACAAGCAGAAGGCCGAGGTGCGCGAGCGCTACGCGGCGGGCCTGGCCACGCGCGAGGAGCTGCTGGAAGCCGAAGCGGCGTCGTACCACGGGGTGGGCACGTGCACGTTCTACGGCACGGCCAATTCGAACCAGACGCTGCTGGAAGCGATGGGCGTGCAGCTGCCGGGCGCGTCGTTCGTGAATCCGGAAACGCCGCTGCGCGATGCGCTGACGCGGCATGCGGCGGTGCGTGCGCTGGAAATCTGTGCGCTGGGCGATGATTTCCGGCCGCTGGGCCGGTTGATCGATGAGCGCGCGATCGTCAATGCGGTAGTCACGCTGATGGCCACGGGCGGTTCGACCAACCACACGATCCACTGGATCGCGGTGGCGCGGGCGGCGGGCATCGTGCTGACGTGGGACGACATGGACCAGCTGTCGCAGCTGGTGCCGCTGCTGGCGCGGGTGTACCCGAACGGCGAGGCGGACGTGAACCGCTTCGCGGCGGCAGGCGGTACGGCGTTCGTGTTCCGTGAGCTGATGGACGCGGGGCTGATGCACGCGGACCTGGTGACGGTGGCCGAAGGTGGCATGCGCCAGTACACGCAGGATCCGGCGCTGCGCGACGGTGCGCTGACGTGGATCGAGGGCATTGCCGAGAGCGCGGACCGTGAGGTGGTGCGTGGGGTGGCCGAGCCGTTCGAGGCCCAGGGTGGGCTGCGGCTGCTGCGCGGCAACCTGGGCCGTTCGCTGATCAAGCTGTCGGCGGTGAAGCCGCAGTACCGGACGATCGAGGCGCCGGCGGTGGTGGTGGATGCGCCGCAGGTGCTGAACAAGCTGCATGCGGCGGGAATGTTGCCGCAGGATTTCGTGGCGGTGGTGCGTTATCAGGGCCCGCGTGCGAACGGGATGCCGGAGCTGCATTCGCTGGCGCCATTGCTGGGGCTGCTGCAGAACCAGGGCCGGCGTGTTGCGCTGGTGACGGATGGTCGCTTGTCGGGCGCGTCGGGCAAGTTCCCGGCGGCAATCCACATGACGCCGGAAGCCTCGCGCGGTGGTCCGCTGGGGCGGGTGCGCGAGGGCGACATCATCCGGCTGGATGGTGAGGCGGGCACGCTGGAGGTGCTGGTGGACGCGGCCGAATGGGCAGCGCGCGAGCAGGCACCGAACACGGCACCTGCGGCGAACGATCTGGGCCGCAACCTGTTCGCGATGAACCGCCGCCTGGTGGGTCCGGCCGACCAGGGCGCGATTTCGATTTCGTGCGGTCCGGCGGCTGACGACGGCGACATGTGGAATTACGACGCGGAGTATGACCTCGGGAATGACGCTGCTGCTGCGCTTGCGCCGCACGAGTCGAAGGACGCCTGACGGTTCTACTGCGAAGAGCGGCGGTTGAGTCTGCGTGGGTGAGGCAGCGGCGGGGGTCCCCTACGGGACACGCCGTGAACCCATCCATGGGGGCTCGTAGAAAACATCCATGTTTTCTACGGTCCCTACGGGGACCCCCGCCGCTGCCTCACGACACATTGCGGCGCCTTCTTATCCCAGGAATCAAACGGCGCACCGCTCCCTCGGTAGCGCCGACCGTTGGTCGGCCCACGGGGTCTACGACAACACACCGGCAATCGGCAGGCGTTGAATCCTGCCATCCAATGCTTCGAACAACCGAAAGGCTTCCCTATGAACATCGCAGATCATCAGAAACGCGCTGAATCCCTGTTGCTTGCCGCCGGCATCCTGCCGGTCGTTACCGTGCATACCCTCGACCAGGCACGTGCGGTCAGCGCGGCGTTGCTGGAAGGTGGGCTGCCGGCGATCGAGCTGACGCTGCGTACGCCGATCGCGATGGAAGCGCTGGGCATGCTCAAGCGCGAGCTGCCGGATGTGGTGGTGGGTGCGGGCACGGTGCTCACGGTTCAGCAGATGCAGCAGGCCATTGATGCGGGCGCGGATTTCCTGGTGACGCCGGGCACGCCGGCGTTCATGGCCGATGCGCTGGCGGAGGCGCCGTTGCCGGTGGTGCCGGGTGCGGCCTCGCCGACCGAACTGCTGGAGCTGTATCGTCGCGGGTTCCGGGTGTGCAAGCTGTTCCCGGCCTCGGCGGTCGGCGGGCTGGCGATGATCAAGGGCCTCGCCGGTCCGATTCCGGACCTGAAGCTGTGCCCGACCGGCGGCATCACGGAAACCACGGCGGCCGAGTACCTGGAACAGAATAACGTGGTCTGCATCGGCGGTTCGTGGATGGTGCCGGGCCCCTGGATCGAGAACGGCGAGTGGGACAAGGTGCGCGACAGCGCGGCGCAGGCGGCGAAGATCGTCGCCCGGGTCCGCTCGCGCTGAACGAAAAAAGCCCGGGAATTCCCGGGCTTTTTTTTGGAGCGCGAGGCGGGCTTACATCGGCCTTGACGGGTCTACCAAGCCGTATTGGCTGGCCATGCGCGCCAGCGCGATGTTGTCGTGGATGCCCATCTTCTCGAACAGGCGCGCCTTGTGGGTGTTGACGGTCTTGGCGCTCAGGCTCAGGCGCTTGGCGATGTCTTCCTGGCGCAGGCCCTGGGTCAGCAGCAACGCCACTTCCAGTTCGCGCGGGGACAGGCTGTCGAACGGCGACTGGCTGCCTTCGACGTTGGACAGGGCCAGGTTCTGGGCGATGCTGCTGCCGAGGTAACGCCGGCCGAGCGCGGCGTCGCGCACGGCGCGCAGCAGTTCCTGGGCGTCGCAGGCCTTGCCGATGTAGCCGGAGGCACCGGCTTCGAGCAGGCGTTTGGGCATCGGGCCGTCTTCCAGCACGGACACGATCACCACGCGGGTGCCGTGGTCGCCACGCACCACGCGTTCGGTGACTTCCATTCCACTTACCCCGGGCAGGTGCAGGTCGCACAGCACCACGTCGGGGCGCAGCTGGCGGATCGCGGGCAGCGCGTCTTCGCCGGATTCGGCTTCCCCCACCACTTCGATATCCGTCTCGTTGGACAGGATCATCTTCATGCCGGTTCGCACCAGCGCGTGGTCGTCCACCAGATACACTCGAATCGTCATCCCACCCACCTTCGTCCAAACGCTGCAAACCGGGGCCAGCCTAGCGACGGGGTCGGACGATAACAAGGAAGTATTTTCCCCATCAGCGCATTCTGATGCCCGCGTCACATCCGTGCCGGGCTACCCCTGCCCCATGCCTATCACCCCAGGCCATATCGGTTTATTGGACCTATGACGGTCCGCGGAAACCCCTGCCGCATCCGGCCCGCTCCCAGCAGGCCGGTCAGTGCCGGCGGCGCCAGGGATGGCGGCGGCGGAACATCACCAGGAAACACCCTACCACCCAAACCAGTGCGGCACACCATCCGGCCAGGATGTCGGACGGGTAATGCACGCCCAGGTAGATGCGTGACAGGCTGACCGAGCCGGCGAACAGCACGCCGAACACCAGCGCCGGCCAGCGCCAGCGGGTATTCCAGGCCAGCAGCACCAGCACGGCGGCGAGGGTCATCGAGCCCATGGCGTGGCCGCTGGGGAAGCTGTAGGTACTTTCCGGGGCGATCGACTCCCACAGGGTCGGCCGGTCGCGCTGGAAGAACTGCTTGCTGCCGATGTTGAGCAGGGCCGAGCCGGCGAAGCTGAGCGCGGCAAAGCTGGCTTCACGCCAGCGCCGGCGCAGCAGCAGCACGGCCACGATCAGGATGTCGGCCGGGATCACGCCCCACTGGTAGCCGATCCGGGAAATGAACACGAACGCGGCATCCAGGCTGGGCCGGGCCACGTCATGCATTTTCCACAACAGCGGGGCGTCGAAGTAGAACGCCTCCAGCTCGTGCACTTCGTCGGCCAGCGCCACGAACCCGGCCAGCGGCAGCAACACGCCGGCAAACAGCAGCACGAAGCGCCAGGCATTGCGCGCCATCCAGTGGCGGACGCCGGCGGCCGGCTCCGGCGCGGCCAGCACGGCGGGCTTATCCGACGCTTCGGACATACTTGCGTTCGACGTACTCGTCGATCAGCGCCACGAATTCCTGGGCGATGTTGTCACCGCGCAGGGTCACTGTCTTTTCGCCGTCGACGAACACGGGTGCGGCCGGGGTTTCACCGGTGCCGGGCAGCGAGATGCCTATGTTGGCATGGCGCGATTCGCCCGGCCCGTTGACGATGCAGCCCATCACGGCCAGGGTCATGTTTTCCGCGCCGGGATGGCTCACCTTCCATTCGGGCATCTTGCCGCGCACGTGGTTCTGCACGACCTTGGCCAGCTCCTGGAAGAACTCGGAGGTAGTGCGGCCGCAGCCGGGGCAGGCGGTGACCAGCGGGGTGAAGGCGCGCTGGCCGGTGGTCTGCAGCAGTTCCTGGGCGACGATCACTTCCTGCGTGCGCGACTGGCCCGGTTCGGGCGTCAGCGAAATGCGGATGGTGTCGCCGATCCCTTCCTGCAGCAGCACGGCCAGCGCCGCCGAGGAAGCGACGATGCCCTTGCTGCCGATGCCGGCTTCGGTCAGGCCCAGGTGCAGGGCGAAGTCCGAACGCTGGGCAAGGTCGCGGTAAACGGCGATCAGTTCCTGCACGCCGCTGACCTTGGCCGACAGCACGATGCGGTCGCGCGGCAGGCCCAGTTCCACGGCGGTGTGCGCCGAATCCAGCGCTGAACGGATCAGCGCTTCGCGCAGCACCCGGCCGGCGTCCCACGGCTGGGCGCGCTGGCTGTTTTCGTCCATCAGGCGCGCGGCCAGCGACTGGTCCAGCGAACCCCAGTTGGCGCCGATCCGGACCGGCTTGTCGTAGCGGATCGCGAACTCGATGAGCTGCGCGAACTGGGTGTCCTTCTTTTTGCCGAAGCCGACGTTGCCCGGGTTGATCCGGTACTTGGCCAGCGCTTCGGCGCAGGCCGGTTCCTGGGTCAGCAGCTGGTGGCCGTTGTAATGGAAGTCGCCGATCAGCGGGACCTCGATCCCCATCATCCGCAGCTTCTCCACGATGCGCGGAATGGCGGCGGCCGACTCGGGATTGTTCACGGTCAGGCGCACCATTTCCGACCCGGCCCGCCACAGCTCGGCCACCTGCTTGACACTGGAGGCCACGTCGGCGGTGTCGGTGTTGGTCATCGACTGGACCACCACGGGCTGGCCCCCACCCACGACCACGCCGCCGATGCGGACAGGCTGGGTCTGGCGGCGGGCCCACACGGTGGTGTCGGAAGGTTGGGTCGGTTGGCTGACGGCGTCGTGCATTCCCCATTTTAACGCACCCGCGCGCCCCCGATGCGGCCGATTGTCGCAGGCAGCGAACCGCGCAAGCGCATACGATGGCAGCCGATGACCGGTACCGACGCCCCCTTCCTACGCACCCTGTGCAGCCTGCGCTGGCTGGCCGTGGCCGGCCAGGCCGCGACCATCCTGGTGGCCAGCTGGGTCCTGGGGCTGGAACTGCCGCAGCTGCCGCTGTGGTCCGGGGTGCTGGTGCTGATCCTGTTCAACCTTTACGCGCAGCTGCGCGTGCTGGATGCCGATACCGCGCCGCTGACCGCGTTCTGCCACATCCTGGTGGACGTGGCGGTGCTGACCTGGATGGTGGGCTGGAGCGGCGGGGTGGGCAATCCGTTCGGCTCGCTGTTCCTGATCCTGATCGCACTGGCGGCGCTGGCCCTGCCGGTGCGCTGGACGCTGGCCGTGGCCGCCGCCTGCCTGATCGGCTATGCGGTCAGCGGCATCTTCGGCAAGCCGCTGCCGCATGGTTATTTCACGGCCATGGACCTGCACCAGTGGGGCGTGGTGGCCAACTTCCTGCTGTCGGCGGCGGTGGTGCTGGCCTTCGCCACCCGGCTGGCGATGGCACTGCGCCGGCGCGAACACGAACTGGCCCTGCTGCGCGAGCGCTTCGCGCGCAACGAAGGGATCGTGGCGCTGGCCACCCATGCCGCCTCGGTAGCGCATGAACTCAACACCCCGCTGGCGACCATGACCCTGCTCGCCGACGACATCGCCGATCAGACCGACAACCCGGAAGTACGTGACGATGTCGACACGCTGCGCGAGCTGCTGGTGCAGTGCCGCGAACGGGTGCTGGCGCTGGCGCGCCCGGCCGCCGGCCAGGCCCGCGGCAACGCGCCGGTGACCCTGCCGCAGGTGCTGGAGCAATGGCAGCTGGTGCGCCCGACCATCACCCTCCGGCGCAACGAGGATGCCCCGCTGCAGCAGCCGCTGGACCCGGGCATCGGCCACCTGCTGATGGTGCTGCTCAACAACGCCGCCGACGCCGGCGAACAGGCCGAACGGCCGCAGGTGGACCTGACCCTGCGTATCGAAGGCAGCGATCTGATCGGCGAAGTGCGCGATTACGGGCGCGGCTTCGACGCACGCGATGCGGTGCTGCCCGGCACCCTGTTCAACAGCGGCAAGACCCAGGGCATGGGCGTGGGCCTGGCCCTGTCCCATGCCACCATCGAGCGCCTGGACGGCGAGTTGTGGATGCGGCCGGCGCAGGGCGCCGGCACCCGCGTCGGCTTCCGCCTGCCCTTGGCTGCACCGGAGATTTCGCCATGAATACCCCCACCCTGCCCGCCTCCAGCCACGGCCTGCTGGTCGATGATGACGACCTGTACCTGCGCACGCTGCAGCGCAGCCTGGCCCGCAAGGGGCTGGAAACGGTGACCGCCAGCGACATCGCCTCGGCGTTGCTGCTGGCGCGGCAGCAGCCGCCGGCCTATGCCCTGATCGACCTGAAGCTGGGTGCGGAATCCGGCCTGTCGCTGATCCAGCCGCTGCGGGCACTGCGCGAAGACATGCGCATCCTGCTGGTGACCGGCTACGCCAGCATTGCCACCGCGGTGGAGGCGATCAAGCTGGGCGCCGATGACTACCTGCCCAAGCCGGCCACGGTGCCGATGATCCTGCGTGCGCTGGGCGAGGAAGACGACGGCCCGGCCGACGATGGCGAGATGGAGCCACCGGATGCGATGACCCCGATCAGCCGCCTGCAGTGGGAACACATCCAGCAGGCGATGCATGAAACGGGCGGCAATGTGTCGGCGGCGGCGCGCCTGCTGGGCATGCACCGGCGTTCATTGCAGCGCAAATTGGCCAAGCGGCCCAGCCCGGAGCGCGATCCGACGAGGTAATGGCGGGATCGCGGCGCGACGACCAACGGTCGTCGCCTACCGCGCATCACGATCGGCGAACCGGTAGGTATCGACCGTTGGTCGACACGCCGCCGGTAGGTATCGACCGTTGGTCGATACTGCTTGTCAGCGCAAATGCCCCAACAGCTCCAGCGTCACCGGATCGGTGATGCCATGCGCCTCACCCTGCAGCGCCGGCAGCAGCTGGCTGGCCAGCTGCTTGCCAAGCTCCACGCCGAACTGGTCGAAGGCGTTGATGTTCCAGATCAGCGACTGCACGTACACGGCATGTTCGTACATCGCGATCAGCGCACCCAGCGACTGCGGGGTCAACGCGTCCAGCAGGATCAGCGTGCTCGGGCGCCCACCCGGGTACTCGCGGTGCGGATCGTCGCTGCCCTGGCCGTTGGCCAGTGCTTCGGTCTGCGCCAGCAGGTTGGCCATCAGCGCCTGGTGGTTGATTTCATACGGGTCGTCATTGTGGACGCAGCCGATGAAATCGGCCGGAATCACGCTGGTGCCCTGGTGCAGCGCCTGGAAGAAGCTGTGCTGCACGTCGGTGCCCGCCCCGCCCCACCACACCGACACGGTGTCGCTGCCAACCGGGCTGCCGTCCAGCTGCACGCGCTTGCCCAGGCTTTCCATCACCAGCTGCTGCAGGTAGGCCGGCAGCAGCGCCAGGCGCTGGTCGTAGGTCATCACCGCATGCGTGGCGTGGCCAAGCAGGTTGCGGTTCCAGATGTCGGTCAGGGCATGCAGGACCGGCAGGTTCTGCGCCAGCGGCGCACTGAACGCATGCGCGTCCATTTCGGCCGCGCCGGCCAGCAGCTGTTCGAAACGCTCGAAGCCGATTGCCAGCGCGATCGGGAAACCGACCGCCGACCACAGCGAATAGCGTCCCCCCACCCAGTCCCACATCGGCAGCACGCGGCCGGCGGCGATCGAGAACGCCTTGGCGGCACGCTCGGGGTTGGCACTGACGGCGTACAGACGCTCGCTCCCGCCCAGCCAGTCATGCAGGATCTGCCCGTTGAGCAGGGTTTCCTGGGTGCCGAAGGTCTTGGAAATCAGGATGCCGGCGGTGGTGGCCGGGTCCAGCGTGGCCAGCGTGCGCTGCATGGCGGCGCCGTCCACGTTGGAAACGAAATGCACGCGGAAGCGCGCGCCGGTGACCGGACGCAGCGCGTCGGCGACCAGGCGCGGACCGAGGTCGGAACCGCCGATGCCGACGCTGACGATGTCGGTGACAGTGGTCTTTTCCAGCGCGGCGATCAGTTCGCCCATCTGCGCACGCACCTTGGCGGCGGTGGCGAAGGCTTCTGCGGCGACCGGGGCGCCACTGACATCGCCGCGCAGGGCGGTGTGCAGCGCGGCGCGGCCTTCGGTGACGTTGACCGTCTCACCGCGGAACAGGCGCTGGAAGCCGCCGGCGACATCGCGCTCGGCGGCCAGCTGCAGCAGCGCGTCCAACGCCGCGCGGTCGTACTTCTGCCGCGCGAAGTTGGCATACAACGGACCGACCCGCAGCCCCAGCGATTGTGCGCGACCGGGTTCGGCGGCGATCAGTGCGGGGATGCTCGCGCCACGCAGGCGCTGGGCATGGGAGTGAAGCGGGTCGAATCCGTTGGTCTGTGTCATGCGGCCTGGGTCGGGATGCTGTCGTTGGTGTGGGAGATCTGGTTGTTGCCGTCCACATATACCAACTTCGGCCGGAAGCTGTCAGCTTCTTCTTCACTCATGCTGGCGAAGGCGGCAATGATGATGATGTCGCCGACCTGCACGTGGCGCGCGGCGCCGCCGTTGAGCGAGACCACGCCGCTGCCCGCTTCGGCGCGGATGGCATAGGTCGAGAAGCGCGCACCGTTGGTGACGTCCCAGATGTGCACCTGCTCGAACTCGCGGATGCCGGTGGCCAGCAGCAGGTTGTCATCGATGGCGATGGACCCTTCGTAGTTCAGCTCCGAATGGGTCACGGTGGCGCGGTGGATCTTGGTCTTGAGCAGGGAGAGGTGCATGGCACGGGACGACGTAAAGGAAAGGGAAATTCTAGCACCCGGGCACCGGGCGGCAGGGGTTTCCACCCGCCCGCTGCCGGCGGTTCAGGCAGATGAGGGTCGCTGCCGCCAGTGCTGACTTTTTTGCGGCATTCGACGGTTGGCTGATTTGCCGGGCTTCGCCCGGCAGCTGACGATTTATGGCGAACAGCTGGTTGCCAGCAGTTTCCCTGGCTTGGCGGGACGGTGCGGGTTTGCGGGGGACGCCGTGAACCCATCCTTGGGGGCTTGGTCGCGGCATCCAAGCCGCTCACACCCCCACAAACCCGCCCCGACCCGCCTTTTGACAGTGTGTCGTTGCCGCGGGAAAGGCGGAGGACGGCCGTTGGCCGTCAACTGGCCTCGATTTGGGTCATGCGTAACCGAACGTTGATCCGTTCACGGCGGTTGTTTGGGAACCAACCCTACCGGGGTCGCGGCGCCCGACTGGTGCCGACCAACGGTCTGCATTCCGCGTTTCCCGTGGCCTAAAGCCAACTGTCGGAGGGTCGGCCGGGGCGGGTTTGCGGGACCGTAGAAAACATGGATGTTTTCTACGAGCCCCCATGGACGGGTTCACGGCGTGTCCCGCAAACCCGCACCGGTCGGCCCAGCTCAGGCCAAGGCTCAGCTATCGGCTGTTTGCCAGATTGCGTGAAGCAGTCGGCCTCAGGGCCGACTGCCAGGGATCCAGCGCAGTCCCTTGCGGGCGCTCACCCAATCGCTATCAGAACTCGAGGTTGTCGATCAGCCGGGTGTTGCCGATGCGCGCGGCGATCAGGGCGACGCGGTTGCCGTCTTCGCTGTCGGCCGGCTCGGACAGGTCCGGCTTGCGGACCACGGCGTAGTCGACCTGGAAGCCGGCGGCCTGCAGGGCCGCGGCGGCTTCGGCTTCGATCAGGCTGCGGGTCTTGCCGGTAATGAAGCCTTCGCGCATGCCCAGCAGCACCTGGTGGATGGTGGTCGAGACCGGGCGCTGTTCGGCGTTGAGGTACTGGTTGCGCGAGCTCATGGCCAGGCCGTCGGTTTCGCGCACGATGTCGCCGCCCACGATCTGGATCGGGAAGGCCAGGTCTTCCACCATCTGGCGGATCACCGCCAGTTGCTGGTAATCCTTCTTGCCGAAGGCAGCCACGTCCGGCTGGACCTGGTTGAACAGGCGCGAGACCACGGTGCACACGCCGTCGAAGTGGCCCGGGCGGTGGGCGCCTTCGAGCAGGCTGGAAATGCCCGGCACGTTCACGCTGGCCGCCAGCTCCACCCCGAACGGGTACATCGACTCGACCGTGGGCAGCCACAGCACGTCACAGCCGGCCTGCTCCAGTCCGGTGGTGTCGGCTTCCGGGGTGCGCGGGTAGCGGGTGAAGTCTTCGTTCGGGCCGAACTGGGTCGGGTTGACGAACACGCTGGAGACCACGCGGTCGGCGTATTGCTTTGCCAGCGTGACCAGGGAGTAATGGCCGGCGTGCAGGTTGCCCATGGTGGGGACCAGCGCGACGCGCAGGCCCTCGCGCTTCCAGCCGTTGACGACGGCGCGCAGGCGGGACAGTTCGGTGACGGTGTCGATCATGAGGCGTAGGCGTGTTCTGCGTCGGGGAAGGAGCCGTCGCGCACGGCGTCGGCGTAGGCACGGACCGCGCCGGCGACCGACCCGCCTTCGGCAAGGAAATCCTTGACGAACTTGGGACGGCGGTGGCCGCTGTCCAGGCCGAGGAAATCGTGCAGCACCAGCACCTGGCCGTCGCACTGCGGGCCGGCACCGATGCCGATGGTGGGCACCGACACCGCGGCGGTGACCTCTGCAGCCACCGGCGACGGCAGGCATTCGAGCACCATCATGCTGGCACCGGCCTCGACAACGGCCTTGGCATCTTCAACCAGCTGGCGGGCCGCATCGCCGCGGCCCTGCACGCGGTACCCGCCCAGGCGCAGCACCGACTGCGGGGTCAGGCCCAGATGCGAGCAGACCGGGATCTCGCGATCCACCAGGTAACGGATGACGTCCAGCTTGAAGCCGGCGCCTTCGAGCTTGACCATCTCCGCGCCGGCCTGGAGCAGGCGCAGCGAGGCCTCGAACGCACGCTCAGGGGTGGCGTCAGCGCCGAATGGCAGATCAGCGATCAGCAGCGCGCGGGTCAGCACCCGGGCCACGCAGGCGGTGTGGTAGACCATGTCGTCGGTGGTCACCGGCAGGGTCGAATCGTGCCCCTGCACCACCATGCCCAGCGAATCGCCGATCAGGATCAGGTCGACGCCATTGGCGTCGAACGCACGCGCAAAGCCGGCGTCGTAGGCGGTCAGCATGACCAGCTTCTGGCCGTTGCGCTTGGCCTCGGCCAGTGCGGGGACGGTCCAGGGCTTGCTGTCTGCGTGGGTACTCATGAGCTGATAACCGGTGGCGATAAGCCCCGCATTATCCTCCTATTGGCGCGATCCCGCAGGCCTCGATACGCATCGCAGCGTCCCGCACGCGGCCCTGCCCCGGAATCATCGCCCCAGGGGCGATCTCGGCCAGCGGCAGCAACGCGAACGCGCGCTCGTGCAGGTACGGGTGCGGCACCTTCAGCTGCGGCAGGTCGATCACCGCCTCGCCATACAGCAGCAGGTCCAGGTCGAGCGTGCGCGGGCCCCAGTGCACGGCCGCATCGCGGACCCGGCCGAAGTCGCGCTCGATGCCCAGCAGGGCCTCGAGCAGCGCGGTCGGTTCCAGCCCGGTGTCGAGCAGCGCGGCGGCATTGACGAACGCCGGCTGGTGTTCATTGCCCCAGGCCGGCGTGCTGTACAGCTGCGACCGCGCCTGCAGCGTGGTCAGCGGCAGCGCGGCCATGGCAGCGAACGCCGCGCGCAGGGTCTGCGCTGCGTCGCCGAGGTTGGCGCCCAGTCCAATACAGGCCAGGGTCACGGTTTACTCGCCTGCAGCGCCACCGGGACGACGACGACGGCGACGGCGCTTGCGCGGTGCCCCGTTTTCGTCCAGCTCGCCTTCGGCCTGCGCGGCGTCCAGCGTGGAATCCAGCTCGGGCCCGGATTGCAGCTGGGCTTCGCGCCAGAACTCCACATCGGCCTGGTGCTCGCTGGAGGCCACCTGGCGCAGCGCCAGGAAGTCGAACGCGGCACGGAAGCGCGGGTGGGTCAGGGTGCGCACCACGCGCTTGCGCTGGCGCGAGCTGAAACGGCCCTGCAGCAGCCAGATTTCCTGCATCGGCAGCGAGAACCGGCGCGGCAGCGCGATGGTGGTCAGCTGGTGCAGGGTGACCCGGTCGGCGGCACGGCGCTGCGCTTCTTCCAGCTGCACGCCCTGCTTCTGCAGGGTCGCCAGCGCGCGGCAGAACGCCGGCCACAGCAGCAACGCGAACAGGAACGAGGGCGAGACCGGCTCGTCGTTGGCCACGCGCTGGTCGGTGTTGTGCAGGCCTTCGATGACCATGCGGCGCAGCGCGCCACTGCGGTTGCTGCGCAGCGCGGCGGCACTTTCCGGGAACAGCACGTCGAGCAGGCCGTAACGCTCCAGCCCTTCGAAGCTGGCCACGCCGTGGCCGGACAGGAACAGCTTGAGCACTTCTTCGAACAGGCGCGCCGGCGCGGCTTCGCCCAGCAGGCTGGCCAGGCGCGGCAGCGGTTCGGCGCTGGCGTCGTCGATCTGGAAGCCGAGCTTGGCGGCCAGGCGCACCGCGCGCAGCATGCGCACGGGATCTTCCTGGTAACGCTTTTCCGGATCGCCGATGAGTTTCATCAGGCGCGCCTGCACGTCTTCGAAGCCACCGGTGTAATCGCGCACCGAGAAATCCTCGATGGCGTAGTACAGGGCGTTGCAGGTGAAATCGCGGCGCACCGCATCGTCTTCGATGCTGCCGTACACGTTGTCGCGCACCAGCATGCCGTTTTCCATCTCGCGGTCGCCGCTGCCATCGTCGATGTTGGCGCGGAAGGTGGCCACTTCGATGATTTCCCGGCCGAACACCACGTGCGCCAGCCGGAAGCGGCGCCCGATCAGGCGGCAGTTGCGGAACAGCGACTTGACCTGCTCCGGCGTGGCATCGGTGGCCACGTCGAAATCCTTGGGGTTGCCGCCGACCAGCAGGTCGCGCACGGCGCCACCCACCAGGTAGGCGCCAAAGCCCGAGTCGCGCAGCCGGTACAGGACGCGCAACGCGTTGGGGCTGATGTCCTTGCGGGAGATGTTGTGCTGGTCGCGGGGGATCACGCGCAGACTGAACGGTGATGTAGCGGAGGAATTGATGTTGGCGCTTCCGGTTGAAGTTTCGGGATTGCCCAATGGCATCGAGGTCCATATACTAGCGCGCTGCGCAGTTCGCGACAAAGCATGCTCCCTTCGTCTAGAGGTTAGGACGTGGCCCTCTCAAGGCTAAAACAGGGGTTCGAGTCCCCTAGGGAGCACCATTTGCCGCGCCAGCCGACGAAAAACCCCGCCTTGGCGGGGTTTTTGCGTTGTGGGGCCGGCCCTCAACCCTCCATCTGCTCCAGCTCCTTGCCCTTGGTCTCGCGCACGTAGCGCAGCACGAAGAAGATCGAAGCGACCGCCGCCACCGTATAGATGCCGTAGGCGCCGGCCAAGCCGATGCCGGCCAGCAGGATCGGGAAGGTCACGGTAATGGCGAAGTTCGAGGTCCACTGGGCCGCGCCGGCGACCGCCAGGCCCGAACCGCGGATCTGGTTGGGGAACATCTCGCCCAGCATCACCCACATGACCGGGCCCCAGGACATGTTGAAGAACACCACGTAGACATTGGCCGCCACCAGCGCCAGTCGTCCCATGCCGTCGGACAGCTGCAGGTGGCCATCGGCCAGGGTGCCGCTGGCAAAAGCCACCACCATCAGCGCCAGCGCCACCGACATGCCGACCGAGCCGACCCACAGCAGCGGCTTGCGGCCGACCCGGTCGATCAGCACCACGGTCAGCAGGCAGGCGCCGATGCTGAGCGCGCCGGACAGCACATTGATCAGCAGTGCGTCGTTTTCGGAGAAGCCGACCGCCTGCCACAGCACCGCGCCGTAGTAGAACACCACGTTGATGCCAACCAGCTGCTGGAACACGGCCAGGCCGATGCCGACCCAGACGATGCCGCGCAGCTTGCCGGTGCCCTTGTCGACCAGATCCGACAGCCGCGGGCGATGCTGGTCCTGGGCCAGCGAGCCTTCGATCTCGGCAATCTTGGCCTGGGCCTCGGCCGCGCCGTACAGGCGGGTCATCACGGCCAGCGCATCGGCGCGACGCCCCTTCACCACCAGGTAGCGCGGGCTTTCCGGGATCCCCAGCAGCAGCACCAGGAACAGGGCCGACGGAATGGCCTGCATCCAGAACATCCAGCGCCAGGCTTCCTGGCCCAGCCACAGCGGCTCGGTGGAGGCGCCGGCAGCGCGGGCCAGCAGGAAGTTGCTCAGGAACGCGCAGAACAGCCCGCTGATGATGGCGATCTGCTGCACGGTGGCCAGGCGCCCGCGGTACCGGGCCGAAGCCACTTCAGCGATGTACGCCGGCGACATCACGCTGGCGGCGCCGACCGCGAAGCCACCGATCACCCGTGCGATCACGAACGCCAGCGAGCTGTGCGCCGAGCCGGCGCCCAGTGCCGACAGCAGGAACATGACGGCGGCGATGATCAACACCCCGCGCCGGCCGAGGCGGTCGCCCAGGCGGCCGGCGAAGAAGGCGCCGATCGCGCAGCCCAGCAGCATGGAGGCGACCTCGAAGCCGATCCCGGCCTCGCTGGACTGGAAGGTCTGCTTGAGGCCATCGACGGTGCCGTTGATGACGCCGCTGTCGAAGCCGAACAGGAAGCCGCCGATGGTGGCGACGCAGCTGATCAGCACGATGAAGGAGGTGTTCTCGCCGCGGGCGGCGTTGGCTGCAAGTGTGGTGGACATGAAGGGTCCTGGCAGGAGTGGGACAGCAACGGGTCAGCGCAGCGGGGTCTCGTCCGGCAGGTTCTCACACGCCCTGCCTGCCCACAAAGGGCTGCCAGGGCCTGATCTGCCTGCGTCTTGGCCCCCCGGGTGTCTACCGGTAGGCATCGGCATCTAACCGCACCCACCGGCTCCGGCGCATCGTGCACTGCGACAAAGCCGCAACTGTTCTAGAATTGTCCGGCTTACTGTCGGATCCAGATCCAGCCATGCCCTTTGTCGTCACTGAAAACTGCATCAAGTGCAAACACACCGATTGCGTGGAAGTGTGCCCCGTGGATTGCTTCCACGAAGGTCCGAACTTCCTGGTGATCGACCCGGATGAGTGCATCGACTGCACCCTGTGCGAGCCCGAATGCCCGGTCAACGCGATCTTCCCCGAAGACGACGTGCCCGCCGGGCAGGAAAAGTTCGTGGAACTCAACGCCGAGCTGGCCAAGGCCTGGCCGGTACTGACCGTGCGCAAGGACCCGCCCGCCGACGCCGGCGAGTGGGACGGCAAGCCGGACAAGCTCCAGTATCTGGAGCGGTGATGGGCAAAAAGGCGCCGTTGGCGCCTTTTTTGTTTGGATCGGTGGCCATCTGGAACCCACCGGGCCTGTAACGGTTCGGGGCCCATGGTTGATTGATCCGGATCCCAATGGGCCCGTAACAATTCGTAGCCCCGGCCGTTGGCCGGACACCGCGCGCAGCGCGGCCCAAGCGTCCGGAGCCGATGGGTTATCGCTTGCGGCCAACATCCCGGCGTTTAAAGGTTCCGAAACCGCCCGTCAGGCGTTCATGACGCCTGATGCACGGTTTCGTTTTGGTTGCACACCCGGATGTACGGTCGCGACCGACAGCATGTCAGGCTCCGGACCCTTGGGCCGCGCTGCGCGCGGTGTCCGGCCAACGGCCGGGGCTACGAACCGTTACGTAACGCCCGCAAATCGGGATCAATCAACCATGGCTGGGCAACCGTTACGGGCCCATTGGGAACTGGATCAACCCACCATCTGCCCGGGACCCTTACGGATTGCCCCGAACGTTTACCGGCCCATCCGGGCCCACAGGCCCGGCCGGCGGCCGGACCCATGTCAGCATCATTGCGCCAGCTTCGCCTTCAGCTCACCCAGCAGCTTGGTCGGCGCAGCACCGGTAGCCGGCAGGCCGCGCGGGTCCACGGCCGAAATGTAGGCGCCGGCTTCGACTGCGACCACGCGGATCAGGAAATCGCTGCCTTCGAAGGCCACGTCGTAGGAGCCCAGCAGCTGGGCCTTGCTGGCGACCTTCACGCCCTCAACCGACTCCAGCGCCGTGCCGACCTTGCCGAACACCTCGTCCTTGCTGCCCGGGACGGTGAAACCGGCATTGTTGGCGGCCGGCACCTGGGACGGGGCCGGCTTGGCGGCCTGCGAGGCCAGCACCGGCACCTGCGCGGCCGGGCTGGCGCCCGGGGCGTTCAGGTCCGGCGGGATTTCCAGCGGGCGCACTTCCGGCGCCAGTGCGTAGTCGCCCTTGACGCCGCGCTTGCAGCCGGTGACACCTGCCAGGGTGGCGGTGGCCAGAATCGCGAACGACAGCACGCGGATGGCGGAAACGGATTGACGCATGTGAATCTCCTGGGTCAGGCCACTGATGTCAGTGGCTGGAAAGGGCTTCGAGCGCACCGATGTCGGTGGCCAGGTGTTCGGCGGCGGCGTGGTGGGCGGCCGACAACGACAGCAGTGGCAGGCGCAGGCCGTGGCCGATGCCGATCCGGCGCAGCAGGTCTTTGACCGGGATGGGGTTGGGTTCCACCCCGCAGAATTCATGGAACGGCTCCAGCCGGGCATCCCAGGCCTCGGTGGCCTCGCGTTCGCCGGCCGCGGCCAGGTCGCACATGCGCCGGTAGGCACCGGGCAGCGCGTTCGAGCCGACCGAGATCAGCCCGTCCACCCCCGACAGGATCGAACGGGCGGCCGTGCCGTCATCGCCACTGAGGATCGCAAAGGTCGGCGACCGCAGCGCCAGCAGCGCCTGGACCCGGCCCACATCGCCCACCGCTTCCTTGATGCCCACGATGTTCGGGTGCGCGGCCAGCTCGGCCACCGTTTCCGGCAGCATGTCGCAGCCCGTGCGGCCCGGCACGTTGTACAGGATCACCGGCAGGCCACCCTGGTCCGCCACCGCCCGGTAGTGGGCGAGCAGCCCGGCTTGGGTCGGGCGCACGTACGGCGGGGTCACCACCAGCGCGTGGGTCGCGCCGCTGGCCGCCGCCCGGCGGGTCTGCTCGATCGTTTTGGCGGTTCCGGACAGGCCGGTACCCGCCAGCACCGGAACCCGCCCGGCCACGGTTTTGACCGCGCTGCGCAGCAGCTGGTCATATTCGTCATCGGACAGGGTCGCGGCCTCGCCGGTCGACCCGGCCACCACCACCCCGTGAACGCCACCCTCCAGTTGCAGGTGCAGCAGGCGCTGCCAACCGTCGGGATCCAATGCGCCATTGGCCTGGAAAGGCGTGGCCAGCGCGGTGATGAGACCGGAAAGGGACAAGGAAACGATGCTCGGAAGTAAGGGGGACGAACGCCGCTGGAAGCGCGGTCGGACGTACGTTGCATGTTACTTGCGGGTCGAAAGCGCGGGCAAGTATGCTGGACTCCGGCGAACGCGCCGTCGTCGGCGCCGTTCAGACTCATCCCGCATTACCGGAACCACCTTGACCGACACCACGCCGCGGCCTGCGCCGACCGAAAACCATCTCCTGATCAACGCCTACACGACGCATCCGGAGTCCCCCCTGCTGCCCGTCACCCGGCGCATCGCCGACAGCGGCTGCAACCTGGTCGATGCCCGCCTTGCCACCGTGGGCCGCGATGTCTCCGTCACCGCCCTGGCCACCGGCTCCTGGGACTCGGTGGCCAAGCTGGAAGCCATGCTGACCCGGCTCGAGCGCGAGGAAGGCCTGAAGCTGGTGTGGTACCGCACCGGTGCCAAACAGGCACAGTCCAACCTGCTGCCCTACATCGTGGAAGTGATCGCCGCCGACAAGCCCGGCATCCTGTTCCAGCTGGCCGATTTCTTCGACCGCCAGGGCATCACCATCGAAAACCTGCAGAGCACCCGCTACCGGGCCATGCAGACCGGCGCGGAGATGTTCTCGGCGCAGGTCACCATCGGGGTGCCCGCCAACATGCACATCGCCGCCCTGCGCGACGATTTCCTCGAATTCTGCGACCACCTCAACCTGGACGCGATCATGGATCCGATGAAGTTCTGACGGCTTCGCGCGTTCATCACCAACGCGCGGTGTTTCATGCAGTTGTAAGACGCGTCACTCAGGCTCCGCAGCAAGGACCTCATGAACAACGGCGATACCCTGGACAGCACCACCCTCGCCCTCCCGCTGGCCCTGTCCGGCGGCGACCACACCACCCTCGGCGATCTCGCCGGCCAGTGGCTGGTGCTGTACTTCTACCCCAAGGACAGCACCCCGGGCTGCACCACCGAGGGCGTCGACTTCAACGCCCTGCTGCCGGCGTTCAAGCGTGCCGGCGCCCGGGTGTTCGGCGTCTCCCGCGACTCGGTCAAATCCCACGACAACTTCTGCGCCAAGCAGGGCTTTGCCTTCCCGCTGGTCAGCGATGGCGACGAGGCGCTGTGCAACGCGTTTGATGTGATCAAGCTGAAGAACATGTACGGCAAGCAGGTGCGTGGCATCGAACGCAGCACCTTCCTCATTTCGCCCGACAGTCGTATCGTGCAGTCGTGGCGCAAGGTGAAAGTGGCCGGCCACGCCGAATCCGTCCTTGAAGCCCTGAAGGCCGCGAAAACCCAGTGATCCACCTGTACCCCACAATGGCCATCACCCTGCCCCGCAGGTCGTGATGGCTTGTCCCTGTTCTGCCACCAGGAAATGACGATGACCCGAGGCAAGCGCATCTACGTTCTGGATACCAACGTGCTCATGCACGATCCAACCGCGCTGTTCAAGTTCGAGGAGCATGATGTCTACCTGCCGATGCAGGTGATCGAAGAGCTGGACAACGGCAAGAAGGGCACGTCCGAAGCGAGCCGCAACGCCCGCCAGGTGAGCCGCTTCCTCAACGAGCTGGTGCAGGCCTCGGGCCTGGACAACCTGGCCGACGGCATTCCGCTGCAGCGCCCGAACGGGTTGCAGCTGCGCGGCAAGCAGAGCGTGGGCCTGCTGCGCTTCCAGACCAGCCATTTCGATGCCGGCAAGAGCTTCGGCGCGGTCATCCCGGACAATGCCATCCTCGGCGCGATCCTGGCCCTGAAGGAACAGGTTCCCGAGATTCCGGTGGTGTTCGTCTCCAAGGACATCAACCTGCGGATCAAGGCGGCCATCGCCGGGATCGTGTCGGAAGACTACGAGAATGATCGCGCGCTGGACGATTTCAGCCTGCTCTACACCGGCGCCACCGAGCTGCCGGAAGACTTCTGGAAGAAGCACACCGACGACCTGCGCAGCTGGAGCGACAAGGGCCGCACCAGTTACGAAATCCTGGCCAAGGATGACGAAGACTGGCATCCCAACCAGTACGCCTACCTGCCGGGCGACGATGAAGTCGAACTGCGGGTGGCCAAGGTCGATGGCAGCGGCAAGGTGATCCTGTCGCTGGTCAACGATTTCCGGCATGGCAGCCATGCGGTGTGGGGCATCAGCGCACGCAACCGCGAGCAGAATTTCGCGCTCAACGCGCTGATGGACCCGGAGATCGACTTCGTCACCCTGCTCGGCACCGCCGGCACCGGCAAGACCCTCCTCGCATTGGCCGCCGGCCTGGCCCAGACCATGGACCAGCAGCGCTACCGCGAAATCATCATGACCCGCGCCACGGTCAGCGTGGGCGAGGACATCGGCTTCCTGCCCGGCACCGAGGAGGAAAAGATGACCCCGTGGATGGGCGCGCTCACCGACAACCTGGAAGTGCTCACCCACACCCAGGAAGGCGGCGCCTGGGGCCGTGCGGCGACCAACGACCTGATCGCCAGCCGGATCAAGATCCGCTCGTTGAACTTCATGCGCGGGCGCACCTTCCTGTCGCGTTACCTGATCCTGGACGAGGCGCAGAACCTCACCCCGAAGCAGATGAAGACGCTGATCACCCGTGCCGGCCCCGGCACCAAGATCGTCTGCCTGGGCAACGTCGAACAGATCGACACGCCCTACCTGACCGAAACCACCTCGGGCCTGACCTACGCGGTGGACCGCTTCAAGAACTGGCCGCACAGCGCGCACATCACGCTGCGCCGTGGCGAGCGTTCGCGCCTGGCCGATTACGCTTCGGAGGTGCTGTGAACCGTTCCCTGTCCCGTGCGTTGCTGCCACTGGCGCTGGCCGCCTTGGCAGCTGCCTGCACGCCTGCCAACACCCGCCCCGGCGCCACCGTGCCGACGGCGGTCAAGACCGGCCAGTCGTGGGTGGTCACCCGCCCGCTGGTGGTTGCCCAGGTCCTGGATACCTGCTCCCGTCCCAGCCCCGGCCAGACGCCGGGGCGGGTGACCGGCTACTGGGCACCCAGCCGCCAGCAGATCGAACAGCTGGAAAGCCGGTTGCCCGCACTGGAAGCGCAGGTACCCAACGTCACCGATTTCGACCGCCAGTATGTCGGCATCGAAGTGGAAGGACGCAAGCTGATCTACCTCAACGCCTTCCACCTGCCCGACCACGGCGACATGGACCCCGCGCGCGAAGCGATCCGCGTGTGCGATGGTGGCAACCAGTTCTGGGGCGCGCTGTTCGATCCGACCAGTGGCGAGTTCTCCGAGCTGCAGTTCAACGGCGGCTTCGGCGGGTAGCGCCACGCCCTGCGCGGCTGCCGCTACGTCCGGGGCGGCATGGCACAATCGCGAAATGAGCCCTTCCACCCCCGTGTCCGTCCTCACCATCGCCGGTTCCGATTCCGGCGGTGGTGCCGGCATCCAGGCCGACCTGAAAGCCTTCGCCGCGCACCGCGTGCACGGGTTGTCGGCGATTGCCGCGCTCACCGCGCAGAACACCCGCGGCGTGACCGCCGTGCACGTGCCGCCCCTGGATTTCCTGCAGGCACAGATCGATGCCTGCTTCGCCGATTTCGACATCCATGCGGTCAAGCTGGGCATGCTGGCCAACGCCGAGGTGATCGGCCTGGTCGCCGACGCGCTGGAGAAGTACCGCCCCACCCACGTGGTGCTGGATCCGGTGATGGTGGCCACCAGTGGCGCGCGCCTGCTCGAAGACAGCGCCCTGGACGCGCTGCGCACGCGGCTGCTGCCGCTGGCCACGCTGCTTACCCCGAACACCCCGGAAGCCGAACTGCTGCTCGGCCGTCGCATCGTCAGCGCCGATGACGCGGAGGATGCCGCCATCGCGCTGCTCGACCTCGGCGCCGGTGCGGTATTGCTCAAGGGTGGCCACATGGCCGAAGGCGCGCGCGTGATCGATCGCTACTTCGACGGTGTCACCCGCGAGGAGTTCAGCCACGCCCGCCTGCCGGTAGACGCGCACGGCACCGGCTGCACGCTGGCCTCGGCGATCGCCGCGCAGCTGTGCTGCGGGTTGTCGCTGCCCAACGCCTGCGAAGCCGCCATCGACTACGTCGCGCGCGGCCTGCAGGGCGGCTACACGCCCGGCCGCAGCGAAGTGCTGGTGCTGGATCACTTCGGCGCGGCGCGCCCGGCATGACGCGCGCGCTGGCGGTACCGGTCCAGAGCGACGATGGCCATCGCTTCGAACTGATCGGGCGCGTGCCCGCGCAGCCGCGCGCGCAGCTGCTGTGGCTGCCGGCGCTGGGCGTGTCGGCGCGCAATTACCAGGCGTTCGCTGATGCACTGGCGGCATGCGGCATCAGCGTGTTCCTGCACGAGTGGCGCGGCAACGGCAGCAGCAGCCTGCGCCTGTCGCGCACGCAGAATTGGGGCTATCGGGAGATCCTCGAGCAGGACCTGCCAGCCAGCCTGGCGGCGGTGCGCCTGCACGGCAACGCGCCGCTGATCATCGGCGGGCACAGCCTGGGCGGGCAGCTGGCCTGCGTGTTCGCCGGGCAGCACCCGGACCTGTTCGCCCGGTTCTGGCTGGTGGCCACCGGCACCCCGTTCTGGCGAACGTTCCCCGCCCCGCGCCGCTGGGCCCTGCCGCTGGTGTACCGGTTCCTGCCGTGGCTGGCGCAGCGCCAAGGCGTCCTGCACGGGCGCCGGCTCGGCTTCGGGGGCACCGAGGCGCGTGGCCTGATCCGCGACTGGGCACGCGTGGGCCTGAGCAACCACTACGCCGGCACCGGCATCCACGCGGACCTGGAGGGCGGCATGCGGCGACTGCGCGGCCAGGCCAGCGCAGTGGTGATGGCCGACGACTGGTTCGCTCCGCCGGGCTCGATGCAGGGGCTGCTGGCGAAGCTGCCCCAGGTCGTTTCCACGTTGTCGGTCCTGCCCGCAGGCGCACTGGGAACCCGGGCAGATCACTTCGCATGGATGAAGTCGCCGGAGGCCGTGGTGAAGGCACTTTTTCATTCATTTGAATGAAGTCCTTCACAAAAGCGTTGACGGATGCGGCGTCGATCCGCATAATTCCGCTCCTGTTGACGCGCCCGTAGCTCAGTTGGATAGAGTACCTGGCTACGAACCAGGCGGTCGGGAGTTCGAATCTCTCCGGGCGCACCATCAACAGGCTGGCAGTTTTCGCCTCTGCCGGCAGCAACACCACAACGTGATGTAAATGCGCCCGTAGCTCAGTTGGATAGAGTACCTGGCTACGAACCAGGCGGTCGGGAGTTCGAATCTCTCCGGGCGCACCACTACATCGCGGCAACAACCAGACAATGCAAGCGCGCCCGTAGCTCAGTTGGATAGAGTACCTGGCTACGAACCAGGCGGTCGGGAGTTCGAATCTCTCCGGGCGCACCATTGCATCGAAGACGAAAAAAGGCAGCCACGGGCTGCCTTTTTCGTGTGCGCGTTCATGACCGGATCGGGTCGCCGGCACGTACCGCCGACATGGCCATCCGGTCCGCTTCGCGCGGGATCTCCGGCGCCGGGCAGCCGCCACCGGAATGCTCGTCATGCGCCAGCCAGTCATCGACCACGCCGCCGAGCAGGTCCAGCCGAAGTGGCAGGGTGATGTGGTCTTCGCCACGCATCTCGATGTAATGCACGCGCGGGCTGGCGGCGGCCAGCGCACGCCCCTGGTCCACCCGCACGTGTGCGTCATCCTGGCCGTGCAGCAGCAGCACGCAGGCGCGCGTATCGGCCAGCGCACGGGCCACGTCCACCGTGTCCAGATCCAGGTCCAGGCGCTGGCTGGCAGCGGCGATCACCGCGTTGATGTCCTGCCCGCCATAGCGCCAGCGACCGTAGGCGGCCATCGCCTGCGCCTTCCACGCGGTGGGCTGCAGCGACATCAGGTGCGGAATCATGCTGCGGATCGCATGGCCGGCATTGGCGAACGACTCCATCGCCACCACGCCGGTGACCCGATCGCCGAGCTTGTCGGCGGTGAACAGCGCGGTGGCCGCGCCGTAGGACACGCCGAACAGGTACAGCGGCCCGACCACTTCCCCACGGCGCTGCAGCGCGTCGATCACATCGATCACGTCATCGGATTCGAACGTCCCATAGCCCGACGGCCCGGCACCGGAATGGCCATGGTTGCGCAGGTCGATGGTCACCACCCGGTAGCCGGATTCGGCCAACTGCAGCGACCACGGCAGCATCGAATCGCCGTTCATCATCCAGCCGTGCAGCAGCACCACGGTGCCACGCGGCGCCTGCGGCTGGAACGGCTGCGGCAGGGCCAGCTGCAGCCCGGTGTTCAGGGGCTCGCCGTTGTCATGCTGCTGCGCCAGGTAGTGATAGCGCAGCCCGTAGCGGCCCGGATCGAAGGCGCGCCAGAACAGCGGCACGCCGGCGCGGCCGGTCACGAACCCATGGCGGTTGGGGACCGCCTCCACCGCTTCGGCGATGCGCGCGGTATCGAGCAGCGTGGAAACGCCGCCGGGCGCGACCAGGCGGTCGCTGAGCGAGGTGGAGGCAGCGGATGAGGTGAGCGATGAGCACGCGGCCAGCCACAGGCCGGCCCCGGCCAGCGCGAGCAGCAGCAGGCGTTTCATGGGCGCAGGAGTTCACATTGAGCCGCGCAGCGTAGCGACGGCGCGCCGGGCGCTCTACCGCAACCAGATGACCAAATCGTGACACCCCAGCCGGGGTTCAGCCATCGGCGGTCACAGCCATGCCGACATCTGCCCCCACCATCCCTCCATCAACCCCGGCTGGCGCATCCGCTCGCGCCACCAGCGCAGCGCCGCGCCTTCCTCGCCGGTGCGCCAGGCCAGCCAGAAGGTCTCGTCCGGCTTGGGCTCCTCCACCTGCCGCACCACCAGCCGCCCCTGCGCCACCGCTGCCTGCACATAGGGTTCGGGCAGGAAGCCGAAGCCCAGCCCGGCGCACTGCAGGCGGAACTTGCTGACCGTATCGGGCACGGTCACCGTCTCCTGCCCCATCAGCAGCCCGACCGTGCGCGGCAGCAGCCGGCGCGCGGAATCGGCCACGGCAATGGCGCAGTGCGCGGCCAGCTGTTCCCGCCCGAGTGGTTCCGGCAGCGCCGCCAGCGGGTGTCCCGGCGCCACCGCGAACACGAACCGCACCACGCCCAGCGGCTCCACCACGTAGCCACCGCCACTGGGGCCCTCCCCGGCTGCGCCGACCAGTAGATCCGCACGCCGGTCCAGCAGCGCCTCCCACGTACCCGACAGGGCTTCGCTGATCAGGCGGATCCGGGTCTGCTCGGCGACCGTGCTGAAGGCCCGCACATCCTCGGCCAGCAGCGCCGGCTGGAACAGCGAATCCACCGCCACGGTCAGCTCGGCCTCCCACCCGGAAGCCACCCGCCGTACCCGCATCTCAAGCTCGCGGGCGGCGCGCAGCAGGTGCCGGCCCTCGTCCAGCAGCGCGACCCCGGCCTCGGTCAAATGCGCGCGCGGGCCGATCCGGTCGAACAGCTGCACCCCCAGGTCCTGCTCCAGCTTGGAGACGGTGTAGGAGATGGTCGAGGGCACCTTGTGCAGCTCCTTGCCGGCAGACGCGAACGAGCCACGGCGGTCGATGGCATCCAGGATCTGCAGGGCGTCGAGGCTGAGCTTGAGCATTCGAATTTTTCGATGATGGCTTGCAAAACTATCCGTTTTTCAAGCGGCAGGCGCAAGCGGATACTGGCGCCAACAGGAAAGGGGCAGCACACACCGCCCCGGACCGCCATCGAAACCATCGAACACCCGAGGAGAACCACCATGCTGCAGATCCGCAAGAGCGCCACCCGTGGCCAAGCCAACCATGGCTGGCTGAACTCCCAGCACACCTTCTCCTTCGCCGGTTACTACGACGCGCGCTACACCAGCTTCGGCCCGCTGCGCGTGATCAACGAAGACAAGGTGATCGGCGGCCAGGGCTTCGGCACCCACAGCCACAGCAACATGGAGATCATCTCCTACGTGCTGGGCGGCGCGCTGGAGCACAAGGACTCGATGGGCACCGGCTCGGTGCTGCGCTACGGCGACGTGCAGCGCATGAGTGCCGGCAGCGGGGTCAGCCACAGCGAGTTCAACCACTCGGCCGACGAGACCGTGCATTTCCTGCAGATCTGGCTGTTCCCGGATACCGAGAACATCGCCCCGAGCTACCAGGAAACGCATTTCGCCCCGGACGCCAAGCGCGGCCAGTTGCGCCTGATCGCCTCGAAGGATGGCCGTGACGGTTCGCTGCTGATCCACCAGGACGCCAACATCTACGCCACGATCCTGGACGGCGACGACCGCGCCCACCTAGCCCTGGCCCCGCGCCGCGGTGCCTATGTGCAGGTTGCGCGCGGCCAGCTGCAGGTCAACGGCATCACCCTGGACACCGGCGACGCGCTGCAGATCACCGACGAAGCGCAGGTGACCCTGGAAAACGCCAGCGACGCCGAAGTGCTGGTGTTCGACCTGCCGCTGTAACCGCAGCGGCCCTCACCAACGCCCCGAGCTGATCGGGGCGTTGTCGTGACTGGGCTCAGGCCGCGGGCACCGGGGCGTCGTCGGCAATCAGCTTCGCCTGCTTCAACTCCGCCCAGAGCGCGGACGGGATCGCCACCGACATGGACGCCACGTTGGCCTGCACCTGTTCGGGCGTGCGTGCACCCGGAATCACCGCAGACACGACCTCTGGCGCATCCGCGAACTGCAGCGCCACCGTGCGCAGGTCGACGCCGTGGCGGTCGCAGATGGCCTGCACGGCCGCACGCTTCTTCGGCGCCCACTCGGGCACCTTGCCATCGTAGAGGTACCGATCCCGGCCGGCCAGGTAGCCGGCCAGCAGCGGCGCACCCACCACCACCGACGCACCGTGCCGGGCGATGGCCGGGAAGGTGTCGTGCAACGCCTGCTCGTGGTCGAGCAGCGAGTACTGGCAGGCGAGCAGGAAGATGTCCGGATCGGCTTCCTGGATCGCGCGCAGCGCCGGCTCCGGGCGGTTCACGCCAAATCCCCATCCCTTGATCAGACCCTCCTCGCGCATCCGGGTCAGCGCGGGCATCGCGCCCTTGGCCGCCTCGGCGAAGCGCTGCTCCCACGGCATGCCAAGGTCCTTCTCGTTATCCGGCGACAGGTCGTGGATGAAGACCACATCCAGCTGCGCGACCCCCAGCCGGTTGAGGCTGTCTTCCACCGAACGACGAACGCCGTCGGCGGAATAGTCATAGCGGTAGTGGAACGGCGACGGGTCTTTCCACATGGTGTCCTGCAGCTCGCCAGCGGTGGCGGTCAGCAGTCGACCGACCTTGGTCGACAGCGTGTACTCACCCACCGGGTGGTTGTGCAGGTGATGCCCCATCCGCCGTTCGCTCAGGCCCAGGCCATACCAGGGCGACGTGTCGAAGTAGCGCACGCCTGCGGCATAGGCTGCGGCCAGGGTCTGTTCGCTTTGCGCGTCGGTGGCTGGGGCAAAGCCGTTGCCGATGGCCACCCCGCCCAGCCCGAGGCGCGTGCGCGGCCGAAAGCGCCCGCCCTTGCCGGCGGCGTGGGTGGCCAGCGGCTGCGCGGCGCTGCGGCCACGTGTTGGCAGCACGCTGCCGGGCGCGGCGGCGCCGGACTGCGCCAGCAACGGTGAACTGGCCAATGCGGCGGTACCGGCAGCGGCGGCGGAAAGGAAGTGGCGACGTGCGTTCACGGCGACTCCGGGTGCGGGGGAGCTACCACCCTCGCAGAATGCCAGTGCACGGCGTGCGGGCAACACGTCAACGCTGCGGCAACAGCACACAAAGAAAAAGGCCTTCGTACTTGCGTACGAAGGCCTTTTCTACAACTGGCGGAGCGGGAGGGATTCGAACCCTCGATACAGTTTTTGGCCGTATACTCCCTTAGCAGGGGAGCCCCTTCAGCCACTCGGGCACCGCTCCAGTATTCTGGTTCCGCCGCTTCGATGTTTCTTCTCAGCGGGGGCGCGAAGAATAACGTTTTTCACACCCCGAGGTAAAGCCTTAATCGGAAGAATTTTCACTTCCCGATGCATTCGGCTCGTCGCCTCGCTGGATGCGCTGGTAAATCTCTTCGCGGTGCACGGCCACGTCCTTCGGGGCGGTGATGCCAATACGCACCTGATTGCCCTTGACGCCGAGCACGGTGACGCTGACGTCGTTACCGATCATCAGGGTTTCGCCAACACGGCGAGTCAGGATCAACATTTTTGCAAGTCTCCAGGGAACCGGTGGATTTTCCCGACCGGCTCGGCGCCCAGCCAAGGAACGCCACACGACAAAGGGAAAAGATTAGCCATAGTACCGTCAGCCCTCCTGCGCCATCAAGGAGCAGGAGGATTCAGGCGTTCAGATACGAGGGGTGACCCAGTCGACGACGGCAGCCAGTGCAGAAGCAAGGGCGGGCCCGTCCTCGCCACCACCCTGGGCGAGGTCCGGGCGGCCGCCGCCCTTGCCCCCGATCTGACTGGCGATGTGGGACAACAGTTCCCCGGCCTTTACCTTGCCCGTTGCACTGCCGTTCACGCCGGCGACCAGGGCCGCCTTGCCGTCCTGCGTGCCGGCCAGCACGATCACCGCATCGCCCAGCTGCTGCTTGAGGCGGTCGATCGCTTCGCGCAGTGCCTTGGCATCGAAACCTTCCAGGCGCGCGGCCAGCACCTTGACGCCTTTGACCTCAACTGCGCCAGCGCCCAGGTCGGCGGTCGCGCCCGCCGCCTGCTTGGCCTTCATGGCCTCCAGTTCGCGTTCCAGCTTCTTCTGGCGCTCGCCAAGCTGGCGGATCTTGTCGACCACTTCGCCCGCATTGCCGCCGAGCAGCGCGGCCGCTTCGGCCAGCTGGGCTTCTTCGTGCGCCACATGGTCCAGCGCGCCCTGCCCGGTCACCGCTTCGATACGGCGCACGCCCGACGACACGCCGCCTTCGGAGGTGATCTTGAACAGGCCGATGTCGCCGGTGCGCGTCACGTGCGTGCCACCACACAGTTCAGTGGAGTAATCGCCCATCTTCAGCACGCGCACGTTTTCGCCGTACTTCTCGCCGAACAGTGCCATCGCGCCGAAATCGAGCGCTTCCTGCATGCCCATGTTGTGCACTTCGGCCGCATTGTTGGCGCGCACCTGCTCGTTGACCTTGCGCTCGATCACGGCAAGGTCCGCGGCACTGATCGGCTGGAAGTGCGAGAAGTCGAAGCGCAGGCGGTCCGGTGCCACCAGCGAGCCCTTCTGCTGCACGTGGGTGCCCAGCACTTCACGCAGTGCGGCGTGCAGCAGGTGGGTGGCCGAGTGGTTGAGGATGGTGGCGCCGCGGCGCTGGTCGTCCACAACGCCGCCCAGCACATCGCCCACCTTCAGGCTGCCTTGGGTGACGGTGCCGACGTGGCCGTGGAACTGGCCCGCGAACTTCTGCGTATCGGTGATCTGCAGCTGCACGCCGTTGCCGGCCAGGCTGCCGGTGTCGCCCACCTGGCCACCCGATTCGGCATAGAACGGGGTCTGGTCGGTCAGCACGATGACCTCGTCGCCGGCCTGCACCGCGTCCACCGGGCGCCCGTCCTTGAGCAGGGCCACCACGGTCAGGCCGTCGGCCTGCAGGCGGTCGTAACCCAGGAACGTGGTGGGCTTGAGCGTGGCGACCAGCTCGGCCGACAGCGTCACGCCGCCACCGAACTTGCCGCCCTTGCGGCCGTCCTCGCGCTGCTTCTCCATTGCGGCATTGAAACCGTCGATGTCCACGGTCAGGTCGCGCTCGCGCGCGATGTCCTGGGTCAGGTCGAGCGGGAAGCCGTAGGTGTCATAAAGGCGGAAGGCATCCGCGCCCGGAATGACGCCATTGGTCACCTGCGCGGCGACGTCGTCGAAGATCTTCATGCCCGAATCGAGCGTCTGCGCGAAGCGCTCTTCCTCGGCCTGCAGCGCACGCACCACGGTGTCGGCCTGTGCCGGCAGTTCCGCGTAGGCCTCGCCCATCTGCTCGACCAGGGTCGGCACCAGCTTGCTGAAGAACGGCTGGCGCACGCCCAGCATCCAGCCATGGCGCAGCGCGCGGCGGATGATCCGGCGCAACACGTAGCCGCGGCCTTCGTTGGACGGCAGCACGCCGTCGACGATCAGGAACGAACAGGCACGGATGTGATCGGCGATCACGCGCAGCGACTTGTTCTCCAGGTCGGCCATGCCGGTCAGTTCGCTGGCCTTGCGGATCAGCGCCTGGAACAGGTCGATCTCATAGTTGGTGTGCACGTGCTGCAGGATCGCGGCCAGGCGTTCCAGGCCCATGCCGGTGTCCACGCACGGCGCCGGCAGCGGCACCAGGGTGCCGTCCGGCTGGCGGTCGAACTGCATGAACACCAGGTTCCAGATTTCGATGTAGCGGTCGCCGTCTTCATCCGGCGAACCCGGCGGGCCACCGGCGATATGGTCGCCATGGTCGTAGAAGATTTCGGTGCACGGGCCGCACGGACCGGTATCGGCCATCTGCCAGAAGTTATCCGAGGCAAACGGCGCGCCCTTGTTGTCGCCGATGCGCACGATGCGTTCTTCCGGAATGCCGACCATGTCGCGCCACAGCGCGTAGGCCTCGTCATCGGTCTGGTAGACGGTGACCAGCAGGCGGTCGGCCGGCAGCTTCCAGACCTGGGTCAGGAGCTCCCAGGCCCAGGCAATGGCGTCCTTCTTGAAGTAGTCGCCGAACGACCAGTTGCCCAGCATTTCGAAGAACGTGTGGTGGCGCGCGGTGTAGCCGACCTGGTCCAGGTCGTTGTGCTTGCCGCCGGCCCGAAGGCAGCGCTGCACGTCCGCCGCGCGCACATAGCTGCGCTTCTCGGCGCCAAGGAACACGTCCTTGAACTGCACCATGCCGGAGTTGGTGAACAACAGGGTCGGATCATTGCCCGGCACCAGCGGTGCCGACGGCACGATGGTGTGGCCCTTGCCCTTGAAGAACTCAAGGAAATCGCTGCGGATCTGGGAGGTAGTGAATTTGACGGGTGCGTTCATGGGGGCTGGCTTCATGCGGGCCGGCCGGTCCTTCGCACACGGCCCCAATGGCCGGGTGTCGAGAGCAGGACCGCCGAAACCACAAAGGGTATCAGGCCCGGGCCCCCGGGACACGTCCGGGTGACGGGCGCGCTGCGCGCCCTTCAGTCATCCGGGTCGTAGCGGGTGGCACGGCGGATGGTGTCGCCATCGAACCCGCGGCGGGCCAGCAGATCAGCGGCTTTGCGGCGCTGGGGCAGCTCCTGGGGGCCCGCCTCGCCAAAGCGGCGGCAGACCAGGTCCCGGGCGTTCTCTGTCCAGTCGCCTTCGAAGGTGTCCATGGCGGCTGCGACCTGCTCGCTGTCCAGCCCATGGGTGCCCAGTTCGGCGCGGATGTGGAGGGGGCCATAGCCGGTGTTCGCACGGATGCGGACCAGGTTCTCGGCAAAGCGGGTGTCATCCTGCCAGCCGGCCTCGGTGAGCTTGTCCACGGCGGCAGTGGCGGCGTCACTTTCGATCCCGCGGGCAGTGAGCTTGCGGGTCAATTCCTTGCGCGAATGCTCACGGCGTACCAGCAGGCCAAGCGCGCGTTGGACCGGGGTCTGTTCACGGACGCGGCGCTTGCGGCCGGGTGCCGGGGCGTCTGGGTCGTGCATGGGCACCTCGATGAAATGCGCCGTCCGTGGCGCTCCCCCCGTCGGGGGAAGGTTGAACCCCCGGGACAGGGCGAGCGTCACTGACGGCGCTGCCCTGCCCCGCAGGAAACTTACTCGGCGTCGTCGTCACCGTCGCTGTCACCGCTCTCACGGGCAGCCTCGGCCGGCTGGAACTTCTCGCGCAGCTCGGCTTCCAGGCGCTGGGCCACCTGCGGGTTGTCACGCAGGTAACCGCGGGCGTTGTCCTTGCCCTGGCCGATGCGCTCTTCGCCGTAGCTGTACCAGGCGCCGGCCTTCTCGACCAGCTTGGCTTCCACGCCCATGTCGATCAGTTCGCCTTCGCGGCTGATGCCTTCGCCGTACAGGATCTCGGTGATGACCTGCTTGAACGGCGGCGCCAGCTTGTTCTTGACGACCTTGATCTTGGTCTGGTTGCCGATGATCTCGTCGCCCTTCTTGATCGCGCCGATGCGGCGGATGTCCAGGCGCACCGAGGCGTAGAACTTCAATGCGTTGCCGCCGGTGGTCACTTCCGGGCTCTGGCCCGGCATCATCACGCCGATCTTCATGCGCAGCTGGTTGATGAAGACCACCAGCGTGTTGGAGCGCTTGATGTTGCCGGTCAGCTTGCGCAGCGCCTGGCTCATCAGGCGGGCCTGCAGGCCCGGCAGCTGGTCGCCCATTTCGCCTTCGATTTCGGCCTTCGGGGTCAGCGCGGCGACCGAGTCGACCACCACGATGTCCACCGAGCCGGAACGGACCAGCATGTCGGCGATTTCCAGCGCCTGCTCACCGGTATCCGGCTGGGACAGCAGCAGGTCGTCCACGTTCACGCCCAGCTTGGCAGCGTAGATCGGGTCCAGGGCGTGCTCGGCGTCGATGAAGGCAGCGGTGCCGCCTTTCTTCTGGCATTCGGCGATCGCCTGCAGGGTCAGGGTGGTCTTGCCCGAGGACTCCGGACCATAGATTTCCACGACACGGCCCTTCGGCAGGCCGCCGATGCCGAGCGCGATGTCCAGCATCAGCGAACCGGTCGGGATGACCTCGACGGCCTCGATGACACGGTCGCCCATGCGCATGACGGAGCCCTTGCCGAACTGCTTTTCGATCTGGCTCAGGGCGGCGGTCAGGGCACGCTTTTTGTTCTCGTCCATCGGATTGGTCCTTGCAGAGGTCATGTCGTTGGAGGTGTTGTCTTTGGAGGTCTTCTTGGCCACGGGGTCACTTTAAGGTTGGCGTATCGCACAGGCTGAGATTCTGCCCGGCGTTCGGAAAAAAATTATCGGACATCCGTACCAACCTCAGCCAAACCAGAGAATCGCCACAAAAGACCGTGCATGTCGTGCGTTGAAGGGATCAGCGGTTCGGGCGCAGCAGCCCGCAATAGAGGCCTTCAATGGCGAAGTCCTGGTCGGGCAGGACTTCGATCGGCTTGTAATCGGGATTGCGCGGCAGCAGCCGGATCCGGTCCTTGCCCATCTTCAGCAGCTTGACGGTGATCTCGTCATCGATGCGCGCCACCACGATCTGGCCCGAGCGGGCGTCACGGGTACGGTGCACGCCTATCAGGTCGCCGTCGAAGATGCCTTCGTCGATCATCGAGTCGCCCTGCACTTTCAGCAGGTAGTCCGGCGCGGGCGAGAAGAACACCCGGTCGAGCACCACGAAATCGTCCGAACCGATGTCCGCCCCGATCGGCAGGCCGGCCGCGACCCGGCCCAGCACCGGCAGCCGCAGCACGTGGTCGGGCAGCGCGGGCACTGCCAGCGAGGCCGGCAGGCCGTCCTGCAGCGGCGGCGCCTGCACCAGCCGGATACCGCGCGCCTGGCCGGGAATGCGACGGATCGCCCCGGCCTGCTCCAGCGCTTCCAGGTGGTACTGCGCGGCCCGCACGCCCTTGAAGCCGAACGCACGGGCGATTTCCGTCTGCGACGGCGGCGCGCCGTCGGTCTCGATGCGCTCGGCGATCAACTGCAGGATCGCCTGCTGGGTATCGGTAAGGTCCATGGTTAGTAGTAATACTACTAACACCCGAAAGTTTCAAGGCTCCGGACGAAAAAGCGAAGCAGAACCCGTATCCAGATCCCAACGAAGGCCCGTAGCAATTCGTAGTGCCGACTGTCAGTCGGCAACCGCGCGCAGCGCGGCACAAGCATCCGAAGACGGCCCACCATCATCCGGCACGCCCCAACCGGCGTTTACACGACCCGGAGCCGCCCCTCAGGCGTCAATGACCCCGAAACGGAGAGCGGACACGCATGGCGAGTCCCTACGCGCCTGGCAGGCGGTCGCCGGCCATCACGGATTCCGCCCCGACCGCCAGATCGACACCAGTATCCACACCCCGCAGAACCCCGCCCCCACGAACCCGGCCACGCCCAGCGCCAGCAGCCAGCGGCTCGACAGCCCACCCACGCTGTGCATCACGATCGACGACCCAATGATCAACGCAGCGGTGACAATCCCCACCACCAGCCGGTTCGCCGCCCGGTTGACCTGCTCGCCGAAGCCCTGCAGCGCAGTCGTCTCCACCTTCAACTGCAGACGCCCCCGCCGCGCCATCTGCACCAGCTGGCGGACATCGCGCGGCAGGTCACCGGCCAGGTCCAGCAGCCCGGCCACGCTGCGCTTGCCGCGCTTGAGCAGGGCCGACGGTGCAAACCGTTGCCACATCACCCGCTCCAGGAACGGGCGCGCGGCGGTGGCCATGTCGAACTGCGGGTCGAGCTGGCGGCCCATCCCTTCCAGCGTCAGGAACGTCTTGATCATCAGCGCCAGGTCGGCCGGCAGGGTCAGCGCGTACTGGCGCAGCAGCTGGGTGATGTTGCCCAGCATCAGGCCCATGTGCAGGTCCTTCAGCGGCACGCCCCGGTACTGGTCGACAAAGGTACTGATGTCCTGCTGCAGCCGCGATTCGTCCACGTCCACGCCCCCCGACCAGTCCAGCAGCACGTCGGTGACCGACTCCGGCTCCTGGCTGACCAGTCCGTGCAGCAGCTGCGCGACCTGGAAGCGGCGCTGCTCGGAGATCGCCCCGACCATGCCGAAGTCGATCACGCCGATCCGGCCATCCCGCAGGTAAATGATGTTGCCCGGGTGCGGGTCGGCGTGGAAGCAGCCGTCCTCGAGCACCATCTTGAGCACGATGCGGCCGCCGGTGCGGGCCAGCCGGACCCGGTCGAGCCCGGCCGCATCCACGCCGGCGAGGTCGCGGCCGGGGATGCCGTCCACGAAGTCCTGCACGTTGAGGCTCTCGCAGGTCCACTGCCAGTGCACCTTGGGAATCAGGATGTCGTTGCGCCCGGCGAAGTTGCGCGCGATGCGCTCGGCATTGCGGCACTCGGCGGCGAAATCCAGCTCGCGCCGGAGCGACACCTGGAACTGCTGGACCACTTCGGCCGGCCGGTAGCGGCGCATGTCCGGCAGCCGCGCTTCGACGATTTCGGCCAGCCGCGCGAGCAGGCGCAGGTCGGCTTCGATCACCTCGCGGATGCCGGGGCGGCGGATCTTCAGCACCACCTCGCTGCCATCGTGCAGCGTGGCCCGGTGCGCCTGGGCCAGCGAGGCCGCCGCCAGCGGGGTTTCATCGAGCCAGGCGAATACCTCGGTAGCCGGCGCGCCCAGGTCGGCTTCCAGCTGCTCGCGGACCTGCGCATACGGCAACGCCGGCACCGCGTTCTGCAATTCGGAGAATTCGGCGATCCAGTCCGGCGGGAACAGGTCCACGCGGGTGGCCAGCACCTGGCCGAGTTTGACGAAGGTAGGGCCGAGTTCTTCCATCGCCCGCCGCACCCGCACCGGGGCGGTCATGCGCAGGATCTGCTGGGTATCGTTCCAGTGCAGCAGGCGGCCGGCACGCTCCAGCACGTCGGCCAGGCCGATGCGGCGCACCAGGTCGCCGAAGCCATAGCGGATCAGGACCGAGGCGATTTCCTGCAGACGCCCCAGGTCACGGACGGTTCCCAGCGTTTCCCACATCGGTGCACCCTCGTTCGACAGCAGGGCTCAGGATGTCACAGCGCCGGGAAAATTCCCGTCAGCGCCTGCTGCACGGTCTGCCGGCGGATGGCTTCGCGGTCGCCCTCGAACTGGAACAGCTGCGCGCGGGCATAGCCACCGCGCTGCTTCCAGCCGATCCAGACGCTGCCCACCGGCTTGTCCGGGCTGCCGCCGCCGGGGCCGGCGATGCCGGTCACGGCCACGGCCATGCCGGCACCGGAATTGACCAGCGCGCCGGACACCATTTCGAGCACGGTTTCGCGGCTGACCGCGCCGAACTGCTCCAGGGTCTGCGCGCGCACGCCCAGCAGGCGCTGCTTGGCCTCGTAGCTGTACACCACCATGCCGCAGTCGAAGAACGCCGACGAGCCGGCGATGTCGGTCATCGCCTTGGCGATCCAGCCGCCGCTGCAGCTTTCGGCGGTGACCAGCTGCAGCGCGGCCTGCTGCAGCCGCTGTCCGACCTCGCGGGCGAGATCGGACAGTTCGGTGTCGGTGGGTACGGTCATGCCAGCGTTTTAACCCGGTTGCCTACCTGGTGTCACGTGCGCAGGGGCATGGCGTTGACACGCATGGCGGTGTGCGTGCGCAGGGGCATGGCGTTGACACGCATGGCGGTGTGCGTGCGCAGGGGCATGGCGTTGACACGCATGGCGTGTCACTACGATCCATGGTCGCTTGGCGTAGGGACACGCCATGCGTGTCCTTGGGACGCCTTCACCATTCGGGCAGTTTTTCCGGAAGCAGTGCGCGGATCGGCGCGCCGTCGTCGGCGGCAGCCAGTTTCTCGGCTTCGGCGATCGGGATCTCGACCTGCAGCAGCCAGCCGTCCTCGTCGCTGCGTTCGCCACGCACCACTTCCAGCTGGTGCAGGCGCGAACGCAGGCGGCCGGCGGTCGGCGGCAGGCGCAGGTCGCCACTGACGTGCTGCAGGCCCAGGCGCTTGCCCAGCACCGATTGCAGCAGGTCCAGGCCCACCCCATCGCGCGCCGAGATCCAGACGCGCTCGCGGCGTGCGGTATCGGGAATGCCGTCCTGGGCGTCGTGGCGGACTTCGCTGCCTTCGATGCGGTCGATCTTGTTGAACACCAGCAGCTGCGGCAGTTCGCCCGCACCCACTTCGTTGAGCACTTCGTCGACCTGCGCGATGCGCTCCTCACGGTGCGGATCGGCCGCATCGACCACGTGCAGCAGGAAGTCGGCCTCGCGCGCTTCGCTCAGGGTCGCGCGGAACGCGGCCACCAGTTCGTGCGGCAGGTCGCGGACGAAGCCCACGGTATCGGCCAACACCACGTTGCCGCCCGGCACCGCGATGCGGCGCACGGTCGGGTCCAGGGTGGCGAACAGCTTGTCGGCGGCGTACGCCTCCGCACCGGTCAGCGCATTGAACAGCGTCGACTTGCCGGCATTGGTATAGCCCACCAGCGCCACGCGCGGCAGTTCGCTGCGCACGCGGGCACGGCGCATCTGGGTACGCTGCACTTCGACCTTTTCCAGCCGCTTCTGCAGCTGTTCCACCCGCTTCTGCAGCAGGCGGCGGTCGGTTTCGAGCTGGGTTTCACCCGGACCGCGCAGGCCGATGGCACCGCCGCGCTGGCGCTCCAGGTGGGTCCAGCCACGGACCAGCCGGGTGGACATATGACGCAGCTGCGCCAGTTCCACCTGCAGCTTGCCTTCGTGGCTGTGCGCACGCTGGGCGAAGATGTCCAGGATCAGGCCGGTGCGGTCGATCACCCGGCGCTCCAGGAAGCGCTCCAGGTTGCGCTCCTGCGAGGGCGAGAGCGCATGGTTGACCAGCACCAGGTCGGCGCCGGTGGCCTCGGCGGCCGCCTTGATCTCGTCCAGCTTGCCCGAGCCGATCAGGATCGACGGGTTGGGCCGGTCGATGCGCGCGGTCAGGGTGGCGGCGATGCTGGCCCCGGCAGAGCGGGCCAGATCGGTGAACTCTTCCAGCACATCGTCTTCCAGCCGGCCGGAATGCGGCTGGATCAGGAGCGCGTGTTCGCCTCGCTTGGAACGGTCAAACACGCGCGTCTCCGCAGTTGCTTACTTCATTCAACGTCGTCTTCTTCCTGGGCGCCGTCGGCGCCACCTTCATTGGACTGCACATAGCCACCACCGGGGCCCACCCGGACGTTGCGTGCCGGCACCACGGTCGAAATGGCGTGCTTGTACACCATCTGGCTGACCGTATTGCGCAGCAGGACAACGAACTGGTCGAACGATTCGATCGTTCCCTGCAATTTGATGCCATTGACCAGATACACCGACACCGGCACGCGTTCGCGCCGAAGTGCATTCAGAAACGGATCCTGCAGCGATTGCCCCTTGGACATTGCACACTCCTCATTATTGTTTTTATGGTCTTCCGGCAACTGCCACGGCCCCCGCCACCGGAACCCCCGATGGTACACGGGCCAAGGGCAAGGCGCTGTGGCTCAGCGGGCAACAAAGGCCGCTACGGCATCTGCCAGGGAATCCCCGTCTATATGGGGATCGAACCAGCGTGCATCAAGCTCGCCGCGCAGCCAGGTCAACTGGCGCTTGGCCAGCTGCCGGGTGGCCTGGATGGCCTTGTCGCGGAAGTCGCGGGCACTGCCCTGCCCGTCCAGGAATTCCCAGGCCTGGCGATAGCCGACCGCCCGGACCGCCGGCAGGTCCAGCGGGGCCGCCACTGCCGCCATCTCCGGCCGCGCACGCAGCGCCCGCACCTCGTCCAGGAAACCCTGGGCAAGCATCTTGTCGAAGCGGGTTTCGATGCGCTGGTGCAGCACGCTGCGCTCGCGCGGGGCCAGCACCAGCTTCAGGCAGCGCACTGGCAGCCGGTCCACGCCGGGCAGCTTCTGCCATTCGCTGATCGGGGTGCCGGTCAGGCGATACACCTCCAGCGCGCGCTGGATGCGCTGCGGGTCGGTCGCATGGATGCGCGCTGCGGCGGCGGGGTCGATCCCGGCCAGCTCAGCATGCAGGGCGCGCCATCCGCGTTCGGCGGCCTCGACACCAATCGCCACGCGGGTAGCCGGGTCGGCCGGCGGCATCGGCGACAGCCCCTGCAACAGCGCGCGGAAGTACAACCCGGTGCCGCCTGCCAGGATCGGCACGCGTCCACGCGCGATGATATCGGCCACCACGCGGGCGGCATCAACGGCGAATTCCGCCGCTGAATAGGTCTGCCACGGATCGCGCAGGTCGAGCAGGTGGTGCGGCGCCTGCGCGCGCTCGGCGGCATCGGGCTTGGCCGAGCCGATATCCAGCCCGCGATACACCAGCGCCGAATCGACGCTGACGATCTCTCCGTCCAGCTGCCGCGCCAGTGCGATGGCGGTGGCGGTCTTGCCCGACGCGGTCGGGCCCATCACCGCGATCGCCAGCGGGCGCCGGTCGGCGCCCATCAGCCCTCGTCCGGCCAGCGCGGCATCGCCGGCGCGGCATCCACCCGCGGCATCGGCACCGCATCGACCGCTGCCCACACTTTCAGCGCGTCCACGGTGGCGGCGACGTCGTGCACGCGCAGGATCGTGGCGCCGCGTTGGGCGGCGATCAGGTGCGCGGCGACCGAGCCGGCCACGCGCTCGCGCGGCGCCTCGCGCCCGGTCAGTTCGCCAATGCTGCGCTTGCGCGACAGGCCGGCCAGCATCGGCACGCCCAGTTCCAGGAAGCGCGCCGAGCGCGCCAGCAGGATCATGTTGTGGTCGGTGGTCTTGCCGAAGCCGAAGCCCAGGTCGATCACCAGGTTCTTCTTTGCAATGCCGGCCATCTCGGCCGAGAACATCCGATCGACCAGGAAGCGGTGCACCTCGGCCACGACGTCGTCGTAGTGCGGGGTGTCCTGCATGCTGCCGGGCTCGCCCTGCATGTGCATCAGCACCACCGGCACGCCCAGTTCGGCGGCGGCGGCCAAGGCCCCGTCCTGCCGCAGTGCATGGATGTCGTTGATCATGCCGGCACCGGCGGCCACGGCCGCGCGCATCACCTCCGGCTTGAAGGTGTCAATGCTGATCGGCACCTGCGTCTGGCGCGCAAGCTGTTCAATCACCGGGACCACCCGGCGCAGCTCTTCTTCCAGTGGCACCGGTGCGGCACCGGGCCGGGTCGATTCACCGCCGATGTCGAGCAGGTCGGCGCCTTCGGCCACCAGTTGCAGTCCATGGGCGACTGCGGCTTCGGTATTGTCGTGCGCGCCACCATCCGAGAACGAATCCGGGGTGACGTTGACGATGCCCATGACGCGCGGGCGGTCCAGCCGCAACACACGGCCGCCGCAGTCCAGCTGGGGAGAAGTATCGAACATGGGCCTTCCACGAAGTACGCCAGCGCCTAGTTTACGCCGGCGTACTCCGATAACCCGCGGCCTGCGGGGTTTGGCCGGCTAGAAATCGCCCAGTTTGGCCTCGTCGGCCGGCTTGGCCAGCCATTCGGCAAGGTCGTTGCCGATGGCGGTGACAACCCGTTCCAGCACGTCGCAGGAGCCTTTGAACCCGCCGAATGCGCCGCCGCGGGAAACACGTCGCGCGGTCACGGTGGCAACCTTCTGGCCGTCCTGCGTCAACACGCCGCGCACGGTTGCCGACTTGAAGTGACCGCTGAAGGCGTTGCCGGCACTCTGTGCCTCCACCAGCTCCAGCTTCAGCGCCCGGCCCGTGGAGACGGCCTCCGCATCGAACGCGATCGTATTGCCGAATTTCGGGGCGTTGCTGCCCAGCGAGGTTGCAAGCTGCGCCCCCATGCGGCATTCGGCCTTGATGTTATCGGCGATGTAAGCGGACTCCGAGAACGGAATCGGATCCTGCACGTGGATGGTGTCCGCCATGGCAGGCGTGGCAAGGCAGAGCAGCACGGCTGTCGCCGCGTACCGTGAGTGACGCATGGTATTCCCCCTGGAATGTTGGCCGCGGCTGCCTCATGCAACCGCGCCCGCGCATCGTGCCGATTGCCACGCAGCGGCGCAAGGGCTCAGCGGCGGCGGCGCTTGCGGTCGAGGTACAAGGTCTTGGCCACGCTCAGGCCGATGCCGATCACGATCCCTACGATGCCTCCGAGCAGGTAGTTTCCACTGAGCAGGCCTGCGGCGGCACCGACCACCGTGGCGATCACCATTTCCGTGGTGTGCGAGACCGGGGGTGGCGGCGTGGACATGGAGACTCCGGGACAGGTGTGGGGCAAGCCACATTGTCGCCCGGATCGCCCGCGCCAGAAACGATGAAGGCCGGGTTTCCCCGGCCTCCATGCGTTACCTGTTCATCGTCAGAGCTGTTCGGCAGGCCCGGCGATCGGCGTCACCGGACGGGCGTCGCCGCCCTTGTCGTTGTTGTTGCTGCCACCGTCCTTGTTGGACTTGCCCCAGCCCATCGGCGGCGGCGGATCGCGGCCTTCCATGATGGCGTCGATCTGCGGCGCATCGATGGTCTCGTACTGCAGCAGCAGCTGGGACATCGTGTGCAGCTTGTCGAGGTTGGCCGTGACCAGCTCGGTGGTGCGGGCGTAGGCCTTGTCCAGGATGCTGCGCACCACTTCATCGATGCGGCGCGCGGTATCGTCGGACACGCTCTTGTGCTGGGTCACCGAACGGCCCAGGAACACTTCATCGTCCTCTTCGCCATAGGCGATCGGGCCGAGCTCGTCGGACAGGCCCCACTTGGTGACCATGTTGCGGGCCATCTTGGTGGCGCGTTCGATGTCGTTGGAGGCGCCGGTGGTGACCTTGTCGGCGCCGAAGATCAGCTCTTCGGCGACGCGGCCGCCGTACAGCGAGCACAGCTGCGATTCGATCGCCACGCGGTTCATCGAGTACTTGTCGCCTTCCGGCAGGTACATGGTCACGCCCAGCGCGCGACCGCGCGGGATGATGGTGACCTTGTAGACCGGATCGTGCTCGGGCACCAGGCGGCCGACGATGGCGTGGCCGGCTTCGTGGTAGGCGGTGAGCGTCTTTTCTTCCTCGCTCATGGCCATCGAACGACGCTCGGCACCCATCAGGATCTTGTCGCGGGCACGGTCGAAGTGCTCCATGCGCACTTCCTTCTCGTTGCCGCGCGCGGCAAACAGCGCCGCCTCGTTGCACAGGTTGGCCAGGTCGGCGCCGGAGAAGCCCGGGGTACCGCGCGCGATCACCATCGGCTCGACATCGTCGGCCAGCGGCAGCTTGCGCATGTGCACCTTGAGGATCTGCTCACGGCCCTTGACGTCGGCCAGCCCGACTACGACCTGGCGGTCGAAGCGGCCCGGGCGCAGCAGCGCCGGGTCCAGCACGTCGGGACGGTTGGTGGCGGCAATGACGATCACGCCCTCGCCCCCCTCGAAGCCGTCCATTTCCACCAGCAGCTGGTTCAGGGTCTGCTCGCGCTCGTCATGACCGCCGCCCAGGCCGGCACCGCGGTGGCGGCCAACGGCGTCGATTTCGTCGATGAAGATGATGCACGGGGCCTGCTTCTTGGCCTGCTCGAACATGTCGCGCACGCGGCTGGCGCCGACGCCGACGAACATTTCCACGAAGTCCGAGCCGGAGATCGAGAAGAACGGGACCTTGGCTTCGCCGGCGATGGCACGGGCCAGCAGGGTCTTGCCGGTACCGGGCGGGCCGACCATCAGCACGCCGCGCGGGATCTTGCCGCCCAGCTTGGTGAACTTGGTCGGATCGCGCAGGAAGTCGACCAGTTCGCCGACCTCTTCCTTGGCTTCGTCGCAGCCGGCGACGTCGGCGAAGGTGACCTTGATCTGGTCTTCGCCCTGCAGCTTGGCGCGCGACTTGCCGAAGGACATCGCGCCCTTGGCACCGCCGCCACCGCCCTGCATCTGGCGCATGATGAACAACCAGAAGCCGATGATCAGGATCACCGGGAGGAAGTTCATCAGGATCGCGCCCAGCGAGATGCCGCTGGACGGCTCTTCCTGGACGATTTCCACGTTCTTGGCGCGCAGGATGTTGATCAGGTCGCGGTCCATCGGCGCGGTGATCGTGGCCGACTGGCCGCTGCGCGTGGTGTACGAGATCTGGTTGGTGCCGCTGCGCATGTCGCCGCTGAAGGTGACCTTCTGGACGTTGCCGCCATCCACCTGGTCCAGGAACTGCGAATACGTGGCGCCCTGGGCACCGGCGCCGCTGCTCTTTGGCGAGAAGCTCTGGAACACCACCATGAGCACCACGGCGACGACCACCCATAGCAGGAGGTTCTTGGTCAAGTCGTTCATCCTCATTGGCTCCGGTGTTCCTCTAATGCCTGACGCAATTGGTATGGTTGAGCTTACTTGATCTGGGTGCGTTTGCCCTGCCCCAAGGCATACACCTCGGGCGAGCGCTTCCGGGACGCTTCAGGCTTGCGGATCACGACCTTGTCGTACCGGCGGCGCATCTCGCGCACGTAGTCGTCAAAGCCCACGCCCTGGAACAGCTTGATCAGGAACGCGCCACCCGGCTTGAGATGGTTGTCGGCAAAATCCAGCGCCAACTCGGCCAGGTGCATCATCCGCGGCTGGTCTACCGCGTCCATACCACTTTTATTGGGGGCCATATCCGAGAGCACAAGGTCTACCGGCTGGTCCCCGAGCATGGCTTCAAACTGCGATAGGACGGCCTGCTCCCTGAAGTCCCCGTGAAGGAACTCCACCCCGGCCAGCGGCGGCATCTCCAGGATGTCCAGGGCCAGCACCCTTCCGGTGTCGCCGATCTGGCGCCGGACCTGCTGGGACCAGCCCCCCGGGGCGGCGCCCAGGTCGACCACGACCATATGCGGCTTCAGCAGCCGGTCACGCGCGAGCAGCTCCTCCAGCTTGTAAGCCGCGCGCGAGCGCATGCCCTCGGCCTGGGCCTTCTTCACGAAGGGGTCGGCGAAGTGTTCTTTCAACCAGCGTTGGCTGCTCTTGCTGCGGGAAACCATTGGAGATAGGGCCGGACGGGGTGGTCATGATACCCTGATCGCCCCAGTTAACCGCTTGTTCCTGAATGTCTATTGTCCTGACCTCCTCCCAGACCCGCTTCCTCCGCGGCCAAGCCCATGGTCTGAACGCCCTGCTGCAGATCGGCGGCAAGGGGGTCACGCCGGCCTTCCTGGCCGAGCTGAACGAGGTGCTGGAGCGCCACGAACTGATCAAGGTGAAGGTGGCCGCGGAAGACCGCGATGCACGCGACGCCATGATCGCCGAGCTGGTGCAGGCCTCCGACAGTGCGCTGGTGCAGCGCATCGGCCACGTGGCCGTGCTCTACCGCCCCAGCAAGGAACAGCGCCAGATCGTGCTTCCGCGCGGCTGATCGCCATGCAGCTGAACCACGAAATCCCGGATTTCGCCTATGCGTTCCGCATCGTCGGCGCCGACTCGGTGGTGTTCGAAGATCGCGTGAACGCCGGCACCCGGCGGGTGGTGAAGAGCTTCATCGTCACCCCGCAGGCATTGCTGGAAGATTGGCCGGCACCCGCCAGCGTCAAGGAGCTGACCCCGGACCATCTGGCCACGGTGCTGGCCCAGCAGCCGGAACTGGTCATCCTTGGAACGGGAGAAAAGCAGCAATTCCCATCCGCGGCGGTCATGGGGGCCTGTCTGACCCGCAACATCGGCATTGAGGTGATGGACAACGGAGCGGCCGCCAGGACATTCAACCTGCTTGCGGGTGAAGGCCGCAACGTAGCGGCGGCGATCCTCCTGCCGGGCTGAAATGGGTTGATTCCGTTCAGAAAAGGCTGCCGTTGGCAGCCTTTTTTGTGGGTTCCGCCGCGGTAGCGCCACGCCCTGCGTGGCTGCGCGATCACTTGGGGGGCAGGTACAACAGCGGGTCGACCGGCTTGCCGTTGTAGCGGATCTCGAAGTGCAGCATGTCGCGGGTGGTACCGGTGCGGCCCATCTCGGCGATCTGCTCGCCGGCCTTCACGCTCTGGCCTTCGTTGACCAGCCGCTTGCGGTTGTGGCCGTAGGCCGACAACCACTGATCGTTGTGCTTGATGATGATCAGCTCACCGAAGCCGACCAGGCCGGCACCGGAATAGACCACCACGCCCGACGCGGTGGCGCGCACCGGCTGGCCGCTGCTGCCGGCGATATCCACGCCCTGCTTGGTGACATCGGCGCCGACGAAGCGGCCCACGAGCGCACCATCGGCCGGCCAGCGCCAGTCGATGTTGCTCTTGATCGCGGTGGTCGGCGACGGCGTCGGCGCAGGCGCAGGCGTCGAACCGGTGCCCGGACGCGGCGCGGTCACCACGGTGGTCGGCGCGCGGCCCGGGCTGCTGCCGGGGTACAGGCGGATGACCTGCCCGGGATAGATGGTGTACGGCTCGGCCAGCCCGTTCCAGGCGGCCAGGTCGCGCGGGGTGATGTTGTGGATGCGTGCCAGCGCGTAGAGGGTGTCGCCACGGCGCACCACGGCGGTCTGCCCCGGCTTGGCCACCGACGTCTGCGGCGTGGTGTGCGTGGTGCGCCCGCCGGACGGCTTGACCACCGTGGCGGTGCCGCAGGCACTCAGGGTGGACACCACCAGCAGCAGGGCGGTCAGCCGTGTGGCCCCGCGCATACGATCAGCACTCATGCGAACTTCGCTCTCCAGACAAGCCAGGCCACCAGACCCACCACCAGTACGGTGGCGATCCAGCCCAGCGGTTCAATCCAACGCCGCAGCGCGGCTTCGGCGCGCGCGCCGCCAATGCGGATGACGGCCGCCAGCACGTACACGCGCTTGCCCCGCCCGATCAACATGCTCAGGAAGTACTGCGGCAGCGGCACCCCGACGATACCCGATGCCCACGTGAAGACCTTCATCGGGATGGGCATGAAGCCGCCCAGCACCAGGAAGGTGAACACCGCCCACGGGGATTCGGCCATCTTGGCCTGCACGATGGCGATGCCGCCTTCGATGCTGGTCAGCATGCCCATCGCCGCAAACAGCGGCTTGACCGCTTCAAACGCGTAGTGGCCCAGCGCATAGCCGACCAGCGCACCGGCCATCGAGCCGGCCAGGCTGAGCGTGGCGAACCACCAGCCGCGCTTGGGTTGGGCCACGCACATCGGTGCCAGCATCACTTCGGGCATCACCGGGAAGATGATCGCCTCGATGAAGCTGAGCACCGTCAGGTAGGTCGGGGCGCGCTCATGCGCGGCCCACTTCATCGCCCGCTCGTACAGCGGACCAAAAATCTTCATGACGCAACGCTCCTTGGAATCAGTCCAGCATGCCAGACAGCAGCGGCACGAACGTGACCGGTGCCAGTACCTGCTGTTCAACGCTGCCGTCGTCGCGGCGGGTCAGCTGGATCAGCGACTGCGCCCCTGCCCCACCGACCGGCGCGACCAGGCGCCCGCCCACGGCCAGCTGCTCGACCAGCGCATCGACCAGCGCCGGCGCGGCCGCGGTCACCACGATGGCGTCGAACGGCCCGTGTTCGGCCCAGCCGATGCGGCCATCGTCGTGCTTGCTGCGGATGTTCATGCCCAGCGCGCGGAAGCGCTTGCGCGCCTGGCGCAGCAGGTCGCCGATGCGCTCGACGGTGTAGACCTCCAGCCCCAGCGCACCGAGTACGGCGGCCTGGTAGCCCGAGCCGGTGCCCACTTCCAGCACCTTCTTCGGCGCCGACTGCAGCACTGCTTCGGTCATCCGCGCCACCACCCACGGCTGGGAGATGGTCTGGCCGTGGCCGATCGGCAGTGCGGTGTCTTCGTAGGCGCGCGAGGCCAGGGCCTCGTCGATGAACAGATGCCGCGGCACCACCCGGATCGCATTGAGGGTGGCTTCGTCGGCAATGCCGCTCTCGCGCAGGCGTTCGACCAGGCGGTCGCGCACGCGCTGGGAGGTCATGCCAATCCCGACCGCTTCGGGCTGCAGGCGCAGGCGCTGGCTCATGCCGGCCGGTCCAGCGCGGCGGTCAGCCCGCCTACCCAGCTGGCGACCTTCTCCAGTGCCTGGTAGCGGGTCAGGTCGACCTGGATCGGCGTGATCGAGATGAATCCGTTGCGCACGGCATGGAAGTCCGTGCCCGGGCCCGAATCCTGTTCGCGGCCGGCCGGGCCGATCCAGAACACTTCATTGCCGCGCGGGTCGCGCTGGGCAATGCAGCCTTCGGCACGGTGGCGGTTGCCCAGCCGGGTCACTTCGAAGCCACGCACCTCCGCCCACGGCAGGTCGGGCACGTTGACGTTGAGGATGGTGTCGGCCGGCAGCGGGTCGGCCTTGAGCCGCGTGACGATCTCCACCGCGGCACGCGCGGCGGTTTCAAAATTGCGCGGGTCGTGGTTGTGGGTGACCAGCGACATCGCCACCGCCGGCAGGCCGAGGAAACGCCCTTCCATCGCCGCCGACACGGTCCCGGAGTAGATGACGTCATCGCCCAGGTTGGCTGCGTTGTTGATGCCCGACACTACGATATCCGGGTCGTATTCGAGCAGGCCGGTCAGCGCCAGGTGCACGCAGTCGGTCGGGGTGCCGGCTACCGAACAGGTGTAGTGGTCGATGCGCTTGACCCGCACCGGCAGGTCCAGGGTCAGCGAGTTGCTGGCGCCGGAGCGGTCGCGGTCGGGGGCGACCACCATCACTTCGTGGCCGGCCTCGCGCAGTACGGAGGCGAGCATCCTGATGCCGGGGGCATCGACGCCGTCGTCGTTGCTGACCAGGATCCGCATCTGGGTTTTAACCGCTTGATTGTTCAAGACTTCATTTCCATCACTTTCCAGCGTTGGCGGGGCCGGCCTTCACCCGTTTCGGGATCACCGACCGCGCAAGTGCGTCATCTATTGTGCCGCAAGCGGGCAGATCGGCCTACCCCGGCGGGAGGTAGGCACGGCCGATTCAGGGCATTAGGCTGTACGCATGTCACATCCTGAAGACGAAGATCCGGCCGCACTGTTCCGCGCTGCCATCGGCGAGGTCACGCCGCTGCGCAAACCGGTGGCTGCGCCACCGGCGACACCCCGACCGAAGCCGCGTGCGCGCATGGCCGAACAGGACGAGGACGCCGCGCGCGGGGAATTCGCCCGGCTGCTTCGCGACAGCAGCCCGCTGGAGGCCGGCGACACCGCCAGCTACCGGCGCGGGAATCTGCCGGCACGGATGTTCCAGCGACTCAAGCGCGGCCAGTATTCGGTGCAGGACGAGCTGGACCTGCACGGTGCCACGGTGGCCCAGGCGGAGACGCTGCTGCGCCAGTTCCTGCTGGAAGCGCATGCGCACGAGCACGGCTGCGTGCGCATCATCCACGGCAAGGGGTTGCAGTCCGACGGCGGTGCGCCGGTGCTGAAGAACCTGGTGGACCGGCTGCTGCGCCAGCGCAATGACGTGCTGGCGTTTCATTCGGCGCCCGCCGGGCAAGGCGGGACCGGGGCGGTGTTGGTGCTGTTGGCGCGACGGTGATCGCCCGCACCACGTAGCCACGCATGGCGATTCGCGGACGCGCCGGGGATGGCGTTGACACGCATGGCGTGTCACTACGATCCTGGGTCGGGCGACCTGGTGGTCGAACGACCTTTTTTGGTCGAGGGGTTGCGTAGGGACACGCCATGCGTGTCTGCGCGGTCATTCCGTAACCGGGGCGCCTCCGATGTCATTGACCGGACCCAGCTCATGCAGCACCGCGGTGGCATAACACCCCGGCGGCAGCGCGAAGGTCAGCTCGAGCACATCGGCTTCCAGCCAGCGATGCTGCAGGTTGGCCGGGCGCAACCGCAACGCGCGGCGCTCCTGCTTCAGGCGCGCGCCTTCCAGACCGGTGCGCAGCTGCAGCGACTGCTCGTCGCTGATCGCGCCCAGCTCCAGCGCGGCGGCGGCCCCGCTGCTGCGCAGCTCACCCTCGCCCCACAGCGGACCGCTTGGATGGATGTCGAAGCGGCCCAGGCGATCCGCCAGCAGATCGGTCCACGGTTCGGGACCGAACACGCTGCGGCTGCCATCGAGCATCCACACTTCACCCTCCAGCGGGCTGTCCCAGTTGCCCTGCGCCACGCGCTCGGCCAGCACCTGGTTGAACAGCGCCGAGCGCGCGGCCGAAAGCAGCAGCGAGCGCTGGTCGGGGCGCACGCGGCGGCCGCCAAACATGGCCAGTGCGGCCGGCACGTTGCCGCCATCGCGGCCGAAGCGCTGCTCGCCGAACCAGTTCGGCAGGCCACGGGCGGCGATCAGCGACAGCCGCTCGTCGATCGCCTTCGCCTCGCCCTGCACGCTGCGCAGCACCAGCCGGAACCGGTTGCCGGCCAGCGCGCCGCGCTGCAGCTTGCGGTTGTGCCAGGTGGACTCGACCACCTCCACTTCATCCGAGGCCAGCAGCGCGATGTCAGGCGCGATGCGCTTGGGCAGGTGCACGCTGAACCGCTGCGTGGTGACCGCATGCCGGTCCTTCATGCCGGCATAGCTGACCGCCATGTCCGGCAGCCCCGCCCACTTCGCCAGCAGCTTGGCCACATGCACGGTGTTGGCACCACGCTTGCGGATCGTCAGCAGCAGGTGCTCGCCTTCCCCGGTGGGCTCGAACGCCGGCAGTTCGTCCACCTGGAAATCTTCCGGGACGGTGCGGATGTCGGCGCGCAGCAGCGGCTCGCCGAAGGCCAGCGGCAAGGGGATCACAGCGCCACCAACAGTACGACGGCCTGTGCAGCGATTCCCTCGCCGCGCCCGGTGAAACCGAGCTTCTCGGAGGTGGTGGCCTTGACGCTCACCGCATCCAGCGCGATGCCAAGCAGTCCGGCAATGCGCTCGCGCATGGCCAAGGCATGCGGGCCGACCTTGGGCCGCTCGCAGATCACGGTGATGTCGGTGTTGCCGACCTGCCAGCCGCGTTCGCGCAGCAGGCTGTTGCAGTGGTCAAGGAAGCGGCTGCTGTCGGCATCCTTCCAGCGCATGTCCGACGGCGGGAAGTGCTGGCCGATGTCGCCGAGCGACAGCGCGCCCAGCATGGCATCGCACAGGGCGTGCAGGATCACATCGCCATCGCTGTGCGCCAGCACGCCACAGCTGTGCGCGACGCGCACGCCGCCGAGCATGATGTGGTCGCCCTCGCCGAAGGCGTGGACGTCATAACCCTGCCCGATGCGGACCGGAGGAAACGGGGTGTTCATGGCAAAAAACCTGCGGTGATGGCCGGCGCGGACGGGCTCAGGAGCCGCGGCGCGACAGCTCGAATTCGAATCGGGACAGATCGGCCGGGGTGGTGACCTTGAAGTTGTCCTCGTTGCCCTCGACCAGCAACGGGCGCAGGCCCTGGCGCTCCATCGCCATGGCGTCGTCGGTGACGTCCACGCCGGCGGCGGCCGCGTCCTGCAGCGCGCGGGCCAGCTGGTGGCGGCGGAACAGCTGCGGGGTCAGCGCGCGCCACAGGCGCGCACGCGGCTCGGTGCCATCAATGCCGCCGTCGTCGCCGGCCCGCTTGAGGGTATCGCGCACCGGCGCGGCCAGGATCGCGCCGACCGGATCGGCACGCCCCACTTCCAGCAGGCGACCGAGGTCGGCTGCGGCCAGGTTCGGCCGCGCGGCATCGTGGACCAGCACGAAATCGTCGGCCCGCACGCTGTCAGGCAGCGCCTGCAGGCCGGCCAGCACCGAGGCGGCGCGGGTCGCCCCGCCGGTGCAGGTCAGGATCGGTTTGTCGGCCAACGACTGCCAGCCCGGCCAGTCGACATCGTTCTCGGCGATGACCACCATCACCCCGGCCACGACCGGGTGTGACAGCAGGGCTTCCAGGGTGTGCGCCAACAGCACCCGGTCGCCTGCGACCAGGTACTGCTTGGGCGTGTCGCTGCCGAAGCGGGTACCTCGGCCGGCGGCCGGAACCACGGCCCAGACACTGCCCATCAGGGCACGTCCGGGTGTGGCGCGTTCGGGTCGGCGGCCAGCGCCGGCGCACGCGGCGCCGCCACCGGTGCGTTCTCGACCACGCGGTAGAACTTCTCACCGGGCTTGATCATGCCCAGCTCGCTGCGCGCGCGCTCTTCGATGGCGGCCTCGCCTTCCTTGAGGTCCTTGACCTCGGCCGCCAGCGCATCATTGCGCTGTTGCAGGCCGGCGTTGTCGCGCTTCTGGGATTCGACCTGGGCTTCGAGCGACATCACTTCTCCCGAATTGCCCGGGCCGAACCAGAAGCGGTACTGCAGCCATGCCAGCAGTACCGCGAGCACCAGCAGCAGCCAGCGCCAGTTGCGCATGCGGATCAGCGCTTCAGCGACACGAACGCGTCACGCCCGGCGTAACGCGCGCCGGCACCAAGGGCTTCCTCGATGCGCAGCAGCTGGTTGTACTTGGCCACGCGGTCGCTGCGGCACAGCGAGCCGGTCTTGATCTGGGTGGCGGTGGTGGCCACGGCGATGTCGGCGATGGTGGTGTCTTCGGTTTCGCCCGAACGGTGCGAGACCACCGCAGCGTAGTTGGCGTGGTGCGCCATGGCGATCGCTTCCAGGGTCTCGGTCAGGGTGCCGATCTGGTTGACCTTGATCAGGATCGCGTTGGCGGTGCCGGACTCGATGCCTTCCTTGAAGATCTTCGGGTTGGTCACGAACAGGTCGTCGCCGACCAGCTGCACCTTCTTGCCGATGCGGTCGGTAAGCAGCTTCCAGCCGGCCCAGTCGTTCTCGGCCAGGCCGTCTTCGATGGTGATGATCGGGTACTGTGCGGCCCAGTCGGCCAGGAAATCGACGAACTGCTCGGAGGTCAGGCGCTTGTTCTCGCCCACCAGGTTGTACTTGCCGTTCTCGTAGAACTCGCTGGAGGCCACGTCCAGGCCCAGCAGCACGTCTTCGCCGGCGGTGTAGCCGGCCTTGCCGATCGCCTCGAGGATGGTGTCGAGCGCTTCGACGTTGCTGCGGAAGTCCGGCGCGAAGCCGCCTTCGTCGCCCACCGCCGTGCTCAGGCCGTGGCCCTTGAGCACCGACTTGAGCGAATGGAAGATTTCGGTACCGGCGCGCAGCGCTTCGGAGAACGAGGTGAAGCCGACCGGCAGCACCATGAATTCCTGGAAGTCGACGTTGTTGTCGGCATGCGCGCCGCCGTTGATGATGTTCATCATCGGCACCGGCAGGCTCACATCGGTGCTGCCCTTGGACAGGTACTGCCACAGCGCCTGCTTGTTGGCGGCAGCGGCGGCATGGGCATTGGCCATGGACACGGCCAGCAGTGCGTTCGCGCCCAGGCGGCCCTTGTTCTCGGTGCCATCCAGGTCGATCAGGCGCCGGTCGAGGTCTTCCTGGTCGGCCGCGTCGAACCCCTTCAGCGCGGAGGCGATGGTGGTGTTGACGTTGTTGACGGCGTTGCGCACGCCCTTGCCCAGGTAACGGGTCTTGTCGCCATCGCGCAGTTCGACCGCTTCCTTGGTGCCGGTGGAGGCACCCGACGGCACGGCGGCACGGCCGAACGAGCCGTCCTCCAGGGTGACTTCGGCTTCCAGCGTGGGGTTGCCACGGCTGTCGAGGATTTCACGGGCGTGGATGCTGCGGATCGTGGTCATAGCGGGCCGGTTACCAGTCAGAAAGGGGGAATGCCAAAAATCAATGCGTTGAAACGTGCCGCGTGATTATCCCCACCTGCCCCCCGCTTGCCAAATCCGCGCGCGGAAAGCGTTCGGGGCTACAGCAGGGAGGGCAGCAGCAGCACCAGCAACAGCAGGCCCAGCAGGCCAAGCGCGGCGCCGCCACCGGCCGGCTGGCAGCGCAGGCGCAACGCCAGCACGCCGGCCAGCACGGTGCCCAGCGCGCAGGTTGCGCCCAGCGCCAGGGTCAGGTTGATGGGCGTGGCGACGGCCTGGATGGCATGGCTGCCGTCACCGGGCGAACCCACTGCGGAAAACACCAGCACCATGAGCACGAACGCGCAGCCCCAGCTGGCTGTCGACAGGACCAACGCTGCCCAGCCCCAGGGCCACGCCCGCCAGTGGCGGCGCTGGCGACGGGCCAGCTGCGCCGCCCACGGGTCCTGGCTCAGGCGCTTGCTTCCTGCAGCAGCGCGCCGCCGGCCTTGCGCTCACGCGCGGCACGGATGAAGCCGATGAACAGCGGGTGGCCATCGCGCGGGGTGGACAGGAATTCCGGGTGCGCCTGGCAGGCCAGGAACCACGGATGCTTGTCGCGCGAGAGCTCCACCACTTCCACCAGGGTGTCGTCCATCGATTTGCCGGCAATCACCAGGCCGGCATCTTCCAGCTGGGTGCGGTAGCGGTTGTTGAACTCGTAGCGGTGACGATGGCGCTCGGACACCACGTCCTTGCCGTACAGCTCGCGGGCCAGCGTGCCCGGCTTCAGGCGCTGCTCCTGCAGGCCCAGGCGCATGGTGCCGCCGAGATCGCTCTTGTCATCGCGCTTTTCCACATCGCCGGTGGCGGTGCGCCATTCGGTGATGAGGCCGATCACCGGGTTGGGCGACTGGCGGTCGTTCTCGGTGCTGTTGGCACCCTCCAGGCCGACCACGTTGCGGGCGAAATCGACCACGGCGGCCTGCATGCCGTAGCAGATGCCGAAATACGGCAGCTGCTGTTCACGGGCGAACTGCGAGGTGAGCACCTTGCCCTCGAAGCCACGGTCGCCGAAGCCACCCGGCACCAGGATGCCATCGACATCCTTCAGCGCGGCCATGTCGGTGCCTTCCAGGTCCTGCGCTTCCAGCCACTTCAGGTTGACCCTGGTGCGCTGGCGCAGGCCGCCGTGCTTGAGCGCTTCGCCGACCGACTTGTAGGCGTCCTGGTGGTCGACGTACTTGCCGACCACGGCGATGGTGACTTCATCCACCGGGTGCAGGGTGGCATCCAGCGCGGCTTCCCATTCGTGCAGGTCGGCGGGACCGGCCTTGTCGCCGAGCTTGAGCTGGTTGATGACGATCTCGTCCAGGCCCTGTGCGTGCAGGCCCATCGGAATGCGGTACAGCACGTCGACGTCGGGCACGCTGATCACGGCGCGCTCGGAGACGTTGGTGAACTGGGCGATCTTGCGGCGCTCGGAGTCGGGCACCGGCTGCTCGGAACGGCACAGCAGCACGTCGGGCTGGATGCCGATCGAGCGCAGTTCCTTGACCGAGTGCTGGGTCGGCTTGGTCTTCAGCTCACCGGCGGCGGCGATGTACGGCACCAGGGTGAGGTGCATGAACAGGGCCTTCTCCGGGCCGCGCTCGGTGCGCACCTGGCGGATGGCTTCCAGGAACGGCAGCGATTCGATGTCGCCCACGGTGCCGCCGATTTCCACCAGCGCCACGTCGAAGCCTTCGGTGGCTTCGTCCATGCAGCGGCGGATCTCGTCTGTGATGTGCGGGATGACCTGCACGGTGGCGCCCAGGTAGTCACCACGGCGCTCCTTGCGGATCACGTTCTCGTAGATGCGGCCGGTGGTGACCGAGTTCTTGCGGCTCAATCGGGTGCGCACGAAGCGCTCGTAGTGGCCCAGGTCCAGGTCGGTCTCGGCGCCGTCGTCGGTGACATACACCTCGCCGTGCTGGAACGGGCTCATGGTGCCCGGGTCGACGTTGATGTACGGGTCAAGCTTCATCATCGTGACCTTCAGGCCACGGGCTTCGAGGATGGAGGCGAGCGAGGCGGCGGCAATGCCTTTGCCGAGCGAGGAAACCACGCCGCCGGTTACGAAGATCAAGGGAGTCATGGCTGGGGGTGTCCTGTCAGGAAGGGGGAAACGGCGCCGGCGCGCGGGGCGGCGGACGACGTGAAGGGGGAATCGGGGAGAATCCGGGCGGCGGCGGCGGGATGTTCACGCGCCGGGGCCGGGATCAGGGGAGCGATGACGTGGCGGCCGGTCGGCGAGGTCGGGTCGGCCGTGCCGGTCGCCGTTGGGACCGTCACCTCCTGCCTACCCTGCTGGCGGCCGCGCACGACCAGACCAGTCCATTCGCTGATGGATGACACGCACTGCTCCCGGAAAGCCATAGTTTACAGATTGAGGGCGCCCAGCCCAAGGGGCACGAACGAAGACGCCCCGGCAAGCCGGGGCGTCGGGGAAGCCGAAACGCTGGTTCAGCGCTTCTTCTTGGCCTCTTCTTCCTCTTCCTGCTGGGGCGCCTGCTGGCCCTTGGCCTTCATTTCGGCGTTGGCGGCCGCGCGGCGCTTGGCCTTGGCGTCGGCTTCGGACTGCGCCTTGGCCTCGGCCTGCTCGCCCTGCTGCGCGGTGGACTGGCCCTGTCCGGCGTTCTGCGCCATTGCCAGCGGCACGGCCACGACGGCGGCGGCAATGGCAACGATGGTCAGCAACTTCTTCATGGGGGTCTCCTCGCGTATGGCTGGGGATGGGGTGCCGGGGTTCCGGTTTTCCCATCCCCTACAGTCTATCGCGCGCTCTTCGGCCGGCCCCTGAACGTGCGGCGTGCAAAAAAACCGGCCAGACCGCAAACTTCGCCGTCGCTATGCGCTTTATGAAGACAGATGAACACCCGCTATAACGCCGCCGATATTGAAGTCCTGTCCGGCCTGGACCCGGTCAAGCGCCGCCCGGGCATGTATACCGACACCGCGCGCCCGAACCACCTGGCGCAGGAAGTGATCGACAACGCCGTGGACGAAGCGCTGGCCGGGCACGCCCGGACGGTCGAGGTCACCCTGTACAAGGACGGCAGCTGCGAGGTCACCGATGACGGCCGCGGCATGCCGGTGGACATCCACCCGGAGGAGAAGGTGCCCGGCGTGGAGCTGATCCTGACCCGGCTGCATGCGGGCGGTAAGTTCAACAACAAGAACTACACCTTCTCCGGCGGCCTGCACGGCGTGGGCGTGAGCGTGGTCAATGCGCTGTCGACGCTGGTGGAAGTGCATATCCGGCGCGATGGCAGCGAGCACCGCATCACCTTCCGCAATGGCGACCGCGCCACGCCGCTGGAAGTGGTCGGCAGCGTGGGCAAGAAGAACACCGGTACGCGGGTGCGCTTCTGGGCCGACCCGAAGTACTTCGACACGCCCAAGTACAACCTGCGGGCGCTGCGCCACCTGTTGCGCGCCAAGGCGGTACTGTGCCCGGGCCTGACAGTGAAGCTGCGCGACGAGGCCACCGACGAGCAGGACACCTGGTACTACGAAGATGGCCTGAGCGATTACCTGAAGGCTGAGCTGGGCGAGCGCGAAATGCTGCCGGCCGAGCTGTTCGTGGGCCAGCTGAAGAAAGATACCGAGGTGGTGGACTGGGCGGTGGCGTGGCTGCCGGAAGGCGAGCTGGTCCAGGAAAGCTATGTCAACCTGATTCCAACCGCGCAGCACGGCACCCACGCCAACGGGCTGCGCACGGGCCTGACCGAGGCGCTGCGCGAGTTCTGCGATTTCCGCAACCTGCTGCCGCGCGGGGTGAAGCTGGCCCCGGAAGACGTGTGGGACCGGGTCTCGTTCGTGCTGTCGCTGAAGATGACCGACCCGCAGTTCAGCGGGCAGACCAAGGAGCGGCTGTCGTCGCGCCAGGCCGCCGGCTTCGTCGAAGGGGCGGCACATGACGCCTTCAGCCTGCTGCTGAACCAGAATGTGGCGCTGGGCGAGCAGATCGCGCAGCTGGCGATCGAGCGTGCCAGTGCGCGCCTGAAGACCGAAAAGCTGGTGGTGCGCAAGAAGGTCACCCAGGGCCCTGCCCTGCCGGGCAAGCTGGCGGACTGCATCAGCCAGGACCTGTCGCGCACGGAGCTGTTCCTGGTGGAAGGTGATTCGGCCGGCGGCAGTGCCAAGCAGGCGCGTGACAAGGACTTCCAGGCGATCATGCCGCTGCGCGGCAAGATCCTGAACACCTGGGAAGTGTCGTCGGGCAGCGTGCTGGCGTCGGAAGAAGTGCACAACCTGGCCATTGCGATCGGCTGCGATCCGGGCAAGCAGGACATCAGCGGGCTGCGTTACGGCAAGGTGGTGATCCTGGCCGACGCGGACTCGGACGGCCTGCATATTGCGACGTTGCTGACGGCGCTGTTCCTGAAGCACTTCCCGTCGCTGGTGGATGCGGGCCACGTGTTCGTGGCGATGCCGCCGCTGTTCCGCGTGGACGTGGGCAAGCAGGTGTTCTACGCGCTGGACGAGGAAGAAAAGCGTTCGCTGCTGGACAAGATCGAGCGCGAGAAGATCAAGGGCCAGGTCAACGTGACCCGCTTCAAGGGCCTTGGCGAGATGAACCCGCACCAGTTGCGCGAGTCGACCATCCACCCCGACACCCGCCGCCTGGTGCAGCTGACGGTGGACGATGGCGAGCAGACCAGCGCGCTGATGGACATGCTGCTGGCCAAGAAGCGCGCGGGCGACCGCAAGCAGTGGCTGGAGAACAAGGGCGACCTGGCTTCGCTTGAGGTCTGATTGCTGATGAAAAATCCCGCTTCGGCGGGATTTTTTTTTGGGTGCCCGCCTGCGTGGCCTGCAAACGTCGGCGTTGCAGACACTCCTGTAGTGCCGGGCCCTGCCCGGCAGCTTCATGCTTCTGGGCGAACAGCCGATGGCCGTCGCTTGGCCTGAGCTGGGCCGGCGGGTGCGGGTTTGCGGGACACGCCGTAAACCCATCCATGGGGGCTTGGCAAAAACATCCATGTTTTTGACAGTCCCGCAAACCCGCCCCCGCCGACCCTCGACGGTTTCTTGGTGGCCATGGGAGATCAACGGCGGTGCCGATCATTTTCATGCGTTAGCGGCCGCGGTGGCGTTCCGTGCCGTCGTTTGGGAACCGACGCTACCGACGTACCTGCCGCGTAGGGACACGCCATGCGTGTCTGCCGTGCCCATCCGCACGCGACCATCTGTCGGGGGCTGCCCGTCGGCCGCCCCAGCCGGAAAAATGAAAACGCTGCTTTTCGCGACCAACCAGCAGACACAAAAAACCCGGCCGAAGCCGGGTTTTTCGCGTTTCCAAACCAACCCCGATCAGGTCCAGCCGAACAGCTCGAACAGCTTCAGGATCAGGTAGGCGCAGCCGCCGGCGGCCGGGATGGTGAGGATCCAGGCCCAGACGATGCGTTCGATCACGCCAAAGCGCAGCGAACGCGGGTTCTTGGCGTAACCCACGCCCATGATGGCGGTGGAGATGCTGTGGGTGGTCGAAACCGGCATGCCGAAGTGCGCGGCCAGGGTCAGGATCGTGGCCGAGCTGGTCTCGGCTGCGAAGCCGTGGATCGGGTGCAGCTTGACCATCTTGTGGCCCAGCGTCTTGATGATCTTCCAGCCACCCGAGGCGGTACCGGCGGCCATCACCACCGCGCAGGTCAGCACGATCCACATCGCGATGCCGTCACCGGCGTGCGCGTCCGGGTGCATGAAGGCCAGCCAGGACGGCAGGTCGTTCAGTGCGCCGGTCGCCTCGGCGCCGATCAGGGTCATGGCGATGATGCCCATGGTCTTCTGCGCGTCGTTGTGGCCGTGGGCGAAGCCCATGTAGGCCGCCGAGACGATCTGCGCCTTGCCGAAGAACGCGTTGACGATGCGCGGGCGGGCCAGGCGGCCCAGCCAGCCACCGGCCTTGGCCATGCCCGCGATGATCGCCCACAGCAGCAGCATCACCACGATGCCGAGCAGGAAGCCGGCGATCGGCGAGGTGATCATCGGCAGGAACACCTTCCACAGCAGGCCCTTGTTCTGCGCCCAGGTGCCGATGCGTTCGGACCAGATCAGCGCGTCCCAGTTGTTGTGGGCGGCGGCGAGGCCGGCGCCGCACAGGCCACCGATCAGCGCGTGCGAGGACGACGACGGCAGGCCCTTCCACCAGGTGATCAGGTTCCAGATGATGCCGCCCAGCAGCGCGCACAGGATCACCTGCGGGGTGACGTCAACCACGCCGGTGTTGAGCAGGCCCGAGGCGATGGTCAGCGCCACGGCGGTGCCGGTCAGGGCGCCGATGAGGTTCATGAAGGCGGCGAGCATCACCGCCCAGCCGGGCGAGAGCACCTTGGTCGCCACCACGGTGGCGATGGAGTTGGCGGTGTCGTGGAAGCCGTTGATGAACTCGAAGACGAGCGCGGCCAGGATCACCACCAGAACGAGGGTCAGCATGCTGTGGCGTCCGTCAGCTGTTCTTCAGCACGATCTGGTAGGCCACCACACCGGCCTCGCGGCAACGGTCGATGGCCTTTTCCAGGATCTCGAAGAATTCCTTGAGCAGGAACATCTGCAGGTTGTCCAGGCGACCGGAATAGATGTCGCGGTACAGCTCGAGCATCAGGCGGTCGGCTTCGTTCTCCAGTGCACGCAGCTTCTCGTTGAGCGCGGTCATCCGGTCCAGGTTCATGTTGCGCAGGTCGTGGACCATCTCCACCACCACGCTGGCGGCCTGTTCGAGCATCGCCGCGCGCGGCGCGAAATCGATGTGTTCCAGATGCTTGGTGGCCAGCGAGTAGCGGTCGGCGAACTTCTCGACCTGCTTGGGAATCTTGTACAGCGCCGAGCCCAGCGCTTCGATGTCTTCGCGCTCGATCGGGGTCATGAAGCTGTCCACCAGCGCCTGGCTGATCTTGTCCGAGGCGGCGCGTTCGCGCAGGCGGGCCAGCTTGAACGCGTCGAGCGCAGGCTGCCGGTCGGCGTCGCGCAGCATCGAATGCAGCGCCTTGGCGCTGTCGTAGGCCGCCTGGGCAGCCTCGTCCAGCAGGGTATAGAACTGTTTGCCGGAGCCGAAAATGGTCTGCAGAGAGAACATTGAGAAACCTATTCGCCGTCGAGGAAGGACGGCACCGGGCGGAATTATGACGGTTTGATGTCCAATCCGGGTACTCCCGTCGTCTTCACACTGCCACCGGGCCACCTGAACGACCCTGTTTGCACCCCTCCCCCCGGCTTTTGTTAAGATGCGCGGGCACCTTCGGGTGCACTCTATGGACGACGACCCTTATCCCCCGCCGCGCCCGCCAGGCCTGACCTGGCCCGGTAGCCGCCCGCGCTTGAACACGCCCTCCCTGCCACCAACCGGGGAAGACGCCCGTGTTTGAACTCATCATCGTACTGGCCCTGATTCTGCTCAACGGCTTCTTCGCCATGTCCGAAATGTCGGTCATGACCTCGCGCAAGAGCCGGCTCAAGCAGATGGCCGCCACCAGCAAGCGGGCACAGCGCGCGCTGGAACTGTCGGAAAAGCCGGAAAGCTTCCTGTCCACCGTCCAGATCGGCATCACCCTGATCGGCATCCTGACGGGTGTTTACGGCGGCGATGCCATCGGCAGCGCCATCGCCCTGAACCTGCAGAGCCTGTTCCCGGCGCTGTCGGCCAATTTCCCGCTGTTCAATGAACCACAGCCCTGGTCGGCGGTGATCGGCAAGACCCTCGCCGTGGCCCTGATCACGTTCCTGACGCTGATCTTCGGCGAACTGGTACCCAAACGTCTCGCCATCACCCGTTCGGAGGACATCGCCGGACTGGTCGCGCTACCCATGAGCGGCCTGGCCCGGATTGCCTTCCCGTTCGTGTGGCTGCTTTCTCACACCACACGGCTGGTTCTGCGCCTGCTGGGACTGGGCAAGGACGAAGCGGCCAGCGTGACCGAAGAGGAGATCCGCATGCTGGTGGCTGAGAGCCACGAGGCCGGCGTCATCGACGCGCATGAGCGCGACATGATGAACCGGGTGATGCGCCTGGGCGACCGCACTGCCGACAGCCTGATGACCCCGCGCAACCGGATCGCCTGGCTCGATACCCAGGCCGACGCGGAGAAGAACCTGGCCACCATGCGCGAGCACGAGTTCTCGCGCTACCCGGTGTTCCGCGGCAACGACCAGGACATCGTCGGCGTGCTCGAGGTCAAGAGCCTGGTCACCCGCCTGGTGCGCGATGAGCACTCGCTGTTCCAGCAACTGCGCGAGCCGTTGTATGTCTCCGAATCCACCCATGCGATGAAGCTGCTGGAGATCTTCCGCGAGGAGCAGCAGTCGGTGGCGCTGGTGGTGGATGAGTACGGCGAGATCCAGGGGCTGGTGACCATCAGCGACCTGATGGGCGCGGTGGTCGGCCGCATGCAGTCGGTGGAGAACGTCGACGAGGACGCGCTGGTGGTGACCCGCGAGGACGGCTCGCTGCTGGTGGACGGGTCATTGTCGATCGAAGACCTGCGCGAACTGATGGGCAACGCTGAACTGCCCGATGCCGATGACGGCGACTACTACACGCTGGCCGGCATGTGCATCCACTACTTCGGCCGCATTCCGCATGCCGGGGAGTACTTCGACTGGGCCGGCTGGCGCATCGAGATCGTCGACCTGGACGGCGCGCGCGTGGACAAGCTGCTGCTGCGCACGCTGGCCGAAGAGGAGACTGATGAACTCACCGGCTGATCCGCCCCCGGCGCCGGACCAGGGCCGGCCGGAATACCAGAACGAAGGCATCCGTACGCTGCTGGCGATGTTCGACCACGGCGATCCCGATGAACGCCTGCGCCTGGGGCAGATCCTGCAGGGCCTGCAGCAGAGCGCGTTCGGCGTGTTCCTGTTCATTGCGATCCTGCCGTCGTTCATTCCGGTTCCCGGGCTGGGCGGCGCCGTGAGCGGTCCGCTGGTAGTCCTGATCGGCGTGCAGATGCTGTGCGGCATGCGGCGCCCGTGGCTGCCGGGGTTCATCGCCAACCGCGGGCCGCGACGCGGCACGATGCATAAATTCCTGGGGAAGATCGACGGCGCGCTGCGCCGTCTGGATCGCATGCTCAAGCCGCGTCGTCCGGCCCTTCTCGTGCCCTTGCCGGCGCATGCGTTCACCGGCCTGCTGCTGGTGCTGACCGGCGTGCTGCTGTCGCTGCCGATCCCGTTCACCAACTACCTGTTCGGGTTCCAGCTGCTGCTGTTCTCGCTGGCGCTGCTGGAACGCGACGGCACCCTGATGCTGGTCAACTGGATCGGCGCGATTGCCGCGGTGCTGTTCTTCAGCTTCAGCTCCGGCCAGTTGGTGCACTACCTGACCGAGCTGTTCCAGCGCTGGTTCTAACGCAGGTCCACGACGCCGTTGTCGGACAAGGTGCTGGGGTCATCGCTGACGGCGGAGAGCACGAAGCTCAGCGCCTTGCCCAGCAGCGTGCCGGGGCCGTCCCAGTACTCGGCCGATTCGGCACGCACGTGGATCAGGCGCAGGTTCGGATCATCCTTGCCGCCGGGGAAGAACAGCTTCATCGGCGGCGACCACAGTTCCTCCACCTTGGCGCGGTCGTCGACGATGCGCGCGATGCCCGCCACCGACACGTAGGTGTTCTTCGACTGTGAGGCATAGGCCACGTTGACGCGCGGGTTGAGCGCGATCTCGGCCACCTTGGGGCTGTCGGCGGCGGTGGCGAACCACAGGTCGCCGTCGAATTCGACTTCCTGGGTGCCCAGCGGGCGGCTGTACAGGCGCCCGTCCACGCCGGTGGTGGTGAACATGGCGATGTCCACGTCGCGGATCAGTTCGGCCAGCTGTTCGATGTGCTGCTGGCGATCTTGGTCGGCCATGCGGTGACTCCTGGAATAAGGAGCTCCATCACACCGGAAGGGTGGGAATGGCGACGTGAACCGGATGGTCACGTCGCCTTCGCGTGGCATGACGTCGAGAGCCGCACAGCCGGTACATCATTTACCGGGCGCGTGGCGACGCGTTCAACGTCAGAACCGGTCAGCAAGGTCGCGGCGCGCCTGCATCGCCAACCCGAACGAGCGCTTGCGCGCGCCATGGTCGTAGATGTTGGCGGTCAGCAGCAGTTCGTCGGGCTTGTGGCGTGCGGCGAACGCGGCCATGCCTTCGCTGACCTGGCGCTGGTCGCCGACCACCGCGCAGGCCAGCGCGTTCTGCACGCCGATCTTCTCGTGCGGCTGCCAGAAGGCTTCGATGTCGTCGATCGGCGGTGGAATCAGGCCCGGCAGGCCGCGACGCAGGTTGACGAAGCTCTGCTGCTGGGTGGTGAACAGGCGCTTGGCCTCGGCTTCGGATTCGGCCGCCACCACGTTCAGGCCCAGCACCGCGTACGGCGCGGTAAGGTACTGCGAGGCGCGGAACTCGCGGCGATACACCGCCAGCGCTTCGTCCATCGCATCCGGGGCGAAATGCGAAGCGAAGGCGAACGGCAGGCCCATTGCCGCCGCCAAGCGTGCACTGAACAGGCTGGAGCCCAGCAGCCACACCGGCACCGGGATGCCCGCGCCGGGGACCGCGCGCACGGCCTGCCCGGGCTGCGCCGGCTCGAAATAGTGAAGCAGCTCGCGCACGTCCTGCGGGAACTGGTCGGCGCTGTCGAAGTAGCGTCGCAGGGCGCGTGCGGTGGGCTGGTCGGTGCCCGGCGCGCGGCCCAGGCCGAGATCGATGCGGTCCGGGTACAGCGAGGCGAGCGTGCCGAACTGTTCGGCCACCTGCAGCGGGGAGTGGTTCGGCAGCATGATCCCGCCAGCCCCGACGCGGATGCGCTGGGTGCCGCCGGCCACGTGGCCGATCAGCACCGCAGTGGCGGCGCTGGCGATGCCTGGCATGTTGTGGTGCTCGGCCAGCCAGTAGCGGTGGAAGCCCCAGCCTTCTGCGTGCTGGGCCAGGTCGAGCATGTTGGCAAAGGCCTGGGTGGTATCGCTGCCCTCGCAGACCGGGGCCAGATCAAGAATCGACAGTTGCATGGGGCGTTCCATCAAAGGTTATCCCCTGTTGATGGGGGCGCCGGTCGAAGGACACCATGGCCGCTGGCGGAATGCTGATTCCCGCGCCATATCAATCCGCGGCCTGGTCAACCAGCGGCTTCAATTCCGCGTCGAGGGCCACGCGTTCATCGAACACGAAACAGCGGCCGTCGTAGCCTTCGCCACCCACGGCCTCGAAGTAGCCGAGGATGCCGCCGTCCAGCTGCAGCACGTTGTCCATGCCATCGTTGCGCATCCACAGCGCGGCCTTCTCGCAGCGGATGCCACCGGTGCAGAAGCTGACCACGGTGCTGTCACGCAACGCGTCGCGGTGCGGGGCCAGTGCCTCGGGCAGGTCGGTGAACTTTGTTATCGGCAGCACCAGCGCATCCTGGAAGGTGCCGTACTCGATTTCCTGGGTATTGCGGGTATCGAGCATGACCACCGGCTTGCCGTCATCGTCATGGCCCTGGCGCAGCCAGCGCTGCACCGTGGCCGGGTCCACCGAGGGGGCGCGTGGATAGGCCAGCGGCTGGCCGTCGTCGATGCGGAAGCTGATGATCTCCGGCTTGACCTTGGCCTTGAGCCGGGCGAACGGCTGCATCCGGCTGTAGCTGGTCTTCACCCGCAGCCCCTCGAAGCGCGGATCGGCGCGCAGCGCGGCGTAGAAGCCGTCGATGCCGGCTTCAGGGCCGGCCAGGAACAGGTTGATGCCCTCGCCCGCCACCAGCACGGTGCCACGCAGTGCGGCCGCCTCGGCGCGCGCCAGCAGCGTGGAACACAGCGCGTCCGGGACGGCGATCGGGGTGAAGTGATAGGCGGCGGTATTGGCGATCATCCGCCCATTTTACCCGGGCCCCGCCCCACCCGCCCAACCGGGCATTCAGCCGCGCAGCAGCACGAACGGCAGCAGTACCAGCGCGGCGGCCACCAGCATGCCGGCCAGCACCGCCACCACGAACAGCGGGCGGCGCCGCAGCAGCGTGCCGAAGGTTTCGGCGCTGCCGTCGGCCAGCGCGGCCTGGCGCTCGGCGCGGACCCGCTCGCCGCGCGCCTGCTGGTACTCGGCCATCAGGGCCTTGGCCCGGGGCTGGTCGGCGTCGTCGCGGATCCAGATCCCGCCAAAGGAGATTCCCCACGGGCTGGGTTCGGTGCGGTAATGGGCGATGCCCGCCCGGTCCAGCAGGGTGATCACATCCTGGATTTCATCGTCCGCGACATTGCGCAGGTTGAGCAGCAGTTTCGACATGCGCCCATGATAGCGCCCGGCGATGCGCTACCCTTGCGTCCCATTTTCCATCCGGTGCCGCCCATGCGTGCTCTGCCGAAGTTCCTGCTCGTTCCCGCGCTGCTGTCGCTGCTGGCCGCCTGCACCCCGCCCGGCCCGCCGCCGGGTGGCAGCATCGCCGCCTTCGAGAAGATCGACACCCAGCCCGGCACCGGTGCCGAGGCCACCCCGGGCAGCACCATCGTGGTCCATTACACCGGCTGGGTGTACGACGAGAAAGCCGCCGACAAGCACGGCGAAAAGTTCGACAGCTCGGTCGATCGCGGCGAGCCGTTCAGCTTCGGGCTGGGCCAGGGCCGGGTGATCAGAGGCTGGGACGAAGGCTTTGCCGGCATGAAGGTCGGCGGCAAGCGCACCCTGATGATTCCGGCTGACTACGGCTATGGCGCCTCCGGCGCCGGCCCGATCCCGCCGAACGCCTCGCTTGTGTTCGATGTCGAGCTGCTCGACGTCAAGCCGCGCTGAACCGCATGAGCACTCCTGTCCACCCTGCGCGACGCGTGGCGATCATCGGCGGCGGCCCGGCCGGGCTGATGGCGGCCGAGACCGTGCGCGCCGCCGGCCACGCCGTGGACCTGTACGAGGCCAAGGGCTCGCCCGGGCGCAAGTTCCTGATCGCCGGCAAGGGCGGCTTGAACCTCACCCATTCCGATCCGCAGGACGTGTTCGTGTCCCGCTACCGTGAGCGTGCGACCGAGGTCGGCACGTGGCTGGCCGATTTCGACGGCCCCGCACTGCGCGAATGGGCGGCAGGCTTTGGCGTGGAAACCTATGTTGGCACCTCCGGGCGGGTGTTCCCGGTCGACCGCAAGGCCGCCCCGCTGCTGCGTGGCTGGGTGCGGCGGCTCAAGGAACAGGGCGTGCGCTTCCATGTGCAGCACCGCTGGACCGGCTGGCAGAACGACGGTGCGCTGCGCTTCGAGACGCCGGACGGGGCTGCCACGGTGCAGGCCGATGCGGTGGTGCTGGCGATGGGCGGTGGCAGCTGGCCCGAGCTGGGCTCGGATGGTGCGTGGGTGGCGCCGCTGGCCGCACGCGGCATCGACATCGCACCACTGAAACCGGCCAACTGCGGTTTCGACATCGACTGGACGCCCTACTTCCGCGACCGCCAGGCCGGCGCCCCGTTGAAGCCGGTGGTCGCGCACTGGCTCGGGCTGGACGGCCAGGAACACGCGCAGCAGGGTGAGTGCGTGATCACGGCCAATGGCATTGAAGGCAGCCTCATCTACGCGCTTGCCGCGGACCTGCGCGACCGCCTGGCGCGCGATGGCCAGGTGCAGCTGCAGCTGGACCTGTTGCCCGGGCAGACCGAAGCGCAGCTGCTGGACAAGCTGCACAAGCCACGCCAGGGCCGCAGCTTCGGCGAACACCTGCGCCGCCAGCTGGGTCTAAGTGGAGTGAAATCGGCGTTGCTGTTTGAAGTGCTGGGCAAGGACGCCGGCCAGCTGCCGGCCGAAACCATCGCCGCCGCGCTGAAGCGGCTGACGCTGTCGCCGCTGCGGCCGCGACCGATCGACGAGGTGATCAGCACCGCCGGCGGCGTGCGGCTGGAAGCGCTGGATGACACATTGATGCTGCGCGACCTGCCCGGCACGTTCTGCGCCGGGGAGATGCTGGATTGGGAAGCGCCTACCGGCGGGTATCTGTTGACCGCGTGTTTCGCCAGCGGATTGCGGGCCGGGCGTGGTGTGGTGGAGTACCTCGCGCGATGATGCCGCGTACCGACCAACGGTCGGTACCTACCGGTAGCGTACAGGCAGCGGTCGGCACACGCCGGTAGCGCCCGGCGGTTGGTCGGGCGGCGCGACAGCACATCGCGCGTCAGCGCGATTTGCTGTTGCGTAGCGCCTGGATGCGCGCTGGTGGCTGGAACGAGTCGCTGCGTGCATCCGCCCAGAAGTCGTGGAATACCGCGTGGTCGGGCACCCGGCGCAGCAGTTCGCCCGGGGTGAGGTAGCGGTACAGCGAGGCCAGCGAGCGGATCTCCACCGGCGACACGCGGCGCACGATGTGTTCCGGGCCCAGTTCGGCCGGATGTTGCAGGCCGGCCGCGCATAGCAGGTCGCGCAGCGCACGCAGGGTGTTCTCGTGGTAGTTGTGCACGCGGGTGGCCTTGTCGGCCGGGTCCAGGTGCCGCCAGCGGTTCGGGTTCTGGGTGGCGATGCCGGTCGGGCAGCGGTCGCTGTGGCAGCTCAGCGACTGGATGCAGCCCAGCGCGAACATGAACCCCCGCCCGGCATTGCACCAGTCCGCGCCCAGCGCGATGGTGCGCGCGATCTCGAAGGCACTGCTGACCTTGCCCGCCGCCCCGACCCGGATACGGTCGCGCAGGTCCAGCCCGACCAGCGTGTTGTGGACCAGCAACAGCGCTTCATGCATCGGCACGCCGACATGGTCGATGAACTCGGCCGGCGCCGCGCCGGTGCCGCCTTCGGCACCGTCGACCACGATGAAATCCGGCAGCAGCCCGGTTTCCTGCATTGCCTTGGCGATGCCGAACCATTCCCACGGGTGGCCGATGGCCAGCTTGAAACCGACCGGCTTGCCACCGGACAGCGCGCGCAGGCGCACCACGAACTGCAGCAGTTCCACCGGCGTGTTGAACGCCGAGTGCTTCGACGGCGACACGCAGTCCACGCCCATCGGTACGCCGCGGGTGGCGGAGATCTCGGCGCTGACCTTGGCGGCCGGCAACACCCCGCCGTGGCCGGGCTTGGCGCCCTGCGACAGCTTGATCTCGATCATCTTCACCTGGTCGGTGTTGGCGTTGGCGACGAAACGCTCTTCGCTGAAACCGCCGTGCTCATCGCGGCAGCCGAAATAGCCGGAGCCGATTTCCCAGACCAGGTCGCCGCCCATCTCGCGGTGGTAGGGCGAAATCGAGCCTTCGCCGGTGTCATGGTAGAAACCGCCACGGCGCGCGCCTTCGTTGAGCGCACGGATCGCATTGGCCGACAGCGAGCCGAAGCTCATGGCCGAGATGTTGAACACGCTGGCCGAATATGGCTTGGCGCAGTTGGGCCCGATCAGCACGCGGAAGTCGTGGTCGGCCACCTCGGTCGGCGCCAGCGAATGGTTGATCCATTCGTAGTCCACCGCGTAGGTGCTGCGCAGCGTGCCGAACGGCACCACGTCCATTTCGTTCTTGGAGCGCTGGTAGATCAGCGCGCGTTGCTGGCGCGAGAACGGCACGTCCTCGAGATCGCTCTGCACGAAGTACTGGCGGATTTCCGGGCCGATCGATTCCAGGCCGTAACGGAAATGCGCCATCACCGGGTAGTTGCGGCGCAGCGTGCTGCGCTTCTGCAGCAGGTCCCAGGTGCCCACGATGACCATCGCCGCGCTGATGCCCACGCCCCAGTACCAGGCGGCCCAGTACCCGGCCAGATACAGCGAAACCGGGAGCAACAGGATGGCGAGCACGTAGACCAGGTAACGATGCATGGCTTTCCTCGATCAACAACCGGGTTCGAGTCTACAGCCGGTCGTCGACCACGTCCCGTGGCCAGACCGACTTCACGTCGTAGACGATCCCATCCGGCGCCAGCAGCGCGCGGATCCGTGCGGTGTCCATCGCGCGGAAGCGGTCATGCGCCACCGCCAGCACCACCGCGTCGTAGCCCTGCGGGTCAGGCTGTTCCACCCACTGCACACCGCTGCCTTCCAGCGTGGCCGGACCGACCCACGGGTCCTGCACCTGCACCTGCGCGCCGCTGGACTGCAGGGCCTGGGCCAGTTCCAGCGCGCGGCTGTTGCGCAGGTCCGGGCAGTTCTCCTTGAAGGTCACTCCCAGCACCAGCACGCGTGCGCCCTGCGGTGCCTTGCCGCGGCTGGCCAGCAGCGCCAGCACGCGTTGCGCCACGTGCGCGCCGACGCGGTTGTTGACCTGCCGCGCGGTGTGGATCAGGTCCGGGTGGTAGCCCACGCTTTCGGATTTGTGCAGAAGGTAGTACGGATCCACGCCGATGCAGTGGCCACCGACCAGGCCGGGGCGGAACGGCAGGAAGTTCCATTTGCTGCCGGCGGCATCCAGTACATCCTGGGTATCGATGCCGAGCCGGTCGAAGATCAGTGCCAGCTCGTTGACCAGCGCGATGTTGACGTCGCGCTGGATGTTCTCGATCACCTTGGCCGCTTCGGCCACGCGGATCGACGGTGCCGGCCAGGTGCCCGCAGTGATGATGCGCGCGTACAACGCATCGACAAGCGCGGCGATCTCCGGGGTGGACCCGGAGGTGATCTTGCGGATGTCGGGCAGGCGCCGCTGGCGGTCGCCCGGGTTGATCCGTTCCGGGCTGTAGCCGCAGTGGAAGTCCTGGTTGAAGCGCAGCCCGGAGCCGGCTTCCAGCAGCGGCACGCAGACCTCTTCGGTGGTGCCGGGGTAGACGGTGGATTCGTAGATCACCAGGTCGCCGGGCTTGAGCACGCTGCCGATCAGGATGCTCGCGTCGCGCAGCGGGCCAAGATCCGGCTGTTCGTGTGCGTCGATCGGGGTGGGCACGGTCACGATGTAAACGGTGCACGCGGCAAGGTCGGCCGGGTCGACGCTGTAGCGCGCCTGCACCGCAGCGGCGAGTTCGTCCGCCGACATTTCCAGGGTGTGGTCGCGGCCCTGCTGCAGTTCGGCCACGCGCGCATGGTCGATGTCGTAGCCGAGCGTGGGCAGCTGCGCGCCGAACGCCACCGTCAACGGCAGGCCGACATAGCCCAGCCCGATCACGCCGATGCGTGCCTGTGCGGCGCGGTCGGCCGCCGTCATCCGGCCAGCCCCGCAGGCGCACGCAGGCGCGGCAGCAGGTACGCGGGGGAATGATCGATCATGCGGGGGCACCACCAGGAAACAGTTGCGACAAGCCTAACGCGGCAGGCGCTGCGCCACAAAGAACAAAGCCGCCGCCCGCGGAGAGTACGGACGACGGCCAACAAGTGGTCCAGCTGCGGTTACTTCCCTTTCAGACAACCCCGGGGCATACCCCGGACCGGTCACAGCTGGTAGACACATGGTACGAAGCGGACTGTGATCTTTGTGTTACGAGCGACGCCACTCACGAGCCCAGCGTCACGGCTGCGGGTTCGAGTTCGCCGGAGACGCCGGTCCATACCTCGAGCAGACGCGCGAAGCCGACCCGGCGCTGGCCATCCACGGGCGCGGAAGCGGCGAACCCCGTCCAGTCGGCATCGATGATCGCGCTCATCACGTCCGGGTCGATGCGGGCAGAGGCCATCGTCCAGCGCGGGAAATGACGCGTGCCGACCTCGCCGCGTGCCAGTTCGCGCATCTGCTGGTGGCTGCGCGCGTTGATCACGCGCTGCTCGACCGGGGCTACGCCATCATCCGGGCCCTCGATGTACTGCAGGAAGCGCCGGCCATCGAACATCAGTACGCTGGTCACACCGGCCACGCGGTTGAAGTTGGAGGCCTCGGCGAGGATGCGGTCGATGCCCGGACCGTCGATGCCGTCGACTGCCTCGCTTACATAGGCGAACGCCTGCAACGCCATATGCACCCCCCGGTGAAGTCCACATGACTATGCCATGAAGATCGCGGGGGTGAAAAGATGGTTTTCCGGCTCAGGGCGACTCGACGTGGTAGCCGGCCTGGCGCAGCCGCTCGAGATAGCCACCCGGTTCCACCAGGGTGTGCACGGGCACGGTCGCAAAGGTGACCGCGTTGCCGGCCAGCGCTGTGCGTGCCGCGCCCATCCACTTCTCCGCCGCGCGTGCATCCAGGTTGGTCATGCCACGCCGGCGCCCCAGCTCGCTGTCGGCAATTGCGCCGACACAGGCGTCGTACTGGCTCTTCAAGGCCAACTGCTGGAGCGCGTCGATATCCCCTGCCGCCCAGGCGTTGGCGCGCTCGACCAGCAGCGGCATCTGGTGTTCAACCACGTCCAGCGTCCGCTGCAGGCAGGCCACGTCCTGCAGCGGGCTGGCGCGCACTTCCTTCAGTGCGGCGCGCGGATCGTCCACCTTGACCTCCACCCGGGTCACCACGGGCGTCAGGCCGCGGGCCTTGTACGCCTTTTCAAGCAGCTTGCCCACGCCGGATCGGGGACTGAGCCCGACCTCGTCGAGGGCAGCCACGTACAGCCGCGTGGCGGCCACCAGCGGGCGGTCCTTCTCCACCCCATTGCCGCGCCCAAGGTAACGGGCCTTCAACGGCTGCCAGCGCGCATACAGCTCCGGCGGCAGAATCTCCTGCAGTCGCCTGCCCTGCGGGTCGTGCTGCGCCTTCATGGCCGAGGGCAGCAGGGTGAGCCGGCTGAAAAAGCCGACATCGGCATCCAGCGTCCAGCCCGGCGGCCCCAACACGGCATCGGCGCTGGCGATGACCGCCTTGACCTCGTCGGCGCGCCAGTCCAGCCTGGCCGGCAGCGGCGATACCGTGCCCAGGATCCACAACGTGTGGCCCTGCGCATTGGTGACCCGCCACATGCCCGGCCCGGGCTGCACGCCGGAGACCACCACCGGCGCCAGGTCGACCACCTCGGGCGGTGCCTGCTGCGCCCTGCCTTCGGGCACACCCGCACAGGCCAGCCACACCAGCAACGCGCCTGCTGCTGCCCTCTTCGCCATGCCTGTCCACCTTCCTGTGCGCCTGCCGTGCAGCGTACGGCGCGCATCGCAGCGGCGTAAACCGTGCCTCAAGTACCGGTGCCGATCAGCCCGGGTCCGGTGCCTGCCGATAGGGCTCTTCAAACGGGCGGAAATCGTGCTCGTCCAGCGCCGCCGCGATCCATGCCTGCACGCCCGGCAGCGCCCGCACCTGCTGCATGTAGGCGGCAACGCGTGGCGACACCGGCACGGCGTAGGTGTGCAGGCGCATCACCACCGGCGCGAAGAACGCATCGGCGATGCTGAAACGATCGAACAGCAGCGGGCCCTCGTGACGCGCCAGCAACCGCTCCCAGAGCGCCTGCAGACGCTGCAGGTCGGCCACCACATCCGGCTGCTCGCGCAGTACCCGCGCCCCGACCTCGGGAAGCAGTGCCTCGATGTTCATCGGGAAATGCGAGCGCAACGCGCCGAACCCGCTGTGCATGGCGGCGGTCGCGCTGCGGGCCAGCGCACGTTCGCTGGTCTGCTGCGGCCACAACGCCGATTCCGGAAACCGTTCGGCCAGGTACTCGGCGATGGCCAGTGAATCCCAGACGACCAGTGCGCCATCGACCAGCACCGGCACGGTGCCCGAGGGCGACAACGCCTCGGCGCTGCGCTTGAACTGCGAGTCCGGGTCGAAGCTGTCAAAGCGCAGCACGACCTCGTCGAAGGGAATGCCGGCCTGGGTCATCAGCACCCACGGCCGCATCGACCACGAGGAGTAGTTCTTGTTGCCGATGTGCAGTTTCAGCATATGCAGAATGGCCCGGAGCAGGAAAGCCTGATGCTAGCGCCCCCTAGGATTCCGCTACAATCCCTCCGCAGCGCCGCCCGGATGGCGAAACTGGTAGACGCATCGGACTTAAAATCCGCCGGGGGCAACCCCATGCCGGTTCGATTCCGGCTCCGGGCACCACCTCAGATCGCCCGCGAATAGCGCACCGGCTGTTCGGGCTGGGCCAGGTAACGGTCAAAGCACATCGCCAGCAGGCGCAGCAATGGACGCCCGCGCGCGGTGGCGCGCACCACGCCGTCGCGGAACTCGGCCAGGCCGTCGGCCTCCAGCGCCGTCAATGCGGTGAGCGCATCGGCGAAGTACTGGTCGAAATCGACACCATGGCGTGCCCCCAGCGCGCGGCCATCCACCTCGCCCTGGCACATCAGCTGGTTGATCAGCGCGGCGCGCAGCGCATCGTCCGCATCCAGGGTCAGCCCCCGCCACACCGGCAGGCGCCCGGCATCCACCGCCGTTTCCCAGCCCGGCAGGTCGCGCGGGTTCTGGCTGTAGCAGTTGCCGATGCGGCTGATCGCGCTGGCGCCCAGCCCGACCAGGTCGGTCTGCGCGTGGGTGGTGTACCCCATGAAGTTGCGGTGCAGCTGGCCGGCGCGCTGGGCGCGGGACAGGTTCTCTTCCGGCAGTGCGAAGTGATCCATGCCGATGTACTGGTACCCGGCCAGCGACAGCCGACGCACCGCCAGGCCGAGCAGCGCCAGCTTCTGTTCCGGGCTGGGCAGCGCGGCATCGGGGATCTGCCGCTGCGCCTTGAACAGGTTCGGCAGGTGCGCATAGCCGTAGATCGCCAACCGGTCGGGGCGTTCGCGCAGCACCGTTTCCAGGGTGCGCGCGAAGCCCTCCAGGGTCTGGTGCGGCAGGCCATAGATCAGGTCCACGTTGACCGAGCGCAGGCCATGCTCGCGGCACGCACGCAACACCTCCAGCGTGGCCTCCACGCCCTGCTCGCGGTTGATCGCGCGCTGTACCACCGGGTCGAAATCCTGGATGCCCAGGCTCGCCCGGTTGAAGCCCAACGCGCCCAACCGGGCGATGTCCTCGCGGGTGACGAAGCGCGGATCGAGCTCGATCGAGAAGTCGCGATCGGCCGAGGTGCTGAACGAAAAGCGCTGACCCAGGCCCTCGATCAGCTCGCGCATCTGGGTCGCGGCGAGGAAGTTCGGGGTGCCACCGCCGAGGTGCAGCTGCACCACTTCGCGCGAGGCGTCGAACAGCGGTGCGATCAGGTCGGCTTCGCTGAGCACGCGCGCGACATACGCCACGCCCTTGCCATGGTCGCGGGTGATCACCCGGTTGCAGCCACAGTAGAAGCAAGGGCTGCTGCAGTACGGCACATGCACGTACAGCGACAGCGGCAGCGCTTCGGCATTGCTGGCCGCGATCGCGGCACGCAGCCCATGCTCATCGAAGCCGTCGTGGAAATGCGGCGCGGTGGGATAGGAGGTGTAGCGCGGGCCGGGCCGGTCGTGACGACGCAGCAGGTCCGGGTCGAAGTGCCAGGCAAGCCCGGCGGCGGCAGGCGAAAGGGTATCCATGGCCCAAGCGTGCGCGCCCGCGCGCGGCGCCGCATTGAGCCAGATCAATCCAGGCGCGGTCTTCCGGCGAGCGGCAGTTCGGGCCAGCGCTGCATCTGGATGCGCCGCCAGAAGGTGTCGGCGATGCGCGTGGCCACGTCGTCGGCCAGCTGCTGCATGGGCGGGTTGCCCAGTTCGGCGGTGGTGCGCCGGAACAGCAGCAGCCAGCGGTCGAACAGCGCGCGCTCCAGCTCGGGCATGGCCATGTGCTTGGACATCGGGTTGCCGTTGAAGCGGCGGGTGCCGCGCAGCATGGCCGACCAGAAATCCACCAGCTGGGCCAGATGCACGTCCCACGCGTGGATGCGCGCCTCGAACACCGGGCCCAGCTGCTCGTCCTGGCGCACGCGGGCGTAGAAGTCGTGCACCAGGCGGGTGACTTCCTGCTCGCTGCACAGCGCCAGGGAGGCGGCAGGCAGCACGGGGGCGACGGACGAGGACATGCGGTCATGATGCTACGCCGCCTTGATCAGGATCAATGTGGCGTGCTGTCGCAGGGCCTACCGTGCAGGCCATGGACACGCTGAACGCCCCGCCTGGCAACCGCCGCCGCTTGCTGATCCAGCAGTGGGGTGCGGTGCTGTGGCCGAGCTTTGTCGCCGCCGGGCTGGCCTGCGCGGTGTTTTTCGCCTTCGTGGATCCGTTGCGCCTGCGCGACATCACCTTTCCGGACCAGGCGCTGAGTCGCGAACTGGGCTACACGCTGGGCTTCTTCATGTTCTGGTCGGTCACCGCTGCCGCCAGCGCGGTCACCGGCTACCTGCTGCGGCCGCGGCCGCGCGATGACGACGAGCTGCCGCTGGGATGACGCCGGCTGCGCCCCCTGCCCTGCGCTGGCGCGCCCTGGTATGGGCAGCGCTGCTCATGCTGTTCTACGCCCTGCCCTGGCTGCGCTGGAACGGGCGGCAGGCGCTGCTGTTCGACCTGCCGGCGCGTCGCTTCGACCTGTTCGGGCTGACCCTGTGGCCGCAGGATGTCGGCGTGCTGTTCGGGCTGGTCGCGGTGCTGGCCTGCACGCTGGTGCTGCTGACCACGATGGCCGGGCGGGTCTGGTGCGGGCATGCCTGCCCGCAGACGTTGTGGAGCGGCCTGTTCCGCTGGATTGAACGCAGCGCCACGCGACGACTGCGGCCGCCGGCCCTGGCCCGCGTGGTCAAACACCTGGCGTGGGCCGCGGTCGCACTATGGACCGGTATCACCTTCGTCGGCCTGTTCAGTCCGATCCAACCGCTGGTGGCCGGCTTCTGGCCGGCCCGCTGGAGCGGCTGGGAAACGTTCTGGGTGCTGTTCTACGCCACGGCCGCGTGGGCCAACGCCGGCTTTCTGCGCGAACAGGTCTGCATCGACCTGTGCCCGTATGCGCGGGTGGCCCCGATGCTGTGCGATGCCGACACCCCGAAGGTCTGCTACGACGCCCGACGCGCCGAACCGCGCGGCGCCCGCCAGCGTGGACAAGGTTCGGTGCAGCAACGCGGTCGTGGCATGCTCGATCCGACCAGTGCCAGCGACTACGCCTTCCGTGCGGCGCATCCGGCCTTGGCCGGCCCGCCGCCGCGCTTCGCCGATGACCGGCTCGGCGATTGCCTGGACTGCGGTGCCTGCGTCCAGGTGTGCCCCATGCAGCTGGACGTGCGCGCCGGGCCGCAGCCGGACTGCATCGCCTGTGGCGCGTGCGTGGATGCCTGCGATGCGCAGATGCGCGCGTGGCGGTTTCCGAGCGGGTTGGTCCAGCTGGCCAGCGAAAACGAGATGCAGGGCAGGCCGCGACGGTGGCTTCGTCCGCGCACGCTGGCGGCACTGCTCAGCCTGGCCGCGCTGCTCGGTATCGGGCTGCATTACCTGTAACCGCCATCCCCGGGCGGTTGACCTCAGCGCGTGCGGTTGTCGGGCGGCGGCACCATCTGCGCGCGCCGGACAATGCCGAGCTGTTCAATGATCAGGGCCAGTTCGTTGGTCACCTGGGTGCGGCCGCGGCCCTGCGGCACCAGGCGTTCAAGCACCTGCTGGTAGGTGGTCCAGAACTCCGGCCCACACCCATGCTTGCTGTAGCTGGCCTCCAGCTCGGTGCGGACGCCGTCAGCCAAGTCATTCGCGCCGTATCGCATACGACCTCCCTTGGACCTGCCCTGCATCGAAGACGAGCAATTCCCCCTGCCAGGCTTGCGCCTGTCGCCCCGCCGCTGGGAGGCGGCAGGACTTCACCCACGTTTCACTCCACCCTTTCATGCCCTTCGCGCCAAGTCAACCAATGGTGAACAGGCGATCAACCAGGCCCTGAATGGTTCAGGCACGCCCCTGCCCACGCAGGCAGGATGCCGCGCGGTTGTTGACACCGTGATGTCAGCCCGAGAAGGCCCGGCGGGTGGTCAGCCCCCCATCCGCCAGATGCCATAGGCGCTGATGGCCACGCCGGCGCCCAGTACCATCCAGGACACGCCGTTGAAGCGCTTGAACACCTTGGCCAGGCCGAACGAGAGCACGATCGCCGCCAGCCCAAACCCCAGCACGACCACGCCGCTGACGTTGCTGGGCGAATCCCAGAACGAACCGGGCGCGCCGACGGCTGCAAACCACAAGGCGATATCCATCGAACATCCTCAGCACGAAACGTAACTGCACAGTAGGTGCGCGCTCGTCCGGGCGAGGTGAAGGACAGAAACGAAAAACCCCGCCGAAGCAGGGTTTGTCGAACTACTGGAGGCCTGGGTCGGAATTGAACCGGCGTACGCGGATTTGCAGTCCGCTGCATGACCACTCTGCCACCAGGCCGGTGACCTTATAAAACAAGACCCCGAGAACGGGGCCTGGTCAGGATTTGGAGCGGGAAACGAGACTCGAACTCGCGACCTCAACCTTGGCAAGGTTGCGCTCTACCAACTGAGCTATTCCCGCAAAATCAGGCGCATATGTTACCGGAACCGCGGGTAACACACCAGCCTTTTTACACTTCATCGCCGCGTGCCACCGCGGAGAAAAACAAGGCCCCTGGGGGGCCCTGTCGAAATCTGGAGCGGGAAACGAGACTCGAACTCGCGACCTCAACCTTGGCAAGGTTGCGCTCTACCAACTGAGCTATTCCCGCAGTGTTGCTGCGTCCTGCGACCGGCACCTGCGTCGAAGGAGCGCTATTGTGTCGGGATTCCTTCACGTCGTCAACAGGTTTATGCAGCGGTATTCAGCCGTACAGGCGCATGCCGCGACGATGAAAATAGACCTGTTCGGCCACCCGCCGCAGCAGGCGGGACTGCAGCAGAAGATCCAGCGGCCAATCCGCCTGCAGGTGGTCCATGGCCCAGCGCAACACCCGTTTGCGCCGGAACGTGGGCGCGGCGCGGACGGCGACGCTTTCGGCCGCAGGCCCCCTGCCGCGCAGGTGGCGGGCCACCGCATCGCCAACCGTCCAGCCATGCCGCCAGGCCGAATGGATGCCACCGGCCGACAGCGGCGAGACGATACCGGCCGCATCGCCAGTGAGGATCACGCCCGGCGCCGCGATTGGCCCGCGTGCGAGCCCGCAGGGGACCAGCCCGGCGCGGGTCGCGCTGGGGCGAGCCGCTTCGGGCAGTCCGATCACGCTGCGGATGTGCGCCAGGAAACCCGCCAGGTCCGGCTGGCGCGCATGCGCGGGGTCGTGGCGCAGCGCAAGCCCGATCTGCACACCGGTCGGGTTCTGTGCTGCCCAGCCGATGTAGCCGGGCGCGAAGCGACGGCTGGCGAAGCAGTGCAGCGCGCCACCTTCTGGCAGCTGCAGGCCGGCAAATTCCTGCTCGATCCCGAACAGGGTGTCGTGCACCCGCCCCAGCCCGGTGCGCTGGGCCACGCGCGAACGGGCGCCGTCAGCGCCCACCAGGTAGCGCGTGCGCCCTGCCCCGGCCACCTGCCAGCCCTCGCCATCGCGCACGGCCTCGGTGAAAGACTGCTGCAGGCGAAGCTCGACACCATGCGCAGGCAGTTCGGCTGCCAGCCAGCGCATCAGGTTCGGCGTGTCGGTGGTCATGAAGTAGTAGCCCGGTGCGGCCAGCTGCACGCTGCGCAGGTTCGGCGCATACAGGCGCACGCGTTCCACGCGTTGCAGCAGTGCGGGCGGAATGCGCTGCAGCCAGGTCTGTTCAACGACCTCTTTGACCAGGATGCCGGTGGTATGCAGGCGCGCGCCTGGATCTTCCTTGCGTTCCAGCACGAATACGCGCAGGCCGAATTCGGCAGCGGCCAGTGCGCAGGCGGCGCCGGCGAAACTGGCGCCGACCACGACCAGGTCCCAGTCGTATGCGGCGTTGGGGGTGTTCATTGCGATGCATTCCTGCGGATGCGGGCGCACAGGATCGCGGCGGCAGGCGGGGCGGCCATGAAGTGCCGGTGAAGCGGGAATGAAGCGCGGCCACCAACGAAAAAAGCGACCCGAGGGTCGCTTTTTTCTTGAATCTGGAGCGGGAAACGAGACTCGAACTCGCGACCTCAACCTTGGCAAGGTTGCGCTCTACCAACTGAGCTATTCCCGCTTGGGAGGCGAAATTCTACAGCCAAACGCGGTGCTGTCAACAGCCCTCAGCCCTTCTTTTTCAGGCGCGCGGTTTCACGTGCGGCGCGTTCGTCCTCACGCAGGCTCGGCCACGCCGCATGCAGGTACTGCAGGCCGGAGAACAGGGTGAGTACCGCAGCGATCGCCAGGGTCCAGTCGCCGACATGGAATACCGGTTCGCCCATCCAGATATCGGACACCGGCGTGTTCGGCGCCACCGAATACAACAGGCACAGCAGCGCGACCATCTGCGCGGTGGTCTTGATCTTGCCGATCAGGGCCACCCGCACCTTCGCGCGCTGGCCGATTTCAGCCATCCATTCGCGCAGTGCCGACACCGCGATTTCGCGGCCGACGATGACGGCGGCCCAGAATGCCATCCACGGCGTGGGGTGGCCCTGCACGATCAGGAACAGCGCCACGGCCACCATCAGCTTGTCAGCAACCGGGTCCAGGAAGGCGCCGAACGCCGAGGCCAGGTCGTAGCGGCGGGCGATCCAGCCATCCAGCCAATCGGTCAGCGCGGCGATGCCGAAGATCGCCGCCGAGGCGAAATTGGTCCAGGTGTAGGGAAGGTAGAACACCAGCACCAGCACCGGGATCATCACGATCCGCAGCAACGTCAGCCAGGTGGGGAGGGTCAACTTCATTGCGTCTCTCTACTCGCCGGCCGCAGGGGGCGTGGGCAGTCCATGAAGGTTAGCGTAGATGCGTGCGGCAAGGGCGTCATTGATACCCTCCACCTTGGCGATTTCCGCCTCGCCGGCCGCCTTCAGGCCGACCAGCCCGCCGAAATGCTTGAGCAGGCTGGCGCGCCGACGCGGCCCGATGCCGGGAATGTCCTCCAGCTTGCTGGTCATGCGCGCCTTCTGCCGGCGGCCCCGATGGCCGGTGATCGCAAACCGGTGCGCTTCGTCGCGGACCTGCTGGATGAACTGCAGGGCCGGTGATGCGGCGCCGGGGCGCAGCTCGCGGCCATCGGGCATCACCAGCGCTTCGTGTCCGGCGCGGCGCTCCACGCCCTTGGCCACGCCCACCAGCATCACCCCTTCCACGCCGAGGTCGGCCAGTGCGGCCTGCGCCTGGGCCAACTGGCCGGCGCCGCCGTCGATCAGCAGCAGGTCTGGCAGCACGCCCTCCTCTTCCACCGCGCGACGGAAGCGACGGTCGATGGCCTGGCGCATGGCCGCGTAGTCATCGCCGGGTTCGATCCCGCTGATGTTGAAACGCCGGTACTGGCTGCGCACCGGGCCGCTGGCATCGAACACCACGCATGAAGCGACGGTGGCTTCGCCCATGGTGTGGCTGATGTCGAAGCACTCCACGCGTTTGACCTGCTCAGCCAGGCCGAGCATCTGCCGCAGGTCCTCGCTGCGCGCATGCTGGGCGCTGCGGCTCGTGAGCTCGCTGACCAGCGTGATCTGCGCGTTGCGGCTGGCCAGCTCGACATAACCGGCCCGTTCGCCGCGCACGTTCCACTTCAGCTGCACCTTGGCCTCGGCCGAGGCGCTGAGCGCCGATTCGATCAGGCTGGCATCGGGAATCTCGCGGTCCAGCAGGATCTCGCGCGGCGGGGAATGTTCGGCGTAGTACTGCGACACGAAAGCGCCGAGCACTTCGTCCGCGCTTTCCTCGCCATTGGTGCGCGGGAAGAACGGCCGCGTGCCCATGTTGCGGCCATCGCGGAACGCCAGCAGCATCACGCAGGCGCTTGCGCCCTGCGTGGCGCAGGCCAGCACGTCGAGGTCGGCGGCGCGGCCATCCACGTACTGGCGGGTCTGCATGCTGCGCAGGGAAGTAACCAGGTCGCGCAGGCGCGCGGCCTGCTCGAATTCCAGCGCTTCGCTGGCCGACTGCATCTGCGTACCCAGTTCGCGCGCCAGCTGGTCGCTCTTGCCTTCCAGGAACATTGAGGCACGCCGCACCGATTCGGCGTAGTCGTCGGCGGCCACCAGGTCCACGCAGGGCGCGCTGCAGCGGCCGATCTGGTACTGCAGGCACGGTCGCGAGCGGTTGCGGAACACGCTGTCCTCGCAGCTGCGCAGCTTGAACAGCTTGTGCATGAGGTTGAGCGTTTCGCGCACCGCGGTCACTCCCGGGTACGGACCGAAGTACCGGCCCGGCACCGCGCGCGGCCCGCGGTGCAGCGCGATGCGCGGCCAGTCTTCGCGGGTCAGCAGCACGTGGGGATAGGTCTTGTCGTCGCGCAGCGAGACGTTGTAACGCGGCGACAGCGACTTGATCAGCTGGTTTTCCAGCAGCAGCGCTTCAGCCTCGGAACGCGTCACGGTCACATCCATGCGCGCGACCTGCGACAGCATGGACATGATCCGCGCGGTCTTGGGCGCGCCATTGAAGTAACTGCCCACGCGGTTGCGCAGCGCGCGGGCCTTGCCGACATACAGCAGGGTGTCGTCGGCGGCGTACATGCGGTACACGCCGGGCGCGGTGCTCAGGTGGGCCGCGAATGCCTTTCCATCGAAGGCCGGAGCGGTAGTGAGGGTCATTCGCTGATCGGCACGTCGCTCAGTACGCCGCTCACCGGGTCGAAACGCAGTACGGCATGGGCATCGGTCTCGGCGATCCACACCGCACCGCCGCCCAAGGCCAGCCCGGCCGGACCATGCAGCCGCCGCGGCAGCGCCACGGTACTCAGTTCGCCGCCGCCCAGGCGCAGGGTGCGCAGTCGGCCGTTGCCGGCGTCGGCGATCCACAACACGGGCGCGTCCGGGCTCATCGCAATGGCCTGCGGGTACTGCAGCTGGGCAGCGGTGCGCGGGCCATCCTGGTCGCCGAACGACCACATTCCCTGCCCCACCAGCGTCTGCACCAGGTCGCCACGCAGCTGCATCGACCGGATCGACGAACCCAGCGCGTCGCATACGTACAGCACCTGCTGCACCGCCGCCAGCGCGGCCGGCTGCGCGAACGCGGCCAGGTGGCCGCTGCCGTCACGCTCGTCGATCGCGCCGGAGCCGGCGCGCCAGGACAACGTGCGCTGGCCCAGGTGATAGCTCCAGATGCGGTTGTCGCCGGCCATCGCGATATGGATCTGGTTGTAGGCGACCACCAGACCCTGCGGATGGTTCAGGGGGGTCTGGCGCGGGTCGCCCACCGCGCCTTCGCGCGGCTCGCCCGGACGGCCATTGCCGCACAGGGTGTCGACCTGCCCGGTCAGCAGGTGGATCCGGCGCAACGCATGGTTGCCGGTGTCGGCGACGTACAGCCACTCGCGTTCCAGGGCCAGGCCCTGCGGCCGGTTGAACGCGGCCTCGCCCGGGCCGCCATCCATCATGTCGGCGGTGCCCATCCCGAACTGGCGAAGCACCCGTCCGGCATGGCTGCACTCGAGGATGCGATGGTGGCCGCTGTCGGCGATGTACAGCCGCTCGGTGCTCACCGCCAGCGCGGTCGGGAACAGCAACGGCAGGCGCGGCTCGGGATGCAGCTCGCGCTGGCGCGATGCGTCCGCATCGAGCGGGCTGGACGTCCCCTGGCAGAGTGCATTGAGCGCACGATCCAGCTCGTCGCCGAAGCCTACCAGGCGGTCGACCTCACGCCCCTGTGCATCCAGCAGCACCAGGGTCGGCCAAGCCGCCACGTTGAACCGGCGCCAGCCGTCCCAATCGGCATCCAGCAGCGCCGGCACGGTCACGCCCTGTCGGCGGAGCAGTTTCAGCGCCTGCTCCGGTTCGCGCTCGAAGTCGAAGCGCGGCACCTGCAGGACCAGTACCTGCAGCTTGCCGGGGTTGCGCGACTGCCATTGGCCAAGCTCGGCCAGCCGGTGCGCGCACCACACCGAGGCGGCGTTGACAAAGGCCAGTACCACCGGGCGACCACGCAGTTCGGTCAGGGTGGCCGGGGCGGCATTGAGCCACGTGGCGAATTCGGGAAGATCCTGGACGGGCTGTACGTTCATGCGCTGATTATGCCGGACTGGGCGTCATGCAACCGTCGTGCCACCGTCAATTTCGCGGCGGGCCAGCCAGCCTTCGGCGCGCGCCAGGTCCTCGGGCGTATCGATCCCCGGCGGGAAGGCGGCCGGCGACAGCGCCACGCTCAGCCGGTGGCCGGCCTCCAGCACCCGCAGCTGCTCCAGCGATTCCAGCTGTTCCAGCGTGCCCGGCGGCAACGCGGCGAACTGCTGCAGGAAACCGGCCCGGTAGGCATAGATGCCGATGTGGCGCAGCCAGTGGGGCCCGGACAGGCGCTCGCGCGACTGCGCGAAGGCGTCGCGGTGCCAGGGAATGGGAGCGCGGCTGAAGTACAGCGCGTCCAGGCTGTGCTGGCGCACCACCTTGACCACGTTCGGGTCGAACAGGGTCTCGGCATCCTCCACCGGGGTGGCCAGGGTCGCCATGGCGGCACCGCTGTAGACCAGCGCTTCGGCCACCGCGCGGATGCCCTCGGCCGGGGCGAACGGCTCGTCGCCCTGCAGGTTCACCACCACGGTGTCATCGGACCAGCCGGCCTGGCGGGCGCATTCGGCCAGCCGGTCGGTGCCGGACGCATGGCTGGCGGCGGTCATCGCCACCTGCACGCCGTCCAGGCCCCGCAGGGCGTCGGCGATGCGCACATCATCGGTGGCCACCCAGACCTCGCGCGCACCGGCCAGCAGCGCGCGTTCGGCCACGCGCAGCACCAGCGGTCTGCCGCCGAGCAGCCGCAGCGGCTTGCCGGGCAGCCGGGAGGCGGCGTAGCGCGCCGGAATGGCGACGACGAAATCGACGGGCTGGCTCATGCGGACCTCTCGGCAATACACGGGAACAATGGCCGCCAGTGTGCCGCAAACGCGGTGCTCAGCGCTTGCCGAGTTTGTCCACGCGGTCCAGCAGGTTGACCCAGAACGCAGCGGGAAGATCGGCCGACAACGGCACCGAAAAATGCCATTCGTTGGCGAACGCCTTGCACTTCACCGCGTCCTTTTCAGTCATCAGCACCGGCAGTTCGCTGCCAAAGCGAAGGTCCGCCGCCTGATACGCATGGTGGTCGGCGAAGGCATGCGGGACCACCCCGATACCGTGCGCACGCAGCATGTCGAAGAAGCGCTGCGGGTGCGCGATCCCGGCCACGGCATGCACGCGCTGGCCACGGAAGTGCGACAACGCGCGGGCACGGCCGCCGCTGAGCGGCTGCGCGCTGTCGATATGCAGCTGCATCGCCCATTCGCCGAATCCGCAGGAGGCGAGCGCGGACGGATCGGCGCTGGCCTGGCCCAGGTTGACCACGCGGAAGTCGCAGTCGCGCGCGCGTTCGGCGGGTTCGCGCAGCGGCCCGGCCGGGATCAACCGGCCGTTGCCGTAGCGGCGTTGTGCGTCCACCACCTCGATTTCGATGTCGCGCGCCAGCCGGTAGTGCTGCAGACCGTCGTCGCAGACGATGATGTTGCAGCCCGCCTCGACCAACGCGTTGCCGGCGGCCACGCGGTCGGCATCGACCCGGACCGGCACGCCGGTTTTCCACGCGATCAGCACCGGTTCGTCGCCGCCCAACGCGGTCGGCGTGCTTGCCTCGACCCAGCGCGGGACCTTGGCCTCTTCGCGCCCGTAACCGCGACTGGCCACGCCCGGCTTCCAGCCCGCCTCACGCAGGCGGTCCACCAGCGCGATGGTCAGCGGGGTCTTGCCGGTACCGCCGGCGGTCACGTTGCCGACCACGATCACCGGCACCGGCAGCGCGTGGCGCCTGCGCCAACCGCGCCGGTACAGCCCGCGGCGCAGCGCCACCACGGCGCCGTACACCGGCGCCAGCAGCCGTGCGGCAAACGGAATCGGACTGCCGTCGTACCAGTACGACGGCGTCTGGGAACCCTTGGACGCCATCAGGGCTGCCTTTCGCGGAACTGCATCTTGTGCAGGTGCTCGTACAGCCCGCCCAGCGCCAGCAGCTCGCGGTGGGTGCCGCGCTCGACGATGCGGCCGTGGTCCATCACCAGCACCTGGTCGGCATGTTCGATGGTGGACAGGCGATGTGCGATCACCAGCGTGGTGCGCTCGGGCATCAGCCGTTGCAGGGCGTCCTGCACCAGCCGCTCGGACTCGTTGTCCAGCGCGGCGGTGGCTTCGTCGAGGATCAATACCGGCGCGTCGCGCAGGATCGCGCGGGCGATCGCCAGGCGCTGGCGCTGGCCGCCGGACAGCAGCGCGCCGTTCTCACCCACAGGGGTCTGCAGCTGCTGCGGCATGCGCTCGATGAACTCCCACGCATTGGCGGCTTCGGCGGCAGCGCGGATCTGCTCCTCGCTGGCGTCCATGCCGTAGGCGATGTTGGCGCCCACGGTATCGTCGAACAGCATGACCTTCTGCCCGACCATCGCCACCTGGCGGCGCAGGTCGGCCAGCGGGTAGTCGTCCAGCGGCACGCCATCGAGCAGGATGCGGCCGCCGCTGGGCTCATAGAAACGCGGCACCAGCCGGATCAGGCTGGTCTTGCCGCTGCCGGAGCGGCCGACGATGGCTGTTACCGTGCCCGGCTTGGCATCGAAGGTGATGTCGTCCAGCGCGATGCCGGTATCTTCGCGGTAACGCAGCATCACGTGCTGGAAAGACAGCTCGCCACGCACGCGCTGGGCGCGGGTGCTGCCTTCGTCGCGCTCGACCGGCAGGTCGAGGATGCCGAACAGGCGCTCGGCAGCGGCCACGCCGCGCGAGATGGAGGTCTGCACGCTGGTCAGGCGGCGCAGCGACGGGATGATGGCCATCATCGAGGTCATCAGGCCCATGAACTGGCCGGCATTCAAGCGCCCGGCCAGCGCTTCGCGGGTGGACACCCACACGATCACGGCCAGCGCCAGCGCGGCCAGGAACTGCACGGTGCTGGACGCCAGTGCGCGGGTGGTTTCGACCTTCATGTTCAGGCCGAGCATGCGGTTGGCCAGCCGCGAGTAACGCGAGATCTCGTGCGCCTGGGTGCCATGCACCTTCACTTCCTGCTGCGCGGCCAGCGACTGTTCGGCGGTCTGCGCCATGCTGCCCATGCCGTCCTGGATGCCGCGGCTGATGCGCCGGTAGCGCTTGCCCACGAACGACACGATCACGCCGATCAGCGGCACCACCACCAGCATCGCCACGGTTACCTTGACGCTCATCTGCAGCATCACCACCAGCATGGCGATGATGGTCAGGGTGTCGGCGACCAGGGTCTTGAGCGCATCGGCGCTGGCCTGGGTGACCTGCTCGGTGTCGTAGTTCAGGCGGCTGACCATCACCGGCGTGGCTTCGCTGTCGAAGTGCGACGACGGCAGGTGCAGGTACTTGGACAGCACCTGTTCGCGCAGGTCGCGCACCACGCTGCGGCCGGTGCGGGCCAGCGCGTAATCGCTGACCAGCGTGGCCAGGCTGCGCATCATGAACAGCCCGAGGATGGTCAGCGGCAGGATCACCGCCATGCGCGGCTCGGGGTTGACGAAGCCGCGGTTGACCAGCGGTTCCATCAGCTTGGTGAAGTGGTAACCGGCCAGGGCTTCGACCACCATCGCGATGACGGCGGCCACCATGAACACCCAGTAGGCGCGGGTGTAGCCCAGCAGGCGTTTGTAGATCGGCCATACCGGCGCGTGTTGTTTACTCATGGACGCACCTCCGGCGCGGTAGCGATGGCGATGCGACGGAAACCGAGCTGGCCCAGGGCATCCTGGGCGGTCACTACGGCCTGGTACGGGGTGCGGGCATCGGCGCGCAGCAGTACGGTCTGCTCACGGTCGGTGCCGGCGACGGCGGCAATGGTCTGCTTGACCGATTCCACGTCCGTGCGCAGTACTTCCTGATCGTTGATGAAGTAACGCCCTTCGGCGTTGACCAGCACGCTGAGCGAGCGCGGCGGCTCGGTGGTGTCCTGCTGGCTGGCGGTCGGCAGCTGCAGCTGCAGCGTCGAGCGCGCGTCGAAGGTCGTTGTGACCACGAAGAAGATGATCAGCACGAGGATGACGTCGATCAGGGGCACCAGATCGATGTGCACCTCGTCCTGGACCCGGTCGTTGCGGATACGCATCCGTCAGCCCTTGGCCGTGACGGGCGCGGCGCCGGCCGCCGGCGCGGTGCCGGCGCGCGGTGCCGCGTTCATGACGCCGGGGCGACCGTCCAGTGCGTCCAGCAGGGCCGAGGCCTCCATTTCCATCTCGATCACGTAACCGCCGATGCGGCCCTTGAAGTAGCGATGGAACATCAATGCCGGGATGGCCACGATCATGCCGGTGGCGGTGCACACCAGCGCCTTGCCGATGCCGCCGGCCAGCTGGTTAACATCGCCCACGCCGTGGTCGAGGATGCCCAGGAACATCTGGATCATGCCCACCACGGTGCCGAGCAGGCCCAGCAGCGGGCCAGCCGATGCGATGGTGCCCAGCGCGTTCAGGAACCGCTCCATGCGGTGCACCAGATGCCGGCCGGCATCTTCGATGCGCTCGCGGATCTGGTCGCGCGGGCGGTTGCGCGCTTCCAGCGCCACGGCCAGCAACGCGCCCAGCGGCGAGTTGGCCCGCAGCGATTGGATGTGATTCGGATCGAGCTTGCCGCGCGCGGCCCAGTTGCGCACTTCCTGGCCCAGCCCCGGGGGCAGGACCTCGTTACGCCGCAAGGTCCAGAAACGCTCCAGGACGATTGCCAAAGCCAGTACGCCCAACAGCAGCAGCGGCACCATCGGCCAGCCACCGGCCTTGACCAGTTCCCACACGTTTCAACCCTCCGGCCCATTGGCCGCCTGTATGACCGCCGATAGGATAGCAGCCGACCGCGTCCGCTCCGCGGCATCCCACCAACGGCGTTCGAAAAGACGCTGTTCGCGCACCTGCAACCCCTCCTGGCCCAGCCACAGGCGCAGCGCGCCGCTGTCGGCGGTGTTCAGCACTTCGGCAGGGACCGCCTGCCAGCGCTGCACGACGTCGCGGCGCGGGTGCCCGAACCGGTTGCCATGCCCGGCCGAGACGATGGCCAGGCGGGGCGACACCGCCTGCACCCAGTCGGCGCCGGACGAGCTGGCGCTGCCGTGGTGCGCCACCAGCACCGCGTCGGCGCGCAGCGCGGCCGGTACCGTGGCAACCAGCATGGCCTCCTCGCGCTGGCCGATGTCGCCCGTCAACAGCACCACGCCATGCGCGGTCTGGATGCGCAGCACGCAGCTGCTGGCGTTGCCTGCGTAGTCCATGCCCGGCGGCGGATGCAGGACGGTGAAGTCCACCCCGTCCCAGCGCCAGGCGTCGCCGCTGCTGCAGGGCAGCTGGATGGCGGGCACCGCACCCGACGGCGCCTGCAGCGGTGGCTCGCGAAAGGCGCGGCGCACCGCCGGCATGCCACCGGCGTGGTCGAGGTCGCCATGGCTGAGCAGCAGCCGGTCCAGCCCAGCCTCGCCCAGCGCGTGCAGGGTCGGCACCACCACCCGTTCGCCGGCGTCGAATCCCCCTTCCGCAGCGGGGCCGGCGTCGTACAGCAGGCGGTGGTGGCGGGTGCGCACCCACACAGCCAGGCCCTGCCCCACGTCCATCACCAGCAGCTCGACCTCGCCGGGGCCGGGACGATCGCGGGCCGGCCACAGCAGGGGCAGGCACAGCAGCAGCGCCGGCAGGCGCATCCCGGCGGCGCGCGGCAGCAACAGCCAGAACACCCCGAGAACGGCGACCGGAACCGCCGCGACGCCCGCCTGCGGCGCCCACCACAACGCCCACGGCTGGCGCGCAAGCGCCCCGAACAGCCACCAGCTCGCGTCGAAGCAGGCGGCCGCCCAGGGCCACGGCCAGCGCCCCGCCCCGTCGATCAGGGCTTCAAGCCCGGTGCCAAGCAACGCCAACGGCACCACCACCAGGCTCCACCAGGGAATGGCCAGCAAGTTGACCAACGGCCCCGCCCGCGAGGCCTGCCCGAACAGCGCCACGGTGAACGGCAACAGCGCCAGGGTGGCCACGCCCTGTGCGGCCAGGAAGGTGCGCAGCCAGTGCACCCCGTGCCCCGGCAGGCACCAGACCAGCCACAGCACCCCGGCGAAGCTGAGCCAGAAGCCCGGCGCCAGCACCGACAATGGATCCACCAGCAGCACCGCCAGCGCCGCCAGCGCCAACGCCTGGCCAACGGTGGCCGGTCGCCGCACGCAGCGGGCGGCGGCGACCACCGCGATCATCAGCACCGTACGCACCGTGGGCAGCGCGAAGCCGGCCACGGCCGCATACAGCGCGGCACCGGTGACGGCCGCCAGCGCGGCCGCCAATGGCCTTGGCCAATAGCGTCCCAGCGCGGCAACCGCTCGCCAGGCCAGCCCCGCCAGCCACGCCGCGAACCCGGCCACCAGCCCGACGTGAAACCCGGAAATGGCGACCAGGTGGGTCAGGCCGAGCGCGCGCAGATCATTCCAGTCGCCCTGCCCCAACCCGCGGGTATCGCCCAGCGCCAGCGCCTGGATGAAACGGGCGCCAGCGCCCGGCACGTGTCCGGCGATGGCATTGGCCATGCGCTCGCGCCACGCCGGCAATCCGGTCGGGTCGCCCAGGGCCATCGCCGGCGCGCGCACGTGCCCGGTACCGCTCAGCCGCTGCAGCAGCGCATGCCGCTCGGCGTCGAAGCCACCCGGGTTGCGCAATCCACGCGGTGGGCGCAGCCGCGCGTGGAGCTGCCAGCGCGCGCCGGCGCGAAGCGAGCAGCGCAGCGCCGGTTCGGCTGCAGGCGCGCGCGCATTCGCTTTTGCCGCGGTGACGTCGTACCAGGCCAGCGCAAGCTCGCGGCCGCGCAGGTGCGCGGGCATCGTCGCATCGTCATCCACGCGGAACCGGAAGCGGGTGCTGCGTGATCCATGTTGCGGCAGCTCCACCACCCGGCCGCGCAACACGTGGTCCGCAGCCGCGGGCAACTGCAGGGCCAGGCCGGCATGGGCGTGCAGGGTGACCCAGCCGATCCCGGCCAGCACTGCGCCGCACCACCGTGCACGCGGCACCGCACACCAGATCCCCGCACCGCACAGCAGCGCGCACCACGCAGGCATCCGGGGCAACAGCACCGGCGCGAACACGACACCGCACACACCGGCCAGCAGTGCGACCGCACATGCCTTGCCGAACAGGGGCGAAGGCGCTGGAAACGAACGGGAGAAGACGTCCGACAGGAACGACATGCAGGCCACCACGCGCTGGAGCCTGCATCCTTGGCCCGCAGCAACCAGGTCGCCATCAGGTGGGTGCGGAACGCGGTGTGGGAAAGCGCCGCTGTCACGGAACCCACAACGCAAAAAAGCCGACCTGATGGCCGGCTTTTCTGTTGTTCCACCGCAGTCACTGGGACTGGAGTGGTGGGCGGTACAGGGTTCGAACCTGTGACCCCTACCATGTCAAGGTAGTGCTCTACCGCTGAGCTAACCGCCCGTTTGTCTCGCTGCGCCGCTGCAATTGCGTCGGTGCAGGCCGCGTATATTACGGACGTCGGGTGTGAAGAGCAACACTTTTGTGAAGGTATTTCACAACGCGTTGTTCAGCCCAGGCTGGCCTCCTTCAGCTGGCGGATCTGGTCGCGCACGCGCGCCGCATCTTCGAACTCCAGGTCGCGGGCGTGCTGGTACATCTGCTGCTCCAGCGCCTGCAGTCGCTTGGCGATCTGGGCCGGTTCCAGGGTGCGGTAATCCACCGCCTCCTCGGCCACCCGGCCACCGCGCCCCTTGCCTTTGCCCCGCGCTTCTTTTTCGGCCGCTTCGGAGCGCGCACCTTCCAGCACATCCACGATCGGGCGCAGCACCGACTTGGGCACGATGCCGTGCGCTTCGTTGTACTCCACCTGCTTGGCACGGCGGCGGTCGGTTTCGTCGATCGCCGCCTGCATCGAACGGGTGATCTTGTCCGCGTACAGGATCGCCTTGCCGCGCAGGTTGCGTGCGGCACGGCCGATGGTCTGGATCAGCGAACCGGTCGAGCGCAGGAAGCCCTCCTTGTCCGCGTCGAGGATCGCCACCAGCGATACCTCCGGCATGTCCAGGCCTTCGCGCAGCAGGTTGATGCCGACCAGCACGTCGAACTTGCCAAGGCGCAGGTCGCGGATGATCTCCACGCGTTCCACCGTATCGATGTCCGAATGCAGGTAGCGCACCCGGATGCCGTGTTCGGTGAGGTACTCGGTGAGGTTCTCGGCCATGCGCTTGGTCAGCGTGGTGACCAGCACGCGGTCGCCGAGCTTGATGCGCTCGTTGACCTCGCTCATCAGGTCGTCAACCTGGGTGCCCACCGGGCGGATCTCCACCACCGGGTCGATCAGGCCGGTCGGGCGCACCACCAGTTCGGTGATTTCATCGGCGGCTTCGCGCAGCTCGTACGGGCCCGGCGTAGCGGATACGTAGATGCTGCGCGGGCAGCGCGCTTCCCACTCTTCGAAGCGCAGCGGGCGGTTGTCCAGCGCCGAGGGCAGCCGGAAGCCGAATTCGACCAGGGTTTCCTTGCGCGAGCGGTCGCCCTTGTACATCGCGCCGATCTGCGGAATGGTCACGTGCGATTCGTCGATGACCAGCAGCGCATCGGGCGGCAGGTAGTCGAACAGGGTCGGCGGCGGCTCGCCGGCGGCCTTGCCGGTGAGGTGCCGCGAATAGTTTTCGATGCCGTTGCAGAAGCCGACCTCGGCCATCATTTCCAGGTCGAACTGGGTGCGCTGCGCCAGCCGCTGCGCTTCCACCAGCTTGTTCTGTTCGTACAGCTGTTCCAGCCGCACCTTGAGCTCGGCCTTGATCGTATCCACCGCCGACAGCACCCGCTCGCGCGTGGTGGCGTAATGGGTCTTGGGGTATACGGTGTAGCGCTGCAGGCGGCGCAGGCTTTCACCGGTGAGCGGATCGAACATGCTGATCTGTTCGACTTCGCCATCGAACAGTTCGATGCGCACCGCTTCGCTGTCCGATTCCGCGGGGAATATGTCGATGACCTCGCCGCGCACGCGGAACGTGCCGCGGTGCAGCTCGTACTCGTTGCGGGTGTACTGCAGCTGGGTGAGATGGTTGATCAGGTCGCGCTGGTCGATGCGTTCGCCGGTGGACAGGATCAGGCGCAGCGACAGGTAGTCCTCGGGCGCACCCAGGCCGTAGATTGCCGACACGGTGGCCACCACGATCGCATCCGGGCGCGACAGCAGGGTCTTGGTCGCCGCCAGCCGCATCTGCTCGATGTGCTCGTTGATCGAACTGTCCTTCTCGATGAAGGTGTCCGATGACGGCACGTAGGCTTCGGGCTGGTAGTAGTCGTAGTAGCTGACGAAGTACTCCACCGCGTTGTGCGGGAAGAACGCCTTGAACTCGCCGTACAGCTGCGCGGCCAGGGTCTTGTTCGGCGCCATCACCAGGGTGGGCTTCTGCACCTGCTGGATGACGTTGGCAATGGTGTAGGTCTTGCCCGAGCCGGTCACGCCCAGCAGGGTCTGCTTGGCGATGCCGGCTTCGAAATTGGCCGTCAGCTTCTCGATCGCGGCCGGCTGGTCGCCCGCCGGGGAGTACGGAGATACAAGTTCGAAGCGATCGCTCATGGTGCCGCCATAGACCGGGCCTTACATTATAGCGGGGGGTTGGGTGACGGCCGGCTGAGGGGGCAGCCTACCGTGAAGCTTGCCTTTGACCGATGGTCGGCCTGCTCCGGACAGGGCACGGTGATGCCTTGTCTCCGGTATCCCCCATGCACCGCCCTCGCCCCTTCCCCCGGCCCCGGGGGTTCACCCTGCTGGAACTGACGGTGACCCTGCTCATCCTGGCGGTGCTCTGCGCGCTGGCCCTGCCCTCGCTGAGCGCCAGCGTCAGCCGGATGCGCGCCGACATGCTGCGCATGCAGCTCGTCTCGGTGTTCAACAGCGCGCGCAGCATGGCGATCACCCGCGCCGCGCCGGTGGCCGTCTGCCCTAGCGAGGACGGCATGCAATGCGGGAACGACTGGAGCCGGGGATGGCTGATCCACCTGGACCGTGGATCGGTATCGGGGACGGCCCCGCCCTCGCCGACGGATGTCCTGCAGTACCGCCCCGGGTACCGGGATGGCTCGGTGGTGGCGCGGTCCAGCCAGAATCGCCCGCGCCTGCGCCTCCAGCCCGACGGGCGCAGTGGCGGCAGCCCGCTCACGGTGGCCATCTGTGCCGGAGGGCAGCTGCACGGCGAGGTGGTCGTGAACAACGTGGGCCGCACCCGTGCCGCACGCAGGCCGGGCACCGTGGACTGCCCGCACTGAGCGGCCGGGTCTACCTCTACACCAGCCACCGAAACGACAAAAGCCGCGATTGCTCGCGGCTTCTGCAGAAACTGGCGCCCGAAGTTGGACTCGAACCAACGACCCCCTGATTAACAGTCAAGTGCTCTAACCGGCTGAGCTATTCGGGCGGGGACGCGAATTCTAGACGTTCACTCGTGGCGTTGCAACCGCCGGCGGCCATTTACCAGCAATCCAGCGCACTGGTGTTGGCCGGGGTCTTCACCCCCGCCTGGTTCACCGAGATGGTGCCGCACGGGTCTTTTGCCTGGTCACCCTGCGGAACTGCCGTAATCGTAAACGCGTTGGCATTGGCCGACGCAAAGGTCACCTGGTACATCGGCTTGCTGCCATCGCGTGGCGAGGCGATGGTAGTGCCGCTGTTCTCCACGAACTTGAAGTTCGTATAGCTGTTGTTGAGCGTGTGCTGGCGCTCGGCGCGCTGTGCGTACTCCACCAGCTCCGCCTTGGCCGCGGCGCGCTTGGACTTGCGCACCTGGGCCGTGTAGGAGGGATAGGCGATGGAGGCGAGCACGGCGATCACCGCGACGACGATCATCAGCTCGATGAGGGTGAAGCCCATCACCTCGCGTGGCCCACGCCCGTTCATGGAAGAAAGCTTGCTCACTTGATCTGTCTCCACGATTGACGACCACACGGATAAGGAATGTACAGCGTGTCGGTTCCGAACTGGATACCGCCCATACAGACGCTGGACGGAACGTTCGGCGGCGGGATTGCGCCTCCGCCTCCCCCAAGTGCAGGCGGCGACTGGCGCGGCAATGCAAACGCATTTGCGTTGGTGATGGGCGACCCAGTCTTGGACGTGCTCTTGAAGCCCGCGGTTCCAACGGCGAAGGCGGTGCCGGTCGGCGAACCCAAGGTCGCGCGGCCCAGCGCCCCTGCACCGGTCAGCGGCTGCAGCCCGAACAGCCAGTTCTCGCCGGGAACCGCGCAGCTGGTGCTGGCGTTGGTCGGGTCACGCGGAACGTACGTTGGCATGTAGACAATACCGTTGGACAGCGACGGATTGGCTACGAAGCGCTCGCGGTATGCCAGATCGATGAACCAGCCGCGCGAGCCGGTCGGCGGCGTGCCTGCGGTCAGCGTTCGTTGCGAGCCCGAGAAGTTGGCTGTGTAGCCAGACAGGTTTGCTCGGGAAAATCCGGTCCCGATCGGACCATTGACCGTATCGTTCACGGCATACAGCGTCTGCAGCGAGCTGTCCCTCGGATCGTCCTCGAACGAGAAGCTCCCCGTCCCGAAATACAGCATGACACCGCCGCTGTTACCGGCGCCGGCAGTAATTCCGCCGGTGATCGGCTGGCGTATCCGCACCCCGGATTCCGTGGAAGGCAGCGTGGTGAACAACGGCACGCTCAGATTGCCGGTGCTGCGCAGATCAAATTTCCACACGGCACCCTTCTGGTCCGTACCATACACCGTATCCGAGTAGCCGTCCCGGGTGCGCTTCTGCTGGTTGGTGTCGCCCCAGCGGTCAACCACCACGATACTGGCCAGCCCGTTGCTGCCAGAGGGCACGCCCGTCCCAGCTTCCACCGCCTCGATCATCCGCGCCTTGCCGTCCTCGATATTGACGACGAAGAGCACGGCCTTTCCGCTGGCACTGTTGAACCCGTTGCCGAAAATCGCCTTCCAGGTGGCCTGTCCACCCTCCAACACCGGAACGATCACCGGCTTGCCCAGCACGAACCCGATATTGTCGCGGACGTCCTTGGGCAGCGTTGTATCCAGGTCGCTGATTTCCCAGCGCTTGCTGTTGGCATCGAACGCAGTACCGTGGGTGACATCGAGACCGAACACGCTGCGCCCGCCTGCGCCCGACGCCCCCACCAGCGTGGTATGCCAAGCGGAGTTGTAATACGTATCTCCCACGGCGATTTGACCGTCAACATAGTACTTGTGCTTGAACTTCTGCCCCACCTTCGAGGTGGCATCGTAGGGCACGAGCAGGTTGGCCATATGCCCGAGCGAAGTGCTCGGAATATAGGCAAACGCTTCGGTTCCGCCTCCGGCGACGACGCTGCCGTCCCCCTTCATGCCACCATTGAAAGCGTGCAGCATGCCGTCATTGGCACCTGCGTACACCATGTACTGGGCCTTCGCGCTCTTGTCGTCCAGGAAGTTCTGGTACGAGGTTTCGAGGGTGCCGCCGAAGCGGCGATAACCAAAGTCGTCGATGGGCGAGGTAATCACGGGGGTGGAGTTGATGATGTCGCCAAGCCGCGTCGTACGGTCGCGCAGGCGACCCCCATTGCGCTTTTCGCCTGAGGTATCGCCGCGCAGGTAGGCCACCGCGCCGGCGTCGGTTACGCTGGTGCGGGCCACGACGTCGTCGCAGACCAACATACCGGGATTCTGGGCGGTCTTGCTGCACAGATCCGCGAGCGTGACGGTTGCGGTAGAGAAATCATGCGTCTGGCCGCTGCGCGTAAAGAAGATCCGCCGCGACGCAGCCGACGGCAGCCTTGCGCTTGCCTCCCAGAAATCGGACTGCACCAACGCACGCGTGGTGGGGTCGACCGACAGCCGCACGGCGGTCAGCGTGCTGGACCAGTCCGTCCCTTCATTCTTGATGTCATAAGACGATCCGGCAGTAATCGAGCCAACCCCGATGCGCGCACCGCTCGCACCCGTGCCGCTGGCCGGCGCGCCGCCGGAACCCACTGCCTGCAGCACGCGGGCCATGGCCGCGGTGATGTCCACCGGGGTGCGGGCGTTGATGTACTCGCCACGGGTATTCACGGCAGCGTGCCAGATATCGTCAACCGTGCTGCGCTCGTCGTCCTCGCGAGGCGGCCAGTTACCGTAGATCGATGCGTCCTTGTAAGGATCCTGCTTGAGGTTGGAATTGAACAGATTACCGCGCGCGCCCAGCGTCACACCATAGAAATTCAGGTGAAGATTGGTCTGGCAATCCAGGCTCTTGTCACCATTTCCGCACGCCTCTGGTACCGGCACCATCCCGGACGGCAGGTCCGGCCGCAATGGCGGCTGGGCGCCATTGTTGTTGTAGAAGCGGGTCACGATGTCCGCCATGGTGTTGGAGTACGAGTCACTGAACGGCGTGCCCATGTTCTGGTCGTTGTTGCCAACGGTGGGACCACCGCCGTTGCTGAAACCGTCGGTGAACAGCATCACCGCGTTCTTCTGGCAGGAGTTGGTGATGGGTGCGCCGTCGTCGGTGCGGGTAAACTGCAGGGCCGCCGCGTTTACCGCCTGGCGATTCGGCGTGCCACCGCTTGCCGTCAGCGAGAGCATGTCCGCGTACAGGGCCGCCTTCTCGTCAGCGTTTCCCATGGAACGCATGGCCAAGCGCTTGTTGGTGGCGGTTCCACTGTCGTAACTGCCGTTCTGGTTGATGCGGAAATAGCCCACCTTCAGCTCTTCCACGCCTTTCATCGAGCGTGTCATGCCCGCGATCATCGCGCGGTTGCGGTTGCCGTAGTAGGTAAACCAGTTCGCGAAATTCCGCGACGCCGCAGTATCGCCGGCCAGCGTGTATTTCCACATCGTGCAATTGGTGCCGCAAGCATTGAATACCTTTTCGCGGGTGGCCCCTGCGTACGCATCAACGACGCCGGGCAGCTGCGGGCGGGGCTCGCCATCTGCCGTAAAGGGTACGAAGAACGTGGCGGGCACGTACTCGATGGCGATATTCGCCTCACCCCTGTTCGATGGCCAGGTGTAATCCGTGTTGTACTGGTAATTGGTGTTGTTGTATCGGAACCGCGTGTTTGCAGGAATCACCATGCCCGTCTGCATGCGGAAACTGTCGTTGGCGGCCGTGCTGTAATAGTTGGCAACCAGATTCACGGTAGCGGTGCCGCCATTGGGCTGGGGATTGATTAGCGCCGCCGTGGGGGAACTCGGGAGGTAGTCCTCCAGGCCCGACTTCGCCCAGGGCTCGTACGTTACCGTCGGGTCGTAGTAGCTGGGGTTATAGGCAGCAGACCGGGCAAAACCGAGCGAATTGATCGGCGGAATGCCATAGTAGTTATTGATGCGCGGACCCGGCACGACGAAAAAGTAATCGCAGTTGCCGGACGTGTACAACTGCCCGTTGGCGTCGAAGAAGCTCTGGCGGGTGGTATTCCAGCACCCCTCGCCATCGCGGCCCGGGAACTGGGTCTGGAAGTTCATGGAGCCGGAGTCGTCCACTGCCATGATGAACGACGCCGGTGCCGACGTCTTGCTGGCCAGTGGCTCCTGCGCCAGGACCCCTTTGCCCTGTGCCGCGATCAGCGAGTAGCCGACGATTGCCAGGCCGATTGCTGCTACCGTCGAACCGGCAGCCGTCCACTTGAATCTGCGCGAAGCCATGACCGCGTCCTCAGAGCTTGAAAATGGTATCGATCACCGTCCACGACGACGGGTTCGCCGTGTTGTCAGTGGAGTACGCGGTGATCTGGAACGATGCGGAATCGTCATCGTTGGGCTGTCCTTCGTCCAGCGGATTGCCGCCGGGTCCGCCGCATTTGTCGATGCGCCGGACATTGACAGCGGGCAACGCGGGGACCGGCTTCTGGCGGGCCCACGCGACCGGGTCAAACCCGTCCTCACAATTTATCGAAATCGACGTCGCGCTGATCAGGCTTCCGTCCGGCAGCGCCGTGCGGTCCGTGATGGCTTCTGCCGCGCGCTCAGTGTTGCGCAACACCCCCTCCGTCGCCTGGAACGAGCGACTGGAAGCACGATAGTTCGATGCCATTTTTTCCTGCATGCCGGCCACCTGCATGCCGGCCACGCCGATCAGGGCAAGCAGCAGCAGCATGATCAGCGCGACGTACAGCACCGCGCCACGTTGACTGCGTGGGATGGGACGAGGAAAGTGCGATGGACGATTCATGATCAGTTCCCGAACAGGCGGTTGCGCAGGGCAATGCTGACTTCATAGGCAGTGCGATATCGGCCATCGGTCGCGGCGGACTGGTCATAGGTCATGCCGAGCACGCCCAGACGGGCCGCCGCATCGGTCGGCCGGGAGTTGGCGTTGCTATCGATACGATTGGCGCTCCGCGCAACCAGGCCGACCTGGACCATGCCAACGCGACGCCATTGCCCGGCGCCGGTGGCGTTGGCATCCGTGGTGACCCCCGAGGCCACGTTCTGCACAGCCATATTGCCGACCGGTGGTGTTGCCGCAGCGATAACTGGCGTCGCATCCAACCCATACATCAGCTGCAGGTTTTCGATACCTTCCACCAGCTCTTCGTTGATCGCATACACACCCGCCGAGTTCGCGCGTGCGCGACGCAGACCAGGGCCGTTCGCACCCTCGCCTATGTAGTACACCATTGATTCCGCGCGATATACCACCGTCGGTTCCGGCTGCGGGGCATAACGGGTGAAGTCCACCGTGCCGCCGGTGATCTTCCCTGCGGTGATGCTGCCCGCAAAGACGTCGGCCGTCTCGCAGTTGGCGATGCCAAACAGTGTTGGTATCGCCACGCCGCTCTCGGTAAGGCGATTCAACGCGCCAGCGTCTACCGTCAACTCCTGACCGTTGATTCCGAGGACCGGCACGCCTTCCGGCGCCAGGAAGCGCAGCACCAGGACGTCGCTGCCGGCTACTGGCGCGGGGTTGAGACCGGTAATGGAGACTGGCATGCCGGCCGGAATCGCGCCTGCCCCTACCGACAGCGTGTTGGTAGGGCCGGTGTTGCCGGCTTCATAACCCTGGATTGCCACGCTGAAATCCAGCGGACTGCCACTTCCCGTACCGGCAGCAAGGTTGTTCTTCAGCGCCGATGTCCCTTTGATGAAGTGCGCCTGGTCGTTGACGCAGCCCGTGTGGCCCGCCATGCGGATGTCGCGCTCAAGATAATCCAACGCGAACCGGCCGTTCTCCTGGGCGCGGGCCACGCCCTCGGACAGCCGTGACGCCGCATGGGAAGCAATGAATATCTGGGTAATCCCCAACATCAGGATCAAGCCGATCACCAGGGAGATCATCAGCTCGACCAGGGACAGACCAGTCTGGCGGGTACGGAACATGTTCGGCCCTTTCATAGCTGGGTCTGGATGGCGAAGGTGGTGGCGGCGTCCGGTGCGGTTCTGCTCCAACGTTCGTCCGCCCAGCTGATCGAGATGTTGGCGACACCGTTGTTCACGGTGACCGTGGCCGATGCGTTGTCGCCCAGCGCCTTGACCACCTGGCACTGCCAGCGCGTGATGTTCTGTTCGAGGGTCACAGCGCCGATGTCGCGTGCGCAGACGCCGGCCGCAGTCTTGCTGCCGGAGGCGAAGCTGGCATTGGCGTACCAGGCCGACTGGAACCGATTGCTCCGCATCTGCTCGGAGAGGTCATACGCGAGGTTGGTGGCCTGGGTGCGGTAATTCGCACTCTGCACGTAGCGTACGCTCATGGTCTGCAGCAGTGCGAACCCAAGCAGGCCGAAGGCGAGAACCACTACCGCCACCAGTACTTCCAACAGGCTGAAGCCGCGCTGGTGGCCGCGCGGTCGGTAGGGTTTTCGGATCACTGGCATGCTCCCTTGACGGCGGTGACCTGGCCAGAGGCATTGATGGTCAGCGTGCTCTGCAGCGGCTGGTTACCGCAGTTGGTTGGACGCAGCTTCACCGTCTGATCGGCCCCGGCACGACGACGGCCGCGCGCGTCAAATGCAATCGGCGCCGGCGGACCAGTCACGGTCAAGGCAGTATTGAACGCCGTATACCGCAAGACCGTTTCGCTGCTGCTGAAAACGCCGTCACCATCGCTGTCGCTGAACACCATCATCCCGGCCCCCCACTGACCATTGCAGGTCGTGCCATTGCTGCTGCCGCACACCACCCCACCCTGGTTGTTGCGGATCGCGTCGTTGCGCGCGAGGTTGACCATCCCGATCAGCTCGTTGTGGGCGGTCGCTACCCGGCTGGAGCGGATCAGGCTCTGGAAACTAGGAAACGCGATAGCGGCCACCACTCCGATCACCACCAGAGTGATCATCAGTTCGACCAGCGTGAAGCCCTTGGACAGGCGTGCAGACATGGGACGCTCCCCAGCGTGATGACAGGAACAATGGACGCCCTGCCGCCCAGCGGCAAGCGACAGCAGGACGAACGGTCGCCCGGAGGCGACGGGCGTCAAACCGTTGACACCCGTACGGTTGGGCGGGGGTGGCGCGGGCTCCCGACCCGGCCATCCCGCTTTCTCAGGCCAGCACCCTGTAGCAGGGCTGGTACTCGCCCGAAATCTTCATCCGGCGCTGTTCGACGAAGGCGCGCAGGAGTTCATCCAGGGCCTGCATCATGTCGGCGTCGCCATGGATCTCGAACGGACCGAACTGCTCGATACGGCGCATGCCGTCTTCCTTCACGTTGCCGGCGACGATGCCGGAGAAGGCGCGACGCAGGTCGGCCGCCAGTGCATGCGGCGGGCGCCCGTGGTGCAGGTCCAGCGCGGCCATCGCTTCATGGGTCGGCACGAACGGTTGCTGGTACTCCCACGGGATCTCGATGGACCAGTTGAAGAAGAACGAATCCTTCTGCACCAGGCGGTGCTCGCGCACGCGCTTGATGCCGGCCGACATCTGCCGGGCCACCGCGACCGGGTCGCCGATGATGATCTGGTAACGCTCGGCCGCAGCGTCGCCCAAGGTCAGGCGGATGAAGCGGTCGATCTGCTCGAAGTACGGCGCGGCCACGGTCGGGCCGGTCAGGATCAGCGGGAACGGCAGGTCCTTGTTTTCTTCGCGCAGCAGGATGCCGAGCAGGTACAGGATCTCCTCGGCGGTACCCACGCCGCCGGCGAACACGATGATGCCGTGGCCGATGCGCACGAACGCTTCGAGACGCTTCTCGATGTCCGGCATGATCACCAGATGGTTCACGATCGGGTTCGGCGATTCGGCGGCGATGATGCCCGGCTCGGTCAGGCCGATGTAGCGCGTGGTGTGCTTGCGCTGCTTGGCATGGGCAATGGTGGCGCCCTTCATCGGGCCCTTCATCGCGCCCGGGCCGCAGCCGGTGCAGATGTCCAGGCCGCGCAGGCCCAGCTCGTAGCCGACCTGCTTGGTGTACAGGTACTCATCGCGGCCGATCGAATGGCCGCCCCAGCACACCACCAGGTTCGGGTCGCCCGGGTTGAGGATGCGCGCGTTGCGCAGCAGCCCGAACACCGCGTTGGTGATGCCTTCGGACGATTCCAGCTCGGCCGCGTAGGCCGGGCCCATTTCGATGGCCATGTAGGCCAGGTCGCGCACGACCGCGAACAGCAGCTCGGCCACGCCGCGGATGATCTCGCCGTCCACGAACGCCATCGCCGGTGCGTTGACCAGGTCGATGCGCACGCCACGGTCCTGCTGGGCGACCTGGATGTCGAAATCGGGGTACAGGTCGCGCGCGGCGCGCGGATCGTCGGAGGCACTGCCACTGGTCAGCACGGCCAGCGCGCAGCGGCGCAGCAGCTCGTGCATGCCGCCGCCGGATGCATCGCGCAGGCGCGCCACTTCAGCGCGCGACAGCACATCCAGCCCACCGCGCGGGTAGATCCGCGCGTCCTGCACCGGCAGCGTGCGCGCCGGCTTTTCGGTGATCGTCATTTCCATTCTTTTCGCTTCCTCAAGGTTGCCGACTGTACCGCTGCCCCCTTAAAAAGCAAAACGGCCGGGAAACCCGACCGTTGGATGCGTTTCGACCCCGGCGACGCCTCGGGGGCTGCCGTACGTGCGCGATTTTCGCGCAACCGGACGAGCATACCCTCATCCGCCAACGCAGACAAGCGCCCTCGCCTTCCTCGATACCGCACACAGCAGAACGGCCGGGTTTCCCCGGCCGTTCTGTTTACCTTGCCACTAGCTCAGTTCATCAGAACTGGTAGCGGAAGCCCAGCTGCACCGACCACTGCGAGACACCGACGTCGAAGCCGTCCGCGTCGTTGTTGGCCACCGCCGGCTGGTCCGCGCCGCGGAAGTTGTACACGTACTTGCCGTCCTTGATGCCCTGCAGGGTGGCCACACGAGCATCGGCGAAGAAGCCGTAGTCGTAGATGTTGCCCCAGTCCTTGTTGATCATGTTGCCGATGTTCTGGACGTCCAGCCAGATCTCCGACTTGTGACCCTTAATGAAGCCCGGCAGTTCCTGGCTGATGCGCAGGTCGAAGGTGTTGATCCAGCCGGTACGGAACTGGTTGGCCGGGGCGTAGCTGCCCGCGTACTTGGCCAGCTGCGGGTTGTTCTTCAGCCACTCGTAGAACGATGCTTCCATCGCCGCGTCCGGGGTGAAGTTGCTGCCCACCAGGTTGCCGAACAGCACGTCGCCCGGGCCGGTCGGCACGTAGAACAGGTCGTTCGCGGTGCGGCTGTCGCCGTTGGCGTCGTTCACGTACACGTAGCTGTACGGACGGCCGCTGCGGCCTTCGTAGACCAGGCCGATGCGGGTTTCGTAGTCACCGAAGAACTTGTGCTTCCAGTTCAGCGCACCCGACAGGCGGTCGCGGATCTGGTAGCGCGAGGTGTTCTCGATTTCGTCGTTGGCGTTGAAGGCGTACTGGTAGCCCCAGCCCGAGCTGGCGGTGGAGCTGGTCAGCGTGCCGACTTCGGTGGCATCGGTGTAGGTGTAGCCGATATTCCACGACCAGTCACTGGCGGCATCCCACGGCTTGCTCAGCGAGACGGTGAACTGCGAGGTGCGGCCCTTGTCGGTATTGGCAATCTCGTACACCGAGTCGTAAGCCTGGTTGCGTCCGGCGCGGGCATCGTTGGCGACCCAGAGCGAACCGGTCTTGCCCGGTGCGTAGTACATGTCACGACCGTCCGGACCCTGGTACTGCACCGGACCCAGGTTCAGGTTCTTGTAGTACAGGGCGTCCTTGACCTTGGTGACCAGCAGCTCGGCCGAGGCCACGATGCCGTACCACGGGGTCTCGTGGTCGAAGGCCAGGTTGGCCTTGTACACCGACGGCATGTTGAAGTCACTGCCAACGAAGTTCACGTTCTGACGGTTCGAACCCGGCGTGGTCGGAACCGGCTGGCTGTCCTTGTTCGGGTTGAACGGCAGCGCCGGGTTGTAGGACGTGTAGGTGTACACGCTGTTGTTGAAGCCGGTGGCCGAGTAGCTGTTGCTCAGCCACACCTGCGGGGCATCACCCTGGAACAGGCCCACGCCGCCGCGCAGCTGGGTCTGGCGATCGGTGTCGAAGGTGTAGTTGAAGCCGACGCGCGGCTGGATCAGGAACTTGTTGCTCAGCACTTCGCTGTTGTCCAGGCCGAAGAACTGCGACGCTGCGGCGTTGTAAGCCGGGGCCGGGCTGGTGTCGGCGCGGTCGGCACGCACGCCCATGGTCAGGGTCAGGTTGTTGTTGACGTACCAGGTGTCCTGCACGAACAGGGCCAGGTTGCTGAACTTGTAGTCCGCCGGAATCGAGCCCGGGGTGCGTTCCGGGTTGTAGTTGTAGCTGCTCCAGCGGCCGGCAGCGAAGTTGTCCAGGCCGTAGAAGGTGTACGCACCCCACGAGTTGGCGCCGAAGTAGTTGTAGATGTCGTTGGTGTCGTACGACGCACCGAACTTGACGTCGTGGTCACCCAGGGTCCAGGTGGCCGCGGCGTAGTAGTTCCACGCCTTGGTCTCCAGGATGTTGTCCTGCGAGTTGACTTCGGTACCCAGGTACAGCGAGTCGCCGCTCGGGGCAGCCGGAGTGCCGCCGAAGAAGATGCGGATGCTCGGCGCGTCGGTCGAGACATTACGGATCGCCGAGTACTCGCGGTACGAAGCCTTCAGCTCGGTCGAGAAGTTCGGGGACCAGTCGCTGAACAGCTGGGCGACGTAGCTCTCGTTGGTCTTGTCGTGCTGGTACCAGTACGAGCTCAGCGAGGCCGAGCTGGTGGTCATGCCGTTGATGCGCAGCTTGCTCTGGTCGATCTTGCTGTAACGGATGTTGGCGCGGTGGTTGTCGCTGATGTTCCAGTCCAGCTTCAGCGCGTACTCTTCCATCTCCGTATCGCCATTGCTTTCCAGGCCACCGGCGGCAATGCCGTAGCCTTCAGCAATCTGCTGCGCACGGGTCACGTCGGCCAGGGTGAACTGCGGGTTGGCCTTGCCCAGCGCGGTGCCGCTCAGGTCGGCGCCCGGGGCGGCCTGCTTGAACTTTTCGTAGTTGGCGAAGAAGAACAGCTTGTCCTTCACGATCGGGCCGCCCACGGTCATGCCGTAGGTTTCTTCCTTGGTGAAGCCGTTGAACTTCTGGCCTTCCGGGTTGTCGCCGAACCAGTCGCCGTCACGGTAGGTGCCGTAGACCGAGCCGTGGAAATCGTTGGTACCGGACTTGGTCACCGCGTTGACGGTGGCACCGGCGGCGGCAGCGATGCTGACGTCGTAGTTGGACAGGTTGATGTCCAGTGCTTCGATGGCTTCCATCGCGACCGGCTGGCGACGGGTCGGCATGTTGTTGCCTTCCAGGCCGAAGGTGTCGCTGGCGGACACGCCGTCGATGTTGATCGAGTTGAAGCGCGGGTTCTGGCCACCGGCCGAGATCGAGCCCGAGGCGCGGTCGATGAAGGTCACGCGCGGGTCAAGACGCATCAGGTCCTGGATGTTGCCGCCGATCGACGGGGCGGTCTCGATCTGCTGCTGGCTGATGTTGGTGCCCGAACCCATCTTGGTCGAGCTGAACACTTCCGAGCCACCGGCCACGGCCACGACCTGCACGGCGTCCAGGTTGGTCGCCGCAACGTCGCCGGTCAGGGCAGCGTTGACGGTACCGGTCTGGTTCACGCCCAGGTACACGCCTTCTTCGGTCTTGGTGCCTTCACCGGGCTTGTTGATGGTGATGGTGTACGGACCACCCACGCGCAGGCCGCGCGCGTTGTATCGACCCGCAGCATCGGTCGTGGCGCGGCTGACCGTGCCCGACTCGGTGTGCGTGATGGTGACTTCGGCGCCAGCAACAGGCTGGCCAGCGGCAGACGTTACCTGGCCGCCGACACCGGCAGAGGTGCTCTGGGCGAAGGCGGGGGCGGCAGCAAGTACTGCCATGAGGCCAAGGGTGAGCTTGGACATCCGGAGACAGCGTGGGTCGATCATTGGGAGTAGCCTCGATGCGAGTTGGCGATGGCGGAAAAAAAAGCGCGCCCAAGCAGCCATTCAGCGGCTGTCTGGACTTTTATCTGGGTTCCCTTGCCGCAGGCTGGTTTCAGCCGCAACGGTTAACACTAGATTAACACGATAAGCCCGCTATATGACCGTTTGGCGACAAAACACACGCCATCACAACGCGATCGTGACGGGTTCTTCACATTTGGCTGAACAGGGTGCTCCGCCGGGCGTTCTTTCGTGTTCAGGTTCGAGGGAGCGAATTCTTGCGTAACCGCTTCCAGGGAAGGGTACGTCGCGGCTGTTTCCAGCCCGTTACGCCAGGTCCAGCACCGTGCCGCGGTGGGCGATGCCCTGGGCCGAGAGCAGTTCGACGGCCGCCGCAGCGCAGGCCACCGGGTCGCGGGCCATACCGTCTTCGTCGATCGAGTAGGCACGGGCGCGCAGCGCGGTGCGCATCGGGCCGGGCTGCAGGCCGCTGACCCGCACCGGGCTGTTGGCCAGCTCGTCGTGCAGCGCGGTGATCAGGCCGCGCAATCCGTGCTGGGCGGCGCCATAGCCGCCCCAGTAGGCCCGCCCTACCCGGGCCGGATCGTCCACGGTGAACACCAGCGCGGCATCGTCGCGCTGGCGCAGCAGCGGCAGGCAGGCCTGGGCCAGCCAGGCCGGGGCGGTCAGGTTGACATGCACCGCCCGCGCGAACGCGGCCGGGTCGGCGTGTTCGAACGGGGTGAGGCCGGCAAAGTCGGCGGCACAGTACAGCACGCCATCAAGCCGGCCGAGCTCGGACTGCAACCGCTCGGCCAGGGTGGCGTAGTCGTCCGGGGTGGCCCCTTCCAGGTCCAGCGGGTACAGCAGCGGCTCGGGGCCGACCGCTTCCACCGCTGTATAGACCCGGTCCAGCCGGCGCGGCTTGCGCCCCAGCAGGACCACGGTGGCACCTGCGGCCGCGCAGGCAATGGCGGCGGCACTGCCCAGACCCCCACCCGCACCGGCCACCAGGATGACGCGATCGGCAAGCGATGCGGTCCCGACCGCAACGGACGGGACCGCACTCACGGCTGAGATGCCTCTTCGACGATCCGCTTGAGTTCGCCGGATTCGAACAGCTCCTGGATGATGTCGCAGCCGCCGATCAGCTCCCCGTTGATGAACAGCTGCGGGAACGTCGGCAGGTTGGAGAAGCGCGCCAGGTTGGCCCGGACCTCGGGCAGTTCCAGCACGTTGACGGTGCGCAGCGACACGGCACCGGCGGCCATCAGGGCCTGCACGGCGCGGCTGGAGAAGCCGCACATGGGGTACTGCGGGGTGCCCTTCATGAACAACACGAGGGGGTACTTGTCCACTTCGGCCTGGATCTCTTGCATTACCGCCACCACGACTCTCCCTGCGCCACGGGACACCCGACCTCGCCGGTCGGATAGACTTCCCAGACGGTCATTGTAATCCTACTGGCCCTGCCTCCGGCGCCCCGTCTCCAGCCTGCAGCGACCCATGCCCCTCGAACTGCCCCGCCTGCCCTACGACCGCACCGCCCTGCAGCCGCATCTGTCGGCTACCACCCTGGACCTCCACCATGGCCAGCATCACCGGGGTTACGTGGATGCGGTAAATGCACGCATCGAGGGCACCGAGCTGGCCGAGCTGCCGCTGGAAGAGATCGTGCGGCAGAGCCAGGGCAGCCTGTTCGACGCGGCCGCCCAGGCCTGGAACCACGCGTTCTATTGGCAGTGCCTGCACCCGCGCGGCGGTGGCGAACCGCAGGGGCGGCTGGGCGAACTGATCAGCCGCCATTTCGGCGACGCGAAGCGGTTGCGCGAAGAATTCGACCGGGTCGCGCTGGGCGTGTTCGGCGCCGGCTGGGTGTGGCTGGTGCAGCACCCCAATGGCGCGCTGGCGATCCAGGCCACCCGTAACGCCGGCACCCCGCTGACCGGCCAGAGCACCCCGCTGCTGGCCTGCGATGTGTGGGAACACGCGTATTACACCGATTACCAGAACGAACGCGGCCGATACCTGGACGCATTCTGGAAAATCGTCAACTGGGATTTCGTGGCCACGCAGTTGCGCGATTGACGCGCGTACCGACCAACGGTCGGTACCTACCGTGGCATTCGTACCGACCAACGGTCGGTACCTACCGGATCTGCTTCGCCCGGTAGGTCACGACCGTTGGTCGTGACCGTGCCGCATCAATCGCGGAGGGCGGCTACGACAGGGGCCACCTGGTCCGGGCGACCCAACTGCTGCCCCACTGCCTCAAGGGCAGCCGCCAACGCTCCGGCCTCATCCTCGCGCAACGTGGCATGCCCGACCTTGCGGCCGTCGCGCGGCTCCTTCCCGTAGTCGTGCCAGTGCCCGCCAGGCTGTGCCAGCACGGCATCCGCATCGGGCATTTCACCCAGCCAGTTGAGCATGCAGGCATGGCCAAGCATGCGGGTGTCACCCAGCGGCAACCCCACCACGGCACGCAGGTGGTTCTCGAACTGCGAGGTTTCGCTGCCTTCGATGGTCCAGTGCCCGGAGTTGTGCACGCGCGGCGCCATCTCGTTGGCCAGCAGCTCCTCGCCGCGACAGAACAGCTCCAGCGCGAACACCCCCACATAATCCAGCCGTTCGGCCAGCGTCTGCGCATAGCCGATGGCGGCGTCGTGCTGCGCAGGTGTCAGTTGCGCCGGGGCCAGGCTGGCCGACAGCACGCCATCCACATGCCAGTTGCCGGTGACCGGCCAGGCACGGAACTCGCCATCCTGGCCGCGCACGGCGACCACGCTGACTTCGCGCTCGAAGGCGACGAAGCCCTCCAGGATCAGGCCGGTGCGGGCCACCTGCCCGCCCAACGCATCCCACGCCGCGTCGATGTCGCCCGCACTGCGCAGGCGGAACTGGCCCTTGCCGTCGTAACCGAAGCGGCGGGTCTTGAGGATGCACGGCAGGCCGAACTCGGCCACCCGGCTGGCCAGTTCGTCGCGGCTGCCGATGTCGGCGAACGCCGGAAGCGGAATGCCGAGCTCGCGGAAAAGGGTCTTTTCGCTCAGGCGGTCCTGCGCCACGGCCAGCGCGTCGGGGTTGGGGTACACCGGCACCCGGTCGGCCAGGATCTGCGCGCTGCGGGCGGGCACGTTCTCGAAGTCGAAGGTCACCACGTCCACCCGTTCGGCGAACGCGGCCAGGGCGGCCTCGTCCTCGAACGCGGCCACCTGCAGCGGCGCCAGCTGCCCGCCACAGGCGTCCGCGGCCGGGTCGAACAGTTCAAAGCGCAGCCCCATCGGCGCGCCGGCCAGGACCATCATGCGGGCCAGCTGGCCGCCGCCCAGGATGCCAACGGTCACCGTGGTCATTGACGCGGATCGTCGTGGGCCATGACGTCTTCGGTCTGGCGGGAACGGAAGCCCTCCAGCGCCTGGCCGATGGCCGGCTGCTCCGGCGCCAGCATGGCGGCGGCAAACAACGCGGCGTTGGAGGCGCCGGCATTGCCGATGGCGAAGGTGGCCACCGGGATGCCGGCCGGCATCTGCACGATCGACAGCAGCGAATCCATGCCGTTCAGGGCCTTGGACTGCACCGGCACGCCCAGCACCGGCACCGCGGTCTTGGCCGCGATCATGCCCGGCAGGTGCGCGGCGCCGCCGGCACCGGCAATGATGGCGCGCAGCCCGCGCGGGCCAGCCTGTTCGGCGTAGGTGAACAGCACGTCGGGCGTACGGTGCGCCGACACGACTTTCACTTCGTAGGGAACACCGAGCGCGTCCAGCTTCTGCGCCGCGTGCTGCATGGTCTCCCAGTCGGAGCGGGAACCCATGACGATGCCGACGAGCGGCGCGGATTGGTTGGGGGTCATTGGCCGTCACCTGCCTTAAAGACGTATTCTAGCCGCCTTCCACGCAAGACGAAGAACCCATGGATCGCAAAGTCATCGACCTCCTGTGCGCGCCCCGCACCGCCCAGCGCCTGTCCCTGCTGGATTCCAAGGGCCTGGACGCGCTCAACCGGGCCATTGGCGCCGGCACGGTGACCAACCTCGAGGGCACCCCGCTGGTCCAACCCGTGCGCGAAGCGCTGCTGACCCACGACCGCAAGCAGATTTTCCGCGTCAACGATGGCATTCCCGTGCTGCTGCCGGAAGAAGCCATCGATACCGCCCAGATTGCCGATTTTCCCAAGTAATGAGCCTGAGCGTGCTGACGCCTCCTGATCCCGGCCAGGTGCAGGCCGATGTCGCCCGCGCCCTGGCCGAGGACATCGGCCCGGGTGATGTGACTGCCGCCCTGCTCCCGGACCGCCCCGACAGCGCCTACCTGCTGTGCAAGCAGGATGCGGTGATCGCAGGCCGGCCGTGGTTCGATGCCACCCACCAGGCCTTGGACCCGCAGGTCCGGATCGAGTGGCGGGTGGCCGAAGGCGATGCGGTGACCGCCGGCACCGTGCTGGCGATCCTGCACGGGCGCAACCGCAGCCTGGTGAGCGCCGAACGCACCTCGCTGAATTTCCTGCAGACGCTGTCGGGCACCGCCACCACTACCGCACGCTACGTCGCGGCGGTGACCGGGACCGGCACGCGCATCCTGGACACCCGCAAAACCCTGCCAGGCCTGCGCGCGGCGCAGAAGTACGCGGTGCGCTGCGGTGGCGGCGACAACCATCGCCAAGGCCTGTACGACACGGTGATGCTCAAGGAAAACCACATCCGCGCCGCCGGTTCGCTGACCGCTGCGGTCAACGCCGCACGGGCGCAGTGGCCACAGCTGCCGCTGGTGGTGGAAGTGGAAGACCTTTCGCAGCTGCGCGAAGCGCTGGCGGTGGGGTGCGACCGGATCCTGATCGATGACTTCGACTCGGCCAGCCGCCGTGAAGCGGTGCGGATCGCCGCCGGACGCATCCCGCTGGAGGTTTCCGGCAGCGTGGACCTGGCCGGGCTGCGCGCAATTGCCGAGGACGGCGTCGATTGCATCTCGATTGGCGGGCTGACCAAGCATGTGCAGGCGATTGATCTGTCGTTGAAGCTCGGCGATCCGCCCTGATCGGGTACCGACCAACGGTCGGTACCTACCGGGGCATTCGTACCGACCAACGGTGGGTACCTGCCGGCGACACCGGTGGCGCAGCGCTGCCTTCACGGGCTTCCCCTGCCGGCTCTGCGACGCTTCCCGTGCCCCCACCCGGAGAGCGCGGATGCGCCCGCTGCCCCTGCTTGCCTGCCTGACTCCCCTGTTCCTGCTGCTTCCCGGCGCTGCCGCCGCTGCCGAGGTCTGCGACATCCCGCCGCGCTACGGTCTGAGCCCGCTGGCGGCGAGCATCGTGCGGACCGCCTGCAACGAGCACCGACTGTGGTACCGCCCCTTCATCGATGGTGAAGGCCGTGCGCGCAACCTTGGCGTCAGCGAGGCCGAACGGGAATACCTGGCCGACGACGGAATGCCCGCGTGGCAGCGCGTGGTCGGCTACTGGCGCGACAGCGGCACGCTGGGACCGATGGGCAGCCAGCCTGGCGCCACCAGCTGCATGGAGCCGTTCGGTTCGCGCTACACCGACAGCGACTGTCGTGCGTTCCTGATCGACAACCCGTGGTCGGCCGCCTTCATCTCCTGGGTGATGAGCCGCGCCGGAGTGCCCGGCTTCACCCGTTCGCCGCGCCACATCGACTACATCCGCGCCGCTTACCAGAACACCGGTCCGTACCGGATGGCGGATCCAGCGCAGGAAAAGCCCGCGCCCGGCGACCTGTTGTGCTACCTGCGTGGCCGCAACGAATCATTGAGTTACGCCGGGCTGGTGCAACAGCTCAGCGGCGGTACGGTGGCGAACTGGAAATCCCACTGCGAGGTGGTGATCGCAGCGAACATGGGCGGCGACCACACGCTGTACCTGATCGGCGGCAATGTGATGAACACGGTGGCAATGCGCAAGCTGTCGCTGGATCGCAGCGGCCGCATCCAGCTGCCCCCGGCCCCCTCCAGCGATCCCTACGACATGGGCTGTACCCCCGGACGCGAAGACGAGTGCAACTTCAACCGGCAGGACTGGGCGGCGCTGCTCAAACTGGTGGCGACCTCGCCGATGGGGTCGACGCCCAGCTATCCGCCATCGCCATCGCCCGCGCCGGCCACCGGCCCGCTGCCGGCACCCGCCCAGCCCGGGGTGCCGGCGACGACGCCGCCGCCAAAGCCCACCTTCCCGCGCGTCGTGCCGCCGCGGCCCACACCACCGCCACCGCAATCGCCTGCCCCGCAACCGCAGCAGCCGCAGAAGCAGGACGGGTCGCCGGCTTGATCCGGCGCCGGTTCGTCGCCATCTTGGTCGTTCCTGACCCCGATTCCGCACCGAGCCGCCGATGCCCAGTCTTATCCTGTTGATGATTGCCGGCGCGTTCGCCTACGCCTTCTGGAACTCCTCGCGCGCCGCGGCCGAACGCGCCATCGAACTGGGCCGCAACGCCTGCCGCGCCGCCGACGTGCAGTGGCTGGACCAGGCCGTGCATGCCAGTGGCATCCGCGTCTGCCGCAAGGACAACGGCTGGCTGGGCTGGGAGCGCACCTACCGCTTCGAGTACTCCCACGATGGCATCGACCGCCATACCGGGCGGATGGTGCTTCGCGGCGATGAACTGGTGGCCTTCGTCGGGCCCTCGGCCGCGCGCATCAGCGAGATCCGGCGCAGCGTGGACACCACCGGCGCCGAGGACGTGTAGAAACGAAATCGCCGCCCGAGGGCGGCGATCTCTTATTTGACCACCCGAAGGTGCGGGCGACCGCTCGGCTTGGGCGGGGTGTCATCCGGGGTCGGCGTGTCATCCGGCGGCAGGGTATCGTCCGGGCTCGGCTCGTGGCCGGGAATATCATCCGGCAGTGCCATGCCCTGCCCGGTTTCGCGGGCGTAGACGGCCAGCACGGCCGAGATCGGCACCTGCACCGGGTAGCTGGTGCCCGAGAAGCGGGCCGAGAAGCTCACGCTCTCGTTGTCGATGTGCAGCCGCACCACCGCGCGCTCGGCGATGTTGAGAACCACGCGACCGTCCTTCACCGCACTCTGCGGCACCTGTACGCCAGGCATGCCAGCGTCGACCAGGATATGCGGGGTCAGGTCGTTGTCGTTGATCCATTCCACCAGCGCCCGCAACAGGTAGGGGCGATGGCTGGTCATGCGGAAAGTGTCTTCAGTCATTGTGGGGTGCCGCGGAAATGTGACAAGTGTACGCGCCCACCCGTGCAGCGGTCAGCATGCACGTCCCCCGGCGTAAAGCGCCGATGCAGCGAACCGCCGGTCAGGCCGGCAGGTCGCGCAGCTTCTTTTCCTGGTCGGTCAGGCTGCGGATGAAGCCCGGGTGGCGGAAAATGCGGTTGCCGTAATCCTCGATGGACTTGCCATCCTTGGGCAACGGCACGTCCAGCGACTGCAGGCGCCAGATGATCGGCGCCATGGCGCAATCGGCCAGGCTCATTTCCGGGTTGAGGAAGAACTTGCTGGCCTTGAACAGCGGCACCGCACTGGTCAGCAGTTCCTTCAACCGCTTGCGCCCCGCCTCGGCCTGGGTCTTGTTGCCGAGCTGGATCGCCTGCACCTGCGGTACCCAGTCGTGTTCAATGCGCAGCATCGCCAGCCGGATCCGCGCACGCGAGAGCGGGTCCACCGGCATCAGCGGCGGGTGCGGGTAGCGTTCGTCCAGGTATTCGCTGACCACCGAAGCCGCGTACAGCACCAGCTCGCGCTCTACCAGCGTGGGCACCGAGTGGTACGGATTGAGGTCGATCAGATCCTCGGGCGGGTTCTGCGGGTCGACGGGCACGAAATCGTAGGTAACGCCTTTGGCGGCCAGCACCAGGCGCACGCGATGGCACAGCACGTCGTCGTTCGAGGAAAACAGCGTCAGGGTGTTCCGCATGCGTACGCTCGCCGCCATCAAAGGCTCTCCAGCGATCGGTATCCGCCGGTCGCATCGGCGCTGCCGGCCCATTGCCGACAGTCGTCACAGTACCCGAGTGTGCAACTGCCCATCACAAAAGCCAATAGGCCGATCGACTTACGCCGTATCGATCAATGCACGTCCTTCCAGTACTCCTTCTTCAGCAGGTAGGCCAGGAAGGTCAGCAGTGCCAGGAACAGGATCACCCACACGCCCAGCTTCTGCCGCTTCAGCGCCGCGGGTTCACCCGCGTACTCCAGGAAGTTGGTGATGTCCCGCACTGCCTGGTCGTACTGCCCCGGGTCAACATTGCCAGGCTGTGCCAGCGTGAGCCCGGTCACCGGCGCGTCCGCACCCGGCGCTTCCGGCTTGCCGTGCACGGCGTGCTGCATGCCCTGCATTTCCCACAGCGGGTTGGGCATGGAGGCGTTGGGGAACAGCGCGTTGTTCCAGCCCAGCGGGCGGCTGGGATCCAGGTAGAACGACTTCAGGTAGGTATAGACCCAGTCGCTGCCACGCACCCGTGAGATCAGGCTGAGGTCCGGCGGCATCTTGCCGAACCACTTCTCGGCTTCCGCCTTGGGCATCGTCACCGGCACCGGCTCGCCGATCGGCACGCCGGTGAAGTTGAGGTTGTTCATCACCTCTTCTTCGGTCAGGCCCAGGTCCTGCGCCATCCGCGAATAGCGCAGGTACTTCAGCGCATGGCAGCCGGAGCAGTAGTTCATGTAGAGCTGCGCGCCGCGCTGCAGCGACGCACGGTCGCCCAGGTCGTTGCCGGCCTGCAGGGTCTTGCCGCCTTCGGCGGCGCCGGCCACGGTGCTGGCCAGCAACAGGGCGGCCGCGCAGGCCAGCCGGACAATCCAGTGGTCAGTCATGCGTGGTCACCCGGTCCGGTACCGGCAAGGTCCTGTCCAGCTTGGTCCATAGCGGCATGGTGATGAAGAAGGCGAAGTACAGGAAGGTCAGCACGCGGCCGACATAGGTTTCATGCGCATCGGTACCGGGCCCGGAACCGATCACACCCAGCCAGATGAAGCACACCGCGAACACGCCGAGCAGCGCGCGCGACAACCAGCCGCGGTAGCGGTAGGACTTCACTCGCGCCTTGTCCAGCCACGGCACCAGGAACAGGATGGCGATGGCCGAGAACATCACGATCACGCCGCCGAGCTTGTTGGGCACCACGCGCAACATCGCGTAGTACGGCGTGTAGTACCACACCGGTTTGATGTGCTCGGGCGTGACCAGGCGGTTGGCCTCGGTGAAGTTGTCGTGCTCCAGGAACAGGCCGCCAAAGCCGGGCGCGAAGAAGATGATGAAGGCCGCGATGATCAGCAGGAAGCCGGCGCCGACCCCGTCCTTGAGCGTGTAGTACGGGTGGAACGGAATGCCGTCGGTGGGCGCGGTGGCCGACCAGCGGTTGCCCTTGGGCCCCTTCTTGATCTCCACGCCGTCGGGGTTGTTCGACCCCACTTCGTGCAGCGCGCCCAGGTGCAGCACCACCAGCAACAGCAGCACCAGCGGCAGCGCGATCACGTGCAGGGCGAAGAACCGGTTGAGGGTGGCATCACTGGGCAGGTAATCGCCCATGATCCATTCGGTCAGCCCGTTGCCGATCACCGGAATGGCGCCGAACAGCGAGATGATCACCTTGGCGCCCCAGAACGACATCTGGCCCCACGGCAGCACGTAGCCCATGAAGGCTTCGGCCATCAGCACCAGGTAGATCAGCATGCCCAGGATCCACACCAGCTCGCGCGGCTTCTGGTAACTGCCGTACATGAGGCCGCGGAACATGTGCAGGTAGACCACGATGAAGAACAGCGAGGCTCCGGTGGAGTGCATGTAGCGGATCAGCCAGCCCCACTCCACGTCCCGCATGATGTATTCAACGGAGTTGAAGGCTTCCAGCGCACTGGTCTTGTAGTGCATCGTGAGGAAGATGCCGGTCACGATCTGGTTGACCAGGATCAGCAGCGCCAGCGAACCGAAGTAGTACCAGATATTGAAGTTCTTCGGCGCGTAGTACTCGCTCACATGCTTGCGGTACACCGGCATCAGCCCGGGCGCGCGCGCGTTGACCCAGTCGGCGACGCCGGTGGCGGTACGGGAAAGGATGTTGGCCATGATCAGGCTGCCCCCTGAGGATCGACGCCGATGATGATGGTGCTGTCGTCTTGGTAATGGTGCGGCGGCACCAGCAGGTTGATCGGCGCCGGGACGCCATCGAAGACGCGACCGGACATGTCGAACCGGGATTTGTGGCAGGGGCAGAAGTAGCCGCCCTTCCATTCCGGATCGAACGGCTCGGGGCGGATCTCGGCCACCATTTCCGGCGAACAGCCCAGGTGGGTGCACAGCCCGACCAGCACCGAGACCTCGGCCTTGATCGCGCGGAATTCGGGGTTCTGCTTGAGCACGTAGTCCGGCTGCTGGTCCTTGTTCTCCGACGCAGGATCCTTCAGCCGCCCATCCAGCCCGTGCAGGGCGTCAAGGATGGCCTTGGACCGTTTGACGATCCAGATCGGCTGTCCACGCCACTCCATGACCAGTCGCTGGCCTTCCTGCAGGGCGCTGATGTCGGCAAGCACAGGGGCACCGGCCAGTTTGGCGCGGGCGCTGGGATTCCAGGACTTGATGAACGGAACTGCGGCGAAACCGACGCCGACTGCTCCCACCACTGCGGTGGTTGCGGAAAGAAATCGTCGACGTCCAGTGTTGACTGGATCGTTTACCCCATCGTTGGCCATCCGGCACTCCGATATTGATTTAGGTAGCTTGAGGCTGCCAGTAGACCGGTGGGGGCCAGTCCACAATGAATCCTGATCGACTATAGCGGAACCTGACTCGGCGACACAATGGTGGTCGCACCACGAGGGCCGGCCAACGGCCGGCGCTGCCAGGGAAGCGCCCACATCTGCAGTGCCGGGCGTTGGCCGGCCTTCGCGATGCGGTCGAAAGCGGACGGGGATTACTGCGTGGAGGCGGTGGCGCCGCGGTAGCGGTCGGCGAGCAGGGCGACGCGCTTCACGTAGTACTGCGTCTCGCTGTAAGGCGGCACGCCACCATGACGATCCACCGCGCCCTCGCCTGCGTTGTACCCGGCAGCGGCAAGGGTCAGGTTGCCATTGAACCGCTTGAGCAGCCACGACAGGTACTGCACGCCGCCGCGGATGTTCTGCGCCGCATCATAGGAATCGGTCACGCCGAAACGGCGCGCGGTCGGCGGCATCAGCTGCATCAAACCCTGTGCGCCGGCGCGGCTGAGCGCGGTCGGGTTGTAAGCCGATTCGGCGTGGATGATGGCGCGGACGACCGCCTCCTCCACCCCGAACTCGCGCGCGGCTGACGCGATCTCTGCCTGGAAGGCGGTGGTGTTGAGGCGGACCGAACCGAAGTTCACGCCCGGACTGGCACCGCAGGCATAACAGCGCTCGATGAAGCTGTAATGGATGGTGCGGACCTGGCCCAGGCTGGCCATCTGCGCGGGCCGGCGGCTGGTGTAATGCCGCACGCCATCCTTCATGTACGAGTAGACCTGCCCGTTGACCACGCGCTGCGCCTTGCCGGTGCGGGCCGCCGGCGCCGGCGCGGCAGTAAGCACGGTGGCGGCCTGGGCGGGGGCCGGGCTCGGGGCCAGCGCGGTGCCGGACGCGGCACCGTCCTGGACCGGCGCAGCGGTTGCCACGACCGCAGGGGCGGGCACAGGGGCTGGAGACGGTGGCGGAACGTAACGGCGCGGGGCGCTGCGGTCGGGACGGTAGTTGCTGACCACGCTGCAGCTGGTGCCGGCAATGCGTTTGCTGACATAGCTGGGAATGCCGTCCGCGCCAACACACTTGTACAGGGTGCCCGCACTGGCCGGCACAGCGGTCAGCGCAGCCAAGGCCAGCGCAGCGATCCCCAAGATCCCCTTCATGGGGCGGAGTGTCCCCGTTTCGCCTCCCTTTGCCAAGTAGTGCCACGCCATGCGTGGCAACCGCGCGCAGCGCGGCCCAAGTCCCCGAAGCCCTCAAAGCCGCCAGGACCCATGTTCGTTCCGAAGTTCAGCCCCCGCCAACGCGTCGTTCCCGCCCTGGCGCCCGGGGTACAATGGACGGCTACCCGGCAGCCCTCCCCGGCTGCCTGCCCGCCCACCCGACTGGAATAAGCGCCATGACCGGGACGCCAGCTTCGACCCTGCCGACCTCGGCCGGCACCGCGGTGCCTGCCATCGATTCGCCCCGCCCCGACCTGCTGCCCCTGCCCGGTTCCCGGCCGCAGGTGACCGGCCCCGTGCGCGGCAAGCTGTACATCAAGACCCACGGTTGCCAGATGAACGAGTACGACTCGACCAAAATGGCCGACGTACTTGCCGCCGAAGAAGGCCTGGAGCTGACCGACGACCCGGCCGAAGCCGACGTGCTGCTGATGAACACCTGCTCGATCCGCGAGAAAGCGCAGGAGAAGGTGTTCAGCCAGCTGGGCTACTGGAAGGCGCTGAAGAACAACGGCCGAGGCGTCATCATCGGCGTGGGCGGTTGCGTGGCCTCCCAGGAAGGCGAAGCGATCATCAAACGCGCCCCGCATGTGGACCTGGTGTTCGGCCCGCAGACCCTGCACCGCCTGCCCGAGCTGATCCGCCAGCGGCGCGAATCGGGCAAATCGCAGGTGGACATCAGCTTCCCCGAGATCGAGAAGTTCGACCGCCTGCCCGAGCCGCGGGCCGAAGGCGGTTCGGCGTTCGTGTCGATCATGGAAGGCTGCTCCAAGTACTGTTCGTTCTGCGTGGTGCCCTACACCCGTGGCACCGAGGTCAGCCGCCCGTTCGAGGACGTGGTGGTGGAAGTGGCGCAGCTGGCCGCGCAGGGCGTGCGCGAGATCAACCTGCTGGGCCAGAACGTCAATGCCTACCGCGGTCCCTATGGGGACGGCGAGTTTGCCGACCTCGGCCTGCTGATCCGTACCATCGCCGAGATCGACGGGGTGGACCGCATCCGCTTCACCACCTCGCACCCGCTGGAGTTCAGCGATTCGCTGGTGGATGCTTACCGCGACGTGCCGCAGCTGGCCAATTTCCTGCACCTGCCGGTGCAGGCTGGCAGCGACCGGGTGCTGTCGGCGATGAAGCGCGGCTACACCGCGCTCGAATTCAAGGCCAAGATCCGCAAGCTGCGCGCAGTACGCCCGGACATTTCGATCAGCTCGGACTTCATCGTCGGCTTCCCTGGCGAGACGGACGCGGACTTCGAGAAGACCATGAAGCTGATCGAGGACGTAGGCTTCGACCACAGCTTCTCCTTCATCTATTCGCGCCGACCGGGCACGCCCGCAGCCGACCTCGAGGACACCATCAGCGATGCGGAGAAGCACGCGCGGCTGTCGCGCCTGCAGGCCCGGATCAACGAGCAGGCAGCCGCCATCTCCCATGCGATGGTCGGCACGGTGCAGACGGTGCTGGTGGAAGGTCCGTCGCGCCGCGATCCGAATGAGCTCACCGGCAAGACCGAGAACATGCGGTCGGTGAATTTCCCGGGGCAGGCGCGATTGGTCGGCCAGCTGGTCGATGTGGAGATCACCGAGGCGTACAGCAATTCGCTGCGCGGACGGCTGGTCATCGCGTGAGCCCACGTACCGACCAACGGTCGGTACCTACCGGGTAGATGCCGACCGTTGGTCGGCATGCGCGCTAATCCAGGCGCTTGCGGAACCGCAGGATGGCCAGGGTCATCATCACCACGATGAAGCCCAGCAGTGCCAGCACCTCCGGCCACAGTTCCCACCAGCGGGCGCCGCGCAGCATGATGCCGCGCACCAGGCGCAGGAAATGGGTGAGCGGCAGGATCTCGGCCAGCCACTGCACGATGCGCGGCATGCCGGCGAACGGGAACATGAAACCCGACAGCAGGATCGATGGCAGGAACACGAACATTGTCATCTGCATGGCCTGGAACTGCGACTGCGCGCGGGTCGAGATCAACAGGCCCAACGCCAGGTTGGCGGTGATCAGCAGCACCGCCGCCAGGTAGACATCCAGCACGCTGCCGCGCACCGGCACCTCGAACAGCCACATCCCCAGCAGCAGCACCAGCGTGGTCTGGACCAGGCCGATCACCGCATACGGCAGCACCTTGCCGACCATCAGCTCGCTGCGGCTCAGTGGCGTGGCGATCAGCAATTCCATGTTGCCGCGCTCGCGTTCGCGCACGATCGCCACGGCGGTGAACATCACCATGGTCATGGTCAGGATGATCCCGATCAGGCCGGGCACGATGTTGATCGCCGAGCGCCGCTGCGGGTTGTAGAACGCCACCACGCTGATCTGCCCGGCCGCACCCGATGCGCCCGCGCGCAGTGGCCGGTCGTTGCGCACCGGCCGGGTGTCCAGCGGCACCTGGGCCAGCTGGACCGCCGCGCTCTGCACGACGGTATCGCTGCCATCCACAAGCACCTGCACCGCCTCACGGCCGTCGAACCGGCGTCGCTCGAAATCAGGCGGCACCACGATGCCGATGCTGACCTGCCCGCGCCGCAGCGCGGTCATCAACTGGTCGGGAGTGTCCACGTGCAGGGTCGGGGCGATCACCCCGGTGGCCACCATGTCGGCCAGCAGCGCGCGCGAGGCCGCGCTGCCGGCCTGGTCGGCGATGCCGGTCTCCAGGTGGCGGAGGTTGAGGTTGATCGCATAGCCGAACAGCACCAACTGCATCACCGGGATGCCGACGATCATGGCCAGGGTGATGCGGTCGCGGCGCATCTGCCGCAACTCCTTGAGCACGATCGCCCACAGCCGCCGCAGGTTCATGGCGTGGCCCCGGCCGCGGCAGGCGTCTCGCGGCCGCGCGTGGCCGAGACGAACACGTCTTCCAGGTTGGCGGCGCTGCGCACCACCTCCGCCCCCTGCCCGGCAGCGCGCAGCGCCTGCTGCAGGCGCGCTTCGGCATCGTCGCCGCTGTCCAGCAGCACGCGCAGCGTATTGCCGATCTGCGCCACGCTGAGCACCCCGGGCAGGCCTGCCAGCGCCCGCTGGGCTTGTCGTGGCTGCGCCGCATGCACTTCCAGGGTGCGCCCCTGCAGTGCGGCGGTGAGTTCGGCCGGGCTGCCATCGGCCACCAGCACCCCCTGGTCGAGGATGGCCAGACGGTGGCAGCGCTCGGCCTCGTCCATGTAATGCGTGGACACCAGCAAGGTGGTGCCGGCGTCCGCCAGGTCGAAGAGCTTTTCCCAGAAATCGCGCCGCGACTCGGGGTCCACCGCACTGGTCGGCTCGTCCAGGAACAACAGCTCCGGCGCGTGGATCACGGCACCGGCCAGTGCCAGCCGCTGCTTCTGGCCGCCGCTCATGGTGCCGGCCAACTGCTTCTGGCGGTCCTGGAAATGGTAGTGCTCCAGCAACTCATCGATGCGCTGCCGCGCCCGGGCGCGCGGGATGTCCTGCACCGCCGCCAGGAACTCCAGGTTCTCGCGCACGGTGAGGTCTTCAAACAGCGAAAAGCGCTGGGTCATGTAGCCGATGCGCCGGCGCAGCGCCTCGGCCTGCTCCGGTATGCGCAGGCCCAGCACTTCGATCTCGCCCGCGCTCGGGGTGAGCAGGCCGCACAGCATGCGGATGGTGGTTGATTTGCCCGAGCCATTCGGCCCCAGGAACCCATAGACGTTGGCGCGCGGCACGCTGAGGTCGACATGATCCACCGCCACCAGCGATCCAAACTGCTTGGTCAGCCCGCGCGCGCGGATCGCCGGTTCGGCGGCGTTCAAAACACCACCCGCACCGGCACGCCGGCGGGCAGGTCCGCCAGCGGCGCGCTCCCGTCGGCGCGGTCCAGTTCGATTTCCGCCAGCCAGCTCAACCGCGACACGTCGTCGCCGCTGAGCGCGTAGTACGGCGTGAAGCCGGGATCGCTGCGGATGCTGCGCACATGGCCGGCAAACGCGCCGTCGCGACCCTGCAGGTGAATCTGGGCCGCCTGCCCCACCCGCGCCTTCAGGCGCAGTGGCTCAGGCAGGTACACCCGGGCGTAAGGGCGGTCGCCAACCAGCAGCACCACCAGCGGGGCCCCCACCGGCGCCTGGTCGCCCAGCCGGTAGGGCAGCGCATCGACGCGCCCGGCGCGCGGGGCAACGAGGTCGAGCTTGCGCAGCGTCACTGCCTGCGCCGCGGCCTGGGCCTGTGCCGACTGCAGGGCGGCTTCGCCCTGGGCCACCTGCTCCACGCGGGTACCGTGTTCCAGCGCCAGCAGCGCCTGTTCGGCCGCCTGCACCGCGCCTTGCGCGCTGCCGGCGGCCGCCCGCGCGCGGTCCACGTCGGCAGCGGCCACCAGTTGCTGCCGACCCAGCGGCTGCAGACGGCGGTAATAGGCCGACGCGTCGACGGCCTGCGCGCGTGCCGACGCCAGGTTGGCCCGCGCCTGGTCGATGTCTTCACGGCGAGGGCCCTCACGCAGTTCCTGCAGGGCCTGCCCGGCCTGGCTGGCCTGCGCTTCCAGTGCCTGCAGCTGGGCGGCGGTGCGGATCGGCTCCAGCTGCAGCAGCGCCGCCCCGGCGGCCACCTGCTGGCCTTCGTGAACCCGGATGGCCACGATGGTTTCCGCCGCGGGCGCCGGCACGGTAATGCGGTCCCACTCCAAGGTACCGAGCGCGGCCGGCGGCTCCTGCCGGCACGCCGACAGCAGCAGTCCCGCGCCGGCGAGGAACACCCCACGCATGGACAGGTAGCTGGCTGCGGACATCGACGCGGCTCCGGCAGGGCACGGCGGGGGAAGAAGAGGTCACCTTGCGCATGCACCCGTGAAGGATCGGTCACGCGTGCCAGCGGGTCCGCGCACTGGTCATGAAATGATCACCCTTCCGCAGCCATTGCGCCGCAGGGGGTACGGCCGCTTATCCACACCTTTCCCGCGCAACCGCCCACAAGCGGTGTGGAAAACCCCGAGCTAGATGTCGCTTTTTTGACCACGCACGCGACAGCATTGCGGCAGTAGGGCCGTCAGAGACTATCCACAGGTTGCTGCACTGCTGCTGCACAGCCGCTGTGGAGAACCGCGCTGCTGTGGCGAGGCCTGCACGCCCGCGCTACCCTGTCCTTCCTATCCCCAACTTGCGGCACGGCCATGACGACCGTCGCCGCCGGACGCAATGACCGCACTGGCACACCGCGACTTCACCCTGGCCCCGGAAGACAACGAACGCCTTGCCAACCTGGCCGGCCCCTTCGACGAGCACCTGCGCCAGATCGAACTCAAGCTCGGCGTGGAAATCGCCAACCGCGGCCACGTCTTCCGGGTCACCGGCCCGAAGGCCGTGGCCGAGGAAGCACAGGCGCTGATCGAAGCGCTGTACCTGGAGGCGGCCGAGACGCCCTTCGACAGCCACGCCATCCACCTGCGCCTGAACCAGGCCAACGTGGAACACCTGGTGGAGCGCAGCTACGAAGCGCAGGAAGTCACCATCAAGGTCAAGCGCGGCACCGTGCGCGGGCGTGGTGCCAACCAGGCGCGCTACCTGCACCAGATCACCACTCACGACATCAACTTCGGCATTGGGCCGGCCGGTACCGGCAAGACCTTCCTGGCCGTGGCCAGCGCGGTGGATGCGTTGAACGAATCGCGGGTGCAGCGCCTGATCCTGGTGCGCCCGGCGGTGGAAGCCGGCGAGAAGCTGGGCTTCCTGCCCGGCGACCTGAGCCAGAAGGTCGATCCGTACCTGCGCCCGCTGTACGACGCGCTGTATGAAATGCTGGGCGTGGAAAAGGTGATCAAGCTGCTGGAGAAGAACGTCATCGAGATTGCGCCGCTGGCGTACATGCGTGGACGCACGCTCAATGATGCGTACGTGATCCTGGACGAAGCGCAGAACACCACCGTCGAGCAGATGAAGATGTTCCTGACCCGGCTGGGCTTCGGCTCCACCGCCGTGGTCACCGGCGACCTGACCCAGACCGACCTGCCCAAGCACGTGAAGTCCGGCCTGCGCGATGCCATCGAGGTGCTGCGCGACGTGGACGGGGTGAGCTTCACCTTCTTCGAGGCCCGCGACGTGGTGCGCCACCCGCTGGTGGCGCGCATCGTCAGCGCCTACGACCGCCGCGACCTGCAGCAGGTCAAGCCGGGCGCCGAATGAGCGCGGCCATCGCGGCGCGGCGCCACACGCGCGATACTGTGGTTTCCCGATAGAACCCGAAGTACCGGAACCGCCATGACCAAAGGCCCCATTCGACTCGATGTCGCCGTCAGCTACGCCCTGCCCCGTGCCGGGTTGCCGTCGGCGGTGAGTTTCCGCAGATGGGTGGCTGCGGCACTGAACGGCCGCATCCGCGAGGCCGACCTGGCCATCCGCGTGGTCGACGCCAAGGAGGGCCAGTCGCTGAACCGGCACTACCGCGGCAAGGACTACGCCACCAACGTACTCAGCTTCCCCGCCGAGCTGCCCGAGGGCCTGCCCAAGGGGGTCAAGTTCCCGCTGCTGGGCGACCTGGTGATCTGCGCGCCGGTGGTGGCCGCCGAAGCGAAGGAACAGGCCAAGGCGCTCAACGCCCACTACGCGCACCTGACCGTGCACGGGGTGCTGCACCTGCTGGGCTGGGACCACGAGGACGACAAGGAAGCCGAAGCCATGGAACAGCTGGAGCGCGAGATCCTGGCCGACCTCGGCATCGCCGACCCCTACGCCGGCGAGCGCTGAGCCGCCGCCCCTGACGGACGTTTCCTGCATGACCTTCGCACGCCCCGCCTGCCTGTGCCTGCTGGCCCTGTTTTCCACCCCTGCCATGGCCGCCGCCCCGACAACGGCCGCCCCAGCCGCCCCTGCCGCCGCGCCGCTGGACCTTGCCGCGCTGATCGAGTGCCGCCAGCGCGTGGCCGACTACGACGCGGTCGCCCCGGTCGTGGCCGACCCGCTCAAGGCAGTGGCCAACGGCATGCAGCCGCTGCCGCAGAACAACCAGTTCATGAGTGAGTACCGCCTGGCCACGCCGTTGACGGTGTTCGGCCAGCGCACCGAATACGTGGCGGTGTCCGGGGCCAGCATCATGGCGATCCTGGATGTGCCCGATCCCCGCCCGATGGCCAAGACCCTGGCCCTGGAAGACGGCGTGGACAACCCGGACAAGTTCATGGCCGGCCGTGAGGTGGTCAGCCGGGACGTGACCGATCCGCGCACCGGCGAACCGATGATCGAGTCGATCATCCTGAGCCTGTCCACGGTCAAGACCCACCCCGGCAAGACCCTGGCCGGCTGCACCTACAGCCTGGACCTGCCCGCCGAGGACGAAGTCCCGGCCGACACCCCGGCAGCGCCGGCCGGCGCCATGACCCCGTCCGTGAACACCCCGCCGGGCGGGCGCTGACAGCGGCCCGCATCCTGCTAGACTGGCGCCAACGCCCGGCTCGCCGGGTGCCTTTTTTGCAGAGATGTCTGAAGACGACAGTAGTGGCTCCGTTCCGGAGCAAAATGAGAAGAAGCGCAGCTGGCTTGAACGCCTGACGTCTGCCTTCTCCGGCGAACCCCACACCCGCGACGAGCTGGTGGCGGTACTGCACTCCGCGCACGAAGACGGCCTGATTGCCGCCGACACGCTGCGCATGATGGAGGGCGCGGTCTCGGTGGCGGAACTGACCGTGGGCGACGTGATGATCTCGCGTTCGCAGATGGTCTCGCTGCCGGTGGAAGCCCCCTTCCTTGAACTGATGAAGCAGGTGGTCGAATCCGGCCATTCGCGCTTCCCGGTGCACGGTGACAACAAGGACGACATCCTCGGCGTGCTGCTGGCCAAGGACCTGCTGCGCGGCGTGGTCGCCGACAACGGGCCGGCCAACGTGCGCGAGCTGCTGCGCCCGGCGGTGCTGATTCCCGAAGCCAAGAAGCTCAACGTGCTGCTCAAGGAATTCCGGCTCTCGCGCAACCACATGGCGATCGTGGTGGACGAGTACGGCGGTGTCGCCGGGCTGGTCACCATCGAGGACGTGCTGGAGCAGATCGTCGGCGAGATCGATGACGAGCATGATGAAGCCGAAGACCACACCGCGCAGATCGCGATCCAGGCCGACGGCCAGTACGTGGTCGACGCGCTGACCCCGATCGGGGATTTCAACGAGCGTTTCGGCGCCGCGTTCCCGGACGACGACTACGACACCATCGGTGGCCTGGTCACCGAGGCGATCGGGCACCTGCCCGAAACCGGCGACGAGCTGACCCTGGACCGCTTCGTGTTCCGGGTGGCGCGCGCCGATGCCCGCCGCGTGCAGGCGTTCCATGTGACCGTGCTGCCGCCCGACGCCATCATCGAGGATTGACCCACGCCATGCGGCCCCTGCTGACGCGGTGGCCGTTGTGCCGCCTGTTGTTCCTCCTGTTCCTGGCCAGTGTGTCCGGCCTGCCGCTGGTCGCACTGGCACAGGCAGCGCCTGGACCTTCGGCGGCCAGCGCCGCCGCGCCGCCCGCCGAAGCGCCGCCACCGCGCATCGGCATCGTGACCATGCAGCCGGGCAGCATCTTCTTCGAGCGCTTCGGGCATGACGCGATCGTGGTCGAGGACCCGGTTACCGGCGATGCCACCTCGTACAACTTCGGCTATTTCGACCCCAGCGAACCGGACTTCGTCGGCCGCTTCCTGCGCGGCGAGATGATGTATTACCTGGTGGCGCTGCCGCTGGACCAGGACCTCTCCTACTACCGCGACAGCGGCCGCGGCGCCAACCTGCAGTGGCTGGACCTCAGCCCGGAGCAGGCGCGTGCGCTTGCTGCGTCGCTGGCCGAGCGCGCCAAGCCGGAAAACGCGCGCTACCGCTACGACTACTACACCGCCAACTGCGCCACCATGGTGCGCGATGCGATCGATGGTGCGCTCGGCGGCGGGCTGCACTCGCAGCTGTCCGGCCGTTCGCGCGGCAACACCTACCGCAGCGAATCGGTGCGGCTGGCCTCGCCGGCCCCGTGGATGTGGCTGGGCTTCGACATCGGGCTCGGCCCGTTCGCCGACCAGCCGCTGTCGCGGTGGCAGGAAGCCTTCGTGCCGATGCGCCTGGCCGACGCGCTGCGCGAGGTGCGCAACAGCGACGGCCGCCCGCTGGTGCAGGAAGAGCTGGAGCTGCTGCCACACCGCATCGCCCCGGAACCGGCTGAATCCGCGCGCCGCTGGTGGCCGTGGCTGCTGTGCGGGCTGGTGCTGGCTGCCGGCGTGCTGGCCCTGCGCCGCCGCCGGCGCCTGCTGGCCGCGCTGGCCCTGCCGCTGTGGCTGTTCTGCGGGATTGCCGGCGTCCTGCTGGCCTACCTGTGGGGCTTCAGCGCGCACCACGCCGCCTGGGCCAACCGCAACCTGCTGCAGCTCTCGCCGCTGTGCCTGCTGCTGCTTCCCGGCGCGGTGACGCTGCTGCGCGCACGCGTGCCCGGCGCCTGGTTCCGCTGCACCTTGTGGGCGGTTGCCCTGCTCTCCCTGCTCGGCCTGGTACTGCACTGGCTGACCCTGCAGGCGCAGGTGAACCTGCAGTGGATCGTGCTGCTCTTGCCGCTGCACGTGGCGCTGGCCTGGACGCTCGGCCGTCGTGACCCAGCTGTCACGCATCGCTGACGCAGGATATCGCTCATGGAACACGCCGCCGCCTCCAACCCGACCTGTGTCATCAACTGCGTTCACTACGACGACCAGGGCAAGCGACACGACATCGCGCTGGATGCGATCAGCGATGTGATCGCCAGCAAGAACGGTTTTGTGTGGGTGGGCCTTTACGACCCGGCCGACGCGGTGCTGCTCAAGCTGCAGGAGGAATTCTGCCTGCACGACCTGGCCATAGACGATGCACGCAACGCCCACCAGCGGCCCAAGGTAGAGGCCTACGGCAATTCCCTGTTCGTGGTGGTGACCACCGCGCAACGCGTGCAGGACCGCATCGAGTATGGCGAAACACACGCTTTCCTCGGCCCGCGCTTCCTGGTGACCGTGCGCCACGGCGCATCGCTGTCCTACGCCCCGGTCCGCGCCCGGGTGGAACGCGAACCGCAGTTGCTGACCATGGGCGCCTCCTACTGCCTGTATGCCGTGCTGGACTTCGTGGTCGACAACTACCTGCCGATCACCACCGACTTCCGCGACACGCTGGATTCGCTGGAGAAGGACATCTTCGCCGACAGTTACAAACGCACCACGGTGGTACGCCTTTACGAGCTCAAGCGCGAACTCAACAAGATGCGGATGGCGGTCGCACCGCTGCAGGACGTGCTGGCGCAGCTGCGCCGCTATCCCGGCGAGCTGATCCCCGACGAAGTGAAGCTGTACATCCGCGACGTGCACGACCACGCCGTGCGCATCAGTGATGTGATCGACACCCTGCGCGAGATGCTGGGTACGGCACTGAGCGTGAACCTGTCGCTGGTAACCCTGGCCCAGGGCGAGACGGTCAAGCGCCTCGGTGCGTGGGCGGCGCTGCTGGCCGCCCCGACCCTGATCACCAGCTGGTACGGCATGAACTTCACCCACATGCCCGAGCTGGACAAGCCGTGGGCCTACCCCGCGATGATCGTCGGGGTGGGTGCGGTGTGCGTCGGGTTGTATCGGCTGTTCAAGCGCGCCCGTTGGCTGTAACGCGTATCGACCAACGGTCGATACCTACCGCGTGGACCGGCAGGTGGCGGCCGTTGGTGGTCAACCGCATCAGGCCACGTAAACGGTTTTGATGTTCATGAACTCGTGGATGCCGTGGTCGGCCAGTTCGCGACCAAAGCCCGAGCGCTTGCTGCCGCCGAACGGCAACCGGACATCGCTTTTGACGATGGCGTTGACGAATGCCGCGCCGCATTCCAGCCGCTTGGCGATGGCCTCGCCGCGTACCGGATCTCCACTCCACACGCTTCCGCCCAGCCCGAAGGTGGTGTCGTTGGCCACCCGCAGCGCATCGGCGTCGTCGCGCACGCGCAGGATCGCCGCCACCGGCCCGAACAGTTCCTCGTCGTAGGCCGGCATGCCCGGTTCCACATTGTCGAGGATGGTCGCCGGGTAACCCGCATGGGTGCCGGCCACCGGCTCGCCGCCCAGCAGTACCCTGGCCCCCTTCTCCACGCTCGCCTGGACCTGCTTGTGCAGCTCCTCGCGCAGGTCGGCACGTGCCATCGGCGCCAGCGTGGTCTTCTCGTCCTGTGGATCGCCGTACACACGCGCTGCGGCCGCTGCGACGAACTTCTCCACGAACGCGTCGGCAATCGCATCGACCACGATGAAGCGCTTGGCGGCGATGCAGGTCTGCCCGCTGTTGTCGAAGCGCGACTTCACCGCAGCGGCAACCGTCTTGTCCAGGTCCGCATCGTCCAGCACCACGAACGCATCGCTGCCGCCCAGCTCCATCACGCACTTCTTGAGCTGGTCGCCGGCGTTGGACGCGATCGAGCGCCCCGCCCGCTCGCTGCCGGTCAGGGTGACCGCCTTGACCCGCTTGTCGCGCAGCACCTCGGCGGCCTGGTCGTTGTCGATGTGCAGCACATCGAACACGCCCTCGGGCAAGCCGCCGTCGCGGCACACCGCCAGGATCAGGTCGGCGCACTGCGGCACGTTGCTGGCATGCTTGAGCAGGGCCACGTTGCCGGCCATGAACGCCGGCGCCAGGAAGCGGAACACCTGCCAGATCGGGAAGTTCCACGGCATCACCGCGAACACGCAGCCGATCGGTTCATAGCGCACGTAGCTGCGCTGGGCTTCGGTGTCGATCAGCTGCGGCTTGAGGTAATCGGCGGCGTGGTCGGCGTAGTACTCGCAGGCCTGCGCGCACTTCTCCACCTCGGCCAGCGCCTCGCCCTTGAGCTTGCCCATCTCGGTGGTCATCGCCTGCTGGATGTCGTCCCTGCGCGCGCGCAGCTGGCCGGCGATGGCACGCAGGATGGCGCCGCGCTCCTGCAGCGAACGGGCCGACCACGTCGGGAAGGCCGCCGCGGCGGCGGCCAGCCGCTGCTCGATCCCGGCGGCGTCCAGCAGCTCGTGGCGGTAAGTCACACGGCCCGTGGCGGGGTTGACGATTTCGACGGTCATCGCGGTGCTCCGAAAGACAGGCACCCATTCTGCGCCCGGCCCCGTGAGCCGGGTGTTGTGTCAGCCCTTTTCCTGCAGCGCCATCTGCATGTCGCGCTGCCGGCGCTTCTCGCTGCGCGAGGTAATGAACCACCCCGCCACCGCCGCGATCGACACCGCCAGCACCATCAACGTGGCCAAGGCGTTGATCTCCGGCTTGATGCCCATCCGCACCGAAGCGAACACCTTCATCGGGAGCGTGGTCGAATTCGGCCCCGCGACGAAGCTGGCGATCACCACGTCATCCAGCGACAGGGTGAAGGCCAGCAGCCAGCCGGCCACCAGCGCCGGGGCGATGATCGGCAGGGTGATCTGGAAGAACACCTTCAGCCGGCTCGCGCCCAGGTCCATGGCCGCCTCTTCCAGCGAGCGGTCCAGCTCCTGCAGCCGCGAGGACACAATCACGGTCACGAAGGACAGCGTGAACGTGACATGCGCGATCCAGATGCTGCCCACGCCTCGGCTGGGGAAGCCGGGAATGCCACCCATCGCCACCAGCAGCGTCATCAGCGAGAAGCCCAGGATCACTTCGGGCATCACCAGCGGCGCGGTGATCAGGGCGCCGAACACGGTCTTGCCCGGGAAGCGCTTGAAGCGGGTCATCACCATCGCGGCCATGGTGCCCAGCACGGTCGCCGCGCTGGCGGTCCAGAACGCCACCTTCAGGCTGATCCACAGTGCATCCAGGATCTGCCGATTGTTGAACAGCTCGCCGTACCAGCGCGTGGAGAAGCCCGACCACACCGTGGCCAGCTTGGATGCGTTGAACGAATAGATCATCAGCAGCAGGATCGGCAGGTACAGGAAGGCAAAGCCCAGCCCCAGGACCGTCCAGCCGAGCCAGCGGCTGCGGCGCACCATGCTCATGTCAGCTTCCCTTCCAGCTCACGCTGCTGCACCCGGTTGAACAGCAGGATCGGCACCAGCAGCAGGGCCAACATCACGATTGCCACCGCCGAGGCGGTCGGCCAGTCCCGGTTGTTGAAGAACTCGCCCCACAGCACCCGGCCGATCATCAGCGTATCCGGCCCGCCCAGCATTTCCGGGATCACGAATTCGCCCACGGCGGGAATCATCACCAGCATGCAGCCGGCGATGATGCCGGTGCGCGACAGCGGCAGGGTGATGCGCAGGAACGCCTGCCACGGCTTGGCACCGAGGTCGTAGGCGGCCTCCAGCAGGCGGTTGTCCAGCTTCACCAGGTTGGCGTACAGCGGCAGCACCATGAACGGCAGGTAGCAGTACACGATGCCGATGTAGGCGGCGGTCGGGGTGTACAGGATCTGCAGCGGTGCATCGATGACCCCGATCTTCAGCAGCAGCTGGTTGAGCAGGCCGTTGCGGTCGAGGATGCCGATCCACGCATACACCCGGATCAGGAACGAGGTCCACGACGGCAGCACCACCAGCATCATCGCCACGTTGCGCGCGGCCGGGCTCATCCGCGAGATCACATATGCCATCGGGTAACCGATCAGCAGCGTGAACAGCGTGGCGATCACCGCGATCCTGATCGAGCTCAGGTAGGCGAGCACGTACTGGCTGTCCTTGACCATGGCCGCGTAGTTGCCCAGGTTGAGCTTGAGCGAGAACGCACCGTCCACGTATTCCAGCAGCCACGTATACGGCGGCGAGCCGACCTGGGTGCGCGCGAACGAGATCATCAGGATGATCACGAACGGCACCGCGAAGAACAGCAGCAGCCACAGGTACGGCGCGGCGATCACGCCGCTGCGCGTGCCGGGGAGCCAGCGCTTCCAGCCGGTGGCGTTCATGCGGTGAGCACCACGCCGTCGTTGTCGCGCCAGTGCACCCAGACGCTGTCGCCCCAGGTCAGGCCATCGCTGGCCCAACGCTGCGAGTTGGCGAAATTGGACAGCACCTTGGCCCCGCTGGGCAGGCGCACGTGGTACACCGAATGACTGCCGAAGTAGGCGATCTCCTCGATCACGCCCTGCGCCTTGTTGGTGTCGCCGGCCGGTTCGTCCTTGCCGATCATCACCTTCTCCGGGCGCAGCGCGAACGCCACCGGCTGCCCTTCGTAGCCGGTGATGCCGTGCGCCACGTAGATGGGCGCCGGGAACAGCGGCGTGCGCACGGTGACGTACTCGGGCAGGTCCTCGTCGATCACCCCGTCGAACAGGTTGACCGAGCCGATGAAGCCGGCCACGAAGCGGTTGGCCGGCTGTTCGTAGATCTCGTCCGGCTTGCCGACCTGCTGGATCCAGCCGGCATCCATGACCGCAATGCGGGTGGCCATGGTCATCGCTTCTTCCTGGTCGTGGGTGACCATCACGCAGGTCACCCCCGAGGTTTCGATGATGTTGACCAGCTCGATCTGCATCTGCGAGCGCAGCTTCTTGTCCAGCGCGCCCATCGGCTCGTCCAGCAGCAGCAGCTTGGGCCCCTTGGCCAGCGACCGCGCCAGCGCCACGCGCTGCTGCTGGCCGCCGGACAGCTGGTGCGGCTTGCGCTTGGCCAGCTTCTCCAGCTGCACCAGCTCCAGCATCTCGCCGACCCGGCGGCGGATGGCATCGCGGGCCAGGCCATCCTGCTTGAGGCCGAAGGCAATGTTCTGCTCCACGCTCATGTGCGGGAACAGGGCATAGGACTGGAACATCATGTTGATCGGGCGCTGGTACGGGGGCAGCGCGTTGATGCGCTGGCCGTCCAGGTCGATGGTGCCGGCGGTCGGGGTCTCGAACCCGCCCAGGCAGCGCAGCAGGGTCGATTTGCCGCTGCCTGAGCCGCCCAGCAGGGCAAAGATCTCGCCTTTGCGCACGTCCAGGCTGACGTCGTCGAGTGCGACGAAGCCGTCGAATTCCTTGCGCAGCGCGCGGATGGACAGATAGCCCGGCTCCAGCGCCGGGGCGACCTCGCCTTCCGGCTTGGCTTCGAATGACATGGGCAGCGGCTCCAGGAGCGGCGTCAGGACGGGGGACGGCCCATTTTAGCGACCGTTGGCGACAGCGGGGATACCGGATCGTGGCGGTTGGGCCCAGCCGGGCCATTGGTCTCAGGAAGAACCCTAATAAGCGTGCCGCCGAGGCGACGTGAACGCCCTGCCTTTGTCGCGTCCACCCGGTACAGACGCGACGGTGTCGAAGTGCCCCTTGACATGCCTGGCCCATTCCCGCGAAAGCGGCAGCTGAAAACGCCTGAACGCTTGTCGTTCCCGGTCTTCCGAAACGGGAGTTCGGCCGGTTCCTTGATGGCGTGCACACCTTCCAACACGCGTGAACTACAGGCAAGTGACGCGTCACATTCCCCGTGACATCGCGTTGACCTCCCGACGGTGGGAGCGCGATACCTCCACGAACGCCGAACGCGCACATCACAAGGAGTTACCCATGCAAGCCATCCCCGACGCACGGCCCTATGACGCAGTTGTCATTGGAGCAGGACACTCCGGCCTGTCGCTCAGCGCCTTGCTGGTGGAGGCAGGCGTGCGTCATCTGGTTCTGGAAGCGGAAACCATCGGCTCCAGCTGGACGCGGCGGTGGGATTCCTTCCGCCTCAACACGCCCAATTTCCTGACCGCCCTGCCCGGCTACCAGTACGACGGCGCGGATCCCACGGGTTTTGCCACCGCGCCCGAAGTGATCGACATGCTGACCAACTATGCGCGTCGGCGGCGGCTGCCTGTCGTCGAGGGATGCACCGTGCATCGGGTATTTGCGGCAGGCGACGGCTACCGCGTCATCGCCAGCGACGGCACGCTCGAAGCACGCTGCGTGGTCGTGGCCAGCGGGGAGTACCGCCGCCCGCGCTGGCCGCGGGCGTTCTTCTCCCCTTCCTCTGAACTGGAGGTTGTCCACTCCGGCGACTACCGGCGGCCCCAGCAGCTCGGCCCGGGCGCCGTGCTTGTGATCGGCGGTGGCCAGTCCGGCGCACAGATCGCCCAGGACCTTCGTACTGCAGGGCGCGAGGTGTACTGGTCCATGGCCGATCGCTTCTCGCACATCCGCCGGGTACGCGGCAGGGATTCCATGCACTGGTGGGACATGCAGGGGCTGCTGCACCGGCACGTAAGCGAGCGGCCGGACGTGGTGGCGGGGGTGCCGGGCGCGATGCAGAAGGCAAGAACGGCGGAGTTCCCCTTGGTATCTGGAACCGGCACGCTGGGCATGGGCAGCTCCATCAGCCTGCTGTCGATGCAGCGCGACGGCATTGTGCTGCTCGGCAGGCTGGAGCACCTGGAAGGCCACATCGCCCACTTCCGCGATGCGCGCCCGCAGATCCGCGAGGCCGTGGCGGGCACCCGCGCCGAGTACAAGCACCTCAACGACATGGCCGATGCGCACTATGCATCCACCACAGAGACACCGACCGACGACGCCCGCTATCTGCCCGAAGAGGTCTACCTGGACTGGGAGCCGGACGCCTCACCACGCTGCATCCGGCTGGACGCCGCAGGTATCGGCACGATCCTGGCCGCGACAGGTTTCGACGCACAGTGGCCATGGCTCGAAGTGCCGGGCGTGCTCGACCCGAATGGCTACCCACTGGGTGATTACGGCGTCTCCCCGCAGCCGGGACTGTTCTTCATCGGCATGTACAACCTGCAGCGACCGAGCTCGAACTTCCTGTGCAATGGTGGGCGGGATGCAGCCGAGTTGATGCCTTGCATCCTGCGCCACCTTGCTGCTGTGTCCTCGCACAACGCCGTTGCATGAAAAAGGCCGCCGATCTTCACCGGCGGCCCCTCTTTCCATCGTTCGAAACGCGTCGCTTCAGCGACCCGTCTTCACCTCTGTCCACAACCGGGTGTACAGCTTGTCCACATCCGGCGGATTGATCGAGTAGGTGAACATCTTCGCGGCCACGTCGGCCGGCGGGTAGATGGTCGGGTCGTTGCGGATCGCTTCGTCCACCAGCGGCGTGGCCGCGCTCACCGGGTTGGCGTAGTGGATGAAGTTGGTGTTGGCCGCGGCGACCTTCGGGTCCAGCAGGTAGTTGATGAAGGCGTAGGCCGCTTCCGGGTGCTTGGCATCCTTCGGAATGGCCAGCATGTCGAACCACTGCGGCGCGCCTTCCTTCGGGATCGAATAGGCTACGGTCACGCCGTTGGCCGCTTCGGCGGCGCGGTCGCGGGCCTGGATGATGTCACCCGACCAGCCCACCACCAGGCAGGTGCCGCCGTTGGCCAGCGAGCCCACGTACTGCGAGGAATGGAAGTTCTGCACATACGGGCGAATGGTCTTGAGCAGGTCGGCCGCCTTCTGGATCACCGCCGGGTCATGACTGTGCGGGTCTTCGCCCAGGTAATGCAGCGCGATCGGAATCATGTCGGCCGGGGTATCGAGGATCGTGATCCCGCAGTCCTTCATCTTTGCGATGTTTTCCGGCTTGAAGATCAGGTCCCAGCTGTTGGCGATTTCGGTGCTGCCGCCGAAACGCTCCTTGAGCATCTCCACGTTGTAGCCGATGCCGGTGGTGCCGATCATGTACGGCACACCGTACTTGTTGTCCGGATCCTGCTGCGCGATGCGCTTCATCATCTCCGGGTCGAGATTGGCCAGGTTCGGGATCTTGCTCTTGTCCAGCGGTAGGAACACGCCGGCCTGGATCTGCCGGCCGAAGAAGTTCAGCGTCGGCACCACCACGTCATAGCCGCTGCCACCGGCGAGCAGCTTGGTCTCGACCATCTCGTCGCTGTCGAACACGTCGTAGGTCACCTTGGTGCCGGTGGCTTTTTCGAAGTTCGGGATGGTGTCTTCGGCGATGTAATCGCTGTAGTTGTAGACGTTCAGCACCTTGCTGTCTTCCTGCTTGGCGCCGCCACAGGCGCTGAGCATCGAAACGGCAATGCCGAGGGTGAGGATTCGCAGCTTCATCGGACTCTCCACAGGTCAGGTGCAAGGCGGGGGAACCGGCCGGACCGGCATGACGGTGCCAGCCTAACGGGCAGCCGGGTATTTTCCCAGCACATGGCGCTCACGGCCATGCCTGATCGGGCGGCTGGGCCGCTTACACATTCAGCAGCAGGAACTCCCGCTCCCAGGAGCTGATCACCCGGAAGAAGGTCTCGTACTCCTTGCGCTTGACCGACACATACGCCCGGCAGAACCGCTCGCCGAGCATCTCGCGCAGCTCGGGGCAGCGCTCCAGGCCGTCCAGCGCCTCGCCCAGCGAGCGCGGCAGGTCGTAGCCCAGCTCCTTGGCGCTGCCACTGATCGGCGCGGTCGGCGAGCCCTGCTCGCGGATGCCCAGCAGGCCGGCGGCCAGGGTGGCGGCGATCGCCAGGTAGGGATTGGCGTCGGAACCGGCAAAACGGCTTTCCACGCGCATGTTTTCCGGGGTGTCCATCGGCACCCGCAGCCCGCAGGTGCGGTTGTCGAAGCCCCAGTGCACGTTGCTGGGGGAGACCTCGCCGAATACCAGCCGCCGGTAGGAATTCACATTCGGGGCAAAGAAGGCCATCGCTGCCGGCACGTACTTCTGCAGGCCGGCCAGGTAGTGGCCGAACAGCGGGCTGAACTCCTCCCCGCCGTTGTCCCCACTGAACACGTTGTGGCCGTCGCTGACCCGCACCAAGCTCTGGTGGATGTGCATGGCACTGCCCGGCTCGGTTTCCATCGGCTTGGCCAGGAAGGTGGCGTACACCCCATGGCGCATGGCTGATTCGCGCATGGTGCGCTTGAACAGGAACACCTGGTCGGCCAGGTCCATCGCGTTGGCGTGGGTGAAGTTGACCTCCAGCTGCGCTGCGCCGGATTCGTGGATGAGCGTGTCCACGTCCAGCTTCATCGCGTCGCAGTAGTCGTACATCAGGTCGAGGATCGGATCGAATTCGTTGACAGCATCGATCGAGTACGACTGCCGCGCCGTTTCCGGGCGGCCCGAGCGGCCGGCGGGCGGCAGCAGCGGAAAGTCCGGGTCGGTGTTCTTCTGCACCAGGAAGAATTCCAGCTCCGGCGCCACCACCGGGCGCAGGCCCAGTTCGGCATAGGCATCGAGCACCCGGCGCAGCACGTTGCGTGGCGCCAGCTCATGCGGCTCGCCGTGCTTGGTGTAGCAGTCGTGGATGACCTGCGCGGTGGGGTCGGTGGCCCACGGCACCATGCGCACGGTGTCCGGGTCCGGGCGCAGGATCATGTCCGAGTCCGACGGCGAGGTCAGTTCGTAGTAATCGTCCGGAAACTCGCCGGTGACGGTGGTGGCGAAGATGCCCTCGGGCAGCCGGGTGCCGTAGTCATGCGAGAACTTGTCGGCCGGGATGATCTTGCCGCGCGCGTTGCCGGTGATGTCCGGCACCAGGCATTCCACTTCGGTGATGTGGCGATCCTTGAGCCAGCGCAGCAGCACACTCTCTTCGGCGGCCGGTTTGGCGGCGGCCTTGCGCGGGGGGGCCTTCCGCGACGGAGCGGCGGCCTTGCGCGAGGGAGACGGGGCTTTGCGCGAACGCGTTCGGGTGGTCATGACCGGTCTGCTGTGCTGGAGTAACGACGACAAGCTTCGCCGAAGGGCTGGAATGTACTGTGATAGTGCCACTGTACCCCCGCCGGAAGCCGCCGTCACAGCGGGCGCACCTGCCCTCGACACGGGTTGCTGGCATGCTGGGCGCATGAGCGAGCCCCCGATGAGCCTGGCCGGACAGGCGCACGCACCGAGCTGGTATGCCGACAGCGTGCCCGACGCGCCACTGCGCGCGCCGCTGCGGGGCGACCATGCTACCGACGTGTGCGTACTGGGCGCGGGCTATACCGGCCTGTCGGCCGCGCTCTCGTTGGCCGAACGCGGCTACCGGGTGACCGTGCTCGAGGCGCACCGGGTCGGCTGGGGTGCCTCGGGCCGTAATGGCGGCCAGGCGATTGTCGGCTACGGCTGCGAGGTGGATACGCTGGAGCGGCTGGTCGGCAATGCCGATGCGCGACGCCTGTTCGACTTCTCCCGCGAGGGCATGGCCCTGCTCCGCAATCGCCTGAGCCACTACGCGATCCAGTGCGACTGGCGCGATGGCCACGCCAGCGTGCCAATCAACGCGCGCCAGGAGCGTGCGCTGCGCGCAGGCATGGACACGCTGGTGGAGCGCTACGACTACCCGCTGCAGTGGTGGGACCGGCAGCAGCTGCGCAGCCAGCTTGACAGCCCGCGCTATCGCAGCGCGATGTTCGATGCGGCCAGCGGCCACCTGCATCCGCTCGCCTATGCGCTGGGGCTCGCCCGCGTGGCCGAGGGCTTGGGCGTGGTGATCCATGAGGCCAGCCCTGTCCTGGAACTGGTGCGCGGGGACCGCCCGCAGCTGCGTACCGCCCACGGCACCGTCACCGCCAACCAGGTGGTCATCGCCGGCAACGCGTGGCTGCAGGGCATCGCACCGGAGCTGGAGAGCCGGATCATGCCGGTGGGTACCTATATCGGCGCCAGCGCCCCGCTGGGCGAGGAACGGGCCCGGGCGCTGATCCGCAATGACATGGCCGTGGCCGACGTCAGCTGGGCGCTGGATTACTTCAAGCTGAGTACTGACCACCGGTTGCTGTTCGGCGGCCGCGCCAGCTATTCCGCATTGCCGCCACCGAACCTGCGCGGGGTGATGACCAGACGCATGCACCAGGTGTTCCCGCAGCTGGCCGACGTGGGCATGGAGCAGGTCTGGGGCGGCTACGTGGACATCACCCGCAACCGCGCCCCGCATTGGGGCCGGCTCACACCCAACGTGTACTTCGCGCAGGGTTTCTCCGGCCATGGCGTCGCCGCGACGGGATTGGCCGGCGCAGTGATTGCCGCAGCCATTGCCGGACAGAACGAACGATTGGATGTGTTCGAGCGCATTCCGCATGCACGCTTCCCCGGTGGAAAGCTGCTGCGCACGCCGCTGCTGGTGGCCGCCATGTCCTGGTACAAACTGCGGGATGTGTTGGGCTGAACGTTGCGCGTTGATGCGCAGCGCTCAACTCAGGGCCGCTTGGGGGCCGGCGGCGGGTTCGGCGGAACTTTTCGTTGGGTGCTGCGAGCCGCCGGATCTGCATCCTCGGTCCGCTGTCGCCGGGAGGCCGGCAGAGGCGGATTGGATCCTTTACGTAGAAATGCCATGTTCGACTCCTTTACCAAGCATCACTTCGACCCACCTGACATCGGTCGCGTGAATGATTATGCCATCCAGATCACGCAGCTCTACTGTGTTTCCATCGTCATCGATCCATGCGGGATCCTGAATATAGAACTGGCCATTGGATGGATTCAGAGGCCATTCTTTTGGCCAACCAATGAGCCGCCTGCCGTCGATAAGGTGCAGCACAATGTCTGTGGGATTCGATCCCAGTACGCAGTACCACTCGCTTGAATGTGAGGTGCGCGAGGTCAACCCCTTTCCTCTCAGCCAGGAATGAAACGTGTCTCTGTTGACGGCGGCGGCCATCAGCGCGCCCAAGACTGTCGCCATCAACACCGAGCAGCTGAGATGACTTGCCGATGTCCAGTCTCCGACGGTGAACATCCGGCCAACCCCTTCCAGCAGGACCTGAACCATCCCGGTTGCTGCATGGACCACAAAGGTGAAGACCAATGCTTCCACGGTCCTTTCGAACTGACTGGGTTTGGGATGAGACGTGAATCCATAGAAGATCGATGCGGAAAGGAAGCCCGGCAGCAGGAACTTGAGTAGCGGGGTCACTTCCTTGTAGAGGTTGTCCATGCGTTGCGGACCAGAGTTTCGAGCACAGAGGAATCGTAAGCGGCGGAAGCATCCCCGTACGTGCATCAGCTCTCATTCCAGTCGGGTAGCGATTGTTTCTTCCTACGGATTGGCCCGGCGGAGTCGGGAGGGCTGCCACGCAGGGTATGGCGCTACGGTCCGGGACCTCCGGATCCGGGCGTTGCAGCCCCGGTTCCGGACATTGCGGTCACAGATCGGGAGATTGGGCCTAAAGTCCGGCGTGAAGACGCCGATACACCTTCCGACCCTCTCGGATTCGAGCGTACGCAACATGCCGGCACTGTTTCAGGGCGCCTTCCCCAGCGACCCCGGTGATGACCTCCCCCAGCGGATCCTGCTGGTGGAGAACTCGCGCACGTTCACCAGCATGCTCAAGGAAGCCATCGAGCAGCGGCTGGAGCTGCCGGTGTCGGTGGCGACCTCGCTGGCCGAGGCCGGGCGCCTGCTGGATGAGGAACAGGGCTGGTTCCTGGTGCTGACCGGGCTGGTGCTGGCCGATGGCGACCGCGACAAGGTGGTGGAGTACTTCCTGTCGCGCGGGTTGCGTACGGTGGTGGTCAGCGGGGTGTACGACGAGGACCTTCGCAAGCGCGTACTGCAGCAGCAGATCATTGACTACGTGCTCAAGAACACTCCCGGCAGCATCGACTACCTGGTGTGGCTGGTGCAGCGCCTGGACCGCAACCGGCGCATCGCCGCGCTCGTGGTGGATGATTCGATGTCCGCGCGCATGTACGCCGCCTCGCTGCTGCGCATGTATGGCCACGACGTCTACGAGGCTGCCGACGGTGCCGAGGGCCTGAAGGCCATCGAGGCCCACCCGGCGATCCGGCTGGCGGTGGTCGACCAGGAAATGCCCGGCATGGAGGGCGTGGAATTCACCCGCCGGCTGCGTACCCTGCGCTCGCGCGACAAGGTGGCGGTGATCGGCATTTCCGGCAACACCGATCCCTCGCTGATTCCGCGCTTCCTGAAGAACGGCGCCAATGACTTCCTGCGCAAACCCTTCTCGCGCGAGGAGTTCTTCTGCCGCGTCTCGCAGAACGTGGACCAGCTGGAGCTGATCGGCACGCTGCAGGACCTGGCCACCCGCGATTTCCTCACCGGCCTGCCCAACCGCCGCTGCTTCCTGGAACAGAGCACGCGCCAACTGCCGAAGCTGCAGGTGCAGGGTGAGCAGGTGGCGGTGGCGATGATCGATATCGATCACTTCAAGCACATCAACGACACCCATGGTCATGAAGCCGGCGACGACGCCTTGCGGGCGGTGGCCGCGGCCGTCGCCGACCACGCACGCGACCAGGACCTGATCGCGCGCTTCGGTGGCGAAGAGTTCTGCCTGCTGGTACCGGGGCTGGAGGAAGACGAAGCCATCGGCTACTTCGAGATCCTGCGCCAGCGTATCGCCGCGCTTGAAGTGGATCTTGGTCACACCACGCTGCGGATGACGGTCAGCATCGGATTGTGCTGCATCCGCCCGCAGCACGATTCGCTGCACCGGCTGATTTCCGAAGCCGACCGCCAGCTGTATCTGGCCAAGGCCGGCGGCCGCAACCGCGTGTGCAGCACGCACGAAGCCACCGCCGCCCGGGAACCCGCGCTGGCGCCTTGATCCAGATCAACGCAGGTGCGCCCCGCCCTGCCTAGAGTCGTTCCCAGCGAACATCACAGGGAACGCAGCATGGCACTTCTGGTCTGGCAGGACGATCTGAACATCGGCATCGACGTCATCGACCACCAGCACATGCGGATCGTGGAGATGCTCAACCACCTGCACGTGGCGCAGACCAGCCTGCACAAGGTGGCCGTGGCCGAGGTGATCGACGAACTGGTGGACTACACCATGTCGCACTTCGCGTTCGAAGAAGAGCTGATGGAAGAAGCCGGCTACCCGTTCTGCGCCGCGCACAAGCGCGTGCACGAGATCTTCGGCAAGCGCGTGTCCGAGTACCGGCTGCGTTTCCAGGCCGGCGAGGACATCACCGACGAACTGCGCACGATGCTGTCGCGCTGGCTGTTCAACCACATCCGGGGCGATGACAAGGCCTACGCCGAATCGGTCAAGCAGCACCTGAACCAGTTCGCCCGCGACCACCAGCAGGGCAGCTGGCTGGGGCGCACGCTCAAGCGGATTTTCCGCTGAGCCGGGTTGGCCGGCCCATGGCCAGCAGCGCCAGGATGGTGATCACCGCAGTCAGGCACAGGTAGTAGCCCACCGCGACCAGACCGAAGCGGCCGGCCAGCCAGGTCGCCACGTACGGTGCCGGCGCCGCGCCGAGGATGCCGGCCAGGTTGAACGACAGCGAGGCGCCGGTATAGCGCACCTGGACCGGGTAGATTTCGGCCAGGAACGTGCCGCAGGGCCCGTAGGTCAGGCCCATCAGGAACAGGCCAAGCGCCAGGAACCCCACTGCCAGCCACGGACTGCCGGCCTGGAACAACGGCGCGAACAACACGCCGAAGCCGAGGATCAGGCCGCTGGCCACGATCATCGTGCGCCGGGTGCCCCAGCGGTCGCCGTACATCGCCGACAGCGGAATACCGGCGGCGAAGAACAGGATGCCCACCATCTGCAGCAGCAGGAACTGCTCGCGGCTGTAGTGCAGCACGGTAGTGCCATAGCCGAGGGTGAACACCGTCATCAGGTAGAACAGCACGAAGGTCGCGAACGCCCCCAGCGTGCCCAGCACCAGGGTGCGCGGGTGGTGGCGCAGCACCGTCCACATCGGCAGGCGCACGCGCTCGTTGCGGTCCAGTGCGGCCTGGAACTGCGGGGTCTCATGGATGTTCAGGCGCACCCACAGGCCTACCGCCACCAGCAGTGAGCTGGCCAGGAACGGCACGCGCCAGCCCCACTGCAGGAAGTCCGCATCGCTCATCGCGCGGCCCAGCAGCAGGAAGATGCCGGCCGAAAGCAGAAACCCGAGTGGCGCGCCCAGCTGCGGGAACATGCCGTACCAGGCCCGCTTGCCCGGTGGTGCGTTTTCCGTGGCCAGCAGTACCGCCCCACCCCACTCGCCGCCCAGGCCCAGGCCCTGGCCGAACCGGCACAGTGCCAGCAGCGCCGGCGCCAGGATGCCGATGCTGGCGTGCGTGGGCAGCAGGCCGATCGCCACGGTCGACACGCCCATGGTCAGCAGCGCAGCCACCAGCGTGGCCTTGCGCCCGATCCGGTCGCCGTAATGGCCGAATACCGCCGAGCCGACCGGGCGGGCGATGAACGCCACCGCGAAGGTCGCCAGCGACTGCAGCAGCGCGGCACCCTCACTGCTGTCGGGGAAGAACAGGTGCGGGAACACCAGCACCGCCGCCGTGGCGTAAATGTAGAAGTCGAAGAACTCGATGGTGGTGCCGATCAGGCTGGCCAGCAGGATGCGGCGGGGCGAATTGGCGGCGTTGGCAGCGGCAGGAGTCGACATCGTTCACGTGCGGGAAGATCAGCTGCCCGATTCTGCCACGTGACCGCCGCCCACCGTCGCGATGGTTGCACGCGAAACAACGAAACCAGCGGTAGCCCCGGCCGTTGGCCGGATCACGCTGTGCCGAACGAAACCAGCGGTAGCTCCGGCCGTTGGCCGGGCCAGGCGGTCCACAACGAAGCAACGACCCAGGCAGTAGAGTCGAGACCGTCCACATCCGCGGATCGAGCACAATGGGCCCCACCGGAACACCGCCATCCCCGCTGTCCCAACACGCACCCACGACCCTCGACGCCTGGTGGATGCCGTTCACCGCCAACCGCCAGTTCAAGGCCGCACCGCGCCTGCTGGTGCGTGCCGAAGGCATGTACTACCACGACGTGGACGACCGCCCGATCCTTGATGGCGCCGCCGGGCTGTGGTGCTGCAACGCCGGGCACGCACGGCCGCGGATCGTGCAGGCCATCCAGCAGCAGGCGGCTACGCTGGATTTCGCCCCGCCTTTCCAGATGGGCACGCCGCTGCCGTTCGTGCTGGCGCAGAGACTGGCCGCGCTCGCCCCCGGACCGCTGAACCATGCCTTCTTCACCAACTCCGGTTCCGAGGCGGTGGATACGGCGATGAAGATCGTGCTTGGCTACCACCGACTGCGCGGCGAAGGCCAGCGCACCCGTTTCATCGGGCGCGAGAAGGCCTACCACGGAGTCGGTTTCGGTGGGCTGTCGATCGGGGGCCTGCCCAACAACCGCAAAGGCTTCGGCCCGCTGCTGGCGGGCAGCGATTTCCTTCGCCACACCCTGGACCTGTCACGCAACGCCTTCACCCCCGGGTTGCCCCGCCACGGCGCCGAACTGGCAGAGGACCTGGAACGGCTGATCGCGCTGCATGATGCCTCCACCATCGCGGCGGTATTCGTCGAGCCCATTGCCGGTTCAGCCGGGGTGATCCTGCCGGCGCCGGGCTACCTGCAGCGCCTGCGCGAAATCTGCGACCAGCACGGCATCCTGCTGGTGTTCGACGAGGTCATCACCGGTTTCGGCCGGGTCGGCAACGCCTTTGCCGCGCAGCGCTTCGGGGTCACCCCGGACCTGCTGACGATGGCCAAGGGGCTGACCAACGGCGCGGTGCCGATGGGCGCGGTGATGGTATCCGATGCCATCCACGCCGCGTACATGAAGGGCCCGCCGGGGGCCATCGAGCTGTTCCACGGCTATACCTATTCCGGCCACCCGCTGGCCTGCGCTGCTGCGCTGGCGGCGCTGGACACGTACGCCGCCGAAGGCCTGTTTGATCGTGCCATCGAGCTGGGCGAATACTGGCAGACCCGCCTGCACAGCCTGCGCGGGCTGCCGAACGTGGTGGACATCCGCAATTTCGGGCTGATCGGTGCGGTGGAGCTGGCGCCGCGCAAGGGCGCGCCTGGCAGCCGGGGCTTTGAGGTATTCGAGCGCTGCTTCCGCGACGGGGCGCTGCTGGTGCGCTGTACCGGCGACGTGATCGCGCTGTCGCCGCCGCTGATCATCGACCGGGCGCAGATCGACCGGATCGTGGACGTGCTGGGCGAGATGATCCGCGCCACGGCGTGATGCCGGCGACCGGTACAATGGGCGGTCAACAGCTGCTCGCCAACCGGATTGCATGGACATCGTCGTCAAAGAAGAACTCAAGGCCTACATCGATCCGCTCACCGCCGACGAACACGAGGCGCTGGAGCGCAGCATCCTGGCCGAAGGCTGCCGCGACGCGCTGGTGCTGTGGAACGATGTATTGGTGGATGGGCACAACCGCTACGGCATCTGCCAGAAGCACGGCCTGCCGTTCCAGACGGTGCAGAACACCCGCTTCCAGTCAATGGACGACGTGCACCTGTGGATGATCGAACAGCACCTGGGCCGGCGCAGCGTGTCCGATTTCCAGCGCGGCGTGCTGGCCCTGCGCAAGCGGGACATCCTGGCCGAGCGCCACCGCGCCGACCAGGCCCAGCTGCAGCGCGAAAGCGACGGCGAGATCGCCGATGCCACGCCCGAGGGCGATGAGGACAGCCCGCCATGGGCGCCGGCGCCGAAGGTAAGCCGCGCCGACATGGCGCGCGAAGCCCGGCTGAGCAGCAGCCAGGTGACGATGATCGAACGCATCCACAAGCAGGCCGCGCCGGAACTGGTGGAAGCGGTCAAGAGCGGGGTGATCTCGATCAGCGCTGCGGCGGCCGTAGCGGCGCTGCCGGAAGAGGAACAGCGCGCGGCCGCGGCCGCCGGCAAGGACGAGCTGAAACAGGCCGCCAAGCGCGTGCGCGAGGCCAAGCGCAAGCCGCGCAAGCCGGTGCAGGAGGTGCTGCACAGCGCCGATGGCGAGCCGGAGGTCGATCCCAGCCGTGAGGCCGAGATCGCCGAGGCACTGGCCTCGCTGGGCGAAGGCCCGGCCGAGCTGCGCCAGCGTGTGATCGCGCTCACCCTCGAAAACGATGCGCTGCGTGCCCAGTTGGCGGCGCTTCGCCGACAGGTCGGCGACGTGGCGTAACCGTTCTGCCGG
>NZ_JBWJPC010000005.1:0-373450 GCF_056393145.1 Stenotrophomonas sp. Steno-Z4 | reverse complement strand
TGGATGGGTTCACGGCGTCTCCCGCAAACCCACCGGCGCCAGCCAAGCCAGAGACCCTCGCAGGCGAAGGCTGTTGCTGTTGCTGTTGCTGCTGGCTTTACGCCTTCCGCGCGTAATCCACGAAATCGAACGCAAATGCATGTCGCGCATCAACGGCATGATGCTCACGCGCTGTTTCAACCCACCGTTGCGGGTCGACCGGCGGGAAATGGGTGTCGGCCTGGACGCGGGTATCCACCCAGGTCAGGTGCAGGTCGGTGGCCTGCGCCATGGCGAGGCGGTAGATTTCGCCGCCGCCGATCACGCACAGTTCGTCTGCGCCGGCAGCGGCCGCGAACTGCAGGGCTTCGTCGATGGTTGCCACCGCCTGCATGCCCTCGAACGGTACCTGGCCCGAGCGGGTCAGGACCAGGTTCGGGCGGCCCGGCAACGCGCGGCCCAGCGACTGCGCGGTCTTGCGGCCCATCAGGATCGGCTTGCCGATCGTCAGCGCCTTGAATCGCTTGAGGTCGTCCGGCAGCTGCCAGGGCAGCTGGTTGGCATGGCCGATGCCGTGGTCGTGGTCGAGTGCCGCAACAAGGGACAGCTTCACGTGCCGGCCTCCGGTTCCATCCGCGCCGCGTCGCAGTGCTGCTGCGCGCTGTTCACTTCGGCCAGTGCCTTCTGCAGGCCCGGGTCGGCGTCCATCATGCTGTCGGCCGCTTGGGTGAGCCGGGCCATGTGCGCCTCCTGTGCTGCCTGCAGGCCGGGGGCCGACATCACCTCGGCGTTCAGCACGCCGAGCTCCTCCTCCCCGCTTCGGTCCAGGAAGGCCTGCAGCTGCTGCGCCGTCCAGGCACTGCCGAGCAGTTGCTCGAAGCCGCGCTGGTAGGCAGGGTCGTTGAATGTTTCCTGCATGAAGCGCACCAGCGCCGTCGACATGCTGGCCACCGCCGCGCGCGTTGCCGGCTCGCATGCGGCCGGCAGATCGCCCGGCAGGAAACCCGCACCCAACCCGTCCGCCATCATCGCAACATTGTTGTTGACCTGGCGCAGCACGATCTGCGCATTGACCTGTGCGGCCAGGTTCCCGGGGGAATCGGCTGCGGCCTGTGCAAGTGCCGGCGACAGCAGCAGCATCAGCAGGGCGACCCGACGCGCCCGCCTCATACCGCCACCGGCGCCTTGATCGCCGGGTGCGGGTGGTAGCCGTCGATGCGGATGTCATCGAACTGGAAGCCGAACAGATCGGTCACGTCCGGATTCAGCCACAGCGTGGGCAGCGCGCGCGGTTCGCGCGCGAGCTGCTCGCGGGCCTGTTCGTAATGATTGGAATACAGGTGCGCGTCGCCCAGCGTATGCACGAAATCGCCCACGCCCAGCCCGGTGGCCTGCGCCACCATGTGGGTCAGCAGTGCGTAGCTGGCAATGTTGAACGGCACGCCCAGGAAGATGTCGCCGCTGCGCTGGTACAGCTGGCAGCTCAGCTTGCCGTCCACCACGTAGAACTGGAACAGGTTGTGGCAGGGCATCAACGCCATCTGCGAGAGCTCGCCCACGTTCCAGGCGCTCACCACCAGCCGGCGCGAATCCGGGTTGCGTTTGATCTCGTCCACCAGCCACTGCATCTGGTCGATGCTGCCGCCGTCGGCGGTGGCCCAGCTGCGCCACTGCTTGCCGTAGACCGGGCCGAGGTCGCCGTTCTCGTCGGCCCACTCGTCCCAGATCCGCACCTGGTTGTCCTTCAGGTAGCCGATGTTGGTGTCGCCCTTCAGGAACCACAGCAGCTCGTGGATGATCGAGCGCAGGTGCAGTTTCTTGGTGGTGACCAACGGGAAACCGTCGTTGAGGTTGAAGCGCATCTGCCAGCCGAACACGCTGCGCGTGCCGGTGCCGGTGCGGTCCGATTTTTCCGTGCCGTGTTCGAGCACATGCTCGAGCAGGTCCAGGTAGGCTTTCATGCCTTGCTCCCAGCCGTGGCGGGGGTGACCGGCAGCACCGGCTGCAGCACCGGCGCGCGGCGCGACAGGGCCAGCAGCACCAGGCCCAGCACCACCAGCGGCAGGCTCAGCAGCTGGCCGCGGGTGAACCAGTCAAAGGCCAGGTACACGCCGTTGTCGGGCATGCGCACGAATTCCACCGCGAAGCGGAACACGCCATACATCAGCGCGAACAGGCCCGAGACCAGATAACGGTGGCGCGGCGTGGCCGACACCGCCCACAGCACCACGAACATCACCAGCCCTTCCAGCAGCGCTTCGTACAACTGCGAGGGGTGACGGGCGAACGGATTGAGTGCGCCGGTTGCAAACTGCTCGCGCAGCGCCGGCATGTCCAGCTGGTTCAGCGGCGACGGCAGGCCGGAGGGAAACACCACGCCCCAGGTGCCGTCGGTGTACTTGCCCCACAGCTCGGCGCCGATGAAGTTGCCGATGCGGCCGAAGCCCAGGCCCAGCGGTACCAGCGGCGCCATGAAGTCGATGGTGTCGCCCAGGTGCAGGCGGTGCTTGCGCGACCAGTACCACGAGGCGAACAGCACGCCCAGCAGGCCGCCGTGGAAGCTCATGCCGCCATCCCACACCTTGAACAGCAGCAGCGGGTTGTGCAGGAAATCGCCCAGCGCGTAGAACAGCATGTACCCCACGCGGCCACCCACCACCACGCCGAGCATGGCGTAGAACAGCAGGTCCGAGAAGCCGTTGGCATCCACGCCCGGCAGCCGCCCCGCCGCGATGCGCCGCCGCCCCAGCCACCAGGCCGCAGTGAAGCCGAGCAGGTACATGATGCCGTACCAGTGCACCTTGACCGGCCCAAGCGAGATGGCGATGGGGTCGATGTCGTGGAGATAGATCATGGGCAATGCCTTGCAGGTAAGCGGCTATTCTCGGGCCAGCGCCGCCGTACCTCAACCAAGGAACTGCGGGGTATTGGGCAGGGCGTCATCCTTGGACCCGCTGCCGGGCGGATAGTGCCCCGCCAGTATGTCCGATACCTCGGCAATGGCCAGCAGCACCGCGTCCTGCAGGGCGCCCTCGCGCAACTGCTGCTGCATGTGCGCGCACACCGCCTGCCACTGCGCTTCGCCCACCCTGCCGCGCAGGCCGCGGTCGGCCACCAGCTCGATGGCGTGGTCGGCCAGCAGCAGGTAGACCAGCACGCCGTTGTTGTTCTCGGTATCCCAGGTGCGCAGCTGGGCAAAGGCATGCTCGGCCCGCTGCCGGGGCGTAACCCCCTGCCACAGCGCGCTCATTGGCAGATCCGCTTCCACCGCGAACATGACCTGGCCGCCGTGGCGGCGCTCGCCGCCGGCAATGGCATCCGTGATGGCCTGCAGCGCGTCTGGCGGGAAGGTCCGCTGAAGCGAAGGTGCGAACAGATGGCGCCAGATGCGCATCACCATCCTCCCGAGGCGCCACCGCCTCCGGATCGCCCACCCCCACCGCCCCAGCCGCCACCGCCACCGCCGAAGCCACCGCCTCCACCACCCCAGCCTCCGCCGCCGCCAAAGCCACCGCCGCCCCAGCCGCTGTTGCGGGCGAAGCGGCCGACCCGGCCGGAGGAGAAGCCCACGAACAGGCCGATCAGCCCGGCCAGGCCACTGGCCAGCCACAGCGAAGTGAACAGGAAGGCGGCCACCGCTGCGCCGCCACCGCCCAGCAGCGCGCGCACCGGGCGCGGCAGCCAGCCCAGCAGGGCGCGGGCGAAGGTGCCCACGAAGAAGCCGATCACCAGCGCCAGCGTGAAGCCATCGCCGCCACTGCCACGCGGTTCACGGTGGGCACTCACCGGCGCCGGCAGCTCCTCACCGTCGATCAGCTTCACCAATGCAGCGCTGCCGTCGACCAGCCCGCCGGCGTAGTCGCCGCTGCGGAAGTGCGGGGCCAGGTATTCCTGGATCACCCGGTTGGCGATGGCATCGGGAATGGCGCCCTCCAGCCCGTAGCCGGGCTCGATCCGCACCCGGCGGTCATCCTTGGCCACCACCAGCAGCACGCCATCGTCCACGCCGCTGCGGCCGATCTTCCACTGCTCGAACACCCGCTGGGTGTACTGCTCGATGGTTTCCGGCTGGGTGCTGGGCACCATCAGGATCTGCAGCTGGCTGCCCTTGCGCTGCTGCAACGCCAGCGCCTGGGCCTCCAGCGCCTGTTTCTGGGCGGCATCCAGGGTGCCGGTGGTGTCCACCACCGGCGAGGTCATCGGCGGAATCGCCGCGTCGGCCTGCGCCCAGGCCGGCACGGCCACGCACAGGCACAGCAGCAACCACGCGCGCAGCAGCAGCGGGATGTTCACCGGCTTACTGGGCCGGTGCCGGAGCCTGCTGCGGTGGCGGCGCGGGCGCCGGGGCCGCGGGCTGCGCACCGAACTTCACCGCCGGCGGCTGCGAGATCTGCGCTTCGTTCTCCACCGTGAAGTTCGGCTTTTCCTTGTAGCCGAACAGCTTGGCGGTGATCAGCTGCGGGAACGAGCGGACGTAGGTGTTGTAGTCCTGCACCTGCTGGATGTAGCGGCCGCGCGCCACGGTGATCCGGTTCTCGGTGCCTTCCAGCTGCGCCTGCAGATCGCGGAAGCCCTGGTCGGATTTCAGGTTCGGGTAGTTCTCGGTCACCACCAGCAGCCGCGACAGTGCGCCACTGAGCTCGCCCTGCGCCTGCTGGAACTGCTTGAGCGACTCGGCGTCGTCGGCATTCACGTTGACCTGGCCCACCCGCGCGCGGGCATTGGTCACGTCAGTGAGCACCTGGCGCTCCTGGTTGGCATAGCCTTCCACGGTCTGCACCAAGTTGGGAATCAGATCGGCGCGGCGCTTGTACTGGTTGAGCACCTCGGCCCAGCCGGCCTTGACCTGCTCATCCTTCTGCTGGATCGAGTTGTAGCCACAACCTGACAACAGGCTGGCCAGCAGGGCCAGCAGGATCAGTCGGGGAGAGATACGCATGGCCGGCTCCGGATCGGGGGTGGACGCGGCCGGAGAATGGCATGAATAGGGGTTAATTCCCCGTTAGGGTGTCCGGGGGTGACGACCAACGGTCGTCACCTGCCGGGTGGGTCCGCGCAGCCATTGCCGGTGGATCCGGGTCCCACCGGTAAGTACCGACCGTTGGTCGGTACGGGTGAAACCGACCGCAGGTCGGTTTCACCAATTGCCGGCACCCGGCACGTGGTGGGCCACCGCGCGGCGGCGCATCAGCAGGTTCAGCCACTCCACCAGCACCGAGAAGCCCATGGCGGCATAGATGTAGGGCTTGGGCACGTGCACGTCCAGGCCGTCCAGGATCAGCACCGCACCGATCAGCAGGATGAAGGCCAGGGCCAGCATCTTCACGGTCGGGTTGGCGTCGATGAAGCGGCCCAGCGGGTTGGCCGCCAGCAGCATGACCGCCACCGACAGCAGGATCGCCGCGACCATCACCGGCACGTGGTCGGCGATGCCGACAGCGGTGATCACCGAATCCAGCGAGAACACGATGTCGATGATGGCGATCTGCGCGATCACCATGCCGAACACGGCCGAGGCCTTGGTGGTGGTGGGATCTTCGTCTTCGCCGCCGGTGATCAGCTCGCGGATTTCCATGCCGCCCTTGATGATCAGGAACAGGCCGCCGAGGATCAGCACCAGGTCGCGGATGGAGATGCCCATGCCGGCCACGGTGAACAGATTGGCCTGCATGTGCGCCAGGTAGGCCAGCGACACCAGCAGCAGGATGCGGGTGATGCACGCCACCGCGATGCCCAGCTTGCGCGCGAACGGACGACGCGATTCCGGCAGCTTGCTCACGGCAATGGAAATGAACACCAGGTTGTCGATGCCGAGCACGATTTCCAGTGCGCTCAGGGTCAACAGGGTCAACCAGACGTTCGGGTCGGACAGCAGTTCAAGCAACATGGACCTGGATCCTTACTAAGGGGAAGAAAGGGGGGCGCGTCAGAGCACGCGCGGCGCCAGGACCAGGCCCCAGCACAGCAGAACATTCATCATCAGCACGAACACCGCCGCCGAGCCCATGTCCTTGGCGCGGCCGGCCAGCTCGTGGAATTCGGCGCCGTAACGCTCGATCACCGCTTCAATCGCCGAATTGGCCAGCTCCATGGCCAGTACCAGCAGCATCGAACCGATCATCAGCGCGCGCTCGACCGGGGTCTGCCCCAGCCACAGCGCCAGCGGTGCCAGCACGACCAGCAGGTAGACCTCCAGGCGGAACGACGACTCGTGCAGCCAGGCCGCCCGCAGGCCCTGCCAGGACCACACCGCCGCCTTGAAGATGCGCTTGGGGCCGCGCGGCATGTGCCCGGTTTCATCAGCCACGCAGGGTCACCCCACGGCGGAAAACAAGGCAGGACGGCAGGTGCGGGGCACGACAAGGGGTCATGGGCAGCGCGGGAAGCGGTGGACAATCCCCCATTTTGCCACAAGGGTGGCGGCGCCACCCGGCCGTGCCGGGCGTTGGCCGGCCCACCCGGCCTAGAATGACCCCACGCATCAAAGGAGTCGTTCATGTCCCAGCGTTTCGCCCGCCCGCTGCTGCTCGCCCTGGCGCTGACCGCCAGCCTGCCCGCCCTGGCCCTCAAGCCCGCCCCGGTGCCGGCCCCGCCGCAGGTCCCCGAACAGGTCTCCAACGTGGCCTGGGCCGGCGACATGGCCGCCTTCGCCAAGGCCGACGCCGCCACCCCGCCCCCGCGCGGCGGCATCGAGTTCATCGGCAGTTCCTCGATCCGGATGTGGGACACCCTGGCGGCCGACTTCCCCGGCCAGGACGTCTTCAACCGCGGCTTCGGCGGCTCCGAAGTGCGCGACAGTACCTGGTACGCCGACCAGATCGTGATTCCGTACGCGCCGTGCAAGGTGTTCTTCTACGCCGGCGACAACGACCTCAACAGCGGCCGCACGCCGACCCAGGTCCGCGACGACGTGGTGGCGTTCGTGCAGCGCGTGCACCGCGACCTGCCGAAGACCACCGTGGAAGTCATCTCGATCAAGCCCAGCCCGTCGCGCGCGCAGCTGCTGCCGGCGGTGCAGGAAGCCAATGGATTGATCCAGCAGGCGCTGGCGAAGCTGCCCAACACCGGTTACACCGACATCTACACCCCGATGCTGGGCACGGATGGGCAGCCGCGTGCCGCGTTGTTCCGCGAAGACATGCTGCATATGACGCCGGAGGGGTATGCGATCTGGCGGAAGGCATTGGCAAGCAAGGTGCAGTGTGGTGCAACGGTAAAGCGGTAACAGCGCACGTTGTTTTGAGGTCATGCGTTAAAGGGCCGATCAGCAGAGTCGGCAGTCGTTTGGGAACCGACCCTACCGCGCTCGCACACCATCGAGGGGAGTGGCGGGCGTGGGTTTGCGGGGGTGTGAGCCGCATGGATGCGGCGACCAAGCCCCCAAGGATGGGTTCACGGCGCCCCCCGCGGGCCCACCCCCGCCGCTCACCTGCACGCGGGCAATGGAAACGCCGTTGCTCTGCGCTTTTACGCGTCAGCGATAGATGATCGTGGCCTGGGTGCCGACCCCGGGTTCGCTGGTCAGGGCGATCTTCCAGCCGAAGCGGTCGCACAGGCGGCGCACGATCGACAGGCCCAGGCCGGTACCCTGCGGGCGGCTGGGTTCGGCGCGGTAGAACGGCTCGAACGCGCGCGACAGCGCTTCGGCCGACATGCCGATGCCGGTGTCGCGCACCACCACCCGGTCGTCCAGCACGTCCACGTCGATACGGCCTTCGTCGGTGTAGCTGCAGGCATTGCGCAGCAGGTTGCTGACCACCACCTGCAGTACCCGCGGTGGCGCGTGCAGGTGCACCGGTGCCTCGCTATGCAGGTGGATCTCCACCGGCCGGCCCGCGATCAGCTCGCGCGCGTTGTCCACTTCGTAGCGCACGATCTCGTTGACGTCGAACAGTTCGATCTGCGGCTCCACGTCCGCCTCGCGCGCCAGGATCAGGAACGCATCGATCACCGCCTCCATGTCGCGCCCCGCGCGCTGGATGCGGTGCAGGCCGCGGCGCAGCCGCGGCGTCATGTCCTGGTCGCCCAGCGCCATGTCGCTGGCCACCCGGATCACGGTCAGCGGCGTGCGCAGTTCATGGCTCGCATCGCGGGTGAAGTTGCGTTCGCGTGCCACGTGCGCGGTGACCCGCGTGGCCAGCGAATGCAGGGCCGCCGCCAGCTGCCGCGTTTCGCCCTGCATGTCCGCCGGCAGCTTGTCCGGTGCCAGGTCCGATGCCTCCGGATGGCCCGGGTTCCAGCGCGACACCCGCCGCGCCAGCCAGTTCACCGGCGAGACCAGTCGCTTCGACGCCCGGTAGGTGATCCACGACGCGCCATACACCGCCAGCAGCGTCAACAGCACCGGCACGATGCCGAACCAGAACGCCAGCATCTCCGCGCGCGAACGCAGGAACACCAGGTACAGCTGCCCTTCCGGGCGCGCATCGACCAGCACCAGCTGGTCGTCTGCCTTCAACTCGTGGAAGCCAGGCGCCAGCGTGCGCAGGTTGGGCGGCAGGCTCAGCGCCGATTGCCCGGCCTCCAGCAGGTAACCGCGGATGTTGCGCGTGTTCGGCGGCGGCTGCGCGGGCGAGGCCGCGTGCAGGTCCCAGAAATATGTCGCTTCTTCCTGCAGCGCGCTGCTGACCAGGCTGTGCTTGATCACCAGCGAGACCAGCCACGCGCCCAGCAGGATGCCCAGGCTGGCCAGTACGGCCTGCAGGATGAAGACAATGCGGATCTTGCGCGGCAGACCGTGCGGCATTACGAAGTCCAGGTCGAGTCGCCGCGATTATAGGAAAGCGCGCCGTTATTCCATCGTGCAAGCAACGGCGATGCCCCGGCAAGTGCCGGGGCATCGTGTACATCGGGGCCGCAAGCCCCCACCATCGTGCGCCCTGCGCTGTGGCGCATCAGCTCATCGGCTGGGCGATATCGGCAATACGGTAGCCGGCGCTCTGCACGGTGTGCAGCAGCGGACGGTCGAACGGCTTGTCGATGATCTTGCGCAGGTTGTACAGATGGCTGCGCAGCGTGTCCGAATCCGGCAGCCCGTTGCCCCAGATCTCGCGCTCGATTTCCTGGCGGGTCACCACGCGCGGCGATTCGCGCATCAGGATGGTGAGCAGGCGCAGGCCGATGGGCGACAGCTGCAGCTCGGTGCCCGCACGCGTGGCGCGCATGCTGACCGGGTCCAGCACCAGGTCGGCGACCTTGAGCACTTCCGATCCCACCTGGCGGCGTTCGCGCCGGATCAGCGCGCGCAGGCGGGCTTCCAGCTCCTGGATCGCAAACGGCTTGGTCAGGTAATCATCGGCGCCGAAGCCCAGGCCGGTGAGCTTGTCGTCGAGCGTATCGCGCGCGGTCAACATCAGCACCGGCGTCGACTTGCGCGCATCGTTGCGCAGCCGGCGGCAGACTTCGATGCCGTCCAGACGGGGCAGCATCAGGTCCAGCACCACCACGTCGTAACTGTTTTCAGCCGCCAGACGATAACCGTCCAGCCCGTCCTGGGCGTAGTCCACTTCGAACCCGCGGCCTTCCAGGTATTCCCCGATCATCTCGGAGATATTGCGGTTGTCTTCGACCACCAGCACCAGGCCGGAGGTTTCCTTTGTCTGACGCATGGGAGTCCCTCTTTCTTCAGCTTTGTGAAACATGCCGGATCGTCGGTGGAGGCGATGTGAAGCCGCTCACGGATCAGTTCGACGGGGCGTTCATCAGGGGTTTGAGCAGCGGCCAGACGTTGTCCAGCACCTTCGGCTGGGCCTTGGCGGTGGGGTGCAGCCCGTCGCCCTGCATCAGCCCGGGCTGCAGGGCCACGCCCTCCAGCAGGAACGGCAGCAGTGCCACCTTGTACTGGCTGGCCAGGCCCGCATACACCTGGCGCAGGCGGTCGCGATAGGCCGGGCCGTAGTTGGGCGGTACATCGATGCCCAGCAGCAGCACCTTGGCGCCGGCCTTCTGGCTGGCCACGATCATCTTTTCCAGATTGCCGCGCAGCTGCGCCGGGCTCAGCCCGCGCAGCGCGTCATTGCCGCCCAGTTCGATCACCACCACCGACGGCCGATGCTTCTCCAGCAGCGCCGGCAGCCGGCTCAGTGCGCCGGCCGTGGTTTCGCCGCTGATGCTGGCATTGATGATCGTCGGCGGCGGCGTGATCTGCTGGCTAACCCGCTGCTGAAGCAGGTTCACCCACCCCGATGCGGCCGGGATATTGTGGGCGGCACTGAGGCTGTCGCCGACCACCAGCACCGCGTGCCGGGTATTGGCACCTTTGGCACATGCCAGCGCAGGCAGCAGCAGCAACCCTGCCAGCAGCAAGAACACCTGGGCCGCCCGGCCCGCCCATTTTGCTCGGTACATTGGAGAATCCTCATCGACAGCCTGTCCCCCCGCAGCGCGCCCGTCGCCATCGCCGCCCACAACGTGGGCAAGTCCGCACGTGGCCCGGAGGGTGAAGTCCACATACTGGACAACATTGACATGACCGTCCATGAAGGCGAGAGCGTCGCCATCGTCGGCGCGTCCGGTTCGGGCAAGACCACCCTGCTCGGGCTGCTGGCCGGACTCGACCTGCCCAGCCGCGGCGACATCGCCCTGGCCGGGGCCACGCTCGGCGCGCTGGATGAGGAAGCCCGTGCGCAGCTGCGCGCGCGCGAGGTCGGCTTCGTGTTCCAGAGCTTCCACCTGCTGCCGGCGCTGACCGCTGAAGAAAACATCGCGTTGCCGCTGGAACTGGCCGGGCGCGAGGATGCGGCGCGGGTGCGCGAGGTGCTGGCGCAGGTCGGGCTGACCCACCGCGCCCGCCATTACCCGCGCCAACTGTCCGGCGGCGAGCAGCAGCGCGTGGCGCTGGCGCGTGCGTTCGTGGCACGGCCGCGCATCCTGTTTGCCGATGAGCCCACCGGCAGCCTGGACCAGGCCACCGGGCAGCAGATCAGCGACCTGCTGTTCGCGCTCAACGCCACCAGCGATACCACGCTGGTGCTGGTGACCCATGACCTGCGCCTGGCCCAGCGCTGCGAGCGCATCTACCGGCTCGACGGCGGCCGCCTGGTCGATGCCGCCGGAATCACCGCATGAACGTACTACGCCATGCCGGGCGTGCGCTGCGCCGGGAATTCCTCGCCGGCGACCTGCTGACCGTGTTCGCCGCGCTGGTGCTGGGCGTGGCGGTGATGACGGCGGTGGGCACGCTGGTCAACCGGGTCACGTTGGCGCTGACCAGCAGCGCGGCGGAAATGCTCGGTGGCGACCTCGGGCTGGGCGGCCGCGAGGACGTGCCACAGGCCTTCGCCGACGAGGCACGCGCGCGTGGGCTGGCCAGCACGCGCATGGTCAGCTTCCCCAGCGTGCTGTTCCACGGCGATGAAAGCCAGATGGCCAACATCAAGGCGGTCAGCGACGGTTATCCGCTGCGCGGCGAACTGCGGGTCAGCCGCGCCCCGGGCGGCGCCGGCGAAGTGGCCGGCACCCCGGCGGCAGGCGAGGCCTATGCCGACCCGCGCCTGATGCAGGCGCTGGGGCTGAAGGTGGGCGACGCCCTCGAATTCGGCGCCGGCACGCTCACCGTGACCCGCGTGCTGCAGGCCGAACCGGATACCTCCGGCGAGCTGATGCAGCTGTCGCCGCCGCTGCTGGTCAACCGCATCGACGTGGACCGTGCCGGCCTGCTTGGCCCGGGCAGCCGCGCGTCGTACCGGATGATGTTCGCCGGCAGTACCGAGGCCATTGCCGATTTCCGCGGCTGGCTGCAGCCGCGCGCCAAAGGCCTGCGCATTGTCGGCATTGCCGATGCCCAGCGTGGCGTGCGCGGCGCGTTCGACCTGGCCGGCCGCTTCCTGTCGCTGGCCGCGCTGCTGGCGGTGCTGCTGGCGGGCGTGGCCACCGCGCTGGCCGCCAACCGCTTCGCGCTGCGCCGGATCGACCAGGTGGCGGTGCTGCGCTGCCTGGGCGCGCGCAATCGCGACATCCTCACCGCCATGGCGCTGCAGCTGGTGCTGCTGGCCATCCCGGCCTGCCTGGTCGGGATCGGGCTGGGCATGGCCGCGCAGGCCGGGCTGGTGCAGGCGCTGGGCGGGTTGATTCCGGGCCGGCTGCCGTTGCCGCAGGCCACCCCGGCGCTGAGCGGGGCGGGGATCGGGCTGGTGCTGCTGCTGGGTTTCGGCCTGCCGCCGCTGTTGCGGCTGCGCAAGGTGCCGCCGATGCGCGTACTCAACCGCAGCTTCGCTACCCTGCCGCCCAGTTCCCTGCTGGTGTATGCCGCCGCGCTGGCGGCCACCGTGGCACTCACCGTGCAGGCCACAGGCGATGTGCGGCTGGCCGCCTGGGTGCTGGGCGGGCTGGCCGCGCTGGCGTTGCTTGCAGGTGCGGCCGGGGCCACCCTGCTGTGGCTGCTGCGTGGGCTGCAGCCGCGCCTGCGCGGGCGCTGGAAGCTGGGCCTCGCCGCCCTGACCCGCCGCCGCGGACTGGCGGTGATGCAGCTGGTGGGACTCTCGCTGTCGCTGTGCGCCCTGTTGCTGCTGTCGGTGATCGGCCCGGGGCTGTTGGCGCAGTGGCGCGACCGCCTGCCCAGCGATACCCCGAACTATTTCCTGATGAATATCCAGCCCGAACAGCGCCAGGCGGTGCTGGCCGCGCTGGATGGCCTGGGCGTGGATTCGCCCGGGATCGAGCCGTTCAGCACCGGCCGGCTGCTGGCCGTCAACGACAGGCCACCGCAGCGGCAGGAACGCGAGGACAACAACAACGACGATGACGATGCCAACCGCCCGGTCAACTTCTCCTGGCGGCATGATTTCCCGCCGGCCAATACCCTGTTGAGCGGCACGTACTGGGCCGCAGGGAGCACCGCTGCCGAAGCTTCGATCGAACAGGGCTGGGCCGAACGCTACGGGATGAAGCTGGGCGACACGGTTACCCTGCAGATGGGCGAGCAGGAACGGCGCTTCACCGTGACCAGCATCCGCAAGGCCGACTGGGATTCGTTCCGGGTCAATTTCTTCCTGCTGCTCAATGAGGGGGCGGTGGGCGATGCGCCGTACAACCTGATCACCGCCTTCCACCTGCCGCGCGAACAGGCCCCGGCACTGGCCGGGCTGACCCGCCAGTACCCGAACATCTCACTGCTGGATATCGACAGCATCCTGCAGCGGGTGCGCGAGGTGGTGGACCGGGTCAGCCAGGCCGTGCAGCTGGTGATGGGCTTCAGCCTGCTGGCCGGAGTGCTGGTATTGCTGGCCGCGTTGCAGGCCACCGCCGGTGAACGCCGTTACGACAGCGCGGTGCTGCGCACGCTGGGCGCCACCCGCACCCAGCTGCGCGGCGCGGTGCTGGTGGAATTCGGCGCGCTGGGTCTGCTGTCTTCGCTGCTGGCGGTGGGCACGGCGGCACTGCTGGGCAGCGTCGTGGCCCGCCAGGTATTCGAACTGCAGCTCAGCCCGCCGTGGGGCCCGCTGCTGGCCGGAGGCGCACTGGGCGTGGCGCTGAGCATGCTGGCCGGCTGGTGGGGCACCCGACGGATCCTGCACACCCCGCCGGCGCTGGCCCTTCGCGAGGCATGAACGCGATTGATGACACCGGCAGGGGTCGGCGCTAGGTATGCTGCCCGCCCCTGCCCCCTGAGAATGCCCGCGATGCCCGGCACGTCGTTCACCGCTTACCTCTACCCCGTGTTGCTGCTGCTGGGCAGCAACATCTTCATGACCTTCGCCTGGTACGGCCACCTCAAGTACAAGAGCGCCCCACTGATGATGGTGATCCTGGTCAGCTGGGGCATCGCCTTCTTCGAGTACTGCCTGCAGGTGCCCGGCAACCGGCTGGGCAGCGCGGTGTACTCGGCCCCTCAGCTGAAGGGCATGCAGGAAGTGATCACGCTGGTGGTGTTCGCGGTGTTCTCCGCGTTCTACCTGGACCAGCCGTTGAAGTGGAACCATTACGCCGCGTTCGGGTTGATCGTGGTGGCCGCGTTCCTGATGTTCAAAGAGTGAGCGTCATTCGGGCGCTTTTTCCACCCACTGCCTGAACACCGCGTCGATCTGCGCGTCCTTGACCTGCTTGCCGTCCTGCAGGTCCTGCGCCTGGGTGAACAGCGGAATGATCATCGCCATGCCATCCAGCCTGGTCTTGAGGTGTACGCCCGGCGCCTGGCCGAGGAAACCGTCCCAGCGTGCGCGCACCTTGGCCCAGTAGTCCGCCGTTGCGGTCCAGTAGTCGTAGGCCGGTTTGAAATCGACCTCGGTGGTGCGGTTGTAATCGTTGAAGCCGAACTCACGCGCGATCTCCTGCTGGCTGCCGCCGGCGCCGCGCAGGATCTTGGTGTTGAACTGTTCGTGGGTCCAGCCGTTGGGGGTGAGCGTGTGCCGGTTGACCACCGCCAGCGCGTTGTAATCGCTGCGGCGGGTGTACTCGCGGCGCGGCAGTGGCCGCCAGCTGAGGTCGCTGGTCCAGGTGGCCACGCCGTTGCGGTAGTCCCACCGGCCGGTGCCGCAGTAGCGCGGGGCATCGCTGACTTCATACACGCACTGGGTCCACGCGCCGGCGTTCACCGCCGGATCGATCGCACGCACCTGCCAGGTCTGGTCGGCGCTGAACTCGAACCGGTTCGGCGCCTCGTACACCCAGTCCTGCCGCCAATGCTTGGTCACGTGGCCGCTCTTGCCGTCCACCAGCAGGTGCTGGAGCACGATCCGCTTCGGGCTGTCCTCGACCACGATCACCACTTCGTTGCCGCCGCTGCGCACAGCCGGCGCGCGCTCATAACCGGGCTTGAGCAGCACGGTTTCATCGAAGGCGAAATCGACGATGTACTCGCCCTTCATGGCCAGGATGCTGGCGTGGTCGCGCTGCAGGTCGGAGGGCTGGGCGTGGGCGATGCCGCTGGCGGCAAGCAGCACACACGCAACGCCTGCGCAGCCGCGTAGCGACACGCCATGCGTGTCCTGCGTGGTGCCTGGCGCTTGCGTGGGACACGCATGGCGTGTCGCTACGGGGTTCAGGTTCATCGATGGTGCTGCCTTCAGGAGGAAAGGTGGAAGAGCGGGGCCACGTTGGCGTCGTCGACCCACAGTTCGCCGTCGGCACCCTCGACCCGCGCGATCCGGCGCGCGGCGGTGGCGCCCAGCGCGGAAAGGGAGGCGACGCTGGCGGCCAGTCCTTGGCCATCGCCGGCATGCAGCCGCAACGCGCACATCCGCCAGGGTTCACCCCCCAGACGCGTGGCCACGCGGCGCCACAGGCGCTCGGCCACGCCGCCCTCATTGGCCGGCTCCGGGCGCGCCGGGAACGCCGATACCAGGCGGTCCCAGGCCAGGAAATCGCTGTCGGGCAGCAGGTACAGCCGCCAGCAACAGCGTCCGCGCGCATCGGAGAAACACAGGCTTTCGCGGATGCCTTCGCTGTCCATGCCCTGGCAGGCATGGGCCGAAACGGCATGTTTCCAGCCGCCCAGCTCGCTGCTTTCGGGGCGGTACAGACACAGCACCGTGCCCAGTGCCGCCAGCTGTTCCGGGGATGGCAGCTGGCCAGGGCGCAGGTACCGGTCTGGGGTTCGCAGTGCGGAAAGGGCTCGGCTCATGATGGCTACCAGCTCACGGCAAGGCTGGCCGAGACGTTCCGGCCAGGGTTGGTGTAACGGTCGATCACCGTGCTGCTGGAGGCCAGCGCGGAGGTGATCGCGGAGTAATCGATGTAGGTGCGGTCGCCGAGGTTGAACACGCCGACGTTGATCTTGGCGCCGGGGGCGAAGTCCCAGTGCGCCACCAGGTCCAGCACCCCATAGCCGGCCGGGCGGAACGCGGTAGCGCTGGCCATGCGGTCCTTGCGCCTGGCGAACGTGCCCAGCAGCTCCACGCCCCACGCATCTCGGTCGAAGGCGACGCCGAGCGTGCCGCGCAGCGGATCGATCGACTCCAGCGGCACGTCTTCGGTCTTGTCCTGCCCGCGCGACCACGCTACCGCGCCGTTCAACGACCAGCCGGCCAGCGCGGTGCTGAGTTCGCCGAACTCGACCCCCGCCTTCAGTTCAGCACCGTAGATTTCCGCGTCGGCGATGTTCTGCGACTGGAACACGATCAGCCCCTGCGGGTTGATGCCGACCTGGCGCTGCGACTCGATGAAGTCCTTGTAGTCGTTGTAGTAGCCGCTCAGGCTGACGTACGCGGCCTTGCTGACATAGCGCAGGCCCAGTTCCAGGCCATCACTGGTTTCAGGCTTGAGGTCGGGGTTGGGAATGGCGGTGTAACCGAACATCACGTTGGTGAAGCCCAGGTTGACATCGTTGTACGGCGGCGAGCGGAAGCCGTGCGCGTAGCCGGCGAACAGCGACCAGTCATCGGCGAAGCGCCACACCATGCCCAGCTTCGGCGACACGCTGGTCTTGGTCAGGTCCGAGACCGGCATGCCCGGGTTGTCGGCGGCGAAGATCGGGTCCACGTCCGGGCGCAGTTCGTAGTGGTCCACGCGCACGCCCGGCACCAGCGAGAAGCGGCCATCGGCAAAGCGCATTTCGTCCTGCACGTAGAGGCCGAGCTCGGTGGTTCTGCTGATGGGGAAATCGCGCACGGGGAACGCATCGGGCAGGATCGTGGTGCTGGTCTGGCCGTTGGCCAGGACCTGGTAGCCGTCGCGCTTCTGCCGCGTTTCGGTCCAGGTGCCATCGAAACCATAGGTCAGCGCGTGCTCGACCGCGCCGGTCTGCAGCGCCTTGTGGAAGACTGCCTGCAGGCCGTACACGCGCTGGTCGAAGTTGAATTCACGGTGGCGCGTGCTGAGGTTGGCGCGCTGCTCATCGGTGCGCTGGGTGGTTTCGCTGTCCTGCCGGTACAGCTGCCAGGACAGGCTGTCGGCGAAGCCGGCGGCCAGGTTGTCCATCTCGTGCGCGAACGACACCCGCGCGCGGGTCTGGTGGTCGCGCGCCTGCATGCCGGTGGTGGTGGTGTGGTCGATGGCCGACAGCACGTCGGTGTCCACGCTGTCTTCGTTGCCTTCCACCGTCAGCCGGAAGCGCTGGTCTTCGCTCGGCGCATAGACCAGCTTGCCGAGCACGCTGCGGCCATCGCGGTCCTGCGGGTTGGCGGCGGTGCGGGTGCGGTCGCTGCTGCGCACATCGCCCATGCTTTCGGTTTCCTGGCCCTGGCGATGGTTGACGTTCACCATGCCGCTCCAATGGTCGCCGCCAAAGGCGGTGGTGGCGCTGCCCAGCAGGCCGTTCCATTCGCCGTCATAGCCGAATTTCAGGCCGACGTAGCTGTTTTTACCGTCCTTGAGGTAATCGGCCGGGTCCTTGGTGACGAAGGCCACCACTCCGCCCAGTGCATCGGAGCCATACAGCGCGCTGGCCGGGCCGCGCACGATCTCGACCCGCTTGAGCGTTTCCAGGTCGGTGAAGTTGCGGTTGGCGTCGGAGAAGCTGCCGATGCTGAAGGCCTTGGGCATGGCGATGCCGTCGGTCTGGATCAGTACGCGGTTGCCATCCAGCCCGCGGATGCGGAACCCGCCCAGGCCGAAGCGGGCCGGGCTGCTGGTCACCGAGATGCCCGGCTCGTAGCGGACCAGGTCCTTGATGCTGCGCACAAGGTGGTCATCCAGCTGCTCGCGGTCGATCACATCAACGGTGGCGGCCACATCGCTGAGCGCACGTTCGGTGCGGGTAGCGGTGACCTGCACGCGGTCGAAGTCGCGCGCGTCGGCACCGGCATCGGGGGTGGCAGGGGCAGCCGCGTGGGCGGCGGCCATGGGCAGCGCCAGCCACAAGGCAAGGCTCAGGGCGGTAGGACGGGTCATGTGGGTGGGCAGGGTCGGCTGGACGCGGAAGGAGACCCCCGACAGACGCCAGGGACCAAGCGGTCGCAGGCGACGTGCCGAGGGGGAGAGAGCAGTGAAGGCGGCAGGCCTGGGGAGCGCATCGCGGCCGCGCGAATGCACCCCGTGGGGGAGGCGGGCCGTTACTTGGTGAGGATCAGCTTGTCGTTGCTGGTGTGGCGCAGACGATAGAAGCGGTCGCCGTGCTGGATCAGGATTTCGCGGCGACCCTTGAGCAGGGCCTCGCTGTCGATCACTTCTTCGGCCGGAACGGCGCGGACCGGGCGGTCGCGCAGGGTCAGCGTTTCGGGGCGCAGCAGTACAGCGGCTTGAGTGTTCATTGTCTGGACTCGTGCGAGGGACGAGTTAGATGATAATGATTCTCAGTTCACAATCAACAACCATTCTCATGTTGATTGATGAAATTAATGATCGATTTTTGGAAATCGATTGATGCTGCCTATCGGTAGAGCCACGCAGGGCGTGGCTCTACCGGCCGTCAGGTCAGGGCGCGAAGACCGCCTCCACCCTGCTCCAGTCCGTTTCGGCCACCTGCTCCAGCACCTCGAGGGCGCCCAGGTTCTGCTCCAGCTGGCTGACCCGGCTGGCGCCGAGGATCACGCTGGAGACGTTCGGGTTGCGCAGGCACCAAGCGATGGCCAGCTGCGCCGGCGACTGGCCCAGCTCGGCAGCCAGCGCGCTGTAGGCGCGCACCTTGTCCAGCCGGGCCTCGGCCGAATCGCCCAGCACCAGCTCGCGGAGCCAACCCATCTGGGCCTGGCCCAGCCGCGAATCCGGATCGAACCCGCTGTTGTACTTGCCGCTCAGCAGCCCCGAGGCCAGCGGCGAGAAGATCGTGGTGCCCAGCCCCGGGTCGGCGTACAGCGGCGCGTACTCGCGCTCCACCCGTTCGCGGTGCAGCAGGTTGTACTGCGGCTGCTCCATCGTCGGCAGGTGCAGGTGGTGGCGGCGCGCCACGTCCACCGCTTCCTGGATCTGCGCGGCCGACCACTCCGACGTACCCCAGTACAGCACTTTGCCCTGCCGGATCAGCGCGTCCATGGCCAGCACGGTCTCGGCGATCGGGGTGTCCGGATCCGGCCGGTGGCAGTAATACAGGTCCAGGTAGTCCACTCGCAGGCGCTTGAGCGCGGCGTGGCAGGCATCGGTCACGTGCTTGCGCGAGAGGCCGTGCTGGGTCGGCCGGGGCTCGTCCACCGCGCCGAAGAACACCTTGCTGGACACGCACACCCCATCGCGGGGCAGGCGCAGGTCGGCGATCACATCGCCCATCACCTGCTCGGCGCGGCCGCGCGCATACCCCTCGGCGTTGTCGAAGAAGTTGATCCCGTGGTCCCAGGCACAGGCAACCAGGTTGCGGGCCTCGTCACGGCTGATCTGGTCGCCGAAGGTGACCCAGGCCCCGAAGGACAAGGCCGACAGCTTCAGCCCGGACGAGCCCAGGCGGCGGTAGTGCATGCGTTTTCTCCTGCTGGATGGCTGCGCCAGGACACCGGGGCGCGGCCGGAATGAGTCGCATCAGTGTATCGCCCGGCGGGCCCGAACCCCTGTGGATACTTGCCCGATCGCGGCCGATCGGCCCCCGCACGCTGCTTTTCCTTGCCCCGCCCCTGCCGCTGCTCTAGGCTTCCCGTTTTTCGCGGCGCCCTAGGGGAAGTCTGATGGTCGAAGGTTTGGGCAGGATTGGCTTCGGCCTGTTCGGGTTGGTAGTGCTGATCGGCATCGCCTGGCTGTTCTCGAACAACAAGCGTTCCGTCGACTGGCGGCTGGTGATCACCGGTATCACCCTGCAGATCGCCTTCGCCGCGGTGGTGCTGCTGATGCCCGGTGGGCGCGAAGCGTTCTCGCTGCTCGGCGACGGCTTCGTCAAGGTGCTCAGCTTCGTCAACGAAGGCTCGCGCTTCATCTTCGGCAGCCTGATGGACACCAACCAGTTCGGCTTCATCTTCGCCTTCCAGGTGCTGCCGACGATCATCTTCTTCTCGGCGCTGATGGGGGTCATGTACCACCTCAACGTGATGCAGCTGATCGTGCGCGGCATGGCCTGGGCGATCACCAAGGTGATGCGCGTGTCCGGCGCCGAAACCACCAGCGTCTGCGCCAGCGTGTTCATCGGCCAGACCGAAGCGCCGCTGACCGTGCGCCCGTACATCGCCAAGATGACCCAGTCCGAGCTGATCACCATGATGATCGGCGGCATGGCGCACATCGCCGGCGGCGTGCTGGCCGCCTACGTGGGCATGCTGGGCGGCAACGACCCGGTGCAGCAGGCCTTCTACGCCAAGCACCTGCTGGCCGCCAGCATCATGGCCGCCCCGGCCACCCTGGTGGTGGCCAAGCTGCTGGTGCCCGAAACCGGCACCCCGCTGACCCGTGGCACCGTCAAGATGGAAGTGGAGAAGACCTCCAGCAACATCATCGACGCCGCCGCCGCAGGCGCTGGCGACGGCCTCAAGCTGGCCCTGAACATCGGCGCCATGCTGCTTGCCTTCATCGCCCTGATCGCCCTGCTCAACGCCCCGCTGACCTGGTTCGGCGAAATCACCGGCCTGCAGGCCATGATCGGCCGCCCGACCGACCTGTCGACCATCTTCGGCTACCTGCTGGCCCCGATCGCCTGGGTGATCGGCACCCCGTGGGCCGATGCCACCACCGTTGGCTCGCTGATCGGCCAGAAAGTGGTCATCAACGAGTTCGTCGCCTATTCCAAGCTGTCCGAAATCGTCAACGGCCAGGTCCCCGGCGTGTCGCTGTCGGCTGAAGGCCGCCTGATCGCCACTTACGCCCTGTGCGGTTTCGCCAATTTCAGCTCGATCGCCATCCAGATCGGTGGTATTGGTGGGCTGGCACCGGAACGCCGCCACGACCTGGCCAAGTTCGGCCTGCGGGCCGTGCTGGGCGGTACCATTGCCACCTTCATGACGGCGACCATCGCCGGCGTGCTGACGCATTTCAGCTGATATCCGTTCCCGAGAAACAGTCTTTATGAGTAGCAGTGTCGTCGTTGTCGGTTCCTTCAACGTGGATCATGTGTGGCGTTGCGAATCGCTCCCGGCCCCGGGTGCGACCATCGCCGGCCGCTACAGCACCGGCCCCGGCGGCAAGGGTTTCAACCAGGCCGTGGCCGCCCGCCGTGCCGGCGCCCCGACCACGTTCCTGTGCGCCCTCGGCGATGACGCCGGCGGCGCCATGGCCCGCGGCCTGGCCGAACAGGACGGCTTCGCCCTGAGCGCCGAAGCCAGCACCGAGCCCACCGGCACCGGCGGCATCTACGTCGACAGCCGCGGCCGCAACACCATCGTGATCGGCCCCGGCGCCAACGCCGCTCTCAGCACCGCCTACATCGACCAGCAGCGCGCGCTGCTGGCCGGCGCCAAGGTCGTGCTGGCCCAGCTCGAATCCCCGGTTGAAACCATCGAAGCGGCCCTGGCCATCGCCCGCGAAGCCGGTGCCACCACCGTCCTCAACGCCGCCCCGGCCGACGCGCCCTCCAGCATCGGCCTGCTCAAGCTTGCCGACGTGCTGACCCCCAACGAAACCGAATTCGCCGCCCTGCTCGGCCGTCATGTCGGCGAACGCGTCGACGCCGACGACGTTGCCGCCCTCGACGGCGCCAGCCTGCACGCCCTGTGCCGCAAGCTGGTCGGCAACGGTACCGTCGTGGTCACCCTCGGCGCCGTCGGCGTTTTCGTCTCGCACGCCGAAGAGAACCTGCGCGGCGACACCCAGCCCTACTACCGCGTAGGCGCCGAACAGGTCCAGGTGCTCGACACCACCGGCGCCGGCGACGCCTTCAACGGCGCCCTGGTCGCCTCCCTGGCCCAGGACCCGGACGCCGCCTTCGCCCGCCATGTCCGCTTCGCCAACCAGTTCGCCGGTCGCTCCACCGAAAAGGAAGGCGCCGCCGTAGCGATGCCGCATTACACGCCGGCAGACGCATAAAGCAGCACGACCAACGGTCGTGCCCTACCAAAACCGGCGCCAAGGCGCCGGTTTTTTTTGCCTCTGCATTTGACGTTCGTACCGTCACCGACAATGTCTCAAAGGCAGGTCGGGGTGGGTTTGCGGGGGTGTGAGCGGCATGGATGCCGCGACCAAGCCCCCATGGATGGGTTTACGGCGTCCCCCGCAAACCCACACCGACCTGCCAAGCCGTGAGACCCGGCAGAGCCGACGCCGTTGACCTTGATCCTGCTTTTTGCCACAGGCAACTCCCAACCATCCCGCAGCCATGGGGGCGCGGGAAGCAACCGTCAAGCATCTGCTCATGCCCGTACGGCATCAGGGCCTTCCGGATCGGCCTGAATGTGGGGCCGGATCGCAGGGGTCTGCTTGGTTGCCGGCCATGGGCCGGCACTACAATGCCCGCATGCAGATTGGTCCCTACAACATCCAGCCCAACGTGGTGCTCGCCCCCATGGCCGGCGTCACCGACAAACCGTTCCGGCTGCTGTGCAAGCGCCTGGGCGCGGGTCTGGCTGCCTCGGAAATGACCATCTCCGATCCGCGCTTCTGGACCACCCGCAAATCCATCCACCGCATGGACCATGCCGGCGAACCCGACCCCATCAGCGTCCAGATCGCCGGCACCGAACCCCAGCAGCTCGCCGACGCCGCCCGCTACAACGTCGACCACGGCGCCCAGATCATCGACATCAACATGGGCTGCCCCGCCAAGAAAGTCTGCAACGCCTGGGCCGGCTCCGCCTTGATGCGCGACGAAGACCTCGTTGCCCGCATCCTCAGCGCCGTCGTCGGCGCCGTCGATGTGCCCGTTACCCTCAAGATCCGCACCGGCTGGGACTGCGACCACCGCAACGGCCCCCGCATCGCCCACATCGCCGAAGACAGCGGCATCGCCGCACTCGCCGTGCATGGCCGCACCCGCGACCAGCATTACACCGGCAGCGCCGAGTACGAGACCATCGCCGCGATCAAGGCCGCCCTGCGCATCCCCGTGATCGCCAACGGCGACATCGACTCCCCGCAGAAAGCCGCCCACGTGCTCGCCCAGACCGGCGTCGACGCCGTCATGATCGGCCGCGCCGCACAGGGCCGCCCCTGGATTTTCCGCGAAGTCGCCCATTACCTCGCCACCGGCACCCTGCTGCCGCCGCCCAGCCTGCACGAAGTGCGCGACATCCTGCTCGGCCACCTGCATGCCCTGCACGACTTCTACGGCGAACCCCAGGGCGTGCGCATCGCCCGCAAGCACCTGGGCTGGTACGCCAAGGACCGCCCCGAGAATGCCGCCTTCCGCGCCGTCGTCAACCGCGCCGAAGACGCTGCAGGCCAGATCGCCCTGACCACCGACTACTTCACCGCACTGGCCGCCGGCGAACCGCTGTCCTCCGCGGCCTGATCCACCCCAAGTGACCGCCATGACCCCGATTGCCGCCCCCACCTACCTGCACGGCTTCTCCAGTACCGAACAGCATCGCCTGGTCACCCAGGCCCGCCTGCTGGAATCGTCCATCTTCAACAACATCGACTACAGCGGCGCCCAGCGCCTGCTTGAAGTCGGCAGCGGCGTTGGCGCGCAGACCGAAATCCTGCTGCGCCGCTTCCCCGAACTGCACGTCACCGGCGTGGACCTCAGCGAAACCCAGCTGGCCACCGCCCGCCAGAACCTCGAGAAAACCCCGTGGTGCAGCGAGCGCTACACCCTGCTGCAGGCCGACGCCGGCAACCTGCCGTTCGGCGCGCGCGAGTTCGATTCGGCCTTCCTGTGCTGGGTGCTCGAACACGTGCCCTCGCCCGCCCGCGTGCTCAACGAAGTGCGCCGCGTGCTGGTGCCCGGCTCGCCCGTCTACGTCACCGAAGTGATGAACGCCTCGTTCCTGCTCGACCCGTACTCGCCGCACATCTGGCGCTACTGGATGGCCTTCAACGACTTCCAGTACGACCACGGCGGCGACCCGTTCGTCGGCGCCAAGCTCGGCAACCTGCTGCTGGCGGGCGGCTTCCGCGACGTCCACACCGAGATCAAGACCATCCACCTGGACAACCGCGAACCGGCCCGGCGCAAGACCATGATCGCCTTCTGGGAACAGCTGCTGCTGTCGGCCGCCGATCCGCTGCTGGAGGCCGGCCTGGTCGACCAGGAAACCGTCGACGGCATGCGCCGCGAGTTCAGCCTGGTGCAGAACGACCCCAACGCCGTGTTCTTCTTCTCGTTCGTGCAGGCCCGCGCGACGGTGTACTGAAAAGAATGGCGGGTACTGCTGACAGTGGTAGAGCCGACTGTCAGTCGGCTGCTCGCCGGCGCGCTGCGCGCAGCCGACTAACAGTCGGCTCTACCCGTGGGCTTACCGGTCCTGCGTCTGCGGGGCGTGCCAGATGCGTTGCCACATCGCCCCGAGGCGGCGCTTGGCGCGGGCCCGGCCCTGCTCGCCGTCGTAGGCCGGCCGCAGTTGCTCCGGCGGGATCGCCATCCAACGCTCGCCCTCCGCACGCGCCACCGCGAAGGTGAAGGTGTAGTCGGGCTCCAGGCCCATGCGCAGGTCACTCAGCTGCAGCTGGCCATCGACCACCTGCGCGCGCATGAAGCCCCGGTTGAACCAGTTCAATCGGGCAACGGCGGGTATGTGCGCGGCCTGGCGCAGCGCCTGCACGTTGGACGGGTAACCCCGGAACATCATCGGGCCGCGGTCGGCCACCAGCGAACGCTCGCCGACCACATAGCCGCTGGGCGTCATCGCCACCACCTGCCACAGCAGCGTGTTGAACGGCGTGGCGACCGAGAACCGGGGTGCGTCGCCCAGCCCCATCGCCGCCAGCGCACGGTCGGCTTCGCGGTCGACCTGGTGCTTGGCCAGCAGCGACCAGCCCAGGTACCCGGTGCTCAGCACTAGCCCCGCCAGCAGCGCCTTCTGCGCCAAGGGGCGGCTGCGCGCAAACCATGCCACCGCGCAGCCCAGCAGCAACCACACCGTGTACAGCGGGTCGATGATGAAGACGCTGGACCACATCGTCGGCGGCGGGGTGAACGGCCACCACAGCTGGGTGCCGTACACCGTGAACGCATCGAGGAGGGGATGGGTGATCAGCGCCAGCAGGATCGCCCAGAACCAGCGCGCGGGTGCCTGCGCCACCCGGCCGTGGCCAAAGCGTTTGAAACCCCACCAGATCAACAGCGCCACCCACGGCAGCACCAGCAGCGAGTGGCTGTAGCTGCGGTGCTCGGTCATCAGCGCCACCGGGTCGGTGGCGGTGAAGGCCAGCAACAGGGCATCCAGGTCCGGCAGGGTGCCCAGTGCGGCGCCGGCAAGCAGCGCGGCGCGGCGGTGGCCGGCAGGGGCGATGGCGGCGGCTACGGCGCCGCCCAAGACTATCTGGCTTAGGGAATCCATCCGGCGATGGTACGGGACGGCAGTGGGTTTACGTGCGTGGGAGCATGGGTTTGATACGCATGGCGGGTTCCGTGCGCAGGATCATGGCTTTGACACGCATGGCGTGTCACTACGATCCGGGGTCGCGCGGGTTGGGGGTCGCGCGGGTTGGGGCCGCGCGGGTTCAGGGTCGCGCGGGTGTGGGGTTGGGGGCCGCGCGGGCTGGGCGGCGTTGTCACGCTGGTGGAACACTGGGCCCCGAGGCTGGGGGTCAATCGCGCTGCGGCGGCCTTTCACGGTGGGCACGCCGGCTTAACCACGGGCAACCCCCGCTGGGCCACAATGCAATGGCGCGACTTGCCGTGTATCATTCGCGCCCATCTTTCCATCCGAATCAAAGGATATTACGCCTGATGTCCAGCTACCTGTTCACCTCCGAATCGGTCTCCGAAGGCCATCCGGACAAGATTGCCGACCAGATCTCCGATGCGGTGCTGGACGCGATCCTTGCCCAGGACCAGCGCGCCCGCGTGGCCTGCGAAACCATGGTCAAGACCGGCGTGGCGATCGTGGCCGGTGAAATCACCACCTCCGCCTGGATCGACCTGGAAGCGGTGACCCGCAAGGTGATCCTGGACATCGGCTATGACAGCTCCGACGTCGGCTTCGACGGCGCCACCTGTGGCGTGCTGAACCTGATCGGCAAGCAGTCGCCGCACATCGCCCAGGGCGTGGACCGCAAGAAGCCCGAAGAAATGGGCGCTGGCGACCAGGGCCTGATGTTCGGCTATGCCACCAACGAGACCGACAGCTACATGCCGGCCGCGATCCACCTGTCGCACCGCCTGGTCGAGCAGCAGGCCAAGATCCGCAAGAAGAAGAACTCGCCGCTGTCGTGGCTGCGCCCGGACGCCAAGAGCCAGGTCACCCTGCGCTATGAAAACGGCGAAGTGTCCGCCATCGACGCCGTGGTGCTGTCGACCCAGCATGCCCCGGGCATCAAGCAGAAGGACCTGATCGAGGCCGTCCGCGAAGAGATCATCAAGCCGGTGCTGCCGGCCAAGTGGCTGCACAAGGGCACCAAGTTCCACATCAACCCGACCGGCAAGTTCGAGATCGGCGGCCCGGTGGGCGACTGCGGCCTGACCGGCCGCAAGATCATCGTCGACACCTACGGCGGCTGGGCCCGTCACGGTGGTGGCGCGTTCTCGGGCAAGGATCCGTCCAAGGTCGATCGTTCGGCGGCTTACGCGGCCCGTTACGTGGCCAAGAACGTCGTGGCCGCCGGCCTGGCCGACCGTTGCGAAGTGCAGGTCTCCTACGCCATCGGCGTGGCCGAGCCGACCTCGATTTCGGTCACCACCTTCGGCACCGGCAAGATCAGCGATGACAAGATCGAAAAGCTGATCCGCAAGCATTTCGACCTGCGCCCGTACGGCATCATCAAGATGCTGGACCTGATCCACCCGATGTACCAGCAGACGGCGGCCTACGGTCACTTCGGCCGCAAGCCGAAGGACTTCAGCTACCTCAACGCTGCCGGTGAAACGGTCAACGCCACGGCCTTCTCCTGGGAGAAGACCGACCGCGCCGCCGCCCTGCGCGCCGATGCGAAGCTGAAGTAAGAAGAGACGGAAGTAAGAAAGAAGGGCCGCGAAAGCGGCCCTTTTTTTGCCCATTGCAAACCACCGCCCACCCAAGCGAGCATGTCGCAATCGACCAAGGATGCTCGCTCATGCTCTCCACGCTGTTGGACAAATGGTTCAAGGACACCCCCGGCAACGACGCATTCGCCGAACGCTTCATCAACGCCGCCCGCCGCAGCGGTGTCACCCGGCCGCTGACCTACGACGCTGAGCTGTTCCGGGTCCAGGTGGGTGAGGGCTCCTACTTCAACCTGCACAACGCACATCACGCCTACGTGGAGGCACCGCGCGGCAAGCAGCAGCAGGCACTGGCCCAGTTCGTGCGCGCCCTGCACGCCAGCAATGACCAGGACAAGCAGGGCGGATGGGACGAACTACGCCCCCTGCTGCGCCCCGTCATCCGCAACCTCTCCCAGCTGGAGCAGGTCCGCCTGCACGCCTTCGCGGAAAAAGGATGGGACGCCCCCAACACCCTGCAGTATCGTCAGCTCACCGAGGAGTGCGTGGAGCTGATCGCCATCGATCATGCCGAGCACATGGTGACCCGGCAGGAGGGCCCTTCGCCGGAATGGGGCGTTTCATTGCACGAGGCGCTCGACATTGCGCGCCGCAACCTGCGCGGCATCGACCCGGTGGATTTCGTCCCGCTCACCCCGGGCCTGTTCCGCGCCGCGTGGGCAGATTGCTATGACAGCAGCCGCGCCCTGCTGCCCGAGCTGGTGAACCGGGTACCGGTGGCGGGACGACCCGTGTTTCTGCTGGCCACGCGCGACCTGATGATGGTCGCCGGGGAGGACGACGAGGCCGCACAAAGCGCGATGTTCGACATCGCGCTGGAGGAGATCAAGGCGGGACGCGCGATCTCCCCGGAACTGCTCTGCCACGATGACGAAGGCCGCATCACGACACGCCAGCCGGCGACGGCCGACCTTCGTGCCAAACAGCACAGGCTGCACCTGTCATTCCGCCAGGACGCCTACCAGGTCCAGAAACAGCTGCTCGAACGCGTGCATGCGGCCCAGGGCATCGATGTTTTCGTTGCCAGCTTCCTTGTCTATGCCAGCGGCAGCGACGTGTTCTCGATTGCCAGCTGGGCGCAGGGCGTGGACGCGTCCCTGCCCCTTGCGGACCATCTGGCGCTCGTGGTTCCCACAGAAGATGAATCCCGCATCATCCGCGTTCCGTGGGAGACGGCAATACCGATCATCGGCCACCTGCTGGAACCCGATCCGCGCCACCTGCACCCGCCGCGCTACCTGACCCGCGGTTTTCCCGCCAAGGACCTGCTGGTGCAGCTGGAGGGACGCTGAGCGCTACACTTTCCCCATGCCTACCGATATCAAATCCCACCAGCTGACCATGACCGTGCTGATGTCGCCGGAGATGGCCAACTTCTCCGGCAAGGTCCACGGCGGGGCGATCCTGCGCCTGCTCGACCAGGTCGCCTATGCCTGCGCCAGCCGCTATGCCGGTCGCTACGTGGTCACCCTGTCGGTGGACCAGGTGACGTTCCGCGAACCGATCGCGGTGGGCGAACTGGTCACCTTCCTGGCCTCGGTGAATTACACCGGCACTTCGTCGATGGAAGTCGGGGTGAAAGTGGTGGCCGAGGATATCCTCAAGCGCAGCGTGCGCCACGCCAACAGCTGCTTCTTCACCATGGTGGCCGTCGATGACGACGGCAAGCCGACCCCGGTACCGCCGTTGCAGCTGGAAACGAGCGACCAGCGCCGCCGCCAGGCTGCCGCGCTGCTGCGCCGGCAGCTGCGCGCGGAAATGGAGCAGCGCCAGCGTGAGTTGCTGGCGTCCAATCCGCCTTCGCCCGAGTAAGCGTCACGACCAACGGTCGTGACCTACCCTGGTGGGTTGCGTGCGTCACGACCAACGGTCGTGACCTACCGGCGGTCGCGTATCTGACCACTGCGCGATCCTGGTAGGTATCGACCGTTGGTCGATACGTGCGTTACCCGGTGTTCTGGACGCCCTGGGAGACGCCGTTGACGCACGCCACCAACGCGCGCAGCACTTCATCATCCTCGCCACCGCTGTCGCGCCAGCGCCGCAGCAGGTCCACCTGCAGCACGCTGATCGGGTCGATGTAGGGGTTGCGCAGGCGGATCGACAGCGCCAGGCGCTGGTCGTGCTGCAGCAGTTCATCCTGCCCGGTGATGGCCAGGATCTGCCTGCCGGTGAGCGCCAGTTCGTGCTGGATCTGCGGGAAGAACCGGTCGTGCAGCGGTCCGGCCAGCTGCGAGAACTGCTCGGCGATGGTGATGTCGCCCTTGGACAGCACCATCGCGATATCGTCCAGGAAGGTGCTGAAGAACGGCCAGTCGCGCGCCATCTCCTGCAGCGTATCCGCATGCCCGGCATCGATCGCCGCCTGCAGTCCGCTGCCCACGCCATACCAGCCCGGAATCACCGCGCGCGCCTGGCTCCAGGCGAACACCCACGGAATCGCGCGCAGGTTGGTCAGCGCCGCGTCCTGGCCGAGCCGCCGCGACGGCCGGGAGCCCAGCGTCATCCGCTCGATCACGTCGATCGGGGTGGCCTGGCGGAAGTACTGCATGAAATCGGGCTGGCCGACGAATGCCCGATAGGCCTCCGCGCTTTTCCGCGCGACCAGGTCCATCACCGGGCGCCATTGCGCCTCGCGCGGTTCGGGTGCACGCGGGCGCAGGCTGGAGCGCAGCACCGCACCGGTGGACTGCTCCAGCGAGCGCAACGCCAGCGCGCGGATGCCGTACTTGCGGTGGATCACTTCGCCCTGTTCGGTCACGCGCAGGCGGCCATCGATGCTGCCACGCGGTGATGCATCCACCGCATCGGTGGTCTTGCCGCCACCGCGGCTGATCGAGCCGCCACGGCCATGGAAGAAGGTCAGCCGGATACCGCTCTCCGCGGCCACCTCCAGCAGCTCCACCTGGGCCCGCTGCAGGCCCCAGCGCGAGGCGGCGATGCCGCCGTCCTTGCCGCTGTCCGAATAGCCCAGCATCACCATCTGCACATCGTCGCGCGCGGCCAGGTGCGCGCGGTAGACCGGATCGGCCAGCAGGTCGCGCAGCGTATCCGTGCCGCGCTGCAGGTCGTCCACGGTTTCGAACAGCGGCGCGATGTCCAGCGGCACCGCACCGGCGTCGTCCACCAGTCCGCCACGTCGCGCCAGCGCCAGTACGGCCAGTACATCGCTGCGGTCATGCGCCATGGAAATGATGTAGCTGCCCAACGCATCGGCGCCGTGGCGGCGGCGGGCATCGGCCAGTGCGGCGAACACCGCATCAAGGCGTTGACCGCCCTCCTCGGTGCTGGCGGGTAGTGCCTGCTCACCGCTGGCGAACGGCGACAACCGCTGCGCACGCGCGATCGCGTCGGCCGCGTCCCAGGCGTCCTGGCCATCCAGCACGCTGGCCAGCGCGCGCCCATGCACGCTCGACTCCTGGCGCACGTCCAGCCGCGCCAGGTGGAAACCGAAGGTGCGCACCCGCCACAACAGCCGGCGGACCGCGAAGCCACCGGCGTGGTCACCCTTGTTGGCATGCAGGCTGTCGAGGATGAGGGTGATGTCCTCCTCCAGTTCCTGCGGCGAGGCGTAAGCGCCGTCGGTATCTTCCAACGTGGCCTGCACCCGCGCGCGCATCCGGTCGTTGAGCAGGCGGTAGGGCATGTCGGCATGCCGCGGGCGCGAGACCACCTTGGGCAGCAGCTGCTGGTAATGCGCCACCCGGGCCTGCAGCGCGTCACTGACCGCCACCCGCTCGGTGGACTGGCTGAGCAGGCTGGCCAGCTGCAGCAGGTCCTTCTGGTAACGGCCCAGCACGGCCTGGCGCTGCGCATCGAGGGTGTTGCGGATGGTGCCGGCATCCACGTTCGGGTTGCCGTCCATGTCGCCGCCCACCCAGGTGCCGAAGCGCAGCAGCCGGGGCAGCGGCACGCTGTCGCCATAGGTATCGAGCAGGGCCTGCTGCAGCGATTCGTACAGCACCGGGATTACCCGGTACAGCACCTGCACCAGGTAGAAGCCGACGTGTTCGCGCTCGTCGTCCACGGTGGGGCGCACCGGTGAGGAATCGGTGGTCTGCCAGGACGCGGTGAGTGCCATGCGGAAGCGCGCCGCATCGGCCGCGGCTTCGCCTGGGGTGCGCTGGCCGTCGAGGTTGTCGACCAGGCTGGCCACCATCAGCTGTTCTTTTTCCAGCAGTGCGCGGCGCACCGCTTCGGTCGGGTGCGCGGTGAACACCGGCTCGATGTCGATGCGCGGCAGCCAGCTGGCCAGCTCCTGCAGGGTGACGCCCTGCGCCTTTAGCTGCTGGAGTGCATCCTGCAGGCCATCGGGCTGCGGCGCGGTACCGGCGCGCTGGTAATCGCGGCGTCGGCGGATGCGGTGCACCCGCTCGGCGATATTGACCACCTGGAAGTAGGTGCTGAACGCACGCACCATCGCTTCGGCGCGTTCGGGCGGCAGCCCGGTCAATGCATCGTTGAGATCGGACAGCGGCGCCTCGCTTTCACGGCGCGCGATGGCGCGGGTACGCACCTGTTCCACATCATCGAAGAACTGCGTGGAGACCTGCTCGGCAAGCAGGTCGCCGACCAGTGCGCCGAGTCGGCGCACGTCGTCACGCAGGGGAATGTCGGGGGTGGCAAAGACGATGCTGCTGCGGTACTCGTTCATCTGCGACGCACTGGCCTCGGGAACGGAATCGCATCAAGCCTAACCCAGATTGCGCGGCAATCCCTGCCGCGCAAATGGTTTCAATTGCATGTGTTGCAGCCGCCGGGCAACGCCCGGCGCGGCATCATTTGATCTTCATGCCCGGCCCGATGGTCTGCTCCAACCACCGCTCGCTTTCCGCCAGCATGGTCATCAGCGACTCACGCGCGCGGTAATGGTGCGACTCGTTGGGCAGCATCACCAGCCGCGCCGTACCGCCCAGCCCCTTCACCGCCGCGAACATGCGCTCGCTCTGGATCGGGAACGTACCGGAATTGTTGTCGTCCCCGCCATGGATGAAGAGGATCGGATCCTTGATCCTGTCGGCGAAGTTGAACGGCGACATCTTCAGGTACACGTCCTGCGCCTGCCAGAAGTTGCGCTCCTCAGCCTGGAACCCGAACGGGGTGAGCGTGCGGTTGTACGCACCGCTGCGCGCGATACCGGCCTTGAACAGCCGCGTATGCGCCAGCAGGTTCGCGGTCATGAACGCCCCGTACGAATGCCCGCCAATGGCGATGTGCTCGCGGTCGGTCACCCCTCGCCGCACCACTTCATCCACCGCTGCTTCGGCGTTGGCCACCAGCTGGGGCAGGTAGGTGTCGTTGGGTTCCTTGTCGCCTTCGCCGATGATCGGCATCGACGGACTCACCAGCACCGCATAGCCCTTGGCCAGGAACGCCTGCGGGCCCCAGTAACCGATGGCGTTGAAACGGTAGGGCGAATCGGTCACCTGGCTGGCCGCCGCAGCGGTCTTGAACTCACCCGGGTAGGCCCACATCAGCATCGGCAACGGGCCATCCTTCCTGGCGTTGTAGCCCGGCGGCAGCATCAGCGTCGCGGTCAGGTCGACACCGTCGTTGCGCTTGTAGCGGATCTGTTCCTTGCTCACCCCGCGCAGCTGCGGCAGCGGATGCTCGAAACGGGTCAGCGCGCGTGGCGCGGCGGTGGCATCGGCCAGCGACTGTACGAAGTAGTTGGCCGGCGTATCGGGCGACTCGCGGGTGAGCAGCACCGAGGTGCCTTCCTGGTCGAGCAGTGCCTGCGGCAGCGAATAGGTCGGCGCCTGCGAATGGAACAAACGGGTGGCGGTGCGACTCTCGAGGTCGAAGCGGTCCACGAACGGTCGGTCGCCTTCCGGCGAAGCACCCTGGCCGATCAGGAAGATGCTGCGCCCATCGGCGGTGATCTGCAGGCGCGAACGCCCGTTCACATCGCGCACCAGCGCCGGCTTGCCGGGATCGTTGTAGCGGTCCTGGGATGAGCGCTCGGACAGCAGCTGCGGGGCCTGGTCGAGCTGGTCCGGCGCGATTCGCCACTGCTTGACCACGCGCGATTTCCACCACGATTCGTTGAGCAGCGCCAGGTCGCCCCGGCCCCACTGGATACCGGCATAGCGGCTGCCCAGCTGCGCCAGCGTCACTGGCGGCGCCTCGAACGGCGCGGCCTGCATCAGCACCGCATCGCGCACCTTGGAATCGCGGGCCGGATCGCCGCCGTCCTGCGCCTCGGCCCAGACCAGCGTAGCAGGCGCATCGGCGCGCCAGCTCACCTCGCGCACCCCGGTCGGCACCGCGTCGTTGCCGGTGGGCAGGCCCTCCACCAGCGGCAGGGTGGCCACGGTGTGCTGCAGCCGGCCATCAGCGGCGGACAGCACTTCGATGCGGCGCGGGAAATCATCGGCCGGCACCAGGTAGGAATACGGACGCTGCACGCGCTGGGCCAGCACATGCTGGCCGTCGGGCGAGATGCTGACGTCCAGGTAGACGCCGGCGGTGGACAGCGGCGCGGTCACGCCATTGAGCGCCACGCGTACCGGCTGCGAGCTGGCGTAATGATCGAACAGGCGCGCATCGGCTTCGTTGCTGAGCAGGTCCTGGTAGGTGCGGATCGCACGCACGCCGGCGTCGGCCTGGGTCTGCTGGATCGCCGGGCCGGTCGGGATGCCGCCGGCGGCGGGCGCCGGGCCCTGGCCCTTGACCTGCTGGGTGACCACCAGCCCGCGGCTGTCGGGCAGCCAGTCGTAGCCGCTGCCGAACACGGTGTTGAGGTCGGCCAGCAGGCGGCGCGCCGTGCCGCTGGCCACGTCGATGATCCACAGCTCATTGGCACCGCTGGCGGCGTGCACCTGGTTGAAGGCCAGGTACTGCTGGTCCGGCGACCATGCCAGCGAGGCCACCGACAGCGGCTGCGGCAGGCCGGTGACCTGGCGCTCCTTGCCGTCGGCGATGTTCATCAGCCACAGCTTGTCGGCGAAGGTGAAGGTGCTGGCCGAATACGTGGCCGGATTGATCCGCACGCCGGCCAGCTTCAGCTCGGGCTGGGCCACCTCGTTGATCGAAGGCAGCGGCGGGGTCTGCAGCAGGGCGGCGATATCGCGGCGCGGCGACAGGCTGAGGGTGGGCGCCCGCGGGGCGTTGGCCACCGCCTGCAGCGCCGCCGACGGCAGCTGGTAACCCTGCCCGGCCGGGGCCGCAGTGGCCTGGGGCGCCTTTTTGCCGGCCGTGGGCGTTGCCGCCAGCGCCAGCGGCGCCACCGCCAGCAGGGCCATGCCCACCATCAGCCGGCTGCTCCAGCGCGCGCGGCGCGTACGGTCAGTGCCTGTCATCTTCCCACCCCATCCTGTGCAAACCTTGGACCTTAACAGCGGGGCGCGATTTGCCCCCCTGCCGATGGTTGGGGGCGTACGCCGATTCATGCCCGGGCGGTGCGCCGGGATATAATGGGCATCCCCTCCACCGAGGGGCGCTGCGACCGCTGCCGGACCTGTTCCGCACGGCCAGGCTCGGTGGCAGGGCTGGTTCCAACGGCGCCCGGCGAAGACGAGCCATTCGTCCATTACCGGAGCTTTTGCATGAACGCTGTTGCCAAGACCTTCTCCACCGAAGGTGATTACAAGATTGCCGATATCTCGCTGGCCGACTGGGGCCGCAAGGAACTGGATATCGCCGAGCACGAAATGCCGGGCCTGATGTCGATCCGCCGCAAGCACGCCGCCACCCTGCCGCTGAAGGGCGTGCGCGTGACCGGCTCGCTGCACATGACCATCCAGACCGCCGTGCTCATCGAAACGCTGAAGGACATCGGCGCCGACGTGCGCTGGGCTTCGTGCAACATCTTCTCCACCCAGGACCATGCCGCTGCGGCGATCGCCGCGTCGGGCACCCCGGTGTTCGCCTGGAAGGGCGAGTCGCTGGAAGAGTACTGGGACTGCACCCTGGATGCGCTGACCTTCACCCTGCCCGACGGCACCCTGACCGGCCCCGAACTGGTCGTCGATGACGGTGGCGATGTCACCCTGCTGATCCACAAGGGCTATGAGCTCGAGAACGGCAGCACCTGGGTCGACGAAAAGGCGGCCTCGCACGAAGAACAGGTCATCAAGGACCTGCTCAAGCGCGTGGCCAAGGAACGCCCGGGCTACTGGGGCCGCGTGGTCAAGGACTGGAAGGGTGTTTCGGAAGAGACCACCACCGGCGTGCACCGCCTGTACCAGCTGGCCCAGGCCGGCACCCTGCTGATCCCGGCGATCAACGTCAACGACTCGGTCACCAAGTCCAAGTTCGACAACCTGTACGGCTGCCGCGAGTCGCTGGCCGATGGCCTCAAGCGCGCGATGGACGTGATGCTGGCCGGCAAGGTCGCCGTGGTCTGCGGCTACGGTGACGTGGGCAAGGGCTGCGCCGCGTCGCTGCGTGCCTACGGCGCGCGCGTGGTGGTGACCGAAATCGATCCGATCTGCGCCCTGCAGGCGGCGATGGAAGGCTTCGAGGTCAACACCATCGAATCCACCCTGGGCCGTGCGGACCTGTATGTCACCACCACCGGCAACAAGGACATCATCCGCATCGAGCACCTGAGCGCGATGAAGGACCAGGCCATCGTCTGCAACATCGGCCACTTCGACAACGAAATCCAGGTCGATGCGCTGGTCGGCTTCCCGGGCGTGCAGCACATCAACATCAAGCCGCAGGTGGACAAGTACGTGTTCCCGAACGGCAACGCGATCTTCCTGCTGGCCGAAGGCCGCCTGGTCAACCTGGGCTGCGCCACCGGCCACCCGAGCTTCGTGATGTCCAACTCGTTCGCCAACCAGACGCTCGCGCAGATCGACCTGTGGGCGAACAAGGACAGCTACGAGAAGAAGGTGTACCTGCTGCCGAAGAAGCTGGACGAGGAAGTGGCGCGCCTGCACCTGGAAAAGATCGGCGTGAAGCTGACCACCCTCACCAAGGAACAGGCCGATTACATCGGCGTGCCGGTGGAAGGTCCGTTCAAGCCGGAGCATTACCGCTACTGATCGGACGGTTGCCGACTGACAGTCGGCACTACCGGATACCACGGGCGCCTTCGGGCGCCCGTTTTCGTCATGCGAGCTTCACATCCGCGCCGGGATCATCAGCGCGCGGGGGAATATCTGGGTGCATTCCGGAGATTTCCATGAATATCAAGTTCCTAGTTCCCGCACTGCTGGTGCTGTGCGGTGCCGCTTGCATGTCCCCCGTCCACGCCGCCGACTATCGGTGCATGGTGTTTTCCGGTGCAGATGGCAAAACGCCGGAAGCGAGCTCCAACGCGGACGGGAAATACGCCATCAAGGCGGCCGACCTGAAGGCAGCAGAGGCCGGTGCGCTGGCTGCCGCCACGCGCTACAAGAAGAACAGCGTCACGCTGACCAAGGCCCAATGCGATGCGGTGGCAGGGGCATCGAGCACTGCGACATCTGCACCGACGGCGCCTGCTCCTGCTCCTGCCCCAGCACCGGCGGCAGCCGGAGGCGGCACGACGATGTACTGCATGCTCTACGACGGGCCTGAGTTCGTGAGGCCGCCTGCGGCACTACAGGCGGAAGAGATGATCTGGCGGGTGCCGGCCAAATCAATCCAGAGTGCTGAGGACGATGCGTTGGCACTTGCGAAGGCGCAGGGCAAGAAGGTCGACAGTGCGATGTGCGAAGGCAGTGTCGCGGCATTCAAGAGCGAGAGTCACTGATGCGGGTCCCCCGCAGGCATCCAAGGGTGTCTGCGGGGGCGTCCAGCTGGCCCGCACGATAGTCCTGGTCAAGCCATGTGCGGCGCGCGCCGCTACGATGCGTGCATCCCGGCAACGCGACCTGTCATGACCCCGGCCATCAATCTGCTCAAGAAGCACGGCATCGCCCACCGCGTGCTGTCCTACCACCACGATGCCAGCGCCGCCTCCTATGGCGGCGAAGCGGCGGAGCAGCTGGGGCTCGACCCCGCACTGGTGTTCAAGACCCTGCTGGCCAGTACCGAAAAGCATGAACTGCTGGTGGCGATCGTGCCGGTCAGCGGCACGCTGGACCTGAAGGCGCTGGCCGAGGCGGCAGGCTGTAGAAAGTGCGAGATGGCGGCGGTGGATGCGGCACAGCGTGCCACCGGCTACCTGGTCGGCGGAATCAGTCCGCTGGGCCAGAAGAAGAAGCACCGCGCCTTCATCGATGCCAGCGCGCAGGCGCTGCCGGTGATGCACGTCAGCGCCGGGCGGCGCGGACTGGAGGTGGCGTTGGCACCAAGGGATCTGGCGGCGTTGACCCAGGCCCACGTCGCGAACATCGCCCGGCCGTAGGGACACGCCATGCGTGTCCGCGCAGTCCTGGACGAAGCCCGGCGACGCGGGGCGTGGCGCTACGGCGTGAGGTTACGGCCGCCAGTTCGCGTGGCTATCCCAGTACGCCACGGCGCGCTGGTAGGCCTCACGATCCAGCGGCACACCGGAGCCGCCCTCTTCCACCCCCAGCGCATTGCGCATCATGGTGATCGGCGCCATCGGCACTTCTTCCGGTTCGGCGGTGTAGATGCAGCCGACGATGCCCCAGTCCGCTTCGATCGGCGAGCCTTCCTTCTCCAGTTGTTCTGCGCTGTACAAAATCACCACCAGGTAGTTCGCGCGCGGCGACTGCACGCCCTCGAACCAGCGCACCAGCACCGGCAGTTCGTCGCGGTTGCGCGCCTCATAGGCGCTGCGCAGCTGGTGGCGGTTGGCATCGGTGACCGGCACGCTCAGGCAGCGCGTGGACGTCCAGTTTTCATACACGAACAGCTTGCAGAACGGCGCGTAGCCATCGAGCACCTTGAACGGCGCGTGCGCGTTGAGGTGCGCCTGGAACTGCTCGGCGGTGCAGTCCTGGATGGTGTTGCCACGGGGCACGCGCGGGAACAGACGGGGGCGGGCGAATTCGGTGAGGACAATCGACATGGCGTACGCAGCTGGAAACAGGTGCACAGGGTAACCGGCCTCAGTCGAGGATCGCGCGCAGCGCCTTTTCCAGGGTCGGGTAGCGGAACCGGTAGCCTTCCTGCAGCGCGCGCGCCGGCACCACATTCTGCCCGGTCAGCAGCAGGCCCGCCATCTCGCCGAAGGCCAGTTTCAATGCGAATGCCGGCGTCCGCACCCACGCCGGCCGCTTCAGCACATGCGCCAGGGTGCGGGCGAATTGCGCATTGGTGACCGCCGCCGGCGCGGTGCCGTTGCAGGCGCCACGTGTTTCGGGATCGGCCAGCAGCCACAGGATCAGCCCCACCAGGTCGTCGCGATGGATCCAGCTCATCCACTGCATGCCATCGCCCATCGGCCCACCCGCGCCGATCCGGAACGGCGGCAGCATGCGCGCCAGCGCACCGCCCTCGCGGTCGAGCACGATGCCGGTGCGCAGCAGGCAGGTGCGCACGCCCAGGTCTTCGGCCTTCAGCGCCTCGGCCTCCCACCGCCGGCACAGCATGGCGGCGAAGTCGTGCCCGGGCGAGGCCGCTTCATCCAGCGGGGTGGCATCGCGCGGCCCGTAGTAGCCGATCGCCGAGCCGGACACCAGCACCTGCGGGCGAGTCGGCAACCCGCGCATCCAGTCCAGCAGGGCCCGGGTGGTGCCGATGCGTGACTCCAGCATGGCCTGCTTGCGCGCCGGGTTCCAGCGGCCTTCCACCAGCGGTTCGCCCGCCAGGTTCACCACCGCGTGCACCGGGCCCACATCGCCCAGTGCACCGACGTACTGCACCCCGGCCTGGCCGGGCCGACCCGGGCTGCGGGTCAGCACCGTGACCCGGTGCCCGGCCGCCAGCAGCCGCTGGCACAGGCGCTGGCCGATGAAGCCGGTGCCGCCGGTGATCAGGATGTCCATGCGTGCTCTCCTTGGGGAAGGCCACTTTACCCGCCCGGGTGTAAACGCAACGCCCGCCACCTTTTACATTCATCGCGATGAAGCGATATGATGGACCCACACCCGCTGCCGCCGCCGCCCATGACCGCCCTCAGCTTCGAGTTCTACCCACCCAAGACCGACGACCAGCGCGCCCAGCTCGACCGTACCGCGGCCAAGCTCAAGGCGTACGCGCCGGAATACGTGTCCTGCACGTTCGGCGCCGGCGGCTCGACCCTGAGCTACACCTCCGAAACGGTGCGACACCTCAAGCAGCACCACGGCTTCGACGCCGCGCCGCACCTGTCCTGCGTGGGCGGCAGCCGCGAGGAGATCCGCGAACTGCTCAAGCTGTACCGGGCCATCGGCTGCAGGCGGATCGTGGCGCTGCGCGGCGACCTGCCCTCCGGCATGGGCCATCCCGGCGACCTGCGCTACGCGTCGGAACTGATCGCCTTCATCCGCGCCGAGCACGGCGACGCGTTCCACATCGAGGTCGGCGCCTACCCGGAAACGCACCCGCAATCCGACGACGCGCTGCGCGACCTGAGGTACTTCAAGGCCAAGATCGACGCCGGTGCCGATGCGGCCATCACCCAGTACTTCTTCAATGCCGACGCCTATTTCCACTTCGTCGATGCGGTGCGCAAGCTGGGCGTGCAGGTGCCGATCGTGCCGGGCATCATGCCGATCTCCAACTTCAGCCAGCTGCGCCGCTTTTCCGAACAGTGCGGTGCCGAGATCCCGCGCTGGATCGGCAAGCGCATGCAGGCCTACGGCGATGACGCCGATGCGGTGCGCGCCTTCGGTGCCGAAGTGGTCGCCCAGCTGTGCGAACGGCTGGTGGCCGGTGGCGCACCGGGCCTGCATTTCTACACCCTCAACCTGGCCAAGCCCACCACCCAGGTATTGAAGCTGCTGGGCCGCTGAACATCGCGCACGCCACTGCTTGCAGATAACGCGCGTCCCGCTACCCTGCTGCGATGAGACCGGTCGTTCCGTTGCTGCTGTCGCTGTGCATGCTGTGCTGGGCCCCGTGGGCGCAGGCACAGGCGCAGCGCGTGAACCGTTGCACCAATGCGCAGGGCGAAACGGTGTTCACCGACCGCAGCTGCGATGCGCTGGGCGCGACGGCGCGGATGCCGCCGCGTGGTGATTCGGTGGGCAATACCGGCATCTACCGCGCCGGCTGCGCGCGCCGGTTGAGCGAGCTGACCGGGCAGATCCGCGATGCGGTGAGCCTGCAGGACGTCAACCGGCTGTCGTCGATCTACCTGTGGGGCAACGTCTCCAATGCCGCCGCCAACCAGATCATCGGGCGACTGGAATCGGTGGTGCAGCGGCCCCTGCTGGATATCGCCCCGGTATACCCGGAGGTCGCCGCGCCGACGCCGCTGCCGGTCGACCCGAACGCGACCCTGGTCGAGGCAGTGGAAGCGGCCGCGCCGCAGGCCAGCCGGCCGCGGCCGATCGGGCTGCGGCTGGAGCAGACACTCGGTACGACGGCCACGCCGGCGCGGACGGTGTTTGGATTGCGCCGTCAGTACGGCTGTTTCTGGATCACGCTGTAGGCCACAACGCGCGGATGGCGGCGATGCCCTGCGCGCCGTGGCGGCGCGCCTGGGTGATGTCGTCCGGGTGCAGGCCGCCCAGCGCGTACAACGGCAGCGAGACCTGTGCGCGCAGGGTTTCAAAGGCGTCCCAGCCCATCGGCACGCTGCCGGGGTGGCTGTCGGTGGCCTGGACCGGGCCGAGCACGGCGAAGTCACAGCCCAGTCGTTGCGCGGCCTGCAGCTGGGCCAGGTCGTGGCAGGACGCGGCCACCAGCTGGTCGGCCGGCAACGGCCGCGCCTCCAGCTGCAGCAACTGCTCGCCGCCCAGGTGCACGCCCACGCCAAGCCGGCGGGCCAGTTCGATATCGCGGTTCAGCAGCCACTGCACCCCGCCGCGGTGCCGGGCCACGGCCTGTTCGGCCAAGGCGATGCGGGCCTGGCTGTTTGGCGTGCGCAGCTGCACGCGGCGCACGCCCGCCTCAAGCGCGCGCGCCAGCCGTGCGTACCAGTCCTGGTGCGCGGCATCCTCGTCGGTGTCCGGTTCGGGGGTGATCAGGTAGCGGTCCGGGTGGCGCAGCGCAGCCACTACCGGCAGATCGGCCGGCGGCATCGAATAGCGCGACAGCTTGTCCGGCGCCACCCAGGTGATGGCCTGGCCTTCGCGGCCGCGCGGTGAGCCCTTCCAGCTGCGGATGTGCCGCACTTCCAGGCGAAGGTGCTTGTCCGGGTAGAGCTGCGGTACGTCCATGATCCAGTCGCCGACCTCGGCCTCGATTCCCAGCTCCTCGCGCAGTTCGCGCACCAGCGCCTGCTCGGAGCTCTCGCCCTCTTCGCGCTTGCCGCCCGGGAATTCCCACAGGCCGGCCATGTCGCGGTTCTCGGTACGGCGGTTGAGCAGGATGCGGCCGCGGGCGTCGGTGATGACGCCGGCCACGACGTGGATCGATCGTTTGGGGGATGGCATGCGACCAGAATGCCCAATCGGCCCGGGCATGCGCAATGCCGGACAGACGAAGGGCCCCATGCGGGGCCCTTCGGGTGGTTCAGGAGGCGGGTTCGATCAGAACACCACGTTCCAGTTCAGCTGGGCGCCCACTTCACGCTGGCCATCGCCGGCACGGCCCTGCGCGAACATCGACAGGCGGCTGTTGTCGGAGGTGTTCAGCGATATGCCCAGTTCGGCGATGCCCACGTTGCGCGCCAGCGGCAGGCCGCTGACGGTGAAGCTGTCACTGCCGGCCACGAAGCGGTTGCGCGAGTCGGCACGCAGTTCGCCGGCCGCGTTCTGCCAGGCCAGGCCGGCCTCCAGGCGGGCGCCGTCGGTCTGGCCACCGCTGATGTCCCACGCGGCGCGGATGCCGGCCGTGGTGGTCCAGACCTCATCCTTGCTGGATGCCACCGACAGGGCTGCGGTGCCGCCGGTTTCCGTGGCGGCCTCGCTCGACAGGCGGGTGTAGGCCACGGCCAGGTACGGGGTCAGGGTCAGCGCACTGAGCTGGATATCCCAACCGCCTTCCGCAAAGGCCTGTACCGAATGAGCGTCATGCTGGCTGCCCAGGCTCTGTTCCCAGGAGGTGCCGGCACCCAGTTCACGGCGGGTATCCAGCTCGTAGTCGGCGTAGCTGGCGCCGCCGTTGATCCAGGCCTGCTCACCACGGAAGCCGGCGTACAGGCCACCGTGCACAGCGTCGACCTCGGTGATCGCGTTGCGGTCGCGGATCTGCTGGCGCAGCGATTCCGGGCCACCGGCCACGCCGACGGTCCAGCGGTCGCCGAAGGTCCAGTCGTAGCCCACCATCAGGCCCTGGCGGGTTTCCTGGGTGCGCGAGGCGGTGCCATCGCTGTCCTGGCGCTTGGAGGCGCCGCTGCCGGCCACCCACACCGAGGAGCCGTTGAGCTTGGTGTCCGGCGTCGGGCGCAGGCGCTGGGAGATGCCTTCACGCAGGAAGCGGTCGTCCAGCAGCAGCGCACGGTTGCTGGCGTGCAGTTCGCCGCCGAGGTCATCGAAGGCAACCAGCGCACCTGCCTCATCGAGCATCAGCAGGCCGTTGTACAGCGCCAGCGCGTCGCCAGACTGCTGCAGCGAATCCAGTGCCGCGGCGGTGGCGCGCTGGTTGCCGGTGACGGCGACGGCGCCGAAGACGATCGGTGGGGTCACGCCCGGGGTGCCCGGGAAGCCGGGATCCACCGGCGTGCCGGGATCGACCGGGGTGCCCGGATCGACGGGCGTGCCCGGATCAACCGGGGTACCCGGGTCGACCGGATCCACCGGGGTCACCGGCGTGTTGACCGCGATGGTCAGCACGACCTGGTTGCCGGTCTGGGTCAGGGTGGGGGTGATGAAGGCCGAGCGCGAGATGACATCGTCGAAGCCGCCATTGATGCCGCCGGCCACGTCGAGGATCGCGTAGGTCTGGCCGTTCTGGTAGCTGGCATTCGGGTCCAGCCCGGTCACGCGCACGCCGGTGGCACCGGTGGTGCCGGCGATGCCGACGCCATGGCCGATGTAGGCCTTGCCGGTGACGGCGACCCGGTCGGACTGGCCGTTGCCAAGCAGGTCCACGTCGTAGAAGGCCTTGTCGGCCACGCTTTCGGGCACCGCGCCCGCGGCATTGATGTACAGGTCACCGTTGATGGTGAGCGTGCCGATGCCGGCATCACCCGGCGACAGCACGCCGCCATTGAACACCTGGGTGGTGCCCACGGTCGCATTGCCGGCGAGCACGCCGCCATTGCGCACCATCACGTTCGAGCTGCGCACCACGCCGGTACTGCTGCCGTAATTGATGGTCTGGTCGAAGCCGGAGTTGCCGTTGAGCACCAGGGTGCCGCCGGTGACCTCGATCTGCTGTGCAGCAGCCTGGCTGGTACCGGTATAGCTGCGCCCGGTGTACATGTCGCCATCGATGCGCAGCGTGCCGCCGTTGACCGTGACCTTGCCCCCGAAGTCGGCCAGGTCGCCGGTCAAGGTGGTGGTGCCGGCCACGCTGGTCACGCCGCCGGTGGTGCCGTTGGTACTGCTGACGGTGTTGGCCAGGCTGATGTCGCCGGTGTGGTTGAACACCAGCGCGCTGAGCGCACCGTCCATGACGATATCGGCCGCGCCCAGTTCGCCGGCCGCTTCGGCCGCCGCCCAGGTCGGGGCGCCGTCGGCGACCGACCAGGTATCCAGGCCGCCGCCCACCACGACAAAGCCCAGGGTGCCCAGCTTGAGGTCCCCGCCGGTGGCAACACGGCCGCCATTGGCCACGTTGAGGATGCCGAACGGTTCGCCGACCAGGTGGCTGCCCACCGTGACGTCGCCGGTGGCCTCAATGGCCGAACCCGCGCCGCTGACGCGGACCTGCTCATCGACCGCGCCGATCTTGAAGGTCATGGTGTTGGCGCCGCCGGACACCAGCAGCGTGTCGGTGCCGATCACCGCACCGTCCAGCACGTCCACGCCGGTGCGGATGTCCAGCTCGCCCTGGTTGGTCCAGCGGCTGCCGGTACCGGTGAGGGTTGCGGTCCCGGTGCTGCTGTAGGAGTCCTTGATACGGGCGCTGTTGGACTGGATCTGGCCGCCGTCGTCGACCAGCAGATGCGTGCTCGTCATCACGCGGTCGCCGCTCAGCACGGAGCCTGCACCGGACACCTCGATGCGGCCGATGCGCGCGTGCCTGCTCGGCAGGCCCTGCTCATCCTCGGCGGTGACGTTGCCGGTGACCGCAACGACGGCGCCGTCTTCAACGCGCAGCTTGCCGTTGCCATTTGCGGAAACGCGTAGTTCATCGGCGGCCACGGTGGAACCGGCGCCACTGACCAGCAGCGTGCCGCCCGAGTCCTGCGCCGCGCCGACACTGAGCAGCTGTGCGTTGACCTTACCGCCATTGCGCACGTTGACCGTGCCTTCTGCGTTTTTGGCAGCGCCGAGCACGAGATTGCGACCGACACTGACAGTGCCGTTGTCGATGTTGAGCGTGCCCGTCCCGCCCTCGCCAACCCGCAGCTCGTTGTCGGTGACGACCAGCTCGCCGCCGGTGTTCACGTTCACCACGCCCATGCTGCCGGCTTCAGTGCCGATGCTCATGCCGAAAGATGTACCCGCCAGCGGCCAGGGCTGGGTCACTTCGACGCGACCGCCATTGACGATGTCGAGCAGACCCGCCCCTTCGCGGCCCACCAGCAGCTGGCGTGCGCTGAGCGAGGAGCCTGCACCTTCCACCCGGCCGATGCCAAAGCCATCGGCCCCATATCCGAACGACACGGTGCCGCTGGCAACGGTGGCTGCGGCGCCCTCGCTCAGGCGCAGTTCGCCCTTGCCGGCATCACCCACGCGCACCGATGCGCTGTTAACGGTCAGCGTCGAGGTCGGGCCAGTGAAGTACAGCTTGCCGTCGCTGCCCACCGACGTACCCACCGACACCAGGCCGTTGGAGGTGATCTTGCCGCCGTCGCGGACGTCGACCTGCACCTGTCCATTGGGACCGACGCGGAAGCCGTCCACGTACGCCCGCGAATCATTGACGGTCTCCGGCGCGTTGAAGTCATACACCGCCGCGAACGCCGATGGCAGCGCAGCGGTCGACAGGCCCAGCGCGACCAGCATGGCGGCGCTCAGCGGCGAACGGCGGCGGCGGTGGTCGGTGGCAGGAGAGGAGGAAGAGGGGGACGTGGCGAGTTCGGATGCGACCTGCATCAGGCCGGTGGTGCGGTTGAACACCAGGCGATAAATCCTGTTCATGAAACTCCATGGATGGCGACTCAGGGGAAACGCGACGCTGCCGCAGCCTGCGGAGCGCAATGCGCGTCGAGCCTGCCCCGAATGCAATGCATTCGCGACAGCGCTGAACACGTTAACCCTCTGTCGTATATCCACACGTGGGTCGCATCTGACACTCGCGTGGGGATGCACCACGCTTCTGTGTCAGGTTTTTCTGAAAGATCTGCATAAGAGAAGCCGGTCACAGAACAGCGCCTTCATGCGATTGCATAGCGTTTGTGATGATGCGACGCATGGTCCTCAGTGGACACGTTGAATCGCTACACGTGGCGGGCCGATGACGCCAAGTGGCTCAGTACGTCAAACGCTCTGAAACTCAACATGAAAAGTCGCATCCAACATCCGGTTCGGCATTGCATCCTATCGCCCTGGTGATAGCCACCACACTTCGAGAGCAGAGCGCGAAAATCAGCCCATTCTGAAAGTTCGCCGACCCGATTGCACCCATTCGCCACCGCCGATACCTTCCCCGCACCGACGAGCGAAGACACGTCTCCGCTGATGTCGTCGTGCACTGAACAGGAGGCGAAATGTGCTGGTGAACTGGTGGAAGAATGGACTTCAGTTGAAGCTGCAGATGCGCATCTACCCAGATGGATTACTGCTTGCCGCCCTGTACGCGCTGGCCTGCCTGGCTGCGCGCCAGATATCAGTTGATCAGTTCAACCTGTTGGCCGGCCTTCGGATTGCCGCATTACTACTGTTTCCGACCAGACTCTGGCCTTATCTGATCCTCGGAGAGTATGCCCACCTTGCACAGGTTCGGTATCCCTTGGTTGAAAAGTACGGCATGGCGTGGGCCATCATCAGCTCGGCCCTTCTGATGCCGACTGTTGCGTTGATCGTGCGGCTTCATCGGAACCTGCTTCCCGAGGCCCCAGGTGCAAGGCTGCTCCTGCTTGCCGCAACGACCTCCATCGCCGCCGCATTGATCAACATTGGAACCGCCCAGCTGCTTTGGCCGGTAGCTTCCAGCATTCCCCTTCCAACGAGGGCGGCACATCAGATCCTTGGAAACTTCATTGGCATTTTGACTATGGCGCCACTGGCGCTGCTATGGCTGCAGCGGCAGCGACCGAACCCGACTCCGCGCCTTCCGATTGCCACCACAGGGCTGCTCCTGCTGATGCTTGCCCTTGGCCTGTCTGCGATCCAGCTTCCGGCGGCGTATGAGGGACTTCGACCGAGTCTTCAGCTGATGATGGCGCTTCCTGCCATCGTGCTGACCTGCCTGTACGGGTGGCGCGGCGCTGTGCTCGGAGTTCCGCTACTGAACCTTGTCGTCGGCCTGACCATGCCTACCACCGGTCGCGCTTGGTCCTTCGACGCTGAAACGTTCACCGTTCAGCTGATCCTGGCCGTAGCAGGGTCTGCGCTGCTCGCCTTGGGTTCGACCATCAGTCACTACTACCATCGCTACAGGACGCGGGACTTGCATAGCAGACAGGTCATATCCCTGACGAAGACATCGCACCTGACGGGTGAAAATGATCTTCGGCACCGGGCGCTGGAGATCAACCGGATCGGCGACGGCATTGACGCCTACCTCAGTGAAACAGCCGACTGGCTGAAACGCCAAGGCCATGGGGAGATTGCCAGCAGCCTGATCCGAACCTCCAGCCTGTACTCACTCAAGTTCCGCGAGCAGGCCAGCATGGTCTACCCGACAGCGCTGGAGCATGTTGGCCTGTATCTGGCGCTGCAGGTCGGCGGAATCAGCGAGGCATGGTCGAACACGGGAAGCATCGCCCAACCTCGACTTGTAGGCGATCCGTGCCGGCTGACAGTCCCGCTGCAGCTGGCCACGTACCGCACCCTCACCGAGGCGGTTTCTCTGTTGTTGCAGAATGAGTCCTCGCAGATTAGGGTCAATGCGCGTTGCGGCCGCGTGGGAGGCCGCGACGGCATCGTTGTGGTCGTGGCGCTTCTTGACCCGCGCCATCGCCTTTCCGAAGCAACCCGAACGTTGGCAATCGATCGGCTTTCTGGTCGGGCGCTCGCCTACGGCGGCGCCGTTCAGTGCCGCCACAATCGCATCCGCATGGTCCTTATGGACTCACCCGTCGTTCAACGCTCCGTTACTGGATACTCGACTGACCACACGGCGCCCCCACCCTTTCGATAGCGCACAAGTGTGAATGCTGGGTGCCGGTACACCTCGGAACGATCCATGGCGTCGACGTCCACCACGCGCCGTGGAGGCAGAACGACGTGATCTGATGTCTCCCCGGCAGGCAATGCCCAGAACAGGCCATCCAACGTGCCGATGATCAGCTGGACGCGCCCCATAGCGTCATTGACCTGGAAATATGAGATTCCATCGCGTTTGAATCCATGAACCCGCCACCCTGGATCCACACTCAGGTCTGGAGCTGAAGGGTTCTCCTGGCCCAGGCCGATGCCTTTGAGCTGCGAATTGTTGTCGTCCCCGAGACAGCAAGCAGCAGTCGCCTGCCTCGGTCCAGATCCCTCGGCCGCTGCCTCCGGTATCGGCATCGCTGTGAACAGCACCGCAGCTATCGCAGCACTACGCTGAAATTGGCCCACACCCACCTCCAGATTTCAAAAGTTGTACCCGGAGATCACTGTAGCCAGCGCAATGTACTGAGGCGTTGAACAGCGTCCGAAATATCACAGGCGCCGCCCCAAGAAAAAACCCCGCTTTCGCGGGGTTTTTCTGATCAGCTCAACTGGCCGTGGCAGTGCTTGTACTTCTTGCCGCTGCCGCAGGGGCATGGATCGTTGCGGCCGACCTTGGGCTCTTCGCGGGTCACCTGGCCGACGACGCCGTTGCGCTGGGCTTCCACGTCCGCTGCCTCTTCGTCGGCGCCGTAGCCGCCCACGTTCTGGTGCTGGAACTGCGACTGCAGCAGGCGCGCTTCGGCCTGCTGGCGCTCGGCCGCTTCCAGCGCCGCCACTTCTTCTTCGCTGCGGATGCGCACGCGGGCCAGCAGGGTCACCACTTCGCGCTTGACGTTCTCCAGCATTTCCGAGAACAGCTCGAAGGCTTCCTTCTTGTATTCCTGCTTGGGCTGCTTCTGCGCGTAACCGCGCAGGTAGATGCCCTGGCGCAGGTAATCCATCCGGGCCAGGTGCTCCTTCCAGCTCTGGTCGAGCACGGTGAGCATGACGTGCTTCTCCAGCGCGCGCATGGTCTCTTCGCCGACGCCGGCTTCCTTCTGCTCGAAGTGCTCGTCCACGCGGGCCTGCACCTTGTTGGCGATGGCTTCGGCGTCGAGTTCTTCGTGTTGCTTGACCAGGCCGGTGACGTCCATCTGCACGCCCAGGTCGGAGGCCAGGGTGGCTTCCAGGCCCGGCAGGTCCCACTGTTCGTCGATCGAGTTCGGCGGCACGAAGCGGGCCACGATGTCGTAGATCACATCGCCGCGGATGCCGTCGACGTTGTCCTTCACCGACTCGGCGTCCAGCAGCTCATCGCGCTGGGCGTAGATCACCTTGCGCTGGTCGTTGTTGACGTCGTCGAAGTCCAGCAGGTTCTTGCGGATGTCGAAGTTGTGCGCTTCGACCTTGCGCTGCGCCTTTTCGATCTGGCGGCTGACCAGGCGGTCTTCGATGACGTCGTCTTCCTTCATGCCCATCATGCGCATCGCCTTCTGGACCCAGTCCGAGGCGAAGATGCGCATCAGGTTGTCTTCCAGCGACAGGTAGAAGCGGGACGAACCCGGGTCACCCTGGCGGCCGGAACGGCCACGCAGCTGGTTGTCGATACGGCGCGATTCGTGGCGTTCGGTGCCCACGATGTGCAGGCCGCCGGCGGCCTTGACCTGGTCGTGGCGGACCTGCCAGTCGGCCTTGACCTTGGCGCGCTGCTCGGCGGTGGCATCTTCGCCCAGCGCGTGCAGCTCCGCCTCGTGCGAACCGCCCAGCACGATGTCGGTACCACGGCCGGCCATGTTGGTGGCGATGGTCACCGCACCGGGCATGCCGGCGTTGGCGATGATGGTCGCTTCGCGGTCATGCTGCTTGGCGTTGAGCACTTCGTGGTGCACGCCGGCCTTGCGCAGGTGCTCGGACAGCATTTCCGAGGTTTCGATCGAGGTAGTGCCGACCAGCACGGGCTGGCCGCGCTTGTTGCATTCCTGGATGTCGGCCAGCACGGCGTTGAACTTGCCGTTGCGGTTGAGGAACACCTGGTCCGGCGAGTCCTTGCGGATGGTCGGGCGGTTGGTCGGGATGACCACCACTTCCAGGCCGTAGATGCTCTGGAATTCGTAGGCTTCGGTGTCGGCCGTACCGGTCATGCCGGACAGCTTCTTGTACATGCGGAACAGGTTCTGGAAGGTGATGCTCGCCAGCGTCTGGTTCTCGCGCTGGACCGGCACGCCTTCCTTCGCTTCCACGGCCTGGTGCAGGCCATCGGACCAGCGGCGGCCGGCCAGGGTACGGCCGGTGAATTCGTCCACGATCACCACTTCGCCATCGCGCACGATGTAATCGACGTCGCGCTGGTAGATGGCATGCGCGCGCAGTGCGGCATTGAGGTGGTGGACCACGGTCAGGTTCTGCGCCGCGTACAGGCCTTCGGTTTCGGCGCTGAGGATGCCGGCTTCGACCAGCAGCTGCTCGGCGTGCTCCATGCCCGCTTCGGACAGGTGCACCTGCTTGCCCTTCTCATCGACCCAGAAATCGCCCTCGCCTTCTTCGGCTTCCTGGCGGATCAGGCTGGGCACCACGCGGTTGACGCGGATGTACAACTCCGGGGAATCGTCGGCCGGGCCGGAGATGATCAGCGGGGTACGCGCTTCGTCGATCAGGATCGAGTCGACTTCGTCGACGATGGCGTAGTGCAGGCCACGCTGGTAACGGTCGGCCCGCGACAGCGCCATGTTGTCGCGCAGGTAGTCGAAGCCGAATTCGTTGTTGGTGCCGTAGGTGATGTCGCTGGCATAGGCCTCGCGCTTGTCGCTGTGCGGCATGCCCGGGTAGACCACGCCGACGCTCATGCCCAGCCAGTTGTACAGCTTGCCCATCTGCGCCGAGTCGCGGCGGGCCAGGTAGTCGTTCACGGTGACCACGTGGACGCCCTTGCCTTCCAGCGCGTTCAGGTACACCGGCAGCGTGGCCACCAGGGTCTTGCCTTCACCGGTGCGCATTTCGGCGATCTTGCCCAGGTGCAGGACCATGCCGCCGATCAGCTGGACGTCGTAGTGGCGCATGCCGAGCACGCGGCGGCTGGCTTCACGGCAGACCGCGAAGGCTTCCGGGAGCACCTTGTCCAGGGCTTCACCGTCGGCGATGCGCTGCTTGAACTCCGGGGTCTTGGCCTTGAGCTGCTCGTCGGAGAGCTTTTCGATGTCCGGCTCCAACGCATTGATCTTGGCGACGATGCGGTTGAGCTGGCGCAGCTGGCGTTCGTTACGACTGCCAAAGACGCGGGTAAGCAGGCTGTTGATCATTGAAGGAACCGGTTGGAATGAGACGCCCCAACGGCGACGCTCCCTCGGGAGCCGCCCGCCGCAAACGAAACAGGGCGCATCGCGCCCTGTCTATGGCAACACCCATTGTAGCTTGGGACGAGGGCACTTGGTTTCAAGCGCCCGCGATCCGCCAGATGGCGCCCTCAGCCGCGGGAAACCCGCCCGACCGGGGTGTTGCCGCCATCGCCCAGGAACTTGCGCGGGTTGACCACCTGGCCGCGTTCCCAGACCTCGAAGTGCACGTGGGCACCGGTGGAACGGCCCGTGGAACCGGCCTTGGCCACTTCCTGGCCGGCCCGCACCAGGTCGCCCGGCTTCACCACCAGGCGCGAATTGTGCGCATAGCGGGTCACGTAGCCGTTGCCGTGGTCCACGTCGACCACGTTGCCGTAGCCGCCCTTCACGCCGGCGAAGCTGACCACGCCATCGGCCACGGCCATGACCGGGTCGCCGACCTTGGCATGGAAGTCGATGCCCTTGTGGTTGCCGCGACCGCGACCGAACGGGTCGTTGCGACCACCAAAGCTGGAGGTGATGTAGCTGTTGCGGATCGGCATGCGACCCGGCACGGCGTCCTGCTCCAGCTGGTGGTCGAACATCAGCGATTCCATCACCGACAACTGGCGGCCTGAAGCAGCGAAGCGCTGCTCCAGCACCTGTAAGTCGGCGTTGACCGCGCTGACCGGGATGTCCTGGGTCGGGCCAGGCTCGCCTTCACCGAGGCCGGGGGTCTCGTTGAAGTCGAACTCGCCGTCTTCCAGCTTGCCCATCTGGGTGAGCCGTTCGCCCAGCGCATTGAGCCGGGTCGCCTGCGCCTGCAGCTCGCCCATGCGGGCGGCCAGGGCGTTGACCTGGGTCTGGGCGTCCTTGCGGGCCTGCGCCAGGTCGCGTTCCTGCTGGGCGACCTTGGCGTGGAGCCGGGAATCGTTGAACATGCTGCCACCCAGACCGGCACCGAAGCCGATCAGGCAGCCCAGCCCGAGTACGCTGCCCAGCAGGGCGCGGGGCCTGTCCTCGAAGTAGAAACGCAAACGCGCCAGCGGCGTCTTGGCCTGTCCTTCACGCGTTTTGATTACGATCTTTTTGAATGCCATCAGTGAGTTTTCATGTCTGAGCCGAAATCCAGTGCCCGTCCTGCGTCAACGCCGAAGCCGGCGCTGGATGCAGTCATGGGTGACAAAGCTGGCAATCCGCTGCGTCGTGCCCTGTGGCTCGATGCGCTGGACCGTCAGTTGCGCCCCCATTTGCCGCCCACCCTGGCCACCCGTTGCCGGTTGGCGAATGTGAACGGCGAACACCTCGTTTTTCTCGTCGAATCCCCTGTCTGGCACGCCAAAGTTCGGCTTGCCGAGGCTCAGTTGATCGACGCGGCCCGGTCCATCGGGCTGAAGGTCACCAAGGTGACCGTCAAAACCGCGGCTGCCGCTCCTCCACGCTCCCCAGCGATCGATAACAGGAATGGCCCCCACGCAGTTTCAGCCGCCACGCACAAAGGGCTACGCGACGCGTTGGCCTGTCTAAAGGACGTGGATTCAACCAGGTCCTGAAGCCATCGGGGCATCCCGCCCCTTCCCTACCGTCGTCACGATCACGTGAATCTGGTTGGGAGCCGGCGGCCATCGTAGCCGTGCTGGGTCGTCCAGTCGTTAGTCTTTTATTAAAAGTTCGTTAAATTCAGCTCGAAACCGGATCGGGTTCACAAAAACGTGACCCAGGTACGTACACGGTTCATTGACGTCAACATCACGCCGCGCACACCGCCGAAAACGACGAACGGCGCCCAAGGCGCCGTTCTTTTCCAATCTTTTTAACGAGTTAAGCGTATGCGGGGGCGCCGTAGACGACCGGCACCACGCTGCTGGGCGCCTCATAGCTCACCCATTCCCAGGCGCTGGCATCGGCCAGCAGGGCCCGCACCAGCTTGTTGTTGAGCGCGTGGCCGGACTTGAAGCCCTCGTAGGCGCCCAGCACCTGGCCGCCGGCCAGGTACAGGTCACCAATTGCATCGAGGATCTTGTGGCGCACGAATTCGTCGGCGTAACGCAGGCCGTCGTCGTTGAGCACGCGGAATTCGTCGAGCACGATGGCGTTGTCCATCGAACCGCCCAGGCCCAGGTTGCGCTCGCGCATGTACTCCAGGTCACGCATGAATCCAAAGGTGCGCGCGCGGGAGATTTCCTTGGTGTAGGCGGCGGTGGAGAACTCGATCTCGGCGCGCGACTGCTTGGCCGGGATCATCGGGTGGTCGAACTGGATCGTGAAACCGAGCTTGTAGCCTTCATACGGCTCGAAGCGGGCGACCTTATCGCCTTCGGTGACTTCCACGGTCTTGAGAATGCGGATGAAACGCTTGGGCGCGTCCTGTTCGGCGATGCCTGCCGACTGCAGCAGGAACACGAACGGGCCCGAGGAACCGTCCATGATCGGCAGCTCGGCCGAGGACAGCTCCACGATGATGTTGTCCACACCCAGGCCGGCCAGGGCCGACATCAGGTGTTCGACGGTCTGGATCTTGGCGTCGTTGCAGGTCAGCCCGGTGCACAGGGTTACTTCGGTGACCAGGTCGGCACGGGCCGGCACTTCCACCACCGGGTCCAGGTCCACGCGCCGGAACACGATGCCATGGTTGACCGGTGCCGGGCGCAGGGTCATGTAGACCTTGTCACCGCTGTGCAGGCCAACGCCGGTGGCGCGGATCGTGTTCTTGAGGGTGCGTTGCGGAATCATGGGGGCCAGCCGGGGGAAAGCGCGCAGTCAACGCGACAGTGACAAACAAGAATAACACGCACTACCACCGCTCCTTTCTGAACCGGGGGCGGCAGACTGCCGGGCCTATCCTGGCCCGGCAGCAAGGGACATGGAGGCGCTTACCGGGGAGGACAAGACCCCGGCTGCGTTCCTCAGTCCGCCTGGCGGCGCAGGAACGCCGGGATGTCCAGGTAATCGTTGGGCAGCTCAGCCGCGGCCGGACCCGAGGCCGACGGTGCGGACGGGGCCACGGTGTCGGCGCTCGGACGGCGCAGGCCCAGGCCCATGCCGCCGACGGCCTTGGACACGGCATCGCCGCCGTTGTCGAAATCGCCGAACTCCGGCTGGCCGGTGGTGGCGTTGCGGACCAGCTTGATCGGCGCGCGCTCGCCCGGACGCTGGGACTTGGCGGCCACGGCACGGTTCAGGCCGGTCGCAACCACGGTCACGCGGACTTCGTCCTGCATGTCCGGATCCAGCACGGTACCGACCACCACGGTGGCGTCTTCGGAGGCGAAGCCATCGATGGTACGGCCGATCTCGTCGAACTCGGCCATGGTGAAGTCGGCGCCGGCGGTGATGTTGACCAGGATGCCGTTGGCACCGGCCAGGTTCACATCGTCCAGCAGCGGGTTCTGGATGGCGGCTTCGGCGGCGGCCTGGGCGCGGTCATCGCCACGGGCGGTGCCGGTGCCCATCATCGCCAGGCCCATTTCGGACATGACGGTGCGCACGTCGGCGAAGTCGACGTTGATCAGGCCCGGGCGCACGATCAGGTCGGCGATGCCCTGCACGGCGCCCTGGAGGACGTCGTTGGCGGCACGGAAGGCCTGGATCATGGTGGCGTTGCGGCCCAGCACGGTGATCAGCTTTTCGTTCGGAATGGTGATCAGCGAGTCGCAGTGCTGGCTCAGTTCCTCGATGCCCTTCAACGCGACCTGCATGCGGCGGCGGCCTTCGAACGGGAACGGCTTGGTGACCACGGCGACGGTCAGGATGCCCATCTCCTTGGCCAGCTGTGCCACCACCGGTGCAGCGCCGGTGCCGGTGCCACCGCCCATGCCGGCGGTGATGAACACCATGTCCGCACCCTGCAGGGCGTCCATGATGCGCTCGCGGTCTTCCAGCGCGGCCTGACGGCCTACTTCCGGATTCGCGCCTGCGCCCAGGCCCTTGGTGACGTTGGTACCCAGCTGCAGCTGCAGCTTGGCACCGCAATTCTTGATGGCCTGCGAATCGGTGTTGGCGGTGATGAATTCCACGCCGTCCACGCTGGTGCTGACCATGTGCGCCACGGCGTTGCCGCCGCCGCCGCCCACGCCGATCACCTTGATCACCGCATTGGGTGCCATCTTCTCAATCAGTTCGAAATGCGCCATGTCCGTGTCCTCGTTGTATCCGCTTGTGGTTGGCATGGGCGTGTTGGCGTCCTGCCTTCGCGCTGCATGTTGCCGTTGCGGCTGTGTGGGTTGTGTGTTGCTTTTCTGTTGCGCCGGCGGGGGCCGGTTTGAAACACGCGTCGCCGCGTTGAGGTGCCGCGTCAGAACTCGCCGCGGAACCAGGTTTTCAATTTGTTGAACATGCTGCCTGCGCGCCCGGTGGGCAGCGACGGGCGGCGCGGGTGTTCGATCTGGCTGCCCATCAGCAGCAGGCCCACGCCGGTGGCGTGCACCGGGTTGCCGACCACTTCGCCCAGCCCCGTGACGTGCTGCGGAATGCCTACGCGCACCGGCATCTGCAGCATTTCCTCGGCCAGTTCGACCACGCCTTCCATCTTCGAGGCACCGCCGGTGAGCACCATGCCGGCGCGCACCAGTTCCTCGAAGCCGGAACGGCGCAGTTCGGCCTGCACCATCTCGAAGATTTCCTCGTAACGGCCCTGCACGGCCTGCGCCAGCGCATGGCGCGGCATGCGGCGCGGCGGACGGTCGCCCACGCTGGGCACCTGGATGCTTTCCTCGGCGGTGGCCAGCTGGGCCAGCGCGCACGCGTAGCGCACCTTGATCTGCTCGGCTTCCGGGGTCGGCGTGCGCAGCATGTGCGCGATGTCGTTGGTGACGTGGTCGCCGGCGATCGGCAGCGAGGCGGTGTGGCAGATCGCGCCCTGCACGAACACGGCCAGGTCGGTGGTGCCGGCGCCCATGTCGACCAGCACCACGCCCAGTTCGCGCTCGTCGGCGGTCAGCACGGCCACGCTGGAGGCCAGCGAGGACAGGACCAGGTCATCCACCTGCAGGCCGCAGCGCTGCACGCACTTGCTGATGTTGGCCGCGGCCGACTGCGCGCATACCACCAGGTGCGCATGCACCTCCAGGCGCACGCCGGTCATGCCGACCGGGTTGCGGATGCCTTCCTGAGAATCGTCCAGCACGTATTCGCGCGGAATCGCGTGCAGGATCTTCTGGTCGGCCGGGATCGCCACGGCCTTGGCCGCGTCGAGCACGCGGTCCAGGTCGCCCCAGGTCACTTCACCGTCGCGGATCGGCACGATCCCCGGCGAGTTCTTGCACTGCACATGGTTGCCGGAGATGGAGGCGTACACCGAGCGGATCTCGCAGCCGGCCATCAGCTCGGCCTCTTCGACCGCGCGCTGGATCGACTGCACGGTCGATTCGATGTCCACCACCACGCCGCGCTTGAGGCCGCGCGACTCATGCGAACCGATGCCGATCACCTCGATGGGATTGCCCGGCGAGTACTCGCCAACCAGCGCCACCACCTTGGAGGTGCCGATATCGAGCCCGACGATCAGCGATTTGTCACCCTTGCGATTCATGTCCTGTCCTGCGTGCGTTGCGCCACATTGGCCGGCGCGGCCGGGGCCGGGGGAGTACCCCAGCTCAGCGTGAAACCATTGGTATAACGGAGGTCGGCGCGTTCGATCGGCGCCTGCTGGTTGGCCAGCTGCGGCAGCACGCGCACGAAGCGCTGCAGGCGCGAGCGCGCGTCATCGCGGCCGACCACCACTTCGGTGCCGTTGCTCAGCAGCAGCGACCAGCTGCCGCGCGCATCCATGCTGACCCGGGTGACATCCACCCCGGCCGGCGCGAACAGCGCGCGGGCGTCGTTGTACAGCGCCACCACTTCTTCGGTCTGCGTGTCCGGGCCATCCAGGTCCGGCAATGCCAGGTCCTGCAGCTTCTGCGGGGTGGCGAACAGCTTGCCCTGCTCGGACAGCAGCCGGTCCTTGCCCCAGCGCGCGAAGGGCTTGTGCTCGACCAGGGTGATTTCCAGCACGTCGGGCCACTGCTTGCGCACCTGCGCGCTTTCCACCCATGGCAGCTTTTCGATGGCGTCCTGCGCGTCCTGCAGCTTTACCGCGAAGAAGCCGGACTTCGCATACGGCAGCACCACCTGCTGCAGCTGCTCGGCGGGCACCCGCTTGAATTCACCGTGCACGCGCAGCTTGGCCAACGGCCAGCGTTCGGCACCGACCCAGCCGTTGAGCACCGCCACCACGGGCAGCGCTACCAGCGACAGGGCCAGCAACCAGACGAAGATGCGCAGCACCGCGTTCATGCGTAGGCGGCCTCCGAGGTGCCGAAGCCTTGCGGCAACGTCTGTTCCAGCACGCGCCAGACCAGCTCTTCAAACCCGATGCCGGCCTGGCCAGCCGCCTTGGGCACCAGCGAATGGCTGGTCATGCCCGGCGCGGTATTCACTTCGAGCAGGTAGAACGCGCCGCTGTTGCGGTCGCGCATCACGTCAACGCGACCCCAGCCACGGCAGCCGGCGGCGCGGAACGCAGCCAGCGCGATCCGGCGGATCTCCGCTTCGTCGTCGCCTTCCAGGCCCGGGCACAGGTACTGGGTGTCTTCCGCGATGTACTTGGCGTTGTAGTCGTACCACTGGCCCTTGGGCACGATGCGGATCGACGGCAGCGCCTGGTCGCCGAGGATGCCCACGGTGAGTTCGTCGCCGACCACCATCTGCTCCATCAGCAGCTGGCCGTCGTAGCGGGCCGCCAGGGCGACCGCCTCATCCAGGCCAGCCTCGTCGGTGACCCGGCTGATGCCGACGCTGGAGCCTTCGTTGGCCGGCTTGACCACCACCGGCAGGCCGAGTTCGGCTGCCAGGGCGTGGACATTGGTGCTGTCCACCTTCCGGTACTGCGGGGTCGGCAGGCCCAGCGACAGCCACACCTGCTTGGTGCGGATCTTGTCCATGCCCAGCGCCGAACCGAGCACGTCCGAACCGGTGTACGGCACGCCGAAGGCTTCCATCAGCCCCTGCACGATGCCGTCCTCACCGCCGCCGTTGTGGCCGTGCAGGATGTTGAACACGCGGTCGAAGCGCTTTTCCACCAGCGCCAGGGCCAGGGCCGGAATGCCGTCCACCGCGGTGGCGTTGACACCGCGCGCGCGCAGCGCCTCGATCACGTTGCGGCCGGAATCCAGCGACACTTCGCGTTCGCTGGAGGTGCCGCCCAGCAGCACGGCAACGCGGCCGAACACGGCCGGGTCGGTGGTGCGCAGCGGCGGGAAGGTCAGCGTGCTCATGCGGCGGGTGCCTCGTTGAAGCCTTCGGTGGCGACCAGGTGGGCAACGTGGCCGATGTCGCCCGCGCCCATCATCAGCAGCAGGTCACCGTCCTGCAGCACGTCAGGCAGCACGTGCTGCAGTTCGGCCGCCTGGCCGACCACGACCGGTTCGCTGCGGCCGCGCGCGCGGATGGCGCGGGCCAGCGAGCGCGAATCGGCACCGGGAATCGGCGCTTCGCCGGCCGGGTAGACCTCGCTCAGCACCAGGGCGTCCACTTCGGACAGCACCGCGGCGAACGCGTCGAACTGGTCACGGGTACGGCTGTAGCGGTGCGGCTGGAACGCCACCACCAGGCGCTGCGACGGCCAGCCGCCACGCGCGGCGGCGAACACCGCAGCCAGCTCACGTGGGTGATGGCCGTAGTCGTCAATCACGCGCACCTTGGCACCGGTGCGGGTGGTGACGATGCCCAGGTCGTTGAAGCGGCGACCGATGCCGGCGAAGCTTTCCAGCGCGCGGGCGATCGCATCCGGGGCCACGCCCAGCTGCCAGCCCACCGCAGCGGCGGCCAGCGCGTTGAGCACGTTGTGCGCGCCCGGCAGCGCCAGGGTCACCGGGTAGCTGCTGCCTTCGGGCAGACGCAGGGTGAAGCGCATGCGCGGCCCATCCTGGACCACGTCTTCGGCGCGCACGTCCGCATTGCTGCTCATGCCGTAGCTCATGACATGGCGCGGGGTCTGCGCGGCCAGCGCGGCCACTTCCGGGTCGTCGATGCACAGCACCGCCAGCCCATAGAACGGCAGGCGCTGCAGGAATTCGGCAAAGGCGGCCTGCACGCGGGAGAAGTCGTTGCCGTAGTTTTCCAGGTGGTCCGCATCAATGTTGGTGATCACCGACACCAGCGGATTCAGGCGCAGGAAGCTGCCATCGCTTTCGTCGGCTTCGGCCACCAGCCACTGGCCACTGCCGAGCTTGGCGTTGGCACCGGCGGCCAGCAGCTGGCCACCGATCACGAACGTCGGGTCCAGCCCGCCTTCGCTCAGCACCGCCGCGGTCAGGCTGGTGGTGGTCGTCTTTCCGTGCGTGCCGGCCACGGCAATGCCGCGGCGGAAGCGCATCAGCTCGGCCAGCATGGCCGCGCGCGGCATGATCGGAATGCGCTGGCTGCGCGCTTCCATCAGTTCGGGGTTGTCCTCGCGGATCGCGCTGGACACCACCACGCAGTCGGTGCCCAGCACATTGGCGGCCGAATGGCCGCGCATCACGCGCGCGCCCAGCCCTGCCAGGCGACGGGTGGCGGCGTTGTCGGCATTGTCCGAACCGGACACCTCATACCCCAGCGTCAGCATCACTTCGGCGATGCCGCTCATGCCGGTGCCACCGATGCCGACGAAGTGCACGCGCGGGAAGGCGCGCACCAGGTCATTGGTGTCGTGCAGGCGGCGGATCATGCGCGGCCTCGCGTAACGGTGTTCATTTGGATTCCTCGAGAATGATGTCGGCGATGCGCTCGGCGGCATCGACCTTGGCCAGGGCACGCGCGGCGGTTGCCATCTGCATGCGGCGGGCGGAATTTTCGGACAGATCGCGCAGTACGTCCTGCAGGCGCGTGGCCAGCGTTTCGTCCTGCTTCAGCAACACGGCCGCACCACGTTCGACCAGGTACTCCGCGTTGCGGGTCTGGTGATCGTCGACGGCCGCCGCGAACGGCACCAGCACGCTGCCCACGCCGACCGCGCACAGCTCGGCCAGGGTGGACGCGCCGGAGCGGCAGACCACCAGGTCGGCCCAGGCGAACGCTTCGGCCATGTCGGCGATGAACGGCTCGACGCGCGCAGTGACACCGGCATCCTGGTACGCCTGCAGCGCTTCGGCGTGCAGCTTCTCACCGCTCTGGTGGCGCACGTCGACCGCGATGCGACCGGCCAGTGCGGCGAGTGCCTGGGGCACGGCGTTGTTGAGGGCACGCGCACCCTGGCTTCCACCGAGCACCAGCACCCGCAGCGGGCCTTCGCGACCGGCCAGGCGCTGTTCGGGTCCGGCAATGGCGGCAATCTCGGCCCGCACCGGGTTACCGACCGCTTCTTCACGCTGGGCGAAGCTGCCCGGGAACCCGGTCAGCACGCGGCGTGCGAAGCGCGACAGCACGCGGTTGGTCAGGCCCGGCGCGCGGTTCTGTTCGTGCACCAGCAACGGCAGGCCGTGCAGGCGTGCGGCCAGCCCCCCGGGACCGGAGGCGAAGCCGCCGAAGGCGATCACCGCGCGCGGCTGGCGGTCGCGGATCAGGAAGCCGGCCGAGCGCACGGCGCGCAGCAGGCGGCCAGGCGCGGTCAGCAGCGCCAGCTTGCCCTTGCCACGCAGGCCGCTGATCGCCAGCGTGTCGATATGAATGTCGTGCTGCGGCACCAGGCGCGTTTCCATGCCGCCGATGCTGCCCAGCCAGGTCACGGGAATGCCGCGTTCGCGCAGCACCTTGGCCACGGCCAGGCCGGGGAAGATGTGGCCACCGGTACCGCCGGCCATGATCATCACCGGACGCGGGGAATGCTGGGCGTTCATCCCATCCTCCCCAGGGTCGGCTCGATCCGCTGCTGCATGCGGCTGGTCCCACGCGGGGCGCTGTCGCGCTGCGCGGAGGCACGTGCGCTGCTTTCCTGCATGGCAGCGGCCACGGCGCTGGCACGGGCCGGCGCATCGACGGGCGCGGCATCATCCAGTTCTGCCGCGCCCATGCGCACGGCCTGGCGGCGCTCGGCACGGTCCAGTTCGTAGGACACGCGCAGCAGCAGGCCCATCGCCACGCAGGTCATCAGGATGCTCGAACCGCCAGACGAAATCAGTGGCAGGGTCAGGCCCTTGGTCGGCAGGATGCCCAGGTTCACGCCGATCGAGACGAAACTCTGCATGCTCACCCACAGGCCGATGCCGAAGGCGATGTAGCCGGAGAAGTGCCGCTTCATTTCCACGCAGCGCATGCCGATCCAGAACGCGCGGCCGGCCAGCAGCGCGTACAGCGCCACGATCAGGCAGGTGCCGACGAACCCCAGTTCTTCGGCGGTGACCGAGAAGATGAAGTCGGTGTGTGCTTCGGGCAGGTAGTACAGCTTCTGCACCGAATTGCCCAGGCCCACGCCGGTCCACTCGCCACGGCCCACCGCCATCAGCGCGTTGGACAACTGGTAGCCGTCGCCCTGCTGGTCGGCCCACGGGTCCCAGAACGAGGTGATGCGGCGCATGCGGTACGGTTCGATGATCGCCAGCGCGCTCATCGCCACCAGGCCGAACACGATCGGCATCGACATGCGCGGCAGGTTCACCCCGCCCAGCACCAGCATGCCGGCGGTGATCGCCAGCAGCAGGGTGGAGGAACCGAAGTCGGGCTGAAGCAGCAGCAGCACCACCAGCGCGCCGGCCACGCCCAGCGGCTTGAGCATCGCCGGCCAGGTCGCGTTGACTTCGTCGCGGAAGCGCACCAGGTAGCTGGACAGCCACACGATGTAGAGCACCTTCACTGCTTCGACGGTCTGGAACTTGGAGAAACCCAGGTTGATCCAGCGCCGGGCGCCGTTGACGCTGCTGCCCAGGCCGGGAATGAACACCACCACCAGCAGCGCGAAGCAGCCCAGCAGCAGCATCTGGTTGTACTGCTCGATGCTCTTGAGCTCGGTGCGCATGGCCAGCCCGGCCAGCACGATGCCCACCGCCAGGAAGATCAGATGGCGGTTGAGGTAGTAGAACGGGCTGCTCATCAGGGCGATCGAGCTCGACGCGACCATCACCACGCCCAGCCCGGTGAGCGTGATGATCGCGCCCAGCAGCCACTTGTCGAAGTGGCCTCCGATGGCTTCAAGGCGGGTTGCCTGGCGCGACAGGTCGTTCATCAGCGGACCTTCAACGTGGCCAGGCCGATCAGCACCAGCACCACCGATATGATCCAGAAGCGCACGATCACGCGCGGCTCCGGCCAGCCCTTGAGCTCGAAGTGGTGGTGGATCGGCGCCATGCGGAACACGCGCTTGCCGGTCAGCTTGAACGAGGCGACCTGGATCATCACCGACAGCGTTTCAATCACGAACACGCCGCCCATGATCACCAGCACCAGTTCCTGGCGGGTGATCACCGCGATGGTGCCCAGCACCGCGCCCAGCGCCAGCGCGCCGATGTCGCCCATGAACACCATGGCCGGGTAGGTGTTGAACCACAGGAAGCCCAGGCCCGCGCCGGCGATCGCCGCGCAGATGATCACCAGTTCGCCCGCCCCGGGGATCTGCGGGATCTGCAGGTAGTTGGAGAACACCACGTTGCCCGAGGCATAGGCGAACACGCCCAGCGCGCAGGCCACCAGCACCGTCGGCATGATCGCCAACCCATCCAGGCCGTCGGTCAGGTTGACCGCGTTGGAGAAGCCGACGATCCAGAAGTAGGCGATGGCCACGAAGCTGATGCCCGCCAGCGGCAACGCCACCGACTTGAACATCGGGATGTAGAAGGTCAGCGCGGCCGGCACGTCGGCGGTGTAGAACAGGAACAGGCCGGCGGCCAGGCCGAAGATCGACTGCAGCAGGTACTTCCAGCGCGACTTCAGGCCGTTCGGGTCGCGGCGCACGATCTTGATCCAGTCGTCGTACCAGCCGATGGCGCCGAAGCACAGCATCACCGCCAGCACCACCCACACGTAGCGGTTGCGCAGGTCGGCCCACAGCAGCACCGACAGGGTGATGGTGAGCAGGATCAGCGAACCGCCCATGGTCGGCGTGCCGGCCTTGGAGAAGTGGGTCTGCGGGCCGTCGGTACGGATCGGCTGGCCACCCTTGAACTGGGCCAGCTTGCGGATCATCGCCGGGCCCAGCCACAGCGACAGGAACAGCGCGGTAAGCGCGGCCAGGATGCCTCGCAGAGTCAGGTAGCCGAACAGCCCGAACAGGCTCTCCAACTGCTGCAACCATCGGGCCAGTTCAAGCAACATGGGGGGTTTCCTCTCCTCGCGCCAGCAGCGCTTTTACAATCTTGTCCATGGCGCTGCCGCGCGAGCCCTTGACCAGGCAGCGCACGCCAGCATGCAGTTCGTCGGCCAGCGCGGCAGCCAGCGCGTCGTGGCTCTGGAAATGACGGCCACCGTCGCCGAACGCCTGCGATGCCGCCGCGCTCAGCGTGCCCAGCGTGTACAGCCGCTTCAGGCCGGCATCGCGGGCACGGCGCCCGGCCTGCGCATGCAGTGCCTCGCCATCCGGGCCGAGTTCGCGCATGTCGCCCAGCACCAGCCAGGCCTCGTCCTTCGACGCGGCCAGCGCATCGATGGCAGCGGCCAGCGAACCGGGGTTGGCGTTGTAGCTGTCATCGATCAGCACGGCGCCATTGGGCAGCCGGTACGCGATCTGGCGGCCCGGTACCGGTTCGGCACGGGCCAGGCCGGCGGCAATCGAATCCAGGCCGATGCCCGCCGCCAGCGCCAGCGATGCGGCGGCCAGGGCGTTGCTGACGTTGTGGCGGCCCGGCAGCGCCAAGGCGATATCCACGCTGCCGGCCGGACTGACGAGCAGGAACCGGCTGCCGTCGGCGGTCGCGCGGATCTGCTGGGCGGTCACGTCGGCGCTGTGGTCCAGGCCATAACGCAGCACGCGGCTGCGCGGCGGCTGGCCGACGATGTGCTGTTCAAACCAGATGCCGAAGGCGTCATCGGCATTGATCACCGCCACGCCATCGGCCGGCAGTGCAGCGTAGATGGCGCCCTTGGTGCTGGCCACGCCCTGCAGGCTGCCCATCCGCTCCAGGTGGGCCGGGGCGATGTTGTTGACCAGTGCGTACTGCGGGCGCGCGATGTCGGTGAGGTAGGCGATGTCACCCGGCTTGCCGGCGCCCATCTCGTAGATGGCGTAATCGGCATCTTCCGGCGCATCGATCACCGCCAGCGGCAGGCCGATCTCGTTGTTGCGGTTGCCCGGGTTGGCGTACACCACCGCGCGCTGCTCGCGCGCGACCTGCTGCAGGATCGCCAGCAGCAGGCTCTTGACGCTGGTCTTGCCGTTGCTGCCGGTGATGGCGAACACGCGTGCGGCGCGGTCGCGCTGCATCCCAGCCGCGATCCGGCCAAGCGCATGCTCGCTGTCGCCGACCACGATCTGCGGCACGGCCACGTCGAGCAGGCGCTCGACCAGCATCGCGCTGGCGCCACGGGCCACCGCGTCGGCAGCGAAATCATGGCCGTCGAAGCGCTCGCCACGCAGTGCCACGTACAGGCTGCCCGGCGCCAGCGTGCGGGTGTCGTTGCTGATGGCGTCGATGGCGGTGTCATCGCCATGGATGTCACCCCCGGCCCAATGGGCGATCAGCGAGAGCGGCGTGCGCTTCACAGGATGGCCTCCTTGGCGCTGAGCGCGGCAGCGGCCACCAGGGTGTCGTCGAAGTCGTGCTTGACTCCGCGCACTTCCTGATAGGGCTCATGGCCCTTGCCGGCCAGCAGCACGATGTCGCCAGGGCCGGCCAGCTTCACCGCCAGGCCGATCGCGCGCGCGCGGTTGCGCTGCACGGTGACCGCGTCGGGGGCAGTGAAACCAGCCAGGATGTCGGCCACGATGGCGTCGCCATCCTCGCCGCGCGGATTGTCGTCGGTGACGATCACCTTCTGGGCCAGGCGTTCGGCGATGGCCGCCATCTGCGGGCGCTTGCCCGCGTCGCGTTCGCCGCCGCAGCCGAACACGCAGAACAGCCTGCCCTGCAGGTGGCCCTGCAGGCTCTGCAGGGCCTGCTCCAATGCATCGGGGGTATGCGCGTAATCGACCACCACGGTCGGCAGGCCGCGTTCGCCGCCGAGGCGGTTCATGCGCCCGGCGATCGGCTGCAGCTGCGACACCAGCGCGGCGATCGCCTCGGGGGCATGGCCCAGCGCGTGCAGCACGCCGGCCACGGCCAGCAGGTTGTCCACGTTGAAGCGGCCCAGCAGCGGCGACTGCACCGGGTGACGTGCACCGTCGACCACCAGATCGAAGGCAATGCCACGGCCATCGAGCTTGAGCGAGTCGGCGCGCAAAGTGGCCTGCTGCGCACCGCGCGAGCTGACCCCGATCCGGGCGACGCCGGCATCGACCGTGCGCAGCAGTTCGCTGCCGAAGCTGTCATCCAGGTTCACCACCGCGGCCTTCAGGCCGGCGCGGTGGAACAGCTTGGCCTTGGCCGCGCCGTACTGGGCCATGTCGCCGTGGTAATCGAGATGGTCGCGGGTGAGGTTGGTGAACACCGCCACGTCGTAGTGCACGGCATCCACGCGGCCCTGGTCGAGCGCATGCGAGCTCACTTCCATGGCCACCGCCCTGGCGCCCTGGTCACGCAGCTGCGCCAGCACTTCGTGCATCTGCAGCACCAGCGGCGTGGTGAAGCCGGTCGGCACCACATCGCCGTACAGGCCCACGCCCAGCGTACCGATGCTGCCACTGGCGGTGCCGAGCAGGTGCCAGGCCTGGGCCAGCAGCTGCACGGTGGAGGTTTTTCCGTTGGTGCCGGTCACGCCGACCATGGTCATCGCGCGCGAGGGCTGGCCATGGAACTGGTCGGCCATGGCGCCCATGCGCGTGCGCAGGCCCGGCACGGCAATGGCATCGGCCGGTGCCGGCAGCTCCGCCGGGGCCGGCGGTTCGAACAGGATCGCGGCCGCACCGGCGGCGCGGGCCTGGTCGACAAAGCCCAGCCCGTGCGCCCCGAAGCCGGCAATCGCGACAAAGGCATTGCCGGGGCGTACCGCGCGGCTGTCCAGCACCAGGCCGGTGATGGACGGGTCGTGGCTCAGCACCACATCGGGAAGCAACTGCGAAAGCAACATCATCTGGCTCATTGCGTGCCTCCCTGCGCGGGCGGCAACGTGGCGTGCGCGCTGGGCAGCGCGGCATCGAATTCGGCGGCGGCGTCCGGGGCAACGACCGCCTCGGCCGGCGGCGGGGTCGGCAGCGAGGAGGCGGCGTGGCCCATCTTTCCGGACTGCTGGGCCGCCAGCCAGGAATCGATGTCGTCCGGCGGCACGTCCATCAGGCGCAGCGCGCCTTCCATGACGTTGTGGAACACCGGGGCGGACACCAGGCCGCCGTAGTACTTGCCGGCCTGCGGGTCGTTGATGACGATCACCGTGGCAAAGCGCGGGTTGCTGGCCGGCACCACGCCGGCGAACAGCGCGTTGTAGTGGCCACGCTCGTAGCCGCCCGGGCCGGCCTTGCGTGCGGTACCGGTCTTGCCGGCCACGTGGTAACCCAGCACCGCCGCCTGCTTGGCGCCGCCCTGGGTGACCACCGTTTCCATCATCGCCACGACCTCTTTGGCGATGTTCTCGTCGATGATCTGCTTGCCTTCGTTGCGCTGGCCCTTGACGAAGGTCGGCGCGATCAGCTTGCCGCCATTGCCCAGCGCCGAGTACGCCGTGGCGATCTGCAGCGGGGTGACATTCAGGCCATAGCCGTAGGACATGGTGGTCTTGGACGAACCGCTCCAGCGCGCCGGGCGCGGCAGCACGCCCGCCGATTCGCCGGGGAAACCGCTGTGCGGAGCGCTGCCATAGCCGAAGCTGTGGACGTGGTCGTAGAACACCTGGTCGGGCATCTTGGCCGCGATCTTGGCCGCGCCGATGTTCGAGCTGCGGGTGATCACGCCGGTGACGTTGAGCACGCCGTTGTTCCGCGGCACGTCCTTGATGGTGTAGCGGCCGATCGCCATGTAGCCCGGGTTGGTGTCGACCGTGGTGTCCTTGGTGACCACGCCGGACTGCAGCGCCGAGGCGATGGTCAGCGGCTTCATGGTCGAACCCGGCTCGACCAGGTCGGTCACGGCGCGGTTGCGGCGGGTGTCCGGCGCCGCGCCGCCCACCGCATTGGGGTTGTAGGTCGGCAGGTTGACCATGGCCAGCACTTCGCCGGTGGCCACGTCCATGATCACCATCGAACCGCCCGCGGCCTTGTTCTCGATCAGCGCGTTGCGCAGTTCCTTGAACGCCAGGAACTGGATGCGACGGTCGATGCTCAGGGTCAGGTCCTTGCCCGGTTCGGCGGCGCGCAGCAGGTCGCTTTCGACGGTCTCGCCCTTGCGGTTGCGGATCACCCGCTTGGCCCCGGCCTTGCCGCGCAGCCATTCGTCGAAGGCCAGCTCCAGCCCTTCCTGGCCGCGGTCGTCGATGTTGGTGAAGCCGAGCACGTGCGCCATCGCCTCACCCTGCGGGTAGAAGCGGCGGAACTCGCGCTGCGAGGCCACGCCCGGGATCTTCAGGGCAACCACCTTCTCGGCGTCGTCGGGATTGATCCGGCGGCGCAGGTACATGAATTCCTTGTCCGCCTTCTGGCTCAGCTTCGAGGTCAGCTCGTCCAGCGGCATGCCCAGCGCGGTGGCCAGTTCCGGAATGCGGTCGGGCGAGCGCATCAGCTCCTGCGGGTTGACCCAGATCGAGGCGACCGGGGTGGACACCGCCACCGGTTCGCCGTTGCGGTCGGTGATCATGCCGCGCGAGGTGTTGATGGGCAGCTCGCGCAGGTAGCGGGCTTCGCCCTGGCGCTGGTAGAAATCGCTGTTGATGATCTGCACGTAGGCGGCGCGGCCGACCAGCGACACCGAGCACAGGCCCAGCGCCAGGCCGACCCACTTCAGGCGCTGGCGCAGGTTGAAGGCGTTGCGGGTGCGGTTGCGGCCGGTCTTGTTCATGGCCGTACCACCACGACATCGGCCGCTTCGGGGAACTTCATGCCCAGCCGCTCGCGGGCCACGCGGTCAACCCGGGTGGCTTCGGCCAGGGTGGCCTGTTCCAGCTGCAGGCGGCCGAATTCAATGTTCAGTTCGTCGCGGGCGCGCTCCACGCGCGACAGCTCCACGAAGGTCTGCCGGTGGCGGTGGCGCATGAACACCACCCCGATCGCCGAGGCGATGGTGCAGGCCAGCAGCACGACCAGCAGCAGGCGGCTCATCACACCACCCCGCGCTTTTCGGCCACGCGCAGCACGGCGCTGCGCGAGCGCGGGTTGACCGCCAGCTCGTCGTCCTCGGCCTTGATGGCGCCGCCGATCAGGTCCAGCGTCGGCACGAACGCTGCCAGCTCGGGCAACCGGCGATTGGTCGGCGGGGCCTTGGCGTGGCGGTTCATGAACTGCTTGACGATGCGGTCTTCCAGCGAATGGAAGCTGATCACCGCCAGCCGGCCACCCGGCTTGAGGCGCGCCATCGCCGCGTCCAGGCCGGCTTCAAGATCGGCCAGTTCGCGATTGATGTGGATGCGGATGGCCTGGAAGCTGCGCGTGGCCGGGTGGATCTTGTCTTTGCCACGCGGCATCACCGAAGCGATCAGTTCAGCCAGCTCGGCGGTGCGGGTGAACGGCTGCTTGTCGCGGCGGGCGATGATCGCGCGGGCGATGCGGCGCCCCTGGCGTTCTTCGCCATAGGTCCACAGCACATCCATCAGCTCGCGCTCTTCGACACGGTTGAGCCACTGCGCCGCGCTTTCGCCGCTGTCCGGGTCCATGCGCATGTCCAGCGGGCCGTCCTTGCCGAAGCTGAAACCGCGCTCGGCCACGTCCAGCTGCGGCGAGGACACGCCGAGGTCGAACAGCACCCCGTCCAGGCCGTCGGCGGTTGCGTTCCAGTGCAGCAGGTCGGCGAAACTGCCACGGAAGATCGAGACGCGCGGGTCCGGCGCGAAATCACGCTCGGCTACCGCGATTGCCTCCGGATCCTTGTCCATGACCAGCAGCCGGCCTCCAGGACCGAGTTGCTCGAGCACGCCGCGGGCGTGACCGCCACGACCAAACGTGCCATCGAGATACGTTCCGTTTTCGATCACCCTCAGGCCGTCCAGGACCTGCGTGTACAGCACCGGCAGATGGCCCGCCGGCGACTGCGACACCGGAAGGTGACCGGCCTGCGCGCCTCCGCGCACCCGGGCACCCCGGGTCACAACTTCAGGTCGAGCAACCCATCGCCCAGATCCTCGTCAGACAACGTCTGCTGGATCAGTGCGCGATGAGCCTGCTCGCTCCACAATTCGAATTTGTCGCCCATGCCGAGCAACACCGCCTTCTTTTCAATGCCAACAGCGTTGCGGTGGCTTGCCGGGATACTGATGCGACCGTTGCCATCCAGCTCCAGATGCGCGGCCGAACCGACCAGCTTCTGTTGCAGCAGGCGCACGACGCGCTGTGTGTTGGGCTTGGCCATGACGTCGTCGCGGACCCGTTCCCACTCCTGCTCGGCATACAGCCAGAGGCAGCCGGACTCGAAGGGGTTGTAGGTCAGGACCAGGCGGTTGTTGCTCACACGCGCGACGAGGTCGCGATGCGCGGTGGGGACCGCCATGCGTCCTTTATCGTCAACCGTGATGGCCGTCTCGCCCTGAAACACGACGCGTACACCTTTCCTTCGCCTGGATGAAACATTGAACCACGAAAAACCACAAAAAACCCGGTTTCCCCTCTGTTGCCCACCTTAGCAGTGCCGATTGGGTTGTCAACAGTTTTGCGAAGGGGAAATCACCTTGGACATCAAGGGCTTGCAGCAATGTTTAGAGACTTGTTCAAGGCTTATCCACAAGTTGCTGTTTCGTCTCATTTTTTGAGATTGGGGCGAAGTTCAGGGGTGTGGAGGTGGCGTGAAACATCCCCGCGCATTCATCCGCCCCCATGCCCCAAGCGACCCGTTGCTGCGCAAAACCGGCACAATGCCGGGCATGTGTCTGCTTGCCTTGGCCTGGAAGGTCCACCCCCGCTGGCAGTTGCTGATGGCCGGCAACCGCGATGAATTCCATGCACGCCCCACCGCCGGGTTGGCGGCGTGGCCCGCACCGGACCTGGGCGTGCTGGCCGGGCGCGACCTGCGTTCGGGTGGCACCTGGGCCGGCGTCGGCCTGGATGGCCGGCTGGCGGTGGTGACCAACGTGCGCGACCCGCTGGCCCGGCAGACCGGCCCGTCACGCGGTGCACTGGTGGCCGACTACCTGCGCGGCACCGGGTCTGCGGCCGCCTTTGCCGACGCGCTGGCCGGCAACGCCCCGGCCTTTGCCCCGTTCAACCTGCTGCTGGCCGATCGGGACAGCTGCCAGTTCCTGGGCAACCACCCGCTGCTGCGGCAGACCCTGGCCCCAGGTATCCACGGCATGTCCAACGGCCCGCTGGACGCGCCATGGCCCAAGACCCTGGCCTTGAATGCCGCCCTGCAGGACTGGGTGGACGCCGGCCGCGAGGACCTGGCGCCGCTGTGGGCGGCACTGGCCGACGAGAACCGCGCCGACGACGCCCGACTGCCCGACACCGGCATTGGCCTGGAGCGGGAGCGCTGGCTGTCGGCCGCCTTCATCCGCAGCCCGGAGTACGGCACCCGGGCCAGCACCGTGATCGCACTGGATGCACAGGGCCAGGGCTTCATCCGCGAGCGTCGTTTCGACCCGTCGGGCGCGTGCGTGGGCGAGACCGCGCTCACGGTCGGCCCGCCCGGGCCGTTGCCCAGCCCCGCTGCAGGGTGAATGAAGCGGGGGCGGTCCGGATCGTTCCCGCCCGCTCGTCGCTCTTGTCTGGTACCGGCGCAGTTGGCGCCCTCCAGCCGAGACCCTTGATGAATCGACGAATTACCGTTTTCCTGGCCACCCATGTGCTGACCCTGGCAGCGGGCTTCGGCAGCGGGGTATACCTGTTGCCCATCCTTACCGCACCGGATGGGCCCAGCGCGTCCAGCGTTGCCGAGGCGATGGCCAACAGCACCCATGAAGCCCGCTTCCGCCGCGACCTCAAGGGCAGTGACGCGGTGCATTGGGCCGACGGCAAGGTCAGCGTGAGCCACAGCCAGATCGCCTTCGATGGCCGCATGGGCCCCGGCCCGGATTACAAGGTGTACCTGTCGCGCGAATACGTCGACACCCGCGGCGATTTCCTGCGGATCAAGCAGGACGCCACGCTGATCGGTGACGTAAAGACCTTCAACCGCTTCCTGTTGGACGTGCCCGACCACGTGGACATCGACGACTACACCACCGTGGTGGTGTGGTGCGAAGCGTTCAGCCAGTTCATCTCGGCGGCCCAGTATCGAATGGGCCCGCAAGCCTGACGAACGAGGAGCCCCCTTAGCTGAGGGGGCTTCTTCGCCGTCGGCGGAAAAAGCGGCAGAGCCGGCCGATAAGCCGGGTTTTGTCGTGGACAGTCATTCTTCTAGGCGCCACGTCACCGTGGCGCTCAAGCAACCTACCCGGTCCCGACGCGGGCCGCGCCATGAGGACCCTATTTGGTCTTGCTCCAGGTGGGGTTTGCCGTGCCGGTCTGTTGCCAGACTCGCGGTGCGCTCTTACCGCACCATTTCACCCTTACCGGCTCCCCGAAGGGAACGTAGGCGGTATCTTTCTGTTGCACTTTCCGTCGGCTCGCGCCGCCCAGGCGTTACCTGGCACCTTGCCCTGCGGAGCCCGGACTTTCCTCGGCATTCCCGAAGGAATGACGCGACTGTCTAGCCGACTCTGCCGTGCGCAGTCTACCAGCTCAGCTGCCGTAGAGGGCTTTTCGCGGGGCGCCGGTGAGTTCGGCGGCGAGTTTGGCGGCTGTTGAGGGTGGCAGGTGTTCGCTGAGCTTGGCGTACAGGCGGCGGCCCTGCGCGAGCTGGGCTTCTTCATCGTTGGCCGCACCCTGCACCATCACCACGAATTCGCCTTTGCGCTGGTTGTCGTCGGCTTCGACCTGCTGCAGCAGGCTGGCCAGGTCGCCGTCGAGCACAGTCTCGAACAGCTTGGTCAGTTCGCGCGCCAGCACTGCGGGCCGTGTTGGGCCGAATGCGGCCACCATGTCTGCGAGCGACTCCGCGATGCGGTGTGAGGATTCGTAGAACACCAGCGTGCGGGTTTCCCCTGCCAGCGCCTGCAGGCGTTCGCGGCGGCCGGACCCCTTGGCCGGCAGGAAGCCTTCGAAGGTGAAGCGGTCGCTGGGCAGCCCGGCCACGCTGAGCGCGGCAATGGCCGCACAGGCGCCGGGAACCGGGCTGACCCGGATGCCGGCTTCGCGCGCGGCACGGACCAGCCGGTAGCCGGGGTCGCTGACCAGCGGCGTGCCGGCATCACTGACCAGCGCCAGCGATTCGCCCGCCTGCAGCCGCGCCACGATGCGCTGGGCCAGCACCTCTTCATTGTGGTCGTGCAGCGCCACCAGCGGCTGCTGGATGCCGAAGTGGGCCAGCAATTGGCCGCTGCGGCGGGTGTCCTCGGCGCAGATCGCGGCCACCGAACGCAGCACCTCCTGCGCCCGCGGCGTCAGGTCGGACAGGTTGCCGATCGGGGTGGCAACGACATACAGCGTGGGGACAGCACTCATCGCAACGGCACTCACAGGTCAAGGGTAGAATCCTAACGTGTACGAGCCACCCTCGAATGGACCTGATGATGAACAAGCCCGCCGCACGCATCTCCGCCCTGTCGTTGTCGCTGCTGCTGCTTGCCGGCTGCGCCACGACCAGCCTGACCAGCGCCCCGGAATCGCCGGCGCAGAGCCAGGCCCTGGCGCTGATCGACCAGGGCAAGCCGCGTGACGCCGCCGTACAGCTGGAAGCGCTGGCCAACACCCTGCGCGGCAACGCCCGCGGCGCCGCGCTGGCCGATGCGGCCTTTGCCTGGCGCGAGGCCGGCGACAACGCCCGCGCGCGCAGCCTGCTGGCCCAGGTCACCGCGCGCCAGCTCAGCGGCGCCAGCCTGCAGCGCTTCCAGCTGACCAGCGCCGAGTTGGCCCTGGCCGACAAGCAGCCGGCCCAGGCACTGGCCTTCCTGAACGAATCCTCCGACACCGTCTCCGCGCCGCTGCGCACGCGCTGGCAGCTGGCGCGCGCCAACGCGCTGCAGGCCACCGGCGATGCAATGGGTGCGGCCACCGAGCGCGCCCGTGCGCACGCCGCGCTGACCGGCCAGGCACGCACCGACAACCAGCAGGCCATTGCCGGCCTGCTCGGCACGCTGGACGATGCCACCCTGCGTGCCCGCGCGGCCGCGCTGCCGGCCAACGAGCCGCTGTACAACTTCGCCGGCCGCGCCCTGATCGCACGTGGGCTGCCGCTGCCGCGCCCGTTCGACCGTGATGGCGTGGCCCAGTTCGACACCAGCAAGCGTCCGCCGGCGATGAGCGATGGCTACCGCCCGCCGGTGAAGATGGCCGTGCTGCTGCCGCTCAGCGGCCGCCTGGCCACCGCCGCCCAGCCCGTGCGCGATGGCCTGCTCAGCGGCTACTACGGTGAAAGCCGGCAGCGCCCGGATATCCAGTTCATCGATACCGCCGGTACCCCGGCCGGCGCCGTGGCCGCGTATGACAAGGCCGTCGTTGCCGGCGTGGACTTCATCGTCGGGCCGCTGGGCCGCGATGAAGTGGACGCCGTGTTCGGCCGTACCGAACTGCCGGTGCCGGTGCTGGCACTGAACCGCGGCAAGAGCAGTCCGCCGGCCGGCAGCGCCGGTTTTTCGCTGGCACCGGAAGACGACGGCATCATCGCCGCCGAGTACCTGCGCAGCCGCGAACGCAGCAAGGTGCTGGTGCTCCACAGCAATGACGACAACGGCCGCCGTACCGCCGCCGCCTTCCGCGAGCGCTTCACCCAGCGCGGCGGCCAGGTGCTGGCCACGGTGGGTGTGAGCGACACCGTGGGCGACATCGGCGCGCAGCTGCGTGCCGCCGGCGCGGTGGACGGCGTGCTGCTGGCGGTGAAGGCACCGCAGGCGCGCGCGCTGGCCCCGCAACTGGCGCTGGCCGGTGTGGGCGGCGCCACCCGCGTGGGCACCTCGCAGCTGACCCTGGGCACCGGCAAGCCGGAAGAAGACATGGCGCTGGACGGCATCGTCTACCCGAACGAAGCCTGGAACGTGCGCGGCGTGGCCGGCCTGCCCCCAGCCGCGACCGCCGGGCAGATCCTGCCGACCGCGCGCGGCGCGGCCGGTCGCCTGTTCGCATTCGGTTTCGACGCCTGGAAGATCAGCGCCTACCTGGACAAGGTCGCGACCGAAGGCGGCCTGGCCGGCGCGACCGGGACGCTGTTCCTGGACAGCAATGGCAACGTCCTGCGGGTGCCGGCGTGGTCGACCTTCAGCGGCGGCCGGCCGATGCCGGTGGGCAACAACTAAGGCCATGCCCACCCAGCGGGCGCAGCGCGGGGCGGCGGTGGAAACCGCCGCGCTGGCGCACCTGCGGCGCGCCGGGCTTGCTCCGGTTGCGCGCAACGTCCGCTACAAGGGCGGTGAGCTGGACCTGGTGATGCGCGATGGCGACACCACCGTGTTCGTGGAAGTGCGCTATCGCGCCACCGCCGATTTTGGGGGTGGCGCGGCCTCGGTGGACCTGCGCAAACGCCGCAGACTGGTGTTGGCCGCACAGCTGTTCCTGCAGTCGCATCCCACGCTGGCGCAGGGACCCTGCCGTTTCGACGTGATTGATGCCAGCGGCGACCCACCCCGCCTGGACTGGTTGCGCGACGCCTTCCGGCTGGAAGACTGCGGTTTCGATCGATGACTATGAGGGCCGCCCAACGGGCGGCGCTACCGGATGGCTGCAATGACGACGACCCTGCCTGCTGAATTTTCCGCCACCCTGCAGGCGCTGCTCGGTGAGGATGGCTGGCGCACCGATGCCACCACGCTGGCTGCACATGCACAGGACAACTCCTGGCGGCATGCGCTGCCCAACGGCGTGGCGCTGCCGCGCGACCGCGAGCAGGTGCAGCAGATCGTGCGCGCCTGCCGCGCACACGGGGTGCCGGTGGTGGCGCGCGGCGCCGGTACCGGCACCACCGGTGCGGCGGTACCGGTCAACGGCAGCATCGTGCTGTCGTTCGCGCGCATGGACCGCATCCTCGACATCCAGCCGGGCAACCGCTGCGCGGTGGTGGAACCGGGCGTGCTCAATGGCAACCTGCAGCACGCCCTGGTCGGGCACGGGCTGTTCTGGGCACCGGATCCGTCCAGCGCCGATATCTGCAGCATCGGTGGCAACCTGGCCTGCAACGCGGGCGGCCCACGCGCGGTGAAGTACGGTACCAGCCGCGACAACGTGCTTGGGCTCGTTGCGGTCACCGGCGCCGGTGAACTGATCCAGTGCGGCGGCGCCTATACCAAGGACGCCACCGGCTACGACCTGACCCACCTGCTGGTGGGCAGCGAAGGCACCCTGGCGCTGATCGTGGAAGCCACCTTGAAGCTGACCCCGTTGCCGGTGGCCCAGGCCGGGCTGCGGGTGCTGTACCGCGACGCGGACGCGGCGGCGGCGGCGGTGTCGCGGCTGATGGCGCAGCCGGTGGTGCCGACCCGGCTGGAGTTCATGGATGCGCGCAGCCTGGAGCTGCTGCGCCGCAATGGCGCCGAGGTGCCGGAGGCCGGCGCGATGCTGCTGGTCGAAGCCGATGGAGACCACGACACCCTGCCCTACCTGCTGCAGGCCTTGGCCACGGCCGCCGAAGGCGACGGCATGCTGGCGCTGGATGTGGCAATGGAAGGCAGTGCGCGCGAGAAGCTGTGGGCCGCGCGCAAGGCACTGTCACCCGCACTGCGCAGCATCGCGCCGGGCAAGATCAACGAAGACGTGGTGGTGCCGGTGTCGCGCATTCCGGACCTGGTGGCCGGTGTGCAGGGACTGGCGCAGCAGTACACGCTGACCATCGTCACCTTCGGCCATGCCGGCAATGGCAACCTGCACGTGAACATCCTGTACCACCCCGACGACGCGGACGAGAACGCGCGTGCGCAGGCGGCGTTGCCGAAGATCTTCGAACTCACCCTGGCGCTGGGCGGCACGCTGTCGGGCGAGCATGGCATCGGATTGGCCAAACGCGACTTCATGACGCAGGCCTTTACGCCGGCTACGTTGGCGGCGATGCGCGCGATCAAGCACGCACTCGACCCGGACGACATCCTCAATCCGGGCAAGGTGCTGCCGCCGCTGTAATCGACGACGTTTTCGCCACGTCGTCGCAAAGGGCGGAGCGCGTCACGCGCAAAGTGTGATGCTTTGCAATTCCTTGCATGGGCCGCGCGCGCATCGCTGCGCATTCTTGTCGCCCCCTGGACATCCGGCCTGCCTGCGCAACAGCGTGCTGCGCGACCGGCCTGCCTGCATCCCAACGCTGTGCCGATGGTCGGGTGTCCCTCTGCCCTCCGACCAGAACGCCCGACGATGATGCCAAACCGCTCCTCCTCCGCCCGTGTTTCGATGCGCCCGCTCGCGTCCTCCCTGATGCTGGCCCTGCTGATGCTCCCACCGGGCGATGCCAGCGCACGCGAACTCGACGGCGAAGCGCACGAAGTCACGCAGGGCGATCCCCAGGAATGGTGGCTGCTGACCAACGGCGCGGACCTTCTGGTCAATGGAGGCCGCACGTACAGCATCAGCGCACGGGACGGCAGCCTGGTCACGCTGATGAATGCACAGGTCGAACGCGAGCATTCCAACGCGGAAGCCATCGAACTGCGCGGTGGCTCCGCGCTGATGTCCAGCTACTCGCGCATCGAGCACGGTGGCATCCGCTCATGGACCAGCTCCTCGGTATACCTGCACTACAGCCGGGTCACTATTGGCGAGGAGGCCCCCGAGTCCGTCCCGACGGTCGGCATCATGATGATCGACAGCACCACCGACGCCCGGGTGACGCTGGATGCCTCGACCCTCCACGTGGTGGACAGGCCGGATCACCCGCATTACGCCACGGGCATCGGCATTCGCCACGGCGCGGGCGTAGTGGAACTGCTGAACGGCTCGCACATCGATGCGGGCAACGTCGGGGTGATGCTTCACGACAGCCGTGGCGACGGCCGCTTGATCGTCGAGGAGTCGACGATCCTCTCCCGCCGCGGTGCGGCGATCGAGGTCCTGGATGCCAATCACACCTATGACGTGCGCATTGCCAACGACGCCCGCCTCACCGGTGGCGACGGTCATCTGCTGCGCGTGCGCAACTCGACCGACGCCGCAGGTGGCGGCCAACCGCATGTCAACGTGGTGGTCGACAACGCACGCCTGCAGGGTGACATCACCCTCGATGACAGTGCCGCTGGCGGGCGTATCGACCTGCTGCTGGAGAACAACGCGCGCATCGAGGGCCGCCTGTCCAACGTGACCTCGGCGGGAATCGGCAGCGGCAGCAGCTGGCTGCTGACCGGCGACAGCAGCGTCGGCCACCTGCAGCTGGACGGTGCCGGCACGGTTGCGCTGGGCAGTGGCGTCGCATTCAACACGCTGAGCGTGGACAACTTCGTGGGCAACGGCGGCACCCTGGCCTTCAACACCGTGCTCGGCGATGACGCCTCGCGCACGGACCGCCTGGTGATCACCGGTGATGCCAACGGCCAGGCCAACGTGCGCGTGCTCAACGTGGGCGGCGCCGGCGCGAAGACCGACCGTGGCATCGCGCTGATCAGCATCGTCGGCGAATCCAACGCGCAGTTCGACCTGGTCGGGCGTGCCGTCGGCGGCCAGTACGAGTATTTCCTGGTCAAGGGCATCGACGGCAGCTGGTACCTGCGCTCGGAGGGCGGCCCCACGCCGGATCCGTGCGAGGTTGATCCCAGCCTGCCGCAGTGCGAGCCGATTGATCCGATTGATCCGGTCGACCCCGTTGATCCGGTGGACCCGGTGGACCCAATTGATCCGGTAGATCCCGTCGATCCAGTGGATCCGGTCGATCCCGATGAGCCCGCGGATCCCGTCGATCCCGGACAGCCGGCTCCCGTGCTTCGCCCCGAAACCGGCGCCTACCTGGCCAACCAGTTCGCGCTCCACCATCTGCTGCGCCACAGTGCGCGCGAGCGCACCGCGCAGCACGCGTCTACCCGTGGGAACGTGCGCGCGTGGGCGACGCTGGATGGAACCCATACCCGGCTGGGCGCGGTCAAGGACCAGCTTGCGCTCGATGTGGACCGCTCGCGCCTGCTGGTCGGCACCGACATCGGCGCGTTCGCTGCCGACCGGGGCCGCGTGGGCGTGATGCTCACGGCCGCGCAGTCGCAGGCGACCTCGCGCTCGTCCCTCACCGGCTACCGCGCACGCGGCAAGGTGGAAGGCGGCGCGGCAGGTGTGTACGGCAGCTGGCGCAATGACGCCGTGTCCGTGGATGCATCGGTGCAGCGCGGCCGGTTCCGCAACCGCGTGGAAGGCGATGGCCTGCAGACCGAGCGCTACGACGCGGACCTGTGGCAGTCGTCGCTGGAAGTCGGCTACCGCGTGGATGTCGGTCGCATCGGCGCCACGGCGCTGAGCCTGCAGCCGGAGCTGCAACTGCTCCATACCGATGCTGCCATGGACGTGCATCGCGAGGGCAACGGCACCACGGTACGCAGCCTGGGCGACCACGGCCTGTCGGGCCGGCTGGGCATGCGCCTGGAAGGCGCGACCGAGCGCAGCAGTGGCACCATGTCCCTGCAGCCGTACGCAACGGCGAACTGGTATCGCGACGGGGCCGGCAACGGCATCGCCTTCGACGACGAGGCGCTGCGCGCCAGCACCCCGCGCAACCGCTACGCGCTCGGCGCGGGCGCCCGCGTCGGTGTCGGCCGGGGCGTTTCGGCATGGGGTGGGCTGGCGCTGACGCGCGGCGATGGCGGCTACCGGGAAACCGCCGCGCAGCTGGGGCTGTCCTGCGACTGGTAAGCACGTCACGCGCAAAGTGTGACGCTTTGCAATTCCTTGCATGGGCCGGGCGCGCATCGCTGCGCATTCTTGTCGCCCCCTGGACACCCGGCCTGCCACACGGCCCCGCGGTGGATGCGCGGACTTTGGCCACGTCGTCCCACGCCCTCCTGCAGCCAACGCCGTGGTGATGGTCGGGAGTCCTCTGCCCCCGACCAGGACGCCAGACGATGATGCCGCCCCGCCGTACCCGCCCCACCCCTCTTTCGATGCGCACCTCGTTGGCCAACAGCGTGATGCTCGCGCTGCTGGCGCTGCCGTTGGGCGGCCTCGCCGCGCGCGAACTCGACGGGGAAGACCAGACCGCCGTGATCGGGCCCGGGGACGGCAGCGAGTCGTGGTCCCTGCGCAACGGCGCCTCACTGGTGGTCCATCTTGGCCAATCGCGCTCGATCGATGCCGACAGCGGATCGCACGTCACCTTGTCCGGTGCCACCGTCACCCGCAATGCCAACTACGGCCGGACGGCCGTACTAAGCGGCGGCGCCAGACTGGAGGCAGCCGGCACCCGGTTCTTGGGCGGCGGGCTGTGGCTCAACGGTGCGTCTTCGGCCCACCTGGTCGGCAGCGACATCCTGATGGAGAACCTCGGCGCGGACTTCGTCGGCGGGAGCGTGGGCATTGCGCTGCTGCCCTTCGATGGGTCCGACCACGGCCCGATGCAGGTGGTGCTGGATTCCAGCCGCGTCCACGTCCGCGACGTGGAAGGCGTTGCCGACCGCGATTCGGGAGTGGGCGTGCGCCTGGACCACGGCCGGGTGGACATCCTCGACCGCTCGCACATCGAGGCCGCGAACGTAGGCGTTCTGTTCGAAGGCTTGGTCGGCAGGGACGGTGTAGGCCACGTCCGCGTGGACAATTCGACCATCCGCTCGGGCCGTGGCGCCGCCATCCATGTCAACGCGCTCTACACCGATGCCTCGGATCGCCTTTATGACATCGAGATCGTCAACGGTTCCCAGCTGTTCGGCGGCGATGGCAATCTGCTGCGGGTTGACGGCAACCCGAACGCCGGGCAGCGCTGGATCAACTTCAGCGTGGACGATGCGCAGCTTGCAGGCGATATAAGCGTGAACGGGGCGGGCGACAACCTCCATGTGGACGTGGCCCTGCGCAACAGTGCGCGCATCGAGGGCCGATTCCTCGGTGTCGGATCGGCCACGCTGGGCACGGATGCCTCCTGGCAGTTGACCGGCGACAGCAGGGTGGGCCGCCTGCGGATCGACACCACCGGCACCGTCGCGCTGAGCGATGGAACCACCTTCAACACCCTCACCGTCGATGATTTCCTGGGCAATGGTGGCACCCTGGCGTTCAATACCGTGCTCGGCGATGACGCCTCGCTCACGGACCGCCTGGTGATCACCGGTGATGCCAACGGCCAGGCTGGCGTACGCGTGCTCAATGTGGGCGGTGCCGGCGCGAAGACCGACCGTGGCATCGCGCTCATCAGCATCGTCGGCGAATCCAACGCGCGGTTCGACCTGGTCGGGCGTGCCGTCGGCGGCCAGTATGAGTATTTCCTGGTCAAGGGCATCGACGGCAGCTGGTACCTGCGCTCGGAGGGCGGCCCCACGCCGGATCCGTGCGAGGTTGATCCCAGCCTGCCGCAGTGCGAGCCGATTGATCCGATTGACCCCGTTGATCCGGTGGACCCGGTGGACCCGGTGGACCCAATTGATCCGGTAGATCCCGTCGATCCAGTGGATCCGGTCGATCCCGATGAGCCCGCGGATCCCGTCGATCCCGGACAGCCGGCTCCCGTGCTTCGCCCCGAAACCGGCGCCTACCTGGCCAACCAGTTCGCGGTCCACCACCTGCTGCGCCACAGTGCGCGCGAGCGCACCGCGCAGCACGCGTCTACCCGCAGCGACGTGCGCGCCTGGGCGACGCTGGATGGAACCCATACCCGCCTGGGCGCGGTCAAGGACCAGCTTGCCCTTGATGTAGACCGCTCGCGCCTGCTGGTCGGCACCGACATCGGCGCGTTTGCTGCCGACCGTGGCCGCGTGGGCGTGATGCTCGCGGCCGCCCGGTCGCAGGCGACCTCACGCTCCTCCCTCACCGGCTACCGCGCACGCGGCAAGGTGGAAGGCGGCGCGGCAGGCGTGTACGGCAGCTGGCGCAATGACGCCGTGTGGGTGGACGCATCGCTGCAGCGCGGAAAGTTCCGCAGCCGCGTGGAAGGCGATGGCCTGGAGACCGAGCGCTACGACGCGGACCTGTGGCAGTCGTCGCTGGAAGTCGGCTACCGCCTGGATGTCGGTCGCATCGGCGCCACGGCGCTGAGCCTGCAGCCGGAGCTGCAACTGCTCCATACCGCTGCTGCCATGGACGTGCACCGCGAGCGCAACGGCACCACGGTACGCAGCCTGGGCGACCACGGCCTGTCGGGCCGGCTGGGCATGCGCCTGGAAGGGGCGACCGACCGCGGCAGTGGCGCCGTGTCCCTGCAGCCGTACGCAACGGCGAACTGGTACCGCGACGGGGCCGGCAACGGCATCGCCTTCGACGACGAGGCGCTGCGCGCCAGCACGCCGCGCAACCGCTACGCGCTCGGCGCGGGCGCCCGCGTCGGTGTCGGCCGGGGCGTTTCGGCATGGGGCGGGCTGGCGCTGACGCGCGGCGATGGCGGCTACCGGGAAACCGCCGCGCAACTGGGGCTGTCCTGCGATTGGTGAGCGCTTCGGTTCGGCGCTACAGCTCGGTGAAGTGCTCGTAGCCGCGATGGCCGGTGGTTTCGCCACCGGCATCCACGCCCTGGCCTGCCACGATCGCGCCGATGCGGGTGAGTGGCAGCGCCAGGCGCGCGGCGATGGCCTCGACCGCCCCCTGTTGCGCAGCGGCGGCGGTGAAGCAGAGTTCGTAATCGTCGCCGCCGCGCAGCGCGGCCTCGCGCGCATGGGTCAGACCCACCCGTGCCCGCGCTGCGTCGGACACCGGCAGGCGCTCGGGGTCCACGCGCGCGCCTACGCCACTGCGTTCGCAGATGTGTCCCAGGTCCGCCAGCAGGCCATCGGAGATATCGACGGCCGCATGCGCCACACCCACCAGCGCGGCGCCGAGGGCCACCCGCGGTGTGGGCCGGGCCAGGCGCTGGCGAAGGTAGTCCACCGGCGCATCTTCGGCGGGCCGACGCACGTCGAGGGTACCGCCCTGCCAGGCGCGCAGGGCCACGGCGGCGTCGCCGAGCGTGCCGCTGACCCAGACATCGTCGCCCACCTGCGCGCCATCGCGGCGCAGTGCCGCACCCGGCGCCACCTGCCCCATCGCGGTCACCGACAGCGACAACGGGCCACGCGTGGTGTCGCCCCCGATCAGCACGATGTCGTGCGCATCGGCCAAGGCGAAAAAGCCGTCGGCAAACGCATCCACCCAGTCCGGGTCGGCGTCGGGCAGCGACAGTGCCAGCACGCACCAGGCCGGCTGCGCGCCCATCGACGCCAGGTCGGAAAGATTCACCGCCAAGGTCTTCCAGCCGATGTCATACGCCGGGGTTTCCGCAGGGAAATGCACGCCGCTGTTGAGCGTATCGGCGGTGACCACCAGCTGTTGGCCGGCACGCGGCTGCAGCAGCGCGGCATCGTCGCCGATGCCGAGCACCACATCGGCACGCGCGCGGGTGCGCGTGCGGATGCGTTCGATCAGGGAGAATTCGGCGAGGGACATGGGCGTTCCCCGACCCGGCTCAGTGCCCGCTTTCGACCTTGCGCCACTCCACCGCAGCGCGATCCAGCACGCCGTTGACGTAAGTGTGGCCGTGTTCGGAACCAAACTTCTTGGTCGATTCGATCGCTTCGTTGATCACCACGCGGTACGGCACGTCCATGCGGTAGCGCAGCTCGAACGCGGCCACGCGCAGCGCGGCACGCTCGATGGCGTCCACTTCCTCGATGCCGCGGTCCACGAACGGATCCAGCGCCTCGTCGAGGTCCTTGCGGTGGTCGAGCACGCCGCTCACCAGCGCCTCGAAATACGCCAGGTCGGCGATCTCGCGCGCCTGCTCGTGGGCGAACTGGGCGATCAGGGCCTGCGCGTTGCCGCCGGAGATCTGCCAGGCGTAGATCGCCTGCAGGGCACGACGACGCGCGCGCGAGCGCAGCACCGGGTCGATGCCATCGCGGCGGACCGGCTTGCCGGCGGGCTTGCCCGGGTTTGACTTGTTCACGGCAACTGCTCCAGAAGATTGACCATTTCCAACGCCGTCAGTGCGGCTTCCTCACCCTTGTTGCCGTGGCTGCCACCGGCGCGGGCCTCGGCATCCTCGGCGCGTTCGACCGCCAGCACGCCATTGAGCACCGGCACGCCGAAATCCAGCTGCACACGCATCAGGCCTTCGGCGCAGCGGTCGGCCACGTGTTCGTAGTGGCGGGTGTCGCCACGGATCACACAGCCCAGGGCGATGATCGCGGCATGTTCGTGCGCTGCCGCCAGGCGCGCGGCCACCAGGGGCAGTTCCCACGCGCCCGGCACCCGGATCACGTCGATGGCCGCTTCCTGGATCCCGTTGCCGGCCAGGCTCTGGCGCGCGCCGGCCACCAGCACGTCGGTGATGCGGGCATTCCAGCGGCTGGCGAGGATGGCGAAACGGGCCTGTTCCGGTGTCCGGAGATCGCCTTCGTAGTGGCTCATGATCGGCGTGGGGTCCATTTAATAGATGAATATTCTAGCGCATGGCCGCGCGTAGCCGGATTGCGGCACGCTGCGGGACGGGTCGGGTGGAAAAGCCCCCTGAGTCAGGGGGCTGCCGCGAAGCGGCGGGGGTCTGGGTGATGGTAAGAGGGGCCCGCGGTTTGCGAAGCAGATCGTGGGGCGTCAGCGCGCATGCGATGACGGGCTCCCCACCGTTTCGATGATCTCCAGGCCGTAGCCGGCCAGGCCGATCTGGCGGCGCGGGGTGCCCAGCACGCGCAGCTGGCCCAGGCCCAGGTCGGACAGGATCTGGGCGCCGGCACCGTTGCGGCGCCACTGGCTCACGTCCTTGTCCTTGCCCGGGGTGACCGGCTGCGGCTGCTGGCGCAGGCGGGCCAGCAGGCTGTTGCTGTCACGCGGGGCCGACAGCACCACCATCACGCCGCGCTCGGCGGCCGCGATGGCGCGCAGGGCGTCGGTGGACGCCACGCCGAAATCGTCGCGGCGCCAGTGCAGCAGATCGGCCAAGGGGTTCTCCACCTGCACCCGGACCAGGGTCGGCTGGGTATCGGGGGTGCCGCGGACCAGGGCGAAATGCAGGTCGTGTGCGATCCGGTCGCGGTAGGTCACCAGCTTGAACGGGCCGAATTCGGTGTCGATCTCACGCTCATCGACCCGTTCGACCGTCTTCTCGGTGGCCAGGCGGTAGGCGATCAGGTCGGCGATGGAGCCGATCTTCAGGCCGTGCTCGCGCGCGAACACCTCCAGCTCCGGGCGGCGCGCCATGCTGCCATCGGGGTTGAGGATCTCCACCAGCACCCCGGCCGGCTCCAGCCCGGCCAGCATGGCCAGGTCCACACCCGCTTCGGTATGGCCGGCGCGGGTCAGCACGCCGCCCGGCTGGGCGATCAGCGGGAAGATGTGCCCCGGCTGGTGCAGGTCGGCCGGCTTGGCATCGGGCTTCACCGCCGTGCGGATGGTATGCGCGCGGTCGTAGGCCGAAATGCCGGTGGTGACGCCTTCGGCGGCCTCGATGCTGACCGTGAAGTTGGTCTGGAACTGGGCGGTATTGGCCTGCACCATCGGCGCCAGGCCGAGGTCGGCGGCACGTTCGCGGGTCAACGGCAGGCACACCAGGCCACGGCCGTGGGTGACCATGAAGTTGATGTCCGACGGCTTGACCAGTTCGGCGGCCATGATCAGGTCGCCTTCGTTCTCGCGGTCTTCGTCATCGACGATGACCACCATGCGGCCCAGGCGGATGTCCTCGAGGATTTCGGGGATGGGAGCGAAATTCATGCGCGGGTGTCCTGTACCTGGGGGGCGACCAGCCGTTCGACGTAACGGGCGACCAGGTCGATTTCGAGATTGACCGCACTGCCCACGCCGGTGGCGGCAAAGGCGGTGTTGGCCACGGTATGCGGAATAAGCGCGACCTCGAAGCCGGCGTCATCCACCTCGTTGACGGTCAGGCTGACCCCGTCCACGCAGATCGAGCCCTTCTTGGCGATATAGCGCAGCAGACCGGCCGGCGCGGCAAAGCGCCAGCGCTGGGCGCGCGCGTCCTCGTGGATGGACAGCACCTGGCCGAGGCCGTCCACATGGCCGCTGACCAGGTGGCCACCGAGGCGGTCGGTCGGGCGCATGGCGCGCTCCAGGTTGATCACCGCACCCGGCGCCAGCTGGCCCAGCGTGGTCAGGCCCAGGGTCTCGGTCGAGGCATCGGCCTGGAACGAAGTGGCATCATGGGCGATGACGGTCAGGCACACGCCGTTGATGGCGATGCTCTCGCCGAGCTGCACGTGCTCGAACGGCAGGCTGCCGACGTGGAAGGTGAAGCGGACATCGCCGCCGAGGGGATCGCGTGCGGCCACATGGCCGACGCCTTCGATGATTCCAGTAAACACTAACGTTCTCCGCGAAAAGTGAGCGAAAAACGCCGCAAGGCAAACAGGCGGGCGCAGGGCCATGCAGGCCCTGTAGCACCGTCTTCTTTCATCCGGACTATACCGTCGGCTCCGGCATCGGACCGGATCTGCTGACCTTCCGGCGGGGCCGGAAGCGCTCGCGGGCTCGTGCTTGCGCACCTACCGCCGGTGGGGAATCGCACCCCGCCCTGAAGACGTTTGTATACCGGCGAACCGGCGCGGCCATTGTAGCAGCGCTGGCTGAGCGCTCGCTTTCTGTAAACAATTTGTTAAGATGCGCCGCGCGGCGATGATCGCCGCCCTGCCGCCCACGACGGGCTGGCTGAAATGGACCTCACTTTCCAAGGAATTCCGATGCGCAAGATGCTCGTCCTGGCCGCCGCCCTGCTGGCCGCCGCTCCGATGGCCGCCTCTGCTGCCGACGCCATGAGCTACACCTATGTTGAAGGCGGCTGGACCCAGCTGCAGGTCAGCACCCCCGGCAGCAACCCCAAGCTGGACGGCGGCTTCATCCGCGGTTCGTTCGCCATTGCCGAGCAGGTGTACGTGTTCGGCGGCTACAGCACTGTTTCCGAGACCTACCACCTGGAAGACAGCATCGGCGAGTACCGCATCAAGAACACCATCGACCAGCCGGAGGCAGGCATCGGCTACCACATGCCGTTCACCGACCGCCTGGACTTCACCGCGGACATCGCGTGGATGCGCATCAACAACGAAGTGAAGTTCGAGGACGGCGAGTTCAGCGAAACCGAGAAGGTGCATACCAATGCCGGCCGCGGTGCGCTGGGCCTGCGTGGCAAGCCCTCGCGCGCGACCGAAGCCTGGCTGAAGGCCGGCTACATCGACGGCAGCGACATGGACGGCGAGTGGATCGGCACCCTGGGCGGCCAGGTCAGCTTCAACCGCAACTGGGGCCTCATCGGCGAAGTCCAGTACTTCGACGACATCACCCAGTACTCGGTCGGCGTGCGCGCCAGCTTCTAAGTTACTGATCGGGCAGCGCTAACCCGCGCCATGATCGACGGGCCCCGCAAGGGGCCCGTTTTTTTTGGGCAAGCGGTGGCAACCTATCGCTTTCCGGAACTTGATCGAATACTCGAAAAATACACAGAGTGAGGTGTGAACGGCTGCCCCTTCTGGTGTGATGGTGCAAGGTAAGGTGGCTGGCAACCCTACGCAGATAACGTATACTTATGCACGCCGTGTTCGTGGAGATGCCGGCGTTCTCGCGCCACCGTGCCGCCTACCTCGACAACGATGGGCTCTGCGCGCTTCAGCAGTTCCTGCTGCGGGCGCCGGAGGCTGGCGACGTGATCGTAGGCACTGGCGGTCTCCGCAAGCTTCGCTTTTCCGACGACCGCAGGCAGCGTGGCAAGGGCGTCCAGGACGACCTGGACGCGATGCAGAAAAGACTGTTGAAAAGAATGCTTGAGGCCGAACTTCTGGCGAGGACCACATGATGAAACGCGACGTATTTGCCGAGCTTGTCGAAGGGCTGCACGCGCTGGAGGACGAGCGCTCGGGGAAGAGCACGCTGCGCACGCACAACGTTCGACTGCAGCCGTTGCCCCCGCTGCATGCGGAAGAGCTGGTCGCGATCCGTGAACAGCTGAACATGTCACGGCCGGTGTTTGCCACGTACCTGCGTACCAATGCTCGCACGCTGGAGAACTGGGAGCAGGGCCGCGCGCGTCCCAACGCGCAGGCATCGACCCTCATTCGACTGGTGCAACAGTTTCCACAGACCGTTCGCCACCTGGAGGCGCTGCAGCCGGACGTCGCCTCCTGATCTGCCCGCCGCCGTGCGGCGCCACCCGACCAACGGTCGGGTGCTACCGGCCTACCCGAGGCGTAGTGCCACGCCCTGCGTGGCAGAAGCCTCACACGCGCAGCAACAACCTCAGATCCGCTCCCACCTGCCGCTGATCGACGACCCGCAGCCGTCGCTGCTGCGCCATGTCGTGAATGCCCAGGCCGCCCAGCAGCGGCCGGCCATGCTCTCCCAGCAGCGTGGGCGCCTGGTACAGCAGCAGCTCATCGACCCAGCCGCCGGCCAGCAGCGCGCCGGACAGCGTGGCCCCGGCTTCGGTATGCACTTCATTGATGCCGCGTTCGGCCAACAGCGCCAATACGGCACCCAGATCCAGTCGCCCGTCCAGGCTGGGCACGCTGGCAAATTCGGCATCGGCCGCATCAGGCGGGCTCACCGACGCATCGTGCAGGTACAGGGTCGGCGACCCACCTTCGCGCACCCGCGCGCATTCGAGCGACCGAAGGCGCGTATCGAGCACCACCCGCAACGGCGGCATGACCTCGGTATCGGCCAGCCGCACGGTCAACTGCGGGTCATCGGCCAACACGGTATCGGCCCCGGTCAGGATCGCACCGGCTCGTGCGCGCCAGCGCTGCACGTCAGTGCGGGCCGCGTCGCCGGTAATCCACTTGGAGGTGCCATCGGCCATCGCCGTGCGCCCGTCCAGGCTGGCGGCCAGCTTCACCCGCAGCCACGGCCGGCCACGTTCAACGCGCGACAGGAAGCCACGATTCAACTCACGCGCCTGCGCCGCCATCAAACCTTCAGCCACCTCGATGCCCGCCTCGCGCAGCAGCACGAAGCCGCCGCCATCCACCTTGGGGAACGGGTCGCGCATGGCCGCCACCACCCTGGCTACCCGGGCCTCGATCAATGCCAGCGCGCACGGCGGGGTGCGCCCGTGATGGGCGCAGGGTTCCAGGGTCACGTAGGCGGTGGCACGGCGCGCCTCTTCGCCGGCCTGGCGCAGCGCGAACACTTCGGCGTGCGGGCCACCGGTGCGCTGGTGCCAGCCCTCGCCGACCACCCGGTCGCCGTGCGCGATGACGCAGCCGACCATCGGGTTGGGCCGGGCGGTGAACCGGCCGCGTTCGGCCAGGCGCAGCGCGCGGGCCATGTGCAGGTGATCCAACGTGGAGAAATCGCTCATGGCGGGCATGGTAACGCCAAGCCCCGGCAGAGCGGACTGTCAGTCCGCTGCCGCCAAGGCATGGTAGGGCGGACTGTCAGTCCGCTGCTTCGGCAAGAAGCGGATCAAGAGCAGCGGACTAACAGTCCGCTCTACCCCTTCTTTTTTTTGGTCAGGGCGATCACATCGCCCAGCAGCTGCAACTGTTCGGTACTGGACGGCAGCTCGCGTTCGAGCTTCTCGATTTCCTCGCGGAAATCGGCCACGTCCTCGAAGCTTCGGTAAACCGAGGCAAACCGTACATATGCCACGTGGTCGAGCTTGCGCAGTTCGTTCATCACGAACTCGCCGACCTTGATCGACGGAATCTCGCGCTCGCCGCACATGCGCAGTTGCTGCATCACCGCGCGCACCGCCAGTTCGATCTTGTCTTCGGGCACCGGGCGCTTCTGCAGCGCGCGGTCGAAGCCCACCCGCAGCTTGCGCGCATCGAACTGCTCGCGGCTGCCATCGCTCTTCACGATCGCCGGCAGCTTCAATTCGATGGTTTCCAGGGTGCTGAAGCGCTCGCTGCACGCCTCGCATTCACGCCGACGGCGGATCGTCGCACCGTCTTCGGAGACGCGCGAGTCGATCACCCGGGTATCGGCATGCTGGCAGAACGGACAGTACATGGAACGCCTTGCATCGGAGAAACGTCATGCCGTGGTCACGGCAGCGTCGCAACGGTACCTGAGAAGACCCCGGCGTACAAATCGCGATGTCGATCAGGATTCGCCGGCAGCGGCCGGAACCGTCCGCAACCAGAGCAGATGCGCGCTGCAGACCAGCAGGGGCGGACCCACGAGCAGATAGCCCAGCGCCCGCCACGAGCTGCCGGAAAGCGAGTTGTAAGCGACCAGTGCGACCACGCCCAGCGCGGCCACCACGCCCAACCCCAGCCCCACCCACGGCAGCAGGCCGGTGCTGCGCAGGGCGGTTCGCCCCCTGCGCAGGTAGACCACGCTCAGCCAGGCCCAGCCCAGCAGGCCACACACCCCGGCCAAGGCCCATCCCAGCAGGAACAGGCCTTCACGATTGGCCATGTAGCCGTGGCGGTCGAAGAAGACGTACAACGCCAGCCCGGCCACGCCGCCACCGGCGACCAGCGCGGGCAACCCCAGCAGCAGCGCCTGCGCGATGTACAGGCGCCGCTGCAGGGTCTCGCCCATTACCCGTAGACCGGGTACTTGCGGCACTGCGCGCTGACCGCATCGCGCACGCGGGCGATCACCGCCTCATCGGCCGGGGCGTCCAGCACGTCGGCAATCCAGTTGGCCAGTTCGACGCAGTCGGCTTCCTGGTAGCCGCGGGTGGTCACCGCCGGGGTGCCCAGGCGCAGGCCCGAGGTCACGAACGGCGAGCGCGGGTCGTTGGGTACCGAGTTCTTGTTGACCGTGATGTGGGCCTTGCCCAGCGCGGCTTCCGCGTCCTTGCCGGAAACGTCCTTGCCGATCATGTCGACCAGCATCAGGTGGTTCTCGGTGCCGCCGGAGACGATCTTGTAGCCGCGCGCGATCAGCGTGGTGGCCATCGCCTGGGCATTCTTCACCACCTGCTGCTGGTAGGCCTTGAAGCCCGGCTCCAGCGCTTCCTTGAAGGCCACGGCCTTGGCCGCGATGACGTGCATCAGCGGGCCGCCCTGGATGCCCGGGAACACGATCGACTGCAGCTTCTTCTCGATCTCTTCGCCGGCGCCCTTGGCGATGATGATGCCGCCACGCGGACCGCGCAGGGTCTTGTGCGTGGTGGAGGTGACCACGTGCGCGTGCGGCAGCGGGCTCGGGTACACGCCGGCGGCGACCAGGCCGGCCACGTGGGCCATGTCCACGAACAGGTAAGCACCGACCTTGTCGGCGATGGCGCGGAAGCGCGCCCAGTCCACCACCTGCGAATAGGCCGAGAAGCCGGCCACGACCATCTTCGGCTTGTGCTCCAGGGCCAGGCGCTCGACCTCGTCATAGTCGATCAGGCCCTGCTCGTTCACCCCGTACTGCACGGCGTTGAACAGCTTGCCCGAGGCGTTGACCTTGGCACCGTGGGTCAGGTGGCCACCATGGGCCAGGCTCATGCCCAGGATGGTGTCGCCCGGCTGCAGCAGCGCGAAGTACACGGCCTGGTTGGCCTGCGAGCCGCTGTGCGGCTGCACGTTGGCGTAGTCGGCATCGAACAGCTGCTTGAGGCGGTCGATCGCCAGCTGCTCGGCGATGTCCACGTATTCGCAGCCACCGTAGTAGCGCTTGCCCGGATAGCCTTCAGCGTACTTGTTGGTCAACTGGCTGCCCTGGGCTTCCATCACCGCCGGGCTGGTGTAGTTCTCGCTGGCGATCAGCTCGACGTGGTCTTCCTGGCGCTGGGTTTCGGCGGCGATGGCCTTGGCCAGTTCGGGATCGTAGGTTTCGATGCGGACGTCACGCGGGAACATCGCTTACTCCAGGCAAAGTGAGGGGAACGACAGCCTTCCATTGTAAGGCCCGCAGCCGGGGCTGGCCCGTGCCGAAGGGCCGGTTTGCACCCCCGCGCGCAGCTCTGGCCAAAAATCTGAACTGCGACGCCGTTCCTTGAATTGTTCAGATTAATCGGTCCAGCGACCTAAAGACGTTCAGCCAGAGGCCGTTATTGCCACCTCAGGGAATCGTTTTCATAACAAACAGGGGTTGGCTGTGAATCATGTGTATCGCGTGGTCTTCAATCACGCGCTGAAGTGCATGCAGGTTGTGTCCGAATTTGCCGATGGCGCACGTACCCGCGCCCGCATCGACCGGCGCTCGCCGCGCCTGGCGCCGCTGGTGGCCGGCATCGCGCTGGCCTGCGCCGCGCCGTCCGCCTTCGCCGGCCTCAACGGCTGGAACGAGTTCCGCGGCACCATCGACAACGGCTGGTCCAATGCCGGCAATTGGGAGTCCGGCGAACCGACCGGCGGGTCGGTGGCTGCTTATATCGACGGCAACCGCACCGCCGAGGTCACCGCGACCGGTGAGCGCACCAACCACATCCACGTCGGCTATACCACGCGCGGCAACCTGTCGATCCTGGGGGGAGGCCAGCTGACCTCCGCGACCATCTTCGTCGGCACCGGCGAACGCGCCGGCACCGCGGCCACCGCCGACGGCCGCATCACCATCTCCGGCGCCGGTTCGACCTGGACTGCGCTGACCACCATCGGCGTCGGCCACCTGGGCAATGGCCAGGTTGACGTCGACAACGGCGGCACCCTGGCCATCGGCACCGACGCTTACGTCGGCGCAGGCCCCACCGGCACCGGCCTGGTCAACGTAGGCGGTGCGGCCTCGCGCTTCACCAATGGCCAAAACCTGTTCTTGGGCAATGAGGGCAACGGCACCGTCAAGGTGTTCGATGGCGCGCAGATGACCAGCGTGACCGGCTACGTCGGCAATACCCGCACCGGCGTGGGCGTGGCCGAAATCTCCGGCGCCGGCAGCCACTGGGCGAACACCGGTGTGCTCAACATCGGCGAGTACGGCACCGGCACCGTGAAGGTGGTCGACGGCGCCAGCGCCGAAGTACGCGGCGCGCTTTACCTGGGCAACCAGGCCCTTTCGGCCAGCCTGCGGTCGCGCGGCGACCTGATCGTGTCCGGCGCCGAGTCCCGCTTCGTGCAGAGCGGCAGCGAGACCGTCGTCGGCAGGGCGGGCGTGGGCGCCATCCAGGTGTCCGATGGCGCCAGCGCCAGCTTCGGTGCCACCACGCTGGGCATGACCCCGAGCGGTGTCGGCACGGCACGCGCGACCGGCGCGGATTCCCGCCTCGAGGCGCTGTCGCTCACCCTCGGCGTCAACGGCTGGGGCCGGGTGGACGTCGACAATGCCGGCACCATCGCGGTCGCCGATGATGTTGAACTGGGTGCCAGCACCAATGGCACCGGCGTTCTGGTGGTCAGCGGCGCCGATTCGCAGTTCACTGCCGGCGGCACCCTGCAGCTGGCCAACGTCGGCTACGGCACGCTGCAGGTGCTTGATGGCGGCCAGCTGACCAGCGCAGCGGCGGTCGTGGGCACCGCCCGCACCGGCGACGGCACCGCCGAGATTTCAGGCGACGGCAGCCAGTGGCTGAACACGGGTGCGCTCAGCATCGGTGAACTCGGCAAGGGCGTGGTCAAGGTCCTCGACGGTGGCCGGATCGATCTCCAGGGCGACCTGCGTGTTGGCAACAGCGGCACCTCGGCCAGCGACCGTTCGCGTGGCGACCTGCTGGTTTCCGGCCCGGATTCCAGCGTCGAGCAGATCGGTGGCACCACGGTGGTGGGCAATGCCGGCGTAGGTGTGATCGATCTCTCCAACGGCGGCACGATCGCGCTGGGCAACGTCCTGCTCGGTGAGTCCGCCGCTGGCAGCGGTACCGTCGTGGTGACGGGCGCGGGCTCGACCTGGCGCAGCGATTCGCTGAGCGTGGGCGAATCCGGGCAAGGCAGCTTCACGGTGAGCCAGGGCGGCAGCGCCGCCATCAGCGGCGGCATCGTCCTGGCCCGCAATGCCGGCAGCACCGGCACCGTCACGGTGACCCAGGATGCGGTGCTTGATGTGGGTACCGGTGTGTCCAGCGCGGCGTTCTCCAACGGCGAAGGCACTGCCAGGTTTGAGATGGCAGGCGGCACCCTGCGCACCGGCACCGAGCTCGCGCTCGATACGGCCGTGCTGCTCAGCGCCGATTCGACCTTCGATGTCGACGGCAGCCTGACCGCCTCGCGCGCCTTTAGTGGCCCGGGCAAGCTCTACAAGACCGGCACCGGCACGCTGACCCTGCAGGGCGACAGCACCGGCTGGAACAGTTCGCTGCAGGTACGCAACGGTGCATTGGCCCTGGCCAACAGCGCCGCGCTCGGCGGCGGCTGGCTGGCCATGGCTGACGGCACCACCCTGGCCTTGGGCGACGCCGTGGCCTTCAACAATTCAGTGCAGTTGCAGGGCGAAGTCGCCGTGGCAGTGGCCGCGGGTGAAACCGCCACCCTGGCCGGCAATGTCAGCGGCAACAGCAGCAGCACGCTGGTCAAGCGCGATGGCGGCACCCTGACGCTCGGCGGTGGCACCACCGGCGGCCTCACCCGCGTCGAGGAAGGCACCCTGCGCGTGAACGGCAATGCCCTCAACGGCGGCAACGTCGAGATCGAAAGCGCTGGCACCTTCGAGATCGACACCACCCGCGTGCTGACCTACGCCGGTCAGTTCAGCGGTGAAGGCACCCTGCGCCAGGGCCGCCACTTCCTCACCCTGACCGGCGACAGCAGTGCCTTCGCCGGCACCACGTGGGTCGACGCGGGTGTCCTGACCGTGCAGGGCGCGCTGGGCGGCGAGCTGCACATGGAAAACCGGGCCCTGCTGACCGGCACCGGCAGCGTGGGCAGCGTGTTCCTGCACAGCAACAGCGTGCTGTCGCCCGGCGCAAGCCTTATCGGCACCATCGGCCGCCTGTCGGTGACGGGCGATCTGGTGTTCGACCCGAGTGCGACCTACCAGGTGGACGTGGCCGCCGATGGCCGCAGCGATGTCGTGGACGTGGCCGGCACCGCCACGCTGGGCGACGCCGGCACCGTGGCAGTCGCCGCCGCCGGCGACTGGCAGGTATCCACCCGCTACACCGTGCTCAGCGCCGCCGACGGCGTCAACGGTACCTTTGCCGGGGTCACCAGCACCTTCGCCTTCCTTGATCCGACCCTGAGCTACGACGCCAACAACGTCTACCTCACCATGGCACGCAACGACATCGCGCTGCCCGACGTGGAACTGGCGTTCCCCGAGGTGGTGGTCAACGACAACCAGCGCGAAGTGGCGACCGCCGTGGAAGCGCTGGGCGAGGGCAACCTTGTGTACGACGCGGTGGTGCGCCTGGAAGTACCGCAGGTGGTGCCGGCGTTCGACAGCCTGTCTGGCGAAGTGCATGCGGCCACGCGTGGCGCGCTGCTGCAGAACCGCTTCCTGCACGATGGCATCGACCGCCATCTGGATGGCCGCGCGATCAGCGGCGACATCCTGCCGGGCGTGCGCGCCTGGGTGGCCGGCAGCGGTGGACAGCTGCGTACCGATGCGACTGCTGCGAACGCAGCCACCCGCGTCCAGCAGCACGGCCTGATGGCCGGTGCCGGCTGGCAGCTGGGTGACACGCTGGAACTGGGCGTGGCAGGCGGCCAGCAGACGCTGGACAACCGTCTGCGCGAGCGCGCAGCCGTGGCCGAGACCGATGCGACCGAGTACGGCGTGTACGCGAACTACCGCTGGCAGGGCCTGAGCCTGCGCGGCGGCGTGACCCGCGCCGACTACCGCACCGACACCACGCGCACCGCACAGGTGGGAACTGCCTTCAGTGAGAACCTGCTGGCCCGCGAAGACGCCACCGGCACCACCGCGTTCGTGCGCGCCGGCTGGACCTTTGGCGGTCCGCGCCTGCAGCTGACCCCGGAGATCGAACTGGCCCAGGTGCGGCTGGAAAGCGATGGCAGCCAGGAACGGGGCGGCGACAGCGCCCTGCACCTGGGTGCGGCCGACAGCCGGTACCGCACCGGGCTGGCCGCGTTGAAGGCTGACTGGGACATCAGCGGCGGGCTGCAGGACCGTGCCGTGCTGACCGCGCGGGTAGGCTGGCAGTACGCCGATGGCGATCGTCTGCCCACCACCACCGCGCGCTTCGTGGGCGGTGCGCAGGACTTCACCATTGCCGGTGCACCGCTGGCACGCAGCAGCGTGCTGGCCCAACTCGGCGTGGCGGTGAGCCCCAGTGCCAACAGCCGCCTGTCACTGCAGATGCAGGGGCGTGACGGTGACGGCCAGCGCGATGTGGGCGCGCAGCTGGATTGGTCGGTGGCGTTCTGACCGGCTGTTCCGCTCTGTAGAACGAAGAAGCGCGCCCTGGGGCGCGCTTCTTCGTTTCGGGGTGTTGCGTTCCGGGCTTACCGGTTGTTGATCACGTAGTCGGCGATGATGCCGGTGGCGATGGCGACCAGCAGCAGGTTGCCACGGTCGTCGCGGATCCAGTGGTGGTCACGCGGCGGGCGGCGCACCGAGTAGCGGCTGTAGTCATTGACCACGTAGACCGGGCCCCGGTAGTACTCGTTGTAGCGGTGGCCGCGGGCCCAGCCGTAACCGCGGCCCGGGGCCGGCCGGTAGACCACGCGCGGCGGCGGTGCCGGGCGGTAATAGCCCCGGTTGTCGTAGTAGCGGCGGTCGTGGTGGGCTTCACGGCGGTCGTCGCGCCAGTCGCGGCGGTCGTCGTGGCGGTCATGGCGACGGTCATGACGATCATCATGGTGGCGGTCGTGGCCACGGCCGCGATGGTCGTCGGCGAAGGCCGGGGCGATGCTGCCCAGCGCGAGCAGCGAGGCCACGGTCCCGACCACAATTCGATTCATGCGCATGTCTGGCCTCGCTTGGTGAGTGATGGCTCCATCATGCTGACGTCGTCTGAACGGTTTCCGGCTGGAAACGGTTTCCAATTCAACCGCTTTGACGACCCATTCAGGCAGCGGCAAGGCCCGCCCCAGGGGCCGGCCGGCGGGGGTCATCGCTTCGGGCTATAATTGGCGCCATCCCTTTTCATCTGTGCTTGTTCCTGACGGAACGGGCGCAGGGTTGCGCCTTCGGAGAGCTCATGTCCTCGCAATACATCTACACCATGAACAAAGTCAGCAAGGTGGTCCCGCCCAAGCGGCAGATCATCAAGGACATCTCGCTGTCGTTCTTCCCGGGTGCCAAGATCGGCCTGCTGGGCCTGAACGGTGCCGGCAAGTCCACGGTGCTGAAGATCATGGCCGGCGTGGACACCGACTTCGAGGGCGAAGCCCGCCCGCAGGCCGGCATCAAGGTCGGCTACCTGGCGCAGGAACCGGAGCTGGACCCGACCAAGACCGTGCGTGAAGCGGTCGAGGAAGGCGTGGGCGAAGTGCTGCAGGCCCAAGCCGCGCTGGACGCGGTGTACCTGGCCTACGCCGAGGAAGGTGCCGATTTCGACAAGCTGGCCAAGGAACAGGAGCGCCTGGAGGCGATCCTGGCCGCCGGTGACTCGCACACTCTGGAAAACCAGCTGGACGTGGCCGCCGATGCGCTGCGCCTGCCGCCGTGGGATGCCATCGTGGGCAAGCTGTCCGGCGGTGAAAAGCGCCGCGTGGCGCTGTGCCGCCTGTTGTTGCAGAAGCCGGACATGCTGCTGCTCGACGAACCGACCAACCACCTCGACGCCGAGTCGGTGGAATGGCTGGAACAGTTCCTGGCGCGCTACACCGGCACCGTGGTGGCCGTCACCCATGACCGCTACTTCCTGGACAACGCCGCCGAATGGATCCTGGAACTGGACCGCGGCCGCGGCATTCCGTGGAAGGGCAACTACACCGACTGGCTGATGCAGAAGGACGAGCGCCTGAAGCAGGAAGACAACCAGGAGAAGTCGCGCCAGAAGGCGATCCAGAAGGAACTGGAGTGGTCGCGCCAGAACGCCAAGGGCGGCCGCACCAAGGGCAAGGCGCGTCTGGCCCGCCTGGAAGAGCTGCAGTCGGTCGATTACCAGAAGCGCAACGAAACCAATGAAATCTTCATCCCGCCGGGCGAGCGCCTGGGCAATTCGGTGATGGAGTTCAAGAACGTGTCCAAGAAGTTCGGCGACCGCCTGCTGTTCGACGAACTGAGCTTCCTGGTCCCGGCCGGCGCGATCGTGGGCATCATCGGCCCCAACGGTGCCGGTAAGTCGACCCTGTTCAAGATGATCACGGGCCAGGAGAAGCCGGATTCCGGCGAGATCGTGGTCGGTCCGACCGTCAAGCTGTCCTACGTGGACCAGAGCCGCGACGCGTTGGAGGGCAACCACAACGTCTTCCAGGAAATCGCCGGCGGCCTGGACATCCTCAACATCAACGGCATCGAGATCCAGTCGCGCGCCTACATCGGCCGCTTCAACTTCAAGGGCCAGGACCAGCAGAAGCTGGTGGGTTCGCTGTCCGGTGGTGAGCGTGGCCGCCTGCACATGGCCAAGACCCTGCTGCAGGGTGGCAACGTGCTGCTGCTCGACGAACCGTCGAACGATCTGGACATCGAAACCCTGCGTGCGCTGGAAGATGCGCTGCTGGAATTCCCGGGCAACACGTTCGTGATTTCGCATGACCGCTGGTTCCTGGATCGCATCGCGACCCACATCCTGGCGTTCGAAGGCGATTCGCACGTGGAGTTCTTCCAGGGCAACTACCGCGAATACGAAGAAGACAAGCGCCGCCGCATGGGCGACGACGCCGCCCCGAAGCGCCTGCGCTTCAAGGCGCTGAAGTAAGAAGGAAAAACGGCCGCGCTCTGCGCGGCCGTTTTGCATTCTGGCGCAAGGTCAACCGCAGCGTTTCATTACTGCCTGCAGGGAGGCCGTCGGGCAGCCCCTTACGGGACACGCCGTAAACCCATCCTTGGGGGCTTGGCAAAAACATCCATGTTTTTGACAGTCCCTACAGGGGCTGCCCGCCGGCCTCCCTCGAAGATTGGTCGCGTGCGGACAGGAAGAGCAGACACGCATGGCGTGTCCCTACGCAGCACCACATGGAAATGATCGGAACTGCGTTTGATCTTCCATGGCCACCGGCCGAATTCGGGAGGGCCGGCGGGTGCGGGGGTACGGGGGCTTTGCGAAACATGGATGTTTCGCAAGAGCCCCCATGGAAGGGTTCACGGCGCCCCCCGTACCCCCGCACCCGCCGGCCCTCAGCAAGTGACGCATCAAACGAAGGCCTTTGACTTCGCTTGTGATCCAACCAAAAGAGACATGGACCCCCGCCATGAAACTGCTTGAAAACCTGTTCCAGCTCAAACAGCACGGCACCACCGTGCGGACCGAACTGCTGGCCGGGCTGACCACGTTCCTGACGATGTCCTACATCGTCTTCGTCAATCCCGACATCCTGTCCACCACCGGCATGGACCCGGGCGCCGTGTTCGTCGCCACCTGCCTGGCCGCCGCGCTGGGCTCGCTGGTGATGGCGTTCGCCGCCAACTTCCCGGTGGGCATGGCGCCGGGCATGGGCTTGAATGCGTTCTTCGCCTTCACCGTGGTCGGTGCCGCCGGCCTGCCGTGGCAGCAGGCATTGGCCGCCGTGTTCATCTCCGGCCTGGTGTTCCTGGCGCTGTCGCTGACCGGCGTGCGCGCCTGGCTGGTGGCCGGTATTCCCGCCTCGCTGCGCGCCTCCATCGTCGCCGGCATCGGCCTGTTCCTGGCCATCATCGCCCTGCAGAAGTCCGGCGTGATCATCGCCAACCCCGACACCCTGGTTGCGCTCGGCCCGCTCAACACCGCCCCGCCGCTGCTGGCCCTGGCCGGCTTCCTGCTGATCGCCATCCTCGAAGCACGTCGCGTGCGCGGTGCCATCCTGATCGGCATTCTTGCCGTCACCGGCGCCGCCTGGCTGCTGGGCGCCGTGCAGTACCAGGGTGTCATCTCGCTGCCGCCCAGCCTGGCGCCCACCTTCCTGCAGCTGGACCTGCCCGGCCTGCTGCACCACGACGGCGGCGCGCCCATCGCCGTGCTGCTGCAGGTGGTGCTGGTGTTCGTGCTGGTTGAAGTGTTTGATGCCACCGGCACCCTGTATGGCGTGGTCGGACGTGCCGGCCTGCTCAAGCTGCCGGGCGCGCAGAAGCGCTTTGGGCGTGCGCTGCTGGCCGACAGCACCGCCATCGTGGCCGGCTCGCTGCTGGGTACCAGCAGCACCACCGCCTTTGCCGAAAGCGCCTCCGGCGTGCAGGCCGGTGGCCGCACCGGCCTCACCGCGCTGGTGGTGGCCGCGTTGTTCCTGGCCGCGCTGCTGTTTTCGCCGCTGGCCGGCATGGTGCCCGGCTATGCCACCGCACCGGCGCTGCTGTTCGTGGCCGGGCTGATGCTGCGCGAACTGGTGGATGTGGATTGGAACGACCTCACCGAGTCCGTGCCCGCCGCGCTGTGCGCGCTGGCGATGCCGTTCACCTATTCCATTGCGAACGGATTGGCGTTCGGCTTCATCGCCTATGCCGTGTTGAAGGCCGGTACGGGGCGCTGGCGCGACGTGCATCCGGCGGTGTGGCTGGTGGCTGGGTTGTTCGTTCTGCGCTACGCGTTGGAATGATACAGAGCGTCACGACCAACGGTCGTGACCTACCGGTGGTGGGACGAGAGCGTCACGACCAACGGTCGTGACCTACCGGTGGTTGGACGGGGAGGTTACGGCCGGTGTCTGGTCGGTAGGTCACGACCGTTGGTCGTGACCCGCCTCATGCCGGCGGCAGCTCGAATACCTGGCGCAGGTAGGCGAGGTAGCCGGGGTCGTCGCACATGCTCTTGCCCGGCGAATCGCTGAGCTTGGCCACCGGCTGGCCGTTGCAGCGGACCATCTTGATCACGATGTTGAGCGGGGTCGGGCCCAGGTCGTTGGTGAGGTGGGTGCCCACCCCGAACGCAACCTGGCAGCGGCCACGGAAGTAATCGAACAGGCGCATCACCTTTTCGATGTTGAGCCCGTCGCTGAACACCAGCACCTTGCTGCGCGGGTCCACGCGGCGCTCCCTGAAGTGCGCCAGCATCCGGTCGCCCCAGCTGAAGGGGTCGCCCGAATCGTGCCGCACGCCATCGAACAGCTTGCAGAAGTACATGTCGAAGTCGCGCAGGAACGCGTCCAGTCCGACCACGTCGGACAGCGCGATGCCCAGGTCGCCGCGATATTCGCGCGCCCACGATTCCAGTGCCGCGACCTGCGAATCGCGCAGGCGCGGACCCAGCGCCTGGAACGCCTGCAGGTACTCATGGGCCATCGTGCCGTGCGGGGTCATGCCGTACAGCCGCGCGAAATGCACGTTGCTGGTGCCCACGAACTGTTCGCCCAGCGCATCGCGCATCATCGGGAGCATGCGTGCGTGCCAGTCGCGTGAATAGCGGCGGCGGCTGCCGTAGTCGGCAATGCGGCACAGCTCGAAGCCCGGTGTGTCGCGCAGCAGCGCGGTCTTGGCCTGCAGGCGGCGCTCGCCTTCGGCGAAGTCGGGCGTGCTGGTGTTGCGGAACCAGACCTCGTTGATGATCGCCAGCAGCGGCACTTCGAACAGGATCGTGTGCAGCCACGGCCCGGTGATGTCCAGCTCGATCTCGCCCGGCACGGCCTGCGACGGGCGCAGGTCGATGTACTTGCGGTCCAGGTGGAACAGGCCGAGGAAGTCGGCGAAGTCCGGCTTCACGAAGCGCAGCCCGCGCATGTAGTCCAGCTCTTCGGGGCTGAAGCGCAGGCTGCACAGATGATCGATCTCGGCGTTGATCTGGTCGATGAACGCCGCCAGGTCGATGCCCGGCGTGCGGCACTTGAACCGGTACTGGACCTGCGCGCCGGGGTGCTGGTGCAGCACCGCCTGCATCATGGTGAATTTGTACAGGTCGGTGTCGAGCAACGATTGGATGATCATGCCCGGATTATGCGCCTGCCAGCATGTACCGACCAACGGTCGGTACCTACCGGGCTGCGCCATCCGCCGCCTTTCAGCGCCGGCGCAACAACCGTGGGACCTGAGCCGCGGCGTGGGCCCAGATCGCGCCCCAGACGGCGGCCTGCACCAGCAGGTTGCGCCGCGGCGCCTCGAACCGGCGGAAGTAACGCCACAGACCGCGATGCTTGTGCCATTCCACGAAGAACGGCCGCGAACGGCTCGACACGCCGCGCACATGCACCACCTGCAGGTCATTGGCGATGGCCACCACCGCCCCGGCTTCGCGGGCGCGGCGGCACAGGTCCAGGTCTTCGGCATGCAGGCGGTAGCCGGCATCCCAGCCGCCGATGCGGTCGAACAGCGCGCGCGGCATCAACAGCAGCGCCCCGGACAGCGCCGGCACCGTCTGCAGCACCTGCGTCGGGTCAGCCGGGATGGCAAGCTTTGCGCCCTGCCCCGGGTGGCGCAGCATGGCGCCGAAATCGGGATCGCGGCGGCGCACCGCCGCATCGGGCTGGCCCTGCTCGTCCACCTGCTCCACGCCCAGCACGCAATCGCCCAGGGCCTCTCCGCGCGCGCGCAGCTGCGCCAGCGTACCGGCCTGGACCATCAGGTCCGGGTTGATGAAAGCCAACCACGGCGCCCGGCTGTCGGCCACGCCCTGGTTGTTGGCGGCGGCGAAGCCCGGGTTGTCGGGATTGGCGATGAAGTGCAGGCGCGGGTCGGCAGTTGCATGGCGCTGCACGATGTCCAGCGTGCCATCGTCGGAATTGTTGTCGACCACGCGGATCTCGGCGACCTCGTCGGCCGCGCGCAACCGCGTCAGGCATTGGTCCAGCGTGCTGGCACTCTGGTAGCTGACGATGATGACGGCAATGCAGGGATTCAAGCAGGCGGCTCCGGAGCGGTTGCGGCGGGCGATCCGAACAGATCGCCCTGCGACCGGGGCATTATCGCCTGCTGGTGCAGGCGCTGCAGGTCCTGCCTGACCTGCAGCAACGGGTCGCCCATCAGGAACCCGGCCAGCCGCGGCTGCCAGGTCGGCCAGCGCGTGCCCAGTGCTTCCAGGTCACCGTCGTGCGCCCGTGCTTCACCGTCGCGCGCGACATAGGCATTGGCACACAGCGCGTTGCGCCAGCCCAGGCCGGCCATGCGCAGGCTCAGGTCGATCAACGCCGCGTTCCAGGAACCATAGCTGTGCATGTCCAGGCCGCCGGCCTTGCGCCGGGCGTTGGCCCGCAGCAGGACCGCGTGGGTCACCGCCGAGGGCAGTTCGGGGTCGAGCGTCGGCAGTGCGGCGCAGGCCTGCGCCATCGCGTCCAGATCGTCCGGGACCGGGTTGATCTCGCCCAGCCGGGGCCAGGCCGCGGTTTCGCCGGCGTTGCACCAGGGCGTGGCCGAACCGATCGAGGCATCGCGCGCGAAGCAGGCATCCAGCTGCTGCAGCCAGCCCGGCGCCGGTACCGCATCGGGCGCCAGCACCACCACCTCACTGCCTTCGCAGGCGCGCAGCATTTCATCCAGGTGCGCGACTTCGCCGATCGCACGCGCGCGTCGGGTGTACTCGGCGCGCAGCGGGGTGCTTTCCAGCCAGTGCGCGATCACCGCCTGCGCACGCGGCCCGGCCTGGCCATCGTCGGCCAGCCACACCGGCGTCTGCGCCGGCGTGCCGGCATCCAGCGCCGCCAGGCAGCGGTCCAGCGCGCTGTCATCGACCCCGATCGGCAGCAACACGATCGTTCCCATCCGTCCCCCTGTGTGCGGCGTCGTGACCGCAGCGTAGCAGGACTCAGCGCTTGGGGCGGGACGGGAACGGTTCCATGGCGCGGAAGCGGTTGCTGTACTCGTCGGTGAGGTTGCGCGACTCCTGAGCGTTGCGCACGATGGTCGGGGTCAGCAGCACGATCACCTCGGAGCGGTCGGTGTTCTGGGTCTTCCTGCCGAACAGCGCGCCGAGCACCGGAATCCGGCTCAGGCCCGGCACGCCGTTGGCGCCGTTCTCGTCCGAATTGGTGATCAGGCCGGCCAGCATGATGGTGTCCCCGCTCTGCACCGCCGCCTCGGTCGAGATCTTGCGGGTGTTGATCGGCGGATTGCAGGTGGTGCGGGTGGCGTCGCAGCCGGATGGGATGGCGCCGGCCGAGCTCACTTCCTGCACGATGTCCAGGAACACCACGCCGTCGCGGGTGATGCGCGGCCGCACCTTCAGGATCACGCCGGTGTCCAGGTACTGCACCTGGCTGTAGGTGTTGTCGCCGCCCACGCCGGTGTTGACCGACACCGAGTTGATCGGGATCTGGGTGCCGACGTTGAGCGTGGCTTCGGCGTTGTTGCGCACGAAGATGGACGGGGTCTGCAGCAGGCGCAGGTTGCTCACCTTGTCCAGTGCGGTCACCACCGCGGCGGCATTCTTGCCCAGGAAGGTCCAGCCCAGGCCGCCTTCGCCTACCCGCCCGGAAATGCTGCCCCAGATCGAGCGGCCCAGTGCGCTGGGCAGGTCGATGCCGCTTTCGGTCTTGCCGGTCGCCACCGCCTGTTCGAAGAACCAGTTCACGCCATAGGCGAGGTCGCCGGTGAGCGAGACCTCGGCGACCTGCGCTTCGATGTGCACCTGCATCGGCATCACATCGAGCTTTTCGATGACTTCACGGATCGAACGCCACGCCTGCGGGGTGGACCGCACCAGCAGCGTGTTGGTTTCCTCCACCGCCGACACGCCGACCGAATCGCCCTGGATTTCCAGGTTGAAACTGGCGTTGCCCGGCTGCCGCTGCGGCAGGCTCATGGTGCCATCACCCATGCCGCCGGTACGGGTGGTGCCGGTGTTGCCGGTGCCGTTGAGGCTGTTGCCATTGGTGCCGTCGCGGCTGCCCAGCTCCTGCACGTTGGCGCCGGGCGCCAGTGAGGTGCTGCCGCCACGGCCCCCACGGCTGTTCTCACTGGCAAAGGCTTCGGCCAGGCGCTCGGCCAGGTCCTTGGCTTTGACGTAGCGCAGTTCGTAGGAGAACAGCCGGGCGCTGCCGCCGGCGGTATCGATGCGTTCCAGCCACTGCTGGATCTGGTCCAGGTAACGCGCCTGCGGGGTGATCACCAGCACGGCATTGGCGTTCTCCAGCGGCAGGAAGCGGAACATGCCGGCGCTGGGAGTCTTGCTCTCTTCGCCGAACACTTTCTCCAGGTCCGCCGCGACCTGCTCGGCCTTGCCGGTCTGGATCGGGAACACGCCCACGGACATGCCCGACAGCCAGTCCACATCGAATATCTCGACGGTGCGCAGGTAGTTTTCCAGTTCGCTGCGGGTACCGCCCAGGGTGATCACGTTGCGGCCGCTGTCGACGTTGACGATCGCGTTCGGCCGCGCGTACGGCTCGAGCACTTTCTTCATTTCGGTGGCGGAGATGTACTGCAGCGGGATGACGCGCACTTCAAAACCGCGTGCGTTGGCCGCCGGCGCGGTGCTGGGTGCGACGGTGCCGGCCAATGCCTGGTCGGCGGCCACGATGTTGTAACGGCCGCCGCTGTAGACCATGCGCGCGTTGTTCCAGCCCAGCACCATCTCCAGCAGGTTCAGCGCCTGCGCCGAGGACACCGGCTTGGGCGTGGCCAGGGTCACCGTGCCCTGAACGCCCGGCGCGATCACGTAGTTCTGGCCCAGCATGTCGCCCAGGATCGCCTTGACCACGGCATGCACCGATTCGCCTTCAAAGTTGAAGGTGGCGGTGCCGGTGCTGGCCTGCGACAACGCCGGCGACGGCGCGGCGGCGGCACTGCGGTTGATCATGGTGCCGCTGCCGCGGCGGATCACCGGCTGCGGTGCGCCGGCGGCGTTCAGCGGCTGCGCGTCCACGCCATCGTGCGAACCGTCACCGGCCACCACCTGGTGCTTGCCATCAAGGACCGCGTCGCGGCGCACTTCGGGACCGGGCACGGAGGCGCAGCCTGCAAGCAGGGCCACGGCGAACGACAGGGAGAAAAGACGCAATGTCATGCTTTCACTCTATTTGGTTTGGCCGGAGCCGCCCGCGGGCGGCTGCTGCGACTGTTGCTGCTGCAATTGCTGGCGACGCGCCTGGATGCGGGCGCGGATGGCTTGCATCTGTTCTTCGCTCGGGCCTTGCGTGGCCGGCTTCTGCGCTGCGGCAGCGGCCGCTGCATTGGCGGCGGCTTCCGCCGCTGCCTGCGCCGCTGGCGGCGGAGCGCCGGTGAAGTTCGTCGTGGGTCCGCGGCCCGCGTTCTGCGTGGGCGCGGGAACCGGCGGGCGCGCGCCATTGGCCTGGCCTGCGCCGGCGGCGGTGCCCAGCACGGTCGGCGGTTCGCCGCCCTGCCCGCTGAAGGTCACCAGTTCCAGGGTCTGGGTGCCGCCGGGTCCGCTGACGGTGGCACTGCGCGGCTCCAGCGCGAGCAGCTGCCAGCCGTTGACCGCATCGCCGTTGAGGCGCAGGCGCAGCGACTGCTTCTGGTCGGTGGTGAGGATGGCCATGCCGAATTCGGAGGTGAGCAGCACGCCGGTCAGGGTGACCGCGCTGGCGCTGCTGCCTGGCTCGCTGCCGCCCGGCAGGTACGGACGCGGCTTGCGGTCTTCGGCGAACAGCGGCCGCGCGCCGATGCTGGCATACGCCTCGGCCGAGGCGATCCGTTCCGGCGCGGCCGCGGCCAGGGTCGGCAGCGGCGGTGGGGCACGGTCGCCGGCACCGGCCGGGGCGATGCGTCCACCCACGCCGAACAGCGTGGCGATCCAGATCGCGGCGGCCCAGGCGGCCACGCCGCCCAGCCACCAGCTGCGCAGGGGGGCCAGTTCAATCTTCATGGGTGCCCTCCTCGACCGGTTCGGCCGTGCCGGGGTCGGTCGGGGCGGCCATCGCCGACCCGACCGGCTCCAGCCCCGCCGGCGCGGGTTCGGGTGCAGGCTCGACCGGCGCGGCGGCCGCATCGCTGCCTGCACCGGGGCGGAGGTAGCCAACCAGTTCGAAGGACACGTCCAGTCCGGTGCCGGTCTCGTTGGGCGAGGCCTGGAAGCGCTGCGCCAGCAGGTTGAGGTTGTTCACGAACAGGCGCGGGCTGCCGGTTTCCAGGGTGTGCAGCACCGCCGCCATTTCCGGCACGCCACAGCGCAGGCGGACCTGCAGGGCCACGCGCGGGAACTGCGCATCGCGCGCGGTGTCGGTCAGCGGTGAGCGGTTGCTGATGGTGCAGCTGCGGTTGCCAGGACTGGCCGACGCGACCGCATCCTGCAACCGGCTCGACAAGGCGGCGGCGGCCGATTCAGCAGTGGGTTCGCGCAGGAAGCCGGGACGCCCTTCCAGCGCCGCCTGCACCTGCTGCAGGCGCTCTTGCACGGCGGTGCGCTGCTGCAGCTGGGACTGCACGCGCTGCTCGCGTTCCTGCAGCTCGGCAATGCCCTGGTTGATGTCCAGCAGCGGCCGGGTGAACCACGGATGCACCAGCAGCAGGTACGCCAGCGCGATCACCGCCAGCAGCAACGCCAGTGCCAGCCAGCGGTCACGGCGTGTTGGCGGCATTGCCATCGGCAACCTCCGGGGCGGGCGTGGCGGCGGCCGGGGCACCGGGCAGCGGCTGCAGCTCGGCGGTGAGGGTGAAGCGGTCACGGCCGGCGGCGCCGCCATCGGCCTGCAGCACGCCGGTCAGGTTGACCTTGCGCCACAGCGGTGAATCCTGCAGCAGGGAGACCAGCTGCGAAGCCTCGCGGCTCAGTCCGATCAGCTGCAGCGTGTTGCCTTCAACAGAAAGTTTTTCCAGGTAGGTGCCATCGGGCAGCAGCCGGGTGAGTTCGTTCCACAGCTCCACGGTGCTGGCATGTTCGGCGCGCTTGCCTTCCAGGAACGCGGCGCCATCCACCAGCTCCTGAAGCTGCTGGCGCTGCGCGGCGACGCGGCGCGCGTCGTGTGCGGCGGCATCGACCTGCTCGCGCAGGCGATCGGCGGCGGCCTGGCGGTTGTCCAGCAGCTGGGTACCAGCCAGGGCCAGCAGCACCACGGTGGCCACGGCGAGCAGCAGGTTCCAGCGCCGCATCGGGTCGTGGGTGACCCGGCGCTGGGTCGGCGGCAGCAGGTTCACGCCCAGCGGCTGCCCCGCGCCATCGTCGGCATCCACGCCGGCCAGCTGCTGCGCCCAGCTGCCGGCCTGCTGCGACCACTGCTCCAGCGCCTGGCGCGGAATGACCACCAGTTCCACCTGCAGCTGGCCGTCGGGCAATGTGTCCAGTTCGCGGACGTCGTAGTGGACCTGATTGGCCTCGAACGGGGTCTGCCGGTCGATCTCGAAGCCGACCACGTCGCGCAGGCGCGGTGCAGCGGCGGCCGGCAGGCGCAGCGGGCGGCGCAGCACCGCGGCGGCCGGCAGCACCCAGTGCCGTGGCAGCGCGCGCAGGCGCGCATCCAGCACCCGCTCCAGGTCGGCCGGCGTGGTGGGCCACGGCAGTTCGGCCACGGCCTGCAGCTGGGTCGCGGTATCGCGGCGCAACACCAGCTGTTCGGCATGCCGCGACAGCAGCAGGCGCGAACGCGACCAGCCCATGGCCCATTGCCAGCGCAGCGGCAGCCAGGCCAGCAGCGAACGCCGCCACCAGCGCAGGCCATTGGCCACGCCGGGCGCGAACCGTCCCCGTGCCTGCACCAGACTGTCCCGCCATGCCGTCATCGTGCTGCCATTCCCTGTTCCCAGCGAAGTACTGTGTAAGTCGTTCCCGGCGTGCCTGCCGCGCCCATGCGCACTACCGCACGCAACACCGAAACCCGTCCGCGCTCATCCAGCGCGCGGCTCTCGATACTATAGGTGCCGCTGCCACTGGCAAGCGCGCCCGTCACGTTTTCGTCGCCGGCCGCTTCGGCCCGCTCGCGTTCGGCCAGCAGGCGTTCGGCATCCAGCCCGAGCGCGTTCAACACCGGCCCGGCCGCGAACCGGGGATCCGGACGCGACTGCCGACTGTACAGGGTCAGCATCGGTTCCATCCGTTCATACAGGTCGGCGTCCATGCCCAGCACCCGCTGCAGCTCGCCGAGCGTCTCGAAGCGCCCGTTGCGCGCGCCATACGGGAGGCCGGCCGCCTGGTAGTCGGCGGTCTCGGCACCGCCGCCGGGCTGTTTGAGGCTGTCGGGATCGCGCCAATCGGCGATCGCACCCGCCAGCTGCTGGGCGCGCCCGGGTTCCACCTCCAGCGCGCGCAGGAACGCGGTCAACAAGGCGGTATCAGCCAGGTTGAGGTTGATCTTGCCGTTCTCGTCGATGATCCGCAGGTCGATCTGGCGGCCATCGAAGGTCCAGCGATAGCGGCGGCCGTCGGCCTGCCACGGCGGTTGCAGCGCGGAGGGACGCAGGCGGAACAGGGCGTATTCCAGGCCGGCGCGTGCATGCTCCTGGCCGATTGCATCGTCACCGATCACCCGCTGCTGCAGGTGCTCGATGCGCGCGCTGAGCGCGAATGCGCCGACCACGGCGGTGAGCAGTGCGATCAACCACAGCACCAGCACCAGCGCCGCACCGCGCGCGCGCCTCACGAGCGCGGCCCGCGCGACTGCGACAACGCGGCCACCATCGGCGGCCATGCCGGGCCCTGCTGCGGCACGATGCGGATCTCCACCAGCAGCGGCAGCCGCCGGGTGTCCTCCCAGCGCGTCTGCCAGTCGCCCAGCTGGCCGCTGCGCGGATCGATGCCGCGGTAGCGGAACGCGACCTCGCGCAGCGCGTCGGCCAGCAGTTCCGGCGCGCGCGGCGGGGTTTCGTCGATGCGCTCGCCGTTCTGCACCAGGGTCAGCGCAACGTCCAGCCGCAGTGCATCGCCGTTGCGATTGACCTGCAGCTCATGCACGTAGGGCCCACCGCGGCCGAGATAACCCGGCAGTTCGGACACGAACAGCATGCGCTGTGGCTCGCCCTGGAAATACAGCGGTTCGCGGGTGGGATCGGGCGGCTCGGCGGCGGTCGGCAGCGCCATGCTGAGGCGGCGGCGCAGGAAGCCTTCCACCGCGCGCATGCGCTCGTTCTGCGCAGCCACGCGCTCGCCCCGCTGGGCGATGTTCATCGCCGAGCGCACGGTGGCGAAGGCCAGCGCCAGTCCGCCGACCAGCAGTACGGTGGCCAGCAGCACTTCGATCAGGGTGAAGCCGCGTGCGCCGCGCCGGCTCATCGCGACGCCTCGGGCGTGTTGGGCAACAGCCGCAACGAACGCCACTGCAGGCGTTCGCCGTTGCCTTCGCCCCAGCGCACCTGCAGGGTCAGCTGGGCCAGGGTCGGCCCGCTGACGGTAGTGGCAGCGGCCTGCGGCAGCGCACTGGCGCGCGCATCCACGTACGGCTCCACCTGCAGCTCCCAGCGGTAGCGGCCGTCTTCCCAGTCGCCCTGCGAACGCCCTTCCTGCAGGGGTTCTTCGATGCCGGTCGCGGCCAGCAGCGACTGCGCGTGCAGCATCGCGCGGGTGCGCAGGTCGGCGTTGTGCACCTGGCGTGCGGCCCCGGACAGGCTGCCCAGCAGCAGCGTCAACGCCAGCGCCAGCAGCGCGAAGGCGACGATCACTTCCAGCAGCGAATAACCACGCTGGTGCTTCATGGCGCGCCCCGCACCGGGCCCGAGCGCACTTCGCCGGTGATCCAGCTCACGTCGATGCGCCACAGCGCATCGCGTACGCCCAGTTCAATGGTGCCGCCACTGGAGCCGCCGTCGGGATGGAAGGCGATGCCGCCCTTGCCGTTGGCCACGCCGGCGACCTGGCCGGCACCCCGGAAATGGACCTCGAGTGCAGCGGGCAGGCTGCCGTGGCGGCCGTTGGCGGCTTCCCAGGTGCGCGCCTGCGGATCGATCAGGAAGCGCTGGCGTTCTCCGGTGGCAATGGCCTGGGTGCGTGTGTAGCGCAGCTGGCTGGCCACTTCCTTGCCGGCATTGCGCAGCCGCACGCCGTCGATGCCGCCGTTCATGGCGGTGGCGGTGAGCACCCCGATGATCGCGATCAGGGCCACCACCAGCAGCATTTCCAGCAGTGAAACGCCGCGCACGGCACGCCGTCGCGACAGCGCGCGCGGGCGTCGTGTCCAGCGTGGCGGGGCAGGCATGCGCAAGCGCGCTTACTCGTACTTGATGTCCGCGTCGTAGCTGGTGCCACCGACCTTGCCATCCTTGCCCAGGCTGATCAGGTCGAACGGCTGGCCTTCGCCCGGTGCGCGGTATTCCAGTGCGTTGCCCCACGGATCGTTCAGCTCGCTGGCCTTGGCATATGGGCCCAGCCAGCCGTTGCTGCCGCCCGGCTGGGTGACCAGGTCGTCCAGCTTGGCCGGCAGCTTGCCGGTATCGAGCTGGTAGTTCTCGATCTTGCCGGCCATGGTCTGCACCTGCGATTTGGCGATGTTGGCCTTGCCACGATCGGCACCACCGAGCACGCGGCTGCCGACCAGGGTGAGCACCGCGCCGATCAGCACGATGACGATGATGATTTCCAGCAGGCTCATGCCCGACTGGTTGCGCGGAGAGGAAAAGCGGACCAGCTTGCGACGATGGATCATGGAAGCTCCTTGCAGCATGTCGGAACGAAATGCGCCACGGCGGTCAGCCGATGGCATTGGTGAGGTCGTACAGCGGCACCAGCACGGCCACGATCACCAGGCCGACCACCGAGGCCAGCACCAGGGTGATCACCGGCACCAGCGCCGACAGCAGCCGATCGATGGCGCGCGCGGTTTCCTGTTCGAAGGTATCGGCGGTCTTGAGCAGCATGACATCCAGCGCGCCGGATTCTTCGCCGACCTGGATCATCTGCAGCGCAAGCCGGGGAAAGCGCTTGCCCTTGGCCAGCGAGGCGGACAGGCCGTTGCCGTTCTTGACCTCGTCGCTGGCCGCGTCCACGTCGGCGGCCAGCGCGCGGTTGCCCAGTACGTTGCGTGCGATGCCCAGGCCAGCCAGCAGCGGCACGCCGTTGCGCAGCAGCGTGCCCAGCGTGCGCGCCAGCCGTGCGGTTTCCAGCTTGGCCACCAGCCCGCCGATTCCCTTGCGCTGCAGCAGCCAGCCATCCAGCGCCAGGCGCGCCGCCGGCTGCCGCAGCTTGCGTTCGATCACCAGCAGCGCCAGCGCCGGCACCACGATCATCGCCAGCCAGCCCTCGCGCACCACCAGGCCAGCAGTGAGCACCCACTGGGTGAACCACGGCAGCGCCACATCCAGGCTTTCGTACATCTGCGCGAACTGCGGTACCACGTAGCCCAACAGGAACAGCAGCGCCCCGCCGACCACCGCCAGCAGGATCGCCGGGTAGATCAGCGCATTGATCACCCTGCCCTTCAGCTCCTGGCTGCGCTCGAGGTAATCGGACAGCCGCTGCAGGGTGTCGTGCAGGCTGCCACCGGCTTCACCGGCGCGCACCATGTTGATGTACAGCCGCGAAAACAACCCGTGCTGGCGTTCCAGCGCGGTGGACAGCGCGGCACCGCCGCGCACCACGTCGCGGATGTCGGTGATCACCCGCCGGCTGCGTTCGTCTTCGGGCAGTTCCAGCAGGATGGTCAGCGCACGGTCCAGTGGCTGGCCGGCACCCAGCAGGGTGGCCAGCTGCTGGGTGAACTGCACCAGCGCGCCGCCGTCGAATGGCTTGCGCCGCAGCAGCGCCGCCCACGAGGTGCCGCCCGCACCGCCCTCGCTGGCCAGCCGCGCTTCCATCGGCAGATGGCCCTGGTCCTGCAGCCTGGCGGCCACGTCGGCTTCGCAGGCAGCCTCCATCTGGCCGTCGAACAGTTCGCCGTGCGCGTTGAGGGCCTTGTAGCGGTACTGCGCCATGCTCAGCTTTCCTCGGTCACGCGCAGCACTTCTTCGAGCGTGGTGTGGCCCATCAGCGCCTTGGCCAGGCCATCCTCATACATGGTGCGCATGCCGGAGGCGCGGGCGATCTGTTCCACTTCGCCCATGCCGGCGCGGCGCATCACCGCGCGCCGCAGCTCGTCGTTCATCACCAGGAATTCCATGATGGTGGTACGCCCGAGGTAACCGGTCGGCGCGATCGCCGAGGGCTGCGCGCGGTACAGGTAGATGTCTCCTTCCGGTTGCAGGCGGCGCAGCCCGAACTTGTCGATCTCCTCCGGTGAGGCCAGGTAGCGCAGCGCGTGCTGCGGTTCCAGCCGGCGCACCAGGCGCTGGGCGAGGATGCCGTTGATGGTGGAGGTGAGCAGGTAGTCTTCCACGCCCATGTCGAGCAGGCGGGTGATGCCGCCGGCGGCGTTGTTGGTATGCAGCGTGGACAGCACCAGGTGGCCGGTCAGCGCGGACTGGATCGCGATGCGCGCGGTTTCCAGGTCGCGCATTTCGCCGATCATGATGATGTCCGGGTCCTGGCGCACGATGCTGCGCAGCGCGTTGGCGAAGTCCAGACCGATCTGCGGCTTGGCCTGGATCTGGTTGATGCCTTCGATCTGGTACTCGACCGGATCCTCGACGGTGATGATTTTTACATCCGCGGTGTTGAGCTGGCTCAGCGCGGTGTACAGCGTGGTGGTCTTGCCCGAGCCGGTGGGGCCGGTGACCAGCAGGATGCCGTGTGGCTGCTCGAGCACTTTGCGGAACTGCGGCAGGAACGCATCGGTGAAGCCGAGCCGGTGGAAATCGAACACCACGGTGTCGCGATCGAGCAGGCGCATCACCACGCTTTCGCCGTGCGCGGTGGGCACGGTGCTCACGCGCAGATCCAGTTCCTTGCCCTGCACGCGCAGCATGATGCGGCCATCCTGCGGCAGGCGGCGCTCGGCGATGTTCAGCCGCGCCATGATCTTGATGCGGCTGATCACCGCAGCGGTGAGGTTGGCCGGCGGGCTTTCGCCTTCGATCAGCACGCCATCGACGCGATAGCGCACCTTCAGCCGGTTCTCGAACGGTTCGATGTGGATGTCCGACGCGCGCAGTTCCACCGCACGCTGGATCACCAGGTTGACCAGGCGGATCACCGGCGCTTCGGAAGCCAGGTCGCGCAGGTGCTCGATGTCGTCGACCACGCTGCCTTCGCCGTCGGCGGTTTCGATGATGGCGCCCATCGCGCTGCGGCCCTGGCCGAACCAGCGTTCGATGACGTCATCGATCTCCGAGCGCAGGCCCACGTGCAGGCGTACCGGCACCGCCATCGCCAGCTGTACCGCATCGGCGGTGTACGGCTCCTGCGGGTCGCTCAGCCACAGGTCGAGCACGCCGTCGTGCAGCGCCAGCGGGCAGGCGTGGAATTGTTTGAGGAAGCGCAGCGACAGCGGCAGCGCATCGATGAGGGATTCGGGGGGCGCTTCGGGCACGTTCTTGCCCTCCAGCAGCGGCAGCCCCAGCACCTCGGCGCAGGCCTGCGCGTGGTCGCGCTCGGACACCAGGCCCAGCCGCACCAGCAGCGGCAGCAGGCTGCCACCGGCTTCGCGCTGCAGCGGCCGCGCGCGGGCCAGGTCGGCCTCCTTCAGCCGCCCGTTGCGCAGCAACAGCGCCACGATGCGGGTTTCCGCATCCATGGCTGACTCTTCAGCAAGATCGTGGGTTACCGCATTCACGAAAGCTCTCCTGGCGACCCGCAGACTTTAGCAGTTCGCCGTGATGCCACATGCGGTGGTGGCCAATGAAAAACGGGAGCCCGTCACATGACGGGCTCCCGCAGGGTCTTCCCGGCCGTTACTGGACGGCCTGGATGCTCACGTTGCTGTAAGCCGATTCACCCACCAGCTTGATGTAGTAGGTGCCTGCCACCGGCGCGGTGAAGCGCACGGTTTCACTGTTGCCAGGACGCGCGGACTTGGCATCGAAGTCGGTCGCGGTCGGCTCGGCGCCGGCGCTGACGTACAACGACACGTTGCCGCTGCCGCCGTAGGTGAGGACGCTGAGCGTCTTGCCCGCGGTTGCTTCGAAGCTGTACAGCGTTTCACTGCCACCGGCACCGGTCAGCCCGCTGACCGCCACGCGGTTGGTGAGCGGCGTCGCATCCGGCGCGCAATCGACCGTGCACGGTTCTTCCAGGGCCTTGTCCAGTGCACCCTTGGCATCGACGATGCCGCTGCCGATCGGGGTGGCCGCCGGGATGGTCACCGGGAAGTTGCGTGCGCTCTGCTTGAGCAGCGTTTCCAGCTGCGCCGGGGTCAGCGGGTCCTTGCCGGCCGAGGCCAGCGCGCCCTGTACCAGCGCGGCCACGGCGGCCACGTGCGGCGAGGCCATCGAGGTGCCGCCCATGCCCATGTAGCTGTAGGCACCGGAGGTCGGCGTGGTCAGGCCGTTGTAGCCGGCCTGCCAGACGTAACCGCCCGGGTTGCCATCCACGCCGCCGCCACCGCCCGGACCGGACAGGTCCACGGCCGCGCCGAAGTTGGAATACGACGCGATGCCGCCGGTGATGCGGGTGGCACCTACGGCGATCACGTTGGCGCAGCTGGCCGGGCGGTAGCCCGAGGCATTGGAGGCCTGGTTGCCGGCGGCCACCACCACGGTGGTGCCGCGCGAGACCGCGCCGTTGATCGCATCCTGGTAGGCCGGGTCGCACGCGCCGCCGCCGCCCAGGCTCATGTTGATCACTTCGGCCGGGTTCGGGTTGGCCGGCACGCCGGCTACGGTGCCACCGGACGCCCAGGTGATCGCATCGGCGATGTCGGACAGGTAGCCGCCGCACTTGCCGAGCACGCGCACCGGCAGCACCTTGGCCTTGTAAGCGAGGCCGGCCATGCCGACGGTGTTGTTGGTGGCTTCGGCAACAGTGCCCGACACGTGCGTGCCGTGCCAGGAGCTGTCTTCGGCCAGCGAACCGGCGTAGCACTCGTTGTCGTTCTCTACCCAGTCGCCGTAATCCAGCGCGCCGGGCACGCGTTCATCGGTCGGGCGGCGCGAGGTCTCGGCGTCGCTGATGAAGTCGTAGCCTTCCAGCAGGGTGCCGGCGGCGAAGTCCGGGTGCTGCGGCAGGATGCCGGTGTCCAGCACCGCCACCACCACGCCCTCGCCCTGGGCCACGTCCCACGCGGCCGGCGCGTTCACGCCGCCGGTGGCGCTGTGCAGGTGCCACTGGTACTGCGCGTAGTACTGATCGTTCGGCACCAGCTGCGCGGTTTCCTTGGCGCGCAGGTCGGCGCGCTGCAGCTTGACGTCAGCCGCGGCGTACTGGACCGACGGATCAGCCTGGATTTCCTTCAGCACCTTCTGCAGATCGGCCTGGCTGAGCTTGCCCTGCAGGCGGATCACATCGGCACCGGTGCCGAGCCGGCGCACGACCTGCGGGCTGGCTGCCGCGGCACGCGCGGTGGTGGCGCCGAGGCTGGCGCGCGAAACCGCCGAGGTCACCGTGGCCAGCTTGGCCGAGCGGTCGGAGGCCGCAGCGGTGCCGGTGCGGTACTTGACGATGATGCGTTCGGAACCCTGTTGGGCGGTGCTGGCCTGCTTCGCCGGTTCCTTGACCGGCAAACCGGCGGCATAGGCGCTGGCGCCCACGGACAGCGACAGCACGGCGGCTGCCAGCACGTTGATGCGGAGGTTCTGCTTCTTGGTCACGGTGTAATCCTCTTCAAGGTCATGGATCAAACGACTGTTCAGGCCAACACTCCATGCGGAAACCCCGGCCGGCCCTGGCCAGGGTCTCCGTGACCCGCCCCCTCAGGCCTTGCATTGCATCGGGCGCGTTACCAGCCGAAGCCGGCACCCACGCCCACCGAGCTGTCATCACTGCTGAACGCGCCGCCGACAGTGACCGTGGCGCGGTCGCTGAGGGCACGCTGGTAGCCCAGCGACAACGCCGACTCGCCGCTCTGGAAGCCGACACCGACACCGACGCGGTTCTGCGTGCGGATGCCGGCGGCACTGGTGGCCATGTTCAGCATCGCGGCGTTCATCGCGCCCTGGCGGTCGATGCGGCGGTCCTGGTGGCGCAGGCGCTCATCGATTTCGCCCTTGTAGATGTCGAAGCTGTCGGCCATCGCGCTGTAGCGCTGGTCGGTGTAGCTGTTGGCGGTGGCGATGCCACCGTCCAGCTGGCCCTTGTTGACCGCATCGGTGGCCGCGCTGCCGGCGGCCACGTTGGTGACCTGGCGTTCGGCACCGACGGCACCCACCGAGACCGTGTCGGCGCGGTCGGCGACCGAGCCCTGGCCAAGTGCGACCGAGTTGGCGGCCGTGGCGCTGGCCCCCTGCCCGATCGCGGTGGCCGAGGCCCCGCTGGCCACGGCACCGTCGCCCATCGCCACCGAGGTGACCGGTGCGACGACGGCCGCGACCGGCTGCGGTGCACCGACACTGGCAGCGGTCGGCGTGCCCTGCACGACCGGGGCGTCGGCACTGGCCACGCGGGCGGTGTCGGCGCTGGCGGCGGTGGTTTCGGCCGTGGTCGCCGCCGTATCGGCAGCCTCGGGCGTGGCCGCCACGCTGGCGGTGGACACCGACGCGGAGCGCGCACGTGCCGCGTTGCTGCTGCCACCGGCCACGCGCTGGTCGATTTCGCTGACCTTGGCATCCAGCGCCCCGAGCGCGTCACCCACGTTGTTGTAGGTGCTGCCCTGGATCACGTAGTTGGGCGCGACGAACACGCCCTGCATGCCGACGCTGGCGCCGCCGCCGAGGAAGCTGGCGGTGTCGGTCAGGGCCTGGAACAGCTGCCCGCCATTGACGGCCTGGCGGCTGCCGCTTGCGATCGACCCGGTGGCGACGTTGTCCAGGGTGGTGCCCTCCACGCCCGACAGGGTGAGCCTGTCGCGGCTGCTGTCGTCGTAGGTCAGCGCGTTGGCGGTCACGTTCTCCACCGAGCCGATGCGGTCGTCGATGTCGCCGACGCGGGTTTCCACGGCGCCCACGCGCTGGTTGGTGGTGTTGAGCTGGCCGCCGGTGACCGCATCGGTGCTGCCTGCGGCGATACGACCGGCCGCGACGTTGACGATGCGGCGGGTGGCCGGCGAATCGGTACCGTTGCCGCCACCGACCGAGACCACATTGGCCTCCACCGCACGCGACCCTGCACCCAGCGCCACCGAGTTGGCACCGGACGCACCGGCAGCGGAGCCGATGGCGATGCCGTTGGCGCCGTTGCTGACGAAGGCACCGTTGCCCACGGCCACGCCGTTGGTGGCGTTGGTCGAGGCCAGGCGGCCGACCACGGTGCTGTTGTCACCGCGTGCCGAGGCATCCGCACCGAGCGCCGTGGCGCCGGTGGCCGAGGCGGTGGCCGCGGTACCCACCGCGCTGCTGCGGGTGCCGCTGGCGGTGGCGCCCGAACCGGCGGCCAGCGCATCGGTGCCGCTGGCGTTGGCCACGCCGCTGCCGCTGGCGTCGAAGTGCTGGCCCACGGCATCGGCGGTCGCCGCGACGCTGTCCAGCTGCGCCTTGTTGACCGCATCGGTGGCATTCACTGCCGCACCGACATTGGTGATGCGGCGCGTGGCCGGACCGGTGGTGCCGTTGCCGCCACCGACCGAGACCACGTTGGCTTCGGTGGCACGCGAGCCTGCGCCCAGTGCCACGCTGCCGGTGCCGCTGGCCCAGGCGCTCTTGCCCAGCGCGGTGGCATTGATGCCGCTGTAGGCGTAGCTGTCCTGGCCGATCGCGGTGGAGCCGGCCGAGGTCGCCCATGCCAACTGGCCGACGGCAGTGGTCTGTGCCGCTGTGGCCCAGGCGCTGGCGCCGCCGGCGAAGCTGTTGGCGCCGCTGGCCTGCGCGCTGTTGCCGATGGCGATGCCATACGCGCCGGAGGCGGTGCTGCCCCAACCGAACGCGGAGGCGTAGTCGCCGCTGGCTTCGGCACCGTAGCCGAGCGCGGTGGTGCGCAGCCCGCTGGCGGCACTGAACGCACCCACCGCCGTGCTGTAGTCGCTGCCCGCTTCGGCGCTGTAGCCGACGGCGGACGACTGCAGCCCGGCCGAGGTGGCGCCGGCACCGCTGGCGGTGCTGAACACCCCGGTGGCCTGTGCGCCGGCACCCAGTGCGGTAGCGCCGGTGCCGCTGGCACTGGTCGCCTTGTCGAGCAGCACGTTGCCGTTGGCATCTTCGTAGTACAGCGAACCACCGATGGCGGTGGCCGAATCGGCGGTGGCCGAGGCGTTGTAGCCCGATGCCGACGCATAGCGACCCGACGCCAGCGAACCGCTGCCGTAGGCCGACGCACCGGTGCCGAACGCGTTGGACGCTTCGCCTGCCGCCGTGGCATAGGTGCCATCGACATAGCTGCCCACGTCATCGCCATTGCCGCTGCCCGAAGCCTTGAAGTAGCGGTTGGTTTCCTCGGCGGTATCGGCCACCGCGTTGAGCTGGTCGAGGTTGACCGCGTCGGTGCCCTCGGTACCGGCGGCCACGTTGGTGATCTGCCGCTGCGCAGTGGCGGTGCCGACCGAAACGCTGTTGTCGCGGTCCGCGGTGGACCCCGCACCCAGCGCGACGCTGTTGACGCCGGTGGCGGTGGCGCTTTCGCCCAGCGCGGTGGCGCTGGCGGCATCGGCCCACGAATTCCAGCCGACCGCGGTGGCGTAGTCATCGGTGGCCCACGCACCCGCACCGAACGCCGAGGCGCCGGTCCCCGATGCACGAGCCGGGATGAAACCGAAGAAGGTGCTGCCGCCGACGGCGACACTTTCATCGCCGGTGGCCTCGCTGAACTCGCCGACCGCCACCGCGCTGGCACCGGACGCCGTGGCGGCTGCACCGACTGCGGTTGCATAGGCATTGGAGGCGACTGCGCCATAACCCAGTGCCGAGGACAGCTCGCCGGTGGCTTCGCTGTACCCCCCGAACGCCGATGCACCGGCTTCCGACGCCGTGGAGCGGAAGCCGTTCGCCGTGGCCTGCTGGCCCGACGCGATGGCTTCGCTGCCGCCGGCCGTGCTGTACGCACCGGAGGCCTGCGCACCGGCACCCACCGCGCTGGCACCGATCTCGCTGGCGGCGGCACCGTTGCCGATGGCCACGCTGTTTTCGCCGGTCGCCTGGGCCTCGCTGCCCAGCGCGGCCGCACCTTCGCCGGTGGCGAGCGCGTTGAAGCCGATGGCGGTGGCATTGTTGGCCAGTGCGTTGGCACCACTGCCGAGTGCACTGGCGCCATCGCCGATCGCATTGGACGCTTCACCCGCCGCCAGGGCGTTGTCGCCTTCCACATAGGCACCGGCATCGCTGTCGTCGCTGCCGCTGGCCTGGAAGTACTTGCTGGTGGTTTCAGCCACCGCAGCCACTTCCTTCAGCTGAGCCACGTTCACCGCATCGGTGTCTTCGGTACCGGCACCCACGTTGGTGATCTGGCGGTCAATCGCGTCATGCACCACGCCGGCCGCATCGGTCCAGGCTTCGGCCGCACCGACCGATACCGTGTTGGCACGATCCGCCAGCGTGCCGGCGCCGAGCGCGACACTGTTGTCGGCGTCCTTGGTGGTCCAGGTGTTGCTGCCCACCACGGTCGAGTTCAGCGCCTGCGCGTAGCTGTTGTAGCCAACCACGGTGGCACCATCTTCGGTGGCCCACGCCTCGCTGCCGACGGCCGTGGTCTGGATGCCCTGGGTGCTGCTGTTGGCATCGGCGCCGGCCAAGGCGTTGAAGCCGACCGCCACGCCGTTCTGTGCGGTGGCCGCGTTGTTGCCCAGCGCCACGCCGTACTCGCCGGCATTGGCCTGCACGCCGAACGCCGCACCGGCCACGTTGGCACGCGTGCCCTGGCCCACTGCGGTGGCTACTTCGTCCGCGTAGCTGTATGTACCGATCGCGGTGCCGAAGAAGGCAGCCGTGGCGCCCGCGCCGAACGCACTCGCGGCCCAACCGTCGGCGGTGGCGAAGTTGCCGATCGCCGTGGTTTCGCGACCCAGCGCCCACGCCCCGTACCCTACTGCGGTGGATGCCAGGCCACTGGACTCCGCGCCCGCACCGACCGCCACCGAGCCGAAGCCCTGCGACAACGCGCCGCCGCCGATGGCGATGGCGGCGCCGCCACTGGCGGTGCTCAGGTCACCGAGGGCGACCGCGCCCTGCCCGCTGCTGGCCGCGTTGCTGCCGATGGCGACTGCATAATCGGCGGTCGCCGTGGCATTGAAACCCACTGCCGTCGCCTCGTTGGCAACCACCGTGCTGCCCGCACCCAGCGCGGTGGCGCCGTTGCCGATGGCATTGCTGGCCTCACCGGCCGCCAGCGCGTCATCGCCGTCGACGAAGGCACCGGCATCGCTGGCATCGCTGCCGCTGGCCTGGAAGTACTTGCTGGTCGTGGTGGCGGTATCGGCCACGGCGTTGAGCTGGTCCAGGTTGACCGCATCGGTGCCTTCGGTACCGGCGGCCACGTTGGTGACCTGGCGCTCGCTGCCGGCGCTGCCGACCGACACGCTGTCGTCGCGGTCGGCGATCGAATCCGCACCGAGCGCCACGCTGTTTTCGCCTTCGGACGTCGCCGCGTTGCCCAGCGCGGTGCTGTTCAACCCGGGCGACCACGCACCACCGCCGACGGCGGTGGAATAGTTGCCGGAGGCTTCGGTGGGCAGCAGGCCGAACAGCGCACCGCCGATGGCCACGCTGTTGGTGCCGCTGGCCAGGCTGCCCTGGCCGGTGGCGGTGCTGTAGGCACCGGTGGCTTCGGCGTCGCCACCGAGCGCGACGCTGTTGGAACCGGTGGCCTGGGCGAAGCTGCCCAGCGCGGTGGCGTTGAACGCGGTGGCGGCGGCGTAGCCACCGATGGCGGTGGTGTAGCCGGCAGTCGCTTCCGAGGCGAAACCGTAGCCGGCCGACAAGGTGCCGCTGACCACGCTTTCCGCGCCGACCGCAGTGGCGCCCGAACCGCTGGCGGTGCTGTAGTAACCCAGCGCCACCGATTCCTCACCGGCCGCTTCGGACAGCGCGCCGCTGGCGAGGCTGCCGGCGCCCGAGGCGATGCTGGCCGCGCCATTGGCAGTGCTCTGCTCGCCCGAGGCGAGGCTTTCGGCACCGTTGGCGGTGGCGTATTCGGCAGTGGCCTGTGCATCGGCACCGGTGGCGGTGGCATTGCCTGCGCTGGCAAGTGCATTCAGGCCAACCGCGGTGGCGCCGTCAGCGAGTGCGAACGCACCACTGCCGACTGCCGAGGCGCCCGTGCCACTGGCGAAGCTGCTGGAGCCCACTGCCGTGGCGTAGTCGCCATCGGTCGCAGCGTTGGAACCGGCGGCCACGCTTTCTTCGCCACCCACTACTGCCACGCCATCGCCGCTTGCCTGGAACTTGTCGGTGGCGGCCGTGAGCTGATCGACGTTGACGGCATCGGTACCTTCCGTGCCGGCCGCGACCTGGGTGATCTGGCGCTGCTGGTCGTCATTGCCGACCGATACGGTGTACGCGCGGTCGGCGCGTGCGCCAGCGCCCAGCGCCACCGCGTTGGAGGCACTGGCATTGCTGCCCGCGCCGATGCCGATCGCGCTTTCGCCGCCGGCCACGACATTCGTGCCGATGGCGATGGTGTTGATGCTGTTGCCCAGCGCCTGGTAACCCACCGCGACGCTGTTGTCGCCGTAGCCGAACGCACCGCGACCGAGCGCGGTGGAGCTGTTGCCGCGCGCCCAGCTGTTGTAACCGATCGAGGTAGCACCGCTGCCATCGGCCCAGGCCGCATAACCGACGGCGGTGGCATTGGCCTCGGTCGCCCACGCACTGGAACCGAACGCGGTGGCACCATCGCTGGTGGCCCACGCATAGGCACCGGTGGCGGTGCTCTCGCTGCCGCTGGCGAAGGCGTTGTCGCCCTGCGCCACGCTGTACTCACCCGTGGCGCGCGACTTGTAGCCCTGCGCCAGGCTGTTGTCGCCGGTGGCCTGTGCGCCACTGCCGTACGCGTTGCTCTGCGCGCCGGTGGCCTGTGCACCTGCACCGACGGCAACGGCATCCTGCGCGGCGGTGGTGCCCACGGTCACCGCGTTGCCATCGGCATCCACGATCGGCGAGTTGTACTGGTCGTAGGCCTGGCCGACGCCACCAATGGCGACGCTGCCGTTGCCGGTGGCGGCGACATTGCGGCCCACGGCCACCGTGTCATCGCCCACTGCAGACGCACCGTTGCCCACCGAGGTGGCGCCTGCGCCGATGGCATTGCTGGCCTCGCCTGCAGCGAGCGCGCCGTCGCCATCGGCGAACGCGCCCACGTCGCTGTCCTGCGAGGCGTTGGCCTTGAAGCGGTACGCGGTGCTGTCGGCGGTGTCGGCGACAGCATCCAACTGCGCCTTGTTGACCGCATCGGTGGCTTCGCTGCCGGCGGCGACATGGGTGATCTGGCGTTCATTGCCGACATCGCCGACCGACACCGTGTTGTCGCGCACGGCGGTGGAATTGGCGCCCAGGGCGACGCTGTTGGCGCCGCGCGCGGTGCTGTAGAAGCCGACGGCGGTGCTCAGTTCACCACTGGCCCAGCTTTCCGCACCGAGTGCGGACGCGCCTTCGCCCGGTGCGTACGCGAAGTAGCCCACGGCGGTGGCTTCGGTGCCGGAGGCTTCGCTGAGCGTGCCGTTGGCCACGGCGTAATCGCCGCTGGCAATCGCACCGGCGCCGACCGCGGTGGCGGCCTCGCCACTGGCCTGGGTATCGACGAAGAAGCCCAGGCCGGGAATCAGGTCGACCGGACCGCCGATGGCGGTGCTGCTGGTGCCGCTGGCCGCGCTCTGCGTGCCCACCGCCGTGGCGTAGTCGCCGGTGGCATTGGCCACCGCGCCGAACGCCGACGACTGTGCGCCGGCCGCATAGGCGCCGACGCCATACGACGAGGCGGCAAAGCCCGCCGCTTCCGCGCTGGCACCGACGGCGGTGCCACCGACGCCGGCGCTGGTGGCGCCGGTATCGACCGGCACGCCGCCGTTGGTGATCAGCGGGTTGCCGTCTTCATCTACGGCAGTGCCGCCCACGGCCACGCTGCCCGGGCCGTTGGCCTGCGCGTTGGTGCCGAAGGCGGCGCTGTTCTGGCCGCTGGCCAGCGCGTTGTAACCCACGGCGGTTGCGTTCTGCGCGACCGCGGTGGCGCCGCTGCCGAGCGCGGTGGTGCCGGCGCCGAGCGCATTGGTGGCTTCGCCCACGGCCGTGGCGTTGTCGCCGTCGGCAAAGGCGCCCGCGTCGCTGTCGGCGCTGCCGGTAGCCTGCACGTACTTCGCGGTGGTGCCTGCCACCTCACCCACCTCGTCGAGCTGGGCCTTGTTCACCGCATCACCGGCTTCGGTGCCGGCGGCGACGTTGGTGATCTGCCGTTGCAGGCCGTTGTTGTTGCCGACCGACACGGTGTCCACGCGATCGGCGTAGGAGCCTGCACCCAGCGCGACGCTGCCGACCGCAACCGCTGCGGAGTTGGAACCCAGCGCCGCACTGAAGTCGGCCACCGCCGTGCTGAACGCACCCACCGCAATCGAGGCTTCGCCGCCGCTGCCGGCGCCGCGGCCGAGCGAGGTGCTGCCCGCGCCGATCGCCAGTGCGCCGCCACCAATGGCGGTGGCGCCATCGGCGCTGGCTTCGGCCAGCCCGCCAATCGCGGTGGCTGCGCCGTTTTCGCTGGCGGCAAACGCGGACGCGCCCAGCGCCACGTCACCCAGTCCGAACGCCATCGCGCTCTGGCCCACCGCAACGGTGGCATCGCCGATGGCCAGGCTGTTCTGGCCGAATGCGCTGCCGCCCAGGCCGGCGGCAACGGCATCGCTGCCTACCGCCGTGGTGGCGTTGGCCAGCGCCTGGCTGTTGCGGCCCAGCGCGGTGGCGCCGTCGCCGTCGGCATTGGCACTGGCGCCGGCAGCGAGTGCACCTTCGCCCTCGATGCGGGCTGCATCGCTGTCGTTGCCTTCGCCGTCCGCCTTGAAGTAGCGCGTTGCGCTGGCGGCCGTTGCAGCGACGGTGTCGAGCTGCGCCTTGTTCACCGCATCGGTCGCCGCAGTACCGGCCGCCACGTTGGTGACCTGGCGCTCCTTGCCGGCATCACCGACCGACACCGTGTTGGCGCGTGCGGCGCGCGAGCCGGCACCGAGCGCCACGCTGTTGGCCGCCGAGGCGGTGCTGTTGCTGCCGATGGCCACGGCGTTCGCGCCCGATGCGGTCGCATTGCCATCCACCACGCAGCTGTCGATCACGTTGCTGTTGAGCACCACGCAGTTGGCATTGCCGCCCACTTCCACTGACTGCGCATGCGCGTCGGACATCGCCCCGGTCATGCCCAATCCAAGCGTCAACGCAATGGCGGTGGAGAGCACGGCGCCACCGCGCGTGGCGGAAGATCGTCGCTGATCGATGACCACGCCCGGGGTCTGGCTGCTGGCGAGTTCGGAGGCAACGACCATCTGCCCCAGTGCTTTGTTCCAGACCTTGCGATAAATCCGATTCATCGATGCGACTCCTGGTTGGCTGGTTTTGGGCAAAGCGACGCCAACGCCAGGCCGCGTGGCCCAACGTCCCCTGGGGGCGTTTTCCGCTTGATTTACTGCGTTGTGCCGGATGGCGCGCTATCGGCGCGATCAACGAACAGAGAACTCGCCATCCTTGCGGTTGATTCCGAACTGAACGATTGCAAACTGAGAACTCAGTGTTAACGCACGGTTTCCATGGCGTCAAGACTTTGACAGACGAAAGTGTTCGAACGCGCAAGGCGTCACACATTCGACTATTCATCAACGCATTTTGTTAGATCGATGTGAGCATTCGCCATCACGCGACTTCACACATGTAACGCGCTGTAACTCGTTGGCTGTGCTCGACTTGAACGCCGCCCAAAAAAAACCGCCGAACAGGTCGGCGGTCTTTTTTCACTTCTCTTTCACTCGTCTTTCACGCGGCGTGCACCGTCGTTCAGCCGCACCATACTCTTGCGTTGCGGAACATGCGCAGCCACGGCGAGTCGCCGTTCCAGTCCGCCGGACGCCAGCTGAGGTTCACCGCGCGCGGGGTGCGCTCGGGGTGCGGCATCATGATCGTCACGCGGCCATCGGTGGTGGTCAGGCCGGTGATGCCGTCGGGCGAGCCGTTCGGGTTCAGCGGGTACTGGGTGGCCACGTTGCCGTCGCCATCGACATACCGCAGCGACACGCGGGCGGCGGCCTGGTCGACGGCATTGGCGAACACCGCCTGGCCTTCGCCGTGCGCCACCGCCACCGGCAGGCGCGAACCGGCCATGCCACGCAGCAGGATCGACGGCGATTCGACGATCTCCAGCAACGCGGTGCGGGCTTCGAACTGCTCGCTGCGGTTACGCCGGAACTGCGGCCAGTGCTCGGCACCGGGGATGATGTCCTTGAGCTGGCTCAGCATCTGGCAGCCGTTGCACACGCCCAGCGCGAAGCTGTCCTGGCGGGCGAAGAAGCCGGCAAAGGCATCACGCAGCGCGCTGCGCTCCAGCACCGAGGTGGCCCAGCCGCGGCCCGCACCCAGCACGTCGCCGTAGCTGAAGCCGCCACAGGCGGCCAGGCCGGTGAAATCGGCCAGGTCGACGCGGCCGGCGATCAGGTCGCTCATGTGCACGTCCACGCTGCGGAAGCCGGCGCGTTCGAAGATGTTGGCCATTTCGATCTGGCCGTTGACGCCCTGCTCGCGCAGCACCGCCACGCGCGGACGCGCGCCGGTGTTGATGAACGGCGCTGCCACATCCTCATTGAGGTCGAAGCTGAGCTTCGGCTTCAGGCCCGGCGCGGTGAAGCTGCGCGCGATGGCGCGCTCCTGGTCGGCGTTGTCGGGGTTGTCGCGCAGCTTCTGCATGGCGTGGGTGACCGACCACCAGGCATCGAACAACGCTTCCCAGCGCCATTCAACCAGGCTTTCGCCCTGCAGCGACACGCGCACCACCGGGGCGGTGGTCGGGCGGGCGATGCGCTGGGCACATTCGGTCAGCGCGTGGCGCTCCACCAGGTCGGCGAAGGCCGCGCGGTCTTCGCGGGCGATCTGCACCACCGCACCCAGCTCTTCGTTGAACAGGCTGCGGAACGGATCATCGCCCCACGCATCCAGGGTGATGTCCAGGCCCTGGCGCGAGGCGAAGGCCATTTCGCACAGCGCGGCGAACGCGCCGCCGTCGCTGCGGTCGTGGTAGGCCAGCAGCAGGCCGGACTGGCGTGCATCGCGGATCAGTTCGAAGAACGCACGCAGGCGCTGCGGGTCATCCAGGTCCGGCACGGCACCGGCAAACGCCGGCAGCGCGCTGTGGTCGGCGTGCACCTGGGCCAGGATCGACCCGCCCAGGCGCTGCTTGCCGGCGCCCAGGCCGATCAGCCAGAGCTCGCTTTCCGTCTCGCGGTCCAGCAGCGGGGTCAGCTGGGTGCTGGCATCGGCCACCGGCGCGAACGCGGTGATCACCAGCGACACCGGCGACACCGACTTGTGCGCCTCACCGGCGTCGTGCCACTGCGCCTGCATGGACAGCGAGTCCTTGCCGACCGGGATGCTCAAGTCCAGCTGCGGGCACAGTTCCATGCCCACTGCGCGCACGGCGTCGTACAGCAGCGCGTCTTCGCCGTTGTGGCCCGCCGCGGCCATCCAGTTCGCCGAGAGCTTCACCGTTTCCAGCGCATCGACCGGGGCCGCGCACAGGTTGGTGATCGCCTCACCCACTGCCATGCGCGCCGAGGCGGCGGCATCGAGCAGCGCCAGCGGGGTGCGCTCGCCGATCGACATCGCTTCGCCGGCCAGCGTATCGAAGCCGGCCAGAGTGATGGCAACGTCGGACAGCGGCAGCTGCCACGGACCGATCATCTGTTCGCGTGCGGTCAGGCCACCGACGCTGCGGTCACCGATGGTGACCAGGAAGTTCTTCGACGCCACCGACGGGTGCGCCAACACGCGCAGGCCGGCCTCGTGCAGGTCCAGGCCGCCGGTCTTCAGCGACGGCCAGCGCGGCGCCGGCGGGTGCGCGGTGTCGCGGTGCATCTTCGGCGGCTTGCCGAACAGCACGTCCATCGGCAGGTCGATCGGGGCGTCGGCCGGAATGTTGCCGACCGTCGCGCCATAGGCGACCACCAGGCGTTCTTCGGCCGTGGCCACGCCGACCGCGGCGAACGGGCAGCGCTCGCGCGCGCACAGCGCGGCGAACTCGGCCAGGCGCGCCTGCGGCACGCCGAGCACATAGCGCTCCTGCGATTCGTTGCACCACAGCTGCATCGGCGACAGCGACGGGTCATCGGTGGGCACCTTGCCCAGGTCGATCACGCCGCCCACGCCGGAGTCGTGCAGCAGCTCGGGAATCGCGTTGGACAGGCCACCGGCGCCGACGTCATGGAACCAGCGGATCGGGTTGTCCAGGCCCAGCGCGACGCAGCGGTCGATCACTTCCTGGCAGCGGCGTTCCATTTCCGGGTTGTCGCGCTGCACGCTGGCGAAATCCAGGTCCTCGGCGCTTTCGCCGGAGGCCACCGAACTGGCGGCACCGCCGCCCAGGCCGATCAGCATGGCCGGGCCACCGAGCACGATCACCGCATCGCCCGGCTGCAGCTTGAGCTTTTCGACCTGGACCTGGTCGATCGCACCGAGGCCGCCGGCCAGCATGATCGGCTTGTCGTAGGCGCGGGTCAGGCCGTCGCCTTCGGGCAGCTCGAAGCTGCGGAAGTAGCCCAACAGGTTCGGGCGGCCGAATTCGTTGTTGAACGCGGCGCCGCCGAGCGGACCTTCCAGCATGATGTCCAGCGCTGGCGCCATGCGCGGGTTCAGCGCGCGCGGCGCTTCCCACGGCTGCGGCAGGGTCGGGATGCGCAGGTGCGAGACCGAGAAGCCGGTCAGGCCGGCCTTGGGCTTGCCGCCGCGGCCGGTGGCGCCTTCGTCGCGGATCTCGCCGCCGGCGCCGGTGGAGGCGCCCGGGAACGGCGCGATCGCGGTCGGGTGGTTGTGCGTTTCCACCTTGATGCAGAACGCCGAATCGACCACCGCTTCGCTGCGGTATTCGCCCGTGGCCGGGTCCGGCCGATAGCGCGCGGCCGGGAAGCCGGCCACCACCGCCGCGTTGTCGCTGTACGCGCTGAGCGTGTGCTGCGGGGTCTGCTGGTGGGTGTTCTTGATCATGCGGAACAGCGAATGGGCCTGGTCGGCGCCATCGATGGTCCAGCTGGCATTGAAGATCTTGTGCCGGCAGTGCTCCGAGTTCGCCTGCGCGAACATCATCAGTTCCACGTCCGACGGCTTGCGGCCCAGCTCGCCGAAGCGCTGGCGCAGGTAGTCGATCTCGTCCTGGGCCATGGCCAGGCCCAGGCGGCGGTTGGCCGCTTCCAGGTCTTCCAGCGCTACCCGCTCCAGCTCGCCACGGGCCGGCGCGGTGAACAGCGCCTGGGCCTGGGCGGCATCGTCCAGCACCGACTGGGTCATCGGGTCGTGCAGCGCGCGGATGACCGCCTCGCGCGCGGCCGCGTCGGCCGGCCAGCCGGCCAGGTCGATGCGCAGGCCACGTTCCACCCGGCGGATCGGCTGCCCGGCGCCACGCACCAGTTCGGTGGCCTTGCTCGACCACGGCGACAGCGTGCCCAGGCGCGGCACCACGAAGCGGCTGGTTGCCCCGTCCTCGCGTACTGCCGGGGCCGGCTCGGCTTCCAGGATCCGGGTCAGGACCACCGGGTCCGGGGCGGCATCGCCCTCGGTCTGGATGAAGTACACATGCCAGGCACCGGTAATGCGCAGATCGGCGGCCAGGGACTGGAGGCGGGATTCAAGACGTTCGCGGCGGAACGGCGAAAGGGCGGATGCGCCCTCGAGGACCATCATGTCCGGGGAACCGTGGTTGGGAACGGGGCCCACTATTGTACCGGTCCGTGCCGGCCGGTGGTCGGTCCCGGGGTCGGTTGCAGCCCGGTCCGGGCGCTCCGCCTGAACGAACCGGCACCCCGAACCTTGCGCTGGCGCACGGATTGGTTGGACAAACCATGACAACGTTGCCACCACCTGCCCCGCCTAGAGCCCGGCAGGCCCGCGTCCGCCCCCTCTGCTGTTGCCGGCCTCTCTCACCGGCCCCGGACCTGCTGCAACGCTGGCGACACCCTGCCGCCCAGCGCCCACCACCTGATCGGAGTACGACATGGCTGACCCGATTGCGCGCAGTACGGTGACATCGTTATCTCCCCGCCGCCCCGCCCGGCCCCGCCGCTGGCTGCTGGCCCTCGCCCTGGGCTCGGCGGCTCTGAGCCCCGGCCTCGCCCTGGCCGCCAGCTGTACCGGCGTGCCGGAGTGGAACGGCAACGCGATCTACCTTGCCGGCAGCACCCTGCAGAAAGGCGGCGTGCTGTACCGGGCCAACCAGGACATCTGGAACGCCCCGCCCGACCACCCGGCCGGCGCGCCGTACTACACCAACCTGGGCGCCTGCGACAGCGGCGGCAGCAACCAGGCCCCCAGCGTCAGCCTCACATCGCCGGCCAACGGCGCCAGCTTCAGCGCCGGCAGCACCATCACCGTCAGCGCCAACGCCAGTGACGCCGACGGCAGCGTGAGCAAGGTCGAATTCTTCCGTGGCGGCACCTCGCTCGGCATCGACACCAGCGCGCCCTACAGCGTGAGCTGGGCCAACGCGGCGGCCGGCACCCATACCTTCAAGGCCGTGGCGACGGACAACAACAACGCCGTGACCTCGTCGGCCACGGTCAGCGTGACCGTCAACGCCGCCAGCAACGATACCACCCCGCCCAGCGTGCCGGGCGGCCTGTCGTCGCCGTCCAAGACCGCCACCACCGTCAACCTGGCCTGGAGCGCGGCCACCGACAACAGTGGCGGCAGCGGCGTGGCCGGCTACGACGTGTACCGCAACGGCACCCTGGTCGGCTCGCCCAACGCCACCCAGTACACCGATGGCGGTCTCACCGCCAGCACCGCCTACACCTACGCCGTGCGGGCCCGCGACAACGCCGGCAATGCCTCGGCCCGCAGTGCCACCATCAGCGTGACCACCAGTGCAGGGGGCGGCAGTGGCGGCAACAAGCGCGTCATCGGCTACTTCACCCAGTGGGGCATCTACGGGCGCAACTACCGGGTCAAGAACATCGACACCAGCGGTTCGGCCAGCAAGCTGACCCACATCAACTACGCCTTCGGCAACGTGCGCAACAACCGCTGCGAAGTGGGCGTCACCCAGGCCTCCGACCCGAACACCGGGGTGGGCGGCGATGCGTTCGCCGATTACACCAAGGCGTTCCAGGCTGGTGAGAGCGTCAGCGGCAGCGCCGATACCTGGGACCAGCCGCTGCGCGGCAACTGGAACCAGCTCAAGCAGCTCAAAGCCAAGCACCCGAACGTGAAGGTACTGATCTCGCTCGGTGGCTGGACCTGGTCGCGCGGCTTCTCCAGCGCGGCGCAGCCAGCCAACCGCCAGGCCTTCGTGGCCTCGTGCATCGACGCCTACATCAAGGGCAACCTGCCGGTGACCGACGGTGCCGGTGGCGTGGGCGCGGCGGCAGGCGTGTTCGACGGCATCGACATCGACTGGGAATACCCGGTGGCGTGCGGCATCGCCTGCGGGACCCCGGCCGACAATGCCAACTTCACCGCGCTGATGGCCGAATTCCGCCGCCAGCTCGATGCGGTGCGCCCGGGCCTGCTGCTCACGGTGGCGGTCGGTGCAGGCATCGACAAGATCCGCGTGACCGATCCGGCGGCGTATCACCCGTACCTGGATTTCATCAACGTGATGACGTACGACTTCCACGGCGCGTTCGATCCGAAGACCGGGCACCATTCGGCGCTGTTCGATTCGCCGGCCGATCCCTCCACCGGTGATGTGAAGCTGTACAACAGCAACGATGCGATGGAAGCCTTCCTCGCCCGCGGGGTGCCGGCCAGCAAGCTCAACCTGGGTATCGGCTTCTACGGCCGCGGCTGGACCAACGTGCCCAACGTCAACAACGGGCTGTACCAGACCGGCTCGGCCGCACCGGGTACCTACGAGGCGGGCATCGAAGACTGGAAGGTATTGAAGAACCTCAACCATCCGGTCTTCACCGATGCCACCGCGCGGGCCACCTGGAGCTACAACGGCACCACGTTCTGGAGCTTCGACACCCCGGCGATGGTGACCGAGAAGATGGGCTACGTGAAAACCCAAGGACTCGGCGGTGCGTTCTTCTGGGAGTTCAGTGGCGATGATACCCAGGGCACGCTGGTGAACACGATCAGCAATGGGTTGAAGTAAACGGCAGTGCGCCCGGAGCGGCATCGCTCCGGGCGCTTCGCTTCATATTGTCCATGTCGCGACCGCCGCAAAGTGAATCGTTTTTGAAAGTAGCGGCCAAGTGCAGTAGACAGAATGATGCGGTCAACGACTCAGCCCTCCTCGGGATGCCCGCATGCCCAGCCCGCCGGTCACTGCTGCCAGCACAGCCGCTACCGTTACCCGGTTGCACACCTTCTCCAGTGTCCCGCCACCGGTTCCGCCGCGCCCGACCGCGTCACCGGCAGCACCGCCTTCCGTGACGCTCGGCAGCGTCGCGAACCAGCCCACCCCGCTACGCGATCGGACCAACACCATCGCGGGCTGTCCCGATGCATCTCTCGAAGATGACGCTTGGGGCAGTGACTTCGATGATGTGGCCTACACCGAAACGGAGTTGGCCGAATTCGATGTGCGCTTTGCGCGCGAGGCGCTGGATATAGCCAACGCGCAGCGCCACTGGTTTGCGCCGCCCACGCAGGAAAGGGTCAATCGCGACTGAGGACGACGCAGCCGTGCGCACGCGCACGGGCTTGAGCATTTTCTGAAAGCCGTCGGGGACCGCCATTCAATAATGGCGGTCCTTTCCCTTATGGCGCATTGCATCCCATGCGGACCCCTACCGCCCTGCTGCGCATTTGCGCTTTACTCGGCAACCAGAACGCCAGAGAAAAGGTCTCGATCCGGGATCAGCTCAAGCCACTCACGCTCAAACAGATCCGCAACCACCTGCCCACCGGATGGTCGCGAGCACCCCGCATCGATCCCGGCGTTGTGGTCACCCTTCCCCGCGCCAGGCTCACAGCACTGCCACTTCAGCCGGAGCGGCATGAAGCGCCGCAACAGGTTCAACCGTGCTCCCCAACGTCCGTTTCCAACCGTCTCGCGTGCATCGTCACCACCAAAGGCACCAGCTGGTTGCACCACGGACCGGGCGCGCGCATTCCGGTGCCGAAGAGCGGCAATGAACGTCATCCCCTGGGCTTCGATCAAGCAGGTCTCACCTCCCAACCATCGGTGGCAATGGATGCATTGGATCGACAGGCCGCCGCGCTTGTTCAAGGGGAGAAAGACCTGGGCAGCTTCTTCGGCGAAGTGGATGGGTACGATGCCGAAGCAATCGATGTCGCCAGCCCTCTGACCCTTGCCAACCAGATCGACGATACGACCTCGGCCGACGCCAATGACGCTGAATCACCGTCGTTGCTGAGCGACAGCGATTCAGATGACGAGTGGGATCCAGTCTCGGCTGAGGAACGCATCGCTGCCGACGTGCGGGTCGACAAGGAGACACGCGAAATCGAGGCATTCGAGGCAATGTTGAACGCCTTCAGCGACGACAACGCTGCGCCTGCGGTCGACATACCGCCGCCTCCGCCGCTGCCTCCTGCGACCGGCACTCCCGGTCCGCCATCGCCGCGGCCATCTCCGGGCAGGATGGCACACGCCCTGTTCTCATCCCCTTCCCACGACGATCTGATGGCAGACATGCTCATCGCGGTTGCACAACGCCAGGCGCGCCAGGCGAGCGTGGAAAGCACCGTCTCTAGCGCCGCCAGCCCATCCCCTTCTAGCGCCACCAGCCCTTCCCCGTTGCGGGTCGCTGCAGGCTTGGTCAAGGGCTTCGAGCTGATGACGGACAAGCACAAGGAATCGCTGTCCGGCTACAGCTCCGATTCTGGCCGCGGCAGCCATCTGCTTGATGCAGGCGCGGACTCCGACCACGGCTGGAGCGATTCCGAAGCATGACGATGCGGTTCGCCCCGAGGGTGATCCCGGGGCGGTTGGGGCTCAGTTGGCCTGGCGCTCCAGCGCCTTGAGCAGCTGTGCCGGCGGCACATAGCCGCCCAGCTGGGTCCCGTCGGCGGCGAACACCGCCGGGGTGCCGCTGACGCCCACCTGCTGGCCCAGGTTGTACTGCATCGCCACCGGGCTGGTGCAGTTCTTCGGCGTGACCGGCTGGCCCTGCTTGGCGCTGGTCAGCGCCTTGCGGCGGTCGCTCGCGCACCAGACCGAGATCATGTCGGTGAAGTCCTTGCTGCCCGGGCCCATGCGTGGGAACGCCACGTACTCCACGGTGATACCCATGCGGTTCAGCTCGGGAAGGTCCTGGTGCAGCTTGCGGCAGTACCCGCACTCGATGTCGGTGAACACGGTGAGCGTGTGCTTGGGATTGGCCGCAGCGAACACGATGCGGTCACCGCGCGGCACCTTGTCCAGCAGCTGCTTGCGGTAGGCCAGCAGGCCGGCGCTGCTGGCCGGGGCGCGGTTCTGGATGTCGTACGGCTGGGACTGCATCAGGTAGCGGCCGTCGTCGGACACGTACAGCACCTGCCCGCCCACCAGCACTTCGCGGAAGCCCGGGAACGGGGCCGCGCCGATGTAGTCGGGCTTGAACTTCGGGTCCAGACCGGCCAGCGCGCTGCGCACGGTCTGGTCGGCGTTGGCATTGGCCGGCGCGGCGCTGCTGGCCGGCTGGGCACCCGGCTTGGCGGCCGGCGGCGCCGGCTGGGCGCAGGCGGTCAGGCTGAGCGCGCCGCACAGCGCCACGGTAAGGACTCGAAGCATCTGCAGTTCCACGGTAAAAGGTGCCCGATTCTCGCACAGCCGCTCCCGCGGCGACGTCACGGCGGGCGCCTTCGGCCCGGCTGCGGGTGCGGCGAGGGAATCGTGAAAGCGCTCGTCCACCAGTGCGTTCACGCTCGCTGCCCCTTCGTCCGCCCTGCTCCCTCTCCCGTGCATTCCCTTTCATCGATCACGCTTTCGTTCAAGGCCCATGTCCTGCGCCGCACCTCCGCCCGCGTGGCGCTGGCGGCCGGCTCCCACGACGGCGGGCGATTCCATCGCGCCATGAACAGCATCCAGAACAGCGAAGACCGGCTGTCCGGGCGTTTCTGGAGCGGCGCGCTCAGCGCGCCGAAGCTGGTGGACCGCGCCGCCCACCTGGCCCGGCTGCGCGAGCAGCTCATCCCCTCCCACCACGTCGCCGACCGGATCGAGCGGCTGGAGCAGGTGCTGAACCGGTGTGGCGACCGTCGGCCGCGCTGGGTGTCCAACACCGGGCCCCGCGCGCAGGCCATGCAGGCACTGGTCGCGCCCGATGCGGTGCTCGGTCGCGCGCGCGCTGCACTGGCCGCGCTGTTCTGGCAGGGTGAGCTGACCACGCTCGCCGACTTCCAGGCCGCCTATCAGCGTGCCAACCCACCGGACAGCAATGACCCGGACCGTGCGGCCGACCTGCACCGGGCCGCCATGGAAGAGCTGTACGCACAGGCGCCAGCGGTGGAACACGACGGTCAGAAAGCGCTGCTGTTTTCTTTCGGGGCCCGCGTGGCGCCTCAGCACCGTCCTTCGGTTGTGTCGCTGTCGCCCAGCCGCGCTTCACGCAACGACGCGGTGAACCGGTGGTGGAACACCGCGATGCTGGCCGATGCGTCGGCGGGTTCGGACAGCGACGTCGTGTCCGACGATGGCAGCTGCAGCACCGCCTCCACCGCCTGGGTGGCGATCGGCGAGCCCCGGGAAAGCTACGCCTGAGCGGCAGCGCCGTGCGCCACTACCCTCTGGGATGGTGGCGCGCGTGCAGCTTCTGCAGGTGCTCGCGTGCCACCAGCGTGTAGATCTGGGTGGTGGACAGCGAACTGTGGCCCAGCAGCATCTGCAGCGCGCGCAGGTCGGCGCCACGGTTGAGCAGGTGGGTGGCGAAGCTGTGGCGCAGCCCGTGCGGGCTGATCCGCACCGGGTCGATCCCGGCCAGCGCGGCGTACTTCTTCACCAGTGACCAGAACTGCTGGCGGCTCAGCGGCTGCAGCGAGGGTTCCAGGAACAGCGGCACCTCGCCGTCGCGCGCCGGCACGCTGCGCGTGCCGACCAGCTGCGGCCGCGCTTCGCGCAGGTAGCGCTCCAGCCAGTGCTGGGATTCCTCGCCCAGCGGCACCAGCCGTTCCTTGCTGCCCTTGCCGGTCACCCGCAGCACGCCCTGGCGCAGGTTCACCGCGTTGGCCGGCAGCTCCACCAGCTCGCTTACGCGCAGGCCGGCGGCGTACATCAGCTCGAGCATGGCGCGGTCGCGCAGGCCCAGTGGCTGTTCCACCTCGGGTGCGGCGAGCAGCGCGTCGATCTGGCTCTCGGCCAGCGCCTTGGGCAGCAATCGTGGCAACCGGGGCGGATCAAGCAGGGCGCTGGGGTCTTCGCTGCGCTGCCCGCGCCGCACTGCATCGGCGAAGAACGCGCGCAGCGCCGACAGCAGCCGCGCGTTGCTGCGCGGCGACCAGCCGTGGCGCGCGCGCCAGGCCAGGTAGTCGAACAGGCCGGCGCGGTCGATCCCGGCCAGCCCGTTGCCGGCGCCGTCGCGCCAGCGCGCCAGCCCTTCCAGGTCGCGCCGGTAGCTGTCCAGGCTGGCCCGGGCCAGGCCCTGCTCGGCCCAGACCGCGTCGAGGAAACGCTGGATGTGCGCGTTGTCGTCAGCGCGCAGTTCGGGCAGATGCTGCACCAGCTGGCGGCGCGCGGCGGGGGTGGCGGTGTCGGACATGCCCACAGGATACGGAGACGGGGCCGCGCCGGCCATCCACAGCGGACGCCGGCGCGGGTATGCTCGGCGCATGAGCGCACCTACCGCTGTGGCCACGGATACCGCCCGCCCTGCATCGCTGCTGGTGTGGCGGCTGCTGTCGCTGCTGTACGACTTCTTCCCGGCGCTGGCGCTGTGGATGCTGGTCGGCGCGCTGTTCACCGCCGGCTACGCGGCCGGCCACGCCGCGCGCGACAACATCGCGCCGTTCAGTGCGCTGCAGTGGGTGCTGTGGGGGTGTTGCTGGGTCGTGACCGGCGTATATGCGGTCGAGAGCTGGCGGCGCGGCGGCCAGACGTTGGGCATGCGGCCGTGGCGCTTGCAGGTGGTGGGCGCCGATGGCACCGCGCCCACGCGGCGCCAGCTGTGGCTGCGGTATGCGGTGGGCACGCTCTCGGTGCTGCTGGGCGGCCTGGGGCTGTGGTGGGCGTTGATCGACCGCCAGCGCCTGACGTGGCATGACCGGGCGAGTGGTACACGACTGGTGCGACTGCCAACGCGGTAGGTACCGACCGTTGGTCGGTACGGATAATGCCGCAACGACCAACGGTCGTTGCCTACCTTCGGGCTGACCCGGCCCGGGTCAGCCGGATTTTCGGCGGAACAGCATGCCCGATACCACCAGCATCACGATCGGCGGCAGTGCGTACGCGATGCGGTAATCGAACTTCAGCGCGCCAGCCATGCGCCCGAAGAACAGCTGCAGCAGCCAGAAGCCCAGCGCGAACAGGATGCCCAGGAACAGGCGCTTGCCCATGCCGCCGCTGCGCAGCGAACCAAATGCGAACGGGACGGCGGCCAGGCACAGCGCCAGCACGTTGAGCGGGTAGAACCAGCGGCTCCAGTAGATGTCCTCGTAATCGCGCGCGTCCAGCCCGTTGCGCTTGCGGTACTCGATGCTGGTGCGCAGGTCGCGCGCGGCCAGGTTGCGCGGCTTGGAGAAACCGGCGGCCAGCGCGCCCGCATCCAGCTTGGAATCCCACTTTTCGGTGTCCACGGTGGTACGGGTGGCCGAACGCTCGCCGAAGGTATCGCGGCGCACCTTGTTCAAGGTCCAGCCGTCGGCCGTGTGCTCGACCGTGCCGGCATGGGTCACCGACGCTATGTTTCCGTCCGTTGCGATCTGGTAAAGGCGCACGTCGCTGAGCACCAGCCGCGTGCCGCCACCGGGGAGCAGCTGCTCCTCGCCACTGGTCGCGGTAAGGAAGGTGTCGCCTTCACGTACCCAGATGCCCGCGTACCGCGACGCAGACAGGTTCTGCCCCGACTTCGCACTGGCCCGGATGCTGTCGGAGCGGTTCTGCGCCCACGGTGCCAGCGTCTCGCCGTTCACCACCATCACCGCCGTCATCAGCGACAACGCGATCGCCACCGAGGCACTGAGCCGCTTGCGCGACAGCCCCAGCGCGCGCAGCGCGGTGAGCTCGGACGTGGCGGCCATCTGGCCCAGCCCCATCAGCGCACCGATCACCGCTGCGGTCGGGAAGAACGTGTAGGCCCGGCGCGGCACGGTGTACAGCACCGAGGCCGCCGCATGGCCGAGCGTATAGCCGCCCTTGCCCACGTCCTTGAACTCGCCGGAGAACGCCATCACCACGTCCAGGCCGACCAGCACGGCCCAGGTCAACAGCACCGTGCCGAACACCGCCCGGCCCAGGTAGAAATCAAACCGCATCGGGTGGAGCTTCATGCGGTCCTCCGCGGGCGCGAGAGCTTGCCGTCGCGCAGGTACATCCAGATGGCCAGCGCCAGCAACGGCAGGCTCAACCACCACAACCCCACTGTCGCCGGCACCTTGCCGTCCGCGATCCAACGGGTACCAATGAACATCAGGTTCATGCCGACCATGTAGGCAAGGAAGGCGAACATCATCCTGCCGTACCGCTGCTGGCGCGGCGAACTGCGCGCCAGGGGCAGGGTCATCAACGCAAACGCCAGGGCGATCAGCGGAGGGGTGATGCGCGAGTGCAGCTGCGCCTGGGCTTCCGGCCGGGGGTCGCCGAACAACCGGCCGGTCGGCAGCAGCTCGGGGTCGTTGTCGTCGCGGGTGATGGCGCCATCGGGCAGCGCAACGTCGTTGCGGACGAAGGTCATCAGCCGGTAATCCAGCGCGCCGTTGGCCGGGCCCTCGATCTGGTGGCCGTCATTGAGCTGCAGGTAGCGCTGGCGGTCGCCCTCGAAGAACATCTTGCCGGTCGCGGCCGACATCACCTCGATACGGTCGCCGCGGCTGCGCTGGACGAAGATCCGCCCCAGCCCGCTGCCGTCGGCCGACACCGAGGACAGGTAGACCACCCCCCCATTGGACAGCATGGTGAACTTGCCCGACTCCAGCCCGGCCATGACCAGGCTCTTGTTGGCGTCCTCAACCATCTGCTCACTGGTCCGGTCGGCCCACGGGCCCAGCCACAGCGAGCACAGGGCGATCAGCCCGACCACCGGCAGCACCAGCATCAGCACCGGCCGCAGCAGCCGCTTGGGCCCCACGCCAATGGCGGTCAGCACCGCCATTTCCGAATCCCGGTACAGCCGCGCGGTGGCCAGCAGCAGGCCCAGCATCAGCGCCAGCGGCAGGATCAGCGGCATGTAGACGATGAACTGCAGGCCCAGCTGGGAGAACAGCAGGCGGGCAGGCAGGCGGCCGTCGGCGATGTTGCCGAGGATGTCCACCAACACGCCGCCCACGCTCACTACCAGCAATACGATCAGGGTGGCCAGAAAACTCTGGACGAAATCACGCAGGAGATAGCGATCGAGCTTCGACATGGGGCGGTGGTTTAAACTCTCGGATTCGTTCGCGTGGCTGCCCAGTCTACTGACGGGACGTAAACAGTTCGCGATTGTACGTTTTTGCCAACGGAATCTGATCAATGGCCCTGGAATTCACCCTGAACCACGCTGCCCCGGCCTCGGCCGAGGTCCATTGCGTCATCGTTGGCGCCTATGCCGACCAGACCCTGAGCCCGGCGGCACAGGCCCTGGACGCCGCGTCGGGCGGCCGTCTGACCGCCCTGGTCGCCCGCGGCGATGTCAGCGGCAAGACCGGCGCCACCACCCTGCTGCATGACGTGCCCGGCGTGAAGGCCCCGCGCGTGCTGGTGGTCGGGCTGGGCGAGCCGGCCAAGTTCGGCGTGCCGCAGTACCTCAAGGCGGTGGGCGATGCCAGCCGCGCGCTGAAGACCGGGGTCATCCGCCATGCGCTGTTCACCCTGGCCGAGATCGAGGTCAAGGGCCGCGATGCCGCCTGGAACATCCGCCAGGCCGTGATCAGCGCCGACCACGCCGCTTATCGGTACACCGCCACCCTGGGCACCAAGAAGGCCGAGGCCCCGGGCCTGGCCACGCTGGCCATCGCCGGCACCGACAGCCAGGCGCTGACCCAGGGCCAGGCCATCGCCGCCGGCGTGCAGCACGCCCGCGAGCTGGGCAACCTGCCGCCGAACCTGTGCACCCCGGCCTACCTGGCCGAATCCTCGGTGGCCTTCGCCCAGGCCCATGCCGGTGCCGAAGCGGAGATCCTGGACGAGACCCAGATGGAAGCGCTCGGCATGGGTTCGCTGCTGGCCGTGGCCCGTGGCTCGGCCAACCGCCCACGCCTGGTGGTGCTGAAGTGGAACAACGGCGGCGACGCCAAGCCGTACGTGCTGGTCGGCAAGGGCATCACCTTCGATACCGGCGGCGTGAACCTGAAGACCCAGGGCGGCATCGAAGAGATGAAGTACGACATGTGCGGTGGCGCCAATGTCATCGGCACCTTCGTCGCGGCGGTCACCGCCAAGCTGCCGCTGAACCTGGTGGTGGTGGTCCCGGCGGTGGAGAACGCCATCGACGGCAACGCTTACCGCCCGTCCGACGTGATCACCTCGATGTCGGGCAAGACCATTGAAGTGGGCAACACCGATGCCGAAGGCCGCCTGATCCTGTGCGACGCGCTGACCTACGCGCAGCGCTTCGAGCCGGCCGCGCTGGTCGACGTGGCCACCCTGACCGGTGCCTGCCTGGTCGCCCTGGGCCACCAGACCGCCGGCCTGATGACCAAGCACGACGACCTGGCCAATGAGCTGCTGGCCGCCGGCGAACACGTGTTCGACCGCGCCTGGCGCCTGCCGCTGTGGGACGAATACCAGCCGATGCTGGATTCGAGCTTCGCCGACGTCTACAACATCGGCGGCCGCTGGGCCGGCGCGATCACCGCCGGCTGCTTCCTGTCGCGCTTCACCGAAGGCCAGCGCTGGGCGCACCTGGACATCGCCGGCGTGGCCAGCGACGAAGGCAAGCGCGGCATGGCCACCGGCCGCCCGGTCGGCCTGCTGACCCAGTGGCTGCTCGACCAGGTCGGCCACACCCATGTCGCGGGCTGATTTCTACCTGATCGCCAAGCCGCGGTTCCTGACCGAACCGCTGCGGCTGGTCTGCGAACTGGCCCGCAAGGCCAACGACGCGGGGCTGTCCACCCTGGTGCTGGCGCGCGACCAGGCCCAGGCCGAGGAACTGGACGAGCTGTTGTGGTCATTCGACGACGATGCCTACATCCCGCACCAGATCGCCGGCGAAGACGCGGACGAGGAAGAAGCGCTGGTGCTGATCGCCGCGCCGGGTACCGATGCCGCCTCGCGCCCGCTGGTGATCAACCTGCGCGACGACCCCTACCTGGGCGCCTGCGACCGGGTGCTGGAAGTGGTGCCGGCCGACCCCGAAGCCCGCGAGCCGCTGCGCGAGCGCTGGCGCCAGTACAAGGCGCTGGATTTCGACCTGAACAAGTACGACATGTAAGCCCGGCCCGGCACCCTTGATCGGTGCCGCCGGTGCCCTGATCCTTTACCGATTGCCTCCTGGTTGCCCCCGCATGACCCAACTTGCCTCCAGCTACGACCCCAAGACCTTCGAAACGGAGCTGTACGACTCCTGGGAGAAGGCCGGGCACTTCAAGCCGTCCGGCAAGGGCGAGCCGTACACCATCCTGCTGCCGCCGCCGAACGTGACCGGCACGCTGCACATGGGCCATGCCTTCCAGCAGACCCTGATGGATGCGCTGGTGCGCTACCACCGCATGCGCGGCTACGACACGTTGTGGCAGGTGGGTACCGACCACGCCGGCATCGCCACCGAAATGGTGGTGTCGCGCAACCTGGCGCTGGCCGGCAACGGCGAGAGCCGCGATTCGCTGGGCCGCGACGGGTTCATCGAGAAGGTGTGGGAGTGGAAGGCGCAGTCGGGCGACATCATCGAGCGCCAGATGCGCCGCATGGGCACCTCGGCGGACTGGTCGCGCAGCACCTTCACCATGGACCCGCAACCGTCCGAAGCGGTGGTCGAAGCGTTCCTGCGCTGGCATGAGCAGGGCCTGATCTACCGTGGCCAGCGCCTGGTCAACTGGGACCCGGTGCTGAAGACCGCCATTTCCGACCTGGAAGTGGAAAGCGTGGAGGAAGACGGCTTCCTGTGGTCGATCGCCTACGCGCTGGAAGACGGCGCCAGCTACGAGCATGTCGAGCGCGACGTCGACGGCAACGAGACCCTGCGCGAAACCCGCCCGTATCTCGTCGTGGCCACCACCCGCCCGGAAACCCTGCTGGGCGATACGGCGGTGATGGTGCACCCGGAAGACGAGCGCTACGCGCACCTGATCGGCCGCAGCGTCACCCTGCCGCTGACCGGGCGCAGCGTGCCGGTGATCGCCGATGACTATGTAGACCGCGCGTTCGGTACCGGCGTGGTCAAGGTCACCCCGGCGCACGACTTCAACGACTACCAGGTCGGCCTGCGCCACAACCTGCCGATGATCAACCTGTTCACCCCGGTGGCGGCGATCAACGACAACGCCCCGGAAAAGTACCGCGGGCTGGACCGCTACGAAGCGCGCAAGGTCATCCTGGCCGAACTGGAAGAACTGGGCATCCTGGTCGAGACCAAGGCGCACAAGCTGCAGGTGCCGCGCGGCGACCGCACCCAGCAGGTGATCGAGCCCTACCTGACCGACCAGTGGTTCGTGAAGATGGACGCGCTGGCCCAGCGCGGCCTGGAACTGGTCGAAAACGGGTCCATCCAGTTCGTCCCGGCCAACTGGATCAACACGTACCGCCACTGGATGGAAAACATCCAGGACTGGTGCATCAGCCGCCAGCTGTGGTGGGGCCACCGCATTCCGGCGTGGTTCGACGCGGCCGGCACCTGCTACGTGGGCCGCGATGAAGCGGACGCGCGCGCGCGCGCCGGGCTGGGGGCCGATGTGGTGCTCACCCAGGACAGCGACGTGCTGGAAACCTGGTTCTCCTCGCAGCTGTGGCCGTTCTCCACCCTGGGCTGGCCGAACGAACAGGCGATGGCCGAGCGCGGTTTCGAGCGCTACCTGCCGTCGTCGGTGCTGATCACCGGGTTCGACATCATCTTCTTCTGGGTGGCCCGCATGATCATGGCCACCGACAGCTTCACCGGGAAGATCCCGTTCAAGGACGTCTACATCACCGGCCTGATCCGCGATGCGCAGGGCCAGAAGATGTCCAAGTCCAAGGGCAACGTGCTCGACCCGCTGGACATCATCGACGGCATCTCCATCGACGACCTGGTCGCCAAGCGCACCACCGGGCTGATGAAGCCCAAGGACGCGCCGAAGATCGAGAAGCAGACCCGCAAGGATTTCCCGGACGGCATCATTGCCCACGGTGCCGACGCGCTGCGCTTCACCATCGCCGCGCTGGCCACCCACGGCCGCGACATCAAGTTCGACATGAGCCGCGCCGAGGGCTACAAGAACTTCTGCAACAAGCTGTGGAACGCCAGCCGCTTCACCCTGATGAACACCGAAGGCGCGCAGTTCAACGGCGTGCCGCAGCCGCGCACCGACGCCGAGCGCTGGATCCTGGCGCGCCTGGCGGCGGTGTCGGCCGAGGCGCAGGCGCATTACGCCAACTACCGCTTCGACCTGCTCGCGCAGGCGCTGTACGAGTTCGCCTGGAACGAGTTCTGTGACTGGTTCCTGGAGCTGACCAAGCCGGCGCTCAACGGCGACAACGCCGACGACGCGGCCAGCACCCGCCACACCCTGCTGTACGTGCTGGAAGCGCTGCTGCGCCTGCTGCACCCGTTGACCCCGTTCGTGACCGAACAGCTGTGGCGCCAGGTGGCGCCGCGCCTGGGTCTGGACGGCGACACCATCTCGCTGCGCGCCTATCCCACCGCGGAGGAGTTCGCCGGCGATTACGCGCGTGCCGAGGCCGACGTGGAGTGGCTGAAGTCGATGGTCAGCGCGCTGCGCCGCGTGCGCAGCGAACTGAACGTGCCGCCGGCCAAGCAGGTGAGCCTGCTGCTGCAGGGTGGCAACGAGGACGACCGCAACCGCGTGGCCCGCTTCACCTCGTCGCTGTCGTTCCTGCTCAAGCTGGAACGCATCGAATGGCTGGGCGGCGATGCGGACACCCCGCCGGCCGCCACCGCCATCGTGGGCGAGCTGAAGCTGCTGGTGCCGCTGGAAGGCCTGGTCGACCTGGGCGCCGAACGCGCCCGGTTGGACAAGGAAATCGCGCGGGTGGAGGCGGAGAAGGAAAAGAGCGCCACCAAGCTGTCCAGGTTCACCGACAAGGTGCCGGCGGCGGTGATCGAACAGGAGCGCGTGCGCCTGGTCGACTGGACGGCGCAGCTGGAAGGCCTGGTCGCGCAGCGCGCGAAGCTGTAACGGGTTGGAGCGTGGCGACCAACGGTCGCCACCTACCGCGGTTCGCAGCCACGCAGGGCGTGGCGGCACTTACAACGGCGGCATCGTCTGGATGTCGTCGTCTACCAGTTCGATCGCCATCACCAGCGCGTCCTCGCGCCCATCGCGCGCGGGGTAATAGCGTGGGCGCCGGCCGATCTCGTTGAAGCCTTCGCTGTGGTACAGCGCCACCGCCGGGGTGTTGGACGGGCGCACTTCCAGGAACACCCGGTGGGCGCCATGCTCGCGCGCCAGCTTCACCAGCGCGCGGAACAGCCGCCGGCCCAGGCCACGGGTCTGGCAGGCCGGATCGATGCAGACATTGAGCACGTGCGCTTCGTCGGCGGCGATGCTCAGCACCCCATACCCCACCAGCACGCCGTCGTCGTCCAGCGCCAAGGCCGGATAACCGGCGCGCAGGCAATCGACGAAGATGCCGCGCGTCCACGGGAACGGATACCCGCGCAGCTCGATTTCCATCACCGCATCCAGGTCGACCTCGCGCAGCGCGCGCAGCCTCATCGGCCGCGGCGAACTGACCGCGCTCACCCGCGGCCCCGCTTGCGCAGTGCCCTCAACTGCGGCCACAACGCGCGCTTGGCGGCGGCATTGCCGCGCAGTTCGTCCAGGTTCCAGCCGGCCATCAGCGCCTGGGTGTCCGGATCATTGGGGTTGCAGCCCGAGGCGCGCAGCAGCGCGATCTGCAGCGGCGGCGGCATACGGACGGCGGGACGGCGGGCACCGGCGCGCACGGGCGCGGCAGGCGCTTCGGCAGCGGGCGCGGTGCGGCGCCGGGGGGCGGGAGCATCGTCGCTGGGCGCGTTGCCGCGCGCTGGCGGGGGTGCGTCTTCCATGCGCGACGGTGCGTCGCGCCGTGGGGCGGGCGGGAGTGCCTGGTCGGCGGCGGGTGCCGCGGCGAGTTCGATCTGCGCGTCCGGCGCCGGTTCAACATTGCCGTCCACGAACACCGTGTAGCCCATCGCCTGCAGCCAGGACTGCTGCGCCGGGGTCCACAGTGACGGGTCGGCCGGGCTGCTCACGCGCCGGGCTCGGCCGTCTTGCGGGTACGCTGCCACAGCCAGCTGACCGGCCCGGACAGCGCGTAGATCACGCCGACCGCGAACAGCACGCGCGGCAGGTCGATGACCATGATGGCAATGGCGATCGGCACCAGCGCCAGCGCCAGGAACGGCACGCGATCGGCACGCGGGCCTTTCTCGCCGCTGCCCTTGAAGCTCCAGAAGCGGATCCGGCTCACCATCAGCAGCGCTGCCACCAGGGTCACGGCCAGCGCCACGTAGCGCAGCTCATTGCCATCCCAGCCCAGCTGGCCATCGGCGAAGGCCCACACGAACGACATCATCAGTCCGGCCGCGGCCGGGCTGGCCAGGCCGATGAACCAGCGCTTGTCGACCACGCTGACCTGCGTATTGAAGCGGGCCAGGCGCAGCGCCGCGCATGCGGCATACAGGAACGCCACCGCCCAGCCGACCCGGCCCAGGACGGGGTCGTCGAATTTCAGCCACGACAGCGACCAGTGGTACATCACCAGCGCCGGGGCCATGCCGAAGCTGACCAGGTCGGCCAGCGAGTCGTACTGCACGCCGAACTCGCTGCTGGTCCCGGTCAGGCGCGCCACCCGGCCATCCAGGCCGTCCATCACCGCCGCCACGAACACGGCGATGGCGGCATTGACGAAATCGCCGTTGGCCGCCGCGATGATCGCGTAGAACCCGGCGAACAGGCCGGCGGTAGTGAACAGGTTGGGCAGCAAATAAATGCTGCGCGAGCGCGGCGGGGGTTTCATCTGATCCATGCCCGCCAGTTTAGTGGCTGCGGCCCGGTTTGGGGGGAGGCTTGCCAGCACGGGGCGGGAATGCTGCAATCGCGCCTCTGTCCCCCGCTGCCCGGAGTTGCCATGCGTGCCCTGCCCCTCGTGTGCTGCCTGCTGCTGCTTGCCAGCGCTTCGGCCAGCGCCGGAACCGTCTACAAATGGAAGGACGCCAACGGCGTGACCCAGTATTCGGAGAAGCCGCCCACCGGCCAGAAGGCCGAAGAGCGCAAGATCCAGACCCGCGACCCGGCCGGCCGCACTGCGGCAGCCGAGCCCGCCGCCGCCGAATCGGCCGACTGCACCACCGCCCGCACCAACCTGTCCCTGCTCAACGGCAAGGGCGCGGTACTGCAGGACACCAATGGCGACGGCAAGCCGGATACCCCGCTGGATGACGGCCAGCGCGAAGCGCAGAAGACCTTGGCCGAAGCCGGCATCAAGGCGTACTGCAAGCCTGCGGCCTGACCGGTCTCCCCCCGACCAACGGTCGGGGGCTACCGGAGGGGCGGTGGAATTGCGGCGGATTGGGCACGTCGCCGGCCGGGCTGGCAGAATATTGCCTCCCAGCCGTTCAGCGAAGCCGACGATGCGCCTCTCCCAGTTCCACCTGCACACCACCAAGGAAACCCCCGGCGACGCCGAGCTGACCAGCCACCGGCTGATGCTGCGCGCGGGCATGATCCGCAAGCTCGCCTCGGGGCTGTATATCTGGTCGCCGCTGGGCCTGCGCGTGCTGCGCAAGGTCGAGCGCATCGTGCGCGAGGAAATGGAGCGTGCCGGCGCCATTGAGTTCCAGGTGCCGACCATCCAGCCCAAGGACCTGTGGGAGGCCACCGGGCGCTGGGAAAAGTTCGGCCCGCAGCTGCTCAAGATCAAGGACCGCAAGGAGCAGGTGTTCTGCTACAGCCCCACCGCTGAAGAGGCCGCCGCCGATTTCGCGCGCCAGGAACTGAACAGCTACAAGCAGCTGCCGGTGAATTTCTTCCAGATCCAGACCAAGTTCCGCGACGAGATCCGCCCGCGCTTCGGCGTGATGCGCGCGCGCGAGTTCCTGATGAAGGATGCCTATTCCTTCCACCTGGACGACGCCTGCCTGGTACGCGAATACGAGAACATGAAGGCGGCGTACGCCCGCGTGTTCACCCGCCTGGGCCTGGACTTCCGCATGGTGCAGGCCGATTCCGGCGCGATCGGCGGCGACGCCTCGCAGGAATTCCACGTCATCGCTGATTCCGGCGAAGACGCGCTGGTGTTCTCCACCGGCTCCGATTACGCGGCCAACATGGAAGCCGCCGTCGCCGCTGCCCCGGGCCCGCGCCCGGCCGCCAGCGAAGCGCTGCGCAAGGTCGACACCCCCACCCAGAAAACCTGCGAGGCGGTCGCCGCCCTGCTCGGCCTGGGCCTGGAGCGTACCGTCAAGTCGATCGCGATCATGACCGAAGCCGGCTTCGTGCTGGCGCTGGTGCGCGGCGACCACGACGTCAACGAGATCAAGCTGGGCAAGGTCCAGGGCCTGCAGGGCTACCGCATGGCCGGTGAGGCGGAAATCGCCACGCACCTCGGCAGCGAACCGGGCTTCCTGGGCCCGCTCAATCCGGCCAAGCCGATCCGCATCGTGGCCGATCGCGACGTCGCCGCGATGGCCGATTTCGTCATCGGCGCCAACGAAGCCGGTTTCCATATTGCCGGCGTCAACTGGGGCCGTGACCTGCCCGAGCCGGAAGTGGCCGACATCCGCAATGCGAAGGAAGGCGACCGTGCCGCCGATGGTGGCGAACTGCGCGTGGCACGCGGTATCGAAGTAGGCCACGTGTTCCAGCTCGGCCGCCAGTATGCGCAGGCGTTGAATGCCACCGTGCTGGACGAAAACGGCAAGGCCGCGGTGATGGCGATGGGCTGCTACGGCATCGGCATCTCGCGCATCGTTGCCGCGGCGATCGAACAGAACCATGACGATGCCGGCATTATCTGGCCCGACGCGATGGCGCCGTGGCAGGTGGTGGTGTGCGTGATCAACCCCAAGCAGGACGACGCCGTGGCCAGTGCCGCTGCCGAACTGCTGGCCGAGCTGCAGGCCGCCGGCCTGGATGCCGCACTGGACGACCGCGGGCTGCGCCCGGGGTCGATGTTCGCCGACATGGAACTGATCGGCGTGCCGCACCGGGTGGTGGTGTCCGAACGCGGCCTGGCCGCCGGTACGTTCGAGTACCGCGCGCGCAGTGCCAGCGAAGCGGAGAGCCTGGACCGCGACGCGCTGATGGCCAGGCTGACGAAGTGATGACAGTGCCGGGTGGGATATCCCGGCATTTTATTGTCCCGTTTCCATTGATTATTTCTGCGCGCTGTGCATCTTCGAAATGAGAATGTATGCTGTTGCCGCGCCAAGGACTGGCTCAACCCCGTCCTTCTATTTTTAGATTCCGGAGCAGTTGATGAGTATTGACCTGAGTGGTTTGTCCGCCAAAGAGCTGGGCGCCCTGATCAAGAACGCCAAGAAGCAGCAGACGATCGTCGCCAAGCGCCCGGCCATCACCAAGGTCCGCGCACAGCTGACCAAGTTGGCCAAGGCAAACGGATACACCCTGGAAGAAGTGGCGGGCGTTGTCGCCCCCACCCGCGGCCGCGCCAGCAAGGCCGCCGGCGCAGCACCGGCCAAGGCCGTGCGCAAGCTGGGCAAGGTTGCCCCGAAGTACCGCAACCCGGCCAACCCGAAGGAAACCTGGACCGGACGTGGCAAGCAGCCGCGCTGGCTGGCCGCGCACACCACCAAGGGCAAGAAGCTGGAAGATTTCCTGATCAAGAAGTAAGCGATGCGCCGATGGCGCGCGCATTGAAACGCCGGCCGGGATGGCTGGCGTTTTTTTTTGGGGTTACGTGAGCAGGCCTTCGGAAACTCTCAGAAACTCACAGATTCTTTCGCGCCGGCACCAGCAGGTTGCCGAACAATAATCCCGCCACGAGTGCCATTACCACGTTGAGCACGGTCATCAGTACGGTCTGGCCGGCACTCATGTCCTGCTGCTGCACCAACGTGAGCACGCCGCGCAGGCTGGTGCTGCCGGGCACCAGCATGATGATGCCGGGCAGGCGGATGATTGCGCCCGGTCGCTGCACCAGGCGGCCGAACAGGTTGCCTGCGGCGGTCATCACCATCGCCGACATGAAGATGCCGGCCGGCAGGCCCCACGCCTGGCCGGCAAACTTGGAGATCGCATAGCCGGCCACCGAGGCCGCGATCACCCACGGGTAATCGCGGCGGTGGGCCTTGAACAGCATCGCGAACGCGAACGCCGCGATCAGCAGCGCGCTCCATTCCACCCAGTCGGCCTGCGGGCGCGATGCGCGCACCACCGGGTCCAGCCCGATGATGCCCGACAGCGTCACCGCGATCACCGCGCCGACGGTGAGCTTGAGGATGGTGGTGATGGCGCCGGCAAACCGCGCGGTGCCCGATACCCAGTGCTGGCTGGCCAGTTCGTTGACCGCGTTGGTGAGCGACATGCCGGGCAGCATCACCACCAGCGACGCGATGATGACGGTATTGAGGTTGAGCGCGCCCACGAACGAGGCCACCAGCGCCGCCACCGTACCGGCCAGCAGTGCCGCCAATGCCTCGCTGGCTTCGCGGCTGGCCGGGCGGCGGTCGGTGACCAGCGTCATCAGCCCGATCAGCAACCCGATCACCCCGGCGGTGGCGATATCCAGCCACGGCAGTTTCCACAGCCCGGCCACGCCGGCCGCGCCCAGGCTGTAGGACAGGATCATGCGGATCTTGCCGCGCCGGCCCGGGTCCTTGTCCAGCTGCCGCAGTGCGGTATGGCCCTGGGCGATGCTCATGGTGCCGTTGGCCACCGCTTCGGTGATCTGGTCGGCGATGCTGAGCTTGTGCAGGTCGTTTTCGCCCGGTGCCAGCCGGATAACGCGCGTGATGTCCGATGAACCGATGGCCTTGGTCGGGTCGCTGAAGCTCAGGATCAGCCCGGTCGGGTTCGACCACGGCTCGCAGTCCAGGTCCAGCCGCTGCGACAGCGCAACCACCGCCGCCTCCAGCCGCTGGGCCGTGGTGCCGTAGCTGTGCAGCCGTCCGGCGATCTCGGATACGAAGGCCACCCGCTGTGCGTAGGTGGCCGGAGGGGTGGCAATGGCGGGTGCGTCGGCAGACATGCGGCGTAGTATTACCCGATGTCGGGGCGCACACACACTTGGCATCCACGCAGACAGGTTATGCTGCGTGGAGGACGCCCCATGACGCCAGACCAGACTCCCAAACTTGAACAGGATCCACAGGACCCCGGTCTCATCCGGTTGTCCGGGCAGTGGACCTTGCGCACCGCGCTGGACGCGGCCGAAGTGCTGCGCGCGGCACCGGAAAAAGTCACCGGCATCGATGCCAGCGGCATCACCCAGCTGGATTCGGCTGGCGTGCTGCAGGTACTGCGCGTGGCCCATCGTGCCGACCTGGCCGAGGATGCACTGACCTTCCGCGAGGACCACCGCGCGCTGGTGTGCACCATCGAAGAAGTGGCCGACGACCGCCCCAAGGCCAAGCGCGACTTCGGCGTGCTGGCCGCGCTGGAGCGGCTGGGTCGCAGCGTGCATGCCACCGGCCACAACATCGTGGCGCTGGCCAGCTTCCTGGGCGAGAACCTGGTCAAGGGCGGCCGCCTGCTGCGCGAGCCGCGCCGTTTCCGACTTACCGCCACCGTGCACCACATGGAGCAGGTGGGGCTGGATGCGGTGCCGCTGGTGGCGCTGCTGTCCTACCTGGTGGGTGCGGTGATCGCGTTCCTGGGCTCGACCATCCTGCGTGACTTCGGCGCCGAGATCTACGTGGTGGAGCTGGTCAGCATCGCCTTCCTGCGCGAATTCGCGGTGCTGCTTACCGCGATCGTGCTGGCCGGCCGCACCGCCAGCGCGTTCACCGCGCAGATCGGCTCGATGAAGGCGCGCGAGGAAATCGACGCCATCCAGACCCTGGGCCTGGACCCGGTCGACCTGCTGGTGCTGCCGCGCCTGATCGCGCTGCTGATCACCCTGCCGCTGCTGACCTTCGTGGCGATGATCGCCGGCCTGGCCGGTGGCGTCACCGTGGGCGCGTTCGACCTGGATATTCCGCCGCAGATGTACCTGGCGCGCCTGCACGACACCATCGAAGTGCGGCACATGCTGGTGGGCCTGTCCAAAGCGCCGGTGTTCGCCGCCGTGATCGGCCTGATCGGCTGCCTGGAAGGGCTGAAGGTGGAAGGCACCGCGCAGTCGGTGGGTGAGCGCACCACTTCCAGCGTGGTGCAGACCATCTCGCTGGTGATCATCATCGACGCGTTCGCCGCGTTGTGGTTCATGCACATGGATTGGTGATGACGACCACAGCCGCCCCTGATGAAGACACCCGCGTGGACCTGGCCGATGAAGACGGCCTGGCGATCCGCGTGCGTGGGCTGACCAACCGCTTCGGCAGCCAGACCGTGCATGACGGGCTCGACCTGGAGGTGCGCCGCGGCGAGATCCTGGGCGTGGTGGGCGGTTCGGGTACCGGCAAGTCGGTGCTGATGCGCAGCATCCTGGGCCTGCGCCATCCCGATGCCGGCGAGATCGAGGTGCTGGGCGTGGATGCGCGCTCGGACAACCGCGCCGACCGCCTGCACATCGAACGCAACACCGGCGTGCTGTTCCAGGATGGCGCGCTGTTCTCGTCCATGACCGTGGGCGAGAACGTGCAGGTGCCGCTGAAGGAACACCACGGCGAACTGCCCGAGCGCTGGCACTACGAACTGGCCCTGCTGAAGGTGAAGCTGGCCGGCCTGCCGGCCGACGCGATCAACAAGCTGCCCTCGCAGCTCTCCGGCGGCATGCGCAAGCGCGCCGGCCTGGCGCGCGCGCTGGCGCTGGACCCGCCCCTGCTGTTCCTGGACGAGCCCACCGCCGGGCTGGACCCGATCGGCGCGGCCGCCTTCGACCGCCTGATCAAGACCCTGCAGGAAGCGCTGGGCCTGACCGTGCTGCTGATCACCCATGACCTGGACACCCTGTATGCGATCTGCGACCGGGTGGCGGTGCTGGCCGACCACAAGGTGATCGCCAACGCACCGTTGCATGAGATCGAACAACTGGAGCATCCGTGGATCCAGGAATATTTCCACGGACCGCGTGCGCGTGCTGCACGCGCTGCCAAGCAGAAGAGCGAGTAAGCCATGGAAACCAAAGCCAATTACGTACTGATCGGCGCGTTCACCCTGATCGTGGGGCTGGCATTGCTGGCCTTCGGATTGTGGGCGGCCAAGTACTCCTCCGACCGCACCTGGACCGAGTACCGGGTGGTGTTCCGCGAGGCCGTCACCGGCCTGTCGGTGGGCAGCCCGGTGCAGTACAACGGCATCGCGGTCGGCTCGATCACCGAACTGAACCTGGTGCCGGATGACCCGCGCCAGGTGGTCGCGCGGATCCGCCTCAACTCGAACACGCCGGTCAAGACCGACACCCGCGCCAAGCTGGCCATCACCAGCCTGACCGGGCCGTCGATCATCCAGCTCAGCGGCGGCACGCCGCAGGCGCAGGCGCTGACCGCGGTGAACAAGGACCCGGCGCCGATCATCCCGACCACGCCATCGGCACTGCAGAACATCACCGACGTAGCCAACCGCATCGTCGAGCGCATGGACCAGGTGCTGAGCGACCGCAACGTGGCCAGCATCAACGCCACCCTGGCCAACCTGGAAACCATCAGCGGCGGCCTGGCCGACCGCGACCAGGGCACCCAGGCGCTGCTGCTCAGCGCGCGTGATGCCGCGCGCAGCCTGGACAGCACGCTGAAGACCACCAACGGCACCATCCAGCGCCTGGACACCAACCTGGTGCAGCAGTTGCCGCCGATCCTGGACAAGCTGGAAACCACCCTGACCAAGCTCGATTCGGCGGCCGGCAGTGCCGATTCGATCCTCGGCGAGAACCGCGCGGCCATCAACAGCTTCGCCAACGATGGCCTGGCCCAGCTCGGGCCGACGTTGACCGAGCTGCGCGGGCTGATCCGCGACCTGCGCCGGGTCAGCGACAAACTGGACAACAACCCGGCCCGCTACCTGCTGGGCCGCGACGCGCCGAAGGAGTTCGAACCCAAATGAGCCGCTTCCCTCTCCTGCCCGCCTCCCTGCCCCGCCTGCTGTTGCCGGCGGCACTGATGATCGCGCTGGGCGCCTGCTCTTCGTTGCTGGGCGGCGGCGAACGCAGCCAGGTCACCATCTACTCCCCCGTGGTGAAGATCCAGCCCGACCCGTCCTGGCCGAAGGTCGACTGGGCGCTGGTGCTGGTCAAGCCGACCGCCGCGCGCGTGGTCGACAGCCCGCGCATCAACGTGCGGCCGAACCCGGGCGAGCTTGAGGTGTACAAGGGCGTGAGCTGGGCGCAGCCCGCCACCGACATGGTCGACGACGCGCTGGTGCGCGCGTTCGAGGATTCCGGCCGCATCACCGGCGTGGCGCGTGCCACCACCGGCATCCGCGCCGACTACAAGCTGGCGCTGGATGTACGCCGTTTCGAATCCGATTACCGCGGCCAGCCGACCCCGACCGCTTTCATCGAGATCAACGCCAAGCTGATCCACGTGATCGACCAGCGCGTGGTCGCCGACCGCACGTTCCGCCAGGAACAGCCGGTAGGCAGCACCGCCACCGGCGATGTGGCCCGGGCGCTCGAGCAGGGCCTCCAGGCGGTCACCACCGAACTGGTCGGGTGGACCCTCACCACCGGCCAGGCCGACAGCCACACGGCCGCAGTCATCCCGACGCGGTTGCGTTGATCCAACGGAACGTGAGGTTGATGCGTTCGGCCAAGGGCCGGGCGCTTTTTGGCAGGGCGTGCTGGTAGAAGGTCTGCGTGCGCCCGCCCATCACCAGCAGGTCGCCATGACCCAGGGTGACCTCCGCCTTGCGCGCATGGTCATCGCGTCGGCGCAGCAGGAACCGGCGGGCGGCGCCGAGGCTGAGCGAGGCGATCACCGGCGTGGGTCCCAGTTCGGGTTCGTTGTCACTGTGCCAGCCCATGCCGTCGTCGTTGTCGCGGTAGCAGTTGAGCAGCACGCTGTTGAACGGCTGGCCGCAGAACTGGCCCAAGGCGTCGCGGAGCGGGACCAACGCGGGATGCCAGGCGTGCGGCACGAAGTCGGTGCCCGAATAGCGGTAACGGGCCGCCGGGTCACCCATCCAGCAGCTCAGCCGTGGTGAATCCACCTGCCTGCCGAACATTTTGATCCTGTGCACGTCCCACGGCACCTCGCCGCGCAGCTGGCGCTGCAGGGCGTCCGCCTCGGCGGCGGCCAACCAGTGGCGGTGCCAGTGCACCTGGGCGTCGGGGAGGTGGAGGTCCATGGCGGAACGCTAGCATGGCCCGGATCGCGCCGCATGCGCCGGACCGGCCTCGGCTACACTCGACGGCTGTTGATCGCCAGGGGGGCGATGTCGATGTTCCAGAGATGGATTGCAGCCGTGGTTCTGCTTGTCGGGGTGGTGCCGGTCGTGCCCGTACGCGCCGATGAACACGCCGAGCGGGCGGAGGTAATGACGATGGTCGGCGCGCTGATGGAAGCCCGCGACTTCGAGACGTTGGAAGCATTGGCCGAGCAATATCGCAGCACCGAAGCACGTACCGGCAGTGGCGTCTTCATGCTGACCCAGTACTACGACGGCGTGTCGAACTACTTCAACACCCGCGATAGGGACGCTGTCATCTGGAACGACCGCGCCGCGCTGGCGGAGGCATGGTGGAACGCCTATCCGGATTCGCCGACGCCGCGCCTGGTTACCGCGCAGCTGCTGGCCAACACCGCCTGGAGCTACCGCGGCGGCGGCTACGTCCGAACCGTGCCGCCTGACCGCTGGGAAGCGTTCCGTCGGCAGAATGCCGAAGCCTTCGCGTTCATCGGCAAGCAGAAATCGGTTGCCGCGCGCGATCCCTACTGGTACGAGCTGACGCTGCGACTGGGGCAGCGCGACAGCATGGATGATGCGACCTACATGGCGATATTCGATGAGGCCGTGGCACGGTATCCGCGCTTTTACCCGCTTTACTTCGGCGCCGTGAACAACTTCTCGCCCAAATGGGGTGGCAGTGCCGAAGCCATCGAGTCCTTTGCACGGCACGCGCTGAAGAAGGTCCGCCGCAAGGACCGCGCCGCCCTGTACACGCGGATCTACTGGGTAGCGTCGCAGAACCAGTACGGGAGCGATCTGTTCACCGACTCCTACGTGGACTGGCCACTGATGCGCCGGGGCATCGACGATGTGCTGGCCCGGTATCCCACCGACTGGAACCTGCAGAACTTCGCTTTCTTCGCCTGCCGCGCGCTGGACAAGCCCAAGACCCGGGAGCTGATGGGCCGGATCACGGCGCCGCCGGACGGCAAGGCCTGGGAGAGCGTGGAGGCGTACGAAAAATGCAGGGAATGGGCAGGGTGAACGCCCCGCATTGGCAGGTTTGCCCCCGCGCGGTGTGTTGCAAGACAATGCCGGGTGTCACCTGCCACGCGACCCTTGAATGACCCTGCCCCTGCTGCCGCCCCGGACCCCATGAGCGCCGCCTCCCGCATCCGGCAGCAGGCATTCGCCTTCATGCGCGCGGTGTTCCGCCGCCTGCCGCTGCCCGAGGCCACCCGCGACCGGCTGCGCAACCGGGCATTGAGCCGGGTGGGCGACTGGAGTCCGCCACCGCCGCGCGGTCAGGTACGGGCAGCTCGCCGAAGCGGGCGTGCACTGGTGCGGGCGGACGAGGCGGCCATCGGCCATGTGCCGGCCGGGCTCTCGGGCACCCTGCCCTCGCCGCTGCCGGCGACGCTGGTGGCGTTCTACCTGCCCCAGTTCCATCCGTTCGCACAGAACGACGCGTGGTGGGGCACCGGCTTCACCGAATGGCGCAATGTCACCCGCGCCCTGCCCCAGTTCGAAGGCCATGTCCAGCCACGGCTGCCGGCCGACCTGGGGTTCTATGACCTGCGCAACCCGCAGGTGATGCGCGACCAGGCACGGCTCGCGACGGACCATGGCATCGGCGCATTCTGCTTCTACTTCTACTGGTTCTCCGGCCAGACCCTGATGGAGTCACCGCTGCGCCAGTGGCTGGCCGACGCCAGCATCGCGCTGCCGTTCTGTCTGTGCTGGGCCAATGAAAACTGGACCCGCCGTTGGGACGGGCGCAACCACGACGTGCTGATCGGCCAGCAGCACACGCCGGAAGACGACCTGGCGTTCATTGCCCACGTCGCCGAATACCTGCGCGACCGCCGCGCATTGAAAGTGGATGGCAGCCCTATGCTGCTGGTGTATCGCCCGCAGCTGCTGCCCGATCCCAAGGCGACCGCACAACGTTGGCGCGACTGGTGCCGCAACCACGACATTGGCGAGATCCACCTGGCTTACGTGCAGAGTTTCGAGCGGCCCGACCCCCGCGAGATCGGCTTCGATTCCGCCGTGGAGTTCCCGCCGAACGTGGTCAACCCGACCTCGTTGTCGGCCAACCAGCTCCTGATCAACCCCGACTATGCAGGTGATGTGCGCGACTGGCGCGAGCTGGCCGCAGAAAGCCTGGCTTCCCCCGCGCGGCCTTACCGCCTGCATCCCGGCGTCAACCCGGGGTGGGACAACGAAGCACGCCGCCCCGGCCGCGGCCGGGTGCTGCTGCATGCATCACCGCGCGCCTATGGCGACTGGCTGCACGCCACCATCCACGGCCGGTTGGCCGATACGCCGGTTGACCAGCGCCTGGTCTTCATCAACGCCTGGAACGAATGGGCCGAAAGCGCCGTTCTGGAGCCGGACCAGCGCCTGGGTCACGCGTGGCTGGCCGCCACCCGGCGCGCCCTGCAGACCCGCCAGCCTGCGCCGCGCCGCCCCTGCGTGGTGATCCATGCCTGGTACCTGGAGGTGCTGGAAGAATTGCTGCAGCAGGTCGCTGCCAGCGGCATCGAAGCCCGGTTGCTGGTCACCACCGCGCCGGACCGCGTGGAGGCGGTGCAGGCGATGCTGCAACAGGTGGGCACCGCCGCCGAAATCCTGGCGTACGACAACCATGGCCGCGACATCCTTCCCTTCCTGCACGTTGCCGACCGGCTGTTGAACGAGAACGAAGATCTGGTTCTGAAGCTGCACACCAAGCGTTCGACCCACCGCGACAACGGCAACCAGTGGCGGCAGGACATGCTCGGCGCGCTGCTGGGTGGCGAGCGTGCGCGCGCCATGGTGGCCGCCTTCCAGGCGGACCCCGGACTGGGCCTGGTCGCGCCCGCGGGGCATCTGCTGAACGCCGCCGACTATGTCGGCGGCAACGCAGAGGCACTGGCGTACCTGCATGCCCGCCTGGGCCTGCCCGCGGCGAAGAACGATGCCGTGTTCGCCGCCGGCAGCATGTATTGGGTCCGGCTGGCCGCGCTGCGGCCGTTGCTGGACGCGCACCTCTCACCCAGCGAGTTCGATACCGAGCGGGGGCAGATCGACGGCACGCTTGCGCACGCGCTGGAACGGCTGACCGGCGCCACCGTCAACGCCGCCGGGTTCCGCATCTGCGATACCGTCACCGCACTGGGCGGCACCGCCGGGACGGATGCAGCAGCCTACCCCTACGCCCGGCCAGGCTGAGCGGCCTACAATCGCCGGCCACCCGCAAAGGATCAGCAATGAGAAGTCACGACAGCAGCAAGCGCGTCCTGGTTACCGGGGGCGCCGGTTTCCTGGGTTCGCACCTGATCGAGCGCCTGCTCGACCAGGGCCACGAAGTGGTGTGCGCGGACAACCTGTTCACCGGCACCAAGCGCAATATCGCCCACCTGCTGCCGAACCCGCATTTCGAGTTCCTGCGCCACGATGTGACCTTCCCGCTGTACATCGAGGTGGACGAGATCTGGAACCTGGCCTGCCCGGCTTCGCCGGTGCACTACAGCCATGACCCGGTACAGACCACCAAGACCTCGGTACACGGGGCGATCAACCTGCTGGGTCTGGCCAAGCGGCTGGACTGCCGGATCTTCCAGGCCTCCACCAGCGAGGTGTACGGCGACCCGAGCGTGCACCCGCAGCGCGAGGAGTACTGGGGCAACGTCAACCCGATCGGTCCGCGTTCGTGCTACGACGAAGGCAAACGCTGCGCGGAAACGCTGTTCTTCGACTACCACCGCCAGCATGGGCTGGACATCAAGGTGGCGCGCATCTTCAACACCTATGGCCCGCGCATGCACCCCAATGATGGACGCGTGGTGTCCAATTTCATCGTGCAGGCACTGCGCGGGGAGAACATCACCATCTATGGCGAAGGCCAGCAGACCCGTTCGTTCTGCTACGTGGACGATCTGATCGACGGCTTCATCCGCTTGATGGCCACCGACAAGGATTTCACCGGGCCCTGCAACCTGGGCAATCCGGCCGAGATGACCATCCGCGAACTGGCCGAGACCGTGATTGCCTTGACCAACTCGGGCTCGAAGCTGGTGTTCAAACCGTTGCCGCAGGATGACCCGATGCAGCGCCAGCCGGATATCACGTTGGCGAAGAGCAGGCTCGGCGGGTGGGAGCCTCAGGTGAAGCTGGAAGACGGGTTGCGGCGGACGATTGCATATTTTGACAATCTGCTGAGCGAATCCCGGTAGAGCCGTCTGTTAGACGGCTGCTTCATATGGGTTGCGCGGCCCGTTGGGCGGCTGTTTCCTGGCGCGAAAGGCAGCGGACTGACAGTCCGCTCTACCGCCGCTGCTTCGTGAGGCCGCACTGGTAGGTGACGTCCTGGCGGCTGTGGCGGAACGGGTCGGTCAGGTCGTCGGAATACTTGCCCAGCAGCAGGCGCTGTTTTGGCAGGAAGTGCTGGCGGTAGAAGCGGCTCATGCCCGCCACGCGCCGGCCCTTGTCGGTCAGCAGCACGCAGCCGTTTTCGATGTGGATCGTGCCGGAGCTTTCCTGCTCCGTCAGGCGCACGTCCACCAGGCGATGCTCAACCATGTATTCCTTGGTGAACACGTCCTGGAAGGCGTCCTGGCGGATGCCCCCACCGCGCTGGTCGAGCTTCTCCAGGATGTAGAACGACAGCGAGCGATCGATCACGGTCGGCACAGAGATCGCGAACGCGTAACCACCCAGCAGCCAGACCAGGGCCAGCAGCACGCGCTCGGCGGGCGTGAACGCACGGAAGGGCGAGGCCAGCAGCAACAGGCCGGTGGCCACCGCCGCCAGCAGGGCATCGCCGATGGCCGCGTAGAACACCACGTCCACGGTGAAGAAGCGCACGTGCAGGTAGTGGATGACCAGCAGCAGCCCGATGTAGACCAGCGTCAGCAGCGCGGCCTTCAGGATGGTTTTCATGGCTTGAACACCAGCAGGCGATTGCCCAGGAACGAGAGGATGAACTGCACGATGCTGATCAGCACGAAGCCCACGCGGTAATCGAATTTCAGCAGGTCCGACCAGATTGCCATCAACCCGCCATTGAGCAGCGCGATGGCGGCATACAGCAGCACGAACCGCCACAGCTGTTTGCTGGCGCGTGCCTGGGTGGCGGCGAACACGAAGATGCGATTGCCCAGGAACGATGCCACGATCGCCACCGCTGCCGCCAGCAGGTTGGCCACGCCCTTGGACGGCACGTGCACCACTTCCACCAGCAGGCTCAGCACCGCGAAGTGCACGCCGGTCGCTACCAGCCCATTGATGACGTAACGCAGCAGCTGGCGGAGGTCAGCGCGGCGCGACATCGGCGGCAACCTCGATGACACCGGCCAGGTAGTCGCGGTAGGCACCCGGCTTCTGGATGCTGCCACGGACGATGCCACTGAGCATCAGTGTCATCAGGGTCAGCGTGCCGGTCTGCAGGAACACCAGGAACAGCACCCCCAGCGCCATCGAGAACCACCCCGGGGTAGCGTAGCCGGCCAGCTTGAGCAGGGTGGCCACCACCGCCAGCACGATCGAAGCGGAAGAGACCAGTACGCACATCAGGCCTACCCGGACCAGCACGTCCTCGGCGAACACCATCAACGCGCGGAACCCGTGCAGGGTGAGCCCCACGAAGTTCATCTTGCTGTGCCCGGCATAGCGCGGGCCGCGGTCGATCGGGCAGACGGCCAGGCGCAGCTTGCTGGCGATCAGTCCGGCCGCCACATGCGTCCAGACCTCGTGCATGGCATTGAGGCGATGCAGCGCGCCGACCTTGATCGCCATGAAGTTGCCGAAGCTGATCGTGCGCCCGGTCAGCAGCTGGAAAATGAACTTGTACACCACGTAGAACGCACGGAAGCGCAGGGTCTCGACCCGGCTCCTGCGCCGCGCCACCGCAACATCCACCTTGTCGCTGTGCACCGCGTCCAGCAGGGTGGCGATGGTCTCGGGCAGGTCTTCGCCATCGGAATCCATCACGATCACCTGCCGGCAGTCGGGAAGATTCTCTTCCACATACCCCAACCCTACCGCGATGGCTTTCTGGTGACCGACGTTGCGGCGCAGTTTCAGCACCACGCCGCTGACGCCCGAGCGGGACAGCTGCGACGGCTGCAACGGCTCGCGGATGGAGCCGTCGTCCACCGCCACCACGTACACGCGGTCGCCGTACAGGCGTGCCAGTTCGCAGAACAACCGGGTGGAAGCCACGTGGTCTTCGTACACCGGGGTGACCACCACGAACGCATCAGCTGCCTTGTTCATTCCGTTCTCCTGCGGCAACGCGCGACGCGGCCGGGTTCCACTGGTCCACCATCACCAGCAATGCATACATCAACAGCAGCAGCACCGGCAGCACGGTCCGGCGCGCGCTCGTGGCCAGATGCCACTCCAGGTCGTGCGGGGTGCCCAGGTACACGGCGTACAGGACGCACGCATAGGCCACGGCCACCCCCAGTCCGGCCAGCGCGACCGGCGTACGCCAGGTGCGCGACCACAGCACCAGCATCAACGCCAGCGGCACCCAGAAGATGCCACGCAGCAGCTTCTGCACGATCAGCATGCTTTGCGGCAGATCCGGCAGGCGCGCCAGCAGCTGGCCGCTGAGGTCGCTGGCGGCCAGGTCGTTGCTCAGGTGTGCACCGGAGACCGCCAGTTTCCACGCCAGCAGGGGGAGCAGCGACAGCGCGAACGCCGCAGGGATACCCCACGCCATGCGCCGCTCGCGCAGCAGGGTCACCGCCACGACGCCGACGGCGACGATGACCGCCAGCACCACGCCTTCGTTCTTGATCAGGCAGAGGATGGCCGACACCGCCGCGTATGCAGCCAGGTCGAACCAGCCACTTCCGCTGACGGGCGCACGCGCAGCACGCATCCCGGCAGCCAGCGCTGCTACCGCGTAGACCGCCAGCAGCGCGTCCATGTAACCGTCCACCAGGTGGCTGCCACCGACCTTCAGCAGGGCCACGGCGAACAGCCCGGCCACCCACCAGGTGCGCAGGCTGCGCGCGATCAACAACAGCGCCGGCAGCAACAGCAGCGTAGCCGCGGCCTTGGGGAAGATCTCGTTCCAATGGCCCACCACCTTCGCCGCGGTGGCCATCCAGACCGGCACCAGGGACGGGTAATCGTTGTGGCTGAAAGGCGCATAGCCATCGAGCTGGGTGTACAGCGACCCATCGAGGAAGATGCGCCGGGCATGGAACAACCAGATGGAGCGCGGGTCCCACCCATCCGACGGGCTGCCCAGGGCCAGCACCAGCAGCACCCCGACCACGCCCAGCATCCATGCCGCGCGGGCATCGCGCAGGGCCGACAGCGCCCATGCGGCGCAGCCAAGCACGGCAATGAACGCGGCCTGCGCCGGCAGTCCGACCCAGCCCAAGGCTGCAAAGGCATAGCAGGCCAGCACGCCGGCCAGCATGCCCAGCGCGGCACCGCCGCCGGGATCAGTGGCAGTCGACGAGGACAAGGTGCTCACTCCCTGCAATCCGGGTGCAGCCGGGACGCTGCGGTCCGGGCGTCTTCCACAGCATGCGGCCGTTGTCGGCCTCATGCAGGCGCATGGGATACAGGCCTTCCCACAGTCGCTGCTGCAGCAGCGAATCGTCCTTCAGGCCAGGCCCCAGCGCGAGCGGCACCCCGCGGTCATGATGCTGGGCAAGCAAGGTGCGGGCATCCACCACTTCCGGCGGTACGGAGTGGATCCAACCGGCATCGGCAACGAATGCCTGGTTCAACAAGGCGCCACTGAAGTGCACATCCCTGGCAATGCCACGCAGCCCCACCAGCAGCAGCGCGCCGATCAGAAGGCCGACCAGCCCGTGCTGCAGAACGGAGAATTTCCCCTTCCCGGGTTTGATCACGGCAGCGTTCCAGGTTCAGCCAAGCCGGAAATTCTAGCATTGCGCCGATGACGCCCCGGAGCGATGCGCGCGGCAGGGTCGGCCTGCCGGTGTTGGCCGGCAGGCTTGCGTCGGGTCAGCTGAAGCTGACGCCGGTCTTTTCCTTCAGCTCTTCATCGCTCACGCCGGGTGCCGCTTCGACGAGCTTCAGGCCCGCGTCGGTGACATCGAACACGGCCAGGTCGGTGATGATCCGGTCGACCACGCCCACGCCGGTCAGTGGCAGCGTGCACGCCGGCAGGATCTTGTGCTCGCCGCCCTTGGCGGTGTGCTCCATCAACACCACCACGCGCTGCACGCCGGCCACCAGGTCCATGGCGCCGCCCATGCCCTTGACCATCTTGCCCGGCACCATCCAGTTGGCCAGGTCGCCCTGGTCGGTGACCTGCATCGCGCCGAGGATGGCCAGGTTGACGTGGCCGCCGCGGATCATCGCGAAGCTGTCGTGGCTGCCGAAGTAGCTGGCGCCGGCACGCGCGGTCACGGTCTGCTTGCCGGCATTGATCAGGTCCGCATCCACTTCCGCATCGGTGGGGAACGGGCCGATGCCCAGCAGGCCGTTCTCGGACTGCAGCCAGACATCCACGCCGTCCGGAATGTGGTTGGCCACCAGGGTCGGCAGGCCGATACCCAGGTTCACGTAGGCACCATCGGTCAGTTCGCGGGCGGCGCGCTGCGCCATTTCATCGCGGGTCCATGCCATGTCAGTTGCCCTCCGCACGCACGGTGCGCTGTTCGATGCGTTTTTCCGGGGTCGGGTTGTGCACGATGCGGTGCACGTATATGCCCGGCAGGTGCACCTGGTCCGGGTCGATGCTGCCCACCGGCACCACTTCTTCCACTTCCACCACGCACAGCCTGCCGGCCATCGCACAGGCCGGGTTGAAGTTGCGCGCGGTCTTGCGGAACACCAGGTTGCCGGCCTCGTCGGCCTTCCACGCCTTGACCAGCGCCACGTCGGCGCGCAGCGCGGTTTCCATCACGTAGTGCTTTCCGTCGAATTCGCGGGTTTCCTTGCCCTCGGCCACCACCGTGCCGTAGCCGGTGGCGGTGAAGAAGGCGGGAATGCCGGCACCGCCGGCCCGCAGGCGCTCGGCCAGGGTGCCCTGCGGGTTGAACTCCAGCTCCAGCTCACCGGCCAGGTACTGGCGTTCGAATTCCTTGTTCTCGCCCACGTAGGACGAAATCATCTTCTTGATCTGGCGCGTTTCCAGCAGCTGGCCCAGCCCGAAGCCGTCCACGCCGGCATTGTTGGAGATCACCGTGAGGTCCTTGACCCCGGTGTCGCGCAGCGCGGCGATCAGCGCCTCGGGAATGCCGCACAGGCCGAAGCCGCCGACGGCCAGGGTCTGGCCATCGGCCACCGCACCCTGCAGCGCGTCGGCGGCGCTGGCAAAGCGTTTGCCGCGCCGGCCGTTGTCTGGGGACTTGCTCATCTACGCCCTCACCTCGTTGATGTAAGGGCCCATTGTAGCCATTGCCGGTAGCGTCCCCGGCTGAAAACGCTTCCCATACATCGCAGCGGCTAAACTCGCCTACTGACTACAGAAAGGACCCCCGATGACCCTCCCCGCATTCAAGGCGTATGACATCCGCGGCCGCGTGCCGGACGAGCTGAACGAAGATATGGCGCGGAAGATCGGCGTGGCGCTGGCGGCCCAGCTGGAGCCAGGCACCGTGGTGGTCGGCCATGACGTGCGCCTGACCAGCCCCGCCCTGCAGGACGCCCTGGCCGCCGGCCTGCGTGGTGCCGGGCGCGAGGTGCTGGACATCGGGCTGTGCGGTACCGAGGAGGTCTACTTCCAGGTGGATCACCTGAAGGCGGCCGGCGGGGTGATGGTCACCGCCAGCCACAACCCGATGGACTACAACGGCATGAAGCTGGTCAAGCAGCAGGCCCGGCCGATCAGTTCGGACACCGGCCTGTTCGCCATCTCCGATGCCGTGGAAGCCGATACCGCGCCGGCCGCCGAGCCCAAGGCCGGCATCCAGTCGCATCCGGACAAGCGCGCATATATCGAGCACCTGCTGAGCTACGTCGACCGCGCCGCCCTGAAGCCCCTGAAGCTGGTGGTCAACGCCGGCAATGGCGGCGCCGGCACCATCGTCGACCTGCTGGCCCCGCACCTCCCGTTTGAATTCGTGCGCATCGCCCACGAACCGGATGGCAGCTTCCCGAACGGCATTCCCAATCCGCTGCTGATCGAGAACCGGGAGATGACCGCGCAGGCCGTGCTCGAACACGGTGCGGACTTCGGCATCGCCTGGGATGGCGATTTCGACCGCTGCTTCTTCTTCGACCACACCGGCCGTTTCATTGAAGGCTATTACCTGGTCGGCCTCCTGGCCAAGGCCATTCTGGCCCGCCAGCCCGGCGGCAAGGTGGTCCACGACCCGCGTCTGCTGTGGAACACCGTGGAGATGGTGGAAGATGCCGGTGGCCAGGCCGTGCTGTGCAAGAGCGGGCATGCCTTCATCAAGGAAAAGATGCGTGCCGAGGATGCCGTGTATGGCGGCGAAATGAGCGCGCACCATTACTTCCGTGAGTTCGCATACGCTGATTCCGGCATGATTCCGTGGCTGCTGATTGCCGCGCTGGTGTCCGAAACCGGGCTTTCGCTGGCCGACCTGGTCGAAGAACGCATGCAGAAGTTCCCCTGCAGCGGCGAGATCAACTTCAAGGTCAGCGACGCCAAGCTGGCGGTGGCGCGGGTGATGGAGCACTTCGCCGCGCACGGCCCGACCCTTGACCATACCGATGGCATCAGCGCGGATTTCGGCCAGTGGCGCTTCAACCTGCGCAGCTCCAACACTGAGCCGCTGCTGCGCCTGAACGTGGAATCGCGAGGCGATGCGGCACTGCTGCAGCAGCGCACCGATGAGATCTCCCAGCTGCTCAAGGCATCCTGAGGCACAGCCTGATGAACGACATCCTTCCGGTCATCCTGTCTGGCGGTTCCGGCACGCGGCTGTGGCCGCTGTCGCGCGAAGCCTACCCCAAGCAGTTCCTGGCACTGGCCGGTGAGCAGACCATGCTGCAGGCCACGTGGCAGCGTGTCGCGCCAATCGCCGGCCGGGCGCCGCTGGTGGTGGCCAACGAAGAGCACCGCTTTGTTGCCGCCGAACAGCTGCAGCAGCTGGGCGTGGAGCCGCAGGCGATCCTGCTGGAACCAGTCGGTCGCAACACCGCGCCGGCCATCGCAGTGGCCGCACTGGAAGCCACCCTGGAAGACGGCGACCCGGTGCTGCTGGTACTGCCATCGGACCACGTGATCGCCGATGAAGCGGCCTTCCGCGCGGCGGTGCTGAGCGCCCTGCCTGCCGCGCAGGAGGGCAAGCTGGTCACGTTCGGCATCGTGCCGACCGGGCCGGAGACCGGCTATGGCTACATCAAGGCCTCCTCGGGCGGCGCGGTGCGGGCGGTCGACCGGTTTGTCGAGAAACCTGACGCAGACACCGCACGGCAGTACGTCGAGTCGGGCGAGTACTTCTGGAACAGCGGCATGTTCCTGTTCAAGGCCTCCCGCTACCTGGCCGAGCTGGAGCTGTTCCAACCGGACATGCTGGCCGCCAGCCGCAATGCCTGGCAGCTGGCACGGCGCGACACCGACTTCACCCGCCTCGACAAGGACGCCTTTGCCGCGGTGCCGGCAGATTCCATCGATTACGCGGTGATGGAAAAAACTGCCGATGCCGTGGTGGTGCCGCTGGACGCGGGCTGGAACGATGTGGGCTCGTGGACCGCGCTGCGCGACGTATCGGCGCAGGACGCCGATGGCAATGCCCACCACGGCGATGTCATCGCCATCGACTGCCGGAACACCTACGCCTACGGCGAGCGCCTGATCGCGCTGGTCGGGCTCGACGATGTGATCGTGGTGGAGACCGACGATGCGGTGATGGTGGGCCGCAGCGACCGCATGCAGGAGATCAAGCAGGTGGTGGCCCGGCTCAAGGCCGAGCAACGGCCCGAAGCCACCTGGCACCGCAAGGTGTACCGCCCGTGGGGTGCCTACGATTCGATCGACAACGGCGAACGGTTCCAGGTCAAGCGCATCACCGTCAAACCGGGCGGCACGCTTAGCCTGCAGATGCACCACCACCGCGCCGAGCACTGGGTGGTGGTCAGTGGCACCGCCGAAGTGACCCGCGGCGACGAGGTGATCCTGCTGGGCGAAAACCAGAGCACCTACATTCCGCTGGGCGTCACCCACCGGCTGCGCAATCCAGGCAAGCTGCCGCTGGAGCTGATCGAGGTGCAGTCGGGCAGCTACCTGGGTGAGGACGACATCGTGCGGTTTGAGGATACCTACGGGCGCAGCTGAGCATGCCGCAACGGCACGCTCAGTGCGAAGACACCTGCTCGCGTACGACGGCGGGCAGGATCCGGCGAAGTTCCGGGTGGTCCAGGTGCCGCTTCAGCTGTTCGGCATCGGGATAGGGCAACTCGAAGTCGCCTACCTCCAGTGCCTTCGGGTCACCGCTGGCGAGGTAACGCACCACGTTGGCCTGCTGCAGCTCGCTTGCCACCTTGAATGCCTTCGCCCGCTTGATGTCCTTGGAAACCTGGCTCAGCGAGCCGCCTGCGAACAGCAAGGCAAACAGCACCACCACCGACCGCGCCGCGATGCGACGCGGCGACGGCGTCGACAGCAGGCCCCACAGCTGCAGCGCGAACCAGGCGTTGCCGACCACGCCCGGCACCAGCAGCTCGGTGTAACGCGACGCGGGCGGATGCATGCCGTCGTGACCGCGTCCGTAGCCGATCGACAGCGCCTGCAGGGCCGACCAGATGCACAACCCGGCCATGAACAGCGCGGTCGGGCTTGCTTTGCGCAGGATCAGCATGCGCGAGACCATCACCACCGAAGGCAGCCAGACGATCACGAACAGCCCGTTGGAGCGCCCGGGCCATGCCAGGACATGGCTGGCCGCCAGCAGCAGTTCGCCCACGCTTTGCGCGCGCATCCCGCTATGCGCCGCGGGTATCGGCAACAGCAGGTAGGCGACCACCGCGATGACCGCCAGCGCGGCCGTGGCGGCCAGTGCCGGCGCGCGCCGCCCCGGCAGGCACAGACAGGCAAGCACGCAGACCGCGCCCGCGGCGACCGCCGTCAGCAGGCCCGAGGCCATGGTGACGATCGCCAGCACGCTCAATGCAATCGCAGCGAGCAACGCGCCGGGGCGCTGGTGATGCCTGGCCACCAGGGCAATGGCAACCACGCTGGACAGGATCAGGAAGTAGAACTGGCTCTGGAAACCAACCAGGAAGTTTTCGCGGGCGAACGGCAGCACCGACAGCAGCAGCACCATCAGCATCATCAGCCAGCGTTTGCCTGCCGATGCCTCATCGCGCGTTGCCTGCCATACCAGCAGGGCGGGAATAAAACAGAACAGCACGGCCGTGATGCGTGCTTCGTAGACGTTGTTCCACTCGCCGGTCACCAGGTAGGACGCCAGCGCCACCAGCCGGGTGGGCAGGATCCGGTGTTCGTTGTGCGGGTAGAGCAGCGTGTCCCACTGCAGCGTTCCCTCCAGCCATGGCCGCAGCGCGGTCGCCCATTCACCGTCCCATTGATCCCAGAACGGCATGGGCGTGCTGAAGCACTGGACGTACAGCAGCCGGGCAAGCAGTGCCAGGACGCCCGTGGCGAGGGCAAACGAAAGCGGGGACGGCCGCAGCCGCCCCGGGAGGTCTTTATCGTGGGTCATCCGTGTTTCCGAGCGTTCCCGTTCAGCGCGTTGCGGTGCCTGCCGGGGCAATCCCGGCCATCACCTGCTTCAGACCGTCCTGCCAGGAGGGCAGTTGCAGGCCGAAGTCCTGCTGCAGTCGGCCATTGTCGAGCACCGACCAAGCCGGGCGCTTGGCCGGCGTCGGGTAGTCGGCCGTGCTGATCGCCTCCACCACCGGCACCCGTGCCAGCACGCCGCCCGCCTGTGCCTGGGCGAAGATCGCCTCGGCAAAGCCATGCCAGCTGGTCTGGCCACTGGCCGTCAGGTGCCAGGTCCCGGACAACCGGCCCGGGTGCTGAAGCACCTGCGCGGTGACATCTGCGATCAGGGCGGCGGGGGTCGGGGTGCCGACCTGGTCGGCGACCACGCGCAACACCTCGCGCTCGGCCCCCACCCGCAGCATGGTGCGCAGGAAGTTGGCGCTGTGCGAGGCATATACCCAGGCGGTGCGGAAGATCAGGTGGCGGCCGCCGGCGGCACGCACCGCGTCCTCGCCCGCCAGCTTGCTCTGCCCGTATACGCCCAACGGTGCCGTGGCGTCGTCTTCGAGGTACGCACGGCTGCCCTGGCCATCGAACACGTAGTCGGTGGAGTAATGCACCAGCGGTACACCCGCGGCAGCGCACCACCGCGCGATCACGCCCGGTGCGTCGGCGTTGGCCCGCCACGCGGCGTCGCGGTCTTCTTCGGCCCGATCCACGGCCGTGTACGCGGCGGCGTTGACCACCACGTCAGGCTGGACCCGGTCCAACAACGCAGCCAGGGTCGCGGGCTGGTTGAAATCCGCAACGTCGCAGGGGCTGCCATCAGCAAGGCTGCCACTGCGGGTGGTCGCGGTGACCGTCCCGAGCGGCGCCAGCGCGCGCAGCAACTCCTGGCCAAGCTGGCCATTGGCGCCGAAAAGCAGCACGTTCATGGCGTATAGACCGGCAGACGGTCCTCGGCGATGTCCTTCAGGAACGGCGCTGCCTCATCCTTGGCCGACAGGGTCGGGCCACTGATCGGCCAATCCACGCCGATGTCGGCATCGTTCCAGCGCACGCCGGCGTCGAAGTCCTTCAGGTACACCTCGGTGCACAGGTAGCTGAACACCGCGCGCTCGGACAGCACGGCAAAGCCGTGCGCGAACCCTTCCGGGATCCAGAACTGCTTCTTGTTTTCCGCGCTCAGCACGACCGCTTCCCACTGGCCGAAGGTCGGCGAGCCACGACGGATGTCGACGGCGACGTCGTAGACCTCGCCCTCCAGCACGCTGACCAGCTTGCCCTGCGGACGCGGCCACTGGTAGTGCAGCCCACGCAGCACGCCCTTGGCGGAGGTGGACACGTTGCTCTGCACGAACTTCGTCGGCAGGCCATGCTGGCCGAACCGTTCCGCATTCCAGGTTTCAAAGAAGAACCCGCGCTCGTCGCCGAATACGGCCGGCTCGATCACAACGCAACCCGGCAGCTTGGTCTGGATGATTTTCATGGCACCACTCCACGCACGGCCAACGCGTGCAGATACTGGCCGTAGCCATTCTTGATCAACGGCGCGGCAAGCGCCTCCAGCTGTTCGGCGCTGATCCAGCCCTGGCCGAACGCGATTTCTTCCGGGCAGCAGACCTGCAGGCCCTGGCGGGTCTGGATGGTTTCGATGAAGTTCGACGCCTCCAGCAGCGACTGGTGCGTACCGGTATCCAGCCACGCATAACCGCGACCGAGGGCTTCCAGGTGCAGATTTCCCTCGCGCAGGTAGCGCTGGTTCAGATCGGTGATTTCCAGTTCGCCACGCGGCGACGGCTTCAGTTCGGCGGCATGGTGGCTGGCGTTGCCGTCGTAGAAGTACAGGCCGGTGACCGCATAGTTCGAGCGCGGGTTGGCCGGCTTTTCAACCAGGTCGATGACCTTGCCGGCCTTGTCGAATTCGGCCACACCGTAACGCTCGGGATCGTTCACCCAATAGCCGAACACGGTTGCGCCGCTGTCGCGCTGGTCGGCGTTGCGCAACACTTCACGCAGGCCGTGGCCATGGAAGATGTTGTCGCCCAGCACCAGGCAGCTCGGCTTGCCGCCGACGAAATCCTTGCCGATCAGGTAGGCCTGCGCCAGCCCATCGGGGCTCGGCTGCACGGCGTATTCAATGTTCATGCCCCATTGCGAACCATCGCCCAGCAGCGCCTGGAACAGCGCCTGCTCGTGCGGGGTGTTGATGATCAGCACATCGCGGATCCCCGCCAGCATCAGCACGCTGAGCGGGTAGTAGATCATCGGTTTGTCGTACACCGGCAACAGCTGCTTGCTGACGCCCTTGGTGATCGGATACAGGCGGGTGCCGGAGCCGCCCGCCAGGATGATGCCTTTACGTTGCGTCATGGGAATCCCCTTTAGGCCGTGGTGCCGATACGCTGCAGGCGGTAGCTGCCATCGAGCACGCCGTTGACCCATTCCTGGTTGTCCAGGTACCAGTCCACCGTGAAGGCAATGCCCTGCTCGAAGGTGTATTCCGGCTCCCAGCCCAGCTGGTCTTTCAGCTTGGAGGCATCGATCGCATAGCGGCGGTCATGGCCGGGGCGGTCGGCAACGTAGGTGATCTGGCTGCTGCGCGGCTGGCCGTCCTCGCGCGGACGACGGGCATCGAGCAGCGCGCAGATCGCGTGCACCACTTCGATGTTTTCCTTCTCGGAGTTGCCGCCCACATTGTAGGTCTCACCCACCTGGCCCTTGGCCAGGACGGTGCGGATCGCCTCGCAGTGGTCGGACACGAACAGCCAGTCGCGTACCTGCTTGCCGTCGCCGTACACCGGCAGCGGTTCGCCGGCCAGCGCCTTGGCGATCACCAGCGGGATGAGCTTTTCCGGGAAGTGGTACGGACCGTAGTTGTTGGAGCAGTTGGTGGTCAGCACCGGCAGCCCGTAGGTGTGGTGGAACGCACGCACGAGGTGATCCGAGGCCGCCTTGGACGCCGAGTACGGCGAATTGGGCGCATACGGCGTGGTTTCGCTGAACTTGCCGGTCTCGCCCAGCGTGCCGTAGACCTCATCGGTGGACACGTGCAGGAAGCGGAACGCCTGGCCCTTGTCGGCCGGCAGCGCCTTCCAGTAGTCGCGCACGGCTTCGAGCAGGCCCAACGTACCGACCACGTTGGTCTGGATGAAGGCACCGGGCCCGTCGATGGAGCGGTCCACGTGGCTTTCAGCGGCGAAATTCAGCACGGCGTCGGGCTGGTGCTCGGCCAGCAGGCGGGCCACCAGGGCCTGGTCGCCAATGTCGCCTTCGACGAAGACATGCGCGGGGTTGCCCTCCAGCGACGCCAGGGTCTTGAGATTGCCGGCATAGGTCAGCGCGTCAAGGTTGACGACCCTGACACCTTTGGCGACCGCCTCGAGAACAAAGTTACCGCCGATGAAGCCGGCTCCGCCGGTGACAAGCCATGTGGGCACTACCCGTTCTCCTTTTTGGTTAGCTGGACAGGATACAACGCCGGACCTTTTACAGCGTCGCCCGAAGGTGAATGGGCCCGCGTCGTTTGTGCGGCGCAGCAATGGACGACACCGACCATACGCATTCGCATGGTCGGCCGGAGCCAGTTAGAATCGCGGTCCCACCCCCCGAACCGGTTGCTGTTTGCGGAACCGGACGTTCCCCCTGATTTTGAGCCGGCCAGCGGCCGGCACTACAAGGATCCCGCACCAGATGAAAATCCTCGTCGCGTACAAGCGCGTGGTGGACTACAACGTCCGCATTCAGGTCAAGCCGGACGGTTCCGGCGTGGTCACCGACGGCGTCAAGCTGTCCCCCAACCCCTTTGACGAAATCGCACTGGAAGAAGCCCTGCGCCTGCGCGACAAGGGCATCGCCACCGAGGTCGTGGTCGCCACCATCGCCCCGGCCGATGCCCAGGCGCACCTGCGCAACGGCCTGGCCATGGGGGCCAACCGCGCCATCCACGTGGTCACCGACCAGGCCATCCAGCCGCTGACCGCCGCGCGCACCCTGCTCAAGCTGGTCGAGAAGGAACAGCCGGACCTGGTCATCCTGGGCAAGCAGGCCATCGACGACGACGCCAACCAGACCGGCCAGATGCTGGCCACGCTGTGGGGCCGCCCGCAGGCGACCTTTGCCAGCAAGCTGGAGATCGCCGATGGCAAGGCCACGGTGACCCGCGAGGTCGACGCCGGCCTGGAAACGCTGGAAGTGGACCTGCCGGCCGTGGTCACCACCGACCTGCGCCTGAACGAACCGCGCTTCATCAAACTGCCGGACATCATGAAGGCCAAGGCCAAGCCGCTGGAAACCCTGCAGCTGGCCGACCTCGGCGTTGAAGCCGCCGATACCTTCAAGACCACCCAGTACGCCGCGCCGTCCAAGCGCAGCAAGGGCGTGATGGTGAAGGACGCGGCCGAACTGGTTGCCGCACTCAAGCAGAAGGGGTTGCTGTAATGACCAAGATCCTCGTTGTTGCCGAACACCATGACGGCAAGCTCAACGCCGCCACCGCCAAGACCGTGAGCGCGGCCGCCGCCATCAGCGGCGCCAGCATCGACGTGCTGGTGCTGGCAGCCGACCCGGCCGCGGTTGCGGCCCAGGCCGCCGGCCTGGCCGGCGTGGCCAAGGTGCTGACCGTGGCCAACCCGGCCAATGCGCAGGCGCTGGCCCAGGTACTGGCCCCGCAGATCGCGCAGCTGGCCAAGGGCTATACCCACGTGTTCGGCCCCTCCACCACCTTCGGCAAGGACCTGATGCCCTGCGTGGCCGCCCTGCTGGGCGTGAACCAGGTCTCGGACCTGATGACCGTTGAAGGCAGCCACAGCTTCAAGCGCCCGATCTACGCGGGCAACGCGATCATCACCGTGGACGTGCCGGCCGACCAGATCGTGGTGGCCACCGTACGTGCCGCCTCCTGGCCGGAAGCGGCGCAGGGCGGAAGCGCCGCGGTCGAAGCCGCAAGCGTGGACGCGGCCCTGCCGACCCACACCCGTTTCGTCGGCCTGGCCGCCGGTGCCACGGACCGTCCGGACCTGCAGAGCGCCAAGCGCGTGGTCTCCGGTGGCCGTGGCGTGGGCTCGGAGGAGAACTTCAAGGTGATCTTCCAGCTGGCCGACAAGCTGGGCGCCGCCGTGGGTGCCTCGCGCGCCGCCGTGGACGCCGGCTATGTGCCCAGCGACCTGCAGGTCGGCCAGACCGGCAAGATCATCTCGCCGGAGCTGTACGTGGCGGTGGGCATCAGCGGTGCCATCCAGCACCTGACCGGCATCAAGGACGCCGGCACCATCGTGGCGATCAACAAGGATCCGGATTCACCGATCTTCGAAATCGCCGACATCGGCCTGGTGGGTGATCTGTTCACCCTGCTGCCGGAGCTGGAAGCGGCGCTGTAAGTGACCGAGGGCACCTCCCCCGCTGCGCCCGCCCCGCCCCGTCGGGGCCGGGCACTGGGATGGTTGGCCGGCATCGCCAGTGTGTACCTGCTGGCGCTGTGGTACCTGGACCGCGACAAGCATGTGTTGTCGCGGCTGGGCGATCTGGCAGGCCCGCTGGCGGTCTGCGCGCTGCTGGTGTTGTGCAGCTACCTGCTGCGCTATCAGCGCTGGCATGTCCTGCTGCGCGTTCAGGGGCACCCGGTCGCTTCGTGGCGGGCGGGGCTGGTCGCCTATCTCGCCGGTTTTGCCTTCACCGCCTCGCCGGGCAAGGCCGGTGAGCTGCTGCGTATCCGCTATTTCTCGCGGCTGGGTATTCCATCGCGCGCTACGCTGGCTACGTTCGTGTATGAGCGCGGGCTGGACCTGGCCGTGATCACCCTGCTCGGCACCGGCGCAGCAGGGCTGGTGCCCCTGTTCGGTGCGCTGACCGGGATTGTCCTGATCCTGCTGCTGGGATTGTGCCTGCTGGCCGCCTGGCAACGCCTGCAGGCGCTGGCGCGGGCGGTGATCGCGCGGCTTCCCGGGCCACGCGTACGCCAGCTGTGCGGGTTCCTGCTGGATGGGGTGTGTGGCCTGCGCCCGCTGCTGCGACCGGGCCTGACGCTTGCCAGCACCGCCTATGGTGCGGCGGCATGGTTGCTGACGGCTGCCGCGTTCGCCTGGCTCTGCCATTGCCTGGGGATCGCCCTGTCCTGGCAGCACGCGCTGGCCATCTACCCACTGGCGATGCTGGTGGGCGCCCTCTCTTTCGTGCCGGGGGGCGTGGGCACCACCGAAGCGGCCATCGTGCTCATGCTGACCAGCACCGGCGCCGGGCTGGAGGTCGCCGTGGCGGCGGCCATCGGGATCCGGTTGGCCAGCCTGTGGCTGGCCGTAGTGGTGGGAATGCTGGCCATGGGGAGCCTGGAGGCACGCCCGGACCCCTGAAGAGAGGCGCCTTCCCGGGCTTAAACCAACCAGATGCGACGCTATACTGTGCGGTCAATTTTCATGGATGAGACGCCATCGCCATGTACAGCCCCGGTTCGTTCGACGCAGGAGTCACCCCGTTTTGAAATCCCAGAACCGCGCACTCTGTGTCGACCTGGACGGCACCCTGCTCCGCTCCGACATCCTGTATGAATCGCTGCTGGCGTTGCTGGCGCGCAATCCGCTGTACCTGTTCCTGCTGCCGTTCTGGCTGCTGGGTGGCAAGGCGGCGGTCAAGCGCCAGCTGGCCTCGCGTGTCCAGCTGCCCGCCGACACGCTGCCCTACGACGAGCGCGTGCTGGACATCCTGCGCACCACGACGCAGCGGCCGCGCGTTCTGTGCACCGCATCGGACCAGCTGCTGGTCCAGCCGATCGCCGACCACCTGGGCCTGTTCGAGGAGGTGATCGCCAGCGACGGCCACACCAACCTGTCCGGGCACAACAAGGGCAAGGCACTGGCCGAGCGCTTCGGCGAACGCGGTTTCGACTACATGGGCAACGGCCGGGTCGACCTGCAGGTCTGGGCGCATGCCGGCGGCGCCATCGTGGTCAACAACGGCGAGCGCCTTGCGCGCGATGCTGCCCGCCATACCGAGGTTCTGGCCCACCTGCCCGCCCGCAACGGTGGCCTGCTGACCTGGATCAAGGCGCTGCGCATCTACCAGTGGCTGAAGAACCTGCTGGTGCTGGTGCCGCTGCTTACCGCGCACCGCTTCCTCGAACCGGCTGCGGTGCTCGATGCCGGCATCGCCTTCCTGGCATTCGGACTGTGCGCATCGGGTGTGTACCTGCTCAACGATCTGCTCGACCTGACCCCCGACCGCATGCACGCCCGCAAGCGCAAGCGGCCGTTCGCGGCCGGTACGCTGCCGCTGCTGCATGGCCTGCTGGTGGCGCCGCTGCTGACCGTACTCGGTTTCGGCCTGGCGTGGTTGTGCAGTCCGGCGTTTGCCGGCGTGCTGCTGTGCTACTACGTGATGACGCTGGCGTATTCGCTCAAGCTCAAGCGCATCGTGATGATCGATGTGGTGCTCCTGGCGGCGCTGTACACCGTGCGCATCATCGGCGGTACCGTCGCAATCGGGTCGGAGCTGTCGTTCTGGCTGCTGGCGTTCTCCATGTTCGTGTTCCTCAGCCTGGCCATGCTCAAGCGCTACACCGAACTGGCCGCCGCCCTGGCCAGCGGCAAGGAGATGGCGATCGGCCGCGGCTACGCAGTGGCGGACCTGCCGCTGGTGCAATCGCTGGGTGCGGCAGCCGGCTACATCGGCGTGCTGGTGTTCGCGCTGTACATCAACAGCCCCGAAAGCCTTGAGTTGTACAGCAACCCCAAGGTGCTGTGGCTGCTCTGCCCGATGCTGCTGTACTGGATCAGCAGAATGTGGATCGTTTCCCACCGCGGCGACATGGATGATGACCCCATCGTTTTCGCCGCCATGGACCGGGTCAGCCAGGTGGTCATCGCCCTGTGCGTGGTCATCGTGCTTGCCGCGATATGAGTTCGGCACGCGGCCAGTCGTGGGGGCGCTATCCGCGCGCGCAGCAGACGGTGCTCGCGCTCAGCGACCGCGCCGCTGCCCTGCCGCCGGTGGCCGGCAGCGTGTTGCCCCACGGCAATGGCCGCAGTTACGGCGACAGCTGCCTGAATCCGGGCGGCACCTTGTTGATGACGCGCGCACTGGACCGCTTCATCGCGTTCGATCCCGCCACCGGCGTGCTGCGCTGCGAGGCGGGCGTGACCCTGGCCGAGATCATCGAGCTGGCGCTGCCGGCCGGCTGGTTCCTGCCGGTCACCCCGGGTACGCGCTACGCGACCGTGGGCGGTGCGATCGGCAATGACGTGCATGGCAAGAACCATCACCGCGCCGGCAGCTTCGGCCACCACGTGCGCTGCCTGGAGCTGCTGCGCAGTGATGGCGCGCGGCAACAGCTGGATGCACACGACGCCAGCGGCCTGTTTGCGGCAACCATCGGCGGACTGGGCCTGACCGGCCTGGTCACCTGGGCCGAGCTGCAGCTGCGCCGCGTCCCCGGCCCGTGGATCGAGACCGAATCGATCCGCTTTGATGGGCTGGATGAATTCTTCGAGCTGTCGCGCCAATCGGCCGGCGACTTCGAATACACCGTCGCGTGGATCGACTGCCTGGCCAAGGGCAGGCAGCTGGGCCGCGGCCATTTCCTGCGCGGTGACCATGCCGCAGGCAACGCGCAGGCGGCCACGCCGCCAGGCGCGCCACGCCGCAGCATGCCGCTGGTGCCGCCGGTATCGCTGGTCAACCGGCTGACCCTGAAGCCGTTCAACACCCTCTACTACTGGCGGCAGCCCGCACGGCGCAAGCGCCACGTCAGTCACTTCCAGAGTTACTTCTATCCGCTGGATGGCATCAACCACTGGAACCGCATGTACGGTCCGCGGGGGTTTCTGCAGCACCAGTGCGTATTGCCGCCCGACGTCGCGCGCGATGCCACGGCGGCACTGCTGTCGGAGATATCGCGCAGCGGGCGCGGTTCGTTCCTGGCCGTGCTGAAGGAGTTCGGCAACCGTCCGTCGCCGGGCATGCTGTCCTTTCCACGCCCCGGCACCACGCTCGCGCTGGACTTCCCCAACGACGGCCCGGACGTGTTCCGGATGCTGGAGCGGCTGGACCGCATCGTCGCCGAGGCCGGCGGCGCGGTCTACCCGGCCAAGGATGCGCGCATGAGCGGAGCGCTGTTCCGCCAAGCCTATCCGCAGTGGCAGTCCTTTTCCCGATTCATCGATCCCCGTTTTTCATCCGGCTTCTGGAGCCGGGTCATGGAGTGAGCATGCAGAAGATCCTGATCATCGGTGCGACATCGGCGATCGCCGAAGCCGTCGCCCGCGTTTACGCCACGCGCGCCGCGGCGGTGTTCCTGGTAGCACGCAATGCGGCCCGGTTGGACGTCATCGCCGACGATCTGCGCGTACGTGGCGCCCGGCAGGTGGATTCGGCCGTGCTGGACGTCAACGATCTCGGGGCCCACGCCGCGGTGCTGGATACCGCGTGGGCCGCGCTGGGTGGGATCGACACCGTGCTGATCGCGCATGGCACGCTGCCCAACCAGGCCGCCTGCGATGCCTCGGTCGACGTTGCGCTGCAGGAGTTCGCCACCAACGGCACCTCGACGATCGCGCTGGCGGCAGCGCTCGCCCAGCGCCTGCAGGGCGGCTCGACCTTGGCCGTGATTTCCTCCGTCGCCGGTGACCGCGGCCGTGCCAGCAACTACCTCTACGGCAGTGCCAAGGCGGCGGTCAGCGCCTACCTGAGCGGCCTGGGCCAGCGCCTGCGCGCCAGCGGGATCAACGTACTGACGATCAAGCCCGGCTTCGTCGATACGCCGATGACCGCGGCGTTCAAGAAGGGCGCGCTGTGGGCCACCCCGGACAAGGTGGCCACCGGCATCGCCCGTGCGATCGACAAGCGCCGCCCGGTGGCCTACCTGCCGGGCTTCTGGTGGGCGATCATGTTCGTCATCAAGTCCATCCCTGAATTCGTATTCCGCAGGATCAAGCTCTGACATGACCGACAAACACGCCAAGATCGTCATTACCGGTGCGGCCGGGCTTGTCGGCCAGAACCTGATCGTCGAGCTCAAGCAGCAGGGTTACAGCCAGCTGGTGGCCATCGACAAGCACGCCCACAACCTGGCGATACTCCGCGAACTGCACCCGGACGTGCGCGCGGTCGACGCCGACCTCGCCCTGCCGGGTCCGTGGGCGGCCGAGTTCGAAGGCGCTGCCTGCGTCGTGCAGCTGCACGCGCAGATCACCGGCAAGACCAATGACCTGTTCGTGCGCAACAACATCACCGCCACCGGGCACGTTCTCGCCGCCACCCAGGCCGCCAACGTGCCCTACATGGTGCATATCAGCTCGTCGGTGGTGAACTCGGTGGCGGTGGACGACTACACCACCACCAAGCGCGACCAGGAAGCGATGGTGGTGTCCAGCGGACAGCGCCACTGCGTACTGCGGCCCACGCTCATGTTCGGCTGGTTCGACCCCAAGCACCTGGGCTGGCTGTCGCGCTTCATGGCACGCACGCCGGTGTTCCCGATTCCCGGCGATGGCAGGTTCATGCGCCAGCCGCTGTATGAGCGCGACTTCTGCCGCTGCATCGCCAGATGCATCGAGACCGAGCCGGACGGCAAGGTGTTCGACATCGTCGGCGACACCCGCGTGGACTACGTGGACATCATCCGGACCATCAAGCGGGTCAAGAACCTGCACACGCTGATCGTCCACATCCCGATCGGCTTCTTCGCGTTGCTGCTGCGCACGTTCGCCCTGTTCAGCGCCAAGCCGCCGTTCACCGCCGACCAGCTCAAGGCGCTCAGCGCCGGCGACGATTTCAAGGGCGTGGATACCGAGGCGGTGTTTGGCGTACGCCAGACGCCGTTCGAAGAAGCCATCCGCGAGAGCTACACCGACCCGCGCTACAGCCATATCGTGCTGCGTCGTTGATGATGAACCATCCAGCAAAGGATAGTACGTTGAACCCAACCGCCTCCCCCCGCTTCACCCACCGCCTCAACGGGCTGCTCACCGTGGTGCTTGGGCTGCTGGCCATAGCGTATGTGTGGCTGGCCGTGGTCGGAGCCAGGCAGAGCTACACGCCGGTGCCGCTCACCGACATGTGGGATGGCACGGTTGATTTCTATCGACGCGTGAGCGCGGGGGATGCCGGCATATGGCTGGCCGGGCACAACGAACACCGCATCGTGCTCGCACGCGTTCTGTTCTGGCTGGACATGCGCCTGTTTGGCGGAAGTGCGGTCTTCCTCATTGTTGCCAACTATCTGCTGGTGGCCACCAGTGCGCTGGTCATGTGGCGGTTCCTGCGTGCCACGATGCCACGCCACGAAGATGCGATGCTGCGCGCCGGCACCTTTCTGTTCCTGTTGGCCTGGTTGTTCAGCTGGTGCCAGGAAGGAAACCTGACATGGGGCTTCCAGAGCCAGTTCATCCTTGCCCAGCTGCTGCCGCTGGCCGCACTGCTGGCGCTGTACCACGCCGGCGTGTCGACCTCCTCCAGCCGACGCTGGTTCCTGTTGTCGGTGCTGCTGGGCGTTGCCTCGCTCGGCACCATGGCCAATGGCGTGCTCACCCTGCCGATCCTTGCCGCGTACGCTGCGATCACCCGGCAGGGGTGGCGCCGCTTCCTGGTGCTGGTGGGTCTGGCCCTGATCATGGGTGCCGCCTACCAGCGTGGCCTCGCCACCGGCGATGGTCCCTCGAAACTTGAGCTGCTGCGCCAGCAGCCCTACCAGTACGTGCGCTTCCTGCTGCTTTACCTGGGCAGCCCGTTCTACTACATCGCCCGCAACGTGACCCCGCACGCGCGGGAGGTTGCCGCAGCGATGGGCGCCCTGCTGGTCATCGGCTCCGCCCTGGCGGCGCTGGTCCACCTGCGCCGTCCGCAGGGTCGCCATGCGCAGTGGGCGCTGGTGATGTTCCTGGTCTTCATCGGTGGAACCGCAGCAGGCACGACGCTCGGACGCGCTGCCAGTGGTGAGATCCATGCCCTGGCCAGCCGCTACACCACCCCGGCGGTGATGGCCTGGGCCGCGCTGGCAATCTGGGCGGTGTCCTTTGTCGCCCTGCGCGGCCGCCGCTGGCATGCCGCCGTGCTTGTGCTGATGGCCGGCGCGCTGGGCGTGGGCATGATCGAACAGAAGCATGCCCTGGACGACCAGTCCGACAAGCACTACGACCAGTCGCTCGCGGCCGTCGCGATGGGACTTGGCATTGCAGACGATGCACAGGTCCAGATCATCTTCCCCTTCACCGAGAACGCGCTTCGCCTGGCCCGCGACGCCGCCGGGGCGAACCTTTCGATCTTTACGAAGGCGCCGTGGCAGGCTACACCCACGGTGATCGGAAGCAGCGCACCCGGGCTGCCGGGCGTGGTGTGCCGGGGCAACATCGATGAATCCCGCGAAGCACCGTCCCAGCAGGACTACGTCAGGATCCGTGGCTGGCTGGACGGGCCTGCGCCGGATGCCGAGGGCGGCGCGCTGCGCGTGGTTCGCGATGGCAAGGTGGTCGGCTACGGCCTGATCGGTCATTCGCGACCGGACGTCGCCGAAGTCACCGGCGCGGCAGCGGCCGCGCGCGCGGGCTTCGTTGCGTATGTCCCCCGCGACCAGCTGGGCCATCCGCTGGTACTCCTGGGCGCCGGTTGCCAGCTGCCGGCGGTCGCTCCGGTCATGGCGTATCGGGAGACGGTGGAAGTGCCGGCGCCCGGCACGAAGATCATCACCGAAGCGTCCGTGACGCCGGGCCATCCGTGGTTGGGCAAGGATTTCCATGTCTCGTCCTACCCGGGCATGAAGATCATGGCCAGCCTGGTGCGAGGCGATTCGGACAAGGGCACGCTGCGCTTCACCGCACACCCCGGTGATGCGTTCTACTACCGTTCCGGGCCGACCGTCGGCCGCCAGGTGATCCAGCTTGACGATGGCCGGCTGGGCAGTGCCAAGCTGCCGCTGGCGGAACAGGAGTGGGTCCGGCTGTCGCTGGATGCGCCTTCGCTGCCGGAAACCTTCACCGTCACGCTGGTCGATGACGGTGACGGCTGGGGCGAATGGTCGGCCATTGCAGTGGTTGCGGCGGCGCCGGCCAACTGACCGACGGTCCAAGCAACCGCCTTACATATTCACGGTGCCGCACCTGGCGACACCCCTACGAGGTACTGATCATGGGCAAGAAAGTTGCCGTCCTCGGCGCCGGTCCAATGGGCCTGGCTGTCGCTTACCAGCTGGCCCGGGATGGGCATCATCCGGTGATCTTCGAAGCTGACGACCGGGTGGGCGGCATGACCGCGTCGTTCGACTTCGGCGGCATGCAGATCGAGCGCTATTACCATTTCCATTGCATTTCCGATGCTGACTTCCTGGCCGTGCTCGACGAGCTTGGCCTGGCGTCGCGCATGCGCTGGACCGAAACACGCATGGGCTACTGGTTCGGCAAGCAGTTGCAGGCCTGGGGAAACCCGGTGGCGCTACTGCGCTTCAAGGGCCTGGGCTGGATCGCCAAATTCCGCTACGGGCTCCACGCCTTCCTGTGCACCCGGCGCCAGGACTGGAAGCCGCTGGACCATGTCGAAGCCTCCGGCTGGATCCGGCGCTGGGTGGGTGCGGAAGCCTACGAAACCCTGTGGCGCAAACTGTTCGACTACAAGTTCTACCACTACGCAGACAACCTGTCGGCGGCGTGGATATGGAGCCGTATCCGCCGGATCGGGCGTTCCCGCTACAGCCTGATGCGCGAGAAGCTGGGCTATCTGGACGGCGGCTCGTCGACCCTGCTCGATGCCCTGCATGCAGATATCGTCAAGCACGGCGGCGAGGTGCGACTTTCCTCGCCCGTGCAGCGCATCGTCATCGAGGACGCACGGGTGCAAGGGGTCCAGGTCAATGGCGAGGTACTGCCCTTCGACACCGTCGTCTCGACCGTGCCCCTGCCCTTCGTACCCCGGATCGCGCCCGACCTTCCTGCTCCGATCATCGCGCAGTTCGAGAAGCTGAAGAACATTGCAGTGGTCTGCGTGATCGCCAAGCTGCGCCGGCCCGTGTCGGCCAACTTCTGGGTGAACACCAACGACCCTGACATGGATATCCCGGGCATCGTGGAATACACCAACCTGCGCCCGATGGATGCCCACATCGTATACGTCCCGTTCTACATGCCGGGCGAGCATCCCAAGTACGCCGAACACAACGACGTGTTTGTCGACAAGGTGAAGCGCTACCTGCGCATGATCAACCCGGCGCTGGTGGAAGAGGACTTCATCGACGTCCGGGTCAGCCGTTACCGTCACGCCCAGCCCATCTGCGATCCGGGCTACCTGGATGACCTGCCGCCGCGCAAACTGCCGGTTGCCGGTCTGTGGGTGGCAGATACGTCGCATTACTATCCGGAGGACCGGGGTATTTCCGAGAGCATCGGGTTCGGCCGGATGATGGCCCGGGAAGCAGTGGAGTAAGCCGCATGGTTTCCCGCCAGTTCATGATGTTCCTCCTGGTCGGTGGCGTGGCTGCGCTGGCCAACTTCCTGTCGCGCATCCTGTACAGCCACTGGCTGGATTTCACCCCGGCCATCGTCCTGGCCTACATTACCGGGATGGTGACAGCCTTCGTGCTGTCCAGGATGTTCGTGTTCAAGGAAAGCACCCGCCCCCTCCACCATTCGGCGTTCTACTTCGTACTGGTCAACCTGTTCGCCGTGGCCCAGACCTGGATCGTTTCCATGGTGCTGGCATTCCACGTGCTGCCGTGGCTGTCCATCGACGTCCTTCGGATGGAAATCGCCCATGCGGTCGGCGTCGTCGTTCCGGTGTTCTCAAGCTATGTCGGGCACAAGTACCTCTCCTTCCGCTGATCGCAGCCGCGCCGCCCGGCGGCGCGTGCTGCTGTGGGGAACGTACGATACCGGCAAGCCGCGCGTGCGCATCCTGGGTGACGGGATGCGCGCCAATGGGATCGAGGTCGATGAGATCCATGCCGATGTCTGGAGCCAGGTCAGCGACAAATCACAGCTGCAGGGCATGGCCGCACGCGTGGGCATCCTCTGCCGGATGCTGCGCGCGTATCCGGCGCTGATCTGGCGTCTGTTCCGCGCGGCAAGGCCGGACGTGGTGATGGTTTCCTATCCAGGCCCCCTCGACCTGCTGGTCGCGGGCGTGGCGGCGGCACGCTGGAAAGTGCCGCTGCATTTCGACGTCTTTGTGTCGCTGTACGACACCATCGTGCAGGACCGCCGGCTGCTTTCCCCCAGTTCGGCCGCCGCACGCGCACTTCACCGCTTTGAAGGTTTCTGCCTGCGTCGTGCCGACCTGGCCTTCATGGATACCGAAACGCATGCCCGTCGAATCGAGTCGCTGTTCGCGCTTGCCGCTGGCAGCGTGGGCAGTGTGTGGGTCGGCGCCGAACTGGACCGGTTTCCGGCGCTGCCCCCGCGGCAACGCCTGCCCGGCCAGCCGCTGAGGATGCTCTTCTACGGCCAGTTCATTCCACTTCACGGGCTGCCCACGATCATCGAAGCCGCGCGCCTGCTGCGCGATGCGCCGATAGAGTGGATCATCGTGGGACACGGCCAGGAAACGGCACGCATCGACGCCATGCTCAAGGCCGATCCCCTGCCGCAGGTGCAACGCGTGCACTGGGTCGCCTATGAGCAGCTCATCGAGCAGATGACCGACGCAGACGTTTGCCTTGGGATATTCGGCACATCGGACAAAGCCGCAAGCGTCATACCCAACAAGCTCTTCCAGATCGTGGCCGCTGGCAAACCGTTCATCACCCGGGATTCGGCGGCGATCCGCGAGCTGTTCCCACACGCCCGGGCCGATGCGGTGCTGGTGCCGGCCGGCGATGCCGCTGCACTGGCCGATGCCGTCCTCGGCATGCAGCAATTGCATGTCAGGGCGAGCGTCCACGGGGATCTGCGTGGCCGGATCGGCGTAGAAGCAGTGGGCGCGCAGTATCGTGCCCTCATCGACGGGTTGGACGTCTCCACCGGATGAAAAAGAATCTGCTGCGACTGCTGAATGTGCTGATCGGCACGGCTGCGGTGGCCGGCTTCTCGGCCTACGCATGGCATGCCGCTGACGGCATCGACTGGACGCGGCTGGGAACGCCCCCTGCGCTGCTGGGCATCCTTGCAGCGGGCGTTGCCTCGGCGCTGATCATTCCACTCAGCACCTTTGCCTGGATGCGCATGCTGCGCTCCTGCGGCATCCACAGGCCATGGGGCCAACTGGCCACCATCATGGGGCTGACCCAGCTGGGCAAGTACCTGCCCGGCAACGTGGCACAGCACATCGGACGCCTGTCGATGTCGCTGAAGTCCGGTATTCCCGCCGTACCGTTTATCACGACCGTCGTATCGGAGAGCCTGCTTGCTATCCTTGCCGCCGTGTTCTTCGGTGCGCTTGCCTGCGCGCTGGGTGGCGCACAGGTGGTAGCGACCGGCGTGCTGGCGGACATCGCGCCTGAACACCTGCTGCCCCTGCTGCTGATGGGCAGCATCGCACTCATCGCCATCTTGGCTGCCAGCCCACGACTGATTAACCGCATTGCGGTGCGGCGCCTGGGCAGCGTTGGCGCTCCCGTTCCGGCGGCGCGCGCATTGATGCTTGCCTTCACCTGCTATGTCGGAAATTACCTCGTCCTGGCGGCGGGGATCTGGCTGCTGTCCCACCTTCTGCTGGAGAACCCGCCCTCGGCGTGGTTGCTCACCGGGGCATTCGCGCTGTCGTGGATCCTCGGCTTCCTGCTTCCCGGTGCTCCCGCCGGCTTGGGCGTGCGTGAGGCAGCAATGCTGGGTATCCTACAGGCCGCCGGCGGCGGGCCCGAGCTGTTGCCACTGGTCGTTGCCCTGCGCATGGCGACCATGCTGGGGGACCTGCTCTGCTTCGCCGTCGCGCTGCTGGCCGTACGGACCCTGCGTACACCCCCGATGAGAACCCCTGACGAGTAGGGAGCAGCGCTGTGCAACTGGAACCAACCGGCGAACGGATGATGGTCGATGACTACCAGGCGACCGCCGAGGACCGACTGATCTACCATCTTCATGTCGAAACCTATCGGTTCGCCGAAGCGTACACGCGCGGAAGGCGGGTGTTGGATTTCGGCTGTGGCAGCGGCTACGGCTCGGCCATGATCGCCCGGTCGGCACAGCATGTCACCGGCGTTGATGTTGCCGCGGATGCAGTGGCGTATGCCGCGGAACGACATGGAACGGACAACCTGGACTTCCAGCACGTCACCGCCGACGGCGGACTGCCGTTCGCCGATGCCTCATTCGACACCGTGCTCTCGTTTCAGGTCTTCGAGCACGTCGAACATGAGCAGCGCTACCTGCAGGAGGTTGCCCGCGTTCTCGTCCCGGGCGGAACCCTGTTGCTGGTGACGCCGGATCGTTCCACGCGACTGCTTCCCCTGCAGCAGCCCTGGAACCGCTGGCACCTGCGCGAATACAGCGAGCGCTCGCTGCGACAGCAGCTGGTCCAGCAGTTCGATGACGTGCGCATTCTCGGGATGGGCGGCGATGCCGCCACCATCGGCATCGAACTGCGCCGCTGCCGGCGGATGATGTGGCTCAGCCTGCCATTCACCCTGCCTTTCTACCCACGCGCCTTGCGCGTTGGCCTGCTCAACCTGGTGCACCGCTTCAAGGCACGACCGGCGGCTGGAACGCCGACCGATCCTGCCGTCTTTGCGCCGGGTCCGGTCCGCATCGCGGCAGGGTTGTCGCCCTCGCTCAACCTGGTGGCGGTCGTCCGCAAACGCCAGGCCTGATCCCGATGCACCCTGCACCTCCCTCCGACATGGCACTCACCCGATGAAACTTCACACTGCAGCCCCTGGGGCACTCCGGAAGAAGGTGCTCGTCATCCAGATTCCCTGCCTCAACGAAGCAGCCACCCTGAAGATTGCCATCGATGCACTTCCGCGTCAGGTGCCGGGCTTTGACGAGGTCAAGATCCTCATCATCGATGACGGGTCCACCGATGGCACCTCCGAGCTGGCGCTGCGTCTGGGCGTGGACCATATCGTGCGCCACCCCGTGAACCGTGGCCTGGCCACCGCCTTCATGTCCGGACTTGAGGCGGCGTTGTGCCTGGGCGCCGATGTGATCGTCAACACCGATGCGGACAACCAGTACTGCGCCGACGACATTCCGCTGCTGACCCAGCCCATCCTCGAGCACCGCGCCGACATGGTGATCGGCGCGCGTCCCATCGATGAGACCGAGCATTTCTCGTTGATCAAGAAGAAGCTGCAGCGAATCGGCAGCTGGGCGGTACGCATGGCCAGCCAGACCGATGTGCATGACGCACCCAGCGGGTTCCGCGCGATCTCGCGCGAGGCAGCGATCCGTATCAACGTCTTCGGCGGCTACACCTACACGCTGGAAACGATCATCCAGGCAGGCCTGAGCGGCCTGGTGGTGGCGTCGGTTCCAATCCGGACCAATGCAGACCTGCGCCCCTCCCGCCTGGTCAAGAGCATCGCGTCGTACGTGGTGCGTTCGCTGGTCACCATCGCCCGGGTATTGATGATTTACCGCCCGTTGCTGGTGTTTTCCCTGCTCGGTGCGGTTCCGCTTCTGCTGGGACTGGTCGGCGGCCTGCGCTTTGCCTGGTTCTACGCCATCGGCGAAGGCGGCGGCCATGTCCAGTCCGTAGTGTTCAGCGCGTTCTGCCTGACACTGGCCGCCATCATGTTCACCATCGGGTTGATCTCCGACCTGATAGCGACCAACCGCAAGCTGTCCGAGCGGATCCTACGCCACGTCCGCCAGGTCGAACACCGGCTGGAACAGCTGGAGTAGCACGCCGGCGATCAGGCGCCCGGTGCACTACCCGTGTCGGCCTGCCGTCGCCGCCGAAGAGCCAGCATCACGGCGATCAGCAGCAGGACCGATCCCAGCATGATCCAGCCACCGACGATCAACGCACGCGGCTGGTAGCGCGCCGTGATGACAGCGCCGGGTTGAACGGCAATCGCCGGCAACGTGCCGAAGTACTGCTGCGGTTGAGCCCGGTTGCCATCCACGGAAAATTCCCACGATTCGGATGCCGCCATCGGCAGTACCACGTATCCGGAACGGCTGCCGGTGTACTGCAGGGTCCACCCGTCCGAGAAGTTGCCCTGCACCCGTACCGCTTCGGCAGCGTGCGCCGCAGGCGCTTGATCCAGCGAGTCCAGGAAATAGGCACCGGCCGGTGCATCCCTGTTTTCCAGCAGCACCAGGCCTGGCGCCTGCGCTGCCACCGCCCAGCCTGCAAGCCCGGGGTCCTCGGGCAGTATCCGCAGGATGAGGCAGCCCGGCGCACGCGCAGGCTCGACCTGCAACGCGCAGTTGGCGGCCCCGCCAGGCCGGTACCACGCCGTGATGTTTTCGTTCGCGGCCGCACCCTCATGGCGGAGGGTCAGCACAACGCGCTGCTGCGCAGGCGTCACCGCCGGGGAGAAATGAAAACGCGCCATCTCCCCGTCCACGATCGAACCGGCCGGCAGGGTGGCTTCTGCAAGGACCGAACCCGGTTTCTCCGGATCGAGCAGGCTCAAGGTCACGCTGCCATGCAGGCCACTGCCGCCGTAGGTGGCCAGGCGCAGCTCGGCATCGGACAGGGTGAAGTGGGCAGGCAGGTCCACGGACTGGCTCCACGCAGCGGTTCCCAGCGCGGGAAGGGCCTCCATGGGCGCAGGCCCGGCCGGATACTCCGGCACCCACGCCTGGGCCAGCAGCCGCTCGTCGCCCAGCACGTACTTCACGGCCATGGCGCGTATGGCCGGGCTGTCCAGCTGGATGGCATCGGCGCCGATGATGGACGCCGTAGGCGTGGTGAACGGGTCGCGCACCGCCTGTGCCAGCAACCGTTTCACCGCGGCGGCCTTGAAGCCATGCCCGTACCATTCCGGCACGCCATAGGCCCCGAGCGTCCCGCTGACGAGGTAATTCCCGTCCGCAATGACGTAGGTGAACGGCGGGAGGCCGGCCTGCACCTGGGCAATCTGCCGGGTGGGCGGGAACATCAACGCGGCCGGCACGGGTCCGTTGAAGCGGCGGAACATCGTGCCAAGGTCCACCACCTGCACCACCAGCAGCGGGACGGTCAGCAGCAGCGCCATCCAGGGGCGCTGGATCCGGCGCAGCAGCAGGGCCAGTGCGCTCGCGGCCAGCGCGGCCAACGCGATATCCAGCAGCAGGATGCCGCGCGCCCAGCCATTGCCACCCAGCCCCGGAACCCTGCCGAGCCATGCGGGCGGAATGAGCTGGAACACCAGCACCGATGAGATCACCAGCAGCAGGCTGGCCAGTACCAGCACCGGCTCGAGCCGACGGGGCCTGATCCAGCGGAGCAGTGCGGCCGCCGCCAGCAGCAGGCCGAGGCCGCCCACGTACATGTGCGATTCGACCTGCGGGCTCTGGCGGGCGATGTGCGGCAGCAGCCGCACCGCATCGGTCAGCAGACGCAGCGGGCTTCCCCCCGTCCGCGCGGCGGTGTCGATATGGGCCAGCCACGTGGCCAGGGCGATCAGGGGAATGGCTGCAAGGCCAGCACCCAGCGCAAGCGCGCCGAACATGCCAGCCAGGCGACGGTTGCCCGGCTGGGGCGCCATGCGCCACAACACCAGTGCGTACAGCACTGCCGCGCCGAGGCCGAGCTGCGCCACGAATGGAAATCCGCCGAGCAGCAACAAGGTGGTGAGCAGGGACATCGCCGCAAAGCGCCATGCGCCCGGGCGGTTCCACCAGCCTTCCACCGACCACAGCAACCAGCACACCCACACCGAGGTACTCACGTGTGGCCAGTAGAGCCAAGCGGCATGGAAACCGCACAGCATCACCGTGACGCCGCCAAACAGGGCGGGCAGCGTACCCAGCGACCGCCGCAGCCAGAACCATGCGCCGAGGCCAGCCATGACCAGATTGAACAGGGTGGCGAAGTAGAAGCCGCTGGACGCGCTGGGCGCGGCAGCGAAAATAGCGAACGCCGGAGTCAGTTGCGAACTTGCCAGGTTGTGGATGCCGGGCTCCCCACCGCCGGGCAATGGGTTCCACAGGGGAACCCGCCCCTGCCGAAGTTCGCCACGGGCGAACATCCAACGCGGCACCATGGCATCGAGAACGTCGGTCCGCTCGCCGTTGCGAACCTCTACCGGACCGTGTTCCTGCGACCACCCCTTGGAGGCAACCAGCAGGTCGTAGGGTCCAACGGTCTGCTGCGCGAAGGGGTTGGCGCCCAGCACGGCCATCCCGACCGCAACGAAAAAGGCGATGGCGGCCGCCACGCCCCAGCAGCGCCGCTGCCTGTCGATCATGCTCCAGCGTCCCCCACCCATTGCATGCCCCCCCGGCCGCCGCCACTCAGCCGCGGAGTCGCCGGATCACCGATGCGGGAACCACGGCGCGGACCAGCGACGCCAACCCCGGGCTGCGGCGGACGAAACGTTCCAGTGCGGAGTACGATGGGTTCAGCGCGATCTCATCCGGCGCCGAATCGAAGTGGGCGATCACCGCTTCATACTGGTCGTACGGGTGCGGAATCATCCGCTTCAGCGCCGGCTGGCTGCGGTAGTAACGGCGCCAATCGGCCGGGATTTTCCTGCCGTTGGCGAACACACCGTATTTGTCCGGCAGGCCAGCGGGATTCTTCAACCGCTCCAGCTCGCTGGAGTACCACCGGGTCATTTCCAGCAGCGTGGCGTTGCCGGCATCGTGCTTGCCGAGCATGTGCTCGTGCGTGCCGATGTCGAAGCCGGAGAAGTGGTAGAAGCGCAGCGGGTGGCTTCCGTTGACCACGATCGTGCCATCGGCGCGGGTGCTGACCTGGCGGTAGTACAGGTTCCAGGTGGCCACGTTGTACGACGGAACACGCATGATGCCCAGCGTCTGGAAGAAGCACGGCGCCAGATCGACCCACTTCTGGTCGGTGAACAGGCCACGCTGGTTGTCGTCGAAGCAGTAATCGCGGCAGCGGTCCTGCCACCACTGCAGGAATGCCGGGCCTTCACCCACGCGCGTCAGCGCCAGGAAGCCCAGGTTGAACACGCCATGACGCAGGCAGCCCAGCATTTCACCGTCGTGCAGGTCGTCGGTATCCACGGCGGGAACCGATACATGGGGCGTGAGGATGATCGGATGCGTGACCATCTGCTGCTCCAGCTCTTCCATGCGCGCATACAGCACGGTGTCTGGATCCTGGTAGACGACGTTGGCGAACCCGTACTGCTTGAACAGATGCGAGAAGGCAAACGGCTTGACCGCCGTGCACAGCTCCACCACGGTGTGGTCGAACAACCACGACTGCAGATCGCCGACCCCTTCCACCACGTCTTCGGGGGTGAGGACAATGTCGAAGTCCGAATAGTCCAGCGCCGGATCCTTGTGGTCGCTCAACATCAGGGCCATTTGGGCCTCAGGGTGATGGCGCCGCACGGAGGCGGCAAGAATGCGCGCCTTGGGCAGGTAGCCATTGTTGATGGACGTGAAAATACATTCGATCATGGTGGTCACTTCTTCATAGTGTCGCGAAGGCGGCGCACCAGCGGCAGCAGGCCGGTGGCGCCAAGAGTGGTCCGGACGGTATTGCGCCACGCCGGGGAGCCCACTGGCATGGACTGGCCACGGAGCTCGCTGATTGTACGCTTGAGCGCGGCAATTTCATGCTGCAGCTCGGTGTTCTGCTTCTTCAGCAGGACCGGATCGGTGATGCTCCACTGGCTGGAGATGCCGGCCACGGCACGCTGGTAGAACCGGTCCTCCTCGCTCATCACGGAGGTGTCCTGGTACCAGGGAAGGTGCAGTGCCGAATAGGGAGGCGCTGCCCGGATCGATCGCCACCAGCGCTCCTCCGAGCAGTCCACGCCCGGCCGATACAACGCGAAGGTGGTGTCCAGGGCGCTCTCGTAGTTGCCGTCATCGAGGAGATTCACCCAGAACGGCGCCTCCCACTCCAGCACTTCCTGTTTGAATGCATAGTGGTCGGGAAGATCGTTGATCCGTAGTGACAGTCCAGCCTTGGTATGGCGCGGGTAGCGTTCCAGCATCTCGTCGAGATGGCTGGTGATGTCGGCAGGGCAATCGTCGGCGGGAACCACGTCGCTGTCATTGAGGATGAACTTCTCACGCTCGATGATCTTCTGGAACCGACCCGACTTCCACAAGGCCAGGTGGCCAAGGTTTTCGGTCAAGCGCACGACATTGTGCGGCGACTGCCCGAGATAATCCTTCAGGGGCTCGTAGGTCGACGCATTGTCAATAATGGTGATGTTCTGGAAATCCAGCGACTCCAGTCGATCGATCACCTGGCGGATATAGGCCACCCGGTTGAACGAGATAATGAAGACCGGAACGGTCTTGTTGCACAGCGAACTCATACGTCAACTCCATAGACGTCATATCCATCAGCCAGCACCAGGGCGCCCAGCAGGCGCTCCATGATGTGCTCCAGCCCTCCTTCAACTTCCCTGCTGTCCAGACTGAACTCGTCAAGGCTGAGCAGGTCCAGCAGCGGCCTGAGCACCGAACTGCGTACCCAGAACATCGTTCCCGCTACGAACGGCAGACCCTGGGGAACGCCGAACCTTTCATACACTGCCTGGCTGAGAGCGGCATTGGCATCACCGACATTGGTGATGAATGGACGCGCGCCGACCATGCCGATCGCCGGATCATCATTGAACAGCTTGAGAATCGTATTGATCTGCCACGCGCTGCCGGCGAGCGGCTGGATCAGCTCTCGCCGCCATTGCTCACCATCGCGGATTTCGGTACCAAACAATGCGGAAATAGCCTGGAAATATGTCTCGGCATTATGACTCTTCTTGGAGTGCAGTTTCAGCACAAGATCCGAATCCAGCAGGGCCCCTTGCTGAATGGCCGCGACCAGTCCGCCGACATCCTTGCCGCGATTGGGTACGACCAGCACGCGCAGGTCGATACCCCGGTCCACAATGGGGACCAGTGCCTGAGCCATGTCCTCCCGGCTCCACGGCCCGGTGATGACGACCCGCTCCAGACCCGGAATGCGAAGCGCATCGGCGATCAGCTCCGGCGCGAGATCCAGATAATAGACATGCAGGTGCGCGGCGATTCTCGGCTCCATCGGGGCCATCGGCATCGGGTCGCGGGGAAGCACGCGGACACTGCCCACCGGCATGCCGCCCGAGAGGAAATTGATGGATTCATTGATCCGGCGCTGGCTGCGCACTGCGCGCATGACCCGCTGGATGAAGGCACGCGATCGGCTGTCAGGCGGCCGACCGACCCGGTCGCGCCCCTCGAGGTGATCCAGCATCCGCACCTCACGGCACCGGGCCTGGTCGCGCTGCACCCGCGCGTGGATGCCCGACGCATAGGACCGCTGCAGCTGCGCCTGCACTTCGAGGCTCTCGACCACCACGGCCCGCAGCTCCCGTCCTGCCGCTTCGCGCTGCTCCAGCAGCGCCTGCTCCGAGCGCTCGCGCTGGCTCGTCAGTTCCCGCTCGGCCTGCTCGCGCTGGCTGGCCAGTTCGCCTTCGGCATGCTCTCGTTGGCTGGCCAGCTCGCCTTCGGCGCGCTCACGCAGGGCGGCCAGTTCGCGCTCGGACTGCTCCCGCAGCGCCTGCTCCTGGAGCGCACTCTGCTGCTCCTTGGCCAGGATTTCGGCCCGGAGCGCTGCCTGGGTGCTGGCGGCGCCGGCTTCGCATGCCTGCAGCTCCGCCCGGTACTGGGCCTGCACCCGTTTGGCTTCGGCGCGCTCGGCCTCGACCATCTCCTGGCGCTGGTTGATCAGCGCAGCCAGGCCGTCGCGATCTTCTTCCACGGCCTCGAACGAAGCACGATAGTTGCGGATCTGCCCCTGCAGGTAGCGGCGCAGCAGCCGATCATGCCGGTGGTGGCTCAGCAGCAGGCTTTCCGGGGCGCGCAGGCGCCGCCTGTACACCTGCCGGGTGATCAGCTGCGCCTCGACCGCCGCGCCGGGCATGCCGCTCAGGATCGCGTTGTTGCCGTGCAGGCGATAGCGAAGCAGACGCTCGTCGACGAACCCGACGCGCACGCCCTTTTCGTCTACGCAGCGCAGCACATAATCCCAGTCCAGGTTGTAACGGAAACGATGGAACGTTCCCACCTTCGTCAGGAGCTCTCGACGGAACAGGAAATTGGACGTTGAAACGGTCAGGTTGCCGTACAGCAGTCCATCGGCCACGCCATGCGTCCGCACGCGCTCGCGCATGCGTTCGGTGCTGAAGTTCCACCAATGCGCCGCATCGTTGATCTCGGCACCGTCGGCATCGATCAGCTGGGAGTCGCTGAACAGGAAGTTGTCACCGCTTTCTTCCGCGGCCGCCAGCATCCGCTTCAGGCGGCTGGGATGCCAGATGTCATCCGAATTGAGAATGGCCAGCCACGGGGCGGTGGCCCGCGAGAGCCCATGGTTGATCGCCGAATGCGAACCGCCATTGGGCTGGGTGTGCACGCTGACGCGTGCATCTTCCGCTGCCAACCGCTGCATGCGTTCCACCGAGTCATCCGATGAGCCGTCATCGATGACGATCAGTTCAACCTGCACGTCCTCCTGGGACAGCACCGAACGCGCCGCTTCTTCGATGAAGCGGGCGTGGTTGTACGAGGGAATGATGACGCTAACGTCGGGAGCCGGCATAAGGAATTCCGAGAACGCTGGATCAGGAGGGGTCATTCATGTCTGGTCATCGGCGGGACGCCCGCGGCGATGGCCACCGGCGTCCGGCTTCAGCAGGCGGCGGCCGCGTCGCGCCACGCTTGCAGTGCCGCTTCATCTGGAACGTCGAGAATCCTTGGCGCCGCGCTCACGCGCGCCTTCAGCACATACTGGAAAACGTTCGCCGTGGGGTGACCGTTGAAAAGGACCCTCAAAGGCTCCGGAAGCACCTGCCAGTACTCGGTGAACTGCTCGTGCCAGCCGCCGGCATCCACCGTTTCGCGATGGGTGACCTCCAGACCGACGCGATTGAGCATGCGCTCCATCGAATTCCAGGTGAAGAAACGCAGGTGCGTCTCGTCCAGCAGGCCGGTAGGCGTGTAATCGAACCGCCCGGCAAGAAGCGCAGCAATAATGCCGGCATGCCCGGCATTGGGGAAGGAAATGACCACCTGTCCGCCCGGTGCCAGCATCGGAACCAGCTGGCGCAGCGTTTCTTCCGGATCCCGCAGGTGCTCGATCACGTCGGCCGAGACGATGACGTCATAGGCATCGGCAACTGCCGCCTGCCACTGCTGATCCTCCAGGTTGCCCACGTACAGGCGGTCCAGCCACGGCCGCGCGCGTTCAGCGCTGGCGGCGTCGATCTCCACGCCCGTCACCCGGCACCGCTGGGCCTGGCTGAGCTGTCGGGAAATCACGCCGTAGCCGCACCCCAGCTCCAGTACCCGGTGGTCCACACCGACCAGCCTGGCGATCCGCGCGGCGGTACTCCCACCATCGGGGTCGAAGGCGTAATCATACGGCGACTGCCGTTCTTCAATGCTCATCGGAGCCCACCTCGATACCGATCTCAAGCATCGGAACACCCACCAGGCCGGTCGAGACGCTGGTGGAAACCGAGCGCACGATCAGCACATCGTGGCCCCAGTACAACTGCTGGTGGTCCACCTGGGTGCCGCTGGCAATGGCCACGTCGAAAGCGTAGTCGCCCACCGGCAGCACCGGCATCGGGAAAGTGAACACGGCGCGGAAGACCTGGTCGCGGCTGACGCCAGGAGGCGAATCCAGATAGGTCAGGTAGGTGTTGTCGCCGAACAGGGTCTGGCCATGCTTGTCCTTGAGGAAGAAGCCGACAATCGGCTGGGCGATCTCGGCGCTCGCCCGCGCCTGGATGACCAGCGAAACCATCTCCCCACCCACCACCCACGACAGCGGGCGCTGCTCGCTGTCCTCCAGCACCACCTGGGTCAACTTCACGCCGCCGACGCCGAACGAGGCGCCCTGCGGATCGAAGTGGAAGACCTGGATGTCATTTCGCAGGCCACTGGCATTGATCATGCTCTTGCGCTGGTCACGCCAATCGGCGGCGCCGAGCACATCGCGCACGGCGTGGTCGGCAGCCGGCGCGGCCTGGGACTGGTTGAACAGCGAGGCCAGGTACTTTTCGGTAACGGATTTGGCATCACCAATGGCCATCACGTGGCCGTGGTCGATCCACATGGCCTGGTCGCAAAGGCTTCGCACCGCGCCGCTGTCGTGGCTGACGAAGACCAGGGTGCCACGCGCCTTGAATTCGCGCAGCCAGCGCATGCACTTCTGGGTGAACTGCGCGTCGCCCACCGCCAGCGCCTCGTCGATGACCAGGATGTCGGCGTCGACATGGGTGATGACGGAGAAGGCCAGGCGCACGAACATGCCGCTGGAGTAGGTCTTGACCGGCCGATCGATGAACTCGCCGATTTCCGCGAACTCGATGATCGAAGGCAGCCGCTCGGTGATCTCCGCCGTGGTCAGGCCATAGATACCACCGCTGAGGATCGCATTCTGGCGCCCGGTGAATTCCGGATTGAAGCCGGCACCCAGCTCCAGCAGCGCGGCCACCTTGCCGGTCCTCTCCACCGTGCCGGTGGTCGCCTCAAGCGTTCCACAGACAATCTGCAGCAGGGTTGACTTGCCCGAGCCGTTCTTGCCGATCACGCCGAAGGTGGTGCCTTTGGCGATCGCGAAATCGACGTTCTGCAGGGCCCAGAATTCGCGGTACAGGCGCTTGCGCGAGCCAAGCACCGACTGCCACAAGCGGTGAACCGGCTTGTCGTACATGTGGTAGCACTTGGATACGCCGCTGGCGCGGATCGAGATTTCTTCAGAGGACATCAGCAAAGCCTCCGCGCGCCTTCTGGAAGAAGGAATAACCCGACACCGCAGCCAGGATCGCCACGCCCAGGTAGATCGACAGCAACCCGAAGTCCGGCGTTTCGCCGAACATCAACGCACCCCGGCTTTCCTGCATCGGAATGGTGAGTGGGTTGAACATCACCCATGTCTGTACCGCCTTGGGCAATGCCGTGATCTGGTAGAACAGCGGGGAAAGGAACATGAAGGCACTGATCAGCAGGGTGACCATCTGGTTGATATCGCGGATATAGGTGCCCAGCGCGGCAAGGAACCACGCAGCGCCCAGCGTGAACAGAACCAGCGGGGCCATGATCACCGGAATCCACAAGCCCTCCCAGTGCAGCGGAGCCTTGAGGATGAACGCGACCACGATCAACACCAGGAACGCGATGACCGCATTGAACAGCGCCGTTGCCAACGTGACCGCAGGCAGCACCTCAAGCGGAAAGACCACCTTCTTCACATAGTTCGCGTTCGCCAGAATCAACGTCGGCGCACGCGTGATGCACTCCGCGAACGTGTTGAACACGATCAGGCCAATGAACAGGGCGATGGTGAAATTGCCCTGGATATGATCGCCCGAGGACCAGCGGCTCTTGAACAACGTGCCAAACACGAACGAATACAGGGTCAACAGAAGCAGGTTCTGGATGACATACCACGACAGGCCGCCATACGACCCCTTGAAGCGCGACGCGACCTCACGCTTTGAAAGCGCCCAGAAAAGCTCCAGGCTCCTGAGCAATGCACCCGTCATCAGATTCCAACTCCCATATCCTGATTCAACACGCTTACCGACGTCCCGGTCAGCTTCATGCTGCTCATCTCAGCCCAATGCCTCTTCCAGATCCACCTGCAGATCCCCCAGTTCCTCCACGCCCACGCTCAACCGCACCAGCGCATCGCTGATGCCCAGCTGCTCGCGGCGCTCCACCGGAATGGAGGCATGGGTCATCACCGCAGGATGGTTCACCAGGCTCTCCACCCCGCCCAGCGATTCGGCCAGGGTGAACAGCTCGGTCTTCTCGCAGAACCGCTTGGCCGCCTCGAATCCACCCTTGAGCACGATCGACACGATGCCGCCGTAGCCGTTCATCTGGCGCGTGGCCAGTTCATGCTGCGGGTGGCTCAGCAGGCCCGGGTAGATCACCTTTTCAATGGCCGGGTGCTTTTCCAGCCACTGGGCCAGGGCCAGCGCATTGGCGCAGTGCGCCTTCATGCGCAGCGGCAGGGTCTTCAGACCACGCAGCGCGAGGAAGCTGTCAAATGGCCCCTGCACCGCGCCGATGGAGTTCTGCAGGAAGGCCATCTGCTCGGCCAGCGGGGCGTTGTCGCCGACCACCACCATGCCACCGACCATGTCCGAGTGGCCATTGAGGTACTTGGTGGCCGAGTGCAGCACGATATCCGCGCCCATCATCAGCGGGCGCTGCAGCATCGGCGAGGCGAACGTGTTGTCCACCACCACGATCAGGCCATGGCGCTTGGCGATGGCCGCGACCGCGGCAATGTCCACGATCTTCAGCATCGGGTTGGTCGGGGTTTCGATCCAGACCATCTTCGTCTGCGGCGTGATCGCCGCCTCGAAGGCGGCCAGGTCGGTCAGGTCGACGAAGCCGAACTGCAGCCCGGCGGTGCGCTTGCGCACGCGCTCGAACAGGCGGAAGGTGCCGCCATAGATGTCATCCATCGCCACCACGTGGCTGCCAGCGTCCAGCAGCTCCATCACCGTCGAGGTGGCGGCCATGCCCGAGGCGAAGGCGTAGCCGCGGGTGCCACCTTCCAACGAGGCCACGCAACGCTCATAGGCGAAGCGGGTCGGGTTGTGCGTACGCGAGTACTCGAAGCCCTGGTGTTCGCCGGGGCTGGACTGGGCGTACGTGGAAGTGGCGTAGATCGGCGGCATCACCGCGCCGGTGCTCGGGTCGGGCGACTGCCCACCATGGATGGCGAGCGTGGCGAGAGCGAGCTGGCGCTTGGAGTGCCCGGAGGCTGCAGGATCGGACATGGGATTCCCAGCGATTGAGAGCCCCAGACGGGGCCCACACTAAATGGAGCGGAAGTCTATCAGCGCCGGCTTAATCAGCCGTTGACGCTAATAAACGCAGGTTCAGAGCCGAACGTCGGCCATCGTGCCCTTATTGGACGCGACGACGCAGGTAATTCAGCAGGTCGATCCGGGTAATCAGCCCCAGGAAGCTGCCACCATCCATGATGATGGCCACCTGGCCGCGGTCGAACACCGGCAGCAGGGCTTCGATCGGCGATTTCACGTCCAGCCGGTCCAGCTTGCTGACCATGGCGGTGGAGACCTTGTCGCGGAACCGCGACTCGTCCCCGTACACATGCAGCAGCACGTCGCTTTCGTCGACGATGCCGACCAGCTGGTCGCCATCCATCACCGGCAGCTGCGACACGTCATACAGCTTCATGCGCTGGTAAGCGGTGGTCAGCAGGTCGTTCGGGCCGATCACCACGGTGTCGCGCTGGCCGTACGGGCGCAGGATCAGGTCGCGCAGGTCGCCGGTCTGCGGGCGCTCCAGGAAGCCGTTGTCCAGCATCCAGTAGTCGTTGTACATCTTGGAGAGGTACTTGTTACCGGTGTCGCAGACCAGCACCAGCACCTTCTTCGGGGTGGTCTGCTCCTTGCAGTACTTCAGCGCCGCCGCCAGCAGGGTGCCGGTGGAGGAGCCGCCGAGCACGCCTTCCTTGCCCAGCAGCTCGCGCGCGGTGTGGAAGCTTTCGGCGTCGGTGATGGCATAGGCCTTGGTGACCCGGCTGAAATCGGCGATCGAGGGCAGGAAGTCCTCGCCGATGCCTTCCACCAGCCAGCTGCCGGACTTGTCGTTGAGCACGCCGTCATTGATGTATTCGGCCAGGATCGAGCCAACCGGGTCGGCCAGCACCAGCTCGGTCTTCGGCGACAGGGTGGAGAAGGCGCGCGACAGGCCGGTCATGGTGCCGGAGCTGCCGCAGCCGAACACGATGGCATCCAGGTCGCCGTCCATCTGTTCCAGGATTTCCGGGCCGGTGCCGAATTCGTGCGCGGCCGGGTTGTCCGGGTTGCCGAACTGGTTGATGAAGTACGCGCCGGGGGTTTCCTCGGCCACGCGCTTGGCCATGTCCTGGTAGTACTCGGGGTGGCCCTTGGCCACGTCCGAACGGGTCAGCCGGACTTCGGCGCCCATCGCCTTGAGGTTGAAGATCTTCTCGCGGCTCATCTTGTCCGGTACGACCAGGATGAGCTTGTACCCCTTCTGCTGGGCGACCAGGGCCAGGCCCAGGCCGGTATTGCCCGCCGTGCCTTCCACCAGCGTCGCACCCGGCTTGAGATCGCCGCGCTGTTCCGCCGCCTCGATCATCGACAGGCCAATGCGGTCCTTGATGGATCCCCCGGGATTGGCGCTTTCGAGCTTCAGGTACAGCTCGCAGACACCGGTGTCCAGGCGCTGGGCCTTGACGATCGGGGTCTTGCCAATGAGGTCGAGTACGGAGGAGTGGATTGCCATCGGGTCACATCGATTCGCGCCGCAGGGCGGCCGGACCCCCGATTATCCGACAGATGGTAGAGACACGCCATGCATCCCTGGCCCCAAAAGAGCGACGCGGACGGCGCCCGTCGACGAGGAGACGGACGCCGCCCGCGGCGTTTGGCGGTGCCGGCGCTGGGCCGGCAGGTTCAGCGGCAGGTGCCGGGCATGGGCCGGCACGATCAGGCCTTAGTGCACGGGGGAGGAAGACTCGTACATGCGCAGCAGGCGCTGCTTGGTGAGAAGCTTCTCACGCTTCAACTGGCCCAGAGTGAGGTCGCCTACCGGATTCACGCCCAACGCGGCATCCATACACTTCTTGTTCAACTTCTGGTGCCGTTCGTAAAGCTCTTTGAATTCCGGATCGCTCTTGCGGCGTGCGTCGATTTCACTCTGGGGCTGACCTTCAAACATGATGAACCTCCTATCGCGTCTACAGCACAAACAAGAACGCCCCGGCCGGTAAGGCACGGGGCGTTGCTTCGGGAGGAGCGCCGGCATCCACCGCGATCAAGGCAGAACCCAGGCGCACGACCGGGATTGCCCAGCCTGCAGACTGCTCTGGTTCGTGCCCTCGATGCATCGGCCCGGCCCTCCAATCGTCCGGGTCGCGGAAGGCCACCCGGACAATCGACCCTACGCCTGCCCAAGGGCCGGTTCAAGGGTTTCGTTTGAAATCGCCGGTGCGCGCCAGTCGGGGTTCAGGCTGAACACGCACTTCAACGAAATTTAAACAAAAACAGGAGGTTGCGTCATTCTGACGCGGTCACGACCAACGGTCGTGACCTACCAATGGATGCAACCAGGTAGGTCATGACCGTTGGTCATGGCAGAGGCAACCAGGTAGGTCATGACCGTTGGTCATGACAGAGGCAACCGGGTAGGTCATGACCGTTGGTCATGACACCGGCGATCAAGGAGCGATGATGACCTCGGCCGAGCGGGCCTTGGTCGCCGCCGCCTTCTTGCCGCTGACCTGCAGGCGGCTGGCGCTCACGCCGGCCCCCACCAGGGCATCGCGCAGGGCTTCGGCACGCTGCTGCCCTACCCCGGCGGCGGCATCGTAGGCCTCGATCCGGACCCGGCCCTTCTTGCCGATGTTGAGGTACTCGGCCAGCGCCTTGGCCTGGCCCTTGGCCCCGCCCGAGAGCGCGCCCTTGCCGCTGGCAAAGGCATCGCCGGCGAAGGTGAACACCTCGCCGCGGCTGTCGAACTTCGACCCCGGCAGCTTGTTGCCCGAGACCAGCTCGGCTTCTTCGCGGGCCAGCTTGGCCGCGTTCTGCTGGGCCGCGCTCAGCCGCGCGGTCTGCTTGCCGGCCACGCTGGTCAGCGCGGTTTCGGCGTCCTGGCGGGCCAGCGCCTCGGTCTCGGCGGCCAGGCGCAGGCGTTCGGACTCCTCGGCCTGGATCTGGGCCTGCACGCGCAGCCGCTCGCTTTCCTGGCGGGCACGCTGGGCATCGCGGCGGCTGGCTTCGATCAGCAGGTCGCTGCGGGTGCGCTCGAGGGTGGCCACTTCGCGCTTGGCCAGCGCGGCGCGCACGCTGGTTTCGGCGATTTCGACCCGGCGGTCGGCCAGGTAGCGGGCCTGGTCGAGGTCGCGGCGCTTGGCATTGGCCAGCGCGGCGATGGCCTGCTGGGCCTGCAGGCGCTCATAGGCAGCCAGCTCGGCGGCGTCCGGGTTGGCCTGGATCGCCATCAGGCGCTGCGTGAGCTGGGCCACGGCCGGGTCTTCGGCGGCGCCGGCCAGCGGCGACAAGGCCAGGCCGATGGCCAGCAGCAGGGGCGGGATGCGCAGGGCAGCGGCCTTCATCGGCGGTCCTCCCCGGCGAGCTGGCGTTCGAGCTGGGTCACCTCGTTGCGGCGCAGCTGCAGCTGGGCCGTGGCGGTGGCCTCCTCGCTGCGGGCGCGGGCCAGGTCGGCATCGGCGGTGGCGCGCACGGCCAGGGCCGGGGCGTTCTTGCGCTCGCGGCGGTCGCCCGCTGCGGCCTGGGCCTGTTCCAGGCCCTGGCGGGCCACGGCGATCAGGTCCGGGGCGTACTGGTCGGCGTCGGCCTGGGTGGCCTTGTCCACGGCCTGGCGGGCCTGCATGAGCTCGAGCGCGCCGTCCTGGGCCAGGGCCGGCCCGGCCAGTGTGAATGCGCACGCCATCACGCAACTCGTCAAAACTACATACGGGGTACGCCGCATTTGTGCGAAGCTAGGATTCATTGGGGGTGCCGTTCGCCTGAAGTAGGTGCGCGGCCATTGTCGGAAGCCTGCGGCGTGCTTGCAATGGCATGTCGCCGATTGTTGGGGAAACATTTCGCATGGATATCGGCTATTTCCTGAAGCTGATGACCGAAAAGAACGCTTCGGACATGTTCTTGACCACCGGCGCCCCGGTGTACATCAAGATCGAAGGCAAGCTGTACCCGCTGGGCAATACCGGGCTGCCGCCCGGGATGGTCAAGAAAATCGCCTATTCGCTGATGGACGAGGGCCAGGTACCCCAGTTCGAACGCGACCTTGAGCTCAACATGGCCATCGCCCTGCCGGATGCGGGACGCTTCCGCGTCAACGTGTTCAAGCAGCGCGGCGAGGTCGGCATGGTGATCCGTGCCATCCGCAGCAAGATTCCCAGCATCGAAGAGCTCAACCTGCCCCAGGTCCTCAAGGACGTCATCATGACCCCGCGCGGGCTGGTGCTGGTGGTGGGCTCGACCGGCTCGGGCAAATCGACCTCGTTGGCGTCGATGATCGACCACCGCAACAGCACCACGACCGGGCACATCCTCACCATCGAGGACCCGATCGAGTACCTGCACAAGCACAAGATGTCGATCGTCAACCAGCGCGAGGTCGGGCTGGATACCCATGCCTTCCACAACGCGCTGAAGAACGCGATGCGTGAAGCGCCGGACGTGATCCTGATCGGCGAAATCCTCGATTCGGAAACGATGGAGGCGGCCATCGCCTTCGCCGAAACCGGTCACCTGTGCCTGGCCACGCTGCACTCCAACAACGCCGACCAGACCATCGAGCGCATCCTCAACTTCTTCCCCGAGAGCGCGCACCGCAACGTGCTGATGAACCTCTCGCTGAACCTGCGCGCGGTGATTTCCCAGCGCTTGGTCAAGGGCCAGGATGGGCGCCGCCTGCCGGCCACCGAAGTGTTGATCAACACGCCGATGATCCGCGACCTGCTGCGCCGCGGCCAGGTGCACGAGATCAAGCCGGCGATGGAAGCCTCGCTGGAAGAAGGCATGGAGAGTTTCGACCAGTGCCTGTTCCGCATGGCCAAGGGCGGCATCATCGAGCAGGAAGAAGCGCTGCGTGCAGCCGATTCGCGCGATGGCCTGGCCCTGAAGTTCCGCCTGTCCGAAGGCGGCAGCGGCGAGCATGACCCGTACGCGGATTATTCGGCGGCGACTCCGGCGGCGATCACGCACGGGTTCTGACCGGCAGGTACCGACCGTGGGTCGGTACCCGGTTTCAGGGTGACGCGTCGGCCTGGACTTCCGGCCTTGCCGCATCGAATGCCGGCAAGGCCAGGCAGGCCTCGTCGATCCGCACCAGGGTCGGGTACGGGCCCAGATCCACGTTGAAGCGGCGGGCGTTGAACAGCTGCGGCACCAGGCAGCAATCGGCCAGGGTCGGTGTGTCGCCGTGGCAGAAGCGCCCGGTGTCCACCGACTCGACCAGCAGCCGTTCCATCGCATCGAAGCCGACCGTCATCCAGTGCCGGGTCCAGTCCTCACGCTCGGTCTGCGGCACGTTCCAGGTATCGCTGAAGAACTGCATCACGCGCAGGTTGTTGAGCGGGTGCAGGTCGCATGCCACCAGCTGTGCCAGCGCACGCACACGGGCGCGGCCCGGGGCATCGTCGGGCAGCAGCGGCGGTTCCGCAAACACCTCGTCGAGGTATTCCAGGATCGCCATCGACTGGTGCAGCACCAGGTCCCCATGCACCAGGGTAGGCACCAGCTCCTGCGGGTTGAGCGCGGCATACCCTTCGCTGTGCTGCTGGCCGCCGTCGCGGACCAGGTGCACCGGGGTGATCTGGTGTTCCAGGCCCTTGAGGTTCAGACCGATGCGCACGCGGTAGGCGGCGCTGGAGCGCCAGTAGCTGAACAGCTCGATGCGGTCGGCCGGGATGTTCAGGGCCGTGCCGCCTGTTCGATGCGCTGTTCGATGGCGCCGAAGATGCTCTCGCCGGCGGCGTCCAACATTTCAATGCGGACCACGTCGCCGAACGACATGAACGGCGTGCTCGGCTTGCCGTCGCGCAGGGTTTCCACGGTGCGCTGCTCGGCAAAGCAGGAGGCCCCCTTGCTGGTGTCCTCGTTGGCGATGGTGCCCGAACCGACGATGGCACCGGCGCCCAGCGGGCGGGTCCTGGCCGCGTGCGCGACGAGCTGGGCGAAGTTGAACTGCATGTCCACGCCGGCTTCCGGCGCGCCAAACCAGGCGCCGTTGACGTGGGTGACCAGCGGCAGGTGCACCTTGCTGTCCTGCCAGGCGTCGCCCAGCTCATCGGGCGTGACGAACACCGGCGACAGCGCCGAACGCGGCTTGGACTGCAGGAAGCCGAAGCCCTTGGCCAGCTCGCCCGGGATCAGGTTGCGCAGGGAGACGTCGTTGACCAGGCCGACCAGCTGGATATGGCCGGCGGCCTGCTCGGCGGTGACCGCCATCGGCACGTCATCGGTGATGACCACCAGTTCGGCTTCCAGGTCGATGCCGTACTCCTCGCTGATCACCTTCACGGCATCGCGCGGGCCATGGAACCCGGCACTGGTGGCCTGGTACATCAGCGGGTCGGTGTAGAAGCTTTCCGGCACTTCGGCGCCACGGGCGCGGCGCACGCGCTCTACGTGCGGCAGGTAGGCGCTGCCATCGACGAATTCATAGGCGCGCGGCAGCGGCGCGGCCAGTGCCTGCAGGTCGATGTCGAACACGCCATCGGCGCTGCCGTCATTGAGCGACTCGTACAACGCGTTCAGGCGCGGCGCCAGGTGGCTCCAGTCTTCCAGGGCCTGCTGCAGGGTGGCGGCGATCCCGGTGGCGCGCACGCCATGGCGCAGGTCACGCGAGACCACGATCAGGGTGCCGTCGCGGCCGCCTTCCTTCAAAGAACCAAGCTTCATGGGTGGGATATCCGGGGATCGCAGGAAATAGGTTTCGAGTGTAACCAAATGCGTGGTCGTGCCAAGTCGCAGTGCCGCAGAACGAACATAAACCATCCGAATGATGCTGATGTGGTCGCTCGCCAAGGTCGTCCGGCTGGGGCCGGCCGCTACGAATTGCTACGGGCGCCGGGGAGGCATGGATACGTCGGGAGTCGCTTGTTCAACCTGAACGGGGGATTTGGCCTTGTTCGCGCGGTTCCGCTACACTGTCGGGGTCTGCAGCGGCCGTCCGTTTCCCTTCGGGATCGCCGGCGATCGGGATTTCCGTCCCTCGCCCGCCCCCACTCCGACGCCATTCGTCATGCATTCCAGTCTGCGCACCGCGTGGGCTGCACCCAATTCTCGCAGCGCGGTTCACGGGAACGCTCCGAGTCAGCCGATCAATTCGATCTGCCTTGCGTCCGGCCATTCGGCCTGGCGTTACTTCGTCTTTGGAGCTTCCACCCGATGTCTTTTGAAAACCTGGGCCTTGCCCCGTTCCTGCTGCGCGCGTTGTCCGAGCAGGGCTATGAAAACCCCACCCCGATCCAGGAGCAGGCGATCCCGCTGGCCCTGGAAGGCCGCGACCTGCTGGCCGGCGCGCAGACCGGCACCGGCAAGACCGCCGCGTTCGGCCTGCCGCTGCTGCAGCACCTGGGCACCAACCCGCAGGCCGTGAACGGCCCGCGCAAGCCGCGTGCGCTGGTGCTGGCCCCGACCCGCGAACTGGCTACCCAGGTGCATGACAGCCTGCGCGGCTACAGCAAGTACCTGCGCATTCCCAGCGCCTGCATCTACGGCGGCGTCGGCATGGGCAACCAGTTCGACGTGCTGCGCCGTGGCGTGGACCTGCTGGTGGCCTGCCCGGGCCGCCTGATCGACCACCTGGAGCGTCGCAGCGTCGACCTGTCGGGCATCGAGATCCTGGTGCTGGACGAAGCCGACCGCATGCTGGACATGGGCTTCCTGCCGTCGATCAAGAAGATCCTCGCCAAGCTGCCGCGCCAGAACCGCCAGACCCTGCTGTTCTCGGCGACCTTCGAAGAGAGCATCAAGCAGCTGGCCCTGGAGTTCATGCGCGATCCGGCGCAGATCCAGGTCACCCCGAAGAACACGGTCGCCGAATCCATCAAGCACTGCGTGCACCCGGTTGACGGCCCGCGCAAGCGTGACCTGCTGCTGCACCTGCTGGCCCAGGACAGCCGCGAGCAGACCCTGGTGTTCGGCCGTACCAAGCACGGCTGCGACAAGCTGGCCACGTTCCTGGAGAAGTCGGGCATCAAGACCGCGGCGATCCACGGCAACAAGAGCCAGGGCCAGCGCCTGCGTGCGCTGGGCGACTTCAAGGCCGGCCGCGTGACCGTGCTGGTGGCCACCGACATCGCCGCGCGCGGTATCGACATCAACGAACTGCCGAAGGTCATCAACTACGACCTGCCGATGGTGCCGGAAGACTACGTGCACCGTATCGGCCGTACCGGCCGCAACGGCTCGACCGGCCAGGCGATCTCGCTGGTGGCCCAGGACGAAGCCAAGCTGCTGCGCCAGATCGTGCGCCTGCTGGACAAGGACATGGACATCCGCGACGTGCCGGGCTTCGAGCCGCAGACCCCGATCCGCTGGGGCAACAGCGCGCCGGGCAAGGCCGAAGTGCCGGGTGGCGATCGTTCGCCGCGCAAGCACGCGCGCCGTCCGCATGGCGAGGCCCCGCGCCACGCCCATGCCGGTGCCAAGACCGGCGGCGGCCAGCGTGACGGTGCCGGTCGCGGTGCAAGCCGTGGTGCCGGCAACGGTGCGCCGCGTGGTGGTGCGCCGACCGGCCAGCGCCGTGGCGGTGGTGGCGGCGGTCGCGGTCCGGGCGGCGGCAACCGCGCCGGCTGATCGTTTCGCCGGCTGCACAATGGAAAAGGGCGACGCATTGCGTCGCCCTTTTTTTTACCCGCGTGGCTTGGTCGGGTTGAGCAGGTTGCCGAAGAACACCGCGTTCAACAGCAGCCGCTCGGTGCCGTGCCAGTACTTGCGATGCGCCGGGTCATCGGCGAACAGCACCACGTTGCCCTGCCCCTGCGGCGACACCACCAGCCAGGCGCTGCCGGCCACGCGGCTGCGGTTGGCCTCGGACAGGTAGCCGTTCACCCGCGGTGACTCGTCAATGCGCACCACGGTCGAGAACGCATTGCGGCTGGGCTTGAAGCTGATCCCATTTTCCTTGTTGATCGCCAGCTGGGTGCGCGGCAGGCCGAAGCCGAGCGGGTGGCTGGTGTCCACGTCGGCGCTGAGGATGTTGCCGCTCACCCGCTCGATGGCGGCGATGTCGCGCTGGTCGCCGAACGCGCGGCGCGCACCCTCGGGCTCCTTCTCTTCGGCACCCAGCACTTCATCGCTGAGCTTCTGCTCGATCGCCCACTTGGCCGCGCTGCCGTAGGTCACCAGCGAACCGCCGGCGTTGATCCAGCGCTTGAGCGCGGCCACCGCCGTGGCATCCACGCCGCTGTAGGTACCGCCGGACAGCACGATGGTGGTGTAACGGTCCAGGTTGACCTTGCCCAGCTGCGCCGGGTCCAGCTTGCTGGCCGGCAGCTGCACCTGCTGGTCGAGCAGGAACCACGCCGAGCCGATCTCGGTGGCGCTCACGCCCTCGCCCATCACCAGCGCCACCGCCGGCCTGCGCAGCGATTTGACGCTGTCGCTGCCCAGGTCGATGCCGCTGCGGCTCTGCCCACTGGCCAGGGCGTGCACCTGCACGCCGCTGCTGCGCGCCGCTTCATCCACGGCAGCGAGCAGTGCGTCGCCCGCCAGCGTCTGCCCGGCCACCGGCACCACCACGCTGCCGCGCGCGAACGCCTGCTCACCCGACGCGGTGGCGGCGGTGAACGGCTGGAACGCGGCGCGGGTCAGCACACCCTTGGCCTGCAGCGCGTACAGCGCGCGGCTGGCGTTGTAATCGCGCCAGTCGAACACGTAGGCATAGCCGGCCTGGCCACCGCTCACCCCACCACGGGCGGACGGCAGGCGGGTGATGCGCTCGCCGCCATCGACACGGCTGCGGCTGCCGGCGAACGCCACGCCGTAGGCCGGTGCGATCGCGTAGGAGGTGCTGCCGTAGAACACGTCGCCCTTGATCGGCGGGGTCTCGGCGAAGATCGAATGCACCAGGCGGAACTGCGGCTGCGCGGTGGGCACCACGTAAGCACTGCCCGGCTCGAAGCGCTGGCCGTCCACGGTGACTGCCTTGCTCAACGCCTGCACGGTGATCTGGTGCTGCAGCAGCAGGTCGAGCAGGCGCCGGGTCAGGCCCGGGTCGTGGGCATCGCCGAACACGAACGCCTTGACCGGCTGCTGGTTGGCCTGCTTCACGGCGGACTGGAAGAACTCCTTCTGCAGCTTCAGCAGCCCGTCGCGCTCGGTCACCGCACCGCGCACGGTGCCCAGGCCGGTGGCGACCTGGTTGCGGATGGTGAACGGGAAGGTCAGCAGGCCGTTGACCGATTCCTGCACGCGGCCACGCGAGCTGGCCTGTTCCACCGTGACACCGACCGCACCATGGAAGTCCGGATAGGTCGAGCCGTACACCGGCGAGAAATTGTCGAAATTCTCACCGGTGTAGTACAGCGAGCCGAGCGCATCCAGTGCCTGCGCGTGGTACTTGGCCAGGGTCTTGTTGAACGCGTACGACGACGCCGGCAACAGCGGGCTGTGCATGCTCGCCGGCGACGGTTCGAAGTAGTAGGTGCTGTCCTTGCCCATCTCGTGGAAATCGATCTGGACGTTGGGGTACCACTGGTGGAAGTAGGCGATCTTGGGCCGCGTGTCCTGCTGGGTCAGTGCCAGCCAGTCGCGGTTGAGGTCGGTGAAGTAGTGGTTGGTGCGTCCCTGCGGGAAAGGCTCCACGTGCTCCTTGTCGGCCGGATCGGCCGATGCCGGCGACGAGGCATAGGCGTTGTGCCAGCTGGCCGCACGGTCGCGGCCGTCCGGGTTCTGCGCCGGGTCGAACAGCACCACCGCCTGCTGCAGCCACCTGGCCGTATCGGCACTGCGGTTGGCCACCAGATAGTACGCAGTGAGCAGCGCGGCTTCGCCACTGGAGGTTTCATTGCCGTGCACGCTGTAGCCCAGCCACACCACCACCGGGCTGTTGCCGGCCGCCGACAGCGGCTGCGCCGGGTCGGCCAGGGTCACGTGCTGGCGGCGCAGGGTTTCCAGCTGCTGCTGGTTCTGCGCCGAGGTGACGGTGGCGATCAGCAACGGGCGGCCTTCGTAGCTGCTGCCGATCTGCTCGACCTTGATCTTGTCGGAGTGTCTGGCCAGCTCGTTGAAGTAGGCCACCAGCTGGTCGTGCCGGGTGTAGCGGCTGCCGATCTCGTAGCCCAGGAACTGCTGCGGAGTGGGAATGGCCGGATCGAAATCGCCGCCCTGCGGGAAGAAATAGGCGCTCTGTGCGAACGCCGGCGCGGCCAGCAGCCACAGCGCCCCCACCACCCAGGTGATGGGACGCGACAAACCATGGAACAAGGACACAGCGAACCCCTCTTAGAAGCGGTAATCGAAGCCGACGGTGAAGTAGCGGCCGCGCAGGTCGTACTGGCTGAAGTCGTACGGCGCGCGGATGCCCGGGAACGAGGCGTCGTACGGCGGTTCCTCATCGGCCAGGTTCTGGATCTTCGCGTACAGGGTCAGCTTCTCCAGCCCGGTGTAGGCCAGGTACAGGTCGAACTGGCTGTACGAATCCACCCGGTCCTGCACGGCCGTGGCCGCGGCACTGGCCTTCTGGTCGTAGCCGCTGGTGTAGTACCAGGTCAGCGCGGTGCGGAAATCGGCGTAGCTCCAGTCCAGCGTGGTGGTGGCCTTGTTCTTGGGCAGGGTGGCGCCGAGGTTGCTGCCGGCGTAATCCACCAACGGGCCGCCGACCACGGTGGGGCGGCTGTAGTCGCGCACATGGGTGAACGCGGTGGACAGCGAGAAGTCACCGGCCGCCTCGGTCGGGAAGCGCTGGCGCAGTTCCACGTCGAAGCCCGAGGTCTTGAGCTCACTCAGGTTCTGGTAGCGGTTGAACACCGCCAGCAGCTTGCCGCGCTCATCGCGGGTGACCGCGCCGGGCACATCGTTGGTGACCAGGGTCTGGGTGTTGTTGGTGCCGACCAGGTTTTCCAGTTCGATGCGGTAGTAGTCCACGCTCAGGCTGGTGTTGGACCACGGCGACAGCACCAGGCCCAGGTTGTAGCTCCTGGTGCGTTCCGGCTTCAGGTCGCTGTTGCCGACGGTGAAGAAGGTCGGGTTCTGGCGCGAGCCGGGCACGTCCGGGTCGCGCGGATCGATCACGCTGCCGTAGGCGATGCTGGTGCTGTTGGAGTTCTCCGACAGCGACGGCGCGCGGAAGCCCTTGGAGGCCGCGGCACGCACCAGCAGGATGTCGAACGGCTGCCAGCGCAGGCTCAGCTTGGGCGAGAACGCATCGCCGAAATCGCTGTAGTGGTCGGCACGCGCAGCGGCCTGCAGCTCCAGGCGCTCGGCCAGCGGCACGTTCACTTCGGCATAGGCCGCGGTGACCTTGCGCTCGCCGTGCACTTCGGCAATGGCCGGGCGGATCTGCAGGCCCGCATCGATCTGCCACGGGTTTTCCGAATCCAGCTTCTCGCGGCGCCATTCCAGGCCGGCGGCGAAGCCGATCGGGCCCGCCCAGGTGCTGCCCAGGCCGCCGGAGATCTTGGCGTCCACGCCCTGCAACACGGACTCGGCCGGGCGCAGGGTGCTCAGGTTGATGCCATCGATCACCGACTGCGGGGTGGCCGACGGATCGAGCAGGTTGTAGCTGCCGGTGGCCAGTGCATCGGCCAGGGTCCAGCGGTTGGCAAAGCCGCCGGAGACGGTTTCGCGCTCGCTGCTGCGTGCGCCGAACGCGCCCACTTCCCAGTCCCAGTCCTGCAGGCTGCCGCGCAGGCCGACCACGCCGCGGTAGGCGGTGGAGCGGTTGGTCTTGAAGGTCGGGCCGAGGTTGAAGAAGGTGTATTCGATCGGAATCGCGCGGCCGTAGGGGTTGAACGGGCTGCTGGCCGGCAGGTTGGACGACACCGGCTCGGCCAGGCCGGTATCGGCGTTGAGCGCGAAGCGGCCGCTTTCCAAAGTGAAGAACGGGCTGCTGCCGAACCACGACACGCCCTTGATCTCGCTGTAGATCACTTCACCGAACGCTTCCACGTTGTCGTTCACCTTGAAGGTGCCGTTGACGTAGGCCTGGTAGCGCTTGGTCGAGGGAATCAGCGTGGTGTACGGGGCGAGGTTGTAGCCGCAGGTGTTGCCGGGCAGGCCGTCGATCGGCGCGCTGGGTACCAGCGTAGTGTTGTCCGGGCACTGCCCGTTGGCGTCGAGCATGGGCACCGAGGTGCCGTTGACCAGGAAGCGCGCGCCCTTGGCCGACCAGCCGTTCCAGCGGCCACCGGGCTTGTCGGTGTAGATGCCGGACTTGGTGAGGTCGCGCTGGTCCTGGTCCAGGCGCTCGCGGTTGTAGCCTTCCAGGCTGACCAGGATGTTGTAGCCATCGGCGTCGAGGTCACCGATGCCACCGATGAACTTCAGGTTCTGCTCGTCCAGGCCGCCCTGGTCGGCGGTGCCGACGCTGCCGCCCAGTTCGGCACCCTGGAAGTTCTGCCGGGTGATGATGTTGACCACGCCGGCCACGGCGTCGGAGCCGTACACGGCCGAGGCGCCGTCTTTCAGCACTTCGATGCGCTCCACCGCGACCATCGGCAGCGCGTTGAGGTTGACGAAGGTGTCGGAGAGGCCGCCGGCGGGGAAGCCGTAGTTGGCCAGGCGGCGGCCGTTGAGCAGCACCAGCGTGTTCTTCTGCGACAGGCCGCGCAGGCCGATGCCGGCCGAACCCGAGGCCCAGCCGTTGTTGGTGGTTTCGTTGTTGGCGTTGCCGGTGTTGGCCGAGATCGAACGCAGCAGGTCGGCAACGGTGGCCTTGCCGGTGGCTTCGATTTCCTGGCGGCCGATCACCTGTACCGGGTTGGCGGTCTCGGTGTCGGTGCGCTTGATGTTGGAGCCGGTGACGCGCACCGCGGCCAGGGTGGTGCTTTCGCCGCTGGCGGAGGCGTCGGGGCTGGCATCGGGGCCAGCGGCGGCGTCGAGGGCAAACGCGGACAAAGGCGTAGCCAGGGCGGCGGAAAGGGCCGCCACAAGAAGGGTGTGCTTGGGCATGAACTCTATGGGGGTGGTGGACGACAAGTTCCGCAGTAGTCCATGCCAAGGGCTTAACGGGCCAATAACATCGCTTCATGCGGATATAACGAAAAATAACATCTCTTCATCCGGATGGATATGTTTTGTTGGATGGCCGTACAATGGGCCCATGGAAATCTTCAAAGTCTTTACCCTCGAAGCGGCCCACCACCTGCCCAACGTGCCGGCGGGCCACAAGTGCGCGCGCCTGCACGGCCACTCGTTCCGGGTGGAGCTGAAGGTCGAGGGCGAGCCGGGCGAACACACCGGCTGGATCATGGATTTCGGCGACGTCAAAGCGGCCTTCCAGCCGATCTACGACCGCCTGGACCACCATTACCTCAACGACATCCCCGGCCTGGAAAACCCGACCAGCGAACGCCTGGCGATCTGGATCTGGAACGAGCTCAAGCCGGCCCTGCCGGCGCTGAGCGAGGTGACGGTGCACGAGACCTGTACCTCCGGCTGCCGCTACCGCGGCTGAGCCCCAGCCAAAACCGGTTGTTTCTGAACGGATTCAACCTAATCCGGACCACTTCGGCAATGTATTGTTGCAATGCACCACGATCGGTGTATGCTGCATTGCATCAAACGGAATTTGCGTGGGTCCCTCCCCCCACGCAATCCCAAGACCCGACAGAACCCTCCCTCTGTCGGGTCTTTTTTTTGTCCCCGCTAAAGGGCGGTTCTGATGATTTCCATGCGTTACCGCGCGTGGGTAACCTCAGTGCAGTCGTTTGGGAACCGACCCTACGGCCATGCACTTCGCTCTTTCCATGGTCACCTGCCATGTGTCGAAGGCTGGCGGCGGTGGGTTTGCGGGAGCGTAGAGCGCCATGGATGGCGCGAACGAGCCCCCATGGATGGGTTCACGGCGTCTCCCGCAAACCCACCGCCGCCAGCCAAACCATGGACACCCACAGACCACGGCTTTGGCTTTGGTTTTGGCTTGAGGGTCAATCAGGACGCGCGAGCGGGCGCACGATCTGCACCAGGCTCAACAGCGTCTTGCCCGGCTCTTCCCACGCGACCATGTGCGCCGAATGTTCGAACCACACGCCCTGCTTGTAGGGCGCCTGCACGGTGTTCAACCAGCGCTCGGTCGGCGCGGTGGGCGTGGTGTAGTCGTGGCGGCCCATGAACATCACCACCGGGATCGGGAAGCGGGTAATCGGGTTGAAATCCACCTTCAGCATCTGCGGCAGCAACGGCCCCAGCGACAGCACGCTGCCCTTGTCGATGTTGCAGCGGTCTGCGTCCGTGTAGTCGGGCGAGAGCCTGGCCGCGCCGAAGTAATACTTTGAGTCATCGCGGTAGGCCGTCAGCCCCCCGTAGTACTGCGGCCACGTGCGCGCGGTGATGATCCGCTCGCGCGTGATCGGCGTGTTGCCCGGATACGGTGCGATCGCCTCCAGTTCGGCCACCGCCTTGGCGTTGCCATGTGCCTTCGCCTGCGCCAGCCCGTAATCGAAACTGATCTTCTCGTTTTCCACCTGGTTGATGATCTGCCCGATCCCCACGTACGCGTGGAACAGGTCCGGCCGCTTCAACGCCGCCTGCATCGCCACGATCGTGCCCCAGCTGTGCGCCATCAAGATCACCTTGCGCTGGCCCAGGTGCGTGCGCAGGTGCTCGGCCACCTCGATGGCATCATCCACGTAGCGTTCAATGGTCAGCGTCGGCGCGATGGCGTCCGGCGACGCCTCCGCGTAGGTCTTGCCTGCACCGCGCTGGTCCCAGTCCACCACCGTGAAGTACTCCTCCAGCGGTCGCTGGAACTGCCACACGCTCGGCGTCACCGGGCTGGCCGGGCCACCGTGCACGAACAGGATCACCGGGTTGGCCCGGTCCTCGCCGCGGATGGTGAGCCACTGCTTCACCCCGCCGATCGGCGTGGCGTACTGTTCCTGGATCCCGTTCGGCGTGGTGATCCGCTGCAGGTCGCGTACCACCGCGCGCGCCGGTTCCAGCGCCGAGGTGTCCGGGCATTCATTGGCGGCCGATGCAGTGCCTGCGATGCCAGACATGAGCAGCAGCGCCATCAGGGCAAACCGGATGCGGTGGGAATCCTGTGCGTTGGGCATGCGCTCACTCCTGGCGGGCGTTGAATGCATTGCATCCTGCCAGCAACGGGCGCCCCAGTGCCGGTGGTCGCCGTGACCTTGGGCAGGGGCGGCTCAGACCACCCGCGCCGCCGGCAGCGAGAACACGAACAACGCACCCTCGCGGCTGTCCAGCAGCTGGATCTCACGCTGGTGCAGCTGCAGGATGCGGTGCACGATCAGCAGGCCCAGCCCGCCGCTGTCCGGCCGCTGGCTGCCGAATGCCGGGGGCGTGTGGAACAGGTCCTCGCGCCGCGCCGCCGGAATGCCCGGGCCGGTGTCGGCCACGCTGACCTGCACCTCGCCCCGCGCCGCCTGCAGCGTCACCGTGATCCGGCCGCCCTCAGGCGTGTGCCGGATCGCATTGTCCAGCAGGTTGGTCAGCACCCGCTCGATCAGCGCCAGGTCCGCGTCCACGGCCGGCAGGCCAGGTGGAATGTCCGCCGCCAGCGTCTGCCGACGCGCCTGCGCGGCCAGCTCGAATTTCTGGAAGACGTCCTGCACCAGGTCCGGCAGCGAGAACGCCTGGCGGTCCAGCACCACCCCGCCGTGTTCCAGCCGCGCCAGCTCGAACAGCGCCTGGGCCAGCCGGCCCACCTTGTGGCTCTGCGACAGCGCGATGCCCAGGTAGCGCTGGCGCTCTTCTGCGCTGAGCGTGGCGTCCTTCAGCGCCAGCGTTTCCAGGTAGCCGTGCAGCGACGACAACGGCGTGCGCAGGTCGTGCGAGATGTTGGCCACCAGCTCGCGCCGCTGCAGGTCCTGCTGGCGCAGCTGCTGCCACTGCTCGCCCAGGCGCTGGCCCATGTGCCCGAAGCTGTGCTGCAGGATCGCCAGCTCATCGCGCTCGCCCGCGCGCAGCGGCGTAGGCGGCAACGCCTGCGCCGGCGCTGCGGCATCCACGTCGAACGACTGCACGCGCCGGGTCAGCTGGCGCAGCGGTCGGGTCACCCAGCGGAACGCCACCGCACCGGCCAGCAGCCCGATGCCGGCCACGATCGCCAGCGACCACAGCGTGGTGCGCAGCGTGGCATTGGCCGCGATGTTGGCCGCCAGCGCCTCACGCTGTTCGCCCACCAGCACCACGTAGATGTAGCCGGCCTGGCGCCCCTGCACGAACAGCGGGGCGGCGTTGAACACCTTGCGCCCGCGCGCGCTGCGCGGGTCATCGCCGAGGATCGGCAGCGGCTCATCGCGCAGCAGCGCCTGCACCGGCGCCAGGTCCACGCGGTCGCGCTTGAGGTGGCCGGTGGGCGCATCGTGGCCGAGGATGCGGCCCTGGTCGTCCAGCAGGTACACCTCCACGCTGGGGTTGACCGCCATCAGCTTGCCGAACAGCGCGCGCACCTCGCCGGTGCGCATGCCGCCACCGTCCATCAGCTCGCCGCTGCGCGCGATGTGCTCGGCCAGCCCGCGCGACAGCCGCTGTACGGTTTCCTGCTCGTGCAGGCTGGTGCTGCGCATCTGGATCGCCATCAGCGCGCCGCAGCACACCAGCAGCAGCGCGAAGAACGCCACCGACAAACGCTGCGACAACGACAACCGGATCATGCCGCTGCACCCTCGTTGCCATCGACCAGCTTGTAGCCACGGCCCCACACCGTCTGGATGCGCTGCGGCGACGCCGGGTCGCGTTCGATCTTGTTGCGCAGCCGGTTGATGTGCGTGTTGACGGTGTGCTCGTAGCCATCGTGCTGGTAGCCCCACACCTGGTTGAGCAGGTCCATGCGCGAATACACCTGGCCGGGGTGGCGGGCGAAGAAGTACAGCAGGTCGAACTCGCGCGGGGTCAGCTCCAGCGCGCGCCCTTCCACCTGCGCGGTGCGCGCGACCGGGTCGATGCGCAGCCCGGCCACCGCCAGTTCACCGGCATCGATGCGCGCGTTCTGCGCCATCGCTTCCACCCGGCGCAGCAGCGCCTTGACCCGCGCCACCAGTTCCAGCATCGAAAAGGGCTTGGCCAGGTAATCGTCCGCGCCCAGTTCCAGGCCCAGAATGCGGTGCACTTCGCTGGCGCGTGCGCTGGTGATGATGATCGGGGTGTAGCGCGCCATGCCCCGCGCCCGCCGGCAGATTTCCAGGCCATCCACGCCGGGCAGCATCAGGTCCAGCACCAGCGCCGACCACGGCTGCGCCTCCAGCAGGGCCAGGCCCTCGTCGCCAGTAGCGGCATGGGTGACCTCATAGCCCTCGTCGCGCAGGTGCATGCGCAGCAGGTTGGCGATGTGGACATCGTCTTCGACGATCAGGACGCGCTTGGCACTGCTCATTGGCACGGTGACGGGCAGCAGGAAGGTGAACGCATTGTGGCCAGATCCGGACCTGAATGTGTCACGGAAAATTTAACCCTGCGTGAGGATTCGTTGACCGGCCCGGGCGCAGCATGGCCCCATCGTTTCCAGACCGGGAGATCGCCATGCGTTGTACCCGTCGCAGACTGCTCGGCATGGGCGCCATCGGCGCCGCGGCCGGCCTGTTCGGTTTGACCGCCTGCAGTGGCTCGGCCCCCGCCGCACCCGCACCCGCGCGCCGCTTCGAGGTGATGCGCACCGATGCGCAGTGGCGCGAACAGCTCAGCCCGGCGCAGTACGCCGTGCTGCGCCGGCAAAGCACCGAGCGCCCCTTCAGCAGCCCACTCAACAAGGAACACCGGCGCGGCACCTTCACCTGTGCCGGGTGCGCGCTGCCGTTGTTCTCCTCGTCCACCAAGTTCGACAGCGGTACCGGCTGGCCCAGCTTCTGGGCGCCGCTGCACGATGCCGTCGGCGAGGACCGCGACACCACGTTGGGCATGCTGCGCGTGGAAGCCCATTGCCGGCGCTGTGGTGGCCACCTGGGCCATGTGTTCGATGACGGCCCGCGCCCGACCGGGCTGCGTTATTGCATGAACGGCGTGGCGATGAACTTCGTCGCCGCTGAGGAAGAGACACGCGTGCGGATACCCAACCGCACGTAACGCCGATGAAGCCGCCGGGCAGGGCCCGGCGCTACCCGATAAGGAACGTTCGATGATTCTGCTTGTACTTGCCTACCTGGGCGGTGTGTTGACCATTCTCAGCCCGTGCATCCTGCCGGTGCTGCCGTTCGTGTTTGCCCGTTCGGACCGCCCGTTCCTGCGCAGTGGCCTGCCGCTGCTGATCGGCATGGCGCTGATGTTCGCGGTGGTGGCCAGCCTGGCGGCGGTGGGCAGCCAGTGGGTGGCGCAGGCCAACCAGATCGGGCGCTGGATCGCGCTGGTGGTGATGGCGCTGTTCGCGCTCGCGCTGCTGTGGCCGGCGCTGGCCGACCGCCTGCTGTCGCCGTTCCAGCGGCTGGGCGCACGGCTCAGTGCGTCAGCAGACAAGGCCACCGACGCCGGGCGCGGCGGGGTGGGCACCTCGCTGCTGATCGGCGTGGCCACCGGCCTGCTGTGGGCACCGTGCGCCGGCCCGATCCTTGGGCTGATCCTCACCGGCGCTGCCCTGCAGGGTGCCAGCGTGGGCACCAGCGGGCTGCTGCTGGCGTATGCACTGGGCGCGGCCACCTCGCTGGCCCTGGCGATCTGGATTGGCGGGCGTGTGTTCACCGCGCTCAAGCGGCGGCTGGGCGCGGGCGAGTGGATCCGCCGCGCGCTGGGCGTGGCCGCACTGCTGGCGGTGGTGGCCATAGCGATGGGCTGGGACACCGGCGTGCTCACCCGGTTGTCGTCGGTCAGCACCGCGCGGCTGGAACAGGGCCTGCTGGATACCCTGCCCGGCCAGGCGCCTGGCGCCGGTCCCGCGATGATGATGCGCGCCGCCGATGCACCGGCCGGTGCCGAGCTGCCGGTGGAAGGCACCCTGCCTTCGCTGGACGGTGCCACCGGCTGGCTCAACAGCCCGCCGCTGACCGCCGAAGGCCTGCGCGGCAAGGTGGTGCTGGTCGATTTCTGGACCTATTCCTGCATCAACTGCCTGCGCGCCCTGCCCTACGTGCGGGAGTGGGAACAGCGTTACCGCGACCAGGGCCTGGTGGTGATCGGCGTGCATGCCCCGGAGTTCGCCTTCGAGCGCAACCTGGGCAACGTGCAGCGTGCGGTGAAGGAACTGAAGATCGACTACCCGGTGGCGATCGACAATGAGTTTGCGATCTGGCGCGGCTTCAACAACCGCTATTGGCCGGCGCACTACTTCATCGACGCGCAGGGCCGCATCCGTGCGCACCACTTCGGTGAAGGCAACTACGCGCAGTCCGAACGGATCATCCGCCAGCTGCTGCGCGAAGCCGGTGCCACGCTGCCCGAGGAGCCCGCACAGGCCATGGCGATGGCCGCCAGTGCACCGCGCGCGGGCGTGGAACTGCAGGCCGACATGTCCAACCTCAAATCGCCGGAGACGTACCTCGGATACTCGCGCGCGGAAAACTTCGCCTCGCCGGACGGCCAGCGCCGCGACGCACCCGCCGATTACACGCTGCCGTCGACGTTCGCGTTGAACCAGTGGGCCTTGTCCGGGCGCTGGACGGTGGGTAACGAAGACGCGCAGCTGCAACGCGCCGGCGGTCGCATCGCGTTCCGCTTCCACGCCCGCGACCTGCACCTGGTGCTGGCACCGGGTGCGGACGGCAAGCCGGTGCGGTTCCGGGTGCGCATCGATGGCCAACCGCCCGGCGCCTCGGCCGGTGGCGATGCCAGCGCCGATGGCAGCGGCACGGTCACCGAGCACCGCCTGTACCAGCTGATCCGCCAGTCCGGCGATGTCGGCGAACGCACGTTCGAGATCGAGTTCCTCGATCCGGGTGTGCACGCCTATGCCTTCACCTTCGGTTGAACCAGGAGAACCCCATGCGCGTTTCCTTCGACAAACTGGTGGCCGGCGGCATTGCCGCCGCCGTTGCCGCGCTGACCATCAGTGCGGTGGTCAGCCTGGACCGCCCCGCATATGCCGCGCCGGCCGAAGCGGTGGTGGCGGTGCCGGCACCGGCGGGTGCGGCCGATCCGAAGCTGCCCGGCAAGCGCGCGCAGGTGGTGTTCGCCGGCGGCTGCTTCTGGGGCGTGCAGGGCGTGTTCCAGCACATCAAGGGCGTGGACAACGCGGTCTCCGGCTACATCGGTGGGCGCCCGGCCGACGCGAACTATTCGCGCGTCAGTAGCGGTGGCACCGACCATGCCGAAGCGGTGCAGGTCACCTACGATCCCAGCCAGGTCAGCTACGGCCAGTTGATGCAGGTGTTCTTCTCGGTGGCGCACGATCCCACCCAGCTCAATCGCCAGGGGCCGGACCGCGGCACGCAGTACCGTTCGGCGGTGTTCGCCGACGATGCCGCGCAGCGCGATGCCACCCGCGCCTACATCGCGCAGCTGCAGAAGGCACGCGCGTATGCGGCGCCGGTGGTGACCACCGTGGACGGCGGCAAGCCGTTCGTTCCGGCCGAGGGCTACCACCAGAACTACCTGACGCTGCATCCGGAGTCGCTGTACATCCGCATCAATGACCAGCCGAAGGTGGCGGCGCTGCAGCGGATGTACCCGCAGCTGTACCGCGAGAAGCCGAGGCTGGTGTCGACCTTGTCAGCGAGGTAAGGGATGGGACGGCGGTAGAGGCCGACCGTTGGCCGGTCTTCGCCGAGGAAACGCCAGGTTGCAAGGCATCCAGGGTACAGCGCACCATGCTGGCGACCCTCATGGTTACAGATTCCATGGCCGCCAACCTCTACCAATCCCTGGCCGACGAACTGGCCGACGCCATCCACGGCGGCCGCCTGCCGGCCGGTGCGCGCCTGCCGTCCCTGCGCGGCCTGGCCGCGCAGCGCCAGCTCAGCTTGAACACGGTCATCGCCGCCTACCGGCAGTTGGAGGACGCCGGGCTGGTAATGCCGCGGCCCAAGGCCGGGTTCGTGGTCAGCGCGCGCCTGCCCGAACCCACCCGCTCGCTGCGCCAGGCCCCGGCGCTGGCCACCACCCAGGCCCAGCAGCTGATGATGGCGCGCGTGCTGGAGGCGCAGCGGCAACCGGGCATCGTCGACCTGGCTTTCGCCGGTCCACGCGGCGAACGTTTCTACCCCGCCGCACGGCTGGCCCGTGCCACCGCACAGGTACTGCGGCGCACCCCGGCGATGGTGCGCACCTACGCACGCCCCAACGGGGCCAGGCGGCTGTTGGAGCAGATCGTGCGGCGCGGCCCGCGGCTGGGCCTGCACACCACGGTGGAGCGGCTGGTGCTCACCCATGGCGCGATGGAAGCGCTGCAGCTGGCCCTGCGTGCGGTGACCCGCCCGGGCGATGCGGTCGGCATCGAAGCCCCCTCCTATTTCAACCTGTACCCATTGCTGGCCAACCTGGGCCTGAAGGCGATCGAGCTGCCCACCGACCCGCGCGAGGGGCTGGACGTGGATGCGGTGGAAGCGCAGCTGCAGGCAGGCGCACTCGCCGCCATTGTCGCCATGCCCAGCGTGCACAACCCGCTCGGCTGCACCCTGCCGGTAGCGGCCAAGCAGCGCCTGGCGGCACTGGTGAACCAGTACCAGGTACCGCTGATCGAAGATGCGGTCTATGCCGAACTGCAGTACCAGGAGCCGCTGGCGCCGTTGTTGAAAGCGTTCGACGAGGACGGTTGGGTGATCGTGGTCAACGGTTTTTCCAAGACGCTCGCACCGGATTACCGGATCGGCTGGCTCGATGGCGGGCGTTTCGCCGCCGACATCCAGCTGCTGAAGTTCCAGTCCACCGGCGCCGAATCGCAGCTGCTGGGCGAGGCGGTTGCCGCGTTCCTGGAAGCGGGCAGCTACGAACACCACCTGCGCGGGCTGCGCCGGCTGTACCGCGAGCAGGTCGGGCGCGTGCGTGCGCTGGTGGCCCAGCACTTCCCGCCCGGTACCCTGGCCACCCAGCCCAGCGGCGGTTTCCTGCTGTGGATCGAACTGCCGGCGGGCGTGGACAGCAGCGTGCTGTTCGAACAGGCCCTGGCCGAGGGCGTGGTGATCATGCCCGGCCAGGTGTATTCGCGCGGCGCCCGCTACCGGCACTGCCTGCGGCTGTCGTGCTGCCAGGACCTGGACGCGCGCTACGTGGGCGCCATTGCCAGCGTCGGCCGGCTGGCCACTGCCCTGCTGGCGCAGGCGCGCGGCTGACCCTCAGCCGAGCAGGTGGCGGGCCAGCTGCGCCGGATCGGCACCCGGTGCATACGGCAGCCGGCCCCAGAACGGCATCGGCAGGCGCACGCGCAGCAGCGCCACGTTATCGTCGATGCGCTCCATCTGCGGGTCCACCTCGTTGGCGATCCAGCCGATGCAGGTTGCACCGCTGGCGTTGATCGCCCTGGCGGTCAGCCGCGCGTGGTTGAGACAGCCCAGCCGCAGGCCCACCACCATCACCACCGGCAGCTGCAGCGCCTGCACCAGATGCGACTGGTCCAGCGTGGCCGACAGCGGTGCCAGCCAGCCGCCCACGCCTTCCACCACCACGGTGTCGGCCTGCGCGCGCAGCCGGGCGAACGCCGCCTCGATCGGATCCAGGGACAGCGTCACCCCCGCCGCCTCCGCGGCCAGTTCCGGGGCCAGCGGCAGCGGCAGCGCGTAGGGGTTGAGGTCGGCATAGGCCGGGGCGGGGTCGCTGGCGGCCAGCAGCGCGGTGGCATCCTCGTTGCGCAGGCCCTCGACGGTCTGCTCGCAGCCGCTCGCCACCGGCTTCATGCCCACCGCGCGGTGCCCGCGTTGGCGCAGCGCGTGCAGCAGGGCGCAGCTGCTGAAGGTCTTGCCGATGCCGGTATCGGTACCGGTGACGTAGAACGCGGCGGGCGGGGCAGAAAGCGATGACATGGCCGGACCGATGAACAGGGGCGCCCATTATCAGCGTTCCGCCGCCAGTGGGTCCGGCCGCCGGCCGCGCTTGCTAGACTGCGACCATGTTCGATACTTCCACGCTCACCGGCAGCAAGCCGGAACAGTACGGCCAGCTGCTGGCCCAGGCCCGTGCCCTGGTGCACGGTGAACGCGACCGCATTGCCAATGCCGCCAACCTGTCAGCGCTGGTCTACCACGCGCTGCCGCAGCTGAACTGGGTGGGTTTCTACCTGTTTGATGGCACTGAACTGGTGGTCGGCCCGTTCCAGGGCCTGCCAGCCTGCGTGCGCATTCCGCTGGACAAGGGTGTGTGCGGCGCGGCCGCCTCGCAGCGGGTAACCCAACGCATCGAGGACGTGGACGCCTTCCCGGGCCACATCGCCTGTGATTCGGCCTCGCGCTCGGAACTGGTGGTGCCGCTGGTCCACGGCGACACCCTGATCGGCGTGTTCGACCTGGACAGCCCGGTGCTGGCCCGTTTCGATGCCGATGACCAGGCCGGGCTGGAAGCCATCGCCGCGGTGTTCGTCGAGGCCCTGGGATGAGCACCAAGCTGCGCAACATCGGCCCCAAGAGCGCGGCCTGGCTGCGCCAGGTCGGTCTGCGCACTGCCGAAGACCTGGCCGCGGCCGGGTCGGTGGGCGCGTTCGTGAAGGTACGCCGCGCCGGCTTCAAACCGAGCCTCAACCTGCTCTACTCGCTCGAAGGCGCGCTGCAGGACTGCCACTGGCAGGAACTGCCCGAAGCGCGCCGCGCCGAGCTGGTGGCCGAATACGACGCGATCATCGCCGACAAGCCGCTGAAGAAGGCACCGCCGGCCTCGGGCCCGGTGTATGACCGCACCGTGGCCAACGATGACGATGCCGACGGCGGCGACGCCGCGTTCGACACCGACGACGACCGCTAGGGCGACGCCTGCTGCAACTCCAGTAGTTCCCCCCACAGCTCCCCATCGTCCCGCTCCACCCGCAGCTGCAGCCGCGTACCGTGGTCGATGCGCAGCGCCCAGCACATCGCCATCGGCAGCCCGCACACCTGCGACAGCACCATCCGCAACGGGCCGCCATGGCTGACCACCAGCGTTGGAACCGGCTCGGGCTCATCCAGCAGCCGATGCAATGCGCGCGCGATGCGGCGCTCGAAATGCCCCCAGCTTTCGCCATGCGGCGGCGGATTCGCATGCGCGTCCAGGTGGAATGCCTGCAGCGCCTGCATCGGCAGCGCCTGCAGCGGCTGGCCGTCCCAGTCGCCGAAATCCAGCTCCTCCCATTCCTCGTCCGCGATCACCTCCAGCCCGCGCGGCAGCGCCAACGCAGCGGCGGTGTCCAGCGCACGCCGGCGCGGTGAACTCAGCACGCGCTGCCAGTGCAGGTCGGCATGGCGTGCGCAGATCAGATGGATGCCCTGCACGTCCAGCGGCGGATCGGTACGCCCATCCAGGTGGTCGTCGCGGCCAGTGGCCGCGTGCCGGATCAGGTCCAGGATCATAGGGACTGCAACCACGTCAAAAAGCGAGGCGCATTCTAACCGCTGGCGTCGCACCGCCCCTGCCGGCAGTGCGCCGGCCGCCGGGCTTTGCTCTACACTGCGCCCACTTTCAGGTGACCTGCGGCGCAAGCCGGCAGGTTGAAACGGGAAGCCGGTGACGCAACAGGTCCTGCCTGCTGCCATTCCGGCGCTGCCCCCGCAACGGTAAGCGTGGAAGCCAGGCAACATGCCACTGTGCGCAAGCATGGGAAGGCGCCTGGCGCGATGGTCCGCCATCGGCCCGCGAGCCCGGAGACCGGCCTGGAAGACGACTGGTTGCGATGCGGCGGGCATGGCGGCGGCAAGCGGCGCCGTACCTGCGCCCGCCCACCGTCCCTGCCCCCGTTGACCGCCTCCCACAACCTTGCCGCGCGGGCGTGCGCGGTGTTTGGAGTCAACGATGAAGCTGCAGATCCGCCTTCTTTCCCTGGCCGTACTCTCGGCGCTGCCCGGTGTGGCCGCCGCACAGGACGATGCCACCGCACTGGACCAGGTGCTGGTGACCGCCACGCGCACCCCGATTGCCCTGCAGGACAGCATCTCGCCGGCGCAGGTGATCGACCGCGCCGAAATCGAGCGCAGCCAGGCGCCGTCGCTGCAGGACCTGCTGCGCGGCCGCGCCGGCATCAACCTCAACAACAGCGGTGGGCTGGGCAAGCAGAGCTCGCTGTTCCTGCGCGGCACCAATTCGGCCCACACCCTGGTGCTGGTCGATGGCGTGCGCATCAACACCGGCGACCTTGGCCTGGCCATGCTGCAGGACCTGCCGCTGGCGCAGATCGAACGCGTGGAAATCGTGCGCGGCCCGCAGTCCAGCCTGTACGGCGCGGACGCGATCGGCGGCGTGATCCAGATCTTCACCCGACGCAATGCCGGCGACTTCGCCCCCCACCTGCAACTGGGCGGCGGCAGCAACGGCCTGCGCGAAGCCAGCGGCGGCTTTGGCGGCACCGGCGCGCGCGGCTGGTTCGGCACCGACATCGCCTACCAGCACACCGACGGCATCAACTCCTGCAACGGTGATCCAGTCACCTTCGCCGGCTGCGGCGCCAACGAACCCGACCGCGACGGATACCGCAACCTGTCGATGAGCCTGCGCGGCGGCTACACGCTGACCGACAGCCTGAGCGTGGAAGGCACCGCGCTGCGCGCCGAAGGCGAGAACCACTACGACGGCTACTACAACTACTCCGAAACCCTGCAGCAGGTGCTGGGCGGCAAGGTCCGCTACACGCCGAGCGAGCGCTTCACCCTGACCGCCAACGTCGGCCGTGCCGACAACGAGTCGGACAACTACAACGACGACACCTGGCTGGGCGCCGCACAGACCCACCGCGACAGCGCCTCGGTGCAGGCCGACGTGGGCATCGCCGACGGCCAGCTGCTCAGCGCCGGCGTGGACTGGAGCCAGGACAACCTGGACGGCAGCAGCGCGGGCTATCTGGTCGACAGCCGCGACAACACCGGCGTATTCGTGCAGTACCAGGGCCGCTTCGGCGCGCACCACCTGCAGGCCAGCGTGCGCAACGACGACAACGAACAGTTCGGCAACCACACCACCGGCAGCTTGGGCTGGGGCATGGAACTGGGCAGTGGCTTCCGCCTCAATGCCAGCTACGGCACCGCGTTCAAGGCGCCGACCTTCAGTGACCTGTATGACCCGTGGAGCGGCGTGCCCGGGCTGGATCCCGAGAAATCCAAGAGCGCCAACCTTGGCATCGCCCAGCAGGGCGACAGCTGGCGCTGGGGCCTGGATGTGTATGAAACCCGCATCGATGACCTGATCACCTACGACGCCACCACCTTCATGATGTCGCAGGTGGAAAAGGCGCGGATCCGTGGCGCCGAGCTGACCGGCTCAATGACCGTGGCCGGCTTTGACCTCAGCGCACAGCTCAGCCACACCGACCCCCGCAACCGCACCGACGGCAGCGCCCAGTTCGACAACTGGCTGGCCCGCCGCGCGCAGGACACCGCGCGCCTGGACATCGACCGCCGCTTCGGTGGCTTCCGCGCCGGCGTGACCGCCTTCGGTGCCGGCAAGCGCTACGACAACGCCGACAACAGCGTGCGCCTGGCCGGGTATGGCACCGTGGACCTGCGCCTGGAATACGCGCTCAGCCGCGACTGGTCGGTGCTGGGCCGGGTCACCAATGTGTTCGACCGCGATTACGAAACGGTGGCCTGGTACAACCAGCCGGGCCGCGAGTACCGCCTGAGCGTGCGTTACCAGCCGAAGTAAACCGGCGTTGGCCGGCATCGCAAGGTGCCGGCCAACGGCCGGCGCTACCGGGTGCACGAGCACGGCTCGGCATCACCGCCGCTCCACGAGCAGGGTGCGGCGTCACGGCCGCTCCACGAGCAAAGTACGGCGTCACGGCCGCTCCACGGACACGGTAGGTGCCGACCGTTGGTCGGTACGGCGTCACGACCGCTCGACGAGCACGGTAGGTGCCGACCGTTGGTCGGCACGACGCCACGACCGCGCTACAACCCGGGCAACGCCCGCAGGTCGTCCACCACCGCCACCGCGTCCACCGTCGCCAGGTCCAGCCCGCGCGGATACCCGTACCGCACCAGCGCCACCGGCATGCCTGCATCCACCGCAGCGCGATAGTCGGTGATCGAATCCCCCACCATCAAGGCGGCCGTGGGGGCCACCCCGAATGCAGCGGCGATATGCCGCAGCGGTACGCCACTGGGCTTGCGCTCAGGCAACGAATCGCCGCCCAGTATCATCGCGAAGAAGTCCTGCACGCCCAGGTGGGCGAGCAGCGGCGCGACCATGGCCAACGGCTTGTTGGTGCAGATCGCCAGGGTCACGTTACGCGCGCGCAACGCTTCCAGCGCCGGTACCACGCCGTCGTACAGCCGCGGGCTGCGCAGCAGGCACGCTTCGTAGTGCCGCATGAAACCGGGCATCACCCGATCCAGATCGATGTCGCTGCGGGCCGCAGTGAAGGCCTGCTCGACAAGGCGGCGAACGCCATCACCGATCCAGGTCAGCACGGTAGCTTCGGGGACGCGCGGCAGCTGCCAGTCTTCCAGCGTGCGGTTGAGCGCCTCGGCGATATCGGCCGCGCTGTCGACCAGCGTGCCGTCCAGATCAAAAATCACTAGCGGGTAGGGATAGGACAAAGGAAAAATCGCCTTCACGTCGTGGGGTGAATGATTGTAGCGACACCCCATGCGTGTCCCACGCGAAGCCGGACCGAGCTGCGTCAGATCCGCGCCAGGAACTCCTTCCCCGCAAACCGTTCCACCAGGAAATCCAGGAAGCTGCGCATCACCGCCGGCAACTGCCGCCGCGACGCATATACCGCATGGATGCCCATCTCCTCCACCTGGTACTCCGGCAACACCTCCACCAGCGCACCCGAACGCAGCAACGGCGCGATCTGGTACGTCGGCAACATCGCAATCCCCGCCCCCGCCCGCACCGCCTCCAGCAACAGCGACGCCTCGTTGGCACTGATGTTGCCGCCCACCGCCACCGAAATCGCACGCCCCTGCCGCTGCAGCTGCCACACGCTTTTACCCACGTAATGATGGGTAAGACAGTTGTGCCCCGCCAATGCATCGGCACTGACCGGCGTGCCCCGCTCGGCCAGATACGACGGCGCCGCGCACAACACCGACCGGCACGGCGCCAGCCACCGCGCGATCAGGCTCGGATCAATCGCCCGCGAAATCCGCACCGCCACATCCACCCGCTCCTCCACCAGGTTCACCACCCGGTCCACCAGCAACAGCTCCACCCGCGTCAACGGATGCCGACGCACGAACTCCGCCACCGCCGCCGCCAGGTGCAGCTGCCCGAACGACACACTCGCCGTCACCCGCAACACCCCATGCGGCTCCGGGTTGTCGCTGGCCACCTCGCCCTGCAGCTCATCGCCGATGGCCAGCATCTGCCGGAACCGCAGCAGCGCCGCCTCCCCCGGCCCGGTCAGGCTGATCCGCCGCGTGGTCCGGTGCAGCAGCCGCGCCCCCAGCCACGTTTCCACCTCCGCCAGGTACCGCGTCACCATCGCCCGCGACATATCCAGCGCCTCCGCAGCCGCCGTCAGGCTGCCGCGCTCGGCCACCTCCACGAACACCTGCATTGCCGTAAGCCGGTCCATTTGATCGATCCGCGCAACAAATTAGGCCGTTATACGCGGTTTTTCGTCCGCTTTCAGGCGCATATGCTGGCCGTCCTCCCACAACGGACCCTGCCCCATGAAGATCGCCCTCGTCGGTGCCACCGGCAACATCGGCCGTGAAATCACCCGCCAGGCCCTGGCCCGCGGCCACCAGGTCACCGCCATCGTCCGTCGCGACAGCGGCCTGCCCGCCGAACTCGACGGCGCCCAGCTCGCCGTCGCCGCGCTCGACGACACCGACGCCCTGGCCGCCGTGATTGCCGGCCACGACGTCCTGGCCAGCGCCTTCGGCCCGCGCCCCGGCGATGACCCGTCCACCGTCACCACCGTCACCGCCGAACTGGTCAAGGCCGCCCGCCAGGCCGGCGTCCCGCGCTTCCTGATGGTCGGCGGCGCCGGCACCCTCGAAGTCGCCCCCGGCGTACAGCTGGTCGACACCAAAGGCTTCCCCGATGCGTACAAGCCCGTTGCACTCGCCGCGCGCCAGGCGTTCAACCTGCTGCAGAAGGTGGATGACCTCGACTGGACGTTCTATTCGCCGGCGGCTGAAATCGGCCCGGGGCCGCAGAAGGGTGGTTTCCGCACGCAGGCCAAGCAGTTCCTGGTTGGCGCCGATGGGCACAGCCGGATCAGTTACGCCGATTACGCCGATGCGTTCGTGAGCGAGATCGAGAAGCCGCAGTACGTGCGGACGATTGCGACCGTGGCGTATTGATCGAGAGTGGTGATGCGCGGCATTTGGTTATTTTCATGCCCCACCGCGCGCTGCATTGCCATCGGCGGTCGATTGGGATGCGACCCTACCGTCGTCCCACCGACCTGAGGACAGTGTCTTCAAGTTCCCGCGGTCGGTTGCAATGCGCAGTTGCTCCCGCTGTTCATTGCGTGCCAGCCCAGCTTGGGCGGGCCGGCGGGGGCGGGTTGGCGGGACTGTAGAAAACATGGATGTTTTCTACAAGCCCCCATGGATGGGTTCACGGCGTGTCCCGCCAACCCGCACCCGCCGACCCGCTACCCGGAGCAATGAAACCCCGCTGTTGCTGTTGCTGTTGCTGTTGCTGTTGCCGTAGCTGTCGCTGTCGCTGTTGCGTCAGTCAAACAGCCCCATCTGGCTGACCGGCTCACGCTCGCGGAACCCGCCCAAGCCAACCCCCACCAAGCGATAACGCGTCTCGGCCGGCAGATCCACGCGCGCGCGCAACGCAAGCGCGATATCGCGCAACTCCTCCAGCGTTTCCGGCGGCGATTCCGGCGTGAAACTGCGCGTGATGATCCGGAACTGCGACGTCTTCAACTTCAGCACCACCGTGTGCCCCACCCGGTCCGTCTTCCGCGTTGCGTTCCACGTCTTGCCCGCCAGCTCCACGATCGCCGGCTCCAGCGCCTCCAGCGGCAGATCCTCCGCGAACGTATCCTCCGACGAAATCGACTGCACCGGCTGGTCCGGCTCCACCGGACGCTCATCGATACCACGCGCACGCCGGTACAGACTCGCCCCGAAACTGCCGAAGCGCCCTTCCAGCTCCTCCAGCCGCAACCCACGCAGATCGCCTACCGTCACGATCCCAAGCTCCGACAGCTTGCCCTCCATCACCTTGCCCACCCCCGGCACCCGCTTCACCGGCAGCGGCATCAGGAACTGATCGATCCGGTGCGGCGGCACCACGAACTGCCCGTCCGGCTTGCGCCAATCCGACGCGATTTTCGCCAGGAACTTGTTCGGCGCGATCCCCGCCGACGCCGTCAACTGCGTCTCCTCCCGGATCTGCGCGCGGATCAGCGCCGCGATCTCCGTCGCCACCGTCATCCCACCCTTGTGCACCGTCACATCCAGGTACGCCTCATCCAGCGACAACGGCTCCACCAGATCCGTATGCCGCAGGAAAATCTCCCGCACCTGGCGCGACACCGCCTTGTAGCGCACGAAATCCGGCGGCACGAACACCGCATCCGGACACAGCCGCTCCGCCCGCATCGCCGGCATCGCCGAACGGATCCCGAACACCCGCGCCTCGTACGACGCCGCGCACACCACCGAACGCGCCCCCTTCCACGCCACCACCACCGGCAGCCCCCGCAGCGACGGATTGTCGCGCTGCTCCACCGACGCGTAAAACGCGTCCATATCGACGTGGATGATCTTGCGTTGTGCGGACACGGCGGAAGCTCAAGGGCCCAAGCGGCGGGAATAGATGAACAAGATTACAGCCACACGCCTGAGTATGGTCTTTTCATAACAACAACATGCGTTTTTCAAGCTGAAAACACTACGCCGGCGTACGGTTAAAACGTTTGATTGAATGGAAATTACTCTGCACTCTTGGGTGCTTTCAACGGCAACAAACCGCCGCCCTCCATCTTCAGGATTGCGTTTTCCATGACTCGTCTCAACGCGTTCTCGCGCGAACAGCTGCTGGCCAGTGCCCGTGGCGAACTGTTCGGGCCGGGCAGCGGTCGCCTGCCCAATGACCCGATGCTGATGTTCGATCGCATCACCGACATCCGCGATGACGGCGGTCCACACGGCAAAGGCTACGTGCGCGCGGAACTGGATATCCGCCCCGACCTGTGGTTCTTCGGCTGCCATTTCATCGGCGACCCGGTGATGCCCGGTTGCCTCGGCCTGGACGCAATGTGGCAGCTCACCGGCTTCTACCTCACCTGGCTGGGCGCGCCCGGCCGTGGCCGCGCACTCGGCTGCGGTGAAGTGAAGTTCACCGGCCAGGTGCTGCCCGACGCAAAGCGTGTCACCTACGAAATCGACATCACCCGCGTCATCAACCGCAAGCTGGTCATGGCGCAGTCCGATGCCCGCATGCTGGTCGACGGCCGCGAAATCTATACCGCCAAAGACCTCCGCGTAGGTCTGTTCACTTCCACCGAGAACTTCTGATGCGTCGCGTCGTCATTACCGGAATGGGCATCACCTCGTGCCTGGGCAACGATCTGGACACCGTGTCCACCGCACTGCGTGAAGGCCGCGCCGGCATCCGCAACCTTCCCGACCACGCCGACGCCGGCCTGCGCAGCCACGTGGGCGGCAACATCGAACTGGACCTGGACGCGCAGATCGACCGCAAGCTCAAGCGCTTCATGAGCGATGCCTCGGCCTACGCCTACATCGCCATGCGCGACGCCATCGCCGATGCCGGCCTGGACGAAGCGCAGGTGGTGAACCCGCGCACCGGCCTGATTGCAGGCTCCGGCGGCGGCTCCAGCCAGTGGCAGGTCGAATCGGCCGACATCCTGCGCGCGCGTGGCGTGCGCAAGGTCGGCCCGTACATGGTGCCGCGCACGATGTGCTCCACCGTGTCGGCCTGCCTGGCCACCGCCTTCCAGATCAAGGGCCTGAGCTACTCGCTGTCCGCTGCCTGCGCCACCTCCGCGCACTGCATCGGCGCCGCCGCCGACCTGATCCGGCATGGCGCGCAGGACGTGATGTTCGCCGGTGGCGGCGAAGACCTGCACTGGTCGATGAGCGTCATGTTCGATGCGATGGGCGCGCTGTCCACCCGCTTCAACGACACCCCGGCCACCGCATCGCGCCCGTACGACAAGGACCGCGACGGCTTCGTCATCGCCGGTGGCGGCGGCATGCTGGTGCTGGAAGATTACGACCACGCCGTGGCACGCGGTGCACGCATCTATGCCGAACTGGTGGGCTACGGCGTCACCTCCGACGGTGCCGACATGGTCGCCCCGTCCGGTGAAGGCGCGGTGCGCTGCATGAACATGGCCATGCAGAACCTCAGCGGCCCGATCGACTACCTCAACACGCACGGCACCTCGACCCCGCTCGGTGACGTGACCGAGCTGAAGGCGGTGCGCGAAGTGTTCGGCGAATCGATTCCGCCGCTGTCGTCGACCAAGGCGCTGTCGGGCCATTCGCTGGGTGCGGCCAGCGTGCACGAAGCGATCTACTGCCTGCTGATGATGCGCGATGGTTTCATCGCCGGTTCGGCCAACATCGGCGAACTGGACCCGGCCGTGGAAGGTTTCCCGATCGTGCGCGAGAGCCAGGACAAGCAGTTGAACACGGTGATGTCCAACAGCTTCGGCTTCGGCGGCACCAACGCAGCGCTGGTGTTCGGGCGGGTGTGATTCCGCGCGGCATCGACATGAAAAACCCGGCCACGTGCCGGGTTTTTTGTTGGTTTACGGGCGGAATAATGCGGGTGGAACGGCGTGAGATTCCCGGTAGAGCCGACTGTTAGTCGGCTGCCTTTGGCGGGGTCTATGATCGCGCTTCGCGCTTAGCCGACTAACAGTCGGCTCTACCCTTCGGCTCTACCCTTCGGTTCTACCCTTCGGTTTTACCCTTCGGTTCCACCTTCGGCTCTACCCTTCGGCCCTACCGTCGCTTTGCAGCAGCGGCAGCAGCAGTGCGTGGGCGTCGGTGAGCGATTCCACGATGCGGTGGCCGAGCGCGCGCAGGTCGGCATCCGGATGTACCAGGTCCGGCACCTGGATCGCGGTCATGCCGGCGCCTACCGCCGCGCGGATGCCGGCCGGGGAATCTTCCAGCGCCAGGCAGCGCGCGGGATCCTTGCCCAGTTTCCGCGCCGCCAGCAGGTAGATGTCCGGCGCCGGCTTCGGGTAGGCCACGTCGCTGCTGGTGACCACGTGGTCGAAGTAACCCAGCAACCCCGCCGCCGCCAGTTTGCGCGACGCGCGCGGCTCGCGCGTGGACGTCGCCACCGCTCGCGGCAGGGCGTGTGCCTGCAGCAGCTGCAGCAGCGCCAGTATGCCGGGACGCAGCGGCAGCCCCTGCTGGGTGCGCGCTTCATACAGGTCGTGGCAGCGCGCATACAGCGCGGCTACCTGCCCGGCATCGATGTGGCGCAGCAGCCGCTGTTCGCAGTCGCGGTCGCCCAACCCGACCATGCCCAGCCAGAAGTCATCGGCGAACGGCAGCTGCAGTTCCCGTGCGGCCTGCGACCAGCACGCAATGGACACCCGCTCGCTGTCGATCATCAGGCCATCCATGTCGAAGATGACCGCTTCGGGCAGGAACGGCAGGGCGGCGATGGCGGTCATGACGCGTCGGTGAGGTGCCCGGTGAACAGCGTTTCCAGGTCCGCCGCATCCAGCATGCGCCACTCGCCCTCGGGCAGGTCGCCCAGCGACAGCCCGCCGATGCGGCTGCGGTGCAGTGCCTGCACGTGGTTGCCCACCGCCGCGAACATGCGCCGGGCCTGGTGGTAGCGGCCCTCGTGCAGCACCAGTTCGGCCTCGCGCGCCGAGCGCACGTGCAGTTCGGCCGGCAGCAGCGGCTTGTCGTCCGCTTCCAGCATCAGCGCGCCACTGGCGAAACGTGCCACCTCGTCACCGCGCAGGTCTTCGGCCACGGTGACCTGGTAGGCCTTGTCCAGCCGCGACTTGGGCGACACGATCCGGTGCAGCAGGGCGCCGTCGTCGGTCATCAGCAGCAGGCCGCTGGTGTCGCGGTCCAGCCGGCCCACCGACGACAGCACCGGCGAACGCTCGCGGAAGCGCGGCGGCAACAGGTCGTAGATCAGCCGGCCTTTGTCCTTGGTCGAACAGGTGTAGTCACGCGGCTTGTGCAGCATCAGGGTCAGCCCCTGCGGCGGATCCAGCGGCTCCCCCTCGACCCGGATCGCTTCGTGGGCGACCTGGTCATCGGCGTACAGCACCTCGCCGTCCGCATCGGTGATGAGCCCCTCGCGGAACATGCCCTGCACCTGCTTGCGGCTGCCGTAACCCAGGTTGGCCAGCAGTTTCACCAGCTTCATGCGCGGCCCCCGCGGCCCCACTTCGGCTCGTCGCTGCGCGGGGCCCTGGCGGGGGTGGGGCTCTTGCTGGCCTTGGTCGCCTCGATCAGCTTGAAGCCGTCGCGTTCTGCAGCCACGCGCACCTGGCCGAAGCTTTCGTTGAGGATCTGCTCGTACGGCAGGTGGCGGTTGGCCACCAGCCACATCCGCCCACCCGGGCGCAGCGCCTGCGCGGCCACGGCGATGAAGCGCTGGCCGATGTCCGGGCGGTCGGCACGCGAGGGAGTGTGGAACGGCGGGTTGGTGACGATGAAGTCGTACTGCGCCTCGATGCCGGCGGTGACGTCCTGCCAGTGGAAGCCCAGCTTGGCCGGCTTGCCCAGTGCCTCCAGATTGACCCTGGCCAGCGCCAGCGCGCGGCCTTCTGCCTCGAACAGGTCCAGCGCGCTCACCTGCGGGCAGCGCTGCAGCACTTCGCTGGACAGGTAGCCGAAGCCGGCCCCCAGGTCCGCGCCGCGGCCGGCCAGGTCGGCCGGCAGCTGTTCCACCAGCAGCGCCGAGGCCGGGTCGATGCGGTCCCAGGCGAAGATGCCCGGGCGGCTCTGGAAGCGCCCGCCCAGGATCGCGCGCGGCGCGTCCAGCGCAGCCCAGCGCTGGGCCAGGGCGACGTCATGCTGGCCATCCAACGGCGCGGTCCAGTACACCCGGCAGTGGTTCTTGGTCATCTTGCCGCCCAGCCCGGCCAGCTGCTGCAGGTCGCCTTCGCCTGAGCGGGCGCCTTCGTTGTTGTGCTGGCAGGCCACCACGATGCCGCCCGGGGCGGCCAGCGCCAGCGCGCGGGCAAACAGCGCGCGGGCTTCTTCACGCTGGCGCGGCGGCAGCACCAGCACCAGCGCGTAGCGGGTGGTGTCATCGGCCAACTGCTGCTCGTCGCGCACGGTCCAGCCGCTGGCTTCCAGCGCATCGGCGAACGGGCGGAAGCTCTGCTCGCAGACCAGCTGGCCCGGCTGGGCGTGCTCGCGCAGCGGCCAGCCATCGCGGGCGCGCAGGAACAGCACCGGCCCGGCCGGCCAGGTCAGCGCGCCGCCGAACGGCAGGAACAGGGTTTCCAGGGGGGCGTCGTGCTGGGCAGCCATGGGGGCACATCTTGAAAAGAGGCCGCCATTCTACCGTTTCGGCCGATCGGCCCCGTTCGGCGGCCGATTTGCGTTTATTCAACGCTGCCTTGATGCCATCGCAACAGGCTGTCGGTCAGGGTGAAGGCTCATTCGCAACGGAGGTAGCTCATGCGCGCATTGTTCGTCGGTGGCGTGGTCGACAACAGCGAAATGGATCTGGAGGGCGCACAGCCGCCGGTGCACTACCCCGAGGACACCGGTGGGGGGCATTCGAGGTACCGGTTGCACCAGGTGGGCAAGCAGGCCGATGGCGCCGTGGCCTATGCGGTGTACGGCGCGCCCGACATGGCCGATGACGAAGTCGCCCGGATTGCGGATGAGCGCGCCTATGCGCGCCGCTTCGAAGCTGAGCCGGAAGTCTTCACGCATTGAGGAAAGGCGCGTGCCGGGCAGGGCCCGGCACGGCCCGGAGGGTCATTCCACCGGGGGCAGCTGGCGGATCGCGCTGATCTCATCCAGCCACAGCACATGCTGCTGCACCGGGGCATCCAAGTCATCCAGACGCAGTTGGCCGTTGCTGCCTTCGTTCTCTTCCGCATTTCGGTACTGCTGCACGGTGGGCTGTACCGCCACCGTGCCGAGCAGGCGGCGACCGTCTTTCAGCGTGACTTCGACCTGGGTCTGGCCTTTGAGCTGGGGCAGCAACGCCTCGAGCTGGGCGATGTCGGCCGGGTTCGTGTGGATGCGGGGGGCGATGCGGGACATGCGGTTCCTTTGATTCAATTCCGTCCGGCCAGGACGCTGCGTACTGCGGTGACCAGCTGCGCGACCGAATAGGGTTTGGCCACGTGTTCCTGGAAGCCCGAGGCCAGCGCGCGCTTGCGGTCGTCGGCACGGGCCAGCGCGGTCACCGCCACGATCGGCAGCGCGTTGGCATCGAGGCCGAAGTCCTGGCGCAGCGCACTCACCAGCCCATACCCGTCCATGCCCGGCATGCCGATGTCGGTCAGCAGCACGTCCACCGCCTCATGGCCGCCGGCATCCAGCAGCGCCAATGCTTCGCCGGCCGAAGCCGCCGCGGTGACCTGTGCGCCCTGCTCTTCCAGCAGCCGGCGCAGGTATTCCAGCACTTCGGGTTGGTCTTCCACCGCCAGCAGGCGCAGGCCCTTGAGCGGGTACGGCTCGATCAGCTGTTCGCGGATCGGGCCACTGAACACTTCGCGCAGCGGCCGGCCATCGGCCTGGGGCTGGTAGCGCGGCAGCTGCACGGTGAATTCCGCACCCTGGCCCTGGCCTTCGCTGTTGGCCGTGACCGTGCCGCCGTGCAGTTCCACCAGCTGCTGCACGATCGCCAGGCCCAGGCCCAGCCCGCCATGGCGGCGGGTGGTGGTGCCATCGGCCTGGCGGAAGCGGCTGAACAGATGGCGCAGGAACTCCGGCGCAATGCCGTCGCCCGAATCGGCCACGGTCACTGTCCAGTGATCACCGTCGGTGGCCAGGGTGACCGTGACCGAGCCGGCGGCGGGGGTGAACTTGATGGCGTTGCTGAGCAGGTTCCACAGCACCTGCTGCAGGCGCGTGGCATCGCCCAGCACCAGCGCCGGTTCGTCAGGCATGACCAGCCGGGTTTCCAGCGCCTTGCCTTCGGCTACCAGTTCCTGGGCGCGCATGGCCTCGGTGAGCTGGACGCGCAGATCCAGCACTTCCACTTCCAGCTGCACCTTGCCCAGCAGCATGCTGCTCAGGTCCAGCATGTCCGAGATCAGCCGCTTCTGCGCCATGGCGCTGTTGGCGATCACGCCCAGCCCCTTGAACAGCGGGCTGGTGCTGTCCACGCGCTGCAGCAGCAGCTCGCTCCAGCCCAGGATGGTGGTCAGCGGCGTGCGCAGCTCGTGCGAGAGCGTGGCCAGGAATTCGTCCTTCAACCGCGCCATGCTTTCAGCGGCATTGCGCGCGGCGCGCTCGGACTGCAGCAGCTCTTCGCGCGCCATTTCGATTTCGCGCCGGTCGGTGACGTCGGTGCTGCTGCCGGCCAGGCCGATGAACCGGCCCATGCGCGAGAAGCGTGGCTGGGCGCTCATTTCCAGCCAGCGCCACTGGCCATCGGCGCGCAGCCCGCGCACCAGCACCTGCATGGAGCGCTGCGCCTTGATCGCGGCCTGCAGCTCGTAATCGAACACGGACACATCGTCGGGGTGGACCAGACCGCGCCAGACATCTTCCGGCACGCGCTGTTCGTCACCGCCGAAGAATTCGCTGAAGGCGCTGTTGACGAAGCGCGCATGCGCGCGTTCGTCCAGCACCCACACCGGCATGGGCAGGCCATCGGCCAGCGCGCTGAAACGCGCCTCGCTTTCGGCCAGCTCCACTTCGATCTGCTTGCGGTTGGTGATGTCGAAGAAGAGCACAGCGACGCGATGTTCGTGCGGCTCGCCTACCCGCATCGCCTCGACCGCATACCAGCGGCCCAGCGCGCGTGCTTCCAGCTCGAACTGCTGGGAGCGCCCGGTCAGGGCGATCTGGCCGTACACCCGGTACCACTCCGGCTCGTGGGTCGGCTGCAGTTCGCTCATCAGCCGGCCCGAGGCCTGGTTCAAGCCGGTGTTGCGCTCGAAGGCATCGTTGACTTCCAGGAACCGGTAGTCGACTCCCACGCCGTCTTCGATCATCACCTCGATGATGCAGAAGCCAGCGCTGAGGCCTTCCAGCACGCTGCGGTGCAAGGAAGGATCGGACGCCGAAGGCACGTACGGGGCGCGTTCCAGGGTTGAGGCGGGCAGGCTGGGCAAGGGCGTCAAGAGGGGCAACTGGTGGAACGGAGGGAGACAGCATCTTCCAGAGCGCGTATTCGTAGCGTCAAGCGCCCCTTGCCGGTTTGACGTAAGTGAATTGCCGGCTACCGGGGATCCTGCCTGCCGTTTCCGGCAATTGTCCCGCTGGCGGATCAGGATCACACTCAGTACCGACCTTCTTCCGCCGCTCCGACCGAGGCAACGCCATGAACCGCAAACCCTTGCTGGCTGGTGCTCTGGGCTGTCTGCTGCTGCTTGTCGGCAGCGCGTCCGCCGCCCCGCGCACCGTCACCGACCCCAAGGCGCCCCGCGCGCTCACCGGCGAAAGCCCGGTCCAGGTGAAGTGGACGGACCCGGCCCAGTTCACTGAAATCCGCAGCAGCACCAACCGGTTCGAGGCCCAAAGCGGCAACTGGGTGCAGCAGCTTGCCGACTACCTGCGCAGCAGCGCCAGCAAGCGCCTGCCCCCGGGCCAGACCCTGGACGTGGAGATCACCGACATCAAGCGGGCCGGCGAGTTCGAGCCGCAGAACGGCCCGCGCGGCAATGACGTGCGGATCATGCGCAACATCTATCCGCCGCGGATGACCCTGACCTTCACCCTGCGCGACGCCACCGGTGGGGTGGTCCGCCAGGGCGAGGAGAAGCTGATCGACATGAACTACCTGGGCAACACTGGTTTGCTCAGCAACAACGACCCGCTGCGCTATGAGAAGCGGATGATCGATGACTGGCTGCGGCGCCTGCTGCCGCCTACGCGCCGCTGAGCACCCGCGCCACGCGCTTGACCGCACACGGCAACTGGTAGGCGCTGACCTTGCACAGCGGTGCCAGCACGTCCAAGCGTGGGGCATCGCCCCACAGGGTGACGGTGCTGCCCACCCCGGCCTGCGGCAGGTCGGTCAGGTCCACGGTGAGCATGTCCATCGAGACCCGGCCGATCAGGTGGCCGGGCTGGCCATCGATCTGGACGGGGGTCCCGTTCGGCGCGAACTGCGGGTAGCCATCGGCATACCCCAGCGCCACCACGCCCACGCGGGTGGGGCGTTCTGCCACGAAGCGTGCGCCGTAGCCGACCGGTTCGCCCGAAGCGATCTCGCGGACCGCGAAGATCTTCGACTGCATGGTCATCACCGGGCGCAGGCGCTCGGTAAAGGCGTTGTGCTTCTGCAGCGGGTTGGCCCCGTACAGCATCAGGCCCGGGCGCACCCAATCGCTGCGCACGTCCGGCCAGCCCAGCAGCGCCGGTGAATTGCACAGGCTGGTTTCGCCGGCCAGGCCGTCGATGGTGGCGGCGAACAGGTCCGCCTGTTCGCGGGTCCGCGGGCTGTCCAGTTCGTCGGCGCGCGCCATGTGGCTCATCAGCACCATCGGTGCCACCTGCGGAAGCGCCGACAGCCGCGCGTGCGCGGCGCGGAAATCTTCGGGCGACAGGCCCAGGCGGTGCATGCCGCTGTCCAGCTTCAACCAGATCTGCAGCGTGGCGTCGGTCTGGAACGCTTCCACCGCGTCCACCTGCCACGGCGCGGCCACCGCGAACCACAGGCTGTGCTGCACGATCAGCGGCAGCTCGTCGGCATCGAAGAACCCTTCCAGCAGCAGGATCGGCGAGGTGATGCCGGCCGCGCGCAGTTCCAGCGCCTCTTCAATGCAGGCTACCCCGAACGCATCGGCTTCGCCGTCCAGCGCGCGCGCGCAGGCCACGGCACCGTGGCCATAGGCATCGGCTTTTACCGCGGCCAGGGTCTTGCGGCCGCCGCCCAGTTCACGGGCCAGGCGGAAGTTGGAGCGCAACGCCTCCAGGTCAATCAACGCGCGGGCTGGGCGCATGCATTCGGTTCACTGTGTTGGACGGACGCGGCGTGGTGGCCGCCATAACGGAAGATATCCAGGCCTTCGGTGCTGATCTGCGGCTGGCGCGCGCTCATCAGGTCGGCCAGGTAGCGGCCCGAGCCGCAGGCCATGGTCCAGCCCAGCGTGCCGTGGCCGGTGTTGAGGAACAGGTTGCGGTACGGGGTGGCGCCGATCACCGGCGTGCCATCCGGGGTGGCCGGGCGCAGCCCGGTCCAGAATTCGGCGCGCGACAGGTCGCCGCCCTCCGGGTACAGGTCGCCCGCCACCTTTTCCAGGGTGGCGCGGCGGCGCGGCGACAGCGACAGGTCGAACCCGCCCACTTCGGCCATGCCGCCCACGCGGATGCGGTCGTCGAAACGGGTTACCGCCACCTTGTAGCTCTCGTCCAGGATGGTCGAGGTCGGCGCCATCGCCGCGTTGGTGATCGGCAGGGTCAGCGAGTAGCCCTTCAGCGGGTACACCGGCAGGTGCATGCCCAGTGGGGCCACCAGCGACGGCGAATAGCTGCCCAGCGCCACCACGTAGCGGTCGGCGGTTTCGACCTTGCCGTCGATGCGCACGCCGGTGATGCGGTCGCCGTCGGTTTCCAGCCCGGCGATGTCCTGGTCGAAGCGGAATTCCACCCCGGCATCCATCGCCATCTGCGCCAGGCGGCGGGTGAACAGCTGGCAGTCGCCGGTCTGGTCGCGCGGCAGCCACAGCGCGCCCACCAGCTTGTCGGCCACGCTGGCCAGCGCCGGTTCGTGGGCGATGATGCCGGCGCGGTCCAGCACTTCATACGGCACGCCGTACTGGGCCAGCACTTCGATGTCCTGCGCCGAGGCATCCAGCTGCTGCTGGGTGCGGAACAGCTGGGTGGTGCCCAGGTCGCGGCCTTCGAACTCAATGCCGGTCTGCGCACGCAGCTCGTTGAGGCAATCGCGGCTGTATTCGGACATGCGCACCATGCGCGCCTTGTTGATGGCGTAGCGCTCGTGCGTGCAGTTGCGCAGCATCTGCGCCAGCCACCGGTACTGGTTCAGGTCCAGCCCGGGGCGGATGGCCAGCGGTGCGTGTTCGGAGAACAGCCACTTCACCGCCTTCAGCGGCACGCCCGGGGCGGCCCACGGCGAGGTATAGCCGAACGACAGCTGGCCGGCATTGGCGAAGCTGGTTTCCAGCGCCGGGCCGGGCTGGCGGTCCACCACCGTGACTTCAAACCCGGCCTGCCGCAGGTACCAGGCACTGGTCGTGCCGATTACCCCACTACCCAGGACTAGAACGCGCATGAGACCTCTCCAACCCGATCATTCCCTGCACTGGAGCGTGCCGGGACCATAATTGAGGAAGTATATTCCGGCCAAACCAAGCAATTTTGCTGTTTTTGGCGCCTCAGGCAGGATATTGTCCCGCCAACACCACTGAGAGGCTGACGCCATGGCCGCCCGTGCCCGCGAGCTGGACAAGATCGACCGCAAGATCCTGCGCATCCTGCAGGAGGAGGGGCGCATTTCCTTCACCGAACTGGGCGAGCGCGTCGGGCTGTCCACCACCCCCTGCACCGAGCGGGTGCGCCGGCTGGAGCGCGATGGCGCCATCACCGGCTACTACGCACGGCTGGACCCGCAGTACCTCAAGGCCAGCCTGCTGGTGTTCGTGGAGATCAGCCTGGCCTACAAGTCCGGCGACATCTTCGAGGAGTTCCGCCGCGCGGCGCTGAAGCTGCCCAACGTACTGGAATGCCACCTGGTCTCGGGCGATTTCGATTACCTGCTCAAGGCGCGCATCAGCGAAATGGCTTCCTACCGCAAGCTGCTGGGCAGCACCCTGTTGACCCTGCCGCACGTGCGCGAATCCAAGAGCTACATCGTGATGGAAGAGGTCAAGGAAACGCTGACCCTCCCGATTCCGGACTGACCCGCGCCGCACCGACCCGCGCAAACGCAAAAGGCGGCGCGCTTGCGCGCACCGCCCGTGTAGCTGCCGACCAGAGGCATCAACGCTGCTGTTTCTGGTCCTGGTGGCGCTGGTCCTGCTGTTTGCCACCCTTCTGGTTCTGCTGATCCCATTGCTGCTGGTTCTGCTGGCCGGATTTCTGGTTCTGCTGGCCCTGCTGTTCCTGCGGCATCTTGCCGGGATTGCCCTTCTGCTGATTAGCCATAACTGCACCTTCTGAGCTTGGGGATGCGCGTTGTTGCGGCGCACGTACAGACTCGGCGAATGCCGGTTAATCGCAGGCGAAATTGCAGTGAGCTGCGGCGTTGACACCGATGACTGCGGGCATTGGTTGTGAAACGTTCATGCATCAGGGCTTGATGCGTTGGCCATCACCGGTGGGCACCGCGTCGTAATAGCGGCCGGTGCGCGTATCCAGTACGCGGTTGGGGCCAGCCTGCTTCATGCCCGGCACGATGCGGCCGTGTCGGTCATACACCTTGGGTGGCGCGGTGGTGGCCGGCGGCGGAGGCGGCACCACCTGGGCCGGCCCCTGGCTCTGGATGGGGTGGGTGCGCAGCTGCTGCGTCGTCTGCGCCGGGGTGTTCACCGGCGCGGGCAACGGCGCCTGCGCAGGTACCACGGGGGTGGGCGGGCGGGTATCGGTGGGTTTGCGTGGCGCGGCCATCTGCGCCACCGCGACCAGCGGCAGCAGCACGGCCAGCGACACGACACCCCGGAAGAAGCGTTTCATGGCGGCGGACTCACGACGGGACATGCATTCACCCTGCGCCAGCACGCGTGTCAGCACCATGAATGCCATCGGCGCTTGCCCCCGGGCGACGCCGCCCCCATTTTCCTGCCATCCCCACGAGGACCACCCATGACCGCATTCGATCTCTCCCCGCCCAGCGACGCCCAGCGCGACACGCTGGTGGCCGGGCTCAGCGCCGACGAGCGCCGCGTCCTGCTCCAGCACGGCACCGAAGCCCCGTTCTGTGGGGTGTTCCTGGACAACAAGCAGGACGGCGTCTACGGCTGCCGCCTGTGCGGCCTGCCGCTGTTCCGTTCCAGCACCAAGTTCGACTCCGGCACCGGCTGGCCGAGCTTCTTCGCCCCGTTCGACCCGGACCATGTGCGCGAAATCCGTGATGTCAGTCATGGCATGGTGCGAACTGAAATCGTTTGCGCCCGCTGTGACAGCCATCTCGGCCACGTGTTCCCGGATGGCCCGGCGCCGACGTTCGAGCGGCATTGCCTGAATTCGGTTTCGCTGCAGTTCACCGCCAACGGTCAGCCTTACCCGGATCCGCTGCAACGCGGGGGAGCCGAGGCCCAGCCAGCCGGTTGAGCGCCCCGGCAATGCGTGCCCACCAACGGTGGGCACCTACCACGGGGGCGGCACCCTCCGGACGAGGCGGGGTCGGCACCCTCCGGGCGACGTACCCGGCAGGTACCCACCGTTGGTGGGTACTGTGCGATGCACCGGTAGGTACCCACCGTTGGTGGGTACGACGTGCCGGCCAAAACTGTGACGTCCGACCACGCCCCCCCTTCAGAATGCGCGCGCCAGGCCGACATGGTGATATCCCCACCGCCGCGCCCGCCCCATGCTCATCATTGTTGGCTTCCTCATCGTCATCCTCAGCGTGCTCGGCGGCTATGTCGGCGCGCACGGCAAGCTCGGCGCGCTGTGGCAGCCCTATGAGCTGGTCATCATCGGTGGCGCGGCGCTGGGCGCGTTCCTGGTCGGCACCCCGCTCAAGACCGTCAAGCAGACCCTGCAGGCCACGGTGGGCGTGTTCAAGGGCCCGCGCTACAAGCAGCAGGACTACATCGATGTCCTGAGCCTGCTCTACGAACTGCTCAACAAGGCCCGCCGCGAAGGCTTCATGGCGCTGGAAGACCATGTCGAGCGCCCGGCCGACAGCGCCATCTTCGCCAACTATCCGAAGGTGCAGGCCGACCACCACCTGGTCGACTTCATGACTGACTGCCTGCGCCTGATGATCGGCAGCAACATCGAACCGCACGAGCTGGAACCGCTGCTGGAAATGGAGCTGGAAAAGCACCACGCCGAAGCCATGCAGCCCTCGGCCGTGCTCAACAAGGTCTCCGACGGCCTGCCCGGCTTCGGCATCGTGGCGGCGGTGCTGGGCATCGTGATCACCATGGGCTCGATCGGTGGCGAAATCACCGAAGTGGGCGCGCACGTGGCCGGCGCGCTGGTGGGTACCTTCCTGGGCATCCTGCTGGCCTACGGCTTCGTCAGCCCGCTGGCGGCGGCCGTGGAAGCACGCGCCGAGCAGGACAGCCGCATCTATGAGTCGGTCAAGACCGCCCTGCTGGCCTGCCTGCGCGGCTACAACCCGAAGATCGCGCTGGAGTTCGCGCGCAAGACCCTGCCGTCCAACGTGCGTCCGGGCTTCAGCGAATTCGAACAGCACCTCAAGACGGTCAAGTAAGGCACCGCCATGGCCGAGAACAAACCCACCGTCATCGTCCGCCGGGTCAAGAAAGGCGGCCACGCCGCGCACCATGGCGGCGCCTGGAAGGTGGCTTACGCCGACTTCGTCACGGCCATGATGGCGTTCTTCCTGGTGCTGTGGCTGATGGCGGCCACCACCAAGCCCGAACGCGCGTCCATTTCCGAATACTTCCGCAACCCCAGCCCGCTCACCGGGCAGAGCCCCACGCCCGCCCCGGGCATGGCCGGCCCGGGCGGCGCCAGCACCTCGATGATCAAGCTGGGCGGCGCCACCGATGTGTCGCGCGGCAACAGCAACGACCCCTTCCAGAACCACCAGGCCGAGCGCCCGGTGCCGCAGGAAGACGAGCGCGAGCGTGAGAAGAAGCAGCTGGAAGTGCTCAAGCAGGAACTGGAAGAAGCGATCAGCAAGAGCCAGGCGCTGGAGCCGTTCAAGGACCAGTTGCTGCTGGACCTGACCCCGGAAGGCCTGCGCATCCAGATCGTGGACAAGCAGAACCGGCCGATGTTCGACATGGGCAGTGCCGCGCTGAAGACCTACACGCGCGACATCCTTCGCGAGCTCTCGCAGTTCATCAACCACGTGCCGAACCGGATCAGCATCACCGGCCATACCGACATCACCGCGTACAACGCCGCCCACGGCTACAGCAACTGGGAGCTCAGCGCCGACCGCGCCAACGCCGCCCGGCGTGCGCTGCTCGATGGCGGCATGGCCGACGACAAGGTCACCCGCGTGGTCGGCCTGTCCTCCTCGGTGCTGTTCGACAAGACCCAGCCGGACAACCCGATCAACCGCCGCATCAGCATCGTGGTGATGACCAAGGCCGCCGAAGCCGCCGCGCTGGCCGGTTCGGGCCAGGAAGTGGCGCTGTCGCCGACCGTCCAGGACGCCGACATCCAGGCGGCCCAAGGCGCGCCGGCACCGGCCCCGGCCGCTGCCCCCGTCTCCGCTTCGCCCTGAGCCCTTCGGGCGTAACGACCAACGGTCGTTACCTACCGGGGGTTGTGCAGGGCCGGGAGCCGCTCGTCCCAGCATCCCCGCGCAACCCCCACTACAATGGCGGTCTTTCCCGTACCGATAGACCGATTCCATGTCCAAGCAGTCCAAGGCCAAGCGCGACAAGCGCAAGAAGCTCCAGCCCAAGCGCCCGATCAACCGCCTCAACGCCCAGCAGCCGGTCCAGAACCATGCCGTGCTGACCAACGAAGAAGGCCAGGTGGTCGCTGCGATCGGCCTGCAGGGCACCGAATGGCTGCTGGCCATCGGCGGCCAGACCATGGGCAACGCCGACAACCCGGTGCCGATGCTGGCCATGCTCAAGCACCTCTCCAATGTCCAGGAGAAGGAAGGCCGCAAGGTCACCCTGGAATACTCGACCCAGCTGCAGCAGCTGATCGACGACCTGGCCGCCGATGAAGGCAAGACCGCCGACGAGTACCTGAGCCAGCTGGTTTCCGAGTTCGAAGGCGTGGAAGGCGAAGAAGGCGACGACGCTGACACCGCTGCCGAAGACGCCCCGGCCGCCGAACCGGCTGCCGAGGACGCCGAAGCCACCCCGGCTGCCAGCGACGACAAGCCGCAGGCCTGAGCCACGGCCACCCGGTGACGGTCTATATCGACGATGCGGTACACCCCTGGCGCGGCGAGCGCTGGGCGCATCTGATGGCCGACACCCTGCCCGAGCTGCACGCCATGGCGGCGCAGCTCGGGATTCCCCGGCGGGCCTTCCAGAACCGCCGCAGTGGCGCCCATTACGACGTCCCCGCGCCCCTGCGCCTGCAGGCCATCGCGCTGGGTGCGACCGCCATTTCCCGGCACACCGACCGGGCGCTGGTGAAAGCCGTCATCGCCAACGCCAGATCGCAATACACGGCCTGATCCGCCGGTAGCCCCCGACCGTGGGTCGGGTGACCTGTCAGAACGGATCCGAGCCCGGCCGCACTTCCACCCCCAGCAGCGAACACAGCGCCAGCATGGCGTCATCATCGCGCTGCAGTGCCATCCAGCCGGCCAGGCCGCCGTTGCCGGTATCCACGCTCCACAGCGAGTAATTGTGCTCGCGCAGGCGGTCGTAGGCGGTGCCCATCAGCCGCGGCGCGTCGACGTGGGCGGCAAAATCCTCGTCATCCAGGTCGCCACCCCAGTCCAGCTGCAGGTTCCAGCGCGCGGACAGCTCGTTCACCGCCGACACCAGCGCATCGGTGTCTTCACGCTCCACCTCGAAGCCGGACTGCCAGGCAATGGCGGCCATCAGCGGCGGCAGCCAGTCGGCCTCCTCGTCGATCTCCTCACCGTTCTCCAGCAGCGCCTCGCGCCAGCGGTTGAACTGCTGCAGGCCCAGTTCCTCGTCGCCCGGGTTGATCAGCACGAACAGGTTCCAGATACGGGCCTCGAAGTCGTCTTCGTCGAAATCGCGTTCGTCTTCTTCGAAGTCGAAATAGTCGCTGTTGTCGGGCATGGCCGGTATTCCTGGAGACAGGCAGGCATTCTGCCACGGCCACCCTACGGTTATCCTGTGCGCCTGAAGATGGCCGTGGTGGCTGTCAGCATCCAATGACCATGAGCGATACCCCTCCCGATCACCTGGCGATCAACCCCGCCAGCCCCTTCCACGATGCCGCTGCGCTGGAGCGCGGCGTGGGCATCCGCTTCAACGATGTCGAGCGCGACAACGTCGAGGAATACTCGGTCAGCGAAGGCTGGATCCGGGTGCAGGCCGGCAAGGCCCGCGACCGCCGTGGCAACCCGATGACCATCAAGGTCAAGGGCACCGTGGTGGCGTATTACCTGGATCAGAAGACGGAATAATCGGTCAACCGGCCCACGGTCGGTTGCTACCCGGGATTGACGGCTGCGCCGTCAATCCTTTTGCCGGGTTTCCAGCAGGTCCAGGTTGCGGATCAGCTTGCGCGAGATCTCGTCGGAAATCCGCCCGCGCCGGGTCAACCGGAACAGTTCTTCGCGTTCGGCGGTCAACCCGGCACTGCGCAGCTGCCGGTAGCCCTGCTCCATGCGCCGCACCTTTTCCGGGTCCGCATCCGGGCCCTGGTCTTTTTCCAGGTTGCGCTGGTACAGCAGGCTCACCCGTGAGGCCGCATCGTTGTACAGCTGCACGTTGTCGGTGGTCTGGTTCTGCACCAGTTGCTGGCGCATGCGCTCCACCCCGGCCAGCGCGGCCTTCGAAGCCAGCCGCCGCGCCAGGTCTTCTTCCTTGCGCTCGCCCGAGTCCGCCGGCAGTTCCAGTCCCTTGAGCAGGCGCGGCAGCGCCACGCTGGCACCGACCAGCGACACCAGGATCACCGCCGCGGCCAGGAAGATCACCAGGTCGCGCGCCGGGAAGGCGCTGCCATCGGGCAGGAACAGCGGCAGGGTCAACACACCGGCCAGCGTGATCGCACCGCGTACGCCGGCCACCGAGGTGGCCACCACGATGCGCCACGAGGTGCCTGGCCGCGCCTCACCGCGATGCTTCGCACGCAGCACGCTCCAGCGCAGCGACAGCCACACCCAGGCCAGGCGCAGCAGCACCAGGGCCAGGTTGATCACCACCACGTACACCAGCAGCCACCACGCACTCTGGTGCCCGCTTTCGCTCACCGTGGTCATGGCGCGGTCCACGATGCCCGGCAGCTGCTCGCCCAGCAGCACGAACATGATGCCGTTGAAGGAGAACTGCAGCATGTTCCACACCGCCATACGCTGCACGCGCATGCTGCCCGACACGCGGCCGGTAAGCTCCACGTAGCTCATGGTGATACCGGCGGCCACCGCCGAGAGGATGCCCGAGGCGTTGGCCTCTTCGGCCAGCAGGTAGGCCGCGAACGGAATCAGCAGGTTGACCAGCAGCGCCGCGCCTGGCTCTTCGCCGAAGCGCCGCCACAGCCAGCGCTGGAAGGTGGACACACCGAGCGTCACCGCCACGCCGATCGCCAGGCCGGCCACCGCCACCCACAGGAACGTCACCGAGGCCGTTGCCAGCGAGAAGGTACCGGTCATCACCGCGGCCACCGCGAAGCGGAAGCAGACCAGGCCGGAGGCATCGTTCAACAGCGATTCGCCCTCCAGGATGTGCATCAGCCGCTTGGGAATCGGCGCGCGCGACGCGATCGAGCTGACTGCCACCGGGTCGGTCGGCGAAATGATCGCCGCCAGTGCGAACGCCACCGCCAGCGGCATCACCGGAATCATCCAGTGGATCAGCAGGCCCGCGCCGATCACGGTAAACACCACCAGCCCGAAGGCCAGCTCCAGGATCACGCCCTTGTCGCGGAACAGGCCCTGCTTGGGAATGCGCCAGCCGTCCAGGAACAGCAGCGGCGGCAGGAACAACAGGAAGAACATCTCCGGTTCCAGCGCGTGGCCACGGTTGAATACCCCCGCAATCACCGCACCCAGGCCGATCTGCACCAGCGGCAGCGGCAGCGACAACGGCAGTACGCGGACCAGGTAGCCGCTGGCGACCACCGCCACCAGCATCGCCAGGACGACTTCAATCGTATGCATGCATTTTCCAGAGAGCCTGGAAAAAAATTACCACACCCACCCCGAACCGCGTCCTACAACGGCGAACTCAGGCCGCCTCGCCGTCGAAGCGGTAGATGTCCATCGCCAGCATGCCCGCATCGATGCCGGCATCGATGCGCTGCGCGCCCAGCACCTCACCGCCGGCGGCACCAAGCGCGAAATGCAGCGGTTGGAAGTGCTCGTCGGTGGGGTGCGCGCGTTCGGCATACGGCGCCTGCCGGCGGTAATCGAGCAGCGCGGCGCTGTCGTTGGCCTGCAGGCGCTGCTCCACCCATTCGATGAAGGGGCGCACATAGGGCGCTTCGCCGCCGCGCTGGTAGTCGCGGAAGTCGTGCAGGTTGTGGGTGATGCTGCCCGAGCCGACCAGCAGCACGCCCTGCTCGCGCAGCGGCGCCAGCGCGCGGCCCAGCGCGAACTGGTGGGCCGGGCCCTGCAGCGGCTGCAGCGCCAGCGGCACCACCGGAATGTCAGCCTGCGGGTAGAGCAGGCGCAGCGGCACCCACGCGCCGTGGTCGAGGCCACGGGTCGGGTCCACGCCGGTGGGCAGCCCGGCCGCCACCAGCCGCTGCGCGACTTCCTCGGCCAGGGACGGGTCGCCCGGCGCCGGGTACTGCAGGTCGAACAACGCCTGCGGGAAGCCGCCGAAATCATGGATGGTCGGCGGCTGCGGGTGCGCGCCCACCACCGGCTGGCGGGTCAGCCAGTGCGCCGAGGCCATCACGATCGCGCGCGGGCGCGGCAGCTGCGCGGCCAGCTCGGCCAGGCGCACGCCCACCAGCCCGGGAGTCAGGGCGGTCATCGGCGAACCATGGGAGATGTACAGCGAGGGCAGGCGGGTCATGGGGGCTCCAGCAGGCAAATGCACCGAGAACGATGCCGACCCAGCTTATTGCTTTCACCGGTGATGATAAATGCCAAATCCAGTGCGCATTGTTCCACTGATGGCGCACCCTGGGTGACATCTACTGGGTCACATCTACTGGGTGACATCTACTGGGTGACATCTACTGGTGACATCTACTGGGTGACATCTACTGGTGACATCTACTGGGTGACATCTACTGGGTGACATCTACTGGTGACATCTACTGGTGACATCTACTGGTGACATCTACTGGTGACATCTACTGGGTGACATCTACTGGTGACATCTACTGGTGACATCTACTGGTGACATCTACTGGTAGCGCCGACTGTTAGTCGGCTGCTCTTCGCCACAGCACATGGCTGCCCGTAGCCCTGCGCCTGGTGATGCAGCCGACTAACAGTCGGCGCTACCGTTCGGCATGGCGGCCGCCGTTTTACGCGGCGGCGGTTTCCAGCCGTCCTATCACGTCGGCCAGCGGCGCCGGCCGGCCCAGCAGGAAGCCCTGCACCTGGTCGCAGCCGTGCGCGGCCAGCCATTCGTGCTGGCCCGGGGTTTCCACGCCTTCGGCGATCACCGTCAGGCCCATGCTGTGGCCCAGCGACAACAGCGCGCGGCAGATCGAGGCGTTGCGCGGGTTGGTTTCCACATCGGCCACGAAGCTGCGGTCGATCTTCAGGATGTCCAGCGGCAGGTGCTGCAGGTAGGACATGTTCGAATAACCAGTACCGAAATCGTCCAGCGAAATATGGATGCCCTGCTCGTGCATGCGCTGCATGGTCTGCTTGGCCTGGCCCGGCTTGCGCATCAGGCTGCTCTCGGTCAGCTCCACGTGCAGTGCGCCGCGCGCCAGCCCGAATTCCTGGCTGGCACGGCTGAACTCGGCCACCAGGTCGCTGTTGAAGAACTGCACCGCCGAGACGTTCACCGCAATCGGCAGGTCCCAGCCGGCATCCACCAGCTGGCGCTGCGCACGCGCTGCTTCACGGATCACCCAGCGGCCCAGCGCCAGGATCAACCCGGTGTCTTCGCACAGCTGGATGAACTCGCCCGGCGGAATGAAGCTGCCATCGGCCTGCGGCCAGCGCAGCAGCGCCTCCAGCGCCGCCGGGCTGCCATCGCTGGCGTGGCAGATCGGCTGGAAGTACAGCGCGAATTCGGCGTCGATCGCGCTGTGGATGCGCCCGGCCAGCCGCAGCCGGTCGGCCAGCCGCGAACTCACCGCGCTGTCGAACCAGGCAATCACGCTGCCTTCGTCGCGCGCGGCATGCGCGGCCTGCGCGGCCATGCCGATCACCTGTTCGGCACTCACCACATCGCCGTCGAACTTCACCGCCACGCCGATGCGCGGTTCGAACTGGTGCAGCCAGTCCTGTCCGCGCACGGGTTCGGAGACGGTCTGCACCAGCGTATCCAGCGCGGTCTGGCGCTCGTGGTCGTCGCGGATGGCGAAGATGAAATCCTCGGCCGGCTGGAACGCCAGCAACCCATAGCGCACGCCCAGTCCCCCCAGGCGCTTGGCCATGGCCTGCAGCACTACGTCGCCCACTTCGCGGCCCAGCGTATCGGCCACCAGCTGCAGGCCACGGAACTGCACGTAGGCGATGGTGTAGCTGCCGCCTTCCTCATCCAGCTGCGCGGCCAGCGCGCGCGTGTTGAGCAGCCCGGTGGCCGGGTTGTGGGTGGCGTGGTAGGCCAGGTCACGCTCATAGGCCATGCGGTCGCTGATGTCCTCGGCCAGCACCAGGCAGGCCTCGCGCCCGTCGAAGTCCAACCGCGCCAGGTGCGCGCGCACTTCGAATACGGTGCCGTCCTTGCGCCGGTGCAGGCGCACCTTGGCATCCTGCAGGTCGCCGCTGGCGGCGTTGGCAATCGCGCCGCGGATTTCCTCCCAGCCTTCGCGTGGGCGGATGTCCAGGATGCTCATCGCCAGGAATTCATCGCGGCTGTAGCCGTACTGGCGCACCGCCGCTTCGTTCACTTCCAGGAACCGCAGCGTGTCCGGATCGAACACCCAGAACGGTGCCGGGTTGCGGTCGAAAAGCAGGCGGAACTGGCGCTCGGCCTGCTGCGCGCGTGCCAGCGCCTGGACCCGCTCGCTCACGTCGGTGAGCGCGCCGATCATGCGCCGCTCGCGGTCGCTCCCACCCACCTGCTGGCCACGCGCCGATACCCAGTGCGTGGCACCGCCCGGCAGCACGATGCGGAACATCTCATCCAGCACGCCATTGCCGGCAAACGCATCGTCGAACGCCGCCTGCAACCGCTGTGCATCCTCGTGGTGCACCCGGTTGAAGAAATCGGCCACCGGCAGGGAATCGAGCGGGATGCCGAATATTTCCCGCGCCAGCGGCGACCAGCGCAGCACCGACGCATCCTCGTCCACCGTCCAGGTGCAGATCTTGCCGACCTGGTGGGCCATGCGCAGCTCGGCATGGCCGGTGCGCAGCTCCTCGCTCATCGCATCCTGGCGGCGGGTGGCACGGCGCAGGCTGGTGTAGACCAGCGCGAACGCACCCCAGTACAGCAGGTACAGGCCGATCGAGGCCTGCACGTAGGGCCACCACGGCGCCAGCACATCCTGCCGGCCCAGCCCGGCGTACACCGCCAGCGGGTACTCGGCCAGCGTGGTGAGGGTGGTGATGCGCTCGACCTTGTCGATGGGACTGTGTTCGACGCCCAGCGGCAGCACCGTATCGCTGCCCAGCAGGTCGCGCCGCTGCAGCTTGAACTGCTGGCCGGTCAAGCCGTCGTTGTCGGGGCTGCGCGCCAGCAGGTGGCCGGTGACATCACTGATGGAGAGCACGCCGTGGAGGCCGATATCCAGCCCGCTGATGATCGACTGCAGCTCGCTGGTATGCAGCCGGCTGAGGAGCCACCGGTCCTCGCCCATGCGCAGCGCCAGCGGCAGCACCCAGCGGCGCATGCCCAGGTCCTGCGGCGGCCCCAGATACAGCTGGCTGTCCTGGCCACGATGGGCCTCCACCGCCCACAGCGGCAGGGTCAGGTCACCGCCGCCGCTGGTCAGCGCACGGCCGAACTGGTCCACCACCACGATGCTTTCCAGCTCCGCATGCCGCTGCAGCACCCCATCGATGGCTTCGTCCAGCAGGTCCGGCGCCTGCGCCGGCACGTGCTCGAACAGCTGCGCGCCGTCGGCGGCAATGCCGCGCATGGCACGTTCCAGGTTGCGCAGTTCCAGTCGCAGCAGGCGCTGCGAACCGGTAGCCAGCGCCGTGCTCTGCCGCTGGGCGGCCTCCAACCGGCGTTGGTAATCATTGGCCAGCATCACCACCAGGCCCGCACCGAGCAGCAGGCCCAGGCCGATGCCCAGCCACACGATGGTGCGCAGCGGCCGCGCCATGGGCTGGCTCAGCGCGGGCATCGCGTACCTCTACCTCGGTGACGGCCTGACTTCATGTAAACGCTTCCTGGTTTCCCCAAACCTGAGCGGCCGACGTCGCAATTTCTTGACGTCTCTCTTGCCCGTTCCCAACGGGCAAGGCCTTGGCCCAGCGCCTTGCCCCCAGCATGCACCAGCCCGCCCGGCTCGGGAAGGGGTGCGACAGCCGTCACACCTTGACGCAGCCCAATGCGGCCACAACTCCCGCCAGATCCCGCCGGTTCCCGGGCCGGGCGGCGGATTAGACTTGGGGTTTCCCCGTTGCCTGAGAAGTCCATGTCCAAGCTGCGCCGCCCCACCCTGATGCTTGCCATTGCCGCCAGCCTGTCGCTGGGCCTGGCCGCCTGCGACCGCGATGCGGCCGCGCCGACCGCCGCCCCGCCGGCCGATACCGCCGCCCCGCCCGCCGCGCCCAAGCCGCAGCTGGGCAGCTTCGGCTTCGATGCCGCCGGCATGGACCGCAGCGTCGCCGCCGGCGATGACTTCTTCGGCTTCGCCAACGGCAGCTGGGTCAAGAACACCGAAATTCCGGCCGACCGCTCCAGCTACGGCAGCTTCAACGTCATTTCCGAGAAGACCCTGGCCGACACCCGCGCCATCCTCGAAGGCGCCGCCGCCGATACCAAGGCCAGCGGCGAAACCAAGCTGATCGGCGATTACTACGCCGCCTTCATGGACGAGGCCGGGATCGAATCGCGCGGCATGGGCGCGATCAAGCCCGAGCTGGATGCCATCGGCGGCATCGGCGACAAGGCCGCGCTGGCCACCGCCCTGGGCGGCACCCTGCGCGCCGACGTGGACCTGCTCAACGCCACCAACTTCTACACCGACCGCCTGTTCGGCACCTGGGTGTCGGTGGACCTGCTGCAGCCGGACCGCAACGCGCCCTACCTGGTGCAGGGTGGCCTGGGCCTGCCTGACCGCGACTTCTACCTGCAGGGCGGCCGCATGGCCGATATCCGCAAGCAGTACCAGGCCTATATCGCCCAGGTGCTGCAGCTGGCCGGCGTAGCCGACCCGGCCGCCAAGGCGCAGCGCATCCTGGCGCTGGAAACCCGCATCGCGCAGGCGCACGCCACCCAGGAAGAAACCAACGACGTGGCCAAGGGTGCCAACGCGTGGAAGCAGGCCGACCTGAGCGCGAAGGCGCCGGGCATGGACTGGGCCGCGTTCCTGGCAGCCGCCGGCCTGGACAAGCAGGACGACTTCATCGTGTGGCAGCCCAAGGCCGTGGCCGGCATTTCGCGCCTGGTCGCCACCGAACCGCTGGATGTGTGGAAGGACTACCTGACCTTCCACGCCCTGGACCGCGCCGCGCCGTACCTGCCCAAGGCACTGGCCGATGCGCGCTTCGCCTTCCACGGCACCACCCTCAACGGCACCCCGCAGCAGAGCGAGCGCTGGAAGCGTGCGGTGGATGAGAGCAACAACGCCGTGGGCGAAGCGATCGGCAAGCTGTATGTCGAAAAGCACTTCGACCCGGCCACCAAGGCGCGCGCCGATGAAATGGCAAAGAACATCATCGCCGCCTTCGCCAAGCGCATCGACGCGCTGGAATGGATGTCGCCGGAAACCAAGGCGCACGCCAAGGCCAAGGTCGAAGGCCTCACCGTGGGCATGGGCTACCCGGACAAGTGGCGCGATTACACCGGCCTTGAAGTGAAGCGCGACGATGCGCTGGGCAACGCCGAGCGCGCCAGCCAGTTCGAGTACCGCCGCAACCTGGCCAAGCTGGGCCAGCCGGTGGACCACAGCGAATGGGCGATGCTGCCGCAGACCATCAACGCCATGAACGTGCCGCTGGAAAACCGCCTGGTGTTCCCGGCCGCGATCCTGCAGCCGCCGTTCTTCGACGGTGCCGCCGATGATGCGGTGAACTACGGCGCGATCGGCGCGGTGATCGGCCATGAGATCAGCCATGGCTTCGACAACGCCGGTGCGCTGTTCGATGAAACCGGCAAGCTGCACAACTGGTGGACGGCCGAGGACCTGAAGAAGTTCAATGCCGCCGGCGATGCGCTGGCTGCGCAGTTCAGCAGCTACCAGCCGTTCCCGGGCGTGTCGGTCAACGGCCGCCTCACCCTGGGCGAGAACATCGCCGACGTGGCCGGCCTGGCCACGGCCTACGACGCCTACCAGCTGTCGCTGCAGGGCAAGCCGGGCCAGACCCTGGAAGGCTTCACGCCGGACCAGCGCTTCTTCCTGGGCTTCGCCCAGGCGTGGCGCAGCAAGGCCCGCGAACAGGCCCTGCGCAATTCGCTGCTGACCAACGTGCACGCCCCCGGCCAGTTCCGCGCGCTCACCGTGCGCAACCTGGACGCGTGGTACCCCGCCTTCGAGGTGAAGGACGGCCAGAAGCTGTACCTGGCCCCCGAAAAGCGGGTCAAGGTGTGGTGACAGGAACGGGCGCTTCGGCGCCCGTTTTTTTTGTACCCGCTGGTAGAGTCGGTTCCCAAACGACTGCCGATGGCGATGATCGGCACGGGGACGCATGACGTTGAACGGAGAGACGCCTTCGTTTCAGGTCATGCGTAAATGAAATCGCACACGTTATCGGCAGTCGTTTGGGAACCGACCCTGCCGATCCGTCATCCGGTTCACCAATGGGCGAGCGTGCTTGTTGGCACGCCTACACGCGCGCAGGCGCGCGCCGCTACGCCGTCCTGCAGCGCGCGGCGGAACAAGGGCGACATGCCCTGCAGCAACCGCGCGGAAGCCCGTGCCTGGGTGCGCTGCAACGGCGTTCGTTCGAGCATCGTCGTGGCCCACTCTGGAAGCAGCGCAGCACCGGCGCCGAGGAACAGTTCGCGCGAAAGCCCCGCCATCGGTACCGGCAGCCGGATGCTGGACAACACCGCCAGCACTTCACGTGAGCGCGCATCGAACCGCAGCAGCGTCTGCTGCCGCGCGAAATACGCTTCCACCTGCGCTTCCGAAGCCGGCACATCGGTGGCACCCAACGCTTCGGCCACGCGCCGGTACTCGTCGTAGTACCGGTCGGCGATGGGCTCCGGCACCTCGCGGCAGTAACGCCGGTAGCCCTGCAGGAAGCCGTATGCCTCGGTGACATGCACCCAGGTCAGCAACGCCGGATCATCGGCCGAATACGCCTGCCCATCCTGCGTCTGCCCGCGCACGTGTGCGTGGATGCGCTTCACCTTCCCGACCAGCGCCTCCACTTCGCCCGACGCCGCGTAGCTGGTACATGCCACGAACGCCGTGGTGCGGCGCAGCCGCCCCACCAGGTCATCGCGGAAGTTGGAATGGTCGTACACCCCGGCCAGCGCGAGCGGGTGCAGGGTCTGCAGCATCAGCGCGCACAGCCCACCTGCCAGCATCCCGGGAAACTCGGCATGCACCCGCCAGGTCACGCTGTCCGGGCCGAACCAGCCCGGGTCGCCCAGCGGGTGGTCGTAATCGATGCCGCTCTGCCCGCGCGGGAACGCACCCAGCACCCAGCGCCGGATCGGTACGGTGGCGGGGCGGGTGAGGCGGTGCAGCAGTGACGACATCGGGGTGCTTCCATGGGTGAAGAGGCCGGCGATCCTGCGCGGTTGCGTCAATTCTGCGTGATCCACGTCGCCCCGACCACGTCCTGCACGGCACCGGCCTACACATTGTGCGGTCGCAGCAGAAAACGGCGGGAATTTTTCGCTTCACCAGCAGTTTTACATGATGCACCGCGCAAAAATTTCGGCGCCCTGCGCATTCAGTTAAGTCCCCTGCGGCGTTTTGTCGCACTGCCCATTGCCAAGCGAAACGAAAGTGCTAGAACTGAACCCGCCTCACCGTCCGTCCAAATGCGCCGCTGCACGTTCCCGAAGGAGCCCGTGATGATCGCTTTGTTCAAAGGTTTAGGTTTACTGCTCCAGGACAACGAGCTCTACGGCAGCCCGTTCGAAAAGCAGGTCGCGCATTGGCGCAACAAGAGTGAGCAGCAGATCCGCGAAGAAGTGGCCACCCTGGCCAAGGCCAAGGGCCAGTGGCTGATGGCGTCCATCGTTGGGTGGCAGGCGGCCTCGCTGCTGATCCTCGGGCTGATCGCCAACTACCTGTGGAAGGACGACTTCCATATCACCTTCACCCGCGTGGTGATCGTGTTCGGCTCGTGGGTCTCGATCCTGTTCGTGATCTGGTTCATGGCCAACATGTTCGACCACACCGCCGGCTTCGAGCGCTGGATGAAGGCGTTCAACAGCCGGGCGCGGATCACCTCCGATGCCGACACCGTGGAATGCGTGGCCGAAGCGCTGGACATGGCCCAGCTCTACCCGGAAGTGCTCGACTACAAGCAGGCGGTCACTGCCAGGCGTGAGCTGCGCCACGAAGACATCCGCATCATGCGTGAGATCGGGCGCATGAAGCAGCATTCGGAACTGGTCGGCCAGCTCAACCACGTCGGCGAACCCGACCCCGGCCAGAACCTGCACCTGCAACCGGCCTTCTGACCCCACCAGGTCCAGGGGGATCCCAATGCCACCGTGCGCGAACACGGTGGCATTGTTTTTCTACATGCCGCGGAACAGGCTCATGAACGGCTGGCTCACGTTGAGCACTTCCGGCCGCTGCTTCAGGCGCAGCTGGCCACGGCCGGTGTCATCGCGGCTCACCGCCGCCACCGCTTTCATGTTGACGATGGTGGAGCGGTGGATCTGGCGGAAGCGCTGCGGGTCCAGCACTTCCAGCAGCTCGCGCAGCGGCGTGCGCAGCAGGCTTTCGCCGGCCTCGGTCACCACCGTGGTGTACTTGCTGTCGGCGCGGAAGTAGACCACGTCTTCGAGCATGATCAGCTGCGTATCGCGGCCATTGCTGGCGGTGATCCACGCCAGCGGCGGCGCGTTCGAGTGCGCCCCGGGCTGCTGGCCCAGGCGCTGCAGCAGCTGCTCCAGCATCGCGTTGTCCGGCCGGCCCATCTGCATGCGCGCCAGGATGCGCTCGCGCGTGGCCAGCAGCCGCTCGTCGCTGACCGGCTTGAGCAGGTAATCCATCGCGCCCTGCTCGAAGGCATCGATCGCGTACTGGTCGTAGGCGGTCACGAACACCACCTGGGTGCGCGGGCTGATCTCCGGCAGCGCGCGCGCTACCTCGATGCCGCTGATGCCAGGCATGCGGATGTCGAGCAGGGCCAGGTCCGGTTTCAGTTCGGCCAGCCGCTCCAGCGCGCTGGCGCCGTCTTCACATTCGGCCACCAGCCGCAGTTCCGGCCACAGCCGCTGCAGCTGGGCCACCAGCGACTGGCGCAGCAGGTCTTCGTCTTCGGCAATGAGGGCATCAAGCAGCATGGATCGCCTCGCGTGCGTCGCGCGGCAAGGTGATCGTTGCCGCCACGCCGCTGGGGAAGTTGGACACGATGGCCACGCCGGCGCGTTCACCGCAGGTCAGGCGCAGCCGTTCGCGCAGGTTCTTCAGGCCGATGCCGGTGCCGCTGCTGCCCTGCCCGAAGCCCAGGCCGTCGTCGGCCACGGTCAGGGTGACGTGGTCATCGAAGGCGCGCGCGATGATCCACACCGTGCCGCCACCGGGCTTGGGCTCCAGCCCGTGCTTGATCGCGTTCTCGACCAGCGTCTGCAGCGCCATCGACGGCAGCGGTACGGTTTCCAGCGCCGGCGGCACATCCACCTGCAGTGCCAGCCGCGCGCCCATGCGGATCTTGAGGATTTCCAGGTAGGCCTTGGTGCGCTCCAGCTCCACGCCCAGGGTGGACATCGATTCGTCCACGCTCGGCAGCGAACTGCGCAGGTACTGGATCAGGTGCCCCAGCATCTGGTCGGCGCGCGGCGGATCGGTGCGGGTCAGTACCTGCGCGTTGGCCAGCGTGTTGTACAGGAAGTGCGGTTCCACCTGTGCGTGCAGCAGGTTCAGCCGCGCCACCGACAGTTCCTTTTCCGTGGCGGTCTGTTCGGCCGCTGCCTGCTCGTCGCGGCGCTGTTCGGACACGCGGCGGGTGATGGCGCGGCTGACCGCTTCGGCGTTCTCGTAGTTGCTGCCTTCGTCCACCGCCAGCAGGTCGGCCCACACCCCGGCATCGGGTTCGAACACCAGGGTCACGCTGCTGGTGCCCTGCCCCGGGGTGACCGTGGCCAGCACGCTGTTGCGCTTGATCGCCCAGCGCGCCGGCAGGTTCCAGCGCGACGGCGGGCGGCCGTTGTAGGGGTCCACGCGGCGCACGTAGGCGCGCACCTGCAGGCTGCCGGCGGCGCTTTCGATGTCTTCCACGCGCGGCAGTTCCTTGATCGCCTGTTCAACCAGGCTGAAGGCCTCGCCGGCGTCCATCGGCAGTTCGATCTGGCGCCGCTGGCGGCTGGACAGGGTGGCCGCATCCAGGCGCCCTGCCAGGGTCGAGACCCGGCGCAGGTGGGTGATGCAGCTGCCCAGCGCGGTGATCATCAGGAACAGCGCCAGCAGTCCGAACACCCAGCCCGGGCCTTCATCCATGCCGTGGAAGAAGCCGCTCCACACGAACCCGGCCACGACGATCGCCGCGGCCCAGGCCACCAGAATACGGAGAATCAGGGAAAGGCTGGCAAACACGGCGGCGTCTTCACGATGGGATGGTGTGAGGATAGCCGTGCCCGTGGAGGGCACAAGCGCCATGCGATGGAAGCCGGGAAAGCAGGGATGAAACGGTGCCGGCGCGGCGCCGGGGTGCCAGGCACCGCGTGGACACGCACGGCGTGTCCCTACGGCGACGGGTCCGGGCCCGCGTGGACACGCATGGCGTGTCCCTACGGCCGGTCCGGGGCCCGCATGGACACGCATGGCGTGTCCCTACGGCCGGTCTGGGGCCCGCGTGGACATGCATGGCGTGTCCCTGCGCGACCGGTCTGGGGGCCGCGTAGCGACACGCCATGCGTGTCCCACGTACAGCAGGCCGAAGACCATGCCCCGCCGGCAGGTGCCGGCGGGGCGTGGTGCTTACTTGCGCTCGGCGGCGCTGGCGTCGCGCGGTGCGCGGAACTGCGAGTCATCGCTCCAGTTCGGCCAGGCGCGGCTGTTGGCCAGCTGGTTGCCCAGCGTGTACAGCACTTCCAGGTCGCGGGCGGCGCCGGCGAACTTCCAGTCCGCCTGCCACTCGTCGCCCTGCTGGTGGTAGCGCTTGGCGGTGTAATCGTCCGAGGCCGCCTTGCCTGCGGCCACGCCGCCGTCCACCCAGTCCTGGCCGGCCGAGTAGGACACCGCCGGCACGCCACGCTTGGCGAACGGGAAGTGATCGGAACGGAAGAACAGGCCGGCTTCCGGCTTCGGGTCCGGGGTGTAGCGGATATCCCAGCCCTTGGCCACGTCCTTCAGCTGGTCCAGCAGTTCCAGCTTGGCCGAGCCATAGATGCCGAAATCACGCGACGGGCCAAACGGCGCCATGCCATCCATGTTGATCACCGCCACGGTCTTGGCCAGCGGGTACAGCGGGTGGCTGGCGTAGAACTCCGAACCCAGCAGGCCCTTCTCTTCGGCGGTCACGGCCAGGAACAGCACCGAACGCTCCGGGCGCTTGCCCTTGGCGAAGCCACGGGCCAGTTCCACCAGCGAGGCGGTGCCGCTGGCGTTGTCCAGCGCGCCGTTGAAGATGGTGTCGCCGTTCGCATCCGGCTTGCCCACGCCGATATGGTCCCAGTGCGCGCTGTACACCACGGTTTCATCCGGGTGCTTGCTGCCTTCCAGGCGCGCGGCCACGTTGTGCGAGGTGATCACCTCGGTCTTCACCGCGTACTTGGCCGACAGGGTTTCGCCCTTCAGCTCCACCGGCTTGAAATCGCGGCGCTGGGCCTGCTTCTTCAGCGCCTCGAAGTCCTGCCCGGCACGCTTGAACAGGTCCACCGCCAGGTCGCGCTGGATCCAGCCTTCCAGCAGCGGGTGCGCTTCGGCCGGGTTGTCGCGGACCACGTCGAACATGGTGTTGGTGTTGGAGCCGGCTACCGTGGCCCAGCCGTAGGAGGCCGGCGCGGTTTCGTGGACGATCAGCACGCCCAGCGCACCCTGGCGGGCGGCCTCTTCGTACTTGTAGGTCCAGCGGCCGTAATAGGTCATGCCCTTGCCGTCGAAATCGCCCTCGCCGGTTTCGAAATCCGGGTCGTTGATCAGCACGACGGCTATCTTGCCCTTCAGGTCCACGTCCTTGAAGTCGTTCCAGTTGCGCTCCGGCGCGTTCACGCCGTAGCCCAGGAACACCAGCGGGGCGTTCTGGATATCCACTTCGGACGCGCCATTCATGGCCGCGCGCACGGCGATTTCCTGGCCCTGGGTAAGCGACTGCGGCTTGCCCTTGCTGGACAGCGCCAGGCTCGGGGTGCCGACGATATCGCCCTTGAGCAGCGGCACGGCCTGGGTCCACAGGCGCTTGCCATCTTTCAGGTCGCCGCCCGGCTGCAGGCCGGCGGCCGCGAACTGCTTGCTGAGGAAAGCGATGGTCTTCGCTTCGCCGGCCGTGGCGGGCGAGCGGCCCTCATAGGCGTCGGAGGCCAGTTCCTTGACGTCGGCGGAGATCCGTGCGCCATCGAATTTCGGCGTCGCCGCCATCAGGGCGCTGGACACCGACAGTGCCAGCACGCTCAAAACCACTCGCTTCATCGTTTTCTCCGGGACAGGGGCATCATCCTCTGATCATACCCATTCCCGGCGTTTCCGCCTTCCGCGCGCAACCGCCCGGCGCTGTGCGCCGCCGCACGACCAACGGTCGTGCGCTACCCCGGTAGGTACCGACCGTTGGTCGGTACGCCTTTCAACGACCGTCACGCCCCGGTAGGTACCGACCGTTGGTCGGTACGCCTTTCAACGACCGTCACGCCCCGGTAGGTACCGACCGTTGGTCGGTACGCCTTTCAACAACCGTTACGCCCCCCGGTAGGTACCGACCGTTGGTCGGTACGCTGTTTCACCAGTTCGGATCTTCCGCCGGCGCCGCCGCCTTCGGTGCCGCCGCGCGCGCCGGCTTCGGCTTCGCGCTGCCGCTGGATGCCGTCGCCGCCGACGCCGCCGGCTTCACCGCACCGGCCTGCGAACGCAGCTCGATCGAACCGGGCTTGAAGCTCGCTCCCCCCAGGTCCGCGCCGCCTTCGATGGTGCCGTAGGAGGTCTGCGATGCCACGCGGTCCACCCGGATCGTGCAGCACGGGGTTTCATTGCGGCCCAGCGAACGCCCGGTCTGCGGGTCCTTCAGTTCCTCGCCCAGCATCACCGCCTGCCAGCGCTGGCCGGCCTTGAGCGATTCACCGCCCTGGCTCAGCACCACCTGGTCGCCGGTCATGGCCACCACCGACACCGGGAAGATCTCGGTGATGATCGCCGTGCCGATCTGCCCGGACAGCGAATCCATCATCGCCGCCGCCATGCCCTTGCCATCCACCACGCGCGGCAGGGTGCTCGGGCCCGTCGAGGCCAGCTGGTGATCGAAGCTGTCAGACATCACCACCTCACCGGTGGTCGCGTTGATCAGGCGCAGGGTGATGCGCCCGCCGCCCGAATACGAGGTCACCTGGCGGTCGGACATGCGCAGGTTGCGCACGCTGCGCGGGTACTCGAAGCGTTCGATGGTCGGAATCAGGATCAGGTCGGTGGCCAGCTGCTGGCCCAGCCGCGCGGTGTCCTGCAGGCGCACGTTGCCGCTGTTGATGTGGTCGATCTCGGCCTGCATCTCCTCGCCGAACTCACGGTCCAGCACGATGAAGCGCTTGGTCTGGGTCAGCGTGTCATTCAGGCGCGCGCGAATGGCCGCGGCCACTTCCTCACTGGCCACCCGGCCATCGCCGACGGCGTAGGTACCGCTGCGCACGTGCGGCTGGGCCACCACGATCTTCGGCCGGCCCTGTTCGTCCGGGGCGCGGTACTTGGCGATGTCGGCACGCACGCGCACCTTCCAGTAGCTGCGCATCGTGCGGCGGCTGACATCGGATTCGAATGACTGCGCGCCGCGCTTGGCATCCACGCTGGCCTGTTCCTTGTAGCTTTCCTTGATGCTGGCCGATGCGGAACTCCCGCCACCGGCAGCCTCTGCCTGCGCCTGCGCCGAGCCACTGGCCGAGGCAGACGCCGAATAACTGTAGCCGGCGTCGCTGGCGCGCACGCGGGCAATCACTTCTTCATCCAGCTGGCTGACTTCTTCCTGCGAGAGGATCTCGTAACCCAGCACCGCCCCTTGGGAAGCGGCAATCATCTGCTGGGAAAACGCGTCGGCGCGGATATCGCCGACGTGTTCCCCATCCACGTCCACATGCAGGCCCGCACGCAGGCTCTGCATCTGGCTGGCGACACGCACGCCGTTGACCTGTGCCACCGCCGACTGCAGCGCTGCCAGCACCGCCAGCTCCGGCGTGCTGCCAATGCCATCGGCTTCGCGCGCCACCTGGGTGGTGCCGCCGAAATCCGGGGACCCGCGCAGCGGCTTTTCAGCCGGTGCGTCCAGCTTGGATTCGGCCTTCGGCGCCGCGGTCTCCACCGGTGCCTCCTGCTTGCCGCAGGCGGCAAGCAGGGTAGCGGTGAGGGCCAGGCTCAACAGTCGGTATGGGGTCTGCATGCGTGGCGATCCTTTCGATTACAGGCTGTCGAGCATCGACTCGGCGTTGCCCGGCACCTTGATCTTGGCGGCGCGGGCGAAGGTCAGCGCGGCCTTCGACGAGGAGTACAGGCCCTTCAGGTAGCCCGGCGATTCCTTGGCCACCCACGCACCGGCGGCCAGCTTGCGGCCCACGGTGACCAGCTGGGTGCCGCTCAGGCTCTTCATGCCGTTGGCGAAGTTGCTGGCTTCACCGCTCAGCTTCTGGCCTTCGGCAGCGGACGCGACCAGGGCGACCAGGCCGGTGGTGTAGTGCTGCTTGGATTCGGCGCTCAGCTCCGGCTGCGCGGCCACGCGCTCATCGATCGCAGCCTGGGCCGCTTCGCTGACCGACACCGACTTCTTCATCTGGTCCACGTTGACCGAACCGGACGACAGCGCCATGCGCTCGGCTTCCAGCAGCTTGACCTGCTCGGCCAGGCCGAAGGCCTTGGCGAAGGAGGTCTGCGCGTCGATCGAGTGCGACTGCGAGGACACGAAACGACGCACCAGCGCTTCCTGCGCGGCTTCGTCCGGGGCGCCGGCCGAAGCGGCCGCGGCGCTGTTGCCGCCGCCAGCCAGGTCCTTCAGCTTGCCGAACTGCGCGTGCGCCGGGGCGGCGAAGGTCGTGGCGATGGCCAAGGCGATGAGGGTCTTGCGGATCATTGGGTAATTCCTTGTTGGAAAATGTTGGCGCGAACCGGTGGGTACCGACCGTTGGTCGGTACGCCTTAACGCACGGCCTTGACGTTCAATTCGTTGATCATCTGCTGCGCACCCTTCTCGGCGGCGATCTGCAGCGCATTGGTGCGGGCCACGGTCTCGTTCGGACCGGTGCCGGAGAACTGCACCGGGCCTACCGACGACACGGTCTTCGGGAAGCGACCGCTCACGTCCAGCACCTTGCCGGTGACGGTGACGAACACGCGGGTGTTGCCGCTGACCGGATCGCGGTCACGCATGCCCACGTCCAGCGTGCCTACGGCCAGGTACGGGATGTTGGCCGCCTTGATGCCATTGGCGGTATCGCGCAGGGTGGCGGCCGACAGGTCGTTGCCGGTGCTGAAGTCCTTGCGGATGCGCTCGATGCTCAGCAGGCCACGCGATTCGCCTTCCACGTATTCCGCTTCCACCACTTCATAGCCGGCTGCGCTGAACGCGCCGGTCATGGCTGTGTTGATCTCGTTGGCGTTGGCCACCTTCCAGGCGATGTTGTCGCTGCGCGCGGTGGTGCTGCCACCGGCGGTGATCGACACCGACGCGTTCTGGTTGATGCTGCCGTTGGTGCTCACCGAGTTGCCACGGAAGCTGTCGCCTTCGCGGGTCTTCTCGTCGTAGCTCTGGCTGGCGTCGACCCGGCGGTATTCCTTGTCCTGGAACGACTGCACGGTGTCCTGCGAGCGCGCCATGAACAGGAAGGTCAGCATCGACCGCTCGTTGCTGCGTGCACCGGCGGTGGCCGAGCCGGCATCCAGCTTGGTCTGCAGCAGGGTGGTATTGATCTCGGCGCGGACGCTGACGGTGTAGGTCTTGGCCTTCTTGTCTTCGGTGTCCGACAGCGGCACCGCCGACAGCACGTAGCGGTCGATTTCACCGATGAACTCGGCGCGGCGGTCTTCGAACAGGCGCAGCTTGGCCGCGCCGGATTCGGCGATGTACGCCTCCAGTGCATTGACCTTGGCCTTGTTCAGGGCCTGGGCGCGGGTATCGGCACTCAGGCGCAGGCCATAGCTGGCCGAACCGGTACCACGGGAGCTGGCGGTCTGCGCCGCAACCGGCGCGGCAACCATCAGTGCAATGAGAATCAGCAGTACGGCACGAATCAACGGCATGAGGTGATCAACTCCTGGAGGGCTTGGGTCTGTTGCTGCAGCGGCTTGCCGCCGGGCTTCTGTTCGTCCAGCCACGCTTTCGAATCCGCGCGCTTGGCGGCGGCGCCGGCGAAGGCGTCCAGGCCGGCCAGCGTGGTTTCGTAGCTGGCCGACCACTGGTCAACGTGCCACTGGGTCGACGGCACCACCTTGGTGGCGCCCTTGCGCAGCGGCTGGTCGAAGAACACCTTGCCCGAGAACGGCTCCACCACCGTGGCCTGGAAGAACGCGCCGAACAGCATCGTCTTCATCGCCGGGGTTTCATTGATCACGCCGTTCTTCAGCGCATCCAGGCGCAGCTTCACCACGTAATCCGGCTCGGGGATCTTCAGCTGGTACACCTTGCCGTCGGCAAAGCGCGCGGCCATCGCACCGCCGATCGCCTGGCCGGTGGCCGGCGGCAGCAACCCGATGCCGGTGTTGGACGACAGCGTCTTGGACAGTTCATGGGCCAGCGTGGCGCGCAGCACCTGCTCATCCACCGCATCGGGCAGCTTGGCGCGCACCGCATCGGAAAGGGTCACCTCGCCCACCTGCAGGCGGCGCGTCGACGCGGCCGGCAGCTTCGCCTTGGCCAGCGTATCGGCCAGCACCTGCGGCAGGCCGGTGGCGGCCTTGCCGTACAGCAGGTCGGCCACGATCGCGTCGATGTCGTCCTCGTCCGGCAGGAACTCCATCACGTCGATGCGCTGCAGCGTGATCGGGTAGGACGCCACCACCTGGCGTTCGCGGAAATCGAAGAACAGCGCCTGCAGCGCCACTTCCACCAGCACCTTGTACTGGCCACCGATCGGTTCGATGGACACCAGCTCGCGGTCCAGCGCGGTGGCCAGCACCGTGGCACTGGTGGTTCCATCAAGCATCGCCAGCGGCTGGTCGATCAGTTCCAGGCTGGCCGGGCGCTGCGCCTGCAGCCGGGCCCACAGGGCCTGGTTGAGCGGGGCCAGGCCACGCGCCTTGAGCACGGCGGCCGCGCGCGGGGTGCTGGCTTCAACGGCGCTCTGGTCGGCGGTGTAGGCAAAACCGGCCCAATAGGCCTGCTGCGATTTGTCGGCGGCCTGCGCGGCGCTGGCGAAGGTGGCAGTGCCAACCAGTACGAACCCGCACAACAACAGCCACGCGCTACGCGCGCGCGTACGCTTCTTCCCTGAAACCATCGTCCCGCAATCCTTCTCGAACGGACCCGGCAAGGCGCCCGGTCACTTTTGTGAGGCGCCACCATAGTGCCTGTTCAGGTTTCGGGCAAGAGGAGAATTGTGTCAGTCCGGCTGCAGCTGCGCCGCCCGCGCCTGCAGCAGCGCGCGTTCGCGCGCGTTGGGAGTAAGCCGCGCCGCCCGCGCAAAGGCATCGGCCGCCTCTGCGTGCCGGCCCATCTGCGACAAAAGGTCACCCTGCACCGCCGCCATCGGCGCGTAGTCGCGCAACCGTGGATCGTCGGCCAGCTGCTCCACCAGCGGCCATGCCGCTGCCGCCCCTTCCGCGCGCGATACCGCCACCGCGCGGTTGAGTTCCACCACCGGTGAGGGCTGCACTTCCGCCAACCGCGCATACAGCGCGGCCATGCGCGCCCAGTCGGTCGCATCGGCGTGGCGCGCGCGCGCGTGGCAGTCGGCGATGGCCGCCTGCAGCACGTAGCCATCATCGGCCCCACCCAGCGCCACGGCCTGCTGCAGCGCCGCCTGCCCGCGCGCCACCTGCAGGTGGTCCCAGCGGCTGCGGTCCTGGTCGGGCAGCAGGATCGGGTTGCCGTGCACATCCACGCGCGCGGCCGAGCGTGAGGCCTGCAGTTCCATCAGCGCCAGCAGGCCGTGCACCTGCGGCCAGGTCGGCAGGCGCTGCTGCAGCACCCGGCCCAGCCGCAGCGCCTCCTCGCACAGCGCCGGACGCATCCAGTCATCGCCGCTGCTGGCCGCGTAGCCTTCGTTGAAGATCAGGTACACCACCGCCAGCACCGAGCCCAGCCGTTCCGGCAATGCCGCCTGGCGCGGCACTTCGAACGGCACCTGCTTGTCGGCCAGCGTGCGCTTGGCGCGCACGATGCGCTGGGCAATGGTCGGCTCCGGCTGCAGGAACGCGCGCGCGATCTCATCGGTGGTCAGGCCGCCCAGCAGGCGCAGGGTCAGTGCCACCCGTGCATCGGCCGACAGCACCGGGTGGCAGGCCACGAACATCAGCCGCAGCAGGTCATCCCCGATGTCGTCCTGCAGGGCGTCGCTGTCGTCGGGCAGCGGCAAGGGCTGCGGCTCCAGCTCGCTGCCCCATTGCGCATGCTGGCCGGCCACGCGCTGGTGCTGGCGCAGCACGTCGATGGCGCGATTGCGTGCAGTAGTCATCAGCCACGCTCCCGGATTATCCGGAACGCCCTGGCTGGGCCAGCGCTCCAGCGCGGCCAGCCAGGTGTCCTGGGCCAGTTCTTCGGCACGCCCGATATCGCCGCCCAGCATCCGCGCCAGGCGTGCGATCAGCGCCGGCGACTCCATGCGCCAGAGGGTATCCAGTCGTTGTGTCAGCGCAGCTTCCATGCGGCGAATGAGAGCATCCGTCACCGCGCCGCACAAGGTGCGGCGCGGCACTTGGCATCAGCCGGGTTCGCCATCCATGTGCGCCACTTCCCACAGGTGGCCATCGAGGTCCTCGAAGCTGCGCTGGTACATGAAGCCGTAATCGCGCGGCGGGGTCGGTTCACTGCCGCCGGCCTTGAGCACCTTCTCCAGGGTTTCATCCACCGCCGGGCGGCTGGGCGAAGACAACGCAAGAATCACCTGCGCCTGCTTGCGCGCATCGGCGATGGGCCGGTTGATGAAGGTGGCGAAGAACGGCTCCAGCAGCAGCATCAGCATGATGGTGTCGCTGATGTTGAACGAGGCCGCCTTGTCATCGGTGTAGGTCAGGTTGGGCGTGAAACCCAGCGCGGTGAAGAACGCCTTGCTCCTGTCCAGGTCGCGGACGGGCAGGTTCACGAAGATCATCTGGGGCGTGTCGGACATGGTGGGTTTCCCGTAATCAGTAGGGTTTCATGCAGTTGACCATCCACGGCTTGCCGTAGCGGTCTTCCAGCATGCCCCAGCGCTTGGCCCAGAACGTTTCGCCGATCGGGAACGTGACCTTGCCGCCCTCGGACAGCGCCTTGAACACGCGCTCGGCTTCTTCCTCGGTTTCCACCTCGATGTTGATCGTGGTGGTGCCTTGGCCCGAAGAAGGCGGGCCATCGGCCGCCATCAGGATCGCGCTGCCCACTTCCAGCTGGCTGTGCGCGATCAGGTTCGGATCGGACGGGCCGGGGTTGTCGCCACAGCCGTCCATGTTGTCGCTGGGCGGCATGTCGCTGTACTTCATTTCCGAGGTGACCTTGCCGCCCAGCACCTGGGCATAGAACGCCATGGCTTCGTGGGTCTGGCCGCTGAAGCCAAGGAACGGGATCAGTTTCATGGGAATCTCCTGAAAAGCACGGGGGGGGTGGGTCAGTCGGCCTGGCCGATCTGCTCGCGCAGACGCTGTTCCTGCGCACGTAATTCCGGGGTGAAAACCTCGCCAAAATCTTCTTCGGTATAGAACGGGCGGATCTCCACCACGTCGCCGGGCAGGAACGGGGCGCGCTTGAGCCATTCGGTGGCTTCGTCCACCGAACGCACCTGCCACAGCCAGAACCCGGCCACCAGCTCGCGGGTTTCGGCGAACGGGCCGTCGATCACCTGCGGTGCCGTGCCTGTGTAGGCGACCCGGCGGCCGTGGCTGCTGGGGCGCAGGCCATCGCCGGCCAGCATGATCCCGGCCTTGACCAGCTCCTCGTTGAAGGCGCCCATGTCCCGGAACTGCGCCTCGGTGGGCAGCACCCCGGCCTCGGTGGCCTCGGTCGCCTTCACGATCACCATGACTTTCATCGGCTTTCCTCGTTGTCGGCCCGGTTGGCGGGCCCTTCATGAGATACGACGCCCCAGTGGAACGGAAATCGACAAGCCTGCCAAAAAATATTCCGATGCCGGCAGCTGTTGACGGTCACGGCCCTGAACGGGCCAGCAGCGCTGCACTGCAACAGGACCGCAGCGCAGGCTGGGGCATCATGGGCATCCCCTGCCCAGCGGTGCGCCGGCCATGCAATTCCTGCTGCTGATCTATATCGACGAAGCCCTGATCCAGGACGTGCCCGCCGAGGAATACGACGCCATGATGCGCGGCTGCATCCAGCATGCTGACAAGCTGAAGGCCGAAGGCACGCTGATCGCCTCGCAGCAGCTCGAGCCGGTCGCCCAGGCGCGCACCCTGCGCACGCGCCAGGCGCAGGCGCGCATCACCGACGGCCCATTCGCCGAAACCCGCGAACTGCTCGCCGGCTTCAACCTCATCAACGCCAGCGACCACGATGAAGCCCTGCGCATCGCCCAAGGGTTCCCGTGGTCGCGCTACGGCAGCATCGAAGTCCGCCCGGTAGCCGACTTCGAAGCAGAACGCCGCCGGGTCGGCGCCTGAGGTTGCCTGGAAATCACGGCAACACCGTGACCTTCAACTCGCGCTCTCCGATCGCCTCGTTCCCGCTGTAGTCCCGCGCGCTCCCACGAATGATGTAATCCCCCGCCGGCAATGCCTCCGGCTGCCAGCGCCCGGTCTCCACCAAGCCATCGCGCACGGTATTGGTCACCAGGTAGCGGAACCGCGTCACCGCACTGCCGTGCACGGTAATCCCACTGTCCGGCGCATACGCCACCACCGTGGCACTGTCCTCGCGCGGCATCCGGTTGAACACGATGTTGAAGCGCGGCTGCTCGTACCCCGCCAGCGGCGTACCAGCCGCGTCCAGGATCTGGTACCCCACCTGATACGCCCCCAACCGACGCCGCGGCAGGTTGTTGTCCACCTGGTCCCACGCCTCCACCACGATCTGCACGCCCGGCCCGACGCGCGGAATCGGCACGCGCCCGTTCGCCCCGGCCTTGATTGGCTGGTCCAGGTCATCCAGCACCGCGACGTCCGTAATGCGCGGCGCAAAGCTGTCGGCGTAGCCCACGAAGCCCAGCGCCACCGCATTGCGCTGGAATCCACCCGCGCCGACGCTCAAGTGAACGTGCGCCATGCGGTTGATGCTGCCCAGCGGCTCGCCGGCCTTGAAGCGCGTGCCCCGGCGAACGCGTACCCGCTCCAGCTTGCCGTCCAGGTCGCGCAGCTGCGGCCAGCGCGCGTCGAACGCGCGGTCACGCGCATCGCGGCCCACCTTCATGTGGATGTAGCGCAGCCGGTCCAGCGACAACCCTTCTGCCTGCCCGCCCACCGACCAGCTCGGGAAGGGACTGCTCACCTTCGCATCGGCCATCGCCAGCACCGTCTGCCCGACATCGCCACGGATATCAAAGCCATCGTGCAGGTGGTGGCGGCTCTCACCACTGAAGTTGCCGCGCACCTCACCCAGCGTGCCCACCACCTCATGCCAGCCGAGCTGCGGAGCCAGTGGCCAGCGCCCACCGGTGTGCGGCAGCGCGGCATCGGCGGCCGGACCGATCAATGACGGCGCCGGCGTGGCGCCGGCCGCCAGCGCACGCAGGCGATGCACGCGGTATGACGCCGCATCGGACACATACAGCCCGCCATCGGCATCCAGCGCCAGCCCGCCCGGCCGCGAGAAGCGTGGCTGCGCCGACGCGCCGGTGAGGTCCACCACATGGCCCAGTGCCGACAACTGCACTACCTTGCCGTCGAAATCGCTCACATACACCACGTCATCGTGGGTCACCGCCAGCGCCAGCGGCCCGTTGAGCAGGCTGCCGCGGGCCAGCAGCGTATCCAGCGTGCCGTCCGGCGCCAGCCGGCGGATCGCGGCGTTGAGCAGATCGGCGATCAGCAGGTTGCCGTGCGAATCCAGCGCCAACGCCACGGGCGTGTCCAGCCGCGCACCCACCCCTGCCCCATCCACGTTGCCCGGCGTATCACCGCCGGCCAGCGTGCGCACCTGGCCATCGGGCTCGATCACGCGGATGCGGTCGTTCCAGGTATCGGCCACGAACACACGGCCACCGGCATCCACCGCCACGCCCATCGGCCCGTCAAAGCGCGCCTGTGCGGCCGGGCCATCGGCGTAACCGGCGGTGCCATCACCGGCAATCGTGCTGACCACACCATCGGTGCCGATCCGTCGGATCACATGGTTGCCGGTATCGGCGACGAACACATTGCCGGCACCATCCAGTGCAATGCCTGACGGCGTATTGAACTGCGCCTGCAGCGCCGGGCCATCGCGCCAGCCCTCGCCCTGCCCGGCCAGCGTGTCCACCCGCCCATCGGCAAACACCCGGCGGATGCGATTGTTGTCGCCCGCATCGGCCACATACAGCACGCCGTGCGCATCCAGTGCGAGGCCATAGGGATCAGCAAACTGCGACTGCGCCGCCGCGCCATCGCGCAGGCCGCCCACGCCGTCACCGGCCAGCAGGCTGACCTGCGGGGTCCAGCCCAGCACCGTGGCCACCGGGCCCGGCGGCGGAGCCGGCGCGGCCGGTTCGCGCAGAAAGGTCCACGTCAGTGCCGCTGCCACCGCCACGCCTACCAGCGCCACCATTGCCCATCGTGCGCGCGTCATCGCTGTCCTTGCCTGCTACCCGTTCGGGACACGACCTTAGCCGCTCGCCGCGTGCCTGCAAACCCTGCGTGCGTCCGCATCGACTTGTGTGGATGCCGCGTTCCGGTTTCAATCGTGGCTCAGACCAAGGAAGGAAGCACCGCATGACCTGCCATACCGGCACTGCCCTCGTCCTGCTGCTCTTGCTGTGCGGGGTGCCGGCCGCAGGCGCGGCCGCCGTTGCCAGTGGCGCTACCCTGGATGCTTCCACTCTTGAGGCATCGCCCGCCAACGCCACGTTCCTGGCCGAAGTAGGCGCCGCCCTGCAGCAGTCCGACGCGGGTGACAGCCTGGGCGCGGCCATTACCCTGGATCGCCTGCTGGTCGATCCGCGCATGGCGCAGCTGGAGGTGGCCCAGCGCAGCGACGTATGGGCATCGGCGGCCATGGTGTCCGGTGCACAGAAGCAGGACGACATCGCCCTGCAGCGCCTGCAGCAGGCGCTGGCGATCAATCCACGCAACGCCTACGCGCGGCTGCGGCTGGCGTGGACGCAGATGGTCGATGGCACGCCGGAGAACGCCGCCGACAACGTCATTCTCGCGCTGGCCGATGGCGAAGGGCAGCCGGACATGTCCGCCGAGATGGTGTGGCAGCTGGACACGGACCTGAAGCACCTGCCGGCCAAACGCCTGGCTGTGCTGCAGGGTCTGTTCGACCGCGAGTGGAAGATCGACGGCATCGAACCGGTTGAACTGTGGTCCATCCTGGCCATCCTCCAGGTCGAGGCCGGCCAGACCGACAAGGTCGCTGCCACGCTGGAGCGCATCGATGCACCGATCCCGCTGGTGCGTCTGCGCGCCGACAAGCGCTTTGACCGCTTCCTGCGCCGCGATGATCCCCGCTACGACCCGGTGGCCGCCGCACGTCGCCATATCGACCGGCTTCGCGTGGACACCATGCTGTCACCGGGCGTGAATGAAACCGCCGTTGAACTGACCTCGGCGCTCATGGTGGCCGGCGAGCTGCAGGAAGTAGTGGGCATGACCGCACCCATCGCCGAGGCTGCCGCAGCCGCGCGTTCGGCGCCGCCGGAGATGGCGCGCCACATTGCGTGGATGCTCGACACCCGCAGCCGCGCCTACCGGCGCCTGGGCAAGGCCGACGACGCGGTAGGCGCGCAGCTGCTGGCGATCCGCATGGCTGACCCCGAGGGCGATACGGTCAGCCAGCGCCTCAACCTGGCCAACCTGTATGCCGCACTGCACCGTCCGTTGATGGCACGCGAAACGATGCAGGGCCTGGACAACATGAGCACGTATGGCCGCAGCACGAAGGCGGTGATCGAACTGCAGGCAGCCCTGCAGCTCGACGATGCCGCCGCAGCGTCGCGCGCGCGCGAGCAGCTGTTCACCAGCCGCGTTGAAACCCCCGGCCACTACCGTGAGGCGCTGTTGCTGGAGGATCGGATGGATGAAGCCGCGGCCGGACTGATCGCCCAGCTGCAGGACCCGATGGACCGCAGCGATGCCCTGCTTGAGCTGCAGGACACGCGCGATGCGCCACCGCTGCCGGAGGAAGTCCTGCTTACGACGCGTTGGAAGCAGCTCAAGCAACGTGCCGATGTGCAGGCTGCGGTGCGTCGTGTCGGCCGCATCGAGTCCTACCCGCTGTTCACCTTCTGAGCGCAGGTCAGCGCGCCGGGGTTTCCGTCTTGAACCCCATCGCCTCGCGGTAGCGCGCGTACAGCGCGCCCACCTTCTCCACGTAGGCCAGCGTTTCGGCATACGGCGGCACGCCCTTGTAGCGGGTCACCGCACCGATGCCCGCGTTGTAGGCGGCCGCCGCCAGCGTGCGGTCGCCTTTGTAGCGCGCCAGCAGCGCCTTCAGGTACCGCGCGCCGCCATTGATCGACTGCTCGGCGGAAAGCGGATCGGACACGCCCAGTTCGGTGGCGGTATCGGGCATCAGCTGCATCACCCCCTGCGCCCCCTTGGGCGACACTGCGCCGGCATCGAAGCCACTTTCGGCATGGGCGATCGCGCGCAGCCAGGCATCGTCCACGCCCGTGGCCCGCGCCGCCGCCTTGAACTGTTTCGCATGCCGGTTGAGCTGCGGCGCGCCGACCTTGCCCAGCCCTTCATGCGCGGGTTCGCCCGGTGGCGTGGCGACGGTGAATTTCAGGAACACCCGCGAACCGGGCAGGTTGCGGGTGGAGTACACCAGCTGCCCATCCTGCTCGCGCTCATACAAGGTGCCGCTGAACACCCCCATGTTGCCCCACAGGTTGGGCGCCCGCACCGCGTTGTCGTCGATCTGCTGCGCCTTGCATTTCGAACCCGGCTCCGGCGCCGTGGCCAGGCTGACGGTGTTGTTCTGTACGCAGCGATACACCGTGCGCGCGGCCACCGTGCCGGGCAACAGCAACGGCAACAGGGCCAGCACGGCAGGCAGCAGGGGCTTCATGGCTCCGGGGCCGCCCGGGGGCGGCCAGATCGAGGGGTGGCGCGATCATCCGGCGGGCAGTGCGAACCGCAGGTGAAGCCTATGCGGGTGGTGAAGAATATTCTCCTGTTGGCCGACGGGGTGGACGAAGCAAGCCCCAGCCATGGCTGCCGGGGTGACGGCTTCACCTCCCCCTTGCGACCTGATGCCGACACTGGGGAAATACCGACAGGAATCTACGTGAAGCCCTGTTCCAAACGGGCGTTCCAGATGGTCATATAGGGCTCAATCCACGCCCGCCGGGCAGAGAGGTCCGCTTGAAGCGCGCCAGCACCATCGCCGCCATCGCGCTTGCCGCCCTTCTGGGGGCCATCCTGCCTGTGGCCGCGCTGGTCTACATCAGCTGGAGCCGCGCCCAGGTCGCCGAGACCGACCGCCTCGAGCGCACCGCCGAACGTACCCTTCAACGTGCCCACCGCGCCTACGAGGCCGGCCTGCTGGCCCTGCGCAAGCTCAACCAGGCGCAACTGCCCGGCTGCTCGCCCGAGCACCTCAAGCTGATGCGCAGCCTCACGCTGAGCACCACCTCCGCCGAACAGGTGGGGTATTTCGAGGAAGGCCGGCTGCGCTGCACCTCCTGGGGCATGGTCGAGGACCTGGTACCCGAACCCACCCCAGACCACATCACCGCCGACGGCGCTTCCATCACCCTGGGCGTGCGGCCGGTGGCCGGCGATGGTGCCGCCTCGCTGCTCTCCCTGCAGCTCGGCCGCCACGACATCCTGATGGACCCCTCCCGGTTCGTGGATGTCATCGCCGAACCCAACGTGCGGCTGGCGGTGGCCACCCCCGATGGCCGCCTGATCGCCCAGCAGCCCATGGCCGACCCGGAACTGCTGCAGCGGCTGCTGCGCGAACCGCATAACGGGCATACCCCACGCACGCTGTTTGCCAGCGCGCAGGACCAGGAATGGCTGGCCATCGCCATCGCCCCCCGGGTCGGGCTGCTGGCCGCCTTCCAGCAGCAGCTGTGGCAGCTGGTGCCGCTGGGCCTGGTCGGCGCGGTGCTGGCCAGCGTCGCCGGCGTCTGGCTCTCGCGCCGCCGCCTGTCGCTGCGCAACGAACTGGCCAGCGCGGTGCGCCGCCGTGAGTTCCGCATGGACTACCAGCCCATCATCGAACTGGACACCGGCATCTGCGTGGGCGCCGAAGCGCTGGTGCGCTGGTCGCGCGCCGACGGCACCCAGGTGCGGCCGGATCTGTTCATTCCGGTCGCCGAAGAAACCGGCCTGATCGAAGCGCTCACCGACCACGTGATGGACCTGGTGATCAGCGACATGCGTGAGCTGCTCATCCATGATCGCAGCGCGCATATCGCCATCAACCTGTCCGCCGGCGATGTCAGCAGCGGGCGGGCATTGAAGGTGCTGTCCGGCAAGCTGGTCGGCAGCGGCATCCACCCGCAGCAGATCTGGCTGGAAGCCACCGAACGTGGCTTCCTCGATATCCAGGGCGCGCGCACCTCGCTGGCTGCCGCGCGGCGTGCCGGGCACTGCGTGGCCATCGATGATTTCGGCGTTGGCTATTCCAGCCTGCAGTACCTGCAGCAGCTGCCGCTGGATGCGTTGAAGATCGACAAGTCGTTCATTGATTCCATCGGCACCCACAGCGTGACCAGCCCGGTTACCTCGCACATCATCGACATGGCCAAGACGCTGGGCCTGTTCACCGTGGCCGAGGGTATCGAAACCTCGGCCCAGCTCGCCTACCTGCAGTCGCGCCAAGTGGAGTTCGGCCAGGGCTGGCTGTTCTCTCGGCCGCTGCCAGCCCCGGAGTTCGTTGCCTTTCATGAGCAGCGGCGCATGCAGTATGGGAAGGCGCCGGAGGACATGCAGAACCCCAATTCGATCACCGAATAGCGGGTTCATCGGCCGGTTGGAATGCAGCCCTATAATGGGCACGCGGCATCCAGCCGCCCCCGTCATGAGGTGTGCCTGCATGCGCCAGTAATGCCGCCGTCGTTGGACGGCCAGTCTCCTTCCCGCCCTGTTCGCAGGGGGAGTCCTTGGCATTGCTGGAGGTCGCATGACCGCATTCACCCTCACGCTCGACCGCGTGACATTCACCCTGCCCGATGGCCGGGTGCTGTTCCCTGAACTTTCTGCCTCGTTCGATACCACCCCTACCGGCCTGGTGGGTCGCAACGGCGTGGGCAAGAGCGTGCTCGGCCGCCTGCTGGCCGGGCAGCTGCAGCCCAGCAGTGGGCACATCCAACGGCAAGGCCACGTTCACCTGCTTGCCCAGCACAGTGGCGTGCTGCCCGGCCGCATCGCCGACCTGGCCGGCGTCGCCCCGCAGTTGGATGCATTGGACCGGATCGAAGCCGGCAGCGTGGACCCGCACAACTTCGCCGTGGTGGGCGAACGTTGGACCCTGCGCGAGCAGTTGCAGGCGCAATGGCAGCGGCTTGGCCTGCCCGAACTGGATCCTGCGCAACCGGCCGCCACGCTCAGCGGCGGCCAGGCCATGCAGGTGGCGTTGGCCGGTGCCCTGCTGTCAAACGCGGATGCACTGGTGCTGGACGAGCCCAGCAACCACCTCGACAGCGCACATCGCACCCGGCTGATCGATGCGCTGGCGCAGTGGCGTGGCGGCCTGATCGTCATCAGCCACGACCGCGCGTTGCTGCGGGAGATGCGGCGCGTTGTCGAACTCACGCCCAGCGGGTTGCGCAGCTACGGCGGCAACTACGACCTGTATGCCGCGCAGAAGCAGGCCGAACAGACCAGCGCCGAAGCCGAGCTTGCCCTGCGCAAGCGCGAGCGCCGGCAGGAGCAGGCGGCACTGCGCGAACAGCGTGAGCGGCAGGAACACCGCCAGTCACGCGCCCAGCGCGATGCCCGCACCGCCAACCAGGCACCCATCCTGCTGGGCGGCATGAAGAACCGCGCCGAGCACAGCGCCGGCCGGCTGCAGGCGCAGCAGCTTGAACGGCGCGCAGCGGCCGACAACCGGGTACGGGAGGCGGCAGCGGGGGTTGATGAGGCGGCCCAGGTTGCGATGCTCGGGCCCAGCCTGGCCGCGCCCGGTCCGCAACAGGTCGCCACGCTCACCAACGTGCACCTGCCATGGGTGGAGGCGCCTTGGCAGCACGTCACCCTGCACCTCCAGCGCGGCGACCGCATCGGCGTGCGTGGCCGCAACGGCAGTGGCAAGTCCACCCTGCTGCGGGTGCTGGCCGGTGAGGTGGCGCCGCTCAGTGGCGAGGTCAAGCGCGCGGCCAGCATCGCCCTGCTTGACCAGACGTTGTCCGCGCTCCCCGCGCAGGATTCCGCGCTGCAGCTGTTGCAACGCGCGAACCCGATGGCCAGCGAGGGCACCCTGCGCACCCGGCTGGCCCTGCTCGGCCTGGATGCCGAGCGCAGCCTGCGCCCGTTGGCCAGCCTGAGCGGTGGCGAACGGGTCAAGGCCGCGCTGGCGGCCGTGCTGTATGCGGACGTCCCGCCGCAGCTACTGCTGCTCGACGAGCCGGGCAACCACCTGGACCTGGCCTCGCTGGCCGCGCTGGAGCAGATGCTCAATCAGTACCGCGGCAGCGTAGTGATCGTCTCGCACGACCAGGCCCTGCTGGATGCGGTGCAGCTGACCCATCATCTGGATGCCGGCGAGGAGGGGTGGCAGTTGAAGCTGCTGTAGTCGCGTACCTCAAGCACGCACCCAGGCAACCGGCAGGCGGGAGTCGAAAGGGATGGCAGAGGCAGTCATGGTGGCGAAAGCCTGGAAGTGGATTGCAATGTTACTATATAACACCCACCGTTCCAGACCCTTCCTCCATGAAGACCACCAACGCCCTGCTCGACGCCGGCGCCATCGCCCTTTCCAGCCTGTGCCTGCTGCACTGCCTGGCCCTGCCGCTGCTCGCCGCCGCCCTGCCGCTGATGGGGGTGTGGGCCGAAGCGGAGTGGGTGCACATCGTGTTCGTGGCCATCGCCGCCCCGACCACCGGCTTCGCGCTATGGCGCGCCCACCGCAAGCAACCGCTGCCGGCCGCGGCGATCGTCAGTGCAACCGCCGGTCTGCTTTTGCTGCTGGCGGGCGCAGCCGGGTGGCCGAGCCACGAAGCGGAGACGCCGATGACGGTAACCGGCAGCCTGCTCCTCGCCAGCACCCACATCTGGAACGCCTGGCGCCGCCACCGTCATTGAATCCGCATGGCCCCACGCCGCATGCTTGGCGTTACAGGCGGAGCAGCATTCCCGCCAGGAACAGCAGCAGCGGCAAGGCGCTGATGATCGCGCCCACAATGCCCACCCACGGCCAGCGCTCGCGGCGTACGCGCGAGCCGATGGTCAGCAGCAGGCCCAGTACCGACGACGCCAGTACGCCCACCGCTACTCCGGCACTTCCGACCAGTAGGCGCCCCATTTCAGGTGATGCCTGCGCCACTGCATAGGCCGCCGCCAGAATCACCGGGGCCACCAGCCAACTGGCGGTGCCAAGCAGCGGCCAGCGCTGGCCAGCGGCGCGGGAATCGACACGGGTGTGCAGCGGCTGGGAAGTCGGTTGCGTCATGTACGTGCTCCGTAGGTCTCTCCCACCGTACACCCAACGCAACGCGTACACACCGCCTGCGCAGGTAAAGGCTCACGATGCCCGCAAACCTGTCCCTGGGGGGATCCGCCATGCGCACACTACCGTTCATGCTTCTGCTGCCCGGCCTGCTGCTGCTCTCAGCCTGCGGCGACCGCGACAATGCCGCCGGGATGTTCTCTTCCGACCCGCTGCTGGGCTGCTTTGCCACCCACCCCCGCAAACCGGCGGAGTTCCGCATCGAACAGCAGCAGGGGCAATACTTCGTTTCCTTCAACCGCGACGAGCAATGGCAGCGTGACGCCACGCCGCTGCAGCTCTCCTCGCGCGCCGATATCGCCCGCTTCTTCAACGATGATGCCGACCAGATCGACAAGGCGCTGGTGCGCCCAACGGGCGGCTTCGGCATCTTTCACTTCAATCCCGGCGCCACCCTCAAGGGCAAGGACAAGGACAGCGACTACATGGCGCTGGTCCTGATCGGTGCCGGCCCGGTGTTCCAGGTGACCTGCCCTTGAGCGCCTCACCCAAGGCGCCGCCCTGCGGCGAACCGCGGATATGCAGTTGCCGCCGGGGTTTCCTCGTCGGCGCGGATCCCCACCGCACCAAACCCCGGGCTGACTTCCGCACGTAGCGGCGCGTATTCCGCCGTGCTCCCGCTCCCCTGTACCGCCGACCCGCCCAACGCCACGTACGACCCCGTTGCACGGCCACCCCCGGTAGCGGCATACGGCGGCGCGCGTCCCTGCGCACGGGACGCGCCAGCCATCCGAGTCGCCCACCCACCATCCAGCGCACGCCGCGCGGCACGGCCCGCCCGTACTTCAGCATGGCCCGCCCTCCCTGGCACAACGGCGGTGGATGGAACTGTAGGGCCACTCGCAGGCCTCGCGCACGAACCCGTGCTGCACGGGATAGCTGTGCACGTAGGCGATGTGGCGCTGCACGTCATCGGCGTCGACCAACCGTCGCTCACGGAAGTCGGTGTGCCATAGCGGCCGAACCGTGCGGTCACGGCGCACCATCGCGCGCGGTGGATGACCCGGCAGCTGGCGGTCGAACACGGCCTGGATCTGCAGCCATCGCCGGTGGCCCTCTTCGTCCCCATCCGGCAGCGTCCACACGCCGTGCAGATGATCGGGCAGCACCACGATCGCATTGATCCGGAACGGCCGCGCCTGCTGCGCTATCCGGAATGCCAGCCGCAGTAACTGCGCGTGCTCCACCAGCAGGCGGCTGTAGCGATCACGAAGATGCGCGCTGAAGAAGTACGCGCTGCCGGGTTGCCAGGAGGGGTTTTCAGTAGCCATGCGCGCAGTGTGCAAATCTGCGCGAGCGCGAACGATCGGGGCAGGCCGCACGCAGGCGTCAGTGCGCCGCCCGGCCCGCGGTCAGGATGCGGCGCGTGGCGGTCCCAGTTCGCTTTCACATGCCTGTTGAGCTGCGTGCCTGATCTGCTCGCCCAGCATCAGGGCGTTCTCTTCGCCCAAGCGCTTCGCCGCCAGCGAAGCAGGCGGCAGCAGACGCCGCAGGGCATCGCTGACCGGCACCGACCAACTGCGCGGCGTGGAGGGTACATCCACTTCCGGCAGGTCACCCAAGGTCCACGGCAGCATCTGCAGCTTCTGCGATCGCGACGAAATGACCTGATCGGGCGCGTCGCGGAAACGGATGACCACGCGCATCATGGGGTAGTCGTCGGTCCATTCCATCTGCGTGTAGTACGTATCCAGCTGCGCTCGCAACGCGCTCCCCTTCATGAGGTCGAACATCCGATTGCGGATGTTTTCGGCGGTACACGCAGGTACGTTGCGGCTCGCGCTGGGCGCTGCGCTTTCCAGCATCCCGAGCGGGCGCACCCGCCGCGCCATCACCTGCATACCCCGCTCGCGCGGCCAGGGTGGTGCCGACAGCGCCCACACCAGCTCGCCCACCCGCTGCGCCGGCACCGTGGCCTGCGTGGTTTCCACTCCCTCTGCCGTTTCCACTTTCGAGGTACGGGTAAACGCACGTTGGCCACCGCTGCGCTGCAGCCGGTGTACTTCGTCCGCACGGCTCCAGCCGCTGTACTGGTACTGGATCTCCACCGAGCGCACGTTGTCTATTGCAGCGGGCGGCGGCCCGCTGCCCGGTACCGTGCACGCCACCAGCAGCAACACGGGAATGCCGGCAAACAGGCGCAACGTGGTAAGGATCGAAGGAGTCATGGCGGCATTCTAGACCTGCGTGAACCAGCCCGGCGGCCATCTCGGTTACGATGCCCACCCCTTCCTGTCCGTCGACCGGCTGCCCCGCAGCACGGTCCGCCCTGATCCCGTGACGCACTACACCGGCCCCCTGCTCACCCGCCCCCTCGCCGAATCCCTGGTCCGCGCCCGCGATGCCGGTGCGACCGAGTGGACCGGCTCGCTCGATCTGGCACGCTCCACCGGTACGGCCACGCTAGGCGCGAAAAGCTGGCAGTGGAAGGGTGAAACCTACGCCTACCCGGGCAAGACCAAGGACCGCACCCTGTACTACTGGGATGGCGAGGAATTCCTGGCGGTATCCCGGTTCGGCTCGGCGCTGATCAAGCTGGTGCCCACCGAGTGGGACGCGCCCACCTTCGAGATCGACGGCATCAAGATGCTGCCCAGCGCGCAGGTTTCGCCCTACGAGGATGCGCGCCGCAAGGTGGCGCTGGTGGCCCCGGCAGGCAAGACCGTGCTCGATACCTGCGGCGGGCTGGGTTACTTCGCTGCCTGCTGCCTGGAAGCCGGGGTCACCCGCATCCAGTCGTTCGAGAAGAACCCCGATGTGCTGTGGCTGCGCACGCTCAACCCGTGGTCGCCCGACCCGGAAGCGGCCAGCAGTGGTGGCCGCCTATCGCTGACCCACGCCGATGTCTCGCAGGCGATCGAGGGGCTGGAAAGCAGCTCGGTGGACGCCATCCTGCATGACCCGCCGCGCTTCGGCATCGCCGGCGAGCTGTACTCGCAGGTGTTCTACGACCAGCTGGCGCGGGTGATCCGCAAGGGCGGGCGCATGTTCCATTACACCGGCGCGCCCAACAAGCTCACCAGCGGGCGCGATGTGCCGCGTGAGGTCGCCAAACGGCTGGAAAAGGCCGGCTTCAAGGCCGAACTGGCGCTCGACGGGGTGCTGGCGGCCAAGCGCTGAGAGGTACCGGAACCGCACGGGCGGGTGAATGCGCAGGCGCGCCTCTACCCGGACTTAACCCGCGTCCTGCGCAGCTGGCCTAGGCTGGGCCATGCCCTACGCTTCCAAGGTATCTGCATGATTCAAATCGCCAACGGCATCAACGAAACCGAGCGCCAGCGCGCGCTCGACGCCCTGCACATCGTGGGCAGCCTGCCCGAGCCGGCTTACGACGACATCGTCAAGGTCGCCGCTGCCGTCTGTGGCACCCCGATGGCCCTGGTGAGCCTGGTCGACCGCGACCGGCAGTGGTTCAAGGCTCGCGCCGGCTTGGAGAGCGTCCAGACCGAGCGCAACGTGGCCGTGTGCGACCACGCGATCCGGCAGCCCACCCAGCTGATGGAAGTGGGCGACCTCAACCAGGATGCGCGCTTCGCCGACAACCCAATGTTGAAGGACCTCGGCGCCCGCTTCTACGCCGGTATGCCACTGGTAACCGAAGGCGGTGCCGCCGTGGGCAGCGTGTGCGTGATCGACGTCAACCCACGCGAGCTCAACACGACCCAGCGCGAAGCCCTGCAGGCATTGGCCCGCCTGACCATGACCCTGATGGAAAGCCGCAGCCGCGAACGCGAGCAGCAGGTGGCCGCCATCCTGGACCATGGCGTGGCCGAGGAAACCGCCGTTGCCCCCGACGCTGCCGGCAGGTACACCGTGGTGATCCTGGAGCTGCAGGACCTGTCGGAGCTGGCACAGCGACTCGGCGAGCGCACCCTGGACCGCCAGCTGCAGCAGCTGGACCAGGCGCTGGAACACTGCCTGCAGCCAGACCGTGGGGACAGCATCAACCGCGTGACCGGCAGCGGCGAGTTCATCGCTGTGCTCGGCGGCGACCACGTGGACGATACCGTGGAGAAATTGCAGCAGGTGGCTCGTGAAACGAGCCAGAGCCTTGGCAGCCCGCTGCTGCTGGGCGCCGCGTCCACCAGCACTGGCGAAGCCACTACCGCTGTTTTCCTTCGGGCCGACCAGGCATTGAGCGCCGCTAAAGACGCGCTACGCGCCTGAGGAAAGACCACCATCGTTGAGCCAGGCTCTGCCTGGCTTCGCGGTGCCGGAACGGAAGGCTGACACGCATGGCGTGTCACCACGCGGTTTCGTCCCCGCATTACGTGGTTTAGTCCCCAAAGGCCGCATTTCAGTCTTCGGGTGGCGTGTTTTAGTCGCCGCGTGGGAGCTTCTTGGCCCACATGTTGTCGACCAGATTCGGGTACGCCCGCCCGTTCTCTTCAGCCCGCTGCCGCGCCGCCGCCTTTTGCGACGGCGACAGCGGCTGCGCCTTCTTCCCCTTGGGATTGGGCTTATCCCACGGCGGCGTTACTGTCTTTCGCATTCAATCACCTTTGCAACCCGACCGGCCTCACCGCGCCAGAAACGCAACCAACGCCGCATTGAACTGCTCGGCATGGCTGGCATTACACCCATGCGGTGCATCCTTCAGCAGCACCACCTCGCTGCCGCGAATCGCCTCATGCGTACGGCGGCCCGAGCCTTCATACGGCACCGTGCCGTCGCTGTCACCATGCAGCACCAGCGTGGGCACCGTAACCTTCTTCAGGTCCTCACGGAAATCGGTGGTGCCAAACGCCTTCATGCAGCCCAGCGCCGCAGTCTGATCCGACTGCTTGCACAGTTCGATCGCTTCCTGGCGCTGCTTTTCAGTGACCTTCAACTCGCCCTTGGCGCTGAAGAAGTCCTTGGTGAACCCGTCGAAGAACTCGTCACGGTGGTTCTCCAGCCCCATCCGCATCTGCTCGGCCTTTTCTTCGGTCAGCGGGCCGTCCGGGTTGTCGGCGGTCTTGAGCATGTAGGGCGGCACCGCCGCAGCGAATACCACGCTGCGAAGGCGCTGTTCCCCGTGGCGAGCGATGTAGCGCGCCACCTCGCCGCCGCCCATCGAGAAGCCCACCAGCGTCGCGTCCTGCAGGTCCAGCTGTTCCAGCACCCCGGCAAGGTCGTCGGCCAGCGTGTCGTACTCATAGCCATCGGCCGGCTTTTCCGAACGGCCGAAGCCACGGCGGTCATAGGCCACCACGCGGTAGCCCGCGGCCTTCAGCACCGGTACCTGGGCGCGCCAGGATTCGGCCGACAGCGGCCAGCCGTGGATCAGCACAACCGGGCGACCGGTGCCGCCGGTGTCTTCAACGTGTAGACGTACGCGTGTTGCAGTCATGGATAGCTCCAGATTCGCCAATGGACGGCCCATGCTAATCCGCTGATGCGGGCGCGACGTGAGCATTTCTTTGCTTTGAACTTACAGACTGTGCACAAAGTGCACGCGCGTTTTTACCAAGCTGATTTCAGGCATCTCATGGCGGCAGAATGGTGACGGCCAAGTGCTGCCGCTCAGCGCGGGGCGGCTCGTGTCACCGGATATCAATGGCTGCAGGTGGAGGCCCATCGCGATGCGCGCGGGCAGGTGAGCGCGCTGAGCGTGGTGCATGGGGAGGCGCGCGTGCGGTTTGTGCGGAAGCGGACGTAACGGGCAGGGCATTACCCCATTCGCCGCACGGCAGCCTCACGCTCCTGCGATTGCGTCTGTTCGGCCTGCGCCGCCAGCTGCTGGGTCTGCTGGTTGGCGTTGGCCAACTGCTCGCCACGTTCCAGCGAAGCTTCAACCGGGGTCTGGGCGGCCTGCGCGGTGGGCATGGAAGCGCGCAGATGCGCTGGGTCGTTGCGCTCGCCCTGCACGACGAAGATGTTTTCAGCTGCCGTCGCGTTCGGGGTGCGCTCACTGAGCATTACGTGGTCCACGCGCGATAGCCCATTTTCCTTGGCGAGCACATACAGGCTTGCGCTGACCCGCTCACTGGTGGGGTCGAAGGTTCGGCCATTGCCGGCGTCCAGTTCTGCCACCTTCTCCCGGATCTGCGACAGCATGGGGTCGCCCCTGATGCCTTCGTAGGAATCATTCTCGGAGATCAAGCGCTGCAGCAGCGTCCGCTTTGGAAGGTCATTGTTGATTTCGGTGTTGAGCTTGCTGCCCGGAACGGGATCCGGAATGCTCTCGATTTCACGCTTGTTGTTGAGTGGTTTGACCGCCCCCTCGAAACCTTGATCCTGCCCCGATCTTGTTTGACGGTGCAGGCCCGCGTGATTGAGTGCACCCCAGGTAAAGTCGATGCAGCTGTTGGACAGGCCGCCGTACTCCATGCTGAACCCATGTTTGGCAGGATCTTTACCGTACTCAACGATGCGATCGAACTGTTGCTTGGTGATCTCCATTGTCCGCGCGTAGTAGGGATTCTGGTAATTCTGGCTATCGCGGTAGGTGATCGCACCCGGGCCGCTGGTAGCGCCATGCTCGATCGGTGCGAAACCATAACTGCGTGACCAATCGCCGTGCTCAACCGACAGATACATGTGTCCTGCGGCTGATGTCCCTCCCCCGTCCAACGGCGTCCCGGGCGCGGCAACGTAAACGGTAACGGTATAGGGTGCGTCCTTGCTCATCGGTCACTTTGCCTTCTTGAAATAAGCGACAAGCAGCTCAGCGGTATCGTCGCGGAACTCCGGATGCTCGCCCGTCAGCTCAATGGTGAGGCGATAATGTCCAGGCTTGATGTTCTCTGCATACGCAAACTGAAGAACGTCATAGTAGAGCGCGGCATCAACAAGGCCGGCGCTCTCGAGCAGTGACGGTTCAACTCCCGACATGGTCAAGCCAGGTACGGTTCCGTCAATGGGGACCGCTATCCGTTCGCGAAGATTCGCCGCATCCCTCGTCAGGGGCACTGTCTTGATTGCACCTTCCTCCATGCGAATCAAGCTGACTCTGGCAGCGATCCCTGCTTCGACGAGCCTGATGGAAAGCGAGGTGCCGGATTCCGCGTCCGGCCTCACCAACCGCACACCCAGCATCAACTCGGGTGAGGCGTTGGGTCCGGGCGCTGGAAGCTCAAACTCCACATTTGCTACCTCGCCCGCCTTGTCCAAGGCAATGGGCCGGGTAAGAGGAACCTCAGTTCGCATTGCAGCGTTCTCCTTGTTTGCTTCCACGCTGGGCTTGGCGGTTTCCGCTTCCCGCCCGCACGCGGCGAGGCCGGCAATGACGAACAGCGTCCCGGCGCCCATCAGCATCGATCTTGTTGCCCAAAGCTTCATGGTCAATTCTCTTCCTGGTAACGAGCGCCCTTCACGCCTCTTCAGCGGTCTCCTGGGTCTTCTTGTACGAATCCCCCCAATCCCGCATCGCCAACAGCACCGGCACCAGTGTCCGGCCCAGCTCCGAGAGCCGGTACTCCACCTTCGGCGGCACCTCCGGGTACACATGCCGCACCACCACGCCATCGGCCTCCAGCTCTCGGAGCTGGCTGGTCAACATCGATTGGGTGGCGTTGGGGATGAGCCGGGTCAGCTCCATGAATCGCCGGGTGCGTGACACCAGGTAGAACAGGATCACCGGCTTCCACGTCCCGCCGATGACCGACAGCGTGGCTTCCACGCTGCAGCCGGTTTTGCCATATACGCGCCGCGCCATTACGGGATACTCCTGAAAACCATAGTACCTACGGGAAAGCATAGTTCTTGTGGCAACCACGGTGCGACCATAGCATGCAGGTCATGTCCCCCGAGGTGATCGATGCCCATGAAATTCAATGCCCTGCTGGCCACCAAAGAAGACGGCCAGGTCTCCACCCAGCTGGTGGCCTTTGACGAAGCCGACCTGCACGAAGGCGATGTGCTCGTGCAGGTGGACTACTCCACCCTGAACTACAAAGACTCGCTGGCGATGACCAACGCCTCGCCGGTGATCCGTACGTTCCCGCTCATTCCCGGCATCGACCTGGCCGGCACCGTGCTGGAATCGGGCAATGCCGGCTTCCGCCAGGGCGACCGCGTCGTGCTCAACGGTTACGGCCTCAGCCAGACCCACCACGGCGGGCTGGCCCAGCGCGCGCGCGTTCCCGGGGAGTGGCTGGTGAAGCTGCCGGACAGCATCAGCAGCAAAGACGCCATGGCGATCGGCACGGCAGGCTACACCGCCATGCTGTGCGTGCTGGCGCTGGAACACGGCGGCGTGAAGCCCGAGCACGGCGACATCCTGGTGACGGGTGCCAACGGCGGCGTTGGCTCCATCGCCTTGGCCATCCTCTCCAAGCTGGGCTACCGCACGGTGGCGTCCACCGGCCGACCCGAACATGCGCAGTACCTCAAGGACCTGGGCGCCGACGAGATCATCGACCGCGCCACGCTGGCCGAGCCGCGTACCCGCCCGCTGGATGCCGAACGCTGGGCCGGCGTGGTGGATGTCGCCGGCAGCCACACGCTGGCCAATGCCCTGGCGCAGACGAAATACCGCGGCGTGGTGGCGGCTGCCGGACTGGCGCAGGGTACCGACCTTCCCACCTCTGTGCTGCCCTTCATCCTGCGCAACGTCACCCTTGCCGGTATCGACTCGGTGCAGGCACCGCATGCCGTGCGTGCTGAAGCCTGGACGCGTCTGGCGACCGATCTGGACCTGGGCAAGCTGGCCAGCACCGTTGAAGTGATCGGACTGGAAAGGGTACTGGACGTGTTCCCGGCATTCCTTGAAGGCAAGGTGCGTGGCCGGCTGGTGGTGGATGTGAACGCCTGAGCATTTCGCCGTAACATCGAAGCAAAGAGCACCGCGGCGCCTTCGAACCAGGCCGCACCACGGTAGGGTCGCACCCCCGTCGACTGCACGTAACCGTGCAACAACCGATTACGGCATGACCCGCAACGAAGGCGCCGCACCCCAGGCAACCACGGAGACCGCAGGTGGCAAAAGCTAAAGGATTAGCAGTACTACTCACCACAACAGCACTAACCGCAGCCTGCATATTCCCAACCCTGGCCGCCCCGTCTTCGCGCGCAAAGGGAACGCCAGACGTACGCGAGACCATCCTCAAGCTGCTCGAACAACGCGCGTTCCACAGCGACCAGATCGATTGGCCTGCAGCACGCCGGCAGCTCACGCAGGCCAGCAGTACGGACGAAGCCGACAAGATCGTCACCGAACTGATCGCCCGCAGCACAGCCAACCACGGCCACTGGATCCGCACACAGGCGGTGCCCGGCGCTGCTGAGGAGAAGCCGCGATCTGCCAGCAGCCAACAGGTTCGTCAGCGCAATGCGGAAGCAGATCCACCCGGGCCGACGCGTGGTCCTGAGGATGCAAACGACCCCATCGGCTGGATCCGCGTACCGCCTTTCCTGGACAACCCTTCAGCGCCGCGAGAACTCACACGTCAGCGGCGTCAGGCCTTCGCACAGATGCTGCAGTCGTGGCTCCGTAGCGAGGACCAGCGCCCCTCTGCGGCTGGATCGTGGACCTCAGGCAAAACGGCGGCGGCAACATGTGGCCCATGCTGGCCGGCATTGCACCCCTATTGTCCACAGACCCGAAGCATCGCGAGGTCATCGGCGCCTTTGTCCGTGGCGCGGAGCACCAGACCTGGAGTGTCGAATCCGGGCAGGTCCTGCTCGGAGATCGCTCACCCGTCAGCTTGGATTCTGCGGCTTATGTTCTGCGGCAGCCCGCCCCGCCGATAGCCGTCTTGTTCGGACCCAGAACCGCAAGTTCCGGGGAAGCACTGGCATTGGCCTTTAGGGGCCGGCCTGCTACGCGTAGCTTCGGTGAGAAGACAGCCGGCTATTCCACGGCCAACGTGCCAACGCCACTTCCTGACGTCAGCAGGTTGCTGCTTACCGTATCGGTTTCTGTCGACCGTAACTTGAAGGGCGACGGCGGGAAGCTTACGCCGGATGAGAAAACCAGCGACGCGGAGGTAACCGAGGCCGCAGCACGCAAGTGGCTACTACAGCAGCCAAGGTGTCTCGCGACAGGCTGAGGGTCGCAAATGACGCGATTGGTTCGCACCCGAGAACACTCCTAACCGGTATTCCTGAAGCGGTTCGCAGCCATTCGTAACATCAATTTGAACCATAACATCTGCAGATGCTACGGTTGATTCTAGTGTTACGCAGCGTGTACCCATAGCTATTCGACGACCACTCGACGCGCACATTTCCTTCAGGAACTTGAGCTACTTGAGCCGCCATCCAATCCGTAAGGTGCTGGTTCGCGGCAATGAACGCCGAAGGAAACCCATCTAAACGGAGCAAAGAATGACGCCAGACCGTCCTCTTCCGCATATCTACTTCATGGATGCGCTGAAGTTTGTTAGGCAACACAGCTGGATTTCAGGGGCCGCAGCTACACTGCTACTGCTTACTCACTTCTCCAAAATTGGGTACCTTCCGGCTCTATCGTTAGCGGATTTTGGCTTGGTTGGCGCGGCGATTCTCGCCTTCACAGTCATCACTGCCTGCCTTTTCGTCACGGTGTACCTGCTTCCGGGTGCCTGCTACGAAGCTTGGGGTTCTGCCCGTCTCATTCCCCGACAAGAGCTCCCCAAGAAGGGGGCGAGATACCAGCGCCTCAACTCTCGAAAGGGTGACCCAGGCGCTGATTCGTCGAATCCTGGGTCAACCAGCACACCGAGCAGAAAGTTCAGCATGCTCGCCGTTCTAGGAATTTCCTACGCCGGATTCTTCCTGGCTGTGATATCGCTGGCTTCGACGATGCTCGCTCCAGACAGCATGCGCGACAACCTCTTCGTGGCCTTCTTCTTGGTGTGCTTTGGCCTATCAGCGGCAGTCGCAGCGCAAAGCAGAGGCAAGTTCACTCGTGGCGTCCGAAAAAGCCGGTTCGACTGGCGCTTGCGCCTTCTACTCTTTACATGGCTGCTTTATGGCGCTGCTATCCCTTTCGCACTGATCATGCTCAGCGTTCTGCCATCTGCAGACGTTTTCAAAGTGCAGCCCATGGGAGTAGTTGCACTTTTGGCACTTCCGCTCGCCCACTTCTGCTTCTACTCAACTTCGCGCCTTCCAAACCCAGTCCGGGCGAATGCACTCATATTTGTAGGCATTTACATTGTGGTCTCCCTCGGGGTTGCATCCGCCGCGATCGATACTGCGGCGTCGCGCCTGCGCGTAGGTATGATGAACAATCAGACGGTCATCTTGACCGTGCGTGGGTGCAGCGCCTTGATGGCGGCACGCATTACGGAGAACTGTGCAGTAGTCCCAGGCGAATCGACACTCAGATCCGCAGGCCCCGTCGACATCCTTACCCGCTTGGGCAGCCACGTGGTGATAAGTCAGCCTGGCTGGAGTCACAAGGGCAAGAAGATTTCTGCGCCGATCAAGGCGTCTGAAGTCGATACCTGGTTCCCAGCTCCGGAGCTAGAAGAGCCCAATGAGAGTGCGCAGACTCAGAATTGAAGCCACACCCCCGCCGACATCGATACGCCTGCATTTCCTTTGAGCCAGGCCGCCCCGCAAGGCGGCCCGGAACGTTCAGAGGTTAAAGCGCAATCCGCGCCACAGACTCCTCACTTCCCTTCTCGTCCTTATCCCCATTCTTGATGGTCACGTACAGGACGTTCTTCTTCGCATCCAGTGCCAGGCTGTTCGGGTGGGTCGGCACGTCATAGGTGCCCACCTGCTTGTAGCTCTCGCTGTCATACGCGGTCACCGTGCCCGCTTCGCGGTTGGTCACGTAGAGCCGCTTGCGCGGTGCATCGAGCAGCAGGCCCAGCGGGCCGGCATCGGTGGCGATGCTGGCCAGTTCCTTGCCGGTGGTCGGGTCCACCACCAGCACGCGCTGGCCCGGGTGCTTGGAGACGAAGCCCGGAATGCTGCTGCCCTGGTACTTGCGGATCATCTCCAGGCCCTGGTCGGTCACGAACAGGCGCTTGCCGCTCGGGTCCAGCGCCAGGTTCATCGGCTGCTCCGCACTGACCTTGAAGCGCTGCTCCACCTCGCCGGTGTCGGTGCCCACGGTGACCACTTCGCCCAGCAGGTTGGAGGTGAGCACGCGCTTGTTGGCCGCATCCAGGGTGAGGCCCGGTGCCTTGGCATTGCCCAGGCCCGGAATAGTGTTGATCAGCTTGAGCGACTGGGTATCCACCACGAACAGGACGCTGCCTTCGCCGGAGTGGCCGGTCACGTACAGGCGGTTGTTCGGGGAATCCACCACCAGCTCGCGCAGGTCGTGGGTGTAGCCGGCCTTGCCGTCCTTGCCGACCTTCTTCTCCATCAGCTGCACGATTCCCACGGCCTTGTTGGAGGCGGTGTCGACCACGGTCACCGAGGTGTCCACGGTGTTGCCCACGTACAGGCGGTTATGGGCGTCATCGAGCACCACGCCGAAGGCTTTGCGTTCCAGCGGGATCTTCGCCTCAACGGTCAGCGAATCCGGATTCAGGCGCAGCACCTGGGCCGGGCCGGCGGCATCGCCGAAGCCGCCCGAAGAGGCCACGAACAGCGCGTTCTGGGTGGGGCTGAAGGCCAGCTCGTACAGCCCCTGGGCAACGGCGGCGCGCTGCACGGAGGAAGCGGCGGCGGTGGCGGCGGCCTTTTCAGCGGCAAAGGCAGACGGGGCGCCAAGGGTCAGGCTGACGGCCAGCGCCAGGGCGGCCGAACGGAACAGGGAACGAGGGTGCATGCGAGCGTCCTTGTGAGAGGCAGAGGAAGGATCCTGGCTCGCGTGGCCGCTGGGAGGAGCGGCCAACCACACGGTCGAATGACGTGGGAAGGCTGGCTGGCCCGGACATCTTAACAGGGGTGGCCAGCGGCGGGATTCCTCCGTCCCACGCCGTGAGACGCCCCTGCGCGATCCTGCGATCCGCTTCGGAGGATCAACATGAACAAGATCGACCTTGATTGGCTGGAAGAGTTCGACCAGGCCATGCTGGGGCTGTACGCCATCAACCACAGCGACGCCGGCATGGACGAGCAGCTGCTGGTGAGCTACTACGACCTGGAGCCGCGTGAGGCGGCGCTGGCCTTCGGCAATGACTACGACCTGGACCGGATGAATCCGCTGTGGCCGCCGATGGGGCTGGCGTTGAACAGCTGAGCGCAGTGGACGACGGCGCGAGGCTCAGCCCTCGATCAACCGCAGTATCTCCGTCACCCGGCGCTCCAGATCCCTTCGCTGCGCTTCGTTCATCATCTCCCGCTTGAGGTAGGACTCGAAGCCCTCCCCCGTGCAAGCGTTCTGCAGCAGGCACAGCGTTCCCATGAATTTCCCGGTGGGCCCGCAGTCGTATCCCATGCGGCAGCCAGCCACCATCCATGCCTCGCCGGCATGATCCCCGGTCATCAAGCCCGCCGCCAGCCCTTCCGCGCTGGCGGGGTAGTTGCTGTGCAACGTGCTGCCCATGGCAAACACGGCCGCTGGATCATTGGAGCCCAATACCTCTTCAAGCTGCTCGGCAGCTTCAGCCGTATCCAGCCTCCTTCGCTTGAACGCGTTGTCCATCAACCGGGCGGCCAGGTCACCGTTCTCGGCGGCCTGTGCGTACCAGCCCGTGATGAGCTGCATCGGCACGATGGCGCCACCGTCCACTGCCCCGCATTGTGCGAAACGTTCGTCCGCTACCTGCTCCAGCACAGAGAGCTGCGCGGGCGCCCTGATCATCTGCTTGTTGAAGTCGAGACTGCCCATGAACCTGTCGCGGTCGATATTGACGAAGTAACAGCCCTCATAGGTATCGGCCAACAGGCGCTGGGCCACGGCATCACCCGCCTTGGCCCGCTGCTTCAGGTCTTCGAAGGCCTTTACCCGGTCTACTTCGGCAGGGCGGGCGTGGCTGGGACGGGCTACGGTTCCATGGGCGCGCACTTCGGCCGCAGCGGGCACCTGTGCCGCCTGAGCTGCCTTTCCCGGTGCGTCACGCTGCGTCGCTGGAACCACCTGCCACAGCGCTACTCCCGCCAGCACGGCGACCGTGCCAACCGCCAACCAGAGTCTGGCTCTTCCATCCATGATGCATGGCTCCCTTTGCCATCGCGGCTACAGCGGTTGAATACCACGGAAGGGCAGCCTCAAGCACCCCACTCCTGTCCCGTTGACGCAGCATTCCCTATAGTTGACCCCAACCACTGCAATGGAATGGCCCATGAGCGTGATGTCATCCGGCCGGTGCCTGACAGTTGCACTCGCCGTCGCCCTGAGCGCCAGCGCCTGCGCACGGACGCCGCCCACCGAACACAAAGGGACTTCGAACATGTCGGAAGCCACAGAAACCGGCCGCACCCTCAACGGCCATACCTACACCGATGCACCGGTGGACGTGAAGCTGGGGCCGAATACCTTCCGCATTCCCGCCAACTACCTGGACAGCCAGATCGCACCGTGGCCCGGCGAGGGCGTGAGCCTGGTGATCGAGTGGCCGGACATGAAACCCACGCCCCCGGGCGCCCGCGCCAACCCCCGCACCAATGATTTCCGCAAGGAGATCCGGATCCTGGTTGACCACATCGACCGGGTGCCGATCGACACCCTGCTCCAGCGTCAGGTGAGCAACGACGCCATCACCGTAGAAGGCTCATTGGAGCGCAATGACCCTTCCAAGCGGCTCGACCTGCGCGTTGCCCAACCCGAGCAGCTGGGGCTGACCCCCTATGCCATCAACGAAGCGCTGATGGCCGATTATGCGCGCGCCTATGAGGTCAAACATGGCGCTCCGCATCCCCGCAACCCCGCATACGAAGATGACTGGTACATCGGCCGCGACGCAGCCGGCCAGCTCAGCACCTTCATCAAGTGCGACAGCCGCAAGCATCGCGAGGACGGGCTGCAGATCAACGGCAGCGAGGTCGTCAACACCGATTCAAGGACGGTTGCCAGCTGCACCCACTACATCGTGGATACCGAAAACAGCCTGTCAATCAGCCTCCACTACAACCGCGTGTTCCTCAAAGACTGGAAGGCCATGGAAGTGGCCGTACGGGACGTCTTGAACCGCTCCAAGGTCAAGTAGTCCCGATAGATACAGGAGTTTTCCATGAGTGGATTGACTGCAGACAACCTGCGCGTGCTCGGGCATTACGCCGCCACCGGCAACCGCGAGCTGTACTGGAACTACCTTTCCCAGCTGCCCGGCGCCGATGGCTACGGAACGCTGGCGCTCGGCGTGGTGCGCAACGACAGCCTGCCCGGCCGGGTGGCAAACAGCTATGCCCAGTCGCACGCGTCAAGCCAGGGCGATTCGGGCTCGCAGTTCGCCAACGCCAACCTGAGCGAGCGCGAATGGGAAGAGTTCGGCCAGACGCTGCTGAAGAAGGACCTGGAGCTGCGTTCGCAGCAACTGCAGGCCGGGCGCGGCGACCTTGCGCTGAACCTGCCCGGCAAGGACGTCATGCTGGCCCATGACCAGGCCTTCGTGGAGCACCGGCTGGACCCCAACTGCTGGACGCCCCGCGTACTGCTTCAGGCAGCGCGTGAGAACAGCGGGCCGGAAAAGGTCGAGCAGATATGGGCCAACATGCTGGATAACGGCTACGCAGGCGCAGTGCGCGTCGGCAAGACCAGCTACGACACCTTCGCCCAGATGGGCGCGGCGGAGGGAGGCAAGTACCTGGCCAAGCTCACCGCCATTGAGGCCACCCAGTTCCTGGAAGGCCGTTCGGCCGTGGATCCCAACGTCATTGGCGGCAACAGCCACTACGCCATGTACTTCGAAGCGGACCAGAAGTGGGCGAACGTCAGCACCGGCGGCGGCCACGTTTCCATGCGGGAAGAGACCAACCCCAGCCGCATTGCCGAACTCAACGACGCCCGCGCCGTGCGCCTGGAGCGCCAGCAGAAGGCCACCCAGTTCCACGAGGATGACCCGTACCGCACCATCACCCGCAGCCCGTTCACGGCCTCGATAGACGGCGCGCCGGGGGACCGGCAGCAACCCCCCACCCGCCTGGCCGACATCGGCCCGGGCCATGCGGACTACGCACTGGTGCAGCAGGTACGCGAAGGCGTGGCCGCCATCGACGCCAGGCAGGGCCGCGCCCCGGATGAGAACAGCGAACGGCTCACCGCCAGCGTGGTGGCACTGGCCCGCCAGAACGGGCTGGACCGCGCCGACCACGTGCTGCTGAGCCAGCAGACCGCCGACAGCCCGGCCGGGCGTAATGTGTTCGTGGTGCAGGGCGACCCTGCCGATCCGGCGCACCGCCGCGCCGCCATGCCCACGGATGTGGCCGTGCAGACGCCGGTGGAGCAATCGCTGCAGCGGTTGGACGAGGTGGGACAGGAGCGCCAGCAGCAGATTCTGGCCCAGGCCCAGCAGCAGGAGCAGGACACCCGGGTGCGGGAAACGCAGTCCCCGGCGATGCGCATGGGCTGAGGAAAATTGCCTATAGTTCGCCTACCGGCACCCCGGCCCAGCACAAGGAACTGCCATGGCCCTCCCCACCCAGGAAGCGTCCGTCGCCATCCTGATTGACTGCGACAACGTGTCACCAGATATCGTTGATTTCGCGCTGTTGATGGCAGCGCAAGCAGGCCGCGTGACAGTTCGCAGGGGCTACGGAAACCGGACAACCCTGGGCGCCAGCTGGGAACATACGCTGGTGCGCCAGGCATTTACACCTTGCCTCCAGTTCCAATACGCCGCAAAGAAGAACACTTCTGATATCGCGTTGGCACTGGATGCGCTTGAGGCGCTTTTTGACAAGCGTGCGGACACATTCTGCTTGGTGACGAGCGATAGCGACTTCGCCTACCTATGCCGAAAATTGAGGGAACGGGGTTCAACTGTCTACATCGTGGGTGAAGCCAAGTGCCCCGATGCGTTGCGCAATGCGTGTGACCAATTCTTCGAGTGGACGCCGGAAGCGCAGAGCGACCCGAAAGCCAAGGATCTCGATACACCCGAAGCCAAGCCAGCGGTCCCAGTGCAGAAGCAGGAAGCTAAGGCCGCTCCATCTGGACCGCTGCCAAAGCGACGCCCGGGCTTCGTTGTCAAAGCGGTAGCGTTGCTCGCGTCTTCCAGCCCGGATGGCAGGGTAATGCTGACCTCTCTGGGGGCTTACCTAAAGCGCGCTGACCCGGCCTTCAATCCCTCCGCATACGGCCATTCCGGATTGCTGAGCATGGTGAAGACCTACGACCTTCTGACACCGCATCGGGAAGAGGGCGGCCACTGGACGGTGAGCTTAGCGTCCCGGCCAGAGCCTTGACGTTGAACACGCCAACGGCGGCATTGCGCCGCAGCCCACCGTCAACCCGCAGCGAGCTTTGACGCCCACTTGAACTTCGGATATGAATGCCGACAAGCGCTCACAAGGAAGGGAAGATTCAATGTTGAAGAAGCATGCGTTTCTCGAGTTCGGCGTAGCCCTGCGGCCAGATATTTCCTCAGTCTCGGGCTTTACAGAGTCTCCCAAAGAACTCGTGGTTAGTCTCTGGTCACATGATTTTTCAGAAGACATGACCAGATACAACGGACGAATCTCAAACTGGAAGGGTCCGGGTGAGAAGAAGTTTCGAAAGCAGGTCATGGAGGCTAATCGCGAGCGCTGTCCCATTCGCGTTGTCCTTGCCACCTCACAGCAACCCGAGCTAGTGAGGGCTGGCCGCGCTACCGAAGCCGACAACGATTTTGCTCCTCGCTTCGACCTGATTGGGCGCCTGATAGGGCTGGACCGAGATGTTGTTGAGTTTGCATTCGAGAGCGGCGGCCTCCCCCCGCACGGACTCAGACCCACTGCACCCGCGAGCAGCTCTATCAACCGCAAGCCGGATTCCAGTACGGTGACTGATGGATCGGCAAAGACCACTCGCGCACGGTACTGGCGTGTCGTTGAAGCTGTTGAGGCCCTCGGCGAGGCAAGCGTTGCCGAGGTGGTCTCCTGGCTTGAGGATCGCTACCCGGGTGATCCATTGGGGGATCCACGTGCTGACCTTGAGCATGTAACCGTGAACTCTGCTAGCCGACCTCACTACGACACTGCCAGATCCAACTGGCGAAGTGACAGTGGTCATGAGCGCGACCGCCTGTTCAAGGTCCATATCCTAGATACTCTGGAAGCTCGCTACGTTCTGTTCGATCCATCTGTCCATGGCCACGTGGACTTGGAGCAATCGAAAGATGGAAAGTGGCTGGTTGTAAGCCTAATGTTGGGGGCGCTTGCACAAGCGGAGAGAGAGGGTTTTGGACAGGTACTGCGGCCGCCTATCGATTCTGATCATGATTCTCGTGTATGGATGATGAGAGCTATCGCGCAACGACAGGGTCAAATCGCCTTCAGAGCAGACCTGGTGGAAGCATATGAGGGCCGCTGCGCGGTCACGCGGTCGAACGCAGTAGCAGTACTGGAAGCCGCACACATCCGGCCCTATCGGGGCGAGCACACCAACCGGGTGGATAATGGCATCTTGCTGCGCAGCGACATCCACACCCTTTTCGACCTCGGCCTGATCTGGATCAGTTCCGAAAACCTCGTATGTACTGCTCCCTCCTTGCGAGGCACGGAGTACGAAAAGATGAGCGGACAGCCGCTCTGGCTACCTCAACGAGCTGATCAGCGCCCCGACCCAAGACATTTGAATGAACATGCTCGCCTATCGAAGGGGCGCAACGGAGTGGGCTAATGATGCACGCGCGGGAGCTGGAGCGTCCCACCGGTCTACTGGGACTTCCTTCTCGAGCGCCATCAGGTTCCTGAGATGAAGCCTGGTCCTTCATAGCAGGGCGGGGAGCTACGCTACCCACGCGCACGCAGCAGAACCAGCAGGAACTGGAAGCCCGCAGCATGCGAATGGGGTGAGGCCATCATCCCTCCGGAAGCCACGTGCACATGGCTTCGCGGAATTACCCATCAGGGCCGGTGGCGCAGGCCGGCCCGCCACCCGCTCAGCGGGGCCTGCCCTGCCCCTTCGGTACTTCGCTCCCCACCGGGAACGAATCCCCCCAAACGTAGAGATCAACGCCTTGGGCGCTCCGATCCAGGTTCACGCAATCCTGGATCAACGACCGCAGCACGTTCGTTGGCGAACGCTCGCTACGCCACGCCGAAAGCTGAAAGGCGCGGCGTAGATCGGGGTCCAGCTTCACCCTCATGTACACCTGCTTCTTCATTGGATCACGTCCTCGGGGACGAACTGCCCCGACTCGGAATTGATCTCACCGTGGTAGATCGTGCGCTCCACGAACCGGGGCACCCGTGGGTCTTCCACCGCCGGCGGACCCAGCAGCTTGATGGTGATCACCCCAGCGCAGGCTTCGATCTGCAGCTTGCGGCCCACGTCGAAGCCCATCTGCCGCAGCCAGCGGCCGCGGATCTTTAGGTAGGGCACCTTCAGCTCCTCGTGGAACTCCGGCGGAGGTGAGCAGGCTGCTGGCTTTGCGGTGCCGGCCAGATGCGCCCGGCGCGCGCGCCGGCGTGAGGGCAGTTCATCGAAGGACATGTCGTCCCAGTGCGTTTGCATGTTGGACCTCCTGTAAGGATCGCCCCTCGTCGGGATGGCGAGGGGGTCGGGAGGTTAGAAACCGACTAGCGAGATGCGGCGGGCGTATTTCCACGAGGGTGTTGTATTAGCCACCCTCCCGACAAAGGGACGTGCAACATTGTCTCGCTAGAGGAGTTTCTACGCTCCGAGGCACACCATGCATGGAATTGCCAACGATTAACAATCGTTTGTCTCTCTCGATTTGCCAAGCTCGGTTGACGCAGCCTAACCCCCCCTACAAATGACCTACATACGTCAGCCAGTGTCGTACTCTGCTTGGTGGTGTTATCTTTGCGTGCATCTCTCTAACGCGGATTTCTAGTGGATCTACCTTTCGAGATTGGCGCGCTTTACAGCAGGCGCGCATTCATCCATCCGCTTCTTGGTGGACAGCAGCAGGGAGGCATCTCTACCCCAAGCAATTACCCAGTGGTCCTAGCATTCACGGGTGAGGCCGGCGTCGCTCACGGATATCGCGATTTCTGGGATGACGATGAAGTTCTTCACTACTATGGCGAAGGCCAAAATGGTGACATGCGATTCACCGCGGGCAATCGTGCGATAGAGAATCACGTCAGTGAGGGCAAGCATCTGCTTCTCTTTCAAATGATGGGGAAAGGGCGCCCTTACCGATATCTGGGGGAGTTCGAATCGCTTTCGTCATATCTGCAGCCTGATACACCGGACACTCTCGGCCGGGGTCGAGTTGGAATTGTTTTCCGGCTGCGGCGAGTTGGAAGCCGAGCGACTAGGAACACGTTCTTTGATGGGGCCGACGGGCAGTCCTTTCAGGACTGCGTCGATGTGGGCGAGACGAGCGCCCGTCGAATGGTAGAGGTGCGCACCAAACAGCGCCTCTTTCGGGAGCGACTTATTGGAGTTGAGAGGGGCTGCCGCGTGACTGGCGTTGAGGATTTGCGCTTTCTTCGTGCGAGCCATATTAAGCCCTGGGCATCAAGCACATCCGCCGAGCGAGTCGACGGTCAGAATGGCTTGCTGCTAGCGCCCCATGTGGATCTACTCTTCGATCGTGGGTGGATAAGTTTTGAGAACGATGGGAACTTGCTCGTTAGCAACGATCTACCTGAAGGGATTCGTAGCGCGCTCTCTGTTAATTTGGCCCCCAAGGTTCGCCCCGTTGCGCTGACAGAAAAACAGATAGAACACATGGGTTTCCATCGGGATGTCATATTTCTCCGGTCCACCTAGGTATCAGTAACCCAAGAGGGAACCTTAGGCTCGGCCGCGAAGCAATCATGAAGCAAGGAGCAAACCATGAATTTGAAGGAAGAAGGCGTCGGATTCGTCTCGTACGAATGGGAGGGTGCACCTTCCGGCGTAATTGATGCATCAGCCGGGGGCCAAGCACTCCTCGGACTCGATGATGCAATTCGGTACTTCAATCGCCGACAGAGCCCGGGCTTTGGAGTCACTCCGTACGAGATCCCCGTGCTCACAGGTAGCGGCTCCTGGATTGCTGTTGTCTTAGGCGTAATTGCTATTCCCGCTACAGCGTTCGGAATGGCCTATGCAAAGAAGGCCGGGGAAAAGATGGCGGAGAAGGACTTTGCAGATATCGGGTTCAAAGACGTAGCTTCCCGATCAATGGATGCGCTGGTTAAGCTTGTTCGCCTGGTCAAATCTAAAGGCGGAAAGTTGGATGTTCGAAAGTTGGAAGTAACCTGGTCGAGTGACGCCACGGTGGCTACAATTCGGACGGGCGACGGAGACTCGTTCGTAGTCCCCGCAGAGTACCTTCAATGGTACAGCTCACTACCAGCCACCACGCTGAAAAGATTAACGTCACCCGTAGCACCCGGAAGGCGCATGACGGTGGGCGCCCGTCAATCGGACGGCAGTATCGACACTGTCATTTTCGAGGATCGTGATCGACAGCTGTTGGTGAGTAACGAGCTAGAGATGGAATCCGAGTTTCTTTTTCCCGAGCTCGAGCACGGATTGGAGGTCGTACTCGAAGGGATTGTGACCCGGGGGAATCAATCTACAAACTCAATGGGACTTCAGTATCAAGGCCACATCCTCAACTGTACGCCAGAGACCGGGAGCGTGAAGCGGTTCAAGCCAGCGCTGTTTGAGCAATGCAGGGTGTATGCCACTGTAAATCGGCATGTCTCTTCACTTACTGCGCTCGATTACAGACCTACGCTCTTGGTCAGCGATATCATTTCATTAGAGAGTCCATCAATGCAGGGCGGCCTCTTCTGAAATGGGACTGCAAATGCAGAGGCGCCGCTCTGCAACACCTATCCCGCGCGCAGGTTGTATTTCACAAGAAGTGATCTTTAAACGCAGGCGCATCAGCTTCAAATTGACCTTGTCACCGGATATCAGCCAAGCTGCAACTTTGCTGCAGCACTTGGCGAATTCGAAAGCTCACACCTGTCTAAAGTCAACAACTATTCATCATCACTTGGAAGAGAGTTTAGATACTCAGCTATAATGTCGCCATGACACGCTTCGGGTTTGCAATGACAACCTAGAACCAAGCCACGCAAAGTTCGGATATCACGGTTCCCCTGAGCATCATCAATGAACTTGTTCTTGAAGTATTGACGATATTCCGAAAGAACCTGCTTACGATCCATGCCGTTCTCGCCAATGGCAAAAGGATTTCCCCAAGGCGTGCCCCTACCGATATAGACATCGTGTTCAGCGCCTTTGTCCTTGTTCACTACCCTAGTAGTTTGGACGAAGACTGTCTTGACCGGCTTCCCGCTAACACTCGATAGATGGACAAAATCGGAGATTGAGGCCCCATCCCAGAAGTAGACGAAATGCGACGCCTTGGCTACAAGGCGTCGCTTTTCTCGCAATGGCATGTACGGCGATAATGAATCCTGCTCCCCGCCGTTGAAATAGCGAGAAAGAACTCCAGAAGCATCGTTCAGGAGAATGACATCCGCATTCGCCATTCGAGATAAGTACAAATCCAACTTATCACGAACCAATGCCTCGTCCCTAAATCCGTCCGACACACCTATTAGAACAAATCCAGCGTTCACAAATGTATTATCTCAACCTCTGCATTCGTCATCGACTTAAGAAACTCGGCAGCAATGCGCCGATGGCATTTATGGGGGAGATGCTCACTACAAAGCAAACAGGCGCCATCCAAGCTATTGATGTTGAGCTCTCCCGCCCCCCTTGACTTGATCAGCGTCTTGTAACCGTCTGCGTACTCATCCCAACTTACTTGCTTCTTCTTGTATGCGTCCAGGAGTTCAGCTGTAGGCGCAAGCATCTCCTCCGGACCGTAAGGGATGCCACAAATCCTCCTTAGAAAGTATGGTAGATCCGGCACCTTGGCGAAGCCAGACAATTGTGAATTAGCTCGAAGCCTGACGTCGACCACTCTGGAAACGCCGGCACCCTCCAGCGCCTCAAAGAAGCCCTGCGCAGTCCTCTTAGTAAAACCGATCGTGTACAGCTTCAAGGCGCATAGCCCCTTATCTTGTTCAACTTACTTGGAAATGAGTATATTCCGTTCACCTGCATCCAATATCCATTCCGGCCATCTTGCGCCTTGTAGGCACGACTTACTCCGAGCCTCAGATATATCTCTGTCGCACCGTGGAAATGCGAGTTGACCTCGTCAACTGGATTATTCGAAGAACCATCTACAGCACGAATATATTCATGAAAGCCTAGATCAGTTATCGGAATGTACCTATAACTCGCTCCAGCACTGTCCGTGAAATGTACTTTGTATTTTCCGTAGTTATCTTTGTCTATCCTTATACCGCCGGGCCCAACCTTCACGGTTATTATTGACTTCTGCGCAGCAGTGCCGGGCGGCAAGAATTTGATCCCATCGAAATCGGAGCCAAAGCCCTCCTGCACGCTCGGTGAGAGAGAGGCATCTAGTACACGGCGGAACTCTGCTGCATTCACGGCCCCAGTAAGCTGCAGCCCACGATGGTCACAATCTTCGCGGTGCGGCTTTCCTGCCTCGGCAGAAGAAATGAACTCTCCCTCTATTATCGCACCCGGAATCATTCCTAGCGCTTTCACTCTCTCATAGGTGAAGTATGGGATTGGCCTGACGCATGCGCCTGTCTCGACATCTATAAGTGCGGTGCATACATCCTTGCTGCCTTCCCTAAATCGGGTCAGATCAGTGACGACGTACTTACCCATTCCTTGGCCCCCTTATGCCGTAGGTCGTACAAAGGCCCGTACTACTCTTACGAGCCACTCCAGCCAAGCATGCACAAAATCTGGGATGGGCGAAAGTGCCCTTAATGGATTGGTAGACATACGCCCAACCTGGCGCAGGGGTTCCCATGGCAATCGAAGTAGTCTGCATGAGCTCCATGACGTAGGCGACAGCTGATGAAAGTTCAACTTCCCGAAGACGCCGCGAACGAGTGGCCGGTGTCTCGAGTCGTACGGCCCTTTCCTACGCGCGAGCCTGAAGGGGTGTCGAGCTTAGGGGTGTCGATGCAAGCCGACACAGTACCGTTTTTACGCCACTGATCCGTCAATCCCCGCCTGCGCCTCTTCGGGCGATTTGGAGAACCAAATCGCATAGGCATCTGGATCATAGAAGGAGGCGGATTCAACTTCCTTGATGCTAATTACTTTGATCCAATCCTCCACGTCAAAGTCCTTTCTACCTTGGAATTTGTCCACCACCTCGGCTGCATCCTTACGCTGCGACTCAAGCATTCTGCGGGCGCGGCGCAAGAACTTCGCTGCCACAGTTGCGTCGAGCTGGGAACTGATCATCTTGGAGTACAACTGAGCTGACTTGAGATCGAAGAGCCGGATGTTCTCCTGGAGCGTATAGAGCCTCTGCCTTGCGATCCAAAGTTCGATGACCGGATACTCTGTTCTGGCGCTGCTCATCCGCAGACTGTCCTTGTCGCGATAGGCAGAGAATGACGGCAGAAGCTCGATACAAGCATCCGCAGCATCGATATTAGGCGGAACTTCAAAGACCCGTCCGCAGTAAATCTTTCTAGACTTGAGAGTCAACATCACTAGACTCTGATTATCCGCTGCGCGCCTGAACAATTGCGCCATGGAACTGCCGTTCCAATCCGTCAGGCGATCATAGACTCGCTGCGCTTTCGTTCGGTAGTTGCCCTTCAGAAGCTTCTGCTTCGCCGTCGCAATTCCCACAATCCACACCGAGATCAGATTGAAAATTAGAGCGAGCGCAACCGAGCCAACCAGCGAGAGGATCAATCGGAAGGCGTAAGGGACTGGAATAGACTGATTGACAAACTGTGCAAGCCTCAGGGGCCAAGAATCAGCAGGGAGGTATGGCTTCAGCCATGATACGGCCAGAAAAACCAATGCTCCCAGAAGAATGCCGGATCCCGCCGACATGAAGAACAACTTCTGACCCTCCGCCCGGCTAGAAAAGTACCGAACGGGATGAAAGATCAGGTTGAAGATGAAACCGCTGATCACAAGGACCAGCACCGCTATGGCCGAGCTTCCTGCCCCCATGGAAACGCTCCCTTATTTCAATCGCTGCCTCAACTTCTCGATGGCCCTTCTTCCTTCTGCCTCACTGATCACGACGCGGTCGTGATTGACCTTCAGAGCTCCATTGAAGCTCTGAACGGTCTGGCGCGCCTGAAGCTCCCGCATCACCTCTCCGGCGAAGTCACGCAGATCGCTTTTGATCTTTCGCGTACCCATCGACATACATGCTCCTTCAGTAGGTGGCCCATCACGCAGGGGCAGTGTATGCCCCTGCGTTCTCGCCACTTGAGACGCCTATCGCAGGATAGGCAAACTCAATCAAACCCCGACAGGATTAGCCTTCTCAGGATCAATCTTGTACTGCTTGATAGCCCGGGCCACATCCTTCCCGGTCATCTTCCCGTCCTTGGCCAGTGCCGCAATCGCGGCATGCGCGATGTAGTACCGGTCCACTTCGAAGAAGCGACGCAGGTTCGCACGGGTATCCGAACGGCCGAAGCCATCGGTGCCCAGCACGGTGAAGGTGGCCGGCACGAACGCGCGGATCTGGTCCGCGTACGCACGCACATAGTCGGTTGCGGCAATCACCGGGCCCTGGCGGTCTTCCAGCAGCTCGGTCACGTAGGCCTTGCGCTGCGGCTCTTCCGGGTGCAGGCGGTTCCAACGTTCGGCGTCGAAACCATCGCGGCGCAGTTCGTTGTAGCTGGGGCAGCTCCAGATATCGGCGGTGACGCCGAAGTCCTTCTCCAGCAGCGCGGCCGCTTCAATGGCTTCGCGCAGGATGGTGCCCGAACCCATCAGCTGCACGCGCAGCTCGCCCTTCTTCGGCTTGCCGGCGTCGGTGAGCAGGTACATGCCCTTGACGATGCCTTCGGCCGCACCTTCCGGCATTTCCGGGTGGGTGTAGTTTTCGTTCATCAGGGTCAGGTAGTAGTACTCGTCTACCTGGTCTTCCATCATCCGCTTGGTGCCGTGCTGCAGGATGACCGTGACTTCGAAGCCGAAGGTGGGGTCATAGCTGCGCACGTTCGGAATCCCGCCAGCGGCCAGGTGGCTGTGGCCATCTTCGTGCTGCAGGCCTTCACCGTTGAGCGTGGTGCGGCCGGCGGTGCCGCCGAGCAGGAAGCCGCGGGTACGCATGTCGGCGGCCTGCCAGGCAATGTCGCCCACGCGCTGGAAGCCGAACATGCTGTAGTAGATGTAGAACGGCAGCATCGGCACGTTGGAGACCGAGTAGCTGGTACCAGCCGCCATCCAGGAGCTGATGGCGCCCGGCTCGCTGATGCCCTGTTGCAGCACCTGGCCGCTCTGGTCTTCGCGGTAGAACATGAGCTGGTCGGCGTCGACCGGCTTGTACTTCTGGCCGAACGGCGCGTAGATGCCGATCTGGCGGAACAGGCCTTCCATGCCGAAGGTACGGGCTTCGTCGGCCACGATCGGCACGATGTGCGGGCCCAGTTCCTTGTCGCGCAGGGTGATGTTCAGGCTCTGCACGAAGGCCATGGTGGTGGAGTAGCTGCGCTCGCCGCTGCTCTTGAGCAGGCGTTCGTAGGTTTCCAGCTTCGGTGCGTTGAAGCTCTTGGTAGCCTTGCGGCGGCGCTGCGGCAGGTAACCGCCCAGTGCGGCGCGGCGCTCCTGCAGGTACTTCACTTCCGGCGAATCCGGGCCCGGGTGGTAGAACGGCACCTGGCCATCGGCCAGCTGCGCATCCGTCACCGGAATGTTGAAGCGGTCGCGGAAGTGCTTGACCGCTTCGTCGTCCAGCTTCTTGGTCTGGTGGGTCGGGTTGAGCGCTTCACCAGCGCTGCCCATGCCGTAGCCCTTGACCGTCTTGGCCAGGATCACGGTGGGCATGCCCTTGGTGTTCACGGCCTCGTGGTAAGCGGCGTACACCTTGTGCGGGTCGTGGCCACCACGGTTGAGGCGCCAGATGTCGTCGTCGGAAAGACCGGCCACCATGGCGGCGGTTTCCGGGTACTTGCCGAAGAAATGCTCGCGCGTGTACGCGCCGCCGAAGGCCTTGCAGTTCTGGTATTCGCCGTCGACGGTTTCCATCATCAGCTTGCGCAGCACACCGTTGGTGTCCTTGGCCAGCAGGGCATCCCAGTAACCGCCCCACAGCAGCTTGATGACATTCCAGCCGCCGCCACGGAACACGCCTTCCAGTTCCTGGATGATCTTGCCGTTGCCGCGCACCGGGCCATCGAGGCGCTGCAGGTTGCAGTTCACCACGAAGATCAGGTTGTCCAGGCCTTCACGGCCGGCCAGCGCGATGGCGCCCAGGGTTTCCGGTTCGTCCGATTCGCCGTCGCCGATGAAGCACCACACCTTGCGGTCGCTCTTTTCGATCAGGCCACGGTTTTCCAGGTAACGAAGGAACTGCGCCTGGTAGATGGCGGCCAGCGGGCCCAGGCCCATCGACACGGTGGGGGTCTGCCAGTAATCGGGCATCAGCCACGGGTGCGGGTAGCTGGAAAGGCCACCGCCGTCCACTTCCATGCGGAACTTGTCCAGCTGCTGCTCGTCGATGCGGCCTTCGAGGAACGAACGCGCATAGATGCCCGGGGCGCTGTGGCCCTGGATGAAGAGCAGGTCGCCGGGGTGGTTGTCGCTGGGGGCGCGCCAGAAGTGGTTGAAGCCCACGTCATACAGGGTGGCACCGGAAGCGAAGCTGGCGATGTGGCCGCCCAGGTCGCCCGGCTTGCGGTTGGCGCGCACCACGGTGGCCATGGCGTTCCAACGGATGATGGAACGAATGCGCCATTCCAGTTCGGCGTTGCCCGGGCTCTTGGCTTCCAGGTTCGGCGCGATGGTGTTCACGTACTCGGTGGTGGGAGAGAACGGCAGGTAAGCACCCGAACGACGGGTCAGTTCCACCATGCCTTCCAACAGCTGATGCGCGCGCTCAGGGCCCTCGACATCAATAACGGCCTTCAGCGACTCGATCCATTCCTGGGTTTCCACAGGATTCGGGTCGTTGTTCAGCACCTCGTTCAACCAGTTCATTAGCGCTCCCATGACCGCACGCACGCGCGCGACTGTTTTAGATTTCTAGCCGCAAAGTGTAGCGCACCAATGGGTTTGCTTACTTCGCTACGGGTGCGTATGGAAGTGGTGCGGTTGTGTCTTGGGGACATGAGGCGACAGTGGCGTACTGTCCTGAGGGGGTTCCACGGGCGGTTTCAGGGCACCTGCGTTGGCCAGCGCTGTCATGGTGGGCGTGGAACGTGGGGAGTGTTCTACCTGGGGGACGAACCGTTGTAGGCGGAAGACGGACGTAGAGCGGGGCTCTGCCCCGCTGCCAGGATGTCCGCGCTGCGGGGCAGAGCCCCGCTCTACCTGAACGATGGTCGGAGCGGGGCAGAGCCCCGCTCTACCGTCGGGGCAGTTTTCGATATATCGTTTGCGCACTTAATTCGATATATCGAAATGACCGCTCCCCGTGATCTGGATGGCCCTGCCCGTCCGCTGACGTCCCGGCCGCTCAGCCGCGGCGACCTGCGCCTGCTGGTGCTGTCGCTGCTGGCGGCGCAGCCGCGCCATGGCTATGAGCTGATCCAGTGCATCAGTGAGATGTTCGTGCGGGTGTATACGCCCAGCGCAGGCTCGATCTACCCGGTGCTGGCGCAGTTCGAGGCGGCCGGCTGGGTGAGCGCGCTGGAAGAGGCCGGGCGCAAGCGCTACCAGCTCACCGCACTGGGCCAGGCCGAGCTGGCCGCCCAGCGCGAGGAGGTGGACGCGGCGCTGCACCGGGTGCGCCACAGCGCGCGCTCGATCGCCAAGGCCAACCTGCCGCCGGTGGTGCGCGATGCGATGCGCGAGCTGAAGCAGGCGCTGGGCCTGCACCACGCCCGTTGGCAGGACGACAACGCGGTGGCGGTCGCCCAGGCGCTGCGCGAGGCCGCCGCGCAGATACGCGCGCAGGGCCGCTGAACCGTTCTTCCCCTTGTTCGACCCCGCCCGCGTTTCGCCAGCCAGGTCTTTCCCCCTACGCCGCTGCGGCGGCTTTGAAACAGGTACATCGCCATGGCTCTGCATGAAAACAAATTGGTGCGCCACACCGTGAAGTTCCGCCCACTGCAGGTGCTGCGCACCGAGGAAATCAGCCCGTGCATGCGCCGGGTGATCGTGGGCGGTGAGGCGCTGGAGGGCTTTGAGTCGCCCTCGCCGGATGACCACGTGAAGCTGTTCTTCCCGAATGCGGAAGGCCAGTTCGTGGTGCCCACCATGACCCCGGACGGCCCGCGCTACCCGGAAGGACAGGAGCCCTCGCCCGCCCGCGATTACACGCCGCGCTGGTGGGACCTGGAAGCGAAGGAGCTGGCCATCGACTTCGTGATGCACGGCGACGGCGTCGCCTCGCGCTGGGCGGCCAATGCCATGGCCGGCGATGCGATTGCGGTGGGTGGGCCGCGTGGCTCGCACATCACCGCCGATGACTTCGATACCTATGTGCTGTTTGGCGATGAGACCGCGCTGCCGGCCATTGGCCGATGGCTGGAGACGCTGCCGGAAGGCGCGCGGGCGGATGTGTACATCGAGATTCCGGAAGCGGATGACCGCCAGGAGCTGCCGGAAGATGAACGCATCCGGGTGTCGTGGCTGGAGCGCAACGGGTTTGATGCGGCCACCAGCACCCTGCTGGAGGATGTGCTGACCGATTTCGAGGAGCCGGAGGGCGATACGTTCTACTGGATCGCCACCGAATCGCGCCGGGCGCGGATGATGCGCAAGTACGTGGAGGGGCACCTGGGCGTGCCGAAGGATTGGATCCGGTCGAAGGGGTATTGGAAGGCGCATCCGGAGCACGAAGGCGACTGAGTGCTGTAGCGCCGGCCGTTGGCCGGACCACGCACCGCCTGGGCCGGCCAACGGCCGGCGCTACCGGCGACCGCCCCGCAATCCCCACCGCCCGGTAGGTCACGACCGTTGGTCGTGACCCCCGCCATGCGACAATCGCGTTTTGGGCCGGTGCCTTTCGATGCAAGCAGCTTCTCCTTCGGCACTGGCCGACCTGATCGCGCGCCTGGAGCGCGCCGATGCCACGCTGGATGCCACTCTGGCTGAAACCGCCCCGCAGGCCACCGTGCCCATGCGCGAGGCGGTGCTGCCGCTGGCCCGTGCCCAGCTGGCGCTGGTACAGGCCAATGCCGATATCACCCTGGTGGCCGATGAGCTGCGCCGTTACCAGAAGTACGCGTTGCCGGGTAAGCCGAGCCTGCAGATCGTGCAGCTGCGCAAGCAGCAGGGCGCGGTGAAGCAGACGGCGTTGATTGCCCGGCAGAATTTCGCCCAGGCCACGCACGCGTTCCTGCGCGAGAGCGGGTTGACCGCCCCGGCACGCCGGCTGCCGACGGATTTCGCCACCGGGTGGTTGGCAAAGATCGCCACGGCGTAAGGCCGTGGCGCGGGCGCCATGCACCCACGCCAATAACGTGTGGCACGTAGGGCGGTAGGGTCGCATCCCGATCGACCGCCGTGGAGTCATCCGCGTTCGATTGGGGCATGAACATCGGCGGGGAAGGCCTTTGCTTCGGCACAGGTCATGCGTAACCGAACGTTGCACCGTTACGTGCAGTCGTTTGGGAACCGACCCTACCAGTGCAGCACCCCCTTTTCATTACGCACAAACAAAAATCCCGCCTTTCGGCGGGATTTTTGCGTTCAACATCGTTACCGCTCAGGCAGCCGGCTTTTCGCCGGTGGCTTCGGTGGTGATGCGGATGTTCACTTCATCGCTCACGTTCGGGGCGTATGCACCCACGCCGAAATCGCTGCGCTTGATGGTGGTGGTGGCGTCGAAGCCGGCGGCCGGAACCTTGGCCATCGGGTGCTCGCCGCCGGCGTTGACGGTCACATCCAGGGTCACCGGCTTGGTGATGTCCTTGATGGTCAGGTCGCCGGTCACGGTCAGCTTGTTGGTGCCGGCGGCTTCAACCTTGGTGCTCTTGAAGGTGGCGGCCGGGAACTTGGCGGCGTCGAAGAAATCGCCGCTGCGCAGGTGCTCGTCGAACTTGGCGGTGAAGCTGTTGAGGCCGCTCAGCGGCAGCTTCACTTCCACGGTGGACTTGGTCACGTCGGCGGCGTCGTACACCAGGGTGCCTTCGGCGCCGCCGAAGTGCGCGGTGGGGTGCGAGAAGCCGAAGTGGCTCCACTGGGCCAGCACGTCGGTGTGGCTCGGGTCGAGCTTGTAGGTGCCCGAGGCGATCTGGATGGCTTCAGCGGCCGGGGCGGCAGCGGCCGGGGCAGCGGTTTCGGCGGCCGGGGTGGTGGCAGCAGCAGCCGGGGTCGCGTCGGCGGCCGGGGCGGCGGTTTCTTCAGCCGGCTTGGAGCAGGCGGCGATGGCCAGGGTCAGGGCCAGCGGCAGGAGCAGTTTGCGGGTCATGGTCATGTCGGTTCTCTCTCGAATTCGTAGGGAAAAAGGGAAAAGTAAGGAAACAACCCGTCCGCACGGACGGGCCACATCCGGCGGAAACGCTTATTCGATGCGGGCAGCTTCGTCGAAGGCCAGGCGAGGCAGCCGCGGGAACAGGCCCGAAGAATCACCGTAACCCAGATTGACCAGGAAATTCGACTTGATGGCGGTGCCCTTGAAGAAGGCCTCGTCCACCTTGGCCGGGTCGAAACCGGACATCGGGCCGGCATCCAGGCCCAGCGCGCGGGCGGCCAGGATCAGGTAGGCGCCCTGCAGGCTGCTGTTGCGGAACGCCGATTCATGGCGGCCTTCACGCGGGCCGTCGAACCATGCCTTGGCATCGGTATGCGGGAACAGGTACGGCAGCTTTTCGTGGAAGTCTTCGTCAAAGCCGATGATGACGGTGACCGGGGCGGCCAGGGTCTTGTCGTGGTTGCCTTCAGACAGCGCCGGGGCGAGCTTGGCCTTGGCTTCGGGCGACTTCACGAACACGAAACGCGCCGGGCTGCCGTTGGCGGCCGTGGGGCCCCACTTCAGCAGTTCGTACAGCGCCTTCAGCTGGCTGTCTTCGACCGGCTTGTCGAGGAAAGCGTTCTGGGTGCGGGCGGTACGGAACAACTGGTCAAGCGCAGCATCGTTGAGCACGTCGGACATGAAGCCTCCAGAAGAACACGTTGGATGAAGAAGGAATCCCGCACGCCGTGCGCTACCTTTACGGGGCACTGCGCGGTCGGCGAAGGCTGGCAGTGTAGAGTGTCGCGACTGTTGCAACACCCAGCTTGGCTGAAACGAATTAATGCCACACGTGAAACGATGGAGTCCGCCCTGGACGATCACTGACGGCCGTGCCGGCAATGTGCGGCAGGCAGTGGCCCTGGCCACGGCATTGAAGCTGGGGGTGCACCGCCCGCTGGTGCTGCTGCCGCGCGCGCCCTGGAAATGGGTGGCGCCGCGCTGGTTGCCGGGCATGGCCGGGGGCTATGGCGAGGCGTTCGCGACATTGACTGCGCAACCGCCCGAGCTGGCGGTGGGCTGTGGGCGCCAGGCGGCCGGGGCGCTGCGCGAGCTGCGCCGGCGCGGCAGCAAGGTGGTGCAGATCCTGGACCCCCGGCTGGGCACGCGCCATTGGGACCTGCTGGTGGTGCCCGAACACGATGCCCTGCGCGGCAGCAACGTACTCACCCTGCTGGGCAGCCTGAACCCGGTGGACGACGACTGGCTCACGGTGGGCCGCGCGGCCTTTGCCCCCTTCGGCGAGCTGCCTGGGCCGCGCACCGCGCTGTTGGTGGGCGGGCCTACCGCGCACGCGCCGTGGCACGAGCCGGACATGGTGAAGGTGTTCCAGCAGCTGGCTGAGCAGCTGCGCGCGGAGGGCGGCAGCCTGCTGGCCACCACCTCGCGGCGCACGCCGCCGGCACTGGTGGGCGCGCTGCGTAGCGCGTTCGCCGATGTGCCCGGGGTGATCTGGGGCGATGGCGGCGATGGGGTGAACCCGTACGCGGGGCTGCTGGGCTGGGCCGACCGCATCGTGGTGTCACCCGATTCGGTGAACCTGCTTTCTGAGGCGTGCGGTACGCGCTTGCCGGTGGCGGTGGCGCTGGAGCAGCAGGCGCAGGGAAGGATGGTGCAGTTCCAGCAGGCGCTGCGTGCACGCGGGCGCTTGCAGGAGCGTTGGTTGGATTGGGGTTATCCCGGGCCGATCGAGCCGCTGCGCGAGACCGGGCGGATTGCCGCGCAGGTGCGCGAGGCTTTGGGTATCCCGGCTTAACGGCGATGGGTGCGAGGCTACCGATGCGGCGGTGATGCCGTTAGATTCGGGGTTCACCAGGGAAGGAGCGTGCGTATGCGCAGTGCTGTAGTGGCGTTGATGGTTGTGTTGATGGCGGGGTGTTCGAGCATGCCTGCCGGGCAGGATGCGGTGTCGTGGAGCTGCCATAAGGAGCTCACCGCGTACCGGAACCAGCCGCCGCGCACGGACGAGCAGAAGAAGGAGCGGTGGCCGCCCGAGGATCAGCCGGCGCCGGTTAGCGAGCCTTGTGCGCGGGAGCTGAGCCGGTAACGCAGCGTATAAGTCGGCATGAACCCGGTAGCGCCGACTGTTGGTCGGCACACGGCCTGATACCGCTATGATGCCGACGCGGCCCCGTACCGCTGGAGACTGAATCGCAATGGATCTGCCCTGCCCCGGTTTGCCTGAGCACCCGCCGTTGAAGCGCATCGCGCTGCCGGCACTGCTGTGCGCGGCATTGCTGCTGGCCGCGCCTGCGGCACAGGCGCAATCCCAACAACCCGAATGCATGGAGCGCCACCCTACCCCGGCTGCGCTCGCTTCGATGTTCGATGTGGCCCAGCGCGCCGATGAAACACTGGAAGCGCTCGACGACGTGGATGTGGTGATCATCGCGCGCGGCGGCCAGGATCTCAGCAGGTACGGCCTGCGCCACAGCCACTTGGCCTTCGCGGTGCGCGAAAGCGATGGCAGCTGGCGCGCGGTGCATCTGTTGAACCACTGCAAGTCGCCGGAGTCTTCGCTGTTCCATGAAGGGTTGAGCAACTTCATCGGCGAAACCGGCACGCATACCGATCTGCGCGTGGGCGTGCCCACGCCTGCGGTGCGCGCGGCCTTGAAGGCCATGCTCACCGCGCCGGGCATCCAGGCCAAGGCGTTGCACGAGCCGCGCTACAGCGTGGTGGCCTACCCCTTCAGCGTTGAATACCAGAACTCCAACCAATGGGTGCTGGAAGTGCTGGCGGCGGCGATGGCGCAATCGCGCGACGGCACGCTGCTGGTGCGCCGTGCGCAGGTGCAGGCGTGGCTGAAGGAGCAGCGGTACCAGCCCAGTTCGCTGCACATTGGCGTGGGCAAGCGCCTGGGCGCGCGCTTCTTCTCGGCCAATGCAGCCACCACCGACCACCCGGCCAGTGAGCGCATTTCCGGCGACTATTCGGTGGTGACGGTGGAATCGGTGTTCGATTTCCTGCAGCAGCGCAAGGTGCTGGAGCAGGAGCTGAGCGTGGCGCACGTGCCGGTGGCCGGGATGGCGGCGCCGAAGCCGTAACGATTTTTCCCTTTGCAGAAGGAGTTGGCATGAAGCGTTATTCGATTCTGGCGGTGGCCCTGAGCGTGGCCATTGCAGCACCGCAGGCCGGTGCGCAGAACTTCACCCCCAGCCAGCAGTCGGTGAGCTACGCGGCGATCAGCGCGTATGTGAGCATCGCGGTGGTCACCGCGCCGATCTGGCTGACGGCGGCGGGCTTCAAGGGCTCGGCCAAGGGCTCGGAGCGGCGCAGTGCGGCCAAGGACAAGGGCACCGGCGCCGCCGGGGCGAAGGCCGGGCCGTTGCCGCCGCTCACCGTGGAGAAGGTGGAGCGCCAGGCTGACGGCGCTTACCAGGTGGCACTGAAGAACCCTGATGCCCCCGCCGACCTGGCCGTGGTGCAGTGGCCGGCGCGCGACGACAACCCCGCGCAGGCGCTGAAAGCCGGCGATGTGCTGGCCTTCACGCCCACCGAGGCCGGCGCCGGCTGGATGGTGGCCGATGCCCAGGGCACGCAGCTGGCGTTCCTGCCCACCACCGATGCGGCGGCGAGCAACCTGAGCGAACGCTGGTGACTGAACCGGCCCGGGGTGGCTGTAGCCGCCCCGAGCCGGGATAATCCGCCGCCATGAACGCGCGCCCTGCCATCGTGTTTGCCCCGTTGACCCTGCGCTCGCTGCTGCTGGCGGTGCTGGCCATGGGCGCGGTGGTGCTGGGCTCGAACGTGCTGGTGCAGTACCCGATCAACGATTGGCTGACCTGGGGCGCTTTCAGCTACCCGGTGGCGTTCCTGGTGAGCAACCTGATCAACCGCCGGTTTGGCCCGGCGGCGGCGCGGCGGGTGGCGTGGGCGGGGTTTGCGCTGGCGGTGCTGTTGTCCATCTGGATTGCGACGCCGCGCATTGCGGTGGCGTCGTGCCTGGCGTTCATTGCCGCGCAGCTGCTGGATATCACCGTGTTCGACCGGCTGCGCCGGGGGCACTGGTGGCGCGCGCCGATGGTGGCGACCACGTGCAGTGCGACGTTGGATACGACGATTTTCTGGAGCATCGCGTTTGCCGGCTCGAGTCTGCCGTGGGTGAGCTGGGCGGCGGGCGACCTGGCGGTGAAGCTGGCGATTGGTGTGTTCCTGCTGGCGCCGTTCCGCGCGTTGTTGTGGAAGATGGCGCCGCGCACCGCGTAGGGTCGCATCCCAATCGACCGCCGTTACGCTGCCCGCGTTCGGTTGGGCATGAACGTCGGCGGGGATGGCGTTTGTTTTTGCCCGGGGTCATGCGTTACCGGACGTTGCACCGATACGTGCAGTCGTTTGGGAACCGACCCTATGTATGGACTCGCCCCCACCCGTCAAGCTGCTTTTTCGAAACCGGGAACCGGCTGCATCTATGTATCAGGCCTTTGATGGCAGGCGCGTACGCCTGCCGGCCAAAATTGGTTGAGCTCGCGATCTGCCGATTACCAAGAGGCCTCGAGGGCCGGTAGGGTCGTAGGCATCATGTCGCGACGGTCTGACCTGTTTCCCATGTTTTAAAAGCAGCGGGGTGGGTGCTGGGCACCCGGTGGCGGAAACGGTTTTTGGTCTGTTCTGCTCGTCCTTTTTATTGGCGGCGGTATTCGCTCTGGGTGGTCATCACCACCCATGCGATGCGCAGATTTCGGTTGGCCAAGCGGATGGCCGCGCCCTTTTTGCCGTGTTGACGGCACCAGCGTTGCAATCGTTTGTCATCGGTCTCGGTCGCATCGGCCTTGACGTGGTGTAGGACCGACTGGGCCCCAGTTACTGCCAGACTTCGGATGTAGGCGTCACCCCGCCGGGTCATTCGACCCAGGCGCACCTTGCTGCCGCTGCTGTGCTGGTCCGGCACCAGCCCAAAGTAAGCCGCAAACTGGCGGGCATTGGGAAATCGCTCCGGCTGGCTCTGCTTGGCGATCAGGGCCGTCACCATGATCGGACCAAACCCGCGGATGGTCATCAACCGGCGTGCCAGTTCATCGCTTTTGGCAGTCTGTTCCAGCTGCTTGTCGATCCGCTCGCGGCGCTGCGCCAGATGCCCCCACTCAGCCCACAGATCTGCAATCAGTTCGCGCAGCATCGGCGGGATCGGATAGCTGGCGTCGGTCTGGATGCGGCCCACCCAAAGCGACAGCGCTGCGTTGGACTTGGACACGGCAATGCCATTTTCCATCAGCAGGCCACGCAGCTGATTGCTGATGAACGTCTGCCGCCGTATGTAACCGGTGCGGATCCGGTGCTGGGCCTGCATGCCCAGCGCCTCGATCGATTTGACCGGAACGTCATGGAGCATCTCGTCACGACCGGCACGCAGAATGGCCAGGCAATCATTGCGATCATTCTTGGCCCCGCTGCGATGCTCGGCCACCCGCTGCGCCGGCAGAATCCGCACCTTGGCACCGACGCCCTGAATCAGCCGGGCCCATGCCTGGGCGCCCGGACCGGTCTCCAGCAGCACCTCAACCTTTGGATCCAGGCCCTCCAGCAATTTGGTAAACGCGGCACGGGATTTCACGCGTTCCTCGTACACAACCCGGCCGCTGGCGTCCTCACCAGCCAAAAACCTGCTTGGCAAGATCCACCGCCAAGCGCACATAAGTCAGCGTAAGCTTGTTCATGGGCTCGTCCCTCGCTGTCGTTGGCCATAGCGTGCCACCGTGGCGCCCAGACGCCTCGGCGAGGGGCGAGTCCATCCAATTACCGACGCGTGCGCCGGCTACCCCGTGGTAGGGTCGCATCCCTATCGACCGCCGTTACGTTGCCTGCGGTCGGTTGGGCATGAACGTCGGCGGGGATGGCGTTTGTTTTTGCCCCGGGTCATGCGTTACTGAACGTTGCACCCATACGTGCAGTCGTTTGGGAACCGACTCTACCGACGCGTGCGCCGACTACCCCGTGGTGGGGTCGCATCCCTATCGACCGCCGTTACGTTGCCTGCGTTTGTTTGGGGCATGGACATCGGCGGGGATGGCGTTTGTTTTTGCCCGGGGTCATGCGTTACCGGACGTTGCACCGATACGTTCAGTCGTTTGGGAACCGACCCTACCGACGCGTGCGCCGGCTACCCCGTGGTAGGGTCGCATCCCTATCGACCGCTGTTACGTTGTCCGCGTTCGGTTGGGCATGAACATCGTCGACGCGTGCGCCGACTACCCCGTGGTAGGGTCGCATCCCTATCGACCGCTGTTACGTTGTCCGCGTTCGGTTGGGGCATGAACATTAGCGGGGACGGCGTTTGTTTTTGTTCGAGGTCATGCGTTACCGGGCGTTGCGCCGTTATCGGCGGTCGTTTGGGAACCGACCCTACCAAAAGGTAGCTCTGCTGCTTCGCAGGTGGCCGCTATTACCCGTTTCGCTTCTTCCAACGCGGGGGTCAGCACCGCCAGGCGCGGCCTTCTGTCCAGCGTGCACGCCAACCCTACGTCCAACAGCGCGGCGTGCGCTTCGTGCAGCGCGTCGCGCGTGCCGCCCGGCAGCCAGGCAATGCCGGCCAGCTGGTCGATCAGGCTGGGGGTGTCGCGCGGCTCCAGCACCTGCGGGTGCGTGCCAGCGCTGTCCAGTACGCCCGTCTGCAGCAGGAACTCCAGGTCCACGATGCCACCGGCGCCCTGCTTCAGATCCCAGCGCGCGGCATCGCTGCGGTCCAGTTCGGCGCGCATGCGGCCGCGCATCTTCACCACATCGGCGTACAACACCTCGCGCTCGCGCGGGCGCGCCAGCGTGGTGGCACGGATGTTTTCGAAGTCGGCCAGCAGGCTGGCATCGCCAGCAATGCCGCGCGCGCGTACCAGCGCCTGGTGTTCCCAGGTCCATGCACGCTCGCGCTGGTATTCGGTGTAGCTGGCCAGCGAGGACACCAGCGAGCCCTTGCCGCCATCCGGGCGCAGGCGCACGTCGATGTCATAGAGTCGGCCGGCGGCGGTGACCGCGCCCAGCAGTGCCATCACCTTCTGCGCCAGGCGTGCGTACCAGCGGCCCGGGTCGAGCGGGCGGGCGCCGTTGCTGCTGTCCTGGTCGGCCGGGTGGTCGTGCAGGAACACCAGGTCCAGGTCCGAGCCGAAGCCCAGTTCCAACCCGCCCAGGCTGCCGTAGCCGATGATGGCGAACCGGCCGCCCGGCACTTCGCCGTGCGCGCGGCGCATGTCCGCATCGGCCATGGCCAGCGCAGTGACCACCACCGCCTGCGCGAGCTGGGCCAGCTGGCGGGTGCTGTCCACGGCGCGCTGGCGGCCATCCAGCGTGGCCAGGGCCATGCGGAAGCTCAGCGCAAGCCGGGTTTCGTTGAGCAGGCGCAGCGCGGCTTCGGGGTCGTCCACGGCCAGCGCGGCATCGCACTCGGCCTGCATGGCGGCGGCATCGGGCATCGGGCCGGACACGCGTACGTCCAGCAGTTCGTCCAGCAGCAGCGGGTAGGCGGCGATGCGTTCGGCCAGCAGCGCGCTGCGGGCGAGCACGTCCACCAGCCTGGCCAGTGCGCTGGGCTGTTCGTCGAGCAGTGCCAGGTAGCTGGTGCGGCGCAGGATGGCCTGCAGCAGGCCGAGCACGCGCTTGAGCGCGGCATCCGGCTGCGGTGAGCGCGTGGCGGCGTGCAGCAGTGCGGGCAGCACGCGGTCGAGGCGGGCGCAAGCGTTGTCGCTGAGCGACTTCACGCCCAGGGATTGGGCGAAGTCGCGCAGCGACTGGTCGGCGCCGTTGGGATCGTGGAAGCCGGCGTTGGCCAGCACCTCGGCATCGCCGCTGTCGGGCAGGCCGCGCCAGTAATTGGCCAGTGCATCGGGGGCGGCCTGGCCCGCGCGCGGGGCGAGCAGTGCGGCGAATTCGGTGCTGACCCGGTCGCGCTGCACATCAAGTGCGGCCAGCAGCGCGTCCCAGTCGGCGTAGCCCAGGCCACAGGCGATGCGCAGGCGGTCGGTGGGGTCGGTGGGCAGCGCGTGGGTCTGGGCGTCGCGCAGCATCTGCAGGCGGTTTTCCAGGCGGCGCAGGAAGCGGTAGGCGTGCAGCAGGTCTGCGCCATCCTCCGGCGCCATCTGCCCGCAGGCGACCAGGGCGGGCAGCGCATGCAGCAGGCGGCGCTCGCGCAGGCTGGCTTCGCGGCCACCGCGGATGAGCTGCAGGGCCTGGGACAGGAATTCGATTTCGCGGATGCCGCCGGGGCCGCGCTTGATGTCATCGAACATGTCGCGGCGCGAGACTTCGGCGGTGATGGCCGCCTTCATTTCGCGCAGGCCATCGAGCGCGGTGAAGTCGAGGTAGCGGCGGTAGACGAACGGGCGCAGGGTCTGCAGCCACGCTTCACCGGCGGCGATGTCGCCCGCCACGGCGCGCGCCTTGAGCCAGGCGTAGCGTTCCCAATCGCGGCCTTCGCGCTGGAAGTACTGGTCCATGCCAGCGAAGGACAGCGCCACGCGGCCGGCGCTGCCGAACGGGCGCAGGCGCAGGTCGACGCGGTGGCTGAAGCCGTCCACGGTGGTTTCGTCGAGCAGGCGCGCCAGGCGCTGGCCGAGCCGGGCGAAGTATTCCTCGGCGGCGAGCGGGCGCGGGCCATCGGATTCGCCGCCCTGCGGGTAGGCGTAGACCAGGTCCACGTCCGAACTGAAATTGAGTTCGCCGCCGCCCAGCTTGCCGAGGCCGAACACCACCAGCTGCTGGGTGCTGCCATCGGCGGCACGGACCACGCCGTGGCGGGTGGCGAATTCCTGTTCCAGCGCGGCCAGGGCCAGCGCCAGGCATTCCTCGGCGAGGCGGGTGGCGCCGGCCAGGGTGGCGGGTACGTCGTCGAGGCCTTCGAGGTCGCGCCAGATCAGCCGGGTGGAGCAGGCGGTGCGGTAGCGGCGCAGGCGCGCCGGCCAGTCGGCGGGCTGCTGGGGATCCAGTTCCGGGAGCGGCAGCGGCGGGCAGTCGGTTTGGGTCAATTGCGACAGAAGCCCGGGCTGCCGGCACAGGGTGTCGAGGGCGAAGTCGCTGGTGATGGCGAGCAGGCGGAGCTTGGCGAGGACCGGTTCCGGCGGCGGCCAGTTGCCTGAGTCGTTCAGGCTGAGCGCAAGACGCGCAAGCGCGCGGTCGACGAGCGGGACAAGGGCGGCGGGAACGGCATCGGCGGAAATCGGCATAAGGCGATTATGCATGGGGCCGCACGCGGCACCCGAATGGCACGGTGCGTGTGGGGGTCCGTGTATGCGGCGCGTTGCGCGTGGGTGGCGGCTGCGGCGCGGGCGTAGGGTCGGTTCCCAAACGACCGCCGATAACGGGTCTACGCCCGGTGACGCATTACCGTTGGACAACGTCAACGCCTTCCCCGACCGAGGTCATGCCCCATCGAACGCGGGCGGTGCCACGGCAGTCGATTGGGATGCGACCCTACCGCAAGGCGCCACACCGTGGTGTCCCCGTGAGTGAACAGGGCACCTGCCAAATTCTGGACATAAAAAAGCCCGCTTGCAGCGAACTGCCAGCGGGCTCTGCTCCCTCCCCCACGTCGGGATGCAGGGCGATCTTCTAGGCTCCGCGAACAAGTTGCACGCTGCACTGCAAAACAATACTGGCGGGTACAGATGCCCTCATTTAACTGAATAGGACCTCATATACCGGGAGAACACCATTCCACCTTGGTCGCACCCGGGACGGTGGTGCGATGGCGGATAATGAATATCCCCCACAAAACGTAGTCGTCATGTCCGTTGATCGCATTGCCGACGCGCGCCTGCGCGCTCGCGTTGTATCTGCCGAAGCCGCCGCCGCGCTGATCCAGCCGGGCGAAACGGTGGCCATGAGTGGTTTCACCGGCTCGGGCTACCCCAAGGCGGTGCCGGTGGCGCTGGCCCAGCGCATCGAGGCCTTCCACGCCGACAACCTGCCCTTCCAGATCAGCCTGATGACCGGCGCCTCCACCGCGCCGGAACTGGACGGCGCGCTGGCCAAGGCCGATGGCATCGCCATGCGGATGCCGTTCCAGAGCGACCCGGACGCGCGCAACCGCATCAACGCCGGCCTGCTGGACTACATCGACATCCACCTCAGCCACGTGGCCCAGCATGTGTGGTTCGGGTTCTATGGCGAGATCGATACGGCGGTGATCGAGGTCTCGGCGATCCGCGAAGACGGTTCGCTGGTGCCTTCCACTTCGGTGGGCAACAACAAGACCTGGCTGGACCTGGCCAGGAAGGTGATCGTCGAGGTCAACGAATGGCAGCCGGCCGGCGTGGACGGCATGCACGACATCTACTACGGCACGGCGCTGCCGCCCCACCGCAAGCCGATTCCGCTGGTGCACGGCAACGACCGCATCGGTGAAACGGCGCTGCGCTGCGACCCGGACAAGATCGTGGCGGTGGTGCGCACCAACGGCCCGGACCGCAACAGCCCGTTCAGCCCGATCGATGCGACCAGCGAGCAGATTGCGGCGTACCTGATCGAGTTCCTGCAGCACGAAGTGGCGCGCGGGCGCCTGCCAGCCAACCTGCTGCCGCTGCAGAGCGGCGTGGGCAATATTCCCAATGCAGTGCTGGCAGGGCTGGGCAAGAGCGGCTTCCGCGACCTCAGCGCGTTCACCGAGGTGATCCAGGACGGCATGCTGGACCTGCTGCGCGACGGGGTGCTGAGCTATGCCTCGTGCACCGGGTTCGCGCTGAGCCCGCAGGCCAATGAGACGTTCAAGGAGAACATCGATTTCTACCGCGAGCGCATCATCATGCGCACGCAGGAGATTTCGAACCATCCGGAGCTGGTGCGCCGCCTGGGCTGCATCGGCATGAACGGGATGATCGAGGTGGATCTGTACGGCAACGTCAATTCCACGCATGTGATGGGCACGCGGATCATGAACGGCATTGGCGGTTCGGGTGATTTCGCGCGCAACGGGTTCCTGTCGGCGTTCCTGAGCCCGTCGACGGCCAAGAACGGCACCATTTCGGCGATCGTGCCGATGGTGAGCCATGTGGACCACACCGAGCACGATGTGTCGGTGATCGTGACCGAGCAGGGGTTGGCGGATCTGCGTGGGTTGCCGCCGCGCAAGCGTGCGCGGGTGGTGATCGATAATTGCGCGCATCCGGATTTCCGCGACCAGCTCAATGATTATTTCGAGCGGGCCAGCCGCGATAGTTACGGCAAGCACACTCCGCACCTGTTGCCGGAAGCGTTGTCGTGGCACCAGCGGTGGTTGGATACGGGGACGATGAAGGCCTGAGTGGTTGCAACAAAAAACGCCGGGATTTCCCGGCGTTTTTTTATTTTCTTTGCACGTTTTTGATGCTGTCGAACGTGTGAGGCATGTACCGACCAACGGTCGGTACCTACCGGGATTGGTCATGTACCGACCAACGGTCGGTACCCACCGGGATTGGTCATGTACCGACCAACGGTCGGTACCCACCGGGATTGGTCATGTACCGAACAACGGTCGGTACCTACCGGGGTTGGTGCGGTAGGCCACGACCGTTGGTCGTGGCGCAGGTACGCGATCAACTGCGCAGGCTGTCCAGCGATTCCTGCTGCAGGCGTTCGTAAATCACGAACTCGTCCTCGACCTTCACGCCCAATGCCTGCTCGAACGCATCGCGGTTGGCATGGGCGGCATAGGCGCGCTGTTCTTCGCCCCCGAGGTTGGACTGGAAGATGCCCGCGGCACTGACCGGCAGGAAATCTTCGTAGACGATGGGGTCGGCACTGGCCAGCCCTGCCGCTACCAGCGCTTCGGCCGGCAGGTCGCCCACGGCGGCCGGGTTGGCGCGGCCGGCATCGGTGAGGGCGTAGCGGTAGTAGCCCAGCCCTTCGCGGCGCAGGGTGTCGTGGTCGTCCGGGAAGGCGGTGAAGGCTGCGGCCAGGCGCGTGGGGTAATCCTGCCCGGTGCTGCCGGCGCCGCCGGCATCGCGGGCCTGGGCCAGCAGCTGGTCGTACAGCGCGCGGCCCTTGGGCGTGAGGGCCAGGCCGCGCTGTTCGATCTCGCCGAAGCGCGCGGTGTGGGTGCCGGCATCGGCGCCTTCGCCATCGGGGAAGTTCACCGTTTCCTCCAGCGCCTTGAAGCTGGTCTGGCGCAGCAGGATCGGGCAGCGGCGCGGCGGCGGGCCTTCGACCACGGCCTTGGCATCGATGCCACGGGCGAGCATGCCGGCCTGCGCGGCGTCGATGTCCAGCGTGCGCGGGGTGAGGTGGTTGATGTGCGGGCCACGGAAGCTGACCACGTCGGCCACCAGGCGGTGGGCGTTGCTCAATGCCTCGTAGGTGGCCAGCGAGACGGTGGCATCGCTGTGCCAGCGGAAGGTTTCCAGTGCGGCCAGCACGAAACGGCGGGCATCGTTCTGGTCCAGGCCGCCTTCGCGTTCGGCCTGCTCGATCAGCGCCAGCGCGTCATCGGTGAAGATGCGGCGGCGCGCGAGGATTCGCGCGGATTCGTCGCGCAGGGCGTCGTCTTCGATCAGTTCCAGGCGCAGCAGCGAGGTGAACACGCGGAACGGGTTGGCGGCCAGCGCCGATGCGGCGCGCGGGCGGAAGGCGGTGGAATGCACCGGCACGCCGGCCACGGAGAGGTCGTAGTAGCCGATGGGGTACATGCCCATGACGGCGAACAGACGGCCCAGGGTGGCCAGCTCCGCGGCAGTGCCGACGCGGATGGCGCCGTGGCGCTCCTGCGCCAGGCGGCCGCGTTCGTCATTGCGTTCGAGCTGCTCGGCCAGTGCCGGGTTGTCGGTGAGCACGGCATCGTTGATCTCGGCCACCAGGTCGACCAGGGTGCCGTACAGCGGCACTTCGGTGCGGTACATGGTGGACATGGCCTGGGCGAACAGGCTGCGGATATCGTCGGGTGAAACGAAACGGTCGGCGCTCATTACGTACTCGGCAACGGATCACGGGGAACAGCAGGTGCCCATTGTCGCCGAGGTGGGCCGTACCGGGCGAGGTGCACAGCAGCATTGGGGGAGTGCCCCACGCGATGCATGGATGGGTAGGGTTGGTTCCCAAACGACCGCCGATAACGGGTCAACACCCGGTAACGCATGACCGACGAGCGGAGCAGGAGCCGTCCCCGCCGAAGTTCATGTAGTCCGGCGCAGATGGGGCCTGGAGGGTCAGCGGGTGCGTTTGGTTTCGGCGTCTGCAGCGGCTTTGTCGCGCTGGGCGCGGTCGCCGAGCTGGCGTTTGAGGGTGGCGTCGAGGGTGACCGGGCGGTCCCAGTGGTCGTGGCTGGCCACGATGGCGTGGCGCAGGGTGCGCCAATGCGTGTTGCTGGGGGTGACCGGCATCCTGGTCACCACGTCGGCCCAGCGCTTGTCTTCGCCTTCGTCGGGCACGAAGCGCGACCAGGCCTGCACGGCGTCGCGGCAGGAGCGCTCGGTGGCCTTGGCCCAGAAGCAGGCGAAGTAGATGTCGCCGGCCTGCCAGCCATGGGTGTAGAACAGCGCGGCGATGTAATCGCGCGGGACACTGGCGTAGCGCGCGACCTCGTCGAGGAAGCTCTCCGGGTAGCGCTCGGCGTAGTGGTTGATGTCCTGCAGCTGGTCATCAACCCAGGCGTCACCGGTGTGGACTTGGTAAGCCTGGGATTTTTCCGGGGTCTGCTGCGCGGCCGCCAGCAACGGCAGCCACAGCAGCAGGGCAACCAGCAGCAGGCGTATGCGCTTCACCGGTTCAGCCGCCCGCCGCCTTGGCTTCAATGGCGCGCAGGGCCTGCGGCCAGTCGAACGCGGTGGCCGCTTCGACCATGCGCGGCTCATCGGCGGCCACGCCATGCTGGGTTTCATGCGCCCAGGTCACTGCATACGGGGTGTGGATGCCCCAACCGCCCAGGGTGACCACCGGTTCGATATCCGAGCGCAGCGAATTGCCGACCATGACGAAACGCTCCATCGGCAGGTCGAACTCTTCGAGCACGCGCGCGTAGGTTTCCGGATCCTTCTCGGACACGATCTCGATGCGCGGGAACAGGTCACGCAGGTTGGCGACCTTGATCTTGGCTTCCTGGTGGAACAGGTCGCCCTTGGTGATCAGCACCACTGGATAGTTGCGGGCGATTTCGGCGACGGATTCGCGCACGCCATCGATCAGCTCCACCGGGTGGCGCAGGGTGTCATGGCCGATGTCGAGGATCAGCTGCAGGTCGCGGGCGGCAATGGTTTTTTCGGTAATCTCGATGGCCGCTTCCAGCATCGACAGGGTCATGCCCTTGACGCCGTAGCCGAACACGCCGAGGTTGCGCTGCTGCACTTCGAGCAGGTGGCGCGCGGTGGCGGTGTCGTGCACGTCGATGTAGCGCGACAGGATGTCGAGGTAATCCTGCTCGGCCTTGCGGTAATAGTCCTCGCTCTTCCACAGCGTGTCGTCACCGTCAAAACCGACCAGACCGATGGCGCCGGTGGGCGCGGGCATGGAGGTCATCATCGGGCAAGGATACCAAGCGCAAAAGAAGGAAGGGCGGCCCAAGCCGCCCTTCCAGGCCATTCACCGTTGTCCAGCGGTTTCAGGCAGTTGCGTGATTACCGGCCCGGGGCGGCGTTGCCGCCGGCTGCGGCGCCCTGCTGGGCGGCGACGTAGGCTTTGTACTCGTCCGGGGTGAGCTTGCCGTCTTTGTTGGTGTCGGCCTGGTCGAACACCTGGGCAAGGCCTGCGTTCACCTGGGCCTCGGTCTTGCTGATGGCGCCGTCACCGTCGGTATCGACGCTGGCCCAGGTCTGGCCGCCACCGCCGCCGGCCTGCGCCGAGGCCTGGGCGGCCGCGCCGGTGGCCGCATCTGCCGCCTGGTCTGCCTGGGCCGCCGACTGCTGGGCCTGCGCGGCCTGGGTCTGGGCCTGCGCGGCACTCTGCTGTGCGGTCTGTGCCATCGCCGGAATGGCCAGAACACTGCCGGCGGCGACGATCAGGGCGATCAGGGGCTTGCGGTTGCGAATAGTCATTGGGTGGTCTCCTTGTGGGATGTTGCGCGGCTCGTTGTTTTCCGCACGGCCCCACACTGACACCCCGTTTGTGAATCGACCTTGCCCTGCAACCGGCCTGCGCACGCGGTCTTAACCACACGCGCGCAGCGCTCCGTTACCCCTGCGGTTACGCGCAGGTGAGCGGTTGGTAAGACGATCATTCAATGGGCCCGAATTTAACCGGATGCGAACGAAAACTCAGGGGTTGCTGGCGTTTTTTTCGCCTGAGCGGGAACTGAATATCAGCCAGCCCAGCGCAACACCGCCCAGCGCACCAGCCACTTCAATCACCACGCGCGAGCCCAGTTCGTTCGGATCGTGGATGGTGGCCAGGAACAGGCGTGCATACAGCGGCGACTCCAGCCGCATCATGCCCATGTAGAACAGGTTCCAGGCATCGATGCCGGCGGATGCGACCACGGACATCACGCAGGCCCAGCCAATGGCATGCCCGTCGGACCACCCCGCCCAACGGCACACCCGGTGCCACAGTGCGTACACCAGCAGGCCGACCAGCAGGGCGATGAGCCCGGCTTCCAGCGTGCCCAGCAATCCAAAGTGCAGCGGCAGGTTCATCGTGGTCCGGGCGTTGGGGGAGCGCGCATTGTAGCGGCGCGCCGCCCGGACGCAGGGGCTCAGCGCACCGGCACGTCGAAGGCGGTGGTCGGGCTGGGCTCGGGGGTGAGGGTGAAGTGCCACCATTCCTGCGGATAGTTGGCAAAGCCCTGGCGCTGCATGGCCTGCAGCAGGGTCTGGCGGTTGCGGTACTGGGTGGGGGTGATATCGGGCGCGTTGGTATGCGCGCGCGGGCCGAAGAAGTCAAAGTCGGTGCCCATGTCGACCACGCTGCAGGGGTCGCTGCGGCAGTCGAGCAGGCCCAGGTCGACGGTGGCGCCACGGCTGTGGCCGGAGGTTTCCGCGATATAGCCGCCCAGCAGGGCGGGTTTGTCGAGGCTGGGGTACTGCTGCGCCTTGCGCGACTGCTCCAGCGGGTCGTTGGCCCAGGCCACGAACGCCCGCACCGATTGTGCGGGGCGGTAGCAGTCGAACAGCTGCAGGCCATAGCCGTTGGCGCGCAGGTCGGCTTCCACCTCGGCCAGCGCCTTGGCGGCCGGTCGCAGCAGGAAGCATTTGGGCGCTTCGTAGCCCGGCACCGGGCGGCCGGTGAAGTTGTTGGCGCCGGCGTAACGCATGTCGAGTTTGATATCCGGCGCCAGCGTGGTGATGTCGACCAGGCCGGCCTGCTCGGCGGTGCGCACCAGGGCGATGTGGACCGGCTGGGCCGACACCACCGCAGGCGCGGCCAGGGCGAGCAGCAGGCTAAGGGCAATCGCCGATGCGGGTGAAGTGCAGGTCCTGGTAGTCATAGCTGAAGTCGATATCCGGATCGATCGCGCTCAGGCGGAGCGTGGGCGGGGTACCCGGCTCCACCTGCAGCCAGGGTTCTGCATCCGCCCCGAGGGTATCCCACTGCACCATCCAGCGGGAATCGAGCTGCATCACGGATCCGCGCAGTGTGGGCGATTTGTCCACGCTGAAGCGCAGGATGTTGTTTTCAGGGCACAGGCGGGCCTGGCCCAGCCAAGGGTCGCGATAGAGGCCTTTCACGGCTGCGGGATGGTCGCCACCGCGTAGAGCCACGCCCTGCGTGGCTGCGGGATGGTCGGCGCTGCTCAGCCACGCATGGCGTGGCTCTACGGGTTTGCGCGCGCTCGTATCGGGGCGCACATGGCCCGCCGCATGGCGGCTGGCTGTTTCGGCCTGCAACTGCGCGGCGTAGCTGGCTACGGTCTGCTTCTGCGCCGGGGCGGTGTAGTGCTTCAGCGCGGCCTGCATCAGCACGGTGCGCGCATCCTCGCCTTCGCCGTTGATCAGGATCACCACGCCCACCTTGCGGTCCGGCAGCAGCGCGAGCGAGGAATACATGCCCGACAGCGTGCCGGTGTGGGCGACCTTCCACTGCCCGTCCATGTCCGACAGGCGCCAGCCGTAGCCATAGGCAGAGAAGTGCGCGTTGTCCCAGCGGCGCTGGCGTTCGCCGAGCGGCATGGGCATGTGCGCGGTCCACAGCGCGCGGCGCTGGGGTTCACTGAGCCAGCCGGGCACCCGCGTGGGATCCAGCAGCACCTGCATCCAGCGCGTCATGTCGCGCAGGCTGCAGCGGATGCCGCCGGCCGCCATCGAGGTCAGGTCCGGGGCGATGTCGGTGTCGGCGTTGACGACCACGTTGCCACTCCCGCGCCGGGCATGCGGTTGCGCCACGTTGCCCACCTTCGCCACCGACCACGTGCCCGCCTGGCAGCGGGTCATGCCGAGCGGGATGAACACTTCCTCGCGCAGCAGCTGGTCATAGGGTTTGCCACCGGCGGCGGCGGCTACTTCACCAGCCACCACGTACATCAGGTTGTCGTAGGCGTAGCCGCTGCGGAAGCTGGTGACCGGCTTGAGATGCTCCAGGCCGGCGATGATGTCGGTGCGGGTGAACGCATTGGGTTCGGGCCACAGCATCAGGTCGCCCGCGCCCAGGCCGAGCCCGCTGTTGTGGATGAGCAGGTCGCGGACCTGCATGTGTTGGGTGACCCACGGGTCGTGCATGCGGAACTGCGGCAGGAACTTCGTCACCGGGTCGTCCCAGGCGAGCAGGCCACGGTCGACCAGCCGCGCCAGGACCGCGGCGGTCATCGCCTTGCTGTTGGAGGCGATCTTGAACAGGGTGTCGGCGTCGATGGGCTCGCCGCTGCCGGCGCGGCGTTCGCCGGCCGTGTGGATGTAGACCACGCGGCCGTCGTCCACTACGGCCATGGCCAGGCCCGGCAGCGCGTAGTGCTGCCGGGCCTGGTCGAACATCGCCTGGAAGCCTGGCTCGGCGGTTGCGGCGCTGGCTGAAAAGACCAGCCCCGCCGTCGCACACACCATCCACCGTCTCAAGGCGTTCATGCCCTCAATAGTTCCACGTCACCGTGAGCTGGGCATAGCGCGGCGACTGGAACCCGGTGCCGTAGCCGTACAGCGGGTTCGGCGTGCCGATGCTGTCCTGCGGCTCGTAGTCCTGGTCCACCGACACGATGCGCTGCTGGTTGAGCACGTTGTACACGGCCAGCTTCAGGCTGATGTCCAGAGGCACCGGCACCTTGTAGGCGATGCTCATGTCCAGGTCGTAGGTCCACGGCGTACGGCCATCGCCGGCACGCGGCGAATGCACGAACACACGTTCGGACGGTACGCTGGACTGGCAGTTGGACACGCACACGAAGTAGCTGTGGAAGTCGGTGGCGTCATACGGGTTGCCGGCGCCAAAGCGGGTGATCGGGCTGCCGGACTGGATGCCCAGCGTGGCGGCCACGGTCAGGTTTTCGGTCACCGCGTAGCTGCCACGGAACTTGAACTGGTGGCGGCGATCGTTGGCGAGGTAGCCGTAGCCACGGTAGTTCACCCACGGATTGTCGAAGTTTTCGGTACGGCCCGAATCGGCGAAGTCGGTATCGGAATTGACCGGGCCTTCGGCGTTGCCCTTGCCGTAGGCCAGGGTGTAGGACGCGTTGAAGCCCCACTTGCCATCCCACGCGCGGTCGACCTGCAGTTCCAGCGCCTTGTAATCGCGCTTCGGCTTGACCCAGCCGCGCTGGCCAACATAGTTGCCATCATCGTCATACAGCGCCCAGCCCTCACGGGAAGTGTCGATGTTGATCCAGCCGTCATTGCTGCCATCGCAATCGGTGTCGCCCCACACGGTGTTGGTGCGGCCCGGGTTGCCCATGATCCACACGCTGTCGACCGCACCGCACTGGCCGGTGGCGGTGATGTTCATGTCGTCAATCGCGTTGTTCAGGCGGCGATAGGTGACGCTGGCGCCGACCGACCACGATTCGCTGAGCATGTGCTGGAAGCCCAGGATCGCTTCATCCTGGTACACCGGGTCCATGTCGCGGTTCACCTCGGCGCGCAGGTCCGGCACGCTGCCGTCGCCCTGCGAGTTGTCCACCGGGCCGATCTGGCCGCCCAGCACCGGGATGTTGTTTTCGCCACCGGAGTAGCCGAGGAACTCGTACCAGGTACGCTCGTCCAGGAAGCCGCCCGCCTGCTTGATGTTGATGACGTTGGCCACCGGCAGGAAGTAGCGGCCCAGGTTGCCGAACACCTTGGTGGTGCCATCGCCCTTGACGTCCCAGGAGAAGCCGAGGCGCGGGGCGAACATGTTGTCGATCTTGATGTAGCTGTCGCCGTCGCCGCCCTTGTTGTCGAAACCTTCCACGCGCGCGCCGATGTTCAGCAGCAGGTTGGGCGTGACCTGCCAGTTGTCTTCGAGGTAGTACGCCGAGTTGATGGTTTCGAACGAGCCGGCCACTTCATAGCGGCGGGTGCGCGCGACCAGGCCGCTGGCCGGCACGGTACCGCCATTGAGCGAGCTGCCGGGAGTACGGTAGTAGATGTCGTAGCGCAACCCACCCGGACCCGGGTACGAGCGCTCGTAATCGGAGGTGTTCTCTTCGCGATCAAGGCCGAAGCGCAGCAGGTGGTCACCCAGGGCCCACTCGAAGTCGGCGCGGGCCGCCTTGCGGGTATCCAGTGCCGCTTCCACCTGCGAGCTGCTGGTGCAGCTGCGGTCGCCTTGAAGGTCGGTGGGAACGCCCTGGCTGGCGGTGCGATTATCGAACACGCGGTTGCAGTTCTGGTCCATCAGGCTGCTCTGCGAGCGGTTGCGCTTGTTCTCGCCATACATGAGCTTCATGGTCAGGTCGTTGTTGACCTGCCAGCTGTAGGTGCCGGACCAGTTCTTGCCGCCTACGGTGTTGTAGATCTGGTTGGTGCGGTCGCCGACGATGTCGCCAGTGGCATAGTCGTACTTGTAGACGTCGGTGATGGTGTCGCTCTTGTCGGAGAAGCCGAACAGCGACAGCATCTGGTTGTCGGTGATCTGCCAGTCCAGCTTGCCGCCCCAGAACGGGTCGTCAGCCTTTCCGCGGTTGAATACGGTGCCGGCGTCGTTGGTGGAGTTGGGCTCGTAGTCGCGCGCCTCGTACATGCCGAAGAAGAACAGCTTGTCCTGCACCAGCGCGCCGGAGGCGAACACGTTCAGGGCGCTGCGCGAGTAGTCATCCTGGCTGGCGGTGATGTAGCGGCTGCCGTTGCTGTCGTAGCGGTCGCGTGCCTGCGACTGCCAGGCACGTGGTTCCACCACCAGCTGGGCGCCGGTCTGGAACTCATTGGTGCCCGAGCGGGTCACGGCGTTGATGACGCCGCCGGTGCTGCGCCCGAACTCCACCGAGTAGCCGCCGGTCTTGACCTGGAATTCCTGGTAGAAGCCGAACGGCACCGATGAGAAACCGACCCGGTTGTAGAAGTCGGTGACGTTCAGGCCGTTGACGTAGACGGTGTTTTCCGCGACCGACGAGCCGCCGAAGGAAATGCCCTGCCCGCCCAGCGAGCCCTTGCCTTTCACCGCGCCCGGGGCAAGCAGCGCCACGGCGGTGATGTCACGGTCCACCGGCAGCCGCAGCAGTTCTTCGCGGGTGATGTTCGTGGCCGATTCGGTGGAGCGCACGTCCACCATGTTCACCACCTGCGGGGCACGCACCTGCACCGCGCCCAGGGTACTCACGCCGCTGACCGGCACGTTCACCGTGGTGGCGTTGCCCAGGGTCACATTGACCTGGCCCACGCGAGCCGGGGCGCCGCCGGCCACAGCCACTTCCAGGTCATAGGTGCCCACCGGCAGCAGGGGAATGCGGTAGCTGCCGTTGGCATCGGCGCGCACCGAGCGCACGAAGCCGGTGGCAGGATTGCGCACCGTGACGGTGGCACCTTCCAGTTGCTGGCCCGGTTCGCTCAACAGCCTGCCGGCCACCGAACCGTCCTGCGCCATCGCTGCCGGTGCAACGACACCCAGGCACGCGCCCAACGCGACGCATAGCGCCGCCCGCTTCAAACCGTTCGCTTTCATTCCCTGCTCTCTCCTTCAAGGGTGAAAAATTAATGTTGATCACCCCACCAGCGGTGGGGTGCTACCGCGGTGTGGCAGGCACCACGTGCGACTGGAAGTCGTAATTCCATTGATCGAAGTACAGGTTGCCGCCGGACCATTCGACTTCGCCGCGCTGCGAATCCACGGTGTCCGAGCGCGGGTGCTGCTTGGCCGGCTGGAACGGCTGCTGGAAATCGTCGTTGAAGGCGATGCGGTAGGCATCGAGCCCGCCGAAGTAGAAGTCGCGCAGCGCCGGGTCCGCGCTTTGCAGGCGGCCGGTAGTGACATCCATCGGCACCCAGCCATACGGGGCCAGGTACAGCGCGCCCCAGTCGTGCAGGTTGTTGTAGCCCACGGCGTCGTCCGAATAGACCATGCCGGACTGCCAGCGCGCGGGAATGCCGTTGAGGCGCAGCAGCGCGATCAGCAGCAGCGTCTGCTGGCCGCAGTCGGCATGGCCGGCGTGCAGGGCGTAATCGCTGATGTTGGAGATGGTGGAGTATTCGCGGGCGCCGGCCCACGGGATCTGGTCCACCGCGTCGAACAGCTTCTGGGCGATGCGGTATGGGTTGGTTTCATTGCCGACCACGCGCTGCGAGAACGCGCGCAACGCCGGGGTGAACACCACGTGCGGTGGCTGTTCGGCCAGGTAGGGCTGCAATGCGGGATCGGCCGGCGTGGGCAGCACCTTGGCCGGATCGATCTCGATGTGGCGGGCGTAGACGGTGACGGCGTAGCGGATCTCGAAGCGGGTCGGCTTGCCGGCCACGGCCTTCTGCTGCAGGTGGACGGTGCGCTGCTGGGCTGCTTCGGGCGCGATCACTGCGCCACTTTTGGGGCCGATCCAGCTGATGTCTTCCTGCTGGCCGGGAATGGCGCGCGGGTATGGAATCCATGCCTGCAGCAGTTCGCCGGCGGGCACGGCATCGGGTTTGACGGTGATCGACTGGGTGACTTCCACACGGCGCGGCACCACGCTGCGGGTGCCGCTGGCCTTGGCCGCCGCGATTACTTCTTCATGGTGCGGGGCGAGATTCTCGTACGGGCCATCCACCGGCAGTGGGACGTTGGGCGCGCGGCGTGCCTTGGCTTCGGCGCTGACCCGGAACAGGTTGGCCGGCGCGCGCTTGAAGTAGCGGCGTTCACCGTCGATATCCAGGTGTTCGATCAGGCCGGCGGCATCCCAGCGCGCGAATTCGTCATCGCGCAGGTCGGGGATCTGCTTGCGCACCAGGGCCTTCGCGGCGGCCTCGTCCAGAGTGAAGTCCAGCCGCATGCGGCGCATCCGCTCACGCTGGAACGCATAGGCGGCACGTGCCTCTGCGCTGAGCGCGGGGTCGTTGATGGCCGCGGCGATGCGGGCATCGGCAGCGGCAAAGTCGCCGTGGTCGATCTGCGCCACCACCGCATCCAGCGCCGGCCCCTGTGCCCCGGCCGAGGCAATGCCCAGCAGCAGGCACGCCGTTGCGGCGCGCCGGGCGAAGGTCGAGGCAGGAGAACGCGGTTTGCGTACGGGCAGATCCACGGCGACACTTCCCAAGGTGCAGGTGGTAATCGCTGTGTAACACGGGCCTGACAGGTGGTCAATAATTTATTCTTGCTTTCGCTGGAAAAAGGAATAAATATTCCTGACGCTTTCGAGGAGGGTGACCGCTCCATGATCCAGGCTTCCCCCCGCCGCCCCGTGCGGCCTGCGTGGCTGGCGCGCGCCCTGCTGGTGGCGCTGACGCTGCTGCCCGCCGGCGCGAGCTGGGCCGACGCGCCGTTTGCGCCGCCGGCGGCATTCGGCGGCGTGACCGGGTTGCGCGAGGCCTACCTCGACCCGGCGTTCTGGGCGTCCCGGTTGCCCGATGCAGACCGGGTGATCCTGGATCGCGCCGGCATTGCCGCGCAGAACACGCGGATGCGCGCTGAAGACGACTCCATCCATGACCTGCGCGCGCTCCCGGCCCAGCTGACGCGTGCGCGGGTGCTGGCCGACATCGAGGCGCTGTCGCGCTGGCCGACGAAGCCGTTGTTCGGCGAAGACGAGCAGCCGATTCCCGCCACTGCACGTACCGCCATCGAGGCGAACCTTGCCCTGGCGGCCATTCCCGCCGAGCGCCCGCTGCAGTACGGGCTGGTGACCCACCGCGCGGCGCTGCGTGCGTTCCCGACCGCGCTGCGGGTGTTCACCGCGCAGGGCGACACCGACATCGATCGCTTCCAGGAATCGGCGCTGTTCCCCGGCGACGCGGTGGCGGTGCTGCATGAAAGCGCCGACGGCCAGTGGTTGTTCGTCACCAGCGAGCGCTATTCGGCGTGGATTGAGAAGCGCTTCGTTGGCATTGGCAGCGCGGACACCGTGTTCGGCTACGGCCAGCACGGTCCTTACCGGGTGGTGACCGGCGCCACCGCCTTCACGGCGTTCACCCCGGAAGAGCCGCGCGTGTCGCGGCTGCAGCTGGAGATGGGCGTGCGCGTGCCGGTGCTGGCCGACTGGCCGCTCAACCAGACCGTGAACGGCCAGCAGGCGCACGCCGCGCACGTGGTGCAGCTGCCGGTGCGCAATGCCGATGGCACGCTGGCGCTGGTGCCGGCGCTGCTGCCGCGTTCGCAGGACACCGCCAGCGATTACCTGCCGTTGACGCCGCGCAACGTGCTCACCCAGGCGTTCAAGTTCCTGGGCGAGCGCTACGGCTGGGGCCATTCGTACGACACGCGTGACTGCAGCGGCTTCGTGTCCGAGATCTACCGCAGCTTCGGCGTGCTGGTGCCGCGCAATACCAGCGCGCAGGCAGTCAGCCCGGCGCTGGACCGCATCGCCTTCAGCGACAAGGACGGCAAGGCCAGGCGCAACGCGGCCGTGCAGCAGCTGCAGGTGGGCGACCTGGTCTACATTCCCGGCCACGTGATGGTCACCATCGGCCAGCTCGACGGGCAGACGTGGATGATCCACGACACCGCCGGCGGCAGCTGGTTCGCCCCCGACGGCAATCGCGTGCAGGCCCACCTCAACGGCGTTTCGGTGACTCCGCTGCAGCCGATGATGGCCAGCGACACCGTGAGCTACATCGATCGCATCACCAACATCCAGCGCATCCGGCCCCAGACTCCTTGATGAAAATCACCGACATTGAACTTGGCATGCTGCGCGTGCCGCTGAAAACCCCGTTCAAGACCGCACTGCGCACCGTGGATACGGTGGAAGACGTGGTGGTGCTGGTGCGCACCGACACCGGCCACACTGGGTATGGCGAAGCGCCGGCCACGGCGGTGATCACCGGCGATACCCACGGTTCGATCATCGAGGCGATCAACACCTTCATCAAGCCGCGCCTGGTCGGCCAGGACGTGGCCGAACTCAACCGCAACTGCGCGCTGATCCAGTCGTCGATGGAGCGCAACACCAGCGCCAAGGCGGCGGTGGAAATCGCGGTGTACGACCTGTGGGCGCAGCTGCACAAGGCGCCGCTGTACCAGATGCTGGGTGGTGGCGACCCGGTGATCACCACCGACATCACCATCAGCGTGGATTACATCGACAAGATGGTGGCCGATTCGCTGTCGGCGATCGACCGCGGCTTCGAGTCGCTGAAGATCAAGGTCGGCAAGGACATCGGACTGGATATCGAGCGGGTGAAGGCGATCCACGCCGCCGTGCAGGGCCGCGCCCTGCTGCGGCTGGATGCCAACCAGGGCTGGACCGCCAAGCAGGCGGTGCACGCCATGCGCACGCTGGAAGAGGCCGGAGTGGTGCTCGAACTGCTGGAGCAGCCGGTGAAGGCGGCGGACATCAGCGGGCTGAAGTACGTGACCGACCGGGTCAACACGCCGGTGATGGCCGATGAGAGCGTGTTCAACCCGGGCCAGGTGTTCGACCTGATCCAGCAGCGCGCGGCCGACATCATCAACATCAAGCTGATGAAGACCGGCGGGCTGTCCAACGCGATCCGGATTGCCGACATCGCCGCCATCTACGGGGTGCCGTGCATGATCGGCTGCATGATCGAATCGAGCATCAGCGTGGCGGCGGCCGTGCACCTGGCGGTGGCCAAGAGCGAGATCATCACCAAGGTGGACCTGGACGGCCCGTCGCTGGGGCAGTTCAATCCGGTCACCGGCGGGGTACATTTCAACGAGTCGGAGATCACCATCAGCGATGCGCCCGGCCTGGGCATCACCGAGGTGCGCGGGTTGGAGATGATCAAGCCGCCGCGCTGGTAACGTCCCCCCGTCCCCTTTTTGATGACCCCATGCCGCCTCTGGTGAAAATCCGCTCCGAGCGTGACCACATGTCGGCGATCGAACGCCGCATCGCCGATTTCATCCTCGACAATGCCCACCTGCTGCGCGATTACTCGTCGCAGCAGCTGGCCAGCGCGCTGGGCATCAGCCAGTCCAGCGTGGTCAAGTTCAGCCAGAAGCTGGGCTTCAAGGGCTACCCGGACCTGAAGTATTCCATCGGCCAGGCCGTGGCCCGCGCCGGCAACGATCCGGCCGCCGGCCCGCCGGCCGCCGCGCCGGGCAACGATTACGACCAGCTGGCCGAGCGCCTGCGCCTGAGCCGCACCGCGGCCGACGAGGAAACCCGGCTGGCCAACCCGCAGGCGGACGTGGAAGCGATCGTGCAGCTGATCGACGGCGCGCCCAAGCTGTTCGTGTACGGGCTGGGCGACGATGGCCTGTATGCGCGCGAGTTCGCGATGCGGCTGTCGCTGCTGGGCATGCTCACGGTGCACCACGCCGACCCGATCCTGATGATGGCCAACCTCTCGGCGGCGCGGCCGGGCGATGTGCTGCTGGTGTTTTCCGAATTCGGCAAGCTGCCGCAGCTGTTCCAGCTCTCGCGCCAGTTCCAGGACGTGGGTGGCAAGGTGGTGTCGATCACCCGGCACAGCGCCAACCCGCTGCGCGCGCACGCCGACGGCGCACTGGTGGTGTGCGCGCACGATCCGGCGCCGCACGTGGCGCAACTGTTGTACCGTTCTGCCTTGCAGTCGCTGCTGGACTTCGTGTTCGTGCTGCTCTGCCACGCCAACCCGGACCGCCACCGCCAGCTCGGGGTGAACCTGGAACGGATCGAACACCTGATCGACACCTGATTCCCGGAGTGCACCCGATGCTGTCGCTGCTGCGTACCGCCTTTGCCACCGTGCTGGTTGCCAGCGCCCTGCCCGCGTCGGCACTCACCCCCGTGGCCACGCCGCTGCTGGACAACGGCCAGATGATCGTGGTCACCACCGACGGCTGGGATGCCACCCAGGGCCGCCTGCAGGCCTATGCCCGCACCGCGCAGGGCTGGCAGCCGCACGGCGCCGCCTTCGATGTGGCGGTGGGCCGCAACGGCAGCGCCTGGGGCGTGGGCGTAGCGCCCGCGCCGGACGGCAGTGGGCCGCAGCAGCCGGGCGAGCCGGTGAAGCAGGAAGGCGACGGCCGCAGCCCGGCCGGGATGTTCAGGATCGGCCCGGCGTTCGGCTATGCGCCGAAGCTGGCCAGCGCGATGCCCTACCAGCCGATGCTGGAGAGCAGCTACTGCATGGATGTACCGGATTCGAAGTACTACAACCGCATTGTGGATGCCGACGTCGTGGGTGCCGATGCGGTGGAAGGCTCCACCGAACCGATGCGGCTGGACCTGCACAACAAGGGCGACGTGCGCTACCGCGAGGGCTTCGTGATCGAGCACAACCCGAACGCGGAACCGCGCCGGGGCAGCTGCATCTTCGCGCACCTGTGGCGCACGCCGGGTGAGGCCACCGCCGGTTGCACGGCGATGCAGCCCGAACACATGCGCGGCCTGCTGGCCTGGCTGGACCCGGCCCAGCGCCCGGTGTTCGTGCTGCTGCCGCGCGCGCAGTACCAGCGGCTGCAGCAGGACTGGCAGCTGCCGCCGCTGCCGAAGGCTGCACGATGAGCGCCGCGCCCGAACCGCAACTGGAACGCGCGGTCAGCCGCTGGCAGATCGTGGGGTTGTCGATCAACGATGTGATCGGCAGCGGGATCTACCTGCTGCCGGCCGCGACGGTGTTGTTGCTGGGGCCGTTCAGCCTGTGGGGCGTGGTGGCAGCGGGCATCGTGGTGGCACTGCTGGTGCTGTGCTACGCGCAGGCGGCCAGTTACTTCGATGAACCCGGCGGCAGCTATCTGTATGCGCGCGAGGCGTTCGGGCGCTTTGCCGGGTTCGAGATCGGCTGGATGATCTGGCTGACCCGGATCAGTTCGGCGGCCGCGTTGAGCAACGCGCTGGCCGATGCGGTGGCACGGTTCTGGCCCTGGGCCGGGCACGATGTGGGCCGGGTGCTGGTGATCGTGGCCTCGCTGGGGTTCCTGACTGCGGTGAACGTCGCCGGTGTGCGCTCGGCGGCGCGGACAGGGATCGTGCTGGTGATCGGCAAGATCCTGCCGCTGCTGCTGTTCGTGGCGATCGGCGCGTTCTACGTGGATACCGACCTGGCCTTCTCCGGCACCCGCCCGGACCCGCACGACCTGCAGCGCATGGGCGAGGCGGCGTTGCTGCTGCTGTATGCGTATGCGGGCTTCGAGAACATCCCGGCCGCGGCCGGTGAGTACCGCAATCCGCGCCGCGATATTCCGTTCGCGCTGATCACCATGATCATCACGGTGACGGTGATCTACGGCGCGGTGCAGTTCATCGCGCAGGGCACGCTGCCGGGCCTGGCCGATTCGGCCACGCCGCTGGCCGATGCTGCCGCCGGCTTTGGCGGCGAGGCGCTGGCCCTGATCCTCACGGTGGGCGCGACGATCTCCATCCTGGGCACCAACAGCAACACGATGATGATGGGCCCGCGCTTCCTGTTCGCCCTGGCGCGCGATGGCTACGGGCCCAAGCTGCTGGCGCAGGTGCACCCGCGCTTCCGCACGCCGGCGGCGGCGATCATCACCCAGGGGCTGATCGCGCTGGTGCTGGCGTTGTCCGGCTCGTTCGTGCAGCTGGCGCTGCTGTCGATGACCACGCGCCTGTTTGCGTACATCGGCACGGCGGCAGCCGTCATCGTGCTGGCCCGCCGCTTCCGCGACCGCCCCGGCGCATTGAAGCTGCCCGGCGGCCCGCTGATTCCGATCCTGGCGCTGGTGCTGTGCCTGGCGCTGTTTGCCAGCGCAAGTTGGCAGAACATCGCCGCCGCACTGATCGCGTTCGCGGTGGGCGGGGTGATCTACCTGTTGCCGCGCAAACAGGAAGGGTGACGGGCGGCCGGGCACCGCGCTCAGACACGCATGGCGTGTCTCTACGGCTGCCCGCGTGCGCGTAGTGACACGCCATGCGTGTCAACGCCATCCGTGCCAGCTGACCCTGATAAACGCCAGCACGAAACCTTGATGCAGCATTCACCCCACGCGCCCGCCGCGTTAACCGGCCCTTGGGTAGGTTGAAGCCTCACCCAACCGGAGCCCCACATGAGCCCTGACTACCAGATTCCCGGCCGGGTGCCGGAAGACGGCGTGCCGCGCGAAGCGGTCTCGGATTACTGGCGCGAGCGCTTCAGCGCCGAGCCGTACTACGACAGTGACCTGGCGTTCGAGGATTACGAGCCGGCCTACTACCTCGGCTACAGCTCCCGCCACGCCCGCACCCGCGCCGATGAAATGATCGACGCCTACGAGCAGGTGGAAGCCGAACTCGAATCGCGCTGGGCACGGGAACAGGCCACCAGCAAGTTGACCTGGGCGCAGGCGCGCAACGCGGTCCGTCGCGGCTGGGACGAGTCCACCGCCCTGCACCAGTCCCACTTGGACAAAGGCGTCCCGCGAGGTACCTGAAGCGAAGCGCGCCCAGAACGGGATGCGCCCTGCCAGGGTTGCATCCCGATCAAACCGCTCGCGCCTGGCTTATTCAGCGCGCGGAATCGGCGGAATCTCGCGATCACCCGCGGCCATCAGGTCGCGGGTGTTCTTCTGTACGGCCACGGCGCCAAACAGGCTCAGCGCGAAGGCCATGCCGTAGAAGCCCTTTTCGCTGAGCAGCAGGGTGGCGTTCCAAAGCCCCACCAGCAGCAGCAACAGCGACACCAGCAGCGCGAACCAGCACAGCGAGTAATAGAGGCTGCTCACCGGAATGCCTTCCACCCGGTCGCGCACGCTCTTCTGCAGTGACACGGCGGCGAACAGGCCGAACAGCAGCAGGGTGAGGTAGTAGCCCTTTTCGTTCAGCGCCATTTCGGCGTTGAAAAGGCCGACCAGGTACGCCACGGCGCCCAGCAGCAGTGCGGTCCACGAGGCGGCGATGAACGCCGGAGACGGTTTGGTGACCTGAGGCTTCATTGTTCAAACTCCCTTTTGATGGCGCCTACGGTAGCCGATTCCCCCGCACCCGCCTACGGGGGTGACGTATGGTCCACGCCCCCTTGATGGCCATGGTGTACAACAACGGCTGGCCATTCGCGTCCCCTTCCGGAGATTTCCCATGACCCGCCACCTGCTGCTCAGCCTTGCCCTCGCCGCCACCCCCGCCCTGTTCACCACCGCCTGCGTGGCCGCCGATACGCCCGGGGCGACCTCCGCCCCCGCCCCCGCGCTGGAAAAGGCGCAGTGGCCGTTCACCGCCACCGAATTTGCCACCTTCGACCAGCCCTGGGCGATGAGCTTCCTGCCCGATGGCAGCCTGCTGGTGACCGAGAAGGAAGGCAGGTTGAAGCACTTCAACCTGACCACCCGAAAGAGCGCGGAGATCACCGGCGTGCCGAAGGTGGCCTATGGCGGCCAGGGCGGCTTCGGGGATGTGCTGCCGCACCCGGACTTCGCGAAGAACGGCTTTGTGTACCTGAGCTACGCCGAGGAAGGCGACAAGGACACGCGCGGTGCCGCCGTGGGCCGCGCCAAGCTGGTGCTGGCCGCCGATGGCAGCGGCACGCTGGAAGACTTCAAGGTGATCTGGCGCCAGACCCCGAAGGTGGAAGGCAAGGGCCATTACGGCCACCGCCTGGCCTTCGGTCCGGACGGCAAGCTGTGGATCACCTCCAGCGAGCGGCAGAAGTTCGATCCGGCGCAGGACATGTCCGGCAACCTGGGCAAGATCATCCGCCTCAATGACGACGGCAGCGTGCCGGCCGACAATCCGTTCGCCTCCCAGGGGGGCGTGGCCACGCAGGTGTGGTCATTGGGCCATCGCAATGCGCTGGGGATCGCCTTCGATGCGCGCGGGAAGCTGTGGGTGCACGAGATGGGTCCGGCCGGTGGCGATGAGTTGAACCTGATCACGCGCGGGGCCAATTATGGTTACCCGATCGTGTCCAACGGCAACCATTACGACGGCCGCGACATTCCCGACCACAGCACGCGCCCGGAATTCGCCGCGCCGAAGGTGACCTGGACCCCGGTGATTTCGCCGGCCGGTTTCATCATCTACAGCGGCACGCTGTTCCCGCAGTGGACCGGCAGCGGCTTCATCGGCGGGCTGTCGTCCACCTCGCTGGTGCGGGTGGCCTTCGACGGCGACAACGCGCGCGAAGCCGAGCGCTTCCTGATGGGCGAACGCATCCGCGAAGTGGAACAGGGCCCGGATGGCGCGATCTGGCTGCTGGAAGATGGCAGCAAGGGCAAGCTGTTGAAGCTCACCCCGAAGGGGTGATGGGGGGTGCCGACCAACGGTCGGCACCTACCGGTTGCGGTTGCATCGCGTGCCGACCAACGGTCGGCACCTACCGGCTGCGGTTGCATCGCGTGCCGACCAACGGTCGGCACCTACCGGTTGTGGTTGCATCGCGTGCCGACCAACGGTCGGCACCTACCGGCTGCGGTTGCATCGCGTGTGCCTACCAACGGTCGGCACCTACCGGCTGCGGTTGCATCGCGTGCCGATCAACGGTCGGCACCTACCGGCTGCGGTTGCATCGCGTGCCGACCAACGGTCGGCGCTACCGGTTGCGGTCACCTTGCGGTCACCTGGTAGTGCCGACCGTTGGTCGGTACGCTCTTGGCATCAGGCCCCGATATTGTTGACCTTGACGTCGCTCTTCGTGCATTCCTTGTCCAGGCAGGTGCCGTTGATCCACACCTCGCCCTGACCCAGCATCACGCCCTGCCAGTTGACGAACAAGGTGTCGAACTTCTGCTCGGCAATCAGCTTGGCCAACGCCGGGGTCACGATCCTGTCGTAGTCGCGCTGGAAAGCTGCAGCATCAGCCACCTTCTGGTTCTTGCCGGCGATGGTGACCCGCACCGGGTACCGCATCAGCCCGGCCACCGCGGCACGGTCGCCTGCGGCAACACCACGCTGCAGTTCGTTGAACACACTTTCGTACGGGGCGGCATCCCCCAGCAGCTTGGTGATGCGCTCGCGTGCGCCACCCTCGGCTTCGGCAGATGCATCCGCAGGCGTCGCCGCCGAATCGGTCCCCGCTACCGGAGGAGCCGTATCCGGCGTGGCCGCCGTGCTCGGTTCCACCGCATCGGGTGACAACCCGGCCTGCGGCGCATCCTCGGCGGCCGTGGGCGCAGTGGCCGGCGGCGATGTCGAGGGCGCCGCCGCTTCGTTGGCCGGCGGCGTGGGCTGGCTGCACGCAGCCAGCATCAACGTGGGTAGCAGGATCTTGATCAGGCGCATGCACGGCTCCGTCGATATCTCGAAGATGCCAGCGTAGCCCGTATGGCGTGCAGCACCCATGACGGTAGTGCCAGGCCCTGCCTGGCAAGCGCGCGGTGATGGATCGCCGGGCAGGGCCCGGCGCCACGTCACTTGGCCAGCAGCTCGAAGATCACCGGCTCACCGGCGGCAGACGACGCGCACACCCACACATCGAACTGGCCCGGCTCCGCACGGAACACGCCATCACGGCCGGTGAAGCCCAGCGCATGACGATCCAGCGTGAAGCGCACGTCCGTGCTCTCGCCCGGCTGCAATGCCACCTTGCGGAAATCCTTCAGCTCGCGCACCGGCCGCACGCGGCTGGCCACGCGGTCGTGGATGTACAGCTGCACCACTTCCTCACCCGCCACCGCACCGGTGTTGGTGAGGGTGGTGGTGATCTCCAGGGTGTCATCCCAGCCCAGCTGGGCGCTGTTCAACTGCGGCACGCCGTAACCGAAGGTGGTGTAGCCGATGCCGTGCCCGAACGGATACAGCGCCGCGTTCGGGATCTCGCGCCAGCGGGCCTTGAACTCCGACATGGTCGGCAGTTCCGGGCGGCCGGTGCGCGGGTGGTTGTAGAAGAACGGCTGCTGCCCCGATACCTGCGGGAAGCTCACCGGCAGGCGGCCGGACGGGTTGTAATCGCCGAACAGCACATCGGCCACGGCCGGGCCGGTCTGCGTGCCCAGGTACCAGGTGATGGCCACGGCCTGCGCATTGCGCACCGCACCCTGCAGGGCCAGCGCGCGACCATTGCGCAGCAGCACCACCAGCGGCTTGCCGGTCATCGCCACGGCCTCGGCCAGCGCCTGCTGCGCTGCCGGCAGGGTGATTTCCACGCGCGACTGCGCTTCGCCGCTGTAGCGCTGCGGTTCGCCCAGCGCCAGCACCACCACGTCTGCACGCAGTGCGGCGGCGACGGCCTGTTCGATGCCGTCCTGCACGGCCGCTTCCAGGTCGCAGCCGGGCACGATCTCCAGCAGGCTTTCATCGCGGATCGCCGCGCGCACGCCGGCTTCCAGGGTGACGTAGCGCGACTTGTCGCCGAACAGCGTCCAGCAGCCTTCGATGTTGTCGCGGTCCTGCACGAACGGGCCGATCAGGGCGATCTTCTGACCCTCCTTGCGCAGCGGCAGCACGTTGCCTTCGTTCTTGAGCAGCACGATGGAACGGCGCGCGGCATCGCGCGACAGTTCGTCATGTGCGGCGATGTAGGAGGTATCGGCTTCGCGCACCGGATCCAGCGAACGGTAGGGATCGTCGAACAGGCCGATCGCTTCCTTCAGGTTGAGGATGCGGCGCACGGATTCGTCCAGCGTGGCCATCGGCACCTCGCCGCTGTCGATCAGGCCCGGCAGGTGTTCGGCGTAGAAGCCGCTCTGCATGCTCAGGTCCAGGCCGGCGGTGAAGGCCTTGGCGGTGGCGTCGCGGTCGTCGGCGGCATAACCGTGCGCGACCAGTTCCATGTCGGCGGTGTAATCGGAGATCACCACGCCCGGGAACTGCCACTCACCGCGCAGGATGTCGGTGAGCAGTTCGGCGTTGGCGCTGGCGGGCACGCCGTTGATGTCGTTGAAGGAGGACATCACCGTGATCGCACCGGCCTCGAACGCGGCCTTGAACGGCGGCAGGTGCACGTCGCGCAGGGTCTGCGGCGAGATGTCCACCATGTTGTATTCCATGCCGGCCATCACCGCGCCGTAGGCGGCGAAGTGCTTCGGGGTGGACAGCAGCGCGTCGGCGGCGCGCAGGTCCGGCCCTTGGAAGCCGCGCACGCGGGCGGCGGCGAACGCGCAGCCCAGCACCACGTCTTCACCGGCGCCTTCGGCACCGCGGCCCCAGCGCTGGTCGCGGGCGATGTCCACCGCCGGTGCGTAGGTCCAGTGCAGGCCGGCCGCGGTGGCCTCGACGGCGGTGGCGCGCGCGGTGCGCTGGGCCAGGTCCGGTTCGAAGCTGGCCGCTTCGCCCAGCGGGATCGGGAACACGGTGCGCATGCCGTGGATGACATCGGCGGCCAGGATCACCGGAATGCCCAGGCGGCTTTCTTCCAGGGCGACCTTCTGGATGCGGCGGCCGGCCTCGACGCCCACGCCGTTGAACAGCGAGCCCACCTTGCCTTCGCGCACCTGCTGCAGCACCTGGTCGGCGTTGCTGACATTGGCTTCGGGGTTCACGTCCGGCGCGAACGGCCGGACCATGTCCGCGAACACACCCAGCTGGCCGACTTTTTCTTCGACGGTCATCTGGGCAATGAGGGTTTCGATGCGATCGGAGGCCACCGGCTATCCTTATGAAAACGTTTACAAGGCCGAGATTCTAGCGTTCCCGCCGCCAGCAAAGCAAAGCGCGGGGCACAGGAGCTTACTCTGCGGCGGCCCGCTGCTGCTGTGCGGTCATCAACATGGCATCGCTGGAGGCCTGGAACACGCGCAGCCCGAACGCCGGCAGGATCGCCAGCAGGTGGTCAAACACGTCTGATTGAATGCCTTCGTAGCCAGCCCAAGCGGTAGTGCGGGTGAAACAGTACACCTCCAGCGGCAGGCCTTCGGTGGTGGGCTGCAGTTGCCGTACCAGCAGCGTCATATCCGTATGGATGCCGGGGTGCTGGCGCAGGTAGCGCTCCACGTAGGCACGGAAGGTTCCCAGGTTGGTAACCCGGCGCGCGTTCACTGCCGCCACGCCCTGGGCCTGCAGCTGGGTGTTCCACTGGGTGAGCTCGGCCTGCTTCTCACGCAGGTAGTCGCCCAGCACCGCGAACTGCTCCAGCCGCTGCAATGCCGCCGCGTCCAGGAAGCCCACGCTGTGCTGGTCCAGGTACAGCGCGCGCTTGATCCGGCGGCCGCCGGCTTCCTGCATGCCGCGCCAGTTCTTGAACGACTCGGTGACCAGCTTCTTGGTCGGGATGGTGGTGATGGTCTTGTCGAAGTTCTGCACGGTGATGGTGTGCAGGGCGATATCGATCACATCGCCATCGGCGTTCTGGCTGGGCATTTCGATCCAGTCGCCGAGCCGCACGCGACCATCGCCGCTGATCTGCACGCTGGCCACCAGTGACAGGATGGTGTCCTGGAAGACCAGCATCAGCACGGCGGTGGCGGCGCCCAGGCCGGCCACCATCGGGCCCAGCTTCAGGCCCAGCAGTTCAGCAACAATGACCAGGCCTGCGGCCACGAAGACGACGATCTTCACGACCTGCAGATAGCCCTTGATGGGCTTGTTGCGGGCATCGGGGCGCCGCTCGTAGAGCTCGTTGGCCGCATCCAGCGCGTGCGAGACCGCCAGCGCGACGGTCAGGACCGCCCAGGCCCGGCAGGCGCCGATGATGAATTCCACCAGCTGTGGCGGCAGATCCGGCACGATGCGGATGCCGGCGGCGATGACCATGCTGGGCACCACGTTGGACAGCCGCGAGATCACCCGCAGGTTGCTGCCGCCTTCCGTGCCGGGCAGGCGCCGCACCAGCCGGCGCAGGCCGCGCAGCAGGATGCGCTTGGTGACGAAGTTGGCCAGCCAGGCGGCCAGCGCCAATGCGCACAGCACGATGGTGGTATAGGCCCAGGGCCAGGGTTCAAGGGTGTCCTGCAGGTTTTCCAGGAGTTGTACTGCGATTACGGCGTCTACCATCGTTTACGGATTCTCTTGGTATTGCGAGGGCCGACTGACAGTCGGCGCTACCGGGGCGCGGCCCCTGCGACAGCTGCGCGACCGGGGCGCGCCCCGTGCGACAGCTGCGCGGTCAGTGCCGGGCAGCGGTGCCTCAGGCGGCGCTGCGCTCGATGATCACGCCCACGGCCTTGGCGCCACGCACCGCGCCGGGCTTGCTCAGCTTCAGGCGCAGCCACTGCACGTTGAACTCGCGCAGCACGATCTCGGCGATGCGCTCGGCCAGGGTTTCAACCAGGCCGAAGTCGGATTCGCGCACGAACTGCTCGATGCGCTTGCTCACGGCCTTATAGTTCAGGGTGTCGGCGATATCGTCGCTGGCCGCCGGCCTGCGGTTGTCAAAGCCCATTTCCAGATCGAAGCGCAGGGTCTGGCGGATCCGCCGTTCCCAGTCGTAGATCCCGATCAGGGCATCGATCTCAAGCCCTTCGATGAATACCTTGTCCATAGGAGTGCCACGTAGAAGATGGCGACCATGGTAACGGGACGGCCCCGAACGTGCCTCGAACCGGTGCCTGGCGGCGCCCCGTGTGAAATGCGGGCCGAAAAAGACAAAGGGCCCCGCGCGGAGCCCTTTGCTTTACCTCTTGTCCCCGGGTGGAGATGGGATACCCATCCGCGAGTCCCGGTGGCGCGTGAGGCAGAAATTACGTGGGCGGCGCTACGCCGTCAACCATTCTTGACTGGAATTGGGACGAGTTTCGCTCTTGCGGTCGATTCAATAGAGACAGTCAATCAGGCTCCGCAGATCGATTGAGACAACCTCGCAACAGCCTCCTGATCCCTGATGTTCACAGCACCGCCTGCCACTCCATCCTCCACCCATCGGACATGAGGGGCCAGCAGTGTGCATATGGAAGACGCTGTAAGACGTGCTTTGTCGGAAGAACGGCTGCGCACATTCGATTGTGCAGTCACCTGCAGCACACAGTGCACACCACTCGAACTGTACCTCTGGAATGCACGCATCTCCGCCGCGTTTCTGGTGCCGCTGCACATTGGAGAGGTGGTGACCCGCAACGCCGTATCCGATGCGCTTACCCGAATCCATGGGCCGCGGTGGCCATCTGCTACACCGCCGGCAGCGTCGCCATGTCCCAGCGCGGGGTGACCTGCACCTGCGGCGGGTTGTGCTGGCCGGCCTCCAGGCGCAGCGCGCCGGCGAAGGCGATCATGGCGCCGTTGTCGGTGCACAGCGAAGGGCGCGGGAAGCACGCCCGGCCACCGCGGCGTTCGGCCATCTGCTGCAGCTTGGCCCGCAGGCGCTTGTTGGCGCCCACGCCACCGGCCACCACGATCACGTCGGTACCGGCCGCATCCAGCGCGCGCTCGCATTTGATGGCCAGCGTTTCAACCACGGCATCTTCAAAGCCGCGCGCGATGTCGGCGCGGGTCTGCTCGCTCTGGTCGCTGTCGCGCCAGGCCAGCAGCACCTGGGTTTTCAGGCCGGAGAAGCTGAAATCCAGCCCGGGCCGGTCGGTCATCGGGCGGGTGAACTTGAACCTGCCCGGGGTGCCATGTTCGGCCAGGGCCGCCAGCTGCGGGCCGCCCGGGTACGGCAGGCCCATCAGCTTGGCGGTCTTGTCGAAGGCTTCGCCGGCGGCATCGTCCAGGGTCTCGCCGAGCAGGCGGTACTGACCGATCCGGTCCACCGCCACCAGCTGGGTATGCCCGCCGGACACCAGCAGGGCCACGAACGGCGGCTCCGGCGGGTCGTCTTCCATCAGGGGGGCCAGCAGATGGCCTTCCATATGGTGGACGCCCACCGCAGGCACCTCCAGCGCCCAGGCGAGCGAACGGGCCACGCCCGCGCCCACCAGCAGGGCGCCGACCAGCCCCGGGCCGGCCGTGTAGGCCACCCCGTCGATGTCGCCCACGCCCAGCCCCGCCTCGGCCAGGGTCTGGCGGATCAGGGGGAGCAGCTTGCGCACGTGGTCACGGCTGGCCAGTTCAGGCACCACCCCGCCGTATTCGGCGTGAAGGGCGATCTGGCTGTACACGGCATGGGCGCGCAGGGCGTCCGGGCCGGCCACGGCGGTGTCATACACCGCTACGCCGGTCTCATCGCAGGAAGATTCGATACCAAGGACTCGCATAACGGGTATTATGGACCTCTTGAGGCCTTGGCAGACGTACCGCCGACGTGCCCTTCACTACCCCAGGCCAGGATCTTTGCCGGGGTGGGTTGCAACTTCTTTTCTCGCCGCTATAATGTGCGGCTCTCACCGGGCGTGACCCGGTTCTACTGTGTCCCGGAGATTCCATGCCCAGCGTTAAAGTCCGCGAGAACGAGCCCTTCGAGTTTGCGCTCCGTCGCTTCAAGCGCACCTGCGAAAAGGCCGGCGTGCTGGCCGAAACCCGCAAGCGCGAGTTCTACGAAAAGCCGACCCAGGAGCGCAAGCGTAAGGCTGCCGCTGCTGTGAAGCGTCAGCTGCGCCGCTCGTCGCGCGACGTCACCAAGCGTCAGCGCCTGTACTGATCGGACGCAACTTCGATGCGGCAGGCTTGTCCTGTCGCGGCGGAGCCGAAGCCGGAACGCGCGAGCGTTACCGGCTTTTTGCGTTTCCACCCTTTTCATCGATACGAGGTGTTCCATGAGCCTGAAGCTGCAGCTCACCGAAGACATGAAGGCCGCCATGAAGGCGGGCGACAAGCACAAGCTGTCCGTGATCCGCCTGATCAAGGCGGAAATCCAGCGCCGCGAAGTGGATGAGCGCGTCGAGCTGGACGACACCGCTGTGATCGCCGTGCTCGACAAGATGGTCAAGCAGCGCAAGGACTCGATCAGCCAGTACGAAGCAGCCCAGCGTGAAGACCTGGCGCAGATCGAGCGCGACGAACTGGTGGTGATCGACACCTACCTGCCGGCCAAGATGGGCGAAGCCGAGATCGTGGCTGCGATCCAGGCCGCCGTTGCCGAAACGGGCGCCGCCAGCGCCGCCGACATGGGCAAGCTGATGGGCGCACTGAAGCCGAAGCTGGCCGGCCAGGCCGACATGGGCCTGGTCTCCAAGCTGGTGAAGGCGCACTTCGCCGGTTGAGTGAGCGGGGGGGACACGACCAACGGTATGCCCACGCTGCGCGCGGGCACCCTTCGGGCCGTCGTAAACGACGTTAGGTGCGGCTTTCGCCGCACCTTGCGTGTCCTACCAGTGGGCGCCCACCGTTGATGGGCCCGCGTTTCACCCGGTCTTCGAACCGGGCCTGCTAGAAATCCAGGCATGTCTTCGCTGCCACCCTCTCCCGCGCCCGAGCCCGCGCACGACCCTTCCCGCGTTCCGCCCCGCCTGCGCAAGTACGTGGACCGGCTTGAACGCAGTTTCCCGGTTGCCGTGGGCAAACGCTTCGTCGATGTGGACGTGCTGACCCAAGCCGCGTCGGTGTCCTTCTATGCCCTGCTGTCGATGGCGCCGTTGCTGGTGCTGCTGCTGTGGCTTACCGCTTCGCTGTACCCGCCCGCACAGCAGGCGCTGATCGGCCAGATCAACGATGTGGCCGGCAGCAGCGCGGCCACCGTGGCCGATACCGTGCTCAAGAACGCCGACAACCAGCCCTCGATGGGCTCGCTGGCCGGGATGTGGAGCACGTTATTGCTGTTCATCGGCGCCACGGCGGTGTTCGCCCAGCTGCAGAACGCGCTCAACCTGATCTTCAACACCAGCGGCGAACGCCTGGACGGCATCGTGGCGTGGCTGCGCAAGCGCGTGTTTTCCTTCGGCGTGGTGCTGGCGCTGGGCTTCCTGCTGATCCTGTCGATGACCGCCACCACCATGCTGCAGGTGGCGTTCGCGCAACTGCCCTCGGTGCTGCCGGCGGTGGGTTACCTGACCAGCCTGTTGCTGTACACGGTGGGCTTCGCGTTCCTCTACCACTACCTGCCCGACCGGCGCGTGGCCTGGCGGCAGGCGTTCATCGGCGGGGTGATCACCTCGGCGCTGTTCGCGCTGGGCCGCTATGCCATCGGGCTGTACATCGCCACGGTGGCGCCGGGCAGCGCCTACGGCTCGATGGGCGCGCTGGTGATCTCGCTGGTGTGGATCTACTACGCCACGGTGGTGTTCTTCGTGGGCGCGCTGATGACGGCGGTGATCGACGAGCGCCTGCGTGCCCGCGTGCACCTGGCCGAGGCCGGCATCGTGCCGCCGAAACCGGGCGAAGGCACCGCCAGCTAGTAGACTAGCGGGGTCCCCCGCTTCCGTGCGTGGCCGTTGCCGGCCGTGCCCCCTGCTGCTGCCCATGGCCCGTATCCCCGACGCATTCATCGACGACCTGCTGGCCCGCTCCGACATCGTCGAAGTGGTGGGCAGCCGCGTGCCGCTGAAGCGCCAGGGCAAGGAATATTCGGCGCGCTGCCCGTTCCATGACGAGCGCTCGGCCTCGTTCACGGTCTCGCCCACCAAGCAGTTCTACCACTGCTTCGGCTGCGGCGCGCACGGCACCGCGATCAGCTTCCTGATGAACTATGACCGCCTGGAGTTCCTAGACGCGGTCGATGAGCTGGCCAAGCGCGTGGGCATGGAAGTACCACGCGATACCCAGCCGCGCACCGCCCAGCAGCAGGACGACAGCCGCGAGCTGTACGCCGCGCTGGATGCGGCCACGCGCTTCTTCCAGAAGTCGCTGGAGGGCAGCGACACCGCCCGTGCCTACCTGGACCAGCGCGGCGTGGACGAGGAGAACCGCACGCGCTTTGCAATCGGCTACGCACCCGATGGCTACAGCGCGCTGAAGGATGCATTGGGCAAGGACGAGCGGCGCATGAAGCTGCTTGACCGCGCCGGGCTGTTTTCCAAGAACGACCGCGGCCATGTCTACGACAAGTTCCGCGACCGGGTGATGTTCCCGATCTTCGACCGGCGCGGGCGCGTGATCGCCTATGGCGGCCGGGTGCTCGAGAAGGACGACGGCCCCAAGTACCTCAACTCGCCCGAGACCGCGCTGTTCCACAAGGGGCGCGAACTGTACGGCCTGTGGCAGGTGCGCCAGGCCAACCAGAAGATCGAACGGCTGATCGTGGTGGAAGGCTACATGGACGTGGTCTCGCTGTTCCAGTTCGGGGTCACCCAGGCGGTGGCGACGCTGGGCACGGCCACCACGCCGGACCATGCCGAGCTGCTGTTCCGCAACGCGCCGGATGTGTTCTTCTGCTTCGACGGCGACGCCGCCGGCCGCCGCGCCGGCTGGCGCGCGCTGGAATCGGTGCTCCCGCGCATGAAGGATGGCCGCCAGGCATTCTTCCTGTTCCTGCCCGATGGCGAAGACCCCGACACCATCGTGCGCAAGGAAGGGAAGGACGGCTTTGACGAGCGCCTGAAGCAGGCCACGCCGTTGTCGCAGTTCTTCTTCGATGAGCTCACCCGCGAAGTGAACATGGCCACGCTGGATGGCAAGGCACGCCTGGCCGAACGCGCGCGGCCGATGCTGGCGCAGATTCCCGATGGCGCCTTCGGCGACCTGATGAAGCAGCAGCTGGCCACGTTGACCGGGCTGGGCGCCAAACCGGCGGCCGCGCCGGCATCGCGCCCGCCGGGACGCGCCGTGGCACCCGCGCAGCGGCGCAGCCTGGTACGCGCGGCCATTGCCATCCTGCTGCAGCAGCCGTCGCTGGCGATGACGCTGGAAGGCCACCACTTCAGCGGCCTGCGCCTGCCCGGGGTGGAGCTGCTGATCGAGCTGCTCACGTTGGTGGAACAACGCCCGGACATCAGCACCGGCGCACTGCTGGAGCACTTCGAAGGCCGCGAAGAGCAGGAATCGCTGCACAAGCTGGCCGCGCAGACGCTGCCCGGCGATGAGGCGATGTGGAACCAGGAACTGCACGATGCGGTGGCGCAGCTGGAAAAACAGCTGTTGCTGCAACGTCTGGAGGAGCTTCAGGCAAAGCAGCGGCAGCAGGGTCTGGACGATACTGACAAGTACGAACTGCGCGAGCTGTTGAAGGCGCGCGCCACGCTGCGTTGACCGATGAGGGAGGAAGGTGAAGTGATGCGACGTTGGAACCGCCCCGCCTTCTTCAGTGCCTGCGTGATGTGCCTGGTGTTGCTTGCTCCGGCCAGCAGCGAGGCAGGGCCCCGCTCTACGCAGGATGGGTTGGATGCTCGGCTGGTAGAGCGAGGCCCTGCCTCGCTGGCCGAAGCCGACCTCGCCCGAACCTTCAGGAATCCGGCCAAAGACCTCTACACCGGCGGACAACCGACGGCAGCACAACTGCAGCAGGCCGCCACGGCAGGCATCACCACCGTGATCGACCTGCGCCAACCCACCGAAGACCGCGGCTTCGACGAAACCGCCACGGCGGCGTCGCTCGGCCTGCACTACGTGCGCATCCCGGTCGCCGGTGCTGCCGGCCTGACCCCCGCCAAGGTGCAGGCCCTGCAGGCCGCACTGGCCCAGGCCAACGGCCCGGTACTGCTGCACTGTGCCTCCGGCAACCGCGTCGGCGCGCTGCTGGCGCTGATGAAAGCGCAACAGGGCGCATCCACCGAACAGGCCCTGCAGTTCGGCCGCGAGGCCGGCATGACCTCGCTGGAGGCCCAGACCCGCACCCTGCTCGAGCAGGACACCGCGCGTTGAAGCTGCTGCCGCTTCACCCCCTTTCCCCCTGCTCTACAGGAGCCTGCCCACCATGACCCGCTGGTGGTCGCGCCTGCGACCGGACAACTTCACCCTCGCCCTGCTCGGCACCGTGCTGCTGGCGTCGTTCCTGCCGATGCACGGTCCTGCGGCCATGGTGCTGGACGATGTCACCGACGTGGCCATCGCTGCGCTGTTCTTCCTGCACGGCGCGCGCCTGCCGCGCGAATCGATCATGGCCGGGCTGCTGCACTGGCGCCTGCACCTGACCATCCTGGCCTGCACGTTCGTGCTGTTCCCGCTGTTCGGGCTGGCGTTCAAGCCGCTGGATGGCTGGCTGCTCACCCCCGAGCTGTACATCGGCGTGCTGTTCCTGTGCGCGTTGCCGTCCACGGTGCAGTCATCGATCGCGTTCACCTCGCTGGCGCGCGGCAACGTGCCGGCGGCGGTGGTCAGCGCTTCGCTGTCCAGCATCCTCGGCGTGTTCCTCACCCCGCTGCTGCTGGCCCTGCTGGCCGGCACCGCAGGCGGCATGCACAACCCCGGCCAGGCCATCCTGAGCATCATGCTGCAGCTGCTGGTGCCGTTCGTGGTCGGCCACCTGCTGCGCCCATGGATCGCCCGCTGGGTGGAACGGCAGCGTGCGCTGCTGCGCTACACCGACCAGGGCACGATCCTGCTGGTGGTGTATTCGGCCTTCGGTGAAGCGGTCAACGAAGGGCTGTGGAGCAAGACCCCGCTGTTGTCGCTGCTCACCGTGGCGGTGGTGGCGGCGGTGCTGCTGGGTATCGCCATGCCGACGATTGCCTTCCTGTCACGGCGGCTGGGCTTCAACCGCGAAGACCGCATCACCATCCTGTTCTGCGGCTCGAAGAAGAGCCTGGCCACCGGCGTGCCGATGGCCAAGATCCTGTTCGCCGGCGGCAGCCTGGGCGCCATCGTGCTGCCGATCATGATCTACCACCAGATCCAGCTGATCGTCTGCGCGGTGATCGCACAGCGCTACGCACGCGACCCCGTGGTGAACCCCGCGCCATTGGACTGACGGCGCAGCACGCGGTACGCGGCGATGTTGGTAGGGTCGCTTCCCAAACGACCGCCGATAACGGTGATCAGCCGATGGTGGGCATGACAATCATCGGAACTGCGCTTTGCGACGTGGCGTCGGCCAGGGTCATGCCGCCATCGCGCTGATCATTGCTACCGGCGGTCGTTTGGGAAGCGACCCTACCAAAGCCGTTCCCAGCCCGCCGGGTTCCGCGCCGACCGGCGTCAGCGGTCGGTCAACGTTCCTACGCTCAGCTCCGGCAGGTACACCCATACGTCATACGAGCGATCCGGGTCCGTTTCGGCAACCGGATCGCGTGCCGGCCGCTCGAGCAGCGGCATCGCGCGGCAGGGGCTCATGCAATGCCAGGTGTGGCCACGCAGTGCCTCCACGCGCACGCTGTACAGCGGCAGGTCCAGAAGGAACGCCGCCATGGTGCGATGCTGCATTTCCGGGGGCGCATCTTCCAACGGGTGGCGCATTGCATGCACGTTGCCTGTCAGTACCAGCATCCGCGCCGCGCTGGGCAGCGCGTTGAACTGTTGGCGCACATGGGTGGCCATCTCCGCGTCGCGATCCACGTCGCTGTCGTACGCGCTGATCTCAATGTCGTAGCCCGCTACAGCGATATCGCGACCCTGCGCCCGCAGCACGCGCAACGTTTCGATCAGCGCCAGCATGTCGCGACTACGTCGCCCGTCATGCTGGCCATCTTTCACCCGCCAGAACGGCGAGGTACGCAGTGCTTCGCGCGCATCCGCATCGCCGTTGGAGCGCAGGTACCGTGCCAGCGCGGCGTTCTCGCTCATCGGCAGCTCCAACCCCAGCCGCACGGACGCGTTGTCGCGGCTGTAGCGTTCCATCAGGTCGGCCACCAGCAGCGGCGTTTCGGCGGTGCCGTGGTATTCGCCGAGCACCACCAGCCGGTGGTCGCCCGCCAAGGTCACGATCTGTGTTGCGGTGTCACCGACACCGCCTGCCGGCACGGCGGCGGCTGTGCCGCACACCATCGAAGCCACCATCACAGCCATCCAGAGCCATCGCTTCATGCCGTCACGTCCTGTTGGGGTCATGAAAGCAATGGCGACGCGATGTCCGGTTTCAAGGCCGGCGCAGGAAGCTCACAGGAACGGCAGCATCCAGTGGTCCACCATCAGGAACGCGAACAGCGCCATGAGGTAGACGATGGAGTAGCCGAACATCTTCATCGAGAACAGCTCGTCCGGCGGGTTGAGCATGCGCCAGGCGTACCAGAGGAATACGGCGTTGAGCACCACCGCGCCGCCCAGGTAGAACAGCCCGCTCATGCCCACCACGGTGGGCAGGATGCTGACGATGGCCAGCACGATGGAGTACGCCATGATCGACTTGCGGGTGTAGGCCACGCCATGGGTGACCGGCAGCATCGGGATCTTGGCCTTGGCGTAGTCTTCGCGGCGGAAGATTGCCAGCGCCCAGAAATGCGGCGGGGTCCAGATGAAGATGATCAGCACCAGCAGCGAGGCATACGCCCAGTCCCACGGACCCTGCATGCCGGTGATGGCCGCCCAGCCCAGCAGCGGCGGGGTGGCGCCGGCGAGACCGCCGATGACGATGTTCTGCGAGGTGGCGCGCTTGAGGTACACGGTGTAGATCACCGCGTAGCCGATCAGCGAGGCGAAGGTCAGCACGGCGGTGATGACGTTCACCCACAGCACCAGGATGGTCATCGACAGCACGATCAGCGCGCCGGCAAACACCAGCACCTGCCACGGTTTGACCTTGCCCACTACCAGCGGCCGCCACGAGGTGCGCGCCATCTGCGCGTCGATCTGCGCGTCCAGCAGCTGGTTGATGGCCGCTGCGGCCGAGGCCGCCAGCCAGATGCCGAGGAAGCCCAGCGCGCCGCGCACGGCCTGCTCGGCGGTGGGCAGCGCGGGGATGGCCAGGAACATGCCCACCAGCGCGGTGAACACGATCAACGCCACGACCTTCGGCTTGGTCAGGTCCCAATACTGCCTGACGCTCATGGTGTCGCCCCAACGGCTTCATCCACCACGTCGGAAGGCGCACGCAGGCGCGCCATCAGCGTGACCAGCACGAACAGCAGCGCGACCGCGCCGCCGCTGTGCGCCACTGCCACTTCCAGCGGCACCGCCAGCTTCACGTTGAGAATGCCCAGGCTGATCTGCGCCACCACCAGCAGCCCCAGCGCACTGGCCCAGCCGCGCATGCTCGGCAGCCGGTACAGGCGCACCGCCAGCCACAGCAGGTACACCGCCACCACGATCGCGAACATGCGGTGCGCCATCTGGATCGCGATGCGCGAAGCGCCATCGAGCACGCCCCCCTCGTAATCCACGCCGATGCCACGCCACAGCGTGAAGCCTTCCTTGAAGTCGTGCTGCGGCCACCACTGGCTGACGCAGCGCGGGAAATTATCCAGCGAGGCACTGCCGCCGCCGCAGGCCAGTGCTGCGTAGTTGGCGCTCACCCAGCCACCCAATGCGATCTGCATGACCAGCACGGCCACGCCGATGCGCAGCAGCCACTTCAGCTTCGGCGCCTGCACCAGGGTGATCGGCATGTGCGTGGCGCGCCAGGCCATCCACACCAGCAGCCCGAACATCAGCATGCCGCCGAGCAGGTGGCCCATGACCACGATGGGTTTGAGCAGCAGGGTCACCGTCCACATGCCCAGCAGCGCCTGGAAGATCACCACCGCCAGCGTCAGCAAGGCCGCGCGTGAGAGGTCGATGTTGTTCCAGCGCAACGCGGCGATCAGCAGGATCACTTCGCCGGTGATGGCCAGGATGCTGGCCAGGACATGCATGCCCATCATGTACAGCGGTATGCCGGTGGCCACCAGCACGCACGCGGTAACCACGGCGGTGGTGCCCCAGCGCCGGCGGCGCGTGGCCAGCAGGGCCAGGGTGAGGATTTCGATGCCCAGCGCGCCGGCCAGGAAACGGTGCACCTGCTCGCGCCACGCCTTGTGGGTTTCCAGCGGGCGGATCTTGGCCGCTTCGTGGCCGATCACTTCCTGCGCATGCTGCGGCCAGGTCACGCGGCCATAGCACGTGGGCCAGTCCGGGCAGCTCAGGCCGGCATCGGACAGGCGCACGAACGAACCAAACATGATCGTGCTGGCCGTCATGATCAGGGCGAACCACGCCAGACGGTGGAAATTGCGATGCAGCGCCGGGCGCGCGGTGGGGTTCATCAAACGGAACTCACTTCAGTTTCAACAGCGTGGCCATGTCCTTGCGCAGACCGGCCAATTCGAATCCCGGCGCATACCGCATGATCACGAACCCGTTCGGGTCGATGACATACACAGGCGTGCCGGCGGCGTCATCCACGGCGGGCAACACGGCACGCAGGTTCGGCTGGGGGGCCAGCACGCGCAGGGCGGGAAAGCCCTGGACCTCGGCCGGCGGCGTACCCAGCCACAGGATCTCCACATTATCGGCCCTATGGCCGAACAGCTGCCACACCTTGTCCAATCCCTGCGACAAAGTGACGCACTCGGCCGCGCAGCCCGGGGCCGGCGCCACCAGGATGCGCCAGACATGGGCATCGGGGTTCCACGGGTACGGTTGGCCGTTGGCCAGGGTGGGCGGCAGCGCGCGCGCGTCCACCGCCGGGGTGAACACTTCGCCGGTGTTGCGGTGGGCGGCCGGCTGCCAGCCGGCGAAGCGCAGCACGCCGGCCAGCGCCATGACCCCGAAGAACAGGCCGAACAGGGCTACCAGGGTCCAGCGGCCACGGTTGCGGGCCTTGAGCTGTTCCGGGGTGATGGCATTCATGCGTGGGATTTTCTCATGGAAGGAGGGGGCGTGCCGGGCGCCGCCGGCGCCATTCGAGGACGAGGGCGACGATCAGCACGGTCAGGGCCAGGCCGAACCACTGCACGGCGTAGCCGAGGTGGCGGCTGGGCGGCAGGGTGTTGGGCAGCAGCTCCAGGTCGCGGGCATAGCCGCCGGGCAGCGCGGGATCCAGGCGCAGTACCGGGCCGTGCAGGCTGCCCGCGGGCAGTGCCAGCGTGGAGGCGACTTCATCGGGCGGCATGCGGTTCGCCAGCCACACACCCGGTTGCGGGGTCGCGGTGAATGCCGGGCCCAGCACGAGCCCGCTGGCCGGCGGCGGCGCCAGCAGGCCGGCCACCTGGGCGGGACCCTCGCGCGGCACGATGGCCGGCAGGGTGCGGTCGCCCGGCATCGGCAGCCAACCCAGGTCCACCAGCACCACCGCGCCGCCATCGCTGCGGAACGGCTGGTACACCTTGATGCCGGCGCGGCCTTCGCGGGTCTGGTTGTCCAGCAGCAGGGTGCCGGGCAGGAAGTGGCCGTGGTCCTCCACCCAGCGCAGCTGCACGGGTGCGGCCTGCGCCTGGGCCAGGCTGAGGGTCTGCGCGCGGGCCGGCAGCTGCTGGTCCAGCAGCGCCTGTTTTTCATGCATCCGCTGCAGCTGCCAGCGGCCCAGCTGGCAGAACGCCAGGATTACCAGCACGGCGACGACCCAGCCGACCAGGCGCGTGTGCTGGCGCATCATGACAACGCCGGCAAAACGCGGTCAGATAGGCATACCCGCCCTGCCCTAGAGCTGCGCATGAATGATTCGTTGAAGACCCTGCTGGTAATCGCGTTTCTGATCGTCATCGTCTGGAATCTGGGCGCGGGGCTGTATTACCTGCTGGTCGACCGTGGCCAGACCAAGCGCACGGTCAATGCGCTCACCCGCCGCATCGCGGTATCGGTGGCGCTGATCGTGCTGGTGGCCATCGGCATCTACAGCGGCTGGATCAAACCCCACGGCGTGGGCGGCTGATACCGCCCGACGCTACAGCACGTAGACGAACAGGAACAGCATCAGCCACACCACGTCGACGAAGTGCCAGTACCACGCGGCGGCTTCGAAACCGAAATGGTTGTCGCGGGTGAAGTGGCCCTTGGCCGAGCGCAGCCACATCACGATCAGCATGATCGTGCCCAGCAGCACGTGCGCGCCGTGGAAGCCGGTGAGCATGAAGAACGTGGAACCGTAGATGCCCGAGCCCAGGGTGAGGTTGAGCTCCTTGTAGGCGTGGATGTATTCCTCGGCCTGCAGCGTGAGGAAGAACGCGCCCAGCAGCACGGTGATGCCCAGCCACACCAGCAGCTGGCGGCGGTGGCCGGCCTTGAGCGCATGGTGGGCGATGGTGAGGGTGACGCCGGAGGTAAGCAGGATCAGCGTGTTGATCAGCGGCAGGCCCCAGGCCGGAATGGTCTGGAAGTGGCCGCCGATGGCGCCCGGGCCGTTGGTCGGCCAGGCGGCCGAATAGCCATCCCAGAGCAGTTCATTGGTCATCACCCCGTCGCCCTCGCCGCCCAGCCACGGCAGGCCCAGGTTGCGGGTGTAGAACAGCGCGCCGAAGAAGGCACCGAAGAACATCACTTCGGAGAAGATGAACCACACCATGCCCATCCGGAACGAGCCGTCGACCTGGTGGTTGTAGTTGCCGGCCTGCGATTCGCGCACGACGTCGCTGAACCACCAGAACAGGGTCAGCACCAGCATGGCGATGCCGGCGTAGAAGGTCCACTTGCCCCAGCCGGCATCATTGAGCCAGCTGGCCACGCCCACCATGGTGACCATCATCGCGATGGAGCCGATGAAGGGCCACTTGCTGTGGGTGGGCACGAAGTACACGTTGGCGTCTGGGCTGTGCTGGGTGGCCATGATCGGTATCCGGGTACGTATCAGGGTGCCGAGCGCGCGGTGGCCGGCGGGGTCGCCGTGGCCAGCTGCGCCGACAGCGCGTCGTTCTTGTAGAACGTGTAGGACAGGGTGATGGTCTTGATGTTGGCGGGCAGGTCCGGGTCGACGATGAAACGCACCGGCATGTCGCGTTTCTCGCCGGCCACCAGGGTCTGCGCGGTGAAGCAGAAGCATTCGGTCTTGCTGAAGTAGCCCGAGGCCTTGGCCGGGGCCACCGACGGCACCGCGCTGCCCACCAGCGCGTGGTCGCTGTCATTGCGCGCGTAGTACAGCGCTTCGTTGAGCTCGCCGGGCACCACGTCCATGGTCAGCTGTTCGGGGTGGAAGGCCCACGGCAGCTTGGAGTTCACGCCGCCATCGAACTGCACCCGCACGGTGCGCTTGGCTGCGCCGGGCGCCCCCACCGCCGCCGCACCGGGGCCACGCTCCAGCCGCACCCCGAACACCTTTTCGCAGGCGATGCGATACAGCGGCACCAGCGAAAAAGTGAGCACGAACACCGCCACCGCCACCGCGATCAGGCGCGGCAGCCCGGCATGCGGTGCGGGGCGGGTCTCGCTCATCGGCCCAGCACCCCGCTCAGGATGAAGCCGACATAGACCAGGATCGCTACCGCACCGACCCAGAGCGCGGTGCGCCGTGCGCGTTGGCGGCGGGCAGCCAGATCCTGTTGATGGACATCATGCATGGCGGACCTCAATGGGTGATGTCGTCATGGGCCAGATCGCCCGGGCGGATGGTCGGCGGTACGGTGAAGGTATGCGCCGGTGCCGGTGACGGAACCGTCCATTCCAGCCCGCGTGCACCTTCCCAGGCGCGGTCAGCGGCCTTTTCGCCGTTGCGCAGCGAGGCGATCAGGATCGCGGCCATCATGAACGGGGTCACGAACATGCCGAACGCGCCAATGGAGCTGATCAGGTTCCAGTCGGCGAACGCCACGCTGTAATCGGGAATGCGGCGCGGCATGCCGGCCAGGCCCAGGAAGTGCTGCGGGAAGAACAGCAGGTTCACGAAAATGATGGACCACCAGAAGTGCACCTTGGCCCAGAACTCGCTGTACATGCGCCCGGTCCACTTCGGCCACCAGTAGTACACGGCGCCGATCAGCGCGAACACCGCGCCGGTGACCAGCACGTAGTGGAAGTGCGCCACGACGAAGTAGGTGTCGTGGTACTGGAAGTCGGCCACCACGATGGCCAGCATCAGGCCGGAGAAGCCGCCGATGGTGAACAGGATCACGAAGGCGACCGCCCACAGCATGGGCGCTTCGAAGGTGAGCGAACCGCGCCACATGGTGCTCACCCAGTTGAAGACCTTCACCCCGGTGGGGATGGAGATCAGCATGGTGGCGAACATGAAGTAGATTTCGCCGCCCAGCGGCATGCCCACGGTGAACATGTGGTGGGCCCAGACGATGAAGGACAGGAAGGCGATCGCGGCGATCGCGTAGACCATGGCCTGGTAACCGAACAGCGGCTTGCGGCTGAAGGTGGGGATGATTTCACTGACCACGCCGAACGCCGGCAGGATCATGATGTACACCTCCGGGTGGCCGAAGAACCAGAAGATGTGCTGGAACATCACCGGGTCGCCGCCGCCGGCCGCGTTGAAGAAGCTGGTACCGAAGAACTTGTCGGTGAGCAGCATGGTCACCGCACCGGCCAGCACCGGCATCACCGCGATCAGCAGGAAGGCGGTGATCAGCCAGGACCAGCAGAAGATCGGCATCTTCAGCAGGTCGATGCCGGGCGCGCGCATGTTGAGCACGGTGGCGATGATGTTGATCGCGCCCATGATCGAACTGATGCCGGCCACGTGGATGGCGAACACGGTGAACGCCACGTTGTAGCCGCCCTGCAGCGACAGCGGCGGGTACAGGGTCCAGCCGCCGGCCGGCGCGCCGCCGGGCAGCAGGAAGGTGAGCAGCAGCAGGCTGAAGGCCACCGGCAGCAGCCAGAACGACCAGTTGTTCATGCGCGGCAGCGCCATGTCCGGTGCGCCCACCTGCAGCGGGATCATCCAGTTGGCCAGGCCGACGAAGGCGGGCATGACGCCACCGAAGATCATCACCAGCGCATGCACGGTGGTGAGCTGGTTGAAGGTTTCCGGCTTCACGAACTGCAGGCCGGGCTGCATCAGCTCGGCGCGGATGATCACGCTCATCGCCGCGCCGATGATGAACATGATGAAGCTGAAAAGCAGGTAGAGCGTGCCGATGTCCTTGTGGTTGGTCGAGAAGAACCAACGTTCGAAGAACGACTGCTGATGCCCGTGATGCCCGTCGTGATCAACTGCGGAATGCGCCATCGCCACACCACCTCGTTGGTTCGGTATCAGCGCGCGCCGCACGGCGCGCGCGGTTCGTATCAGGCGTTTTCAGGCGCCGGTGCAGCTGCGGGTGCAGCCTCGGGTGCGGGCGCCGCCGGGTCTGCGGGCGCAGGGGCGGCTTCCGGTGCGGCCGGTGCCGGCGCCGGATCGGGCGCCTTGGGCCGCTTTCCGGCCAGCCACTTCTGGAAATCTTCCTTGGACACCGCTTCCACCACGATGGGCATGAAGCCATGGTCCTTGCCGCACAGTTCGGCACACTGGCCGCGGTACACGCCGACCTTCTCGATGTTGGTCCAGGCTTCGTTGACGAAACCGGGAATGGCGTCCTGCTTCCAGCCCAGCGCCGGCACCCACCACGCATGGATCACGTCATCGGAGGTGATGACGAAACGCACCTTGGTGTCGACCGGCAGCACCAGGCGGTTGTCCACGTCGAGCAGGTAATGCGGGTGGCTTTCGCGGTCCGGCACCTTGCCGCTCTGCCGGACCCGGTCGGATTCGCGGTCCAGGCGGCTGGTGAAGGTGACGTCTTCACCCAGGTATTCGTACTTCCACATCCACTGGTAGCCGGTGACCTTGACGGTCATTTCGGCATCGCGGGTGTCGTAGAACTTGATCAGATTGGCCGTGGCCGGCCACGCCATCACCACCAGGATGATCACTGGAATGACCGTCCAGACGATCTCGGCCCTGGTGTTGTGGCTGAAGGTGGCGGCGACCGCCCCCTTGGATTTGCGGAACTTGAAGATGGCATAGAACATCGCGCCGAACACCAGCACGCCGATGACCGTACACACCCACAGCGAGAACATGTTGGATTCCCAGGCCAGCCGCGAGCTCTGGGTGACCCCCTTGCCCATGTTCAGCTGCCACGGAACCGGGTCGGCCGATTGGGCCCACGCCAGTGCCGGCGCCATCAGCGCTGCCCCACACCCCACTGCCTTTGCGAACTGCGTGCCCCACTTTCTGCGTTGCTTCATTGCCTAGACCCTTAGCGTCGTCGGTTGCAGCCATCGCTGGCCACTAGCAAGCCTTCTGGTTCTCTTCCCGCCGACGATCAGCCCCCACCCCATGGGGGTATGCACTGAACACCGGCGATCGACCGGGTGCGGGTTCATCTCCGCACACACCGTTCATTCGAGCGCCCGTGGGGGACGCGTGTTCCTGCCGCAGGAAACGTCTCGATGGTAGCCCTGATCTCGCGCGACCGGCAAGGGTCCATTCACAGTTTTGACAATGGTGCAATACAGCATAAGCATCGGCAGCTGTTTTGACGAAATCGGCACAGTTTTTAACGACACCTCGGGATCCGCCGAATCCCCCTGTATGAAAGGCTATGACCGTAATCGGCGGCGCATCTCCGATTGCTTTCACGGATGAAAAAGCGATTAAAATGGTCAAGTTTTCCACGAGCCAACCGGCATGACCGCACCTTCCGCGCTTCCCCCTGCCCCGGCCCCGTCCGGCGCCTCCCGCCCGCCGCTGCTGTCCCCCGAGCTGCCGGCCGTTCCCAATGCGTTCCGCCAGGCGATCACCGATGCCTGGATGAAGGACGAGGCCAGCCACGTGCGCGAGCTGCTGGCGCAGGCACGCCTGCCCGCGGACGAGCAGGCGAAGGTGCAGGCCACCGCCGCCGACCTGGTCAAGCGCGTACGCGTGCGTGCCAAGGACCAGGGCGCGATCGAAGCCTTCATGCGCCAGTACGACCTGGGCAGCGAGGAAGGCGTGCTGCTCATGTGCGTGGCCGAAGCGCTGCTGCGCATTCCGGACCAGGACACCGCCGACAAGCTGATCCGCGACAAGCTCGGCGAAGCGGACTGGAAGAAGCACCTGGGCGGCAGCGACTCGGTGCTGGTCAACGCCTCCACCTGGGGCCTGATGCTTACCGGCCACATCGTGCAGATCAACGACTCCACCCGCGCCGACGTGCCGGGCGCGTTCGCGCGCCTGATGGGCCGCGTGGGTGAGCCGGTGATCCGCCTGGCCGTGCGCCAGGCGATGAAGATCATGGGCCACCAGTTCGTCATGGGCCGCACCATCGACGAAGCGCTGTCGCGCTCGCACAAGGGCGACAACGCCAGCTACCGCTATTCGTTCGACATGCTTGGCGAAGGCGCGCTGACCATGAAGGACGCCAAGCGTTACCTGGAAGACTACCGCCGCGCGATCCACTCCATCGGTGGCGACCACAAGGCCCGCGGTGGCCGCCCGGATGGCGACGTCAATTCGGCGCCGGGCATTTCCATCAAGCTGTCGGCGCTGTACCCGCGCTACGAGCACGCCAAGCGCGCGCGCGTGATGGCCGACCTGGTCCCGGGCGTGCTGGAACTGGCACAACTGGCCAAGTCGTACGGCATCGGCTGCACGGTGGATGCCGAGGAAACCGACCGCCTGGAACTGTCGCTGGACATCATCGAAGCGGTGGTGAGCGATGCCTCGCTGGCCGGGTGGGAAGGCTTCGGCGTGGTGGTGCAGGCGTACCAGAAGCGCACCCCGTACACGATCGATTACCTGGCCGACCTGGCCCGCCGCATCGGCCGTCGCCTGCAGGTGCGCCTGGTCAAGGGCGCGTACTGGGACGCGGAGATCAAGCGCGCCCAGATCGACGGCCTGCCGGCCTACCCGGTGTTCACCCGCAAGCAGAACACCGACGTGTCCTACCTGGCCTGTGCCAAGCGTCTGTTCACCCATGCCGATGCGATCTACCCGATGTTCGCCACGCACAACGCGCACACCATCGCGGCGGTGCAGGCGATCGCGCAGGGTGGCCAGTACGAACACCAGAAGCTGCACGGCATGGGTGATGACCTGTACGCCGAAGTGGTGCCGGCCCACCGCCTGAACGTGCCGTGCCGCGTGTACGCCCCGGTGGGTTCGCACGAAGACCTGCTGCCGTACCTGGTGCGCCGCCTGCTCGAGAACGGCGCCAACTCCAGCTTCGTCAACCGCATCACCGACGACGCGGTGGCCATCGATGACCTGATCCGCGATCCGGTCGAGGCCGTTGCTTCGTTCGATTCCATTCCGCACCCGAAAATCCCGCTGCCGGTTGACCTGCTGCGCAGCCAGAACCACGACAGGAAGAACTCCATGGGCGTCAATCTCGCCAACGACAACGATCTGCGCGCCCTGGCCGAGCAGCTCAACGCCGCCGTCAAGCCGTGGCAGGCCGCTCCGCTGGTGCCGGGTGCACAGCCCACCGGCGCGCTGTTGAACGTGGTCAACCCGGCCGACACGCGCCAGGTGGTGGGCCAGTGGCAGCCGGCCGACAGCGCCACCGTGGAAAAGGCCCTGGCCAACGCCGTGGCCGCCCAGCCGCAGTGGAACCGCACCCCGGCCGCCAGCCGCGCCGCGATCCTCGAGCACGCTGCCGACCAGCTGGAAGCCCGCCTGCCCGAGTTCATGGCGCTGTGCGTCAAGGAAGCCGGCAAGAGCCTGCCCGACGGCATCGCCGAAGTGCGCGAAGCGGTGGACTTCCTGCGTTACTACGCCAAGCAGGCGCGCGAGCAGTTCGGCCATGCCGAAAAGCTGCCCAGCCCGACCGGTGAATCCAACGAGCTGCAGCTGCATGGCCGCGGCGTGTTCGTGTGCATCAGCCCGTGGAACTTCCCGCTGGCGATCTTCCTGGGCCAGGTCAGCGCCGCGCTGGCCGCCGGCAACAGCGTGATCGCCAAGCCGGCCGAACAGACCAACCTGATCGGCTACTACGCGGTGAAGCTGCTGCTGGACGCCGGCGTGCCCGAAGGCGTGGTGCAGTTCCTGCCGGGCGACGGCGCCACCGTGGGTGCCGCGCTCACCGCCGACCCGCGCGTGGCCGGCGTGGCCTTCACCGGTTCGACCGATACCGCGCGCGCGATCAACCGTGCGATGGCTGCGCGCGATGCCGCCATTGGCGTGCTGATCGCCGAAACCGGCGGCCAGAACGCCTTCATCGCCGATTCCTCGGCGCTGCCGGAACAGCTGGTCAAGGATGCGATCGGTTCGGCGTTCACCTCGGCCGGCCAGCGCTGCTCGGCCGCGCGCGTGCTGTTCGTGCAGGACGACATCGCCGACAAGGTGATGACCATGCTGGCCGGTGCGATGGCCGAGCTGAAGATCGGCGACCCGGGCCTGCTGTCGACCGACGTCGGCCCGGTGATCGATGCCGATGCGCTGCAGATCCTGCAGGAACATGCGGTGCGCATGGAGAAGGAAGCGCGCCTGATCGCCGCTGCCGAGCTCAGCGAAGCGGCCGCGCACGGCACCTTCTTCGCGCCGCGCGCGTATGAGCTGAAGAACCTGGACCAGCTGCACAAGGAAATCTTCGGGCCGGTGCTGCACGTGATCCGCTGGAAGGGCGACCAGCTCGATGCGGTGATCGACCAGATCAACGCCACCGGCTACGGCCTCACCCTGGGCGTGCATTCGCGCATCGACGAAACCGTGGACCGCATTTCCTCGCGGGTGAACGTGGGCAACGTGTACGTCAACCGCAACCAGATCGGTGCGGTGGTGGGCGTGCAGCCGTTCGGCGGCCAGGGCCTGTCGGGCACCGGTCCGAAGGCCGGCGGCCCGCACTACCTGCTGCGATTTGCCACCGAGAAGACCGTCACCGTGAACACCACCGCGGCCGGTGGCAATGCGTCGCTGCTGACGTTGGGCGATTGATCGATGTTGTGATGGTTTGAACGAAAAACCCCGCGAAAGCGGGGTTTTTCGTGGGTGATGCCGACGCCGTCACTCGGCGTGGATGGCCTCGATCTCATCGCGCATGAGCAGTTCTTCGCCCATGTAGCGCTCGAATTTGATGCGGCCGAACCCCGGTGCGTACCAGGCTTCCATGCGGTTGTCTTCGAAGGTCGCGCTGACGTGGCAGGTGTCCTTGAAGGTGCGCGGCTGGTCGTCGACCGTGGCCTCCACGTCTTCGAAGCCGACGAAGGTGTAGTCGTTGAAGCCGTCGTAATCCACCGGCTCCACCGTTTCTTCCACGTGGTGGGTGCGTTCGCCGCTGCCGTTGACCACGAAGCGCTCGCCCGGCCTGGCGGTCTGCGGGAAGGTCGGCGCGGGCTTGAAGGTATCGGTCATCACCGGCCGGGAGGCGTCGCCACCCCACGCGGAGATGCCGTAGCGGTCCTGGCCCAGCAGCTGGCGGCCGCTGGCATCGTAGTAGGCGGCCGTACCGACGCCACCACCGGCGCTCTGCACGCGGATGGCCTGCTGGCCGGCGAACTCCGCCTTCTCGATGGTCAGGGTTTCATCGCCGGTGGAGAAGCGCAGGCCCGGGGTGAGGGTGAAGCAGGTGGCGAAATCGGCGGCGGCGAAAGCCGGCGCGGCCAGCGCGGAGAGGGCGAAGGCCAGGGTGGAACGAAGCAGAACGGGCGACATGTGGTTTCCTTGTCATGGATCGTGAAGCGGTTCCTGCGCCGCAGGCGGCATCCGGCCGGCTGCACGCGGACCGGGATTGTACGGGGCTGTGGCATGATCCGGCCATGCGCCCAAATGTCCTGCCGTTGCTGTTGGCGATGTTCCTGTCCACCGTTCCCGCGGCCATGGCGGCGGCCAACGAGCGCGTGCTGGTGTTCACCAGTACCGCCAAGTTCCGCCACGACTCGATTCCCACTGCCGTGAGCACGCTGCGCCTGCTGGCCGAGCGCGAGCGGATGGCAGTGGACCAGAGCGAGAACGCGGCCGATTTCAACGACGCCAACCTGGCCCGCTACCGGGTGGTGGTGTTCGCCAACACCACCGGCGATGTGCTCGATGCCACCCAACAGCAGGCGATGGAGACCTTCATCCGCGCGGGTGGCGGGTTCATGGGCGTGCATTCGGCCGCCGACACCGAGTACGACTGGCCCTGGTATGGGCAGCTGGTGGGCGCGTATTTCAAGAACCACCCCGAAGGCCTGCAGTTCAGCCGCGTGCAGCCTGAGCGCGAGGGCAAGCCGCAGGGCACCTCCTGGCCGGTCCGCGACGAGCTGTACAACTACCGCAGCAACCCGCGTGGGGTCGTGCAGGTCACTGCCACTGTGGACGAGCGCATGTACCAGGGCGGCACGATGGGTGCCGACCACCCCATTGCGTGGTGCCACCGGTTTGATGGCGGGCGCAGCTGGTACACCGGCCTGGGGCATGACGCAGCGCTGTACCGCAACCGCGATTTCCTGGCGCACCTGCGGCAGGGCCTGTTGTACGCCGCAGGACGTTCGCCCGCGTGCGGGTAGAGCCGACTGTCAGTCGGCTGCCGTTCGCATGAAGCCGTAGACCGCGCGTAGAGCAGCCGACTAACAGTCGGCTCTACCGGTGCGGTTTCGCATCCGCGTTCGCATCCGGTTTCGCATCCGGTTGCCGACCCACAACGCAGAAGGCCCCGCTTGCGCGGGGCCTTCCGTCTGTTACGCGGCGCGAACGCCGTGGATCAGAACTTGTAGTTGAACGATGCAGCCAGCACGTCGCCGCGGACCTTGTACTTGCCGGTCAGCGAGTTGCCCTGGTTGTTGGTGGTGGCGCCAATGTTCACGTTCGGGTCGCTGGTGAACAGGTGGGTATAACCGAAGTTGTATTCCATGTTCGCCGCCGGGGTCCAGCCCAGGCCGAAGGACAGCCACTTGCGGCTGGTGTCCGGCACACGCACGTCGCGGTGGGCGTCGGTGGTCGGGGTCTGGTCGTACGCGACGCCGCCACGCAGGGTCAGGGTGTCGCTCAGCTTGTAGTCCGCACCCAGCGAGACGAAGGTGGTGTCGCGGTAGGAGAAGTCCAGGACCGAATCCGGCTGGGCCGAACCGTAGTCGATGGTGACCGAGTCGAACGCGGTCGACCAGGCGGTACGGGTCACGTCACCCATCACGGTCCAACGGTCGTTGACATTGTGGGTGATGCTCATGGTGGCCGACGCCGGCAGGGTCACGGTGGCCTTGCCCGACGTGGTCACGAAGCGGCCCGGCTGGGCCACGGCCAGCACGGCAGCAGCGTTGGCCGGCACGTCGAAGGTGGCATCACCGCCGGTGATCTTGTGCTCGACCTTGGAGCGATAGCTGAAGCCGATGTGGGTGTTCTCATCCGGGCTGAACAGACCGCCGACGGTCCAGCCCACCGCATTGTTGTCACCTTCCATGGTCAGCTTGCCATCGGCGCTGCCCGGGGCGAAGCCCGGCACGCGGGACTGGGCCAGTGCGGTGCCGAAGTCGATGTTGTTGCTCAGTTCGATGGTCAGGTGCTCAACGAACACCGACGCGCCGAAGGACACGTACGGGTTGACGTCGTACGAGGCGGCAAAGCCCAGGTCGATCGCCTTCAGGTCGGTCTTCAGGCCGCTGTAGCGACCCACCCAGCCGTTGTCGTAGTCGGTCTTGAAGCCGAACGGAGCGGTCAGCGACACGCCGAAGTGGGCCTGTTCGCCGATCGGCATGTGGAAGTACGCGGCCGGAACCGGGGCGATCATGCCGGCGTCGCCGCCGTCACCGCCGGTCTGCGGCTGGCCGGTCGGCTTGCGGCCGGTGCCTTCGAATTCGGCCTTGAAGCTGATGGCGCTCAGGTCGCCCTGGATCTGGGTGCCTTCCAGCTGGCGCATGCCGGCCGGGTTGACCGCGATGATCGAGGCGTCGCCCTGGGCGCTGCCCGAACCGGCGAAGGCGCGGCCGAGGCCCTTGGCGCTGTTTTCCTTCAGCTGGAAGGCGGCGGCGTTGACGTGGCCAACGGCCAGGACACCGGCGATGCCGACAGCGAGGGCGGTGACGCGAGCGAGGGTGGAAGCGGTATGCATCGTTTGTTCTCTCCGGAAATGCGTGTGGTTTGGCAACGCGCGCCTGCGCTGTCCCAGGCCCCGAAGGACTTGACACAACGCGCCGGATTCCCCTCCCGACATACGACGCCGTATGCGAGTATACCCAGACCAGTTAATGAAACAATAACGCGATCACCCTTTCCGGCTATTCAGGCTGAACGCGTCTTCGCTCCTTCAGGCGCGTTGCCGCGCTAGGCTAGCGCCCACGCATGTTTGTCTCGCTCCCCTCCCGCAAGAAGTCCGCCGTCCGCTGGGCGACGCCCCTGCTGTTCGCGACGCTGTGGGCCGCGTTCCTGTGGTCGATCTCGCGCCCGGGCGATGCCCGGCGCAGCCTGTGGATGGACTGGGGCGCGCTGTCCACCGGGCTGACCCGGCCGCTGGACTGGTGGGCGACCTTCGAGGACGGCAGCGTGCTGCGGCTGTTCACCGCGCTGTTCCTGCACGCGGACTGGTCGCACCTGCTGGGCAACCTGGTGTTCCTGCTGATCTTCGGGCTGCCCGCCGAGCGGGTGCTGGGGCCGTGGCGGCTGATCCTGCTGTTCCTGGTGGGCGGGGCCATCTCCAACCTCACCGCGATCTACACGATGGGCAGCCCGGACCAGATCATCATCGGCGCCAGTGGCGCGGTGTCGGCGCTGATCGGGGCGTACCTGGCCCTGTTCCCGGGCGCACGGCTGGGGGTGGTGATCCCGCTGGGGCTGTTCCTGGAATTCGTGCGGGCGCCGGCCTACCTGCTGATCGGCGTGTGGGCGGGGCTGCAGGTGGTGTTCGCGTACATCGGCCCGACCTTCGGCATGGTGGCCTGGTGGGCACACATTGCCGGGTTCGTGTTCGGGCTGGTGTATGGGGTGTACGTGCGCGCGGCGATCGCGCGGCGGTTGCGGAAGCGGCACGGGTTTTAAGCGTGCGCCGCAGGCTGGTAGGGTCGCATCCCAATCGACCGCCGTGGTACCCGCCGCGTTCGATGTCGGCATGAACATCGGCGGATCCGGCTGTTACGCCGTTCAACGCAATGCGTTACCGGGCGTTGCACCGTTATCGGCAGTCGTTTGGGAACCGACTCTACCAGCGGGTGCACCCGTCACGGCGTGGGTGCAGGTTCCGGCTTCGGCTTGGCTTCCACCTTGGGCGCCGGCTTCCTCGTCGCTTCGGCCTTCTGCTTTGCGGCCACCGAACCGGGTTGCTTCAGCTCCGCCAGCGCGTCGTTGATCGGGCCGTCGCCGGGCAGTACATCGCCGGCCTGGTAGCCTTCGCCGCCTTCCTCGTCACCGCGCAGGTGGCCCGGCAACGTCGCTTCGCTGTAATCGGACAGGCTGGCCGGCAGGTCGTCGTCTTCGCCTGGCTTCTTCTCCGGCACCAGCACCACGTCGGGCACGATACCGGTGGCCTGGATCGATTTGCCGCTCGGGGTGTAATAGCGCGCGGTGGTCAGCTTGACCGAATCGCCGTTGTCCAGCGGCAGCACGGTCTGCACCGAGCCCTTGCCGAAGGTGCGGCTGCCGATCACGCGGGCACGGCCGTTGTCGCGCAGTGCGCCGGCCAGCACTTCCGAGGCGCTGGCCGAACCGGCATCGGCCAACACCACCACCGGCGCACCCTTGAGCAGGTCGCCGGGCGTGGCATCGAAGCGCGCGTCGCTGATCGCGATGCGGCCCCGGGTGCTGACGATGTTGCCCTTGTCCAGCAGGTCGTCGGCGACCTGCACTGCTGCGGTGAGCAGGCCACCGGGGTTGCTGCGCAGGTCCAGCACCAGGCCCTTGAGCTTGCCGCCGGCCTGCTGCTGCAGCTGGCCCACGTGCTTCTGGAAATCGGCACCGGTATCGGCCTGGAAGGTGCTCAGGCGCACGTAGCCATAGCCGGGTTCCAGCATGCGGCTGCGCACGCTGGTGACGCGGATGGTTTCGCGGGTGATCGGCACATCGAACGGCTTGGCTTTGCCCTCGCGCACGATGGTGAGGATCACCTTGCTGCCAGCCTTGCCACGCAGCGGCTCGGTGGCTTCGATCACGCTGATCGGCTTGCCGTCGATGGCGATGATCAGGTCGCCGGCCAGGATGCCGGCCTTGGCCGCCGGGGTGTCGTCGATCGGCGAGATGACTTTGAGGCTGCTGTTGTCGGGCTGCTGCTGCAGCTCCACGCCGATGCCTTCATAGGCACCTTCGGCCTGTTCGTCGAAGGCTTCGGCATCTTCCTTGTCGAAGTAGGTGCTGTGCGGGTCCAGGTCCAGCAGCAGGCCACGGATGGCCGACTGCATCAGCTTCTTGTCGTCCACCGGCTCGACATACGCGGCACGTACCGCGTTGTAGACGGCGACGTAACGGCGGATTTCATCCAGCGGCACGCGCGAGGTTACCGCCTCTTCGGTGGAGGCTGCATCGCCGCCGCGTTCCGGAACCTGGGCGGTCTGCTGCGCCCATGACAGCGCCGGCACCAGGGCCAGCAGCAGGGTGGCGGAACGGGCTACGCGCATGAAGCACTCCAGGTTGAGCGGGGGACGGGACCACACGCACCGATGATGCGTGGCCCGATTATGCGCGAAGGCACGGTAAATTCCCGTTGAACGGGGCTACCGGCGCTGCAGCCACGACGACGGATCCACCGGCTGCCCGTTACGCCGCAATTCAAAATACAGCGCGGTAACGCCCTGCCCGCCCGAGTTGCCGACCTTGGCCACGGCATCGCCCTTCTTCACCGTGCCGCCGGCATCGCGCAGCAGCGTGTCGTTGTGCGCGTAGAGGCTCATGTAGCCATTGCCGTGATCCACGATCAGGATCATGCCGTAGCCGGTCATCCAGTCGGAGAACACCACGGTGCCATCGGCGACGGCGGTAACGGTGCTGCCGGCAGGCGCGCTGATCAGCACACCACTGCTGGTGCGCCCGTCCGGCAGCTTGCCGCCGTAACGCGCCAGCAGGTTGCCCGACAGCGGCCAGCCCAGCCCGCCCACCTTGGGCGCCGGTGCCGAGGCGACCGCCGGCGGGGTCTTGCCCGGGCGCGGCGGCGGCTTGGTGCCACTGGCGGCGGCAGCGCGCTCGGCCTTCTCGGCGGCGGCTTTTTCCGCGGCGGCGCGGCGCGCGGCGGCACGGCGTTCGGCTTCGGCACGGGCGGCAGCAGCGCGCAGGTTGGCCAGCAGCGTTTCCAGCGCCTTGGCGTCCTGGCCCAGCGCCTTCTCGCGCTCACTGCGGTCTTTGTAGCGTTCGTCCAGGCTGGCCACCGTCTCGGCGCGCGTGCGGCGGTCCGCAGCCAGGCTGGCGGCCTGTTGTTTCTGCTGCTGGCGGGTGCCTTCCAGCGCCTGGCGGCGTTCGGCGATCTGCGCCTCCAGCGATTCCAGTTCGGTCAGGTCGGCGGTCAGCGCGCCGATGCGCCGCGCGCGTTCGCGCTGCAGGTAACGGTGGTAGGCCAGCGTGCGGTTGGCATCGGCCACCCGGTCCTGCGACAGCAGCAGCTTCAACGGTGCGTTGTTGCCAATGCGGTAGGCGGCGCGCAGCAGCGAGGCCAGCTCCTGGCGCTGCTGCTGCAGGCCCGCCTGCAGTTCGCTGCGGCGCTGCTGCGCCTCCTGCAGGGCGCGGGTTTCGCGCTGCAGCGCGGTTTCAGTCTCGGCCAGCACGCGGCCGGTGCGGGCGACCTTCTCGTCGGCCTCGCGCAGCTGGCGCGAGGCCTGCCCGCGCTGGCCTTCCAGCGTGCGTCGTTCCTGGGCGACGCCCTTCAGCTCGGTGCGCAGCTTCTGCAGCTTGCGCTCGGCGTCCTTCGGGTTCTGCGCGGCCAGCGGCGCAGCGCCGATCATCGCCAGAATCAGTGCCAGCGCCGACAGCGCCACCGGCCAGCGCGAGCTACGGCCGTGCCCAGCGGTCGGATTGTTATTCCCGCGTGAGGAAAAGACGTTGGGGCGCAAGGGCTTTCCAGTGACTTCAGGCAGATGCGGATTGCAGCGCTGCATGGTGACATTCCTGAAGGCGGCCTGCCAGCCGCATACCCGGACGAGGCACCCCATGAAACGTTTCCCGCTACCGCTGCTGATTGCCCTGGTGCTGCCCTGCGCGCCCGCCTTCGCCAGCGATGGCATCAGCAAGGTCAATGGCAGCATCACCGCCAGCGCCGGCCAGACCTACGGCGACCTGGACACCGTCAATGGTGGAATCACCGTCGAGGGCGGCGCCGAGGCCGGCGACATCCAGACCGTCAACGGCGGCATCCAGGTGGATGAGCGCGCCCGCACCCGTGGCATCTCGACCGTCAACGGCGGCATCAAGATCGGGCAGCGCGTCGTGGTCGATGGCGATGTCGAAACCGTCAACGGCAGCATCTTTGTCGACCGCGGCACCCGCATCGACGGTGGCGTGGAAACCGTCAACGGCGGCATCGGTCTGGTGGAGACGCGGCTGTCCCAGGGCATCGAGACGGTCAACGGCGACATCACCGTCGGCATCGGTTCGGTGGTCGAGGGCGGCATCCACGTCAACAAGCCCAGCTTCAGCCTGTCGCTGCGCGCCGGACGCAAGCCGCGCGTGATCATCGGCCCGAATGCGGCGGTCAACGGCCCGCTGCACTTCGAGCGCGAGGTCACCTTGTACGTGCACCGCAGCGCGCACATCGGTCCGGTCGAGGGCGCCCAACCCGTGCCGTTCGACACCGACGCCGCGCCGAACGATTGATACTCTTCCATCCGGTGCCCGCGCACCGGCCCTCTGTCTCCAGGAATCGATGATGTCCCGCAAACTTCTGTTGTGCCTGGCCGCCACCGCCGCGCTGACCGCGTGCAAGGGCGAGACCACTGCACCGGCGGCCGCGCCGGCTGCTGATACCGCCCCGGCCGCCGCCGGCCACGCCTTCTCGGCCGAAATCAACGCCGGCGACTTCGGCGAGCTGGTCAAGACCCTGTCGTCGGATGAGTTCGAAGGCCGCGCGCCGGGCAGCACCGGCGAAGACCGCACGGTGGAGTACATCCGCGACCAGATGCAGCGCATCGGCCTGCAGCCGGGCAACGGCGACAGCTGGTTCCAGGAGGTGGCGATGACCGAAACCACCGCCGATGAGAGCACCGTGCTGAAGCTGGACCAGGCCGGCAAGCAGCGCGACCTGAAGTTCGGCACCGACATGGTGATCGGCACCCGCAGTGGCCAGAAGGAAGTGAAGATCGACGGCAGCGACTTGGTCTTCGTCGGCTACGGCGTGGATGCGCCGGAGCAGAAGTGGAACGACTACGCTGGCCAGGACTGGAAGGGCAAGACGGTGGTCATGTTCGTCAACGACCCGGGTTTCCACGTCAACGACGAGAAGCTGTTCGACGGCAAGCGCATGACCTATTACGGCCGGTGGACCTACAAGTTCGAAGAGGCCGCCCGCAAGGGCGCTGCCGCGGCGCTGATCGTGCATGACACCGCCGGTGCTTCGTACGGTTGGGACGTGGTGAAGAACTCGTGGGCCGGCCCGCAGTACGACCTGCCGGCCAAGGACGATCCGGAACCCCGCCTGCCGGCGCAGGGCTGGCTGAGCGCCGATGCGGCGCGCCAGCTGTTCGCCGATGCCGGGCTGGACCTGGACCAGGCCTACAAGGATGCCAACAAGCGCGGCTTCAAGCCGGTGCCGCTGAAGGCGAAGATCTCGCTGGACCTGAAGAGCACCATCGCCGAAAAGAAGTCGCGCAACGTGGTCGGCGTGCTGCCGGGCACCAAGCATGCCGACGAGGCCGTGCTGTACATGGCGCACTGGGACCACCTGGGCAAGCATGAGGGCGAGCAGGGCGACAACGTCTACAACGGTGCCATCGACAACGCCACGGGCGTGGCCGGCATCCTGGAGATCGCCGATGCGATGGCGCATGAGCAGCCCGCGCCGGAGCGTTCGGTGGTATTCCTGGCGGTGACGCTGGAAGAATCGGGTCTGTTGGGGTCGAAGTACTACGTGAACCACCCGACCTTCCCGCTGGACAAGATTGCCGGCGTGATCAACATCGACGCAATGTCGGTGGCCGGCAAGGCCAAGGACCTGACCGTGACCGGCTTCGGCAGCTCGCAGCTGGAGGACATCCTCAAGCCGCTTGCGGCGGAGAAGGGTCGCACGCTGCACGGCGAAACCTCGGTGCAGAGCGGCTTCTACTTCCGTTCGGACCACTTCAACTTCGCCAAGGCCGGCGTGCCGGCGCTGTATGCCGACGGCGGCGAAGACCTGCTCGACGGCGGCGTTGACGCAGGCCGCAAGGCGGCTGAGGCGTATGGCCGCGACCGGTACCACGGCCCCAAGGACGAGTACGACGCCAGTACCTGGAAGCTGGACGGCACCGTGGAAGACCTGGAGCTGCTGCACGGCGTGGGCAAGGCCATCGCAGTGGGCGGCCAGTGGCCGAACTGGTACGAGGGCAACCCGTTCAAGGCAGCCCGCGACGAGATGATGAAGGGCAAGACCGAGGCGGCTGCGGCGGCTCCGGCTGCGAAGTAAGCCTGGCCTACATCGCTGGTTGAAAGGAAGCGGCGCCTTTGGTGCCGCTTCTTTTTTGGGGGTCACTCGGTAGCGGAGGGCCACCGCGTCCAGCAATACGGGTACTCGCCTGCCTTTGTAGCAAGTCCCGAACGAACCGGGTTCTCGATCAGATGGTTGGCCTGTGTGAGTAAAGATTCGTCTGAGCGGATGCAGTGGTCGTAGAAGCCCCGTTGCCACAACGGGCCCTCGCTGCCGCGATGCAGATTGACTGCACGAGAGGAGCGGGATTTGAAGGCTTGGACACAGCGACTGATGTTGCCGTTGCCCAGTTGCATCAGCCAATGGACGTGATCCGGCATCACCACCCATGCGAGCGTGCGTGAGCGATGTTCGCGATCTGAGCAGCGAAGTGCCTCGACCACGCATTCGACGGTGGCGTCATCGACAAAGATCGATTCGCGGCCGGCCACTACGGTGGTGAGCATGTAGTACGCGCCCTGAAGGGAGCGGCGGCCGATGAGGAGGCGTGGAGTGGGCATGACCACAGAGTGGCGCTCGCCTATGGCCGGTTGTATCCGGCAAGTATCAATCAGCCTGTCAGACGAAGCCGGTAGGGTCGCATCCCAATCGACCGCCGTGGTGGTGGTTACCCCGTTGGGACATGACCACGAACGCAGGCAACGCATTTCGATCGGAGTCCATTCGTCACCGTGCCGATCACCGTTATCGGCAGTCGTTTGGGAACCGACCCTACCGCCGCCCGGCCCGTCACGGCAGGTGCCGACCGTTGGTCGGCACGCGCCCATCGCGGAAAAGAAAAAACCCCGCTGCGTCAGCAGCGGGGTTTTT